>JAEUVD010000028.1 GCA_016787065.1 Chitinophagaceae bacterium
CAACAAAATCAATTTCCAAAAGCGATTCCTTTTCAGCATAACTGCTTGCACTACTATATTTCAAATGCCAATCTTCTAGAACGAATCCTGAAGTAACTGAATTACGATGTATGTGATTTGGTTTTTGATAGCTCACGATACATGGATTTTAAACTGAACCTGCACACGCCCTCGCTAGCGCGCGCCTGTGGCGCGTGCAGGTTCTGCTCGACTAAACAAAATCAATTTCCAAAAGCGATTCCTTTTCAGCATAACTGCTCGCACTACTATATTTCAAATGCCAATCTTCTAGAACGAATCCTGAAGTAACTGAATTACGATGTATGTGATTTGGTTTTTGATAGCTCACGATACATGGATTTTAAACGGAACCTGCACACGCCACAGGCGTGCGCTAGCTGTGCTAAAACTAAGTCCGCACAAACCATAATTCTGAGTAAAATTAAATCTTATTTAATCATAACAGTCTTAAGAAATCCTTGTACTAAAACAAGGTTCCAACAAACCATAATTCCGAGTAAAAATATATCTTATAGAATCATAACAATCCGCGTCCTTTAAGTTTCTCTAACCACTCTTCACTGCCTAAGTTGGAAAACAAAAACACAGTTTAGCACAACCTATTACGCTCCTTTCTCTTCTTCCCAAAACGGAAAATAGTTATGCCATTGCAACGGATATTTTTTAATCATGATACCCATCCAGGTTGTATAATCATGTAAAACAGCAGGAATATCTGCACGCCCCTTTAAATAAGTTCGTGGTCGGGAACACGATAATGCGAAGTGCTTTAAACCCTGCTTTACCGAACCCACAAAAACAACAGGAACTTTGAATGTAGTAGCCAAAACAAAAGGACCTAATGGAAATTTTGCGTTTGAGCCTAACAAAGGGGCCTCTATTGTTTTATTGCCCTCTACATAACGATCCGCATGAATACACACAAACTCCTTCCGTTGCAGTGCTTCATTGATTTCATAAATATGTGAAATATCTTCCTTTATTTCAATCACATGAAAACTCTTCCGTGTTACCTGATTCATGTGTTCTTTAATCTTCTTATGTTCACCCTCATACATAACAATGTTGATAGGCGTTTGAATGCGTTGTAGCAACTGTCCGGCCGACTCCCAATTTCCTATATGGGCACTCACCAGTAAGGCACCCTTACCTTCTGCCGCAAGTTGATGTAAATAGGTTTCATTATGAAACGACATGGTAAATGGTGAGGGCATGCCACTCATCGTTACTACTTTATCGATAATGGAACGACCGAGATAATTGAAGTTTTCATAAATAGCCCATTTCGATTTTAACCACGACCAACCTAAACGTTGTCTGAAATAATAACTTAACGATTTTCCCGCTTGTCCGGGAACAAAAAAATAATACAAGGTAACCAATCGCAAGAGGGCGTAAGCAGGAAATACTCCGGCTGTTTTAATAAGTACAGTGAAAATATGATAACCGAGTTTGTTGCCCCTGGACTTTCCCCAACTTGGCATTACGCTACTGCTTTTTGAGAAACTTTTTGTTCAACGTAATTGTAGAAATCTTCTATCGTAACCATCGTTTGAAAATCTTCCGGCTTTACTTTAAAACCAAAATGACTTTCTATACTCACCACAAGATCAACGTAATCCAGACTGTCTAAATCAAGCGTATCTTTTAAGTTAGCTGAAGGTTGAATAGATGATTCATCAACCTCAAAATCTTCAATCAAAAACTCATTAATCGTAGTAATAATTTGGTGCTTTTCCATACGTATTATTCTTTCCAGTCTCGTATTATCAACGAAGAATTAGTGCCTCCGAAGCCAAACGAATTCGACAAATATAGGCTAAAATCCCTATTGAGTGTTTTCTGAACGATGTTCAAGTGCTGACTGTCTTCGTCGGGTTCTTCAAAATTAAGGTTAGGTGCTATAAAGCCGTTCTTCATCATGAGGGTTGAATAGACTACTTCACTCGCTCCGGCCATCCAACACTCGTGGCCAGTCATACCTTTTGTTGAGCTTACAAAGGGCATGTCTTTACCGAATACTTCATAGATTGCCTTCGCCTCACTGGCATCACCGGCCGGTGTGGAGGTTGCGTGGGCATTGAGGTATTCTATTTCGCCGGGTTCAACGTTGGCATCACGTAACGCCATACGTAGAGAACGTGCCGGCCCATCTACACTAGGGTTTGAAATATGAGCACCATTACTCGAAAAACCATAACCTATCACTTCCGCTAATATAGTGGCGCCACGTTGTTGCGCATTTTCTAAACTCTCAATAATAACGGTAGCACCACCACCACTAGGCACCAAACCATCGCGATGTTTGTCGAAAGGGCGTGATGCTTTTTGTGGTTCACTTTCCCGAATGGAGAAGGCTCCCAAGGCATCAAAATTGGGCATGGAATAGAGGTTGGTTTCTTGTCCGCCACCACAAATGATCATATCCTGTAACCCATTCTTAATAAACATATAGCCAAGGCCAATGCTATGCGAGCCGCTGGCACAGGCCGCACTCAGCGTTAGGTTAATACCTTTCAACTTAAAAATGGTAGAAAGGTTCATATTAATGGTTGAATTCAACACCTGAAATACAGAAGCAGAACCAACCAATACGGTATCTTTTTTCTCTCTGATTTTATCTATGCCATCGATAACCGCTTGGGCACAGGTATCGTTACCGAAAATAATACCCACTTCATGATCTTCAAAGTAGTGCTCATCCACTCCGGCTTGTTGCATGGCTTCAATAGTTGAAACATAGGCATATTCAGCATGTTCAGGCATATTAATACGGGCTCGCCGGTCGAGAATACCTTTCAAATTCGGGCGTTCTACAAAACCCGATAGGCCACTACGATAGCCAAATTCTTTTCGTTCGGGTAGAAAAACAATACCACTTTTTCCGGCCTTTAAGGAGGCTGTAACTTCTTCTTTGTTCTTACCAATACAAGAATAAATACCCATACCGGTTATCACCACGCGTTTGTTCATGTTCAAGAATAATCGGGATTAAAGATAATGTTCTCAAAAAAAATTCCCGGAAATAACTTCCGGGAATTTCAGTTGAAAATAAATTTTTGTTTAGTGGTTATGTCCAGCGTGATCGTCTTTTGGAGCTTCTTCAGTTCCATCAGCAGGCTTAGTAGCCGGTTCAGCTAAAACATTTCCTTTGATTTTTAAAACTTTAGTGGCAGTCTTTGCGTTTGAAGTAACCGTTACTGATTTCTCAAACGGACCAACACGGTCGGTTGCATATTTTACATAAATCACACCTGATTTACCAGGTTTGATAGCTTCTTTAGGCCAAGTAGGAACGGTACAACCGCAAGAACCCTGACAGTTAGTAATAATAAGTGGGCTCTTTCCTTTGTTTTTAAATTTGAATTCACGTTGACCGTCTGCAAAGTGAGGAATCGTACCGTAATCAATCGTTTCTGATTCGAATACGATATCCGGAGCGGTTTTATCATCTACAACAGGCACAGCCGCAGGAGTTGGCGTTGGTTGTGCATGACGATCTGGAGGAGGAGGAGCTGCTACATCACGTGCTGGTGTAGGTGCTGGAGGAGGAGGTGGTGGGGTGGTGGTGTTTTGAGCGAACGAAACAATACCGGTCATGGCAATTACTGCTACAGATAATAAAATCCTTTTCATTGTGTAATAATTTAAAATTTTTGGTCGTTATCGAGTATCAAAGCTAGTAATAAGTTTAAATTAGGCTAATCCTTTTTGTTAAAGAAAAGGTTAATGAGTTTCTTGTGATAAAATGCCGATCTGAAACACGAAACCAGGTTTTAGAAGGGAGGTACTCCCTTGAAGTACTTACCACCAACCCTAAAAACGACCTTGTTCATGAAAATTTGGAGTTGCTAAAAGGATAATGTTTTACCTAACTTGCGGGCTGTATGTCAACATCAAAAGATATATATATTGCCGGAGCAAGGGTACATAATCTCAAGAACATTCATGTACATATACCGTATAACAAACTCATTGTAGTAACCGGAGTAAGCGGTTCAGGAAAATCATCGCTTACGATGGATACATTGTTTGCGGAAGGACAACGTCGTTATATTGAAAGCTTAAGTTCCTATGCCCGACAGTTTATGAAAAGTATGCAGAAACCGGATGTTGATAAAATTGATGGGTTATGTCCTGCTATTGCTATCGAACAAAAGGTTACTGCTCGCACACCTCGTTCCACCGTGGGTTCCATGACGGAAACGGTAGATTATCTCCGTTTGTTATTTGCTAAAATCGGTAAAACGTATTCACCAATTTCAGGAAGGGAAGTTGTAAAACATGAAGTGAGTGATGTGGTTCAATTCATTAAACAATTGAAGCAAGGAAGTAAAGTTCAGATACTAATTCCACTTCCACCGAATGCCGAAAAGAACCTGCGATTTTATTTAGAAGATGCACTTCAAAAAGGATATACCCGATTGTATGCCCCAGAGAAACAAAAGATGATTTCCATCGAAGAATTTCTGGAAGATAGTAAACAGAAAATCGACTTCAAGAAAACCTATATCCTTATCGACCGCATTGTTACACGCGATTTTGAACAAGATGAATGGCATCGGATTGCAGATAGTATTCAAACATCATTTGATGAAACGCAAGGCGATGTGTTTTTAGAAGTGGATGCCACCAAACTCGAACATTTCTGCAATCGATTTGAACTCGATGGCATGCGCTTCGAACTGCCAACACCAAATTTTTTCTCTTCCAATAACCCTTATGGCGCCTGTGAGGTTTGCGAAGGGTTGGGCACCATTTTAGGTATCGATCCATCGTTAGTTATTCCGAATAAAAATCTATCTGTTCATGAAGGCGCTGTTTCGTGCTGGAGCGGCGAAAAGATGTCGGAATGGAAAATGAAATTTATACGCGACCATGCGAATACATTTCCAATTCATCAACCTATTTATAAACTTACACCAGATCAACTCAATACCTTATGGCATCATCGTTATGGTATTCATGCTTTCTTTAAAATGGTGGAAGATAACCTGTATAAAATTCAGTATCGCGTATTGCTGGCACGCTATCGCGGACGAACTGCTTGTAGCAGTTGTGGCGGAAGTAGAATACGAAAGGATGCGCTCTATGTTAAGGTACATCAAACCGATATCGGCACCTTGTTGAATAAACCAATCGATGAGTTATATGATTGGGTGAAGTCGATTAAACTAACTAAGCATGAACAAGATGTTTCTAAACGAATCATGCAGGAACTTCATGTTCGGTTACAAACTTTAATGGATGTGGGGCTGCATTATCTAACACTGAATAGAACCGCCAATACCTTGAGTGGTGGTGAGAGTCAGCGTATACAACTTACTCGTGTTTTAGGTTCTAACCTTTCTGACAGTTTATACATTTTAGATGAACCAAGTATCGGATTGCATGCCCGTGATACCAATCGTTTGATTGAGGTGTTAAAACGGTTACGTGATTTAGGTAACACCGTAGTAATAGTTGAACACGATGATCAGATTATGCGCGCCGCCGATCATATTATTGATATTGGTCCGCTTGCATCGCACCTGGGTGGTGAGGTAGTGGCAGAAGGTTCGTATAAACAAATCATTAAGCATAAAACAAGTTTAACGGCGCAGTATTTAAGTGGCGCAAAAAAGGTGTCGGTGGATCACCCCATGCGTAAGCCTGTTCATAAAATTACCTTAGAGAACTGCTTACAACATAATTTAAAAAACATTCAAGTAAGTTTTCCGTTGAATATGTTTTGTGTGGTGAGTGGCGTGAGTGGATCGGGAAAAACAACGCTGATAAAGCATTTGTTATATCCTGCGCTTTTAAATGCTAAAGGCGATTTCTCCTTGAAGCCCGGAAATTTCGGTACACTTCGTGGTGATATAGCCATGATAGAATCGGTAGAAATGGTTGATCAAAATCCAATCGGAAAATCATCGCGATCGAATCCCATTACTTATATCAAAGCGTATGATGAAATTCGTTCGTTTTATGCAGCCTTGAAACTCGCAAAAATAAGAGGTTATACACCCGGGTTCTTTTCATTTAATGTAGATGGCGGACGATGCGATACTTGCAAAGGGGAAGGTGAAACTACCGTTGAGATGCAATTTTTGGCTGATGTGCATTTACTCTGTGAGGAGTGCAAAGGCAAACGCTTTAAAAGGGAAGTACTGGAGGTGACGTACAAGGAAAAATCTATAGCCGATATACTCGACATGAGTGTTGATCAAGCTGTTGATTTCTTTCAAGAACATAAAAAAATTGTCGACAAAATTAAATTGTTGCAACAAGTTGGCTTGGGGTATATCAAACTCGGACAATCGGCGGATACCCTTAGTGGCGGCGAAGCACAACGTGTGAAACTGGCTTCTTTTCTTGATCGAAGTTATCATGGAAAAAAAATACTGTTCATTTTTGATGAGCCCACAACCGGGTTACATTTTCATGATATTCAGAAATTACTACAAAGCTTTCAAGCACTTATTGAAACAGGGCATTCTATCATTGTCATCGAGCATAATCCGGATGTCATTCGTAATGCCGATTGGGTAATTGATATTGGTCCGGAAGGGGGCGATGGTGGTGGTGAACTCCTTTTTGAAGGCCGACCGGAAGACTTAAAGAAAAACAAACGAAGCTATACAGGAAGATTTCTTTAAGAAAAAAACTGTAGTAAATCTATGGATTGATTTTGCGAAAGGCATCGGGGCGAACTTATGCAAAAAATTATGTTTCTACCCATCCTCTTCGTTATGGCTTGTACAGCTTCCGAGCCATCTCCTGTAGCCATCACCACAAATCCAACCAACGATAAATGGGTGATTCAGGAGGAAGGCAAAACCATTGAAACCAGATTCCCAACGCCGAAGGGATATGAACGTTTAGCTTCTTCGTATGCCACGTTTTTGCGACGTATTCCGTTGAAAGCTTCCGGTACATTAGTTCATTTATACGATGGCCAACTAAAATCGAATCAACATGCGCATGCTGCTATTTTAGATTATGATACTGGCAACAAAGATTTGCAACAGTGTGCGGATGCCGTCATGCGTATTCGTGCAGAGTATTTATTTGCGGAGAAAAAATTCGATCAAATTCATTTCAATTTTACCAATGGCTTTGTTGCGAAATACATTTACTGGATGCAGGGTAAACGACTGCAGTATCGTAACGGTTCGTTCCATTGGATCGCATCAAACAACGTTGATTCCTCGCATGATAACTTGCGTTCCTACCTTGATTATGTTTACAATTTTGCCGGATCGCTTTCTCTTTCTAAGGAATTAGAAGCAGTATCTTCTTTGCAGGATATTCAGCCCGGAGATGTTTGGATACTCGGGGGCAGCCCTGGTCATGCCGTAACGGTTATGGATGTTGCTATAAACTCGAAAGGAGAAAAAATATACATGCTTTCGCAGGGCTATATGCCGGCTCAGGATATTCATATTTTGAAGAATGAAACAAATCCTCAGCTATCGCCTTGGTATGCTGTGAAGGAAATCGAAACGTATCTGTTAACACCTGAATACACCTTTCCCCGAAATAGTCTGAAGCGATTTAAATCGGAATAATAAGTCGTAAATCTTTCTTACTAAACAACTACGTGCTAAAACACAAGAAGTTGATTTGAAAAAAGGAAGTTCGAACAGGAATTAACCTAAATCAAACATATTCCGTTCTGATGCTTTCTATCTTTGAAAAAAAATGGAATGAAGAAAGTTGCGGTAATGCTCTTGGGTATAACAGTCTTCAGTTTATATTCTTGTAGTAAAAAAGAACCGGTTGTTGAATTCACAAACACCACCATGCGCACTTGGTTTGATACCTATTGCAAAAGCTGTCACCAAAGCGGAGGTAGTGCTTCGAAAGATTGGAAATACGATGCTGCCGATTTCAATAACACAATAAAAAAATACATTGGTGATATAAAGAAGGAGGTTGCCGATAAGAAATCGATGCCTGAGGGTCAAACCTTATCCGCTTCAGAACTTCAAAAATTTGTTGATTGGTATAACGCCGGATATCCTGTAAATTAATGACACACTTATCAGTTAATATAAATAAGCTCGCTACGCTTCGTAATGCAAGAGGGGGTAACAATCCGGATATTCTTCAGGCAGCCATAAACATTCAACGTTTTGGTGCGGATGGCATTACGGTACATCCTCGTCCTGATCAACGACACATTACTTATGACGATGTTCGTCTTCTTCGTCCGCTAATTTCTACTGAATTTAATATAGAAGGCAACCCGCGAGAAGCAGCCTTTGTTGAACTTGTATTGAAGGTTAAACCCGAACAGGTAACCCTTGTGCCCGATAGTGCCGGACAATTAACCTCCGATCATGGATGGGATACGATAGAACACAAAGCCTATTTACAACAGATTATTGCTTTGTTCAAACAAGCAGGTATTCGAACCTCTATTTTCATCGATCCGAAAGAAGAACTCATGGCTCATGCCAAAGAAACGGGAACCGATCGTATCGAATTATATACGGAAGCCTATGCACGATATTTTAACTCCGACAAAGAAGGGGCGGTGATTGCCTATGTGAAAGCTGCCGAGAAAGCAAAAAGCTTAGGACTTGGTATAAATGCCGGACATGATTTAGACTTACAGAACCTTGCTTATTTTTCGCAGCAAATACCTTTTCTGGATGAAGTTTCGATTGGACACGCGCTTATTTGCGATGCCATTTATTTAGGATTAGAAAATACCGTTCAGCTTTATAAGCGCTGCTTGAATAGAAAATAAGTTTGAATGAAAGCGTTTAGAATTCATTAGCGAATTTCTCGCTCCAATTAATTTTTTGTCCGCCATCACCCAATCCAAATAATTTATTGAGTTGAAAATTGATACCGAATTCGTTGTATGCACCTGCAATATGATAATACGATCGGGCATAGTGAATTACAAAACGATTCAAATATAATCCGCCACCAAAAGAGAAACCGCTTATACCTTTCTTTTCGGAATACGCTAACTCACCACGTCGCATGTGGTTATACCCTGCACTTATTTCAAGATGTTTACCCAAATTCAAATCGAGGGCAAACACTAAATGGCGAAATAATTTATCGGCAAAATAGGTTTTAGAAGTTGAAGTGGTATCACCAAATAAAAGTTGGTTATCTACTTTGTCTGCTGGATTATCGTAGCGCACATCCCATGTGTACAAATGATGGCCGGTTACAGAAATTGAAAAAGGAGCCTTTTTAAATTTTTTCATAACCCCGATTTGAAGATCAAGGGGAAGCGATTGCTGAATACCAGCTGTATAATTTCGAACCGCGATACCGGCATTTTTTACCACAGCACCTAAATAAATTTTGTTCGTAGTATCAAAGTAGCTCACGCCAACATCCAATAATAAAGCATCTGCTTTTTGATTGATTAAATAAGAATGCGCATATTTTAACGATGCACCATAACGCCAACGTTCGAGATAAGCGCGAGAAGCCGTAAGCGTAAAACAATAATCGCGTGCAAGGCCATCACCGTTGATGTTTCCAAGCTGATCGGTTAAGGTAAACTTGCCATAGTCGAGGTATTGCAGTCCTAAGCCAAATGTAGTTTGAAGTTTAGAAACATGATGCGCATAATACAAATTCGTTACCTTGGTTCCTGCGTAGTATAAGTTATAGTTAAGACCAAGATGGGTGTGAAATTTTTGCCGTAGTAAGGATGGATTCATGGTACTCATCATGACATCACGAGAAGGGTTAATTACACCTAAACCTCCTAAGGCTGTAACATGGGGAGAAGTAGCAAGTCGTAAAAATTCAAAGCTATGTTCGCCCCCTTGTACTTGACTATAACTTGATTTAACACAAGCAAACAAGCAACATAAAAGAATCAAGGATTTGCGAAACAGCATGAGTAACAATGTTTGTATTTAACGTTATTTTGCCAAATATATTGTACTTCATCGAAAAATACTTGATAACCTTGCATGGGTTCATGAACAGAAAACAACGCATCAGCTTAATTATTTTAGTATCTCTATTTGTGTTGCTTTATGTAGCCGACAAATTTTATTTTTCGCGTCAACCTGTTCTGTATCCTAATTTCGGAATACGCATTCCGGCTGGCTATACAACACATGGTATTGATGTTTCCAGGTATCAGAAAAACATCGATTGGGAATTGGTAAAGAATATGTCGGATAAAGGACAACGTATTTCGTTTGCTATTATAAAAGCTACGGAAGGAGTTTGTTTAGAGGATCCGCGATTTGAAGATAACTGGAAAGGCATACAGGAAGTACATTTGTTGCGAGGAGCTTATTTGTATTTTCATCCACATAAGAATGGTAAAACACAAGCGGAGTTTTTTCATAAACAAGTGGAATTACTTGGTGGCGATTTACCACCGATTGTAGATATAGAAGAAACAAAAGGTGCTTCTAAAGATAAACTAAAGAAGAATTTACAAGATTGCTTAAATGCTTTAGAAGAGGCCTATGGTGTGAAACCGATGATTTATTCTAGTGTGGATTTTTATGAGCGTTATTTAGGCAACGATTTTAACCAATATCCGTTTTGGGCAGCTCACTACGAACAAGTGCATGAACCACGCACGAATCGCGCCTGGACTATTTGGCAACATAACTGCAAAGGCCGGGTAAACGGTATTGATGCAGAGGTTGATTTTAATGTAGTTAATGGAAGTTTATATGCGCTGAAAGGACTGTGTTTGTAAATAAAAAGGGTTCCATAGAATGAAACCCTGTAAACAAATTTAATAAAACCCAACGTTTAGTGAACCACTTTCTCTTCCAATTCCAAAGCGGGTAAACCGTTCTTTACACGATAATCGTTGATAGCAGCTTTTATAGCATCTTCGGCTAATACGGAACAGTGAATTTTTACCGGAGGTAAATTCAATTCTTCCACAATATCCATGTTATCAATTTTTACCGCATCATCGATACTTTTACCTTTAAGCCATTCCGTGGCAACGGAAGAAGAAGCGATGGCCGAACCACAACCAAAGGTTTTGAATTTAGCATCGGTAATAATGCCCGACATTTCATCTACTTCAATTTGCAGTCGCATTACATCACCGCATTCAGGAGCACCTACTAAACCAGTACCAACATTGTTTTTACCTTTATCTAAGGTGCCAACATTTTTAGGGTTATTATAATGTTCAATTACTTTTTCTGAATAAGCCATGTCGCAAGTATTTCCCACAAAACTAGGGGTAAAACATAAGCTAGCCAAATACAAGGTAATAAGGAATTGAAAATGTGATGTGAAACACGGGTAACTCCTTCCTGAACTGAAATTTTTGGGTTGCAGCGAATCAAAAAAGCTCTGCCAGCACAGAGCTTTACGTTGTAGCTTTAGAAAGTAAACACTAGAAAAAGTTCCTCGCTACAAGGATTCTTGGGTTTAATCGGTTAAATCAACACATGTTCTTTTTCGCAAGAAGGACAGTAATAAACAACCACAGGTTGATTGGGTTTGAAAATTGCTAGCATTTTTCTAAGCAGATGTTTACTTGAGCTTTGTTTTAGCATGGGTTTATCACATGCTGGGCAAGCTACGTGTTTCTCTACTTTGTTTATGTTTACATCATGGATGTTTATTACTGCCATTGCAAAGGCAATACTATTTGAAAGCGATGGCTAAAAATTTCAATTGTTTTAAAACCGCCAGAATTTGGTGTAAAAGAAATAAAACTTGTGGTAAAAATTCCGTTGTTAAAGTCCCATGCGTTGATATAACTCCTCTCGATACGCTTTACTGACGGGAATACGATGTTTATTAACGGTAAGTTCTTCCGTTTCGATGGTATCAATATGGGCAATACCTACGGCCCAACCCCGATGAACGCGTAAGAACATAGACTGTGGCAAACTTTCAAGAAAGTCGGTGAAGGAAGAACGAATCATAAGTTTGTTTTTGTCGGTATGCACTAACGTATAATTGTTATCGCTCTGAAGAAAAAGAATATCGCGATAATATACCTTTTGAAAGGATAGCCCTTCTTTTAAAAAAACATAGTCGCGAGGAGGTGATGGTTGTTCTAACGAAGTGGTTGCTGTACTAAAATTATTAATGGCAATTTCAATAGCAGCAAATAATTCTTCTTTATTAAAGGGCTTCACGATATAGGCATCAGGTCGTACTTTTTTTGCACGTTCAATGGTGGCCATATCGCTGTTAGCAGTTAAGAAAATAAAGGGCATTTGATACAACTGTCGAATTTTTTCAGCCACATCAATGCCATCTTTTTTTCCTGCTAGGTTTATATCGAGTAAGAGCAAATCGGGTTTTTCTTCTTCGAGTAATTCCATAGCTTCCCCATAGGTGCAAGCTGGGCCGCAGTGGGCGTAACCTAATTCATCTAAGGTATGTTCGATGGTTCGTGCAATTACCATTTCGTCTTCAACAATGCCGATGGTTATTTTGTTCGTTGTATCCATATTATTCACGGTTTTTACGTGCTTCTTTATCTAAAAATTGAATAATGAATTTGCTTCCTTGTTCTCGTGTATAGTTCATGTTGCCTCCTATTTGTTTACTGAGATCGGCAATAAGGCGAAGGCCTAAACTTTTACGTTCTTTCACCGTTTTGCCGTCGGTGATACCCGGGCCACTATCAACATAAACCAATTCAAATTTTTTTCCGATCGCTTCACCGTTCTCCAGTTCATGCAGGGTGATATGAATGCTATTTTCATCGTGTATGCCGGCATACTTGAAACTGTTATTAAGCAATTCATTCAAAATTAAACCGAGTGGAACTGCCGTATCAATGTCTACTTCAATAAACGGAATATGGTTATGTAATTGAAATGGTTTGGTATGTTGTTCATATACTTGCCACACTTGCTTATACAATTCGTTCACGAAACTATTGAGTTCGATGCAACTTAAATTCTCGAATTGATATAAATTCTGATGAATTAAAGCAACCGAGCGCACCCGGTTACGACCTTCCAGTAAGGCACGTTTGGCATTATCATCCACGAGGTTTTTTTCCTGTAATTCAAGCAGACCACTTATTACTTGTAAATTATTTTTTACCCGATGATGAATTTCTTTTAATAATACCTCCTTATCTTTTAAAAGTGTTTGCTCTTGTTCCAAGGCTTGTTGCAGGGCATAGGTTCGGTTTCGAACTTCTAGTTCCAATTTGTCTTTTGAAGATTGCAAATTTTTTGTACGCCATCGAAGTAAAGCCCAAAACAACAAGGCTACTACCACGCATAACGCACTTAGAAACCACCACTTCAAGTAGATGGGTTTTTGCACATGGAGTTGTATTTGAAGTTCTTTTTTACTCCATAATCCATTACTCATTTGCCCTTTCACAACAAGTTTGTGATAGCCATAAGGTAAGCCGCTCAAACTAAGATGATTATCTTTGGTATACACCCAGTTACTATCTAATCCTTCAATGCGGTAAGCATATACGGGAAGTTTGTTGTTATAATCCAGTAATTGAAATTCCAAATTAATCAATCGATCACCGGTTTCTAACTCAATAATTGCTTGATGTTGTAACTCATGTGTTCGATCAACCCATGCATTTTCTTTGGAAGAATACTTGCTATAGGAGATTACTTTTATTGGAAGTTCTACTTGCCGTTGTGAGTTTAATAAACTATCCGGATGGAATGCATTGATACCATTTATACTTCCAAAATAAATCATTCCGTTGTTATCCAGAAAACTTGAAGCACGGTTGAATTCATTATGTGATAATCCGGTTTGTGTTGTGAAAATCATAGAAGTTCCGGTTTCCGGATTGAAGCAGATAATGCCATTATCACTACTTATCCAAAGCCTACCTTTAGCATCAGGTTCTATGCGGTACAGAATGTCGGAAGGTAAACCATCAAGAAAAGAGAATTGTTTGTAAGTGTTCTTTTTTTTATCCCAAAACCATAACCCTTCGCCACCAGTACAAAACCAGCAATTTCCTTGTGCATTGAACCAAGCATCATAAATAGTTTCAAACGGAAAAGGTTTGCGTGTTGTTTTAACATTATGTTCTACACATAGTTGCTTACCATAATAAGAAATCAAACTATCCTGGTTTTTATTGATTTCATAGAGCCCATTTTGCGCAACAATGTACTTTCTTCCACTAGGGTGCATAAGTATTCGATACCCGTAAATAGGTTTCGGAATAGAGGCTTGATGTTTTAACGATACAAGCTGATGGGTTACTACATTATATCTACAAACAGCATGACTACCCGAGGCGAGTAATGTGTGTGCATCAATAGAATCCATATCCCATATTTCCCCAATCTCTAATCGTTGAATGGTATCCTGAAATTTGCCTTTATCTTTAGATAAACACGAGATATGATAGTTGCCAACATAGATCTTGTTTCCTTGTTCATGAACACCATAAATTAAATCTTTCTTGGCCGTTTGTTCGTACCGAAATTCATGGCCTCGTTGAATATAAAGTTTGTCCCAAACGGAGGCAAAGAGAGTACCCTCTTGATCGCGGTAAATACCTCGAACCTGATTTTCCTGATTGGAATGGAGTTGCTCTTTCGTAAAATAATGTTCAAAGGAAGCATCACTAAAATGTACTTTGATTAAACCTTTCGATGTACAAATCCAATAGTTATTCTGATTGTCGTGGAGCAGCGAATAAATGGCTTCCGAAAAGGTAACCGCTATATCCTTGGGTAATTCAATCTGATACCATTTACCTTTTCGGTAAAGTTTTAATCCCAGTTTTTGAGAATAAGCAATGAGCTCGCCTCCTTCATTTCTTCGCATGAAAATATGACCGGGTATATCCTCTAGTCCGGCATGTAAAAGTTGCAGCTCTTTACTTACTTCTGGTTTCGTTTGAAAGGAACTGATATGCGTTTTATTACGAATTAGAACTTCATGTTCGGATACGATTTTTATAACCCCCGAACCTTGCTTTGGAGTAATTTCATAATCACCATGAGGTGTTAGAAAGTAAAATGGGCGTTCGTCGGTAATAAATACTGCATAGGTGTTTTGAGCAAAGGCGCAATGTCGACCTGTGGTTGTATAATAGGCACCCTGACTGGCGAAGGGTTTGTTTTCGATTTTAGCCCACTCGTTCCACGACTTAAACTCATAGCGCTTCTTGAATTCACCTTTATGTAAAATCCAGAGTTCGAAGGGCCAGGAGGTCATGAAGGCTAAATCATCACCTGCTTCATTTACCCAATACACCTTACGTTCATCAAAGGGTAGATTAGGGTATATTTCGCGGAGCGATTTCATTTTACCCGTAGTAAGATTCATAACGTCAACACCTATTACACCATTGGCTAAGCCGTTATTACCATATAAAATGTAAAGTTGATTTTTTTGATCACATACTAAATGATATATTCTGTTATGAGCTAATGCAGAATTCTGACGTGTAAGTAATTTGAATTGTTTGCCATCGAAACGATTTAACCCATTGCGCGTTCCAAACCATAGAAAACCATCTTTATCTTGAACACCACAAAACACTTCCCTCGATGCGAGACCTTGTTCAACCGAATAGAATTCGCTTTGAATTACCGCTTTGTTCTGACTGTTCCCGTAAAATGGAAGCAATGCAAGAAAGAGAAAAAAGAGGCAAACCTGTGGCATGGATAACAGCGAATATACGGCACCGGTTTAGGATTCAAAAGCGATTACCGAATGGCTATTCGGGCGATGCAATCGGTTAAGCTTAATTTTTCCTGTTCGCCACTGATAAAATTTTTTAGTGTAATTACATCGTCTTGTAACTCATCTTCGCCAATCATCATCACAAACCGAACACCTCGTTTGTTAGCATACTTCAGTTGTTTATCGAATTTAGAAGCTTCTGGATATAATTCTGATTTCAATCCTGCAGATCGCAGGGCATACAATACCTCACGGTTGCGCTTTTCAAAAGGTTCACCAAAATTCACCATCATAACGTCTAAAAGCGCATGAATATCCGGTGGAAATAATTGAAGTTCCTCCATCACATCATAAATTCGATCAACACCAAAGGAAATACCAACACCGGGTACATCCTTTACGCCGAATAAGCCGGTTAGGTCGTCGTAACGACCACCACCGCCAATACTTCCCATTTGAATACCTAAGGGTTTTACTTCGAGAATGGTTCCGGTGTAGTAATTCAATCCGCGAGCAAGTGTAACATCCAAGGTAATATCCGGATGTTGCTTGAGTACATACTCGAGTTCTTGTAGTCCGGATTTACCCTCCTCCACAAGATTAAAAAAGGAGTGAAGTTGCTTGAGGATGTTGGTATTCGAACTTCTATTCAATGTGAGTTGGAGGTAGGCTTTAATTTTTGTGATGACCTCCTCGTTCATATTATTGGCAGATAATTCGTCGCACACTTTTTCCAAACCAATTTTATCGAGCTTATCAATAGCTACCGTAATAGCAGTGAGTTTATCTTCAGCACCACACCAAGTAGCTAAAGCGGCTAATATCTTTCGATTATTGATGCAGATCTGAACAGGAATGTTGAGGTCTTTGAAAACATCTTTATACAACTGAACCAATTCATTTTCGTTCCAAAGCGATCGGCTACCAACGATATCCGCATCGCACTGATAAAACTCGCGGTATCGGCCTCGTTGCGGACGGTCGGCTCGCCAAACAGGTTGAATCTGATAGCGTTTGAAAGGCATTTGTAATTTCCCAAAATTCATAGCTACATAACGCGCAAAAGGAATGGTAAGATCGTATTTCAAAGCTCGCTCGGTAAGCTTGGTGCTATTTCTACCTTGCATCACTTGTTGTAAGGCCTCGGTAGCACTCGCATGCTTGTCGGGATTCTCCAAACCGTTATTTAGAATTTTAAAAATGAGTTTGTCGCCTTCATCGCCATACTTTCCCATAAGGGTTTCCAGATTTTCAAAAGCCGGAGTTTCCAGAGGCATAAAACCATAGCATTCAAAATGGTTACGAATGGTATTAAAAATGAAGTTTCGTTTCTGAATGGTTGAAGCGTCAAAATCCCGTGTGCCCTGTGGTAAGCTTGGTTTCATCTCTTTTTTTGTATAATCGGCCAAAAATAATCAATTAGGGCCAATGCAATCTTCCTATATTTACCCCTCATTTTTAGAAATTCATGCGCATCCTATTTTTACTTGTTACACTACTTAGCTCCGTATCGGTTTTTGCTCAATCAGGAGGGCTCAAAGGATTTGTGTATGAAGAAAGTACTGGTGAAGTTATTATTGGAGCAACGGTTAACCTTAAAGGAACTAGTAGAGGAGGCAAAACGGATGTAAACGGTTTTTTTAATCTGGCTAAAATTCCGGCGGGGTCATACACTTTGGTAGTAAGTTTTATTGGTTATGAAACAGTAGAGAAGGCCGTAGCTATTGAAGCCTCTCAAATTATTTCGGTTAAGGTTGTGCTTCCAAAAAAATCGAGAGACCTTAAAGAAGTAAATGTATCGGCTAAAAAAGAAGAACGGAAATACGAAACTAAAGTAGGGGTTACCCGAATAACACCCAAGGAGTTGAAAATACTTCCGAGTATAGGAGGCGAGCCAGATATTGCGCAGTTTCTTCAAGTAATGCCGGGTGTGATTTCAACAGGTGATCAAGGCGGACAACTTTATATTCGTGGTGGTTCACCGATTCAGAATAAAATTTTATTGGATGGAATGACTATCTATAACCCTTTTCATTCAATCGGGTTATATTCTGTTTTTGAAACCGATGCTATTCGAAATGCAGATGTGCATAGCGGTGGTTTCGGCGCTGAGTTCGGCGATCGAACGTCGGCCATTGTAAGTGTGAATACCAAAGATGGTAACCGCAAACATCATTCCGGGAAAGTTGCGGTAAATCCTATCCTGGCTAAAATATTTTTGGAAGGACCTCTATTACGTGATAAGGGCGATACTTCTACCGCCATTACGTATTTGGCTTCTATCAAACATTCTTACTTGAAAACGAGTTCACCGGCATTATATGGATTTATGGGAGAACCGTATAAAAGTAAATTACCTTATACCTTTACTGATATTTACGGAAAAGTTAGTTTGAATTCTGGTACAGGAGGTAAACTCAGTGTGTTTGGGTTTAATTTCGACGACCATGTAAATTTTAAAAACAGTTCTGATTTGAATTGGAAGAGTTATGGTATAGGTACCAATTTCGTTCTTACTCCGGCTGCTTCTTCGTCATTAATTTCAGGATGTTTTAATTATTCATCCTATGCCATTTCCTTGGTGGAAGCGGATAATCTTCCTCGTGAAAGTAATATCAATTCCTTCGACGCTAGCGTAAAGGGAACTGCATATTTTCAAGATCATAACGAACTCAATTATGGTGTTGAATTAACTGGATTTAAAACCGGTTTTCAATATTATAATTACGTTGGTGTGCGTTTAGAACAAAACGATTATACTACGCAAATTGGTGGTTTCATGAAACTGAAACTCAATATTGGCGATAAATTAATGTTCGAACCGGGCTTGCGTTTACAATATTATGCCTCTATCAACGTACCTCGATTAGAACCACGTGTGGCTTTCAAATACAATGTTTCAGATCATATTCGTTTCAAAGGTTCTACCGGTTTGTATTCTCAAAATCTTATTTCAAGTAAATCAGATCGTGATATCGTTAATTTCTTTACCGGTTTCATTACTGCTCCTGACTTCGAAATAACGAAAGCGGATGGAAGCATCGCCAATAACAATATTCAAAAAGCTGTTCATGCTGTTTTTGGTATCGAAGCCGATTATAAAGATTTTGATTTTACTCTCGAACCATGGTTCAAACGTTTTGATCAATTAATAACGATTAATCGATACAAATTACTTCCTTCCGATCCTGATTTTTCAATTGAAAAAGGAAAGGCATATGGTGCCGATTTTACCTTGAAGTATGCTAAAGGCAGAAAGTACTTGTGGGCTGTATATTCTTATGGTTACGTTGATCGCAATGACGGCTATCAAACCTATCCTACGCCATTCGACCGTCGACATAATGTTAATATTTTAGCTGCTTATGCCTTAGGAAAGAAATCGGATTTTGAACTATCTGCCCGATTTAATTATGGTTCCGCGTTTCCATTTACACAAACGCAAGGGTTTATTGAACAAATTGATTTTAGTAACGGCATCAGCACCGATTATCTTACCCAAAATGGTAACCTAGGTATAGTTTATGCCAAGGATATTAATGGCGGACGCCTATCCGACTATCATCGTTTAGATATAGCCGCCAAAAAACGGTTTCAATTAAAGAAGCGCTCGTCTTTGGAAATTTCCGGAAGTATCAGCAATGCTTATAACCGTCAGAATATTTTTTATATCGATCGCGTTCGTAATACACGGACCTATCAGTTACCAATCTTCCCGAGTTTGGGTGTGAGTTTGTCTTTTTAGGTTCTAATTTCTTAAGTTTTAAGCTAATTGGTAAGAACCCTGTTGGCATAGAAGGCAACGGCCAATTCAATATTTTTTTGGTAATACGCAAAGCCCTACTTTTGTTTGTTATCAGCAACGTTATTGCATATGGAAATAGGTAAATATATTGGGAAGTTTTTGTTGAAGAATAAATATTGTAGTCTGCCCGGATTAGGAGTATTTGAATTAAAGAAGGCGTCGGCTACATATAACGCGTCACAAACTGAAATTGAAAGCCCATCCTATGTAATATCATTTTCTCCGATAGGAAGTATCGATGATACGTTTGCCAGTTTTATTGCTTCGCATGAAAATGTGAGCATTAGTAACGCTTCCAATAATATCAAAGAGTTTTGTAAAATCGTAAAAGAGGAAGTATTTAAAACAGGAAGTTTTGAAATTGAACACCTCGGTCGGGTAATAAATGTTAACGGTAAACTTGGGTTTAAGCAAAGTAGCGATTTGGATTTGAGTTATGCTCCCGTACCGGCACCTGTTGCTGAAATAAAAACGGCAACTACTACAGAAGCTCCAATAGATTATAGTTACCCTCCTGCGCCATCTTCACTTGCACGTAAGAAAAATAAAAACGGTTTAAAATTGGCTTTAGGGGGTTTAGCCATTGTGCTATTAGGAGGTATTGGTTACTTCGGATATTCTTATTGGCAGAATCATAAAGAAGTTTCTACAGAAACTCCGGAAATGGAGGCACCCGCATTGCATTTTGATACCACTTCAGCACCTCAGCCTGTGGTGAATGATAGCCTAACGAATGCCACAAGAAGCGATAGCAATACCACGCCAATCAATGTAGATACCGCACAAACAACACCAGCGGTTGCTACGGTGTCGCCCGGTAAGTTGTATCAGGTGGTACTCATGGCAACGGCTAATGAAGCGGCCGCCAATGCACGTTCTAAACAATTGAATAATTACGGCCATCAAACACAAGTAGTAAAACGTGATTCTAGTTTTCTGGTTACCATAAATGCTTCGCATGTATCGAATGATACCACCATACTGGTTGATAGCATTCGTCGCGTGTTCAGTCCGAAAACCAAAATGTACATTCTTCGCTAATGTTTTATTCAGCCTGGAAACAAGCCCCTTTTGCCTTGATAGTCGGCGTATTGCTGGTTGCTATTCTACTGCAACAACGTGCATGTCATATTGACTTAGCATATTGGGTTATTGGATTAGTCTTGCTGCTGTGTTCTTATCTAGGTTTGAAATATGCCTCTTCGAAGCAGCAGGGTAACACGTAAGATTATTTCTAATTGTTTGAAAACCTGATGAATACATTCAATACCCGAAATTACTTTTTATAGCCATAAAAGTTGGGCTATATTTGAACGATAATTTAGAAACATGAAGAAGATTCTATTCTCCCTACTCATGCTGTTTTCAGGAGTAAACAGTATGTCGCTTTTAGCGCAAGCTGCTACTTGGTTAAATGGTGTAAACACCACAGATGATATTGGTAACTATGGAACAATTGGCGTTGAAGCTGCCACAAACAAGCCAGGTAGCCGAAGAGAATTTGTTACATGGAAAGATAGTAATGGTAACTTATGGATGTTTGGTGGATTCGGACGAGCTACGTCGAGTATCACAGGGCACTTAAGTGATTTATGGAAGTATAATCCGGCTAATAATCAATGGACTTGGGTAAACGGACCAAACACACGTAATCAACAAGCAGTTTATGGAACCCAAAATGTAGCCTCGGTTAGCAACCGCCCGGGTAGTCGCAGATGGGCAACCGGTTGGGCTGATAATTCAGGTAACCTATGGTTATTTGGTGGTTTTGGTTATGCTGCAACAGCTACCACCGGACGATTGAATGATCTTTGGAAGTATAACACTGCTACGAATGAATGGACTTGGGTGAGTGGTGCGAACACCATTTCACAACTAGGTGATTATACCACAGCAGGTTCATTACGACCTGGAGCTCGTCAAAAATGTTGTTCATGGTTTGATGGTACTAATGCTTGGATATTTGGTGGCGATGGCTATAGTTCTGCCGGTGCACCGGGTACTTTAAACGATTTGTGGCGCTTCAATACCGGCGCTGGAACTTGGTCGTTTATGGCAGGTAATGATGCCACCGCTACGTTGGGAGTTTATGGAACACTTGGTGTTGCTGATCCTGCGAACAAACCAGGATCGAGAGAATATACGGTATCATGGTTCGATGCGAACAAACTCTATTTATTTGGTGGTGGTGTTGGAACTATTTCTTATTTCAATGATTTGTGGACTTACGATTTAGGCACTAACTTATGGACCTGGATTAAAGGATCTAACACCGTTAATCCAACAGGAACGTATGGCGCTTATTGGAATATTGATCCTGCTAATAACCCCGGTGGTAGAGAGTTAGCAGTGGCTATTAAAGATGCCCAAAACCGGGTGTTTTTATTTGGTGGACAAGGTTTTGCAACCGGAGCTTCATCCGGAATTCTGAATGATGTGTGGTGCTATCGCCCCTTAGATAATACTTGGACATGGGTGAGTGGCGCAAATACGGTTGATGGCATAGGTGTTTATGGAACACAGGGCGTTTATGCAGCAACAAATAAAATTGGTGCTCGCTATGGCGCAGGTGGTTGGATGGATGCTACCGGCAATGCTATTCTTTTTGGTGGTTTTGGAAATACTACAAATACAACTTCGGGTTATTTGAGTGATGTTTGGTATTACAACAGCGCTGCTGTATTGCCAATCACTTTAATTTCTTTTAAAGCAAGTTTACAAGAGTCGAATGTGGTATTGAATTGGGTTACGTCTAATGAAATAAATAATGATCGATTTACTATTCTTCATTCAACCGATGGTAAAAATTTCAACGAAATTGGAACAGTGAAAAGTCGTGGCAATTCAAGTGTAAACACATCCTATGACTTCTTGCATGCTTCACCAGATCTTAATCAAGTAAATTATTATCAGCTTAAGCAAACTGATATTGATGGTAAATTCTCCTTCTCTGAAATTGTAAAAATCGATAAAAGTAAAAATGCTTCGTTGGAAGCAAATGCTTGGGTAGATGGTATGAAGCAACTTCAGTTAAGTACGTCGGCACAAAATGGTTTTGTATTGAAGATTTTCAATAGTCAAGGTCAGTGCGTGCATACTTCCAAGCAAACAAACGCTACCTGTGCTATGAGTGTTTCTACCTGGAGAAATGGCGTTTATTATGTTCAGGTACTTGCCGGGTCGCAACTGAAAACAATTAAAATAGCGTTGTAAAAAGTTATTTGATACGATACTTAAAAAACGTGTGGTGTGTTCACTACACGTTTTTTTATGGGTGTACACAGCCTATCATAAAATGAGTTTTGGTTAGTTCATTTATAATACGGAATGGCTCAATGCCATTGCTTACTTTTTGCGAAGAAAACATTCGGTGGAATAAACCAATTCAGTATATATCATCGAATTCGTTGCGAATATGGAATAGAAATTTTCATGTAAAGCAATGACGAAAATTATTCATCCCAAATTCTTGCTTTAATTAAAACGGGTCTGTTTTTGGATAACTGATCAGGAGGCAATCCTTTTACGCCACCGGCGTCACAAAAAGTTACATCCGGTCCGAAGCCAAAATCAACATAAATTTTGTCATCGATAATGTAGGCATAGCCACCAACGGTTGAACCTTTAGCTTTGAACTGACCTTGAATACTAAAATCTTCATCCATTTCTAAGGTAATTAAATCACCGTCTTTAAATTCTTTATACTTCCCTTTTATATGTGCAGTAAATAATTTATCTTTAAAAGAAGGAGTGACATCCATGTCGTTAGCTTTTTTCTTCTTTTTAATTTTCAAGTTGAACCCTTTGTAATTTTTTACCTCTTGTTCAACGGATGCATAATCGATGGTATTCGTTCTAATTTGTCGACTGAAAATGTTGTAGCCAAAATTCTTCACATAGATTTCGGGGTATTCAAAAAGTTCTTTGATTGCTATGATACGATAAACATAATTCGCCGTTTCCTGATTCAGGTTCAGATCGAAGTAATCTGTTTCTTGTTCTGCTTTAACGCGTTTTTGAATGCATCCCGGTCCGCAGTTATACGATGCTGCCGTGAGGGTCCAGGAGTAAACGCCAACTAATTTTTTTATTTGTTTATAATAGGATGCCAATAGTCGGGCGGCGGCATCGGTAGATCGGTGTAAATCATTACGTTCATCACCCTGTGGGCCGTTAATATTCAACGCTAATTCTCTTGCGGTAGCATCCATAATTTGCCAATATCCTTGCGCACCGGCAGGGGAGGTAACTGGTTTTAAATTGCTTTCTACAATGGCTAGGTATTTAAAATCGGTTGGCACACCATATTTTGAAAGGTAGGCATCGAATATAGGAAAGTACTGATAGGCGCGCGATCGTAAATCAGCCAAGTTAACCAAACTCATGTTTTTTTTGATGGTATTCATCAATTTGTTCGATACAAAGTCTTTATCAACAGGAATTACTTCACCACAAAATGTAACAACATGGGCTTGTGATATAACTATCTGCAAAACCAAACCGATTGTCCATAACCACTTTTTCATATCAAAATGGAAATTAACGTTGCACTTTTTTCAGAGCTTGGGTATAGAGATTACCCGGGAAGTTAAGTTCGAATTTTTTTCCGGATTGTCGTTCTCTTAAAGATAATAATACGAAAGAGTCGGCCGAAATATTTTGTTCAGGTTTCATAACATACATAACATAAGCCGATTCACCAGCAGCAATTATTGGAAAGGAAGAAATATAGTACGGATTAAGTTGGAATTTTTTTCCGGTTTCTACCTCTAACATTTTTAGCATGGTGGCGCCAAGAATGAAATAGCCTTTGGTATTGTTTTCGATTTTGAATCGGATATAGGATGCCTTACCGGAAAAATCAATATTGCAGAGCGATACTTTTACACCGTCCATTTCAGTGGCCGCATTGGCATAATCTTTATTTTCAGGTTGATCTAATAATTTTCGGGATGCCATGGCATACGCTGTGGTATCACCAAAATACATGCCGTCGAAGAACTGGCCTTCAGGCGGTTCGTTGAAATTAATGTCAGGAAATTTCTTGCGGATATCAACCTGAGCTGGCGGCAATACAAATTTCTCTCGTTCTTCTTTAGCTAAACGTTCTGCTTCTTCTTTTTGTTTCTTTTCTGCGTCGATCTTTGCTTGAACTTCTTCGCGTTGTTTACGTTCACGAGCCAGTTTGTTTTCTTTTTCTTCTTTTTCTTTCCGAACTTTTTCCAAAGCCGCCTCTTTTGCTTCACGAGCCGCTTTTTCCTGTGAAAGTTGTTTTTCCAAAGCCAGTTTCTGTTTCTTCTCAGCTTCTAGTTTGGCATTCAAGGCTTCTTGTTGCTTTCGTTCTTCCTGAAGCGCCTGTTGTTTTTCCGTTTGAAGTTTCTTTTGTTCCGCTAGTTTACGATCGTTTTCAAGTTTATCGAGTTCGGCCTGTTTTTGTTTGCGTTTAAGTTCTTCCGCATTTAAGCGTGCCTGTTCTGCTTTTTGAGAAGCAAGTTGTTGTTGTTCGGCTTTTGCTGCTTCTGCCTTCGCTTTTTGATCTGCTTGCTCTTGGCGTTGTTTTTCCAAACGGGCTATTTCTGCTTCTTTTTGTTTTCGTTTCTTTTCCTCAACAGCTAAACGTTTTAAATCCGCATCTTCCTTAACTTTTTTTGCTTTGGCTTCTTGTTCTGTTTTCTGACGGTTCTTTTCCTGTTCAATTTTCGCATCTAATTCAGCTTGCTTCCTCTTTTCTTCAGCTATCTTTTCCTCCAAATCATTTGAGGTTTTGGTTTCTTCTGTCTGAATAATCTTATTATCGGCAGATTCTTCTTTAGTGGTAGTTGCGTTCTCTTCTGCTTGTTTTTCTGAATTATTCGTTTTTGTTCCTAAACGCTTTTTGAGTTTCTTTAAATCACTAAAATCGTAATAGGTTTGATTCATTTCTCCTTTCTCGATGAAGCGAACGGCAAGCACGTGGTTCCGTTTTCCTTCAGAAACTACCAAATTGGTATTACGTGGCTTCTGCACCCCATTTTTTGAGGAAAGGTAAATGGTTTTTCCCTCCTCAACACTCAAGTTATAATCGTCTTTTTCGCCTAGTTTTGAATTGAGAATATCACTGTTAAATTTAATTACAGTAATACTACCTTTAAGAACAAAAATGGTTTCACCTTGAATATCCTGCGACCACAAGGGGAGGTTAGACAAGAAAAAGGAACAGAGTAGTAAAAATCGTACGTACAGTTTCATAGTAATAAGGGGTAACAAATGTAATTTTTTTATTTGGAACCTTGTTAGGGTAATGAGAAACTGGAAATTTTAGGCTTAAATAATGTTGTTGGTTCAGGGTGATCTGATGCAATCTTAGTTTTTTGCAACGTTCCAAATAATAAGGGTATTGGTTTTCAAAGGTCAAGTAACGGCAGATTTTGGCACAATTTTGGCTTACCAACGCTAAAATCTGTTGAAACTAGTTTTTCTCAACGTTTTGGGCATTAAGGAAAGATTCAAAACCTATTAATTCATATTTTAATATTAATAGTTGTTTGTTGAAAGGATTTAATTTTGTGCTTCAGGGTTTGGGATTGATTTGCATATTCACTAGATTGATTTTCAAACTACTTTAAAATTGATTTCTATTAATTTGAAACTAAAAAAATGATATTATAACGAAATATTATATAATTTCGTCATTCGATGTTTTGAGATATAATTATTTAAATCCATTTAAACTAAATAAATAAATAGCACATGAGACAAAAACTATCCCTTTTTTCCTTGCTGATGGTGATGTTGTTTTCCAAGATGGCTCAGGCACAATGTGGTTCAGGCGCAACTACGGATGTGACCGAATCGCGCTGCGAAGCCACGGGAACCATCACTGTTAACAATGCTTCAGGAACAGGTCCATTTTCGTACGACTTTGTATCCTATCCCGGAGATTATGCGTACACGGGTCCTTCATCGAGTAATTTGATAACCGCACTTTCACCCGGAAATTATGTGTTGCGAGTTACAGATCTTGGAGGTGGCTGTTTTACAGATTACAACGTATCCGTACCAGGAACCTATGTTCAACCATTATATAACCCCACTGCAGTGGATGTTTCAGGTTGTTACAACGGTACCAATGGAGAAATACACGGAACTATGGTTGACGGTCGTGCTCCTTTCTTGTATGAAATATTAGCCGGTTCTCCTTGTTGTGTTGGAACAACCAATACAACAGGTGATTTCTTAGGCCTTTCACCCGGAACTTACAATGTACGTGCCTATGACAGTTGCGGAAATTTCCAAACACGTCAGGTTACTATCGGTAATTTCAACTGGGGTTTGAGCAATCCTGTAGTGGATAAAGTAGGTTGTGGTCAATACTCCTATAACAGTATTTCTATTAGTCCTTCTTTAAGCGGACAAACTTATAAGGTAAAAGATTTTAATGGAAGTGTAATTGCTTCAGGCTCTTCATTACCTATTTCGTTCAGTCATCCGGATGCTAATATTAATGCAGCAACCGTTTGCGTAACAGATGCTTGTGGTACTGAACAATGTACCAATTTTACACCGGCAGATTGGTATCCTAGTAATGGAAATATTACCTATCCAAGTTGTGATAACTATACTGTGGAAGGCGTTGTTTTAAACGGTACTCCTATTGGCCCTGTGCAGTATGGTGTGGTTAGAGCGCCTGGCGATACCGTTTGGTCTTCTTCTATTCCATTCAATTTTGTAAAAACATTTCATGACCCAAATTATAATGGTGATAACTGGACTAAAATCTATGTAAAAGATGGTTGTGGCGTGGTAAAAAATACAGGGAATGATTATTACCTCGATCATTGGGGTGGTACATATACCCAGTTTACCAGTTGCTCAACGTCAACAACAACATTATCGCCTTCATGGTATTATCAAAACCCGATTAGCTACACCATGACTTCTCCAACGGTAATTGGGCCACAATCAAATGGTGATTTTACCAATCTAGCGGATGGTTCTTACTCGTTTGAAATAACCGATGCCTGTGGTAAAGTACATAATGAGAATGTTACAATAGATCATAACTGGAAATGTCAGGGAGGTGGAGAACCTCGTTGTGATTTGGGTTATTTCGTAAATTATGTTTCGGTTAATCGAAGAATGTCTCCTCCAATTACCTATGAACAATACGATGCTACTTTCAGCACCTTATTAAATACACAAACCTATACCAATACGTTTGATATGAACAATGTGTATGCTTCATTGTATGATTGGTACACATCTGTTGAATTCAATCTTACGTTGCCTAACACTACTTATAAATATATTGTTACAGATAATTGTGGTAGAAAAGATACGGTTACAGTTACCAACGGTGCTGACGGACATGTTCCGAATACACTCACAACAACAGTAACACCACTATGTGTGAATAAAGGAAACATCACTACCGAATATCATTCTGATAATCCGTATTGGAATTCAGCTGTGTTTGATGTTTGGAATTTGAATACCAACGTGTATGTTATGGCTGGTGGAAATACAGCGAACACGAACGGTACAATATCATGGAATAATCTTGATACCGGTACGTATGTAATCAAAATGAAATTGATGTATTGTTCGGAAGAAACATACGATACTGTAGTTATTGAGAAATACGTTCAACCTCGTTTACGTCGTTCTATTGCGTTTAGTTGCGGTGGTACGGTGTTTAATGCTATTGGATCTGCTAAAGGAGGTTTAAAACCTTATCAGTTTGAAATTTATCAAACTATACCTGCTGGCGGTGAACAACCCGTACAATCTAGTAACATTTTTACGATTAATAATGGTAACACCTATTCATTAATTCGTATGCGTGTAATTGATGCCTGTGGTAATACCTCTATTCAGGATATGGCGGTACGCCCTCCAGCAAAACCAACGGTGAAAGTAAACATTCCATTACCTCAATGTGGATTAAACAATATTGATATTTATGTGGATTCACTATACACAGGAGCTGTTTACGAATGGCGCAACCCAGCAGGAACTGTAATTGCTACAGGTCCGGCTTTGAATATTCCAGTTACAACAGCAGATACCGGAACTTACACATGTCGTGTTTATTTAGCAGGAACCTGTTATGATGATACGGCTAAATTTAAATTGCGTTTAAAAGACTTCGGATGTTATGCCAAGTTAGGAAACTATGTATGGCATGATGTGGATAAGGATGGTGTTCAAGATGCTTCTGAAGTTGGTGTAGCCGGTGTTACCGTAACATTATATGATGGCAATAACGTGGTTATCGGAACAACCGTAACGGATGCTTATGGTTACTACTTATTCGATAATTTGAACCCAGGCGACTATCGTGTTGGATTCTCTTTACCTTCTAACTATGTATTTACATCAACCGATCAGGGTGGAAATGATGCCGCTGATAGTGATCCGAATACTACCAGTGGGTTAACCGGATTATATACCTTGGTAGCAGGTGATAGCAATATGACTGTAGATGCCGGTATTTACATGCCGCAAATTCAAAAAGCAAGCTTAGGCGATTTTGTTTGGAACGATTTGGATAAAGATGGTATTCAGGATCCGAATGAATTAGGTGTTTCCGGTGTTACTGTTACGCTTTGTGATGGATCTGGAAATCCTATTGCAACTACCGTTACGGATGCTCAAGGATATTATTCATTTACCGATTTGAATCCAGGTTCTTATATCGTTGGCTTTAGTTTACCTATCGGATACGTGTTTAGTCCGGATAACCAAGGTTCCGACGATGCGGCAGACAGCGATGTAAATCCTGTAACAGGTAAAGCTACTCCGGTAACA
Source organism: Chitinophagaceae bacterium (assembly GCA_016787065.1). GTDB lineage: Bacteria > Bacteroidota > Bacteroidia > Chitinophagales > Chitinophagaceae > OLB11. The sequence goes on from JAEUVD010000028.1 coordinate 29,222, forward strand.
TTAGCTGCCGGTGATAACAACCCAACGATTGATGCCGGTATTTATGCGCAAGATCCAAACAATGCTGCCTTAGGTAATTATGTTTGGTATGATGTAAATCAAAACGGTCAACAAGATGCTGCTGAAGGTGGTGTAGCCGGTGTTACAGCTACCTTATATGCTGCAGACGGAACAACTGTGCTTGCCACAACAACTACCGATGAGTTCGGTTACTATATCTTCAATAATTTAACACCAGGTGATTATGTAGTTGGATTCTCTAATTACCCTTCTGGATATTCTCTAACAACACAAAATGTTGGTGGAGCTGCTACAAACTCTGATGCTGATCCTTCCACAAACAAAACAGCAGTTATTCATTTACCTGCCGGTGGTTACGATATGACTTGGGATGCCGGTATTTATAATCCAGCAGCACCTCTTGGAGCATTAGGAAATTACGTTTGGTACGATTATAACAAAAATGGTGTTCAGGATGCTGGTGAACCAGGTGTTCCGGGTGTTATTGTTAATTTATATGATGGTTCAAATACCTTCTTAGGAACAACTACCACCAACGCTCAAGGGTTCTATATCTTTAATAACTTAGCAGCAGGAGATTACCGTTGCGAATTTACCAACATTCCTCCGGGGCATAGCTTTACTTCCCTTAATGTGGGTACTGACGCAGCCGATTCTGATGCAGGTGGAAATGGTTTAACCGACTTAATTACCTTAGCTACCGGTGAAGTAAACTTAACGGTTGATGCGGGTATCGTTCAATCAAATGGTCGTAATGGTACAGCTTCTTTAGGTGATATCGTTTGGTACGATTTGAATCAAAATGGTGTTCAAGATGCTGATGAACAAGGTGTAGCCGGTGTTACTGTTACCCTGTATGCAGCCGACGGAACTACCGTTTTAGGTGTTAAAACAACCGACGGTTTAGGAAACTACATCTTTACCGGTTTAAATGCTGGTAGCTATGTGGTAGGATTTAGTAATATTCCTTCAGGATATAACTTTACGAATGCGAACCAAGGAACCGATGATGCAGTGGATGCTGATGCCGATGCAGGTTCAGGTGGAAAAACAGGAATTATTCCTTTAGCCACCGGCGAAGAAAACTTAACCATCGACGCGGGTATCTACCCTGCTCCTAACTTAGCTAGCTTAGGTGATTACGTTTGGAATGACCTTAACCAAGATGGTGTTCAAGATGCTAACGAACCAGGTGTACCTGGTATCATGGTAACTCTTTATGATGTAAGTGGTATTCCGTTAAAAGTTACTACAACGGATGCCAATGGTTATTATGAATTTGTTGGACTTGATCCGGATACCTATTATGTTGGCTTCTCTAACTTACCTGCAGGTTATGAATTTACTTCTCAAGATGCTGGTACAGATGAAGCGGTTGATAGCGATGCAGATCCTGTTAATGGTGATACAGAACCTGTTACTTTGGTTGCAGGACAAAATTATCCTGATCTTGACGCAGGTATCTATACCGATCGTGCCGGTTTAGGAAATTATGTTTGGGATGATTTAGATAATGATGGTGTTCAAGATGCGAATGAAGAAGGTATTCCTGGTATTACAGTTACATTATATGCTGCTGATGGTGTTACACCAATTTCAACAGCCATTACTGATGCCAATGGATATTACTCTTTTGTAAACTTAATTCCTGATACGTATGTAGTTGGTTTCAGCGGATTACCAGCAGGTGCTACCTTTAGTTCAGCCGATCAAGGTGGTGACGATGCTTTAGATTCTGATGCTGATCCTGTAACCGGAAAAACCGTAGCAGTTACCTTAACTGCCGGCGAATTCAATCCAACAATCGATGCTGGTATTCATACACCTCTTGGTGCCGGTTTAGGAAACTATGTTTGGTTAGATTTAGATGTTGACGGATTACAAGATGCTAATGAGCCTGGTGTTCCTGGTGTAACCGTAATTCTTTACGATCAATCTGGTACGGCTATTCAAAGTGCTATTACCGATCAGAATGGTTTCTATTCCTTCCCTAATTTGGTTCCTGGTACTTACAGCGTTGGATTTACAAATTTACCGTTCAACAGAACCTTCACGCAATCGGATGCAGGTAATGATGCATTAGATAGCGATATCGATCCAGGTTCTATTGTATTAAATGGTGAATTCCCTACCTTCGGTTCAATACCTCAGGTTACTATTGTAGCTGGTGAATACAATCCTACCTTGGATATGGGTCTTATCATTAAATTCCCTACCGGATTAACTACGGTTAGTTTAAATGCAAGCTTAGAAGGTAAAACAGCTAAGGTTGAATGGAATACTATCAACGAACAAAACGTTCAATATTTTGAAGTGCTTCGTAGTATCAATAGCGTAGACTATACTAAAGTGGCTACAAAAAATGCAAAAGGTGAAACCAGTGGAAGTACGGTGTACAGCATTTTAGATGATGTTACTTCACTTATGAATCAATCCGTGATTTACTACAAAATTGCAGTGTATGATTTCGATAAGCAAGTATCGTTCTCTAATGTATCGCTTGTTCGTCCAACGCAAGTGGTTGAACCAATATCTGTTTACCCAATTCCATTCTCTTCTGAATTGAATATTTCTTACCCTTCATCTGAAGTATCTGTTGTAACTATTCAGATTACCGATGCACAAGGAAGAAAAGTTGTTTCGAAAGAAGTGAATGTGAAAGAAGGACAAAACCTGATTAACGTAAACAATTTAACTTCATTAAGCACTGGTTCTTATTTCATTCGAATAACAGATAATACTACTTCTGAAGTATTTATCAAGAGTATTCAAAAGAAATAGAGATTAAGCTCTTAACTTATAGAAGCCATCTCTACTAAGAGGTGGCTTCTCTTTTTAAAATAAAGTAACATGAAAAAACACTACACCCTTTTCTTCAGTTTGCTGCTTTCACTAAGCGTAAAAGCAACCATTTTTACAAATTCCAATGCCATTACTATCGTAGATAATGATAAGGCAAGTACATACCCTTCGCAGCTTACCGTTTCCGGCATGTCGGGTTTGGTAAGTAATGTACAAGTTACCATTCATGGTTTAAGCCATGTCTATGTGAGTGACGTGAGTTTATTATTACAAGCACCTTCCGGCGAGGCATTGTTGCTTCAAAGTTTTTGTGCAGACGGTGCGTCGGCTACTAATTTAACCTATACCATAGCCGATATCGGGGCTACTCAATTTTCTGCCGCCTCTATATGGTCAAATAACGGCACCTATAAACCAACTTCGTACATGTGGGATATCTTTCCTTCTCCCGCTCCATTAACCCCCCCAGGCTTTGGTTCATACAATGCACCCGGCCCTTTTGGTCCGCAAACAGCCACATTTGCATCTACGTTTAATGGTATCAATCCAAACGGAACTTGGAAATTATTTATTGGTGATTTTGCTTCGGGCGATGCCGGTACCATAAGTGGCGGTTGGAGTTTAAACATTTCGAGTGGCGGATTCCCTTTAACGATGGCGCAAATTCAATTATCCGCATCACAAAAAAATCAAGAAACTTATTTAAACTGGAATACCCAAGAAAATTTCTATCAAAATTTTATGCTAGAAGAAAGTGAAGATGGAATTCATTTCTATACCATTTCTTCTACTACCAACTTTGCAAGTACCACAGCCATAACGGATGCCGGTGCAAGGTTTTATCGCATAAAAGGATTAACTGTTGACGGCAATTTTGCTTATTCCAATATTGTTTCTATTGTTTCTAAAGAAAACACGATGCCTATTGAGGTTTTCCCAAGTACCACGCAACATGCAGTATTTGTACGTAATACTGAATTGAAGGACACAAAAATTGCGGTTTATTCCTTAACGGGTTCTGCATTATACAGTTTAACTTCTTCATCGGAAATGGTTGAAATTCCTTTGCATTCGTTTGTGTATACACCGGGTTACTATGTTGTGCGTATTCAGCAAGACGAGACAACAAAAACGTACAAAATTCTGTATCAACCCTAGTGGTTTTTATTCATACAGAATAAAATCTTCAAGGTAATAAGCAATTAGTTTTTGTCTTTTGGCATTGGATCTGCTGGTATTGAAAATAACTTCCATGGTTGCTTGAGAAGAGGTGCTTTCAGCATTTTTATTGGAAGGAAAAATAAGTTGAACGGCCTGATTCTTTTTTTCATGATAGCTCCATTGTGCTATGGAAAGTGTGGACGTTAGTTTCTTTTTTTCATCGATGGTTTTTAAGGTGTCTTTGCTAATTCGATTGGCTTTGTCGAGGTAAAAACCATGATAAACAGAGGGTTTTAATGGAAAGTTTTGTTCTTCTTTTTGCGAAAGAATATCGCCTTGTCCGTTTAATATAAACACGATTTTATAATTCCTTTTAACAGAAGCATCTACTTCATTCATTTCTTTTCCAAGAATTACAAGTTGATTCTTTTGCCACTGATATATTTTCATGTGTTGCTTGTAAATAGTTGTACTGTTTTTATATTCGGTAATGCTCCGTAAGCTGTCTTTCTCATAGTTGAATTCCATGCGTGTATCCATCGCCATTTGATTAGAATTACTAAGTGCTTTTTCAGAAAGTATTTGCGTTACTTGTTTCTTCTGATTGAATTGAAAGGTTCGAACCTTGTTTAGTACTTCTTTACCCTCAAACCGGTTGGTTTCGCGTTCGATTACATCATTACCGATGTATTGATAGGCTCTGGTTGAACGTAGTTCGAATTGGCGTGTTTTCGGGTTAAATTTGTAATAACTACTTTTCTCTATCATACCGTTCAGGTTATAACTGAACGTCGTTTTCGTTAGCGGTGTTTTAAGCGAAGTATCCTTTATTGAAACGTTATACGTGAGTATCGAATCGGGTAAATACGGGTGGTAAGGTTGTGCTAAGGATACCATGGGAAGGAGTAAGTAGAGGAAAATCAGAAATTTAGGCATAGCGCAAAGTTATTCGTACAAAGGAAAACCGCTCAATTTGATTTTTTCTTCCTTCTTTTCTATGTAACTCAGGCATCTTGAATTAAATTTGCGCGCATTAGTACCAATTGTGTTGAGTAATACATCGCAACGAGAGAAGATTCATCCGCATAAATTATTGCTTTGGATAGGCATGGCTAGCATTTTAATGATGTTCGCCGGTTGGACTAGTGCGTTTCTAGTTCGAAAAGCACAAGGCAACTGGTTAATATTTACCATGCCCACAGCTTTTTGGATTTCAACCTTCGTGGTATTGGCAAGTAGTATTACCATACACTTCGCCACCAAGCAATTCAAACAGCGCAATTTTCCGCTCTACAAAACCCTTATTTCCGTTACTGCCTTACTTGGGGTGCTATTTATGGTGCTGCAATTTTGGGGGTTTTATGAAATGCACGCTGCCGGAGTTACCTTAGCAAGCAATGGTGAAGGGGTTTCCGGTAGTTTTGTATGGGTGATTTCTATGATACATTTGGCGCACATGTTGGGCGGTGTTATTGCCCTTATCATTGTGTTTATATCTGTAAACCTTCGTCGCAGTAAGAAAACGTACAGCGCCAACGGGTTGGAAATTTTAAGTACCTATTGGCACTTTGTTGATGTGCTTTGGATATATTTGTTTCTTTTTTTTCTATTAAATCAAAAATAACACCAAGTAAATATGAGTTCAGTTGCAGTTGATAAGAAGAAAATCTGGGGAGGCGGACAAAGTCCGTTTAATCTCAGTTACGGTAAAGTAATGATGTGGTATTTCCTGATGAGTGATGCCTTTACCTTCGGAGCTTTTCTTATTTCTTATGGTACTACACGTTTCTTTAGCTCGTTGTGGCCTAACCCAAACTCGGTGTTTGAATCATTTCCTTGGTTTGCACCTAATGGTGGAGCCCCGATGGCATTCGTGAGTTTGATGACCTTCATTCTCATCATTTCTTCTGTAACGATGGTGTTAGCGGTACATGCCGGACATTGTAGGGATAAGAAGGGAGTTATCAAATGGATGATTTGGACCATCTTAGGGGGTTTAGCTTTCTTAAGCTGTCAGGCTTGGGAGTGGTGGCATCTAAATCATCATGGCGCTTGGTGGGGTTCATTCCAACCGGATGCTAATGGTGTTATACCGCATGCGGAAAACCTAAAACACTTCTTTACCCATGAAACACCAGCTGCTATATTACAAACGGAAGGAGCCGCTGCTGCTCATAAATTCTTTAATTTCTTCTTCAGTATTACCGGTTTCCATGGAGCACACGTTGCTTCTGGCGTGGTGCTAAATATTATCATTTTGTTGAATACGATTAATGGTACTTACGAGCGCAGAGGGCATTATGAAATGGTGGAGAAAGTAGGTTTATATTGGCACTTTGTAGATCTCGTTTGGGTATTCGTATTCACTTGCTTCTATCTGTTGTAAGAATTATTAAACCTGGCGTAACTATCACAACACTGAAAAACATCAACTATTTAAATTACCAAATTTTCAAATAAACATGAGTCATTTTAACGATTACGAAGCCGATCAATCCAGATTATATAATCTTCATCATCATGAAGATATTAATTCCGCTGAAAGTAAGGCTAAGGTTCGAAAAATATGGATGGTAACCCTTATTCTGTCTGTCATTACCATCGTAGAAGTTGTATTAGGTTTATATGGCCATTCTACCGGAATGCCTAAATGGACGATTAACTTATTTTTCATTGTGCTAACCATGTTCAAAGCGGCTTATATCGTAAGGGTGTTCATGCACTTAGGCGATGAAGTGAAAAACATGATTCTTACAATCTTAATTCCGTTAACCTTATTCTTCTGGTTCATTGTTGCCTTCTTATATGATGGTAATTTCTGGCTTTGGATCAATAATCTTTTCGGAATGCACAAATAAAAAGTGCTAATTAATAAATGTATTGAATGGGCTTTCACCAATTGGTGAAAGCCCATTTTTTTTGGATTATGAATTACCATAGCTCGACAAAATTATTGGAATGCGGATCTTTATGATTTGCGTTGATTTTTTGCGTTTACTGGAATTCATCTATTATTAAAATCGAAAGCCAATAAAACCTACATCGTATCAACGAAGGTGAAAATCATAAAGAAATTTTTGCAAATTGGAATCGTAATGAATCAGCTACATCTTATATAGCTACGTTCCATTATTTAAGGGAAGGTAGTAAAGAAATTAAAAGCACCACAATTAATATCCCGAGCAACAAGAACTATACATCACCTACCATAATCTATTCGGGCAATATTCGGATGCTCTGTTGAGTAAATGATATTTACGTCGGAACCTTCTTCCAGAGCATCGTATTCCCTTTCACTTAAATCAATAGAAGCTTCACAATTCACCTGATGTTCGCAAGGAAAAACAACGGTCATGCTATACATATCATTTCGTTTGCCGATAATTTTTGATAGATCAGAAACCTTGGCTCGAACTCTTTTGCCATAGCGATCCAGTTCATTGGAAGCATAGGAGGTAGTCATACCAATAAAGGCTACACCAAAAATAAACAACGATGAGATACAGGTGATGCCGGTAGCAATAGGAAATTTATCGAGCAAGGAAGGAAAAAGAATTGCTGCAGTCCAGAAGGAAAATACCAACGACATAACGCCACCGATGAGGGCGAATGTAATAGAGAATTCTTCGGCAGCGCTTTTAGGCAGGAGTAAGAAGAAAAGAGCTTGTGTAAAGAGCAACATGACCAAGGGAAACATCTTATTACTGAGCAAAGGATGTTTTTGTTTGAAGTTAGCCATTTCCTGATCACCGATGCGATGAATAGCTTGTTCGATATCAACTTGAGCATAGCCCTGTTCGCGCATCGATGCTTCCACTTCGGCCATGGAGAAACCAAAGGATCGTTGTTCTTTTATTTTGGTTTGTAATTCTTCTAGCATAACAAGTTCGGAAAGATCGCGAAAAAATCAGATAGATACTTTATCGGAACTGTTTCAAGAAGCGAAGGTCGTTTTCGGATAGAAGACGAATATCCTTGATGCCATATTGCATCATCGTGGTACGTTCTACGCCCATGCCCCAGGCTAAACCCGAATATTTATCGGGGTCGATGCCAGCGTTGCGCAATACATTCGGATGCACCATACCACAACCCAGAATTTCAACCCAGCCACTATGCTTACACACGTTACACCCTTTACTATCGCAGATAAAACAACTTACATCCATTTCAGCACTTGGCTCGGTGAAAGGGAAGTAGGAAGGTCGAAACCGAACCTTTACTTCCGGACCGAACATTTCCTTCACAAAATAATACAAGGTTTGTTTGAGATCGGCGAAGGAAACCTGTTCATCAATATAGAGTCCTTCAATTTGATGAAAGAAGCAATGCGATCGGGCACTGATGGTTTCATTACGATATACACGACCTGGAAATATTTGGCGGATAGGAAGTTTACCGCTTTCCATTACACGTACCTGTACCGAACTGGTATGCGTACGCAAAACCCAATCCGGATCTTTGCTAATGTAGAAGGTATCCTGCATGTCGCGCGCGGGATGATTTTCCGGAAGATTTAAGGCTGAGAAGTTATGCCAATCGTCTTCAATTTCCGGTCCTTCTGCAACGGTGAAACCAATTTTCTCGAAGATAGAAATCATCTTCTGCATGGTAGTATGGATAGGATGCAAAGCGCCGGATTCGGAAGGATAAGCCGGAAGGGAAAAGTCGATACCGGTAGATGCATTACCATCCTGTTCTTCATGACTTGATTTAAACTCCTGATATTTTGATTCGGCAAAAACTTTGAATTCATTCATCCGTTGACCGAATTCTTTTTTCAGGTCGTTGGAAACATTTTTCATTTCACCCATGAGTTCTTTTACTAAACCTTTCGTGCCGAGAAAGCGAATACGATATTTTTCAAGATCATCTTGATTTTTGATAGCGGCTTCGCGTATTTCAGTTTTTAGTTTTTCAATGCGATCGAGAATTTCCTGCATGCCGCAAATGTAGGATTTTGCGCGGAAAGAAGTGATGAGGGTATCATGATACGAGGGGAATTTTCTTTGGTTTATTTACAGTATAACCAAGCGTTTGGTGAACATGGAAGCATTGGTTTTTAGTTGAGAAATGTAGTTTCCTTTTGGAAGCTGTTGAACCTTTAATCTTGCCAAGGACTTCTTATCCGTATTTCTGCCGCAATAATGTTAATAGTTATACCTTCTAGTTCATTTATATTATCTTCATATCTATTAGAGATTATGAAGCGATCACTATACTTCATTTATTTTTTATTATTCGGTCTGGGTTTTGTGTTAAAAGTGGATGCACAATCCGGATCATATTGGGCTTGGCATGTAGACACTACTATTGCTTACACGGATTTAAAATATAGTCAGGATAAAATATATGGACTAGGCCAAGCATTAGGTAATGGAATTCTAGTCTTAAAAGACAGTAATGGAAATAGTTTATGGATGCATCAATTTTCGGGAATAGAATTTGTTGGTTTAGATGTTTCTTCATCTGGAGAACTAGTTGCACTTGGATTTTTTTCAGATTCAGTAATTGTAAATGGTACTACCTATTTTAGTTCAGGTGGAAAGGAAGTGATTATTGTACGATGTGATGTTATGGGTGGAATTACCTTGGTTAAAACTTTCGGGAGCATAGCCGATGATATTCCATTTGATCTTTGTATAGATGCATTGGGTGGAATTTATATAACCGCTAACTGTTGGGCTCCGGTTAGTCAGTCAGGGAATAATTTTTCAGGTCAAGTTATTTCAAAATTTGATTATTTAGGAAACCCTGTTTTTCTTCATAATCTCAGAACTGCTTCTACCATTCCACCAACCGAGTATGGTATAAGAAGTATTAAATACAATCCAGTAGACAGTCTTATTTACTTTACAGGTTTCATGAATTCAGGCTCAACAGATGTATTTAATACTTTTAGTAGATGCATATTTGATTCAGGAATAGATTCGATATTAATAAGTTCACATGTAGGATTGAATGGAAGAGACATTATTTTGGGAAGAATAACCACAGGGGGGCAACTAGGCGCCATTGTGAATGAAACACAAGCCGGTGGTAAAACGTACTATTCTACCGATATGGCGATTAATGATTCGGGTAAAGTAGTTTATACGGTACGAGATCAGTATACTTTAAATGGATTTACTAAAAACTATTGGACGTTGCCGAACGCAGAATTAAATTCTGATGGTCATACTATGATTGATGCGTGTGGATTATACTATACGCTTGGCCATCCTCTCAAACTTGAAACAGATGGAGTAGATTTTTATGGGTCCATTTATCAGCCAGAACTATCATGTTCAACTCAAAATTGTTCTGACTATTATTTAATGCAATATAAATTGTCAATTCAGTCTAAAAACTACCAGTATATTCAGTTTAAACCTCTCGGAGTATGTGGGCATGCAGGTAATTATTATGTTGGAGCAGTTAACGGATTGTATAAGTCATGTAATTCAAATTGTCCACTTCAACCATTAATTGTTACACCGAGTGCGGACCTTACAATGTGTGTAGGAAATAGTGATACCATTGGTAACATTCCTTGTTTGTACGTACACGGTGGAACTGAACCTTATTCGTTTTCTTGGCAACCTAATATTGGACTAAATAATCCTAATAGTTCAAATCCAGTAGTTTCAGGTTTAGGAATCGGTATTTATACCTATACACTAACAGTTACGGATCAGAATACTGTTATATCTTATGATACGGTTGTAGTTGAAGTAAAGCCACCGCCAATAATTTCAGTTACATTAAATCCAATGACGCCAGTTTGTGGCGACTCGTTGTTGATTATACCTTCTGGAGCGTCGACCTATTCGTATCATTGGTTGGATAATCTAAATAATTATCATTATGCATACGGAGATAGTTTATTATTATTTCCAAATTACAGCACTACTATTCAGGTTATTGGCATTGATGGTTGTAACGATACAAACTATGTTCCTGTTAATGTGGCTTCTTCGATGGATACTACCTATGCCACTGTTTGCGAAAGTAACTTACCTTATGTTTGGTACGGCCAAAGTATTTCATCTCCTGGGGCGCATTATGCGGTTTTTTCGAATACAAGTGGTTGTGATTCAATAAAAAAATTATTTCTCACTGTTTATAATACCGATGAGGTTTACGACAGCGCTAGCATTTGCATAAATCAATTACCTTATAATTGGAATGGGAATATCTTGAGCAATGCAGGTGTTTATATTGATACTTTCAGTGGTGTTTCACCTACTGTTGGTTGCGATTCTATTGTAACTTTTAAATTAATTGTTGAATCAATTTTTGACAGTGTTACGGCGAGCCCTTCCACAATCTGTTCTCAAGGTATATCGAATTTGGTAGTTCATAATAATAAGAATTATTGTATCCCTTATTGTGACTCAGGTAGTATGTGTATTGCCAAATTTCAATTCAATACAATCAATAATTTTACAGGAGGCACTTGCACGGAATATTCTTCATTCCAACAAACAACAACCGTTACAGCAGGTAATACCTATACCATGACTGTTAGTAGTGATTCCTCTATAAATTATTGTGTGCATCGAATTGTGTGGATTGATTATAATCAGGATGGTGATTTTAATGATATTGGAGAAAGGGTATTTAATCAAAATACAAATTCGGTGGTTGTAAGCGCATCGGTTACTATTCCATCAACCGCATTATCCGGAATAACAAAAATGCGCGTATGCGGAGGATGGTTTTCGCCCTCCATCTTGTCTACGTTCGAATGTTATTACGATACCTATGGAGAATATGAAGATTATTACATTGAAATAGTTGGAGGACAGCCATTAACTACTACAGCATGGGCTCCAACTACGAATATTAACCCCGTTATAGGTAACTTGGTTACTGCAAATCCAAGCATTACAACCACATACACGGTAACAGCCAGTAATTCTAATGGGTGCAGTCAAACGGCATCAGTAACTCTGGCAGTGAATCCGTCTAGTTTTTCAAATGACACGATAGCTGTTTGTTCAAATCAACTACCTTTTGCTTGGAACGGACAGAATTTAACATCGTCAGGTATTTATACATATCAAACAATGAACACATTCGGTTGTGACAGTATAGCAATGTTACAATTTACGGTACATGCAGCAGATAGCAACTCAACGTCATTAAATTTATGTTCGAATCAAATTCCTTATTCGTGGAATGGATTAAGTATTATTTCATCTGGTCTCTATACCTATAACAGTTCAAACATATATGGTTGTGATTCGCTAGAAGAAATAATAATTACAGTACTCCCAAATAGTTTTACAAACGATTCGATGGATATTTGTTCTAATCAATTGCCTTACCTATGGAATGGCCAAAGTTTAACTGCCAGCGGAGCCTATTCCTATCAAACAACTAATTCTGTCGGTTGTGACAGTATAGCAATGTTACAATTTACGGTACATGCAGCAGACAGCAACTCTACGTCATTAAATTTATGTTCGAATCAAATTCCTTATTCCTGGAATGGATTAAGTATTATTTCATCTGGCCTCTATACATATAACAGTTTGAATTTGAACGGTTGCGATTCGCTGGAAGAATTACAGGTTACAATATATCCAATGCCGATTCCGGTGATTCAATGGAATGGTAACTTTCTTTCAACTACACAAAGTTTTGTTTCATATCAATGGTATGTAAACGGAAGTATGATTCTTGGAGCAACTGGTCAAACCTATATTCCTACCCAAAGCGGCGACTACAACGTAATTGTAACTGATATAAATGGTTGTTCTGATTCAAGTTTGAGCTATTCTTATTTTGCAACTGGAATAGAGGATAGAAAGGAGGAATTGGACTTTCAAATTATTCCTAATCCTGCATTTCAATACGTGTATGTGATTTTTGAAAAACCATTTGATGGAAATATTCACTTGATCAATTCGTTGGGTCAAGTAGTTCAAACTATACATACAAAGAAAAGCATCAAAACGGCTATTGATATTACATCATGTAAATCTGGGGTTTACATTATTAAAACTATACAACAAGGAGATGGTAAGCACCATGCGAAGCTTGTTGTAACTAATTTCTAGTAATCAACACTGCCATCCGTTGTTTCTTCTATAGTACTACTACATCACAACCATTCGCTTATTATACGTTAAGCCATTCACCTTTAGTTGCACATAATATAGTCCTTTCGATAATGCTTGTACATCTAATCTCACTTGCTGATCTCCGGCCTGATACTTTTGGGAAGGTAAGTGCTTCAAACGTTGTCCGGTTAAACTAATAATATCAATGGCAATTTCCTGCGTTTCTTGCAACTGAAAATAGAGTGTTGCATAATCCATAGCCGGGTTAGGGTAGAGTGTGATAGCCTGTGCATGCTGAAGATCATCAACCGCACTCGGTAAATTACATTTAGTATTAGCAATCCACTGTATTGTACTCACCGACGGTGGCCAGGGCGTTGTTTTATTCGGGTTATTCAGCGTATCGAACCAAACGCGTTTATTCGGACAAACTACCATCATCAATGGTAGACCAGCTATGAGATAGTTTGATTGAAATGTTGAAAATGACGTTTCACCACTTTGAGGATTTGAGCTTGGGCTCATGATACTATAATTGGTACCCGAAATCCAATCACCAAGGGTATTGGTTCCAGTGCCTTGAAGATCAGCTAAACTTGTATTGACGTCTGCTTCGATAAAGAAAACTTTACCCGTTTGATCTCCGGGGTTATCATAAGCATTGTAAACCTGATTTAATAAATGGATTGAATCATGCAGATACCAACAGGGTGAACACCACGTTGCACTCAGTTCAATAAAAACAAATTTATTCGCATTCAAATAGGAGTATAAATGTTGCGGATTGCCATTCAAATCATTAAACGTAAAATCCGGAGCTATGCTACCTTCCGAAATTTGCGCTTGCATAATCGATGAATATGACAAAAAGAAGAACAAGAGTATTTTTTTCATGATTTCGAATTACTTCCCTTTATACGTTTCATTCGTACTTAATGTTAGTGGCTGATTTGTATAACAAGTTGAATACTTTTAGAAGAGGTGGTACGGATATCAGGAGATCAAATACAATTGCACGATTACGAACGCAATTACCATGCACAACAGACTAGTTCGTATTTCTAATACAATTCGTATTTTGCAAGCTCAATTGAGAACTATGAAGAATAAAGTGGTCATCCTAATTTTGTCTTTTGTTAGCACAGCATTGTGGTCGCAAGAGTTACTCACACCTGAAAAAATGTGGTCGTTAGGAAGGGTTGGATTTCAAGCCTTATCCAACGATGGTAGTACGATTTACATCAGTGTAGGTCGCGCAAACATGCAAGAAAATAAAACGAAAACTTCTTTTTATGCTATTCAAGTGAATAACGGTTTATCGGAAATGGTTAGCGCTGTACCAAGTACTAAACCGAAGCCAAGTGATGATTTAGAAAACGCTTCTATTTCAAATGATCAAAAATATATTTTGTACACCAAGGAGGTTCATATAGAAGATGTAATTGGATCAGATAAATATCCGGACCTTACGAAGGCTAATGTGTTGGTGTACGATCAACTCAATCAACGTCATTGGGATACCTGGGAAGATGGTAATTACTCCCACGTTTTTCTTGCCAAAAATAATCAAGGACAACCTGCGCAACCTATAGATATCATGGCCGGATTGAAATTTGATTGTCCGCAAAAGCCACATGGCGGAGCGGAAGACTTGCTCTTCACTCCGGATAGTAAACAAATCTTATTTGTAACTAAAATGAAGAGTGGAACCGCTTACGCAACCAGTACCAATACCGATATTTATTGCTATGATATTGAAACACAACAAACACAAAATCTAACCGAAGGGATGAACGGTTACGATACCCAACCTTCATTTAGTAACGATGGTCATTGGCTTGCATGGACAAGCATGGCGCGCGACGGTTTTGAAGCAGATAAAAATGATTTATGGTTGATGAATTGGAAGGATAAAACTAAAATAAACCTGACCGCAACTTGGGATGAAACGGTGGGCGGTTTTAGATTCAGTAATGATGATAAGAAAATTTATTTTGTAGCAGCCATTAAAGGAACCGAACAACTATTTGAAATTGATATCACATCAGAAACGCCAAGTGTAAAGCAAATCACATCCGGGCAATTTGATATTAATGGTTTATGCGCGCAAGATGGAAATACCCTATATGTTTCTCGCACCGATATGAATCATGCGGCAGAAATATTTGCCGTGAATTTATTGGATGGTTCCATGAAGCAAGTGTCGCATGTAAATGATAACGATTATGCTTCTATTAAAATGTGTAAGGTAGAAGGCCGTTATACTTCAGTTGGCAGCGATCAACTTTTTTCTTGGGTGATTTATCCGCCTGATTTTGATCCGAACAAAAAGTATCCGACTTTGTTGTATTGTCAAGGTGGTCCTCAAAGTGCCTTATCACAGTTTTATAGTTTTCGATGGAATTTTCAACTCATGGCCAGTAATGGCTATATTGTAATTGCACCAAACAGAACCGGAATGCCGGGTTGGGGTACTGCATGGAATGAGAATATTAGTAAAGATTGGGGAGGAAATCCGATGCGCGATTATCTGGCGGCAATCGACGACTTAGCGAATGAACCCTATGTTGATAGAGATCGCATGGGCGCAGTAGGTGCTAGTTACGGAGGTTATTCGGTATTGATGTTAGCGGGTATTCATGAGAACCGATTTAAAACGTTTATATCGCATTGTGGTTTATTTGATTTGAAAAGCTGGTATGGTACAACGGAAGAATTATGGTTTGCGAATTGGGATATTGGAGGCGCGTATTGGGATAAGGATAATCGTGAAGCAAAGAATTCATATCGTGAATTTAGTCCGAGTAACTATGTACAACAATGGAACACCCCTATTATGATAATTCAAGGAGGGAAAGATTTTCGTGTGCCGATAGAGCAAGGTTTACAAGCTTACCAGGCAGCGCAGTTACAAGGGATTAAAAGTAGATTCATGTTATTTCCGGAAGAAAACCACTGGGTATTAAAGCCACAAAACGGGTTAATCTGGCAACGCGAATTTTATAAGTGGCTGAAAGAAACATTGTAAGGTTTTCTGTACACAACGCTATTTTGCGACGAACAAATTTTCAATCTATCTGCTGAGAATTGCTGTACATGATATTGTTACAATGTAGTCGCATCGATGTTGGTATATTTCTGATGCATTGTTTTTAAGATTAATTCCAATTTTACAAAATCGGTATCCACTTTAGTAATATCTAAGGTATAGCTACGGTCATTCGTTTTTGTTATTTCAACAAAATAGGTATCGTCGTCATTTTGTTGATTATTGATTTGTATTCTCTTCATCTGATCCCAAGGTGTATTGGTTGAATGATTATATCGAATACCATCTTTGTTCAAGCATAGAAAATTCTCCGTTGAATTAAAGAATCCAACCTTATCGAAGTTGTATTCTTCTTCGATGGGAATACTATCTTGAAAAGGTTTACTCCAATCTAAATCACGTATATGCTGATGGTAGACTTTAATTTCTCTTCTAATGATTCCGAATGCACACAATCTAGCCAACCATATTCGCCCTTGGGTTTCAACGAACCGTCTGGTTTTAAAGGAATGTAACAAACGAGAAGGGGCAACATCGTTCATAAACAACCAATGATAAAAACGAGCATGCCAAAAACCGATGCAACCAACGAAGAAAATTGCCGCGAACAGGCATACTAAAAACCAAGGCAATCCAATATGTTGAATGGCCAAATAAATAACTAGGAAGGTTAAAACATTCAGTACGATATAAAAACCAGTAATTGGTCCACGACCTCGTTCAATTATTTCATTCAATGTTACTGTTGGCATAGTAATCTCAAAGATATTCTACTTCGATTTAGTATCGTGTAAACCACAAATAGTTTTCTTTGCTAGGTGAAATTATGGTCTGGGTACACAAACCAAAGAGGTTGGCGGGCGAAATCAATAAAGCCTAAGCACGAGAACCGCTTCGCTAATTCTCCCGTCATTGTTAGAAACCGAAAGCGAAAGAAAAAGTTTGACGGCCATTACCATGTCGCTTAACCCCATCAGGTTGGTCCTCAACTACCGATATAGAAATGGAAAGTTAAAGAGAATGTACGATGATTAGAAAGAGAAACTTAAAGGGAATGAGAAAGTTTTATGAGTTTTAACCTATCGGTTGTTGAGGATAACTTCGGTAGAGAAATTAATAGAATAAGCTGTTTGAACTCCCTCCTAACGGAGCTTTTAACTCAACAACACCAGTATTTTTACCTAATTAATAAGCTACAACGAACCTATTTTCCTTTCTAAAAGGAAAAGACAGCAATTTGTCAGTTTAATTTGACCATTTTCTCTCCTCAGTTCTCATTTTGCTAACTTGAGTTAGCATCCCGCTAACTGAAGTTAGCATCCCGCTAACATGAGTTAGCATTCCGCTAACATTTGAGGGTGATTTGAAACTTGGAGCTGTTGTTTGACAAGTTCCAACGCCTAACCGACTAACTTGAGCCTCTAATAAACTCCCTTCACCCGTCAGCTTGTCATGCCGACACACAGAAAAAAAATTCAAACACCGTCAAATGTTAGCGGAATGCTCACTCGAGAGAATGTTATGGGTAATTGAGTTGGTAGAATAACTTCTCGAGTCCATAGAACAGCAAGTCAGTTACGTAGAATAATGATTAAAGGGAATAACACAAAAGTGTGAGTACAGAAAAAGGTGTATCTGTTTGGTTGGTTGGGAGCTTGTGGTTTAGCTTTGGAGTTAAGTGTAAATGGGATGGATGGAATGATGGGCTTTTTGTATGCTGGGAGTTGTGGGAGAAAGGGGTGAGGAGGCCAAGCATTAGAAACGATGTTCGCCTATTTACTCGTTATCGGTCATTTTATTAGTTACCGTGTAACCATTAAACTGACTGATGAATTATACTATAGACATCCTAAAACACACGAGTAAAGGACAAATTTTAATATATTTCAAGACAATTTAACCGCAATGTATTCGACCTTAAAAAGACAAGTTTTCATTTTGCTTGACCCATCAGATGGCGATGGGTTTTGGGATAAATTGGTTGACACTTTTATAATTTCATTAATTCTCTTAAACATATTAGCTGTTATTCTTGAGACCGTTGACAGTTTGTTTATCGCATACGGTTCACTATTCCGAGCATTTGAGATTTTTTCTGTTGCGGTTTTCTCAACTGAGTATTTATTGAGAATTTGGACATGCACTTACATAGACAATTTCAAGCACCCTGTAACTGGACGAATTAAATACATTTGCTCTCTTGGCTCAATTATAGACTTATTTGCAATTGTCCCCTTCTACCTGCCGCTTTCAACAATTTACGATTTACGCTTTGTAAGAATTTTTAGACTAATACGGTTTTTAAGAGTTTTCAAATTGGGTAGGTATTTGAATGCAACCCGAATCATCTCAAATGTTTTCAAATCCAAAAAAGAAGAACTGGTTTTGTGCTTACTTATAACTTTTGCATTAATAATTGTTGCTTCTAGTTTTATGTATTTTATAGAACACGATATTCAGCCCGATAAATTTTCAAGTATTCCTGAAACTATGTGGTGGAGCATAACAACACTAACAACTGTTGGCTATGGTGATGTTTTTCCAGTTACAGAAGCAGGAAGACTATTGACGTCTTGTATTTCAATTCTTGGAGTAGGGTTATTTGCATTACCCGCTGGAATATTGGCATCAGGATTTTCAGCAGAGTTTCAAAAAATCAAGAAATCGAAAAATGTTTGCCCATATTGTGGTGAAGAGTTAACCGACAATAACTAGCTTTAATATATGAACGAAATAATTTGCCCAAACTGTAAGAAAGCATTTAAAGTTGATAAAGCAGGATTTGCTGACATTCTAAAACAAGTTAGAGACCATCAATTTGAAGAAGAATTGCTAAGCCGATTGGCACTTGCTGAAAAAGAAAAGGAAAGTGCCGTTAAACTTGCGGAAGCAAATCTTAGAAACTCTTTACAGGAACAACTTGCAAAGAAAGACAAAGAATTAACTGAAGTAAAAGCACAAAAAGACGCAGAACTTTCCCAAAAACTAACTCAAAAGGAATCTGAATTACTTCAACTTAAAGCAAAACTCGAAAACATAGAAGTTGAGAAAAGACTTGCTGTTACAGAAGCAACTCAAAAGGTTGAAAAGGAAAGAGACGAGATGGCAAATGCTGTAAAACTTAAAGACACCGAAAAGGAGCTTCTTGAAAAATCTCTCAACGAAAAATATTTGGCTGCCTTAAAGGAGAAAGATGCAATCATAAAACACAAGGACGAAGAAATTGCATTAAGAAAAGATATGAAGTTAAAATTATCAACTAAAATGATTGGGGAAACCCTTGAACAGCATTGCGAAACGGAATTTAACAAACTTCGGGCAACAGCTTTTCAAAGAGCATACTTTGAAAAAGACAACGATTCGAAATCTGGAAGTAAAGGGGATTTTATTTACAAAGAAACGGATGAAGCAGGAAATGAAATAATTTCAATAATGTTTGAGATGAAAAACGAAGGTGATGAAACTGCAACCAAAAAAAGAAATGAGGACTTTCTAAAAGAACTTGACAAAGACAGAATAGAGAAAAAATGTGAATACGCTGTTCTTGTTTCGCTTCTTGAAGCCGATAGCGAATATTATAATTCAGGGATTGTTGATGTATCCCATAAATTCAGCAAAATGTATGTAGTCCGTCCTCAATTTTTCATTCCAATAATAACTTTACTTCGTAATGCTGCGATGAATTCTCTTCAATATAAGGCTGAACTTGCTTTGGTAAAAAATCAAAACATTGATATAACTAATTTTGAAGAGAAGATAAATACATTCAAAGAAGGTTTTGCAAAAAATTACGAATTAGCAAGTCGAAAGTTCAAAACAGCAATTGAAGAAATTGACAAAACTATAGATCACTTGCAAAAGACAAAAGATGCTTTGCTCTCATCTGACAACAATCTCCGACTTGCCAATCAAAAAGCTGAAGACTTAACTATCAAAAAGCTAACTCACGGTAATCCAACAATGAGAGCCAAATTTGAAGAACTAAAATAATTCAGTCAAATCATGCAAGAACAAACTCTACTCTTAATACATAAGCAAGCAATACCCTTTTTAAACATCTCGTTGTATCTGAACGGCATCAAGCCGATTCAGTTTTTGGTTATTGAGAATACTTCCGAAATTGATTCTGCTCCGCTTGAAGTAAAGATAACGGCTGACCTTGCTTGTGTAGAGCCATTTAGTTACAATATTTCGTTTGTTCCTGCCAAGAAAGAAGTAAAAATTCCACTTGAGAATTTGAAAGTAAATCGTTATTTTTTGAATAAACTTTCAGAAACCGAAAAAGCAAATATTACTATTGAGATTATAGAAAATGAAAAGGTAATTGGCAAAGATGAAATTGCGATTAATGTTCATCCGTTGGAGCATTTTGGTGGATTTCAGATTCTACCTGAATTGATTGCTGCTTACATTACACCAAACCATCCCTACATATACCAGATAAAGCGAAAAGCGATAGAAATATTTGAACAGCAAGGTTTGAAAACGGCTTTTGAAGGCTATCAAAGCAACGACCAAGAACGGGTTTTACAAATCATGTCAGCAATTTATTTAGCTATACAAAGGGAAGAAATTGTTTACAGTTCATTGCCGCCAGGATATGAGGAAACAGGACAAAGATTACGCTTACTAAACACGATTCAACAAGAAAAATTTGGCAATTGCATTGATTTAAGCTTATTGTTTGCAGCTTGTTTAGAAGCGGTTGATCTTAATCCAATTTTAATTATTGTCCGTGGTCATGCTTTTGTGGGATGTTGGTTGCAAGACGACAAATTTCCCGAAGTAATTAATGACGATAAAACAGCCATTACAAAACGTCTTTCTAAGGGCATCCGTGAAATGGCCGCTATTGAAGCAACAAGTGTTTGCAAAGGCAATAACATCAAGTTCAGTGATGCACTTAATGCTGGTGAGGCACAATTGGTTCAGAAAGAAGAATTTTTGCTTTCAGTAGATATAAAACGTGCAAGAACACTTCGTATTCGTCCATTGCCCTTACTGACAAATTCTGCTGGAACACTGTTGGATGTTGAAGCATTAAAACAGACTGAAACGGCTGCAATGGAAAAGCAGTTTGAGATTGGAACTATTTATCAAGATGAATTACTGCAAGGAAAACAGGCTAAAACAAAGCAAAAAATATGGGAGCGTAAATTGTTAGATTTGTCGCTTCGTAATAACTTATTGAATCTTCACATCACCCGAAATATGCTCCAATTGGTTGATATTGATATCAGTCATTTGGAAGACACCCTATCTGACGGCAAAAGTTTTTCAATTATGCCCAATCCGAATGCCGAGATTTTGAGGAAGTATAATTTATTCACTCAACCGCTTCACCATTCATCACCCATATATCAACTGGCTAATGACGAACTAAAACATAACCGCTTACTAACACATTATCATCAACAGGACTTAGATAATATTCTCGTATATATTCACAAGAATGCAAAACAGGCCATTGAAGAAAACGGCTCTAGCACTTTGTATTTAGCAGTGGGACTTCTGAAATGGTTCGACAGAAAAACTCCTGAACAACCGAGATATGCTCCTATTCTATTAGTGCCAGTTGAGATTAGTCGCAGGTCGGTTAATAGCAAGTTTACACTGAAAAGCCGTGAAGAAGAAACCATGATAAACATTACATTGGTTGAATTTCTTCGTCAGGAATATGAATTGAATTTAAGTGCTTTAGAGCAACTTCCCACCGATGATAAAGGTGTTGATGTTGCAAAAGTAATGGGTATTCTTCGGAGGGCTGTAATGCAATTGAAGGGATGGGATGTAGAAGAACAACTTGTATTAGGCAACTTCTCTTTTAGTAAACTGATCCTTTGGAAGGACATTGTTGTTCACCAAGAAGATTTACTAAAAAGCGACATGGTGAAAAGTTTGGTTGATGGCAAATTAGTGCTTAGTGAAAATCACGAATCACATTCAGCAAACGAATTTGACAGCATCGCTTCTCAGTCGGTAGTATTGCCTATTCCTACTGACGTTTCACAAATGGAAGCTGTGCTTGCTGCACA
Source organism: Chitinophagaceae bacterium (assembly GCA_016787065.1). GTDB lineage: Bacteria > Bacteroidota > Bacteroidia > Chitinophagales > Chitinophagaceae > OLB11. The sequence continues at coordinate 51,340 of JAEUVD010000028.1, forward strand.
AAAAGGACAAAGTTTTATTTTACACGGTCCTCCAGGAACAGGAAAATCACAAACAATAACGAACATGATTGCAGATGCTTTGTATCGTGGCAAAAGAGTTTTGTTTGTTGCTGCTAAAAAAGCTGCACTAGATGTTGTGCATAGACGATTGGAGCAAATCGGACTTGCTCCATTTACATTAGAATTACACTCCAACAAATCAAAAAAATCAGATGTGTTGGAACAATTAGCAAAATCAATTGAAACAGCAAAACTTGCAAGAACAGCCGACTTTCAACAAGAAGCCCAACGTTTAGATGCTGCAAAGAAAGTCATCAGCGACTATGTGAATGTTTTACATAAAAAGCAACCGACAGGTTGGAGTTTATATGACAGCATAACAGCCTTAGAAAACTATCAGGAATACAACTTTACTAAGAACTTTATACCCGAATCGGTTCTTCAAAATTTAAACGCACCACTTTGGCAACAATGGACGGATTGGCTACCACAATTTCATTCTATCGCTGCCTTAATAGTGCATCCGTCAGAAAATCCTTTAGTCGCTCTTAATTTATCGCAGTATTCACCTTCAGTGAACGATGAAATTTCAAAACAAACCAAAAACCTATTAGGTCAGTTGCCTGATTTGCAAAGCAAATCTGAAAGTTTAGCAAAAGCAATACAATTTCCATTTTCAATTAAAGCTAAATCTGAATGGGAACAATTTGTGCAAATGGTTACTGCACTTCAAAAACTCCCTGACATACCATTAGAACTTATTCGCTATTTGGCAGACAAGGAGAATTACAGCATTTATGAAGAATGGAGTAAGACATACTATCAATATCAGAAAGTTTTAAGCAGCATTTTACAGAGTTATAACCGCAATATCTTAAACACAGATGTTTCGTCAATTGAAATGCAATGGAAACAAGCACAGCAAAGTTGGTTCTTACCAAAATGGCTACAAACCAGAAAAATAAAAAAACAGTTATCTGTTTTTAGAGCTGCTCCACTTAACAATGACAGTGAAGTTGAGCAACTTTTCACCTTCAACAATGAGTTGCAGGAAGTAAAACGACTTTTACAGCAAAGTCGTTTTATATCTGTGCAACAGGCTTTGAAAAATTTGTTTAAAGATGAACAAACCGATTTGTCTGACATAGGAAACAAAGCAGCGTTAGTTCAACAGATTAGCACACTGACAAATTTATGGGAACGGAATGCTCTCGTTAAATGGGTTCAGATTTTGCAAGAGAAAAACATACAGTATTCAGACGGGATAAAACTAAATAACTCATCTGCAATTGCTGAATTTATTGAACTTTCAAACACATTCAGCCAACAACAAACAAAATATGAAACACTAACAGGTATTCATTTTCAACAGACAGAAAATTGGAATGCTGAAACCATTACGCAGTTACAAAATATACAAACGCATTTACCACATTTAAAGAACTGGATAAACTATGTGCAGCTTCGTAAACAAGGCGAATCTATTCAGTTGCAATGGCTCATAAGTGCTTTTGAAAACAAAACCTGTAGCATTGAAAAGTTAGCCGATTACTTTCATTACACCGTTCATGCTTCCGTTTCTCAAAGAATTATCTCTCAACATGAAACACTAAGTTTGTTTAATGTTGGTTTATTTGAAAACAAAATTGAGCAGTATAAAAAGATTGCAAAAGACTTTCAATATCTCACTATTCAGGAGTTACGTGTAAAGTTGGCTGCACAGTTGCCAAACACAACAACCGAAGCAATGCAAAGTTCTGAAATTGGCATTTTGCAACGTGCTATTAAAAACAGAGGAAGAGGTTTAAGCATTAGAAAATTATTTGACCAAATTCCAACCTTGCTTCCACGCATAGCTCCTTGTATGCTCATGAGTCCCATTTCGGTTGCACAGTATTTTGATGTAAGCAAGAAGCATTTTGATATATTAATTTTTGATGAGGCATCACAGTTGCCAACTTGCGAAGCAGTAAGCGCCTTGGCAAGAGCGAAACAAGCTGTAATTGTTGGCGACCCGAAACAAATGCCACCTACATCTTTTTTTAGCACTATTAAGTTAGATGAGGAAAATATGGATATTGAGGATTTAGAAAGTATTTTGGATGATTGCTTGTCCTTGTCCGTTCCTTCAAAATATTTATTACGACACTATCGCAGCAAGCACGAAAGTTTAATTGCATTTAGCAATGTAAACTATTACGAAAACAAACTGCTTACATTCCCTTCATCAGATGATTTAAACCGAAAAGTAAAATACCATCAAGTAAAAGGCTTTTACGACAAGGGAAAAACACGGACAAATAAATTTGAAGCTGATGAAATTGTAGAATTTGTAAAGTCGCACTACAACAATCCACAAAAAAGAAAACTGAGTTTAGGTGTTGTTACTTTCAGTCAAACACAACAAAATTTGATTGAAGACAAATTGCAGAAACTTTTTATGTCCGACCCTAAGTTAGAAGAATATGCAAACCAAAGCGAGGAGCCTTTATTCATTAAAAACTTAGAGAATGTCCAAGGCGATGAACGTGATGTTATTCTTTTTTCAGTTTGTTATGCTCCTGATGAGGAAGGTAAAATGAGTATGAATTTCGGGCCATTAAATCGTGATGGCGGTTGGCGAAGATTAAATGTAGCTGTAACACGTGCCCGTTACGAAATGCACATTTTCGCTACACTTCATGCCGACCAAATAGATTTAAGTCGCACATCGGCAGAGGGTGTGGCTGGCTTAAAAGCATTTTTACATTTTGCTGATAAAGGTCATTTGAGTGTTCGCCCCGAAGATGTTCAAGAAGCCTTGAGCAAGCAACATTTGTCAGCAACTATAAGCAAAAAATTACAGGAGAAAGGGTTTGATGTTAAATGCAATATTGGAACTTCAGGTTTTAAAGTGGACATTGGAATTGTTCACCCCGACAAACCACAACAATATATTTTGGGTATTGTAGTTGACGGTCATTACTATTACAATGCACAAACAACTAATGACAGGGAAATGGTAATGCCTTCTGTTTTAAAAGCATTGGGGTGGAACGTTCACCGCATTTGGACAATGGATTGGTTTGAAAATGCAGATAAGATTATTGATATAATAGTTGAAAAGGTAAAACATCTGCAAACACAGCCAGAAATTAAAGAAGAAATAATAGAAAAATCTGCTGTTGAACCTGTGTTTGAACCCATAAAAGCTATTCCTGATGAAGTACTAAGCAACAACAATGCAAGTAGGCAAAAACCTTATATAGCTGCTTCTTTAACTTCTGTTTCCTCTGCAAGCAGTGAAACTATTTTTGAGTTTCAAAACCGTAACACTATTAAGCAACAACTACAAACTTTAATAGACACAGAAGCACCTATCAGTAAAAGTTTACTTTATAAAAAGGTTTTGCAGGCATGGAACACAAGTCGCGCAGGAGCAAGATTAGACAAACATTTAGAAGGAGTTATCAAAGAAATGAATGTGGTTGAATCTACTCATCATCAGCCCTTTTATTGGAGCAACAACACAACATTAGACTACTACCGTAGCAACGAGATTGAAAAACGGAATATGGAAGACATTGCTCCCGAAGAAGTTATCATAGCGTTAGAGGAAGTTGTAACAAACAATTTAAGTATTGAAGAAGATGAACTTCTTCGCTATTTAGCGAGAACTTTTGGTTTTGCTAAAGTCGGAAAACAGATTGACGCTTTACTTCGTTACTCTATTAACATAGCAGTAAAACTAAAGAAAGTGAAAAGAGAAAACAACAGAATTAAATTAGCTGACAAATGAACAACAACACTGGACGACAGGAAAGAAAAACGACCGATAACGCCGTAAGGGCTAAATTGGCCGCCTCATGTTATCGTTTAAATCACTATAGTTGTTAGCGGCTAACTTCGCCAATGCGTTTTCGTTATAAGCAAGACGAGCTGAAAATTACCTAAGACAAAATATTAGCAAGCCAACGCCTTTTAAATTCAAAAAACAAATTTCAATTTGAAACTCGGGTGTCACTCATCCGACTCACATTGTTTAAGTTTTTATCACAACGTACATTTTTACGCCCCGTTTTTAAAAAACTGGGGCGTTTTGGCTATTACACATTGCAGCACATTTGCAGTTTTAGTTTTTAAAATACGTATAGAAAATTAAGTATTTTAAAACTTGCTACGCACCACCTGTATAAGATCTGCAATTTCCCAACACACAAAACAGGTGCGCTGTGAGCTAGTTTTACGCTACTCCCTCCAGTCAAACAAGGCGCAAGCTTCATGAGTATGGTAAGATGTTTATTTATTCACATTTATTTGCAAGTCATGCTAATTGTAATGCTTCACCAGCAATCCAAATTTCGGTTCAATTTTATCATCAGGAATGCCGTGGTTTGTGTCCACAAAACCATGGCAGTAGAGGTTGTTTGATGATGGGTGAGGACACAAACCATAGAGGTTTGGTTGTTTGAAGATGCTTTGTGAGGACACAAACCATGGAGGTTGGAGTTATAATCAAAGCCGTGGTTTGTGCGGAAACAAACCACTATTAAATTTAACTTCATATGGTTTTTGGTATTGGTTCGTGTAACAGATCAAGGATCTTAAACATGGTTTATTTTTGATTTATCGGATGTTCTACGATTGAAGTTGGAATTCATGCGGTTAAACGTACACGAAATACCTACTGAATTGTGTTTTATACATAAACAATATCATGGCTGAGATTATTTCAAACAAAGCAGGTGGGCATAAACGATCTACTCGAATAGATTTAACACCGATGGTGGATTTGGGTTTTATACTGATTACTTTTTTTCTGTTCACAACATCATTATTGAAACCAAACTCGATGGAATTGAATATGCCTGTAGATGGCCCGCCAACCACAATACCAGATCATTTGGCTTATAAATTGTTTCTCGGTAAGAACCATCAATGGTTTGTGTTGCGCGGTAAAGATGCCATGACGAATAATTTCGATGCACTTCAAAAAATTAATGCTAATCGACCATATCACTTTCGGAAAAATGTAGAAAGCTTCCGTGAAGAAATCAAACAGGTTATACAATCTAAACGAAAAGGCACAAATCCAAACGACGATGTGATTGTAATGATTAAACCACTAGAAAATGCCGACTATGGTGATGTTGTGAATGCCCTAGATGAAATGAACATTAATAATATTCAACGATTTGTTTTAGTAGATGTTGATGATGAAGAGAAAACTAAATTAATGGCACTGAACTTATGAGATAATTACTTTCTGCCATAATATACTTTATAAGGATTAATCATGGTTTATTGATCTTTGATAAGATCTACCAAAATTATATACTCCTAATCCCGTGGCTAGTGTTGCTAAGCACTAAACAAAAGTTTGTATGATACAAACCACGGAAGAGAGCAGGACTAGTTTGATTTTTGTGACAGAAAAAATTTTGTCACTTCGTTTTCAACAATTACTTTCGAAGTCTAAAACAAACTATTATGAACATTTTCTACAAGTACATTTCCTATTATTTACATTCTAAAGCATAGAGGCTCTTTAATAGAGCGTCGGAATGCACGTTGCTTTTAAGCAAAGGTTTCGGCCTAAGAATTACCTATTTCTTCTTCATTATTAAAACAATATATTTTTATGAAACACATTTTTTTTCTTTCCGTTTATTTCATTTTTTCTGCAGTACAAGTATTTTCTCAAGGCAATTACAGAAACACGCTTCCCACCTATGCGAATACGTTGAAGGTTGCAGCAACCGATATTGAAACGCTACCCAATCGTATTCTTATTACAGGCCTTCGTGTTCCAACCACGTTAAATCCTTCTTTTAACCAACGAGTATTTTTCACGAATTATTCCTTCAATGGCTCCTTTCCTTTTAATATCACGTATTTGGTAGCAGGACAAGATATTCCAACTATCGATCCAACTATAAAATTTGATATTAAAGAAGTGAAAAGCATAGCCACAGGATATGTTTTATGTGGTAACATCATCAGTACAGGTCCTCAGAATTACAATCAAGGTTTTATTATTCGTACCGGTTTAGCGGGAAACTGTATTTGGGCTAAGCGATATTCAATCCCTAGTTCTAAATCGGTGTTTTTTAATTCACTACAACCCACTTCAAATGCCAATGGAGCATCATTTATTGTATGTGGTTATAGAGGCATCGGTAATGGTGTTAGAAAGGCCCTACTTACAAAAATTGATTCTCTGGGAAATGTTATAACCGGGGCAATTCAACTCAATGAGCCGCTAGTGGGTGGTTTGGAACAACAAAGTGAATTTAAGAAAGTAATCATGTACAATGCAAAGTTCTTTGCCCTTACTGGATATTGCAGTCAATTAAAAGACAGTTGCAATGATATTGTTCAAAGTGGTATGTTGTTTTCGATGTATGAACTCAATACTCATGTTCTTCGATCGAAGGTAATACAATCAAATCCATTTGCACTGCTCGATAAGAAACTAGATGAAGGCGTTTCGTTAGTAAAGACCGATTCCGGTGTAATTATACTATCTCGATACAGTGAACGAGATACTGTGCCTTGTGGATTTTCAGTAGATATGCAAAGTAAGCTTACGTTAGTAAATCCAGTAGTTCAGAATAATGGTGCTACTTGGCTTTTGGTAAAAACACTTCGTTATAACACCTCGCCGTATACCCTATCCTATGAAGATCCAAGAGACTTACTTTATAAACCAAACTCGGCCAATGTGCTTCATGTATATGGAAATTACAATCAGAATAATGGTTATCTTCTTCATCTTAATTTCAATGCAGCACAACACGTAAGTAGTCCGTTGATGTTGAATAATCACACCGGACTACCTTCAACAGACGGTAAAACAATTGATTTTAATACGCCAAATCATGTGGTTGGAATTACTAATCTTGGAACATCAAAATATTCCTTGTTTGAAGTTACTGCATCTCAGAGTGCATTATGTCTTGCAGATTCTATACCCGTGATTTTATACAACGACACTATGAAATGGGCAAATTTGAATCACGATTCACTCGTGATGCTATCAAACTCGGTAGCCCTTATTTCTCAGAACACGATTATAAGTAATACCGTGTATTGCGATTCTGTTTGGGCTAAGCCTGCTATGATATCTGAAAGCCTGAATTCATCTATTTCGGTTTACCCGAATCCGGCTTCAGAAATTTTAACTGTTTCACTTACAGTTCTTTCAGAAGAACCGATGCGCTATGTGCTTTATGATATTACCGGTAAAGTAATTTTTCAAAAATCATGGAAACCACATTCATTGATAGAAAACCTGGATGTTAGTAGAATACCTGAAGGATTGTATTTTATATCCATTTATCAACAGGATCAACGACTGTATAGTGGTAAGATTAGTATAAAACGATAAGGAATGATGCATAGAAGAATAAGTTTATGATGGTGGATGTACTGTGCTGCAAATACTTACCGTGAAGCATGGCGCGTTGAACATATGCTGCTTATTTCTTATTAGCTTCTTTGCATAGCTGAAGCGTTGAATCGCAAATAGGGTTACGTCGTTTAACCAGAATTTCGCCAAATGATTTTACAGGTATTACCGGGTTGTGATGGTTAGTAAAAGCGATGGTTTCCCGCGCCACATTAAACACACACCGACGAACTATCAAGTCATCAATCACACTTCCTTCTGATCCTGAGTTAAAGAGAATACCCGATAGACATGGTATACTGATCAAAGGCTCTCGAAGAGAACGATAGGATTTTAAGCTCAACTTTTTATCTAGTGAAACTTGTTGAAAGCATTGATCGTTTTGATGAAACCACAAGGTATCTCCTGCTTCCACAACATTCTGTTCCACAGCATTATATAAGGTAATGCAATTCGGTAAAGAGGTATCGCATGGAAGTATATGCCACTGCTTGGCTTGTACTATGATTGTGGTGCTAACCAGCACTACGAATCCAAAAAACTTTTTCATCTTGATTTGATTTTACGGTACAAAATTGAAACAAGCTGGTTGGAGTAAAAACCTTATTTAGACGAGGAAAATGCCTCAAAGAACAATGAACAGTGAACAATGAATAATGAACAATGAATAATGAACAATGAATGTTCTTAATGTTATGTGATGAGGACAATTAAATTTCTTCATGGAGCCATTTTAACGGGTTGCAGTATAGGCTTCATCAGTATAAACTACCTGTTGGTACAAATTTACTTCCACAAAAAAAAGGAACTACCATGTGCAGTTCCTTTTTTATTTTGATATGCTTAACGCTTTTCTTATTTCTCTTCTACTACTTCAGCATCTACTACATCATCGGCCGTATTGTTTTCTGCGGAAGCATTGGGGTTAGCACCGCCAGAAGCTTGCTGCTCATTCATAGCCTTGTAAAGCTCTTCACTTGCTGCTTGCCAAGCCTGATTTAAGGTTTCTAAACCGCTGTCGATACCGGCTAAATCACGCGCGCCATGTGCAGTTTTTAAATTGGCTAACGCCGTTTCAATAGCCTGCTTTTTATCGGCAGGTAATTTATCGCCATAATCTTTCAATTGTTTTTCACTGTTGAAGATCTGACTATCCGCCATGTTCACTTTTTCAATTTCCTCACGCATTTTCTTATCCGACTCTTCATTCATACGGGCATCATTCTTCATCTTTTCAATATCTTCTTTACTCAACCCGCTTCCTGCTTCAATACGTATGTTTTGTTTTTTACCTGTTCCTTTATCCAAAGCACTTACTTGTAAAATACCATTGGCATCAATATCAAAAGTTACTTCAATCTGTGGTACTCCGCGAGGTGCCGGTGGTATACCGTCTAGAATGAAACGACCCAAATTTTTATTATCCTTAGCCATCGGACGTTCACCTTGTAGCACATTAATTTCAACACTTGGTTGATTTTCTGCCGCGGTACTGAAGGTTTCCGATTTCTTAGTAGGAATCGTTGTATTGCTTTCGATCAATTTGGTGAATACGCCTCCTAAGGTTTCAATTCCTAATGAAAGTGGCGTTACATCTAATAACAACACATCTTTTACTTCACCGGTTAACACACCACCCTGAATAGCAGCACCAATAGCAACTACCTCATCCGGATTTACACTACGGTTTGGTTTCTTTCCAAAGAACTTCTCTACTACTTCCTGAATTTTAGGAATACGTGTACTACCACCTACCAAAATTATTTCATCGATTTCGGTTGTTTGTAATCCGGCATCCTTCAACGCTTTGCGACATGGTTCTAACGTACGCTCTACCAAACTATCTACTAATTGTTCGAATTTCGCGCGAGTTAATTTTTTTACTAAGTGCTTAGGAACATTATCAATAGCCGTGATGTAAGGAAGATTGATTTCTGTTTCTGTAGCCGACGATAATTCGATTTTTGCTTTTTCAGAAGCTTCCTTCAAACGTTGCCAACTCATAGGATCTTTACGTAAATCCACATTCTCTTCCGCCTTAAATTCATTGGCTAACCAATCCATGATAGCTTTATCAAAATCATCGCCCCCTAAGTGAGTATCACCATTGGTCGATTTTACTTCAAACACACCATCACCTAATTCTAATACCGATACATCAAAGGTACCACCACCTAAATCGAACACCACAATTTTAGAATCATGATTCTTTTTATCTAAACCATAAGCCAATGCAGCTGCTGTTGGTTCGTTGATAATACGTTTTACTTGAAGTCCGGCAATTTCTCCGGCTTCCTTTGTAGCCTGACGCTGTGCATCGTTGAAATAAGCAGGAACGGTAATAACTGCTTCAGAAACTTCATGACCTAAAAAATCTTCGGCTGTTTTCTTCATTTTTTGAAGAACCATTGCTGAAATTTCTTGCGGTGTATATAAACGCCCTTCGATATCAACACGTGGTGTGTTATTATCGCCTTTAACTACTTTGTATGAGCTTTGCGAAATTTCTTCACCAACCTCATCAAAGCGGCGGCCCATAAAACGCTTAATACTCATGATGGTATTGATAGGATTGGTAATAGCCTGACGTTTTGCAGGATCACCAATTTTTCGTTCTCCGTTTTTAAGAAAACCAACAACGGATGGCGTTGTACGCTTTCCTTCATCATTTGCTATAACTACAGGTTCATTTCCCTCCATTACGCTTACACAAGAGTTGGTTGTACCTAAGTCGATTCCAATTATTTTTCCCATTTTGATTAAATATTTAGTGGCTCACCGTCAATGATTATGCCACAGCCTTGGGGAGGGATAATCTGTCACAAAAGCCGAACATTTGGCACTTTTTTTCTGATTTTCATGTAAAAACTACCGTTCTTTCCAAGGGCAATTCCGTCCTTTGTAGTAAACTTGTGGCAGAACTGATGCGATTTATCTTTTTAATTTGTTGGCTTTTTCCTGTTGTACTTGGTGCACAATCGCCGAAAAAAAACCGAACTACAGCTCCCAAACCGCTGGCCTTGCTGCATTATGACTTATTAGAGAATGGTGATACCATCAATAAAACCGATATAAAAAACCGGAAACAAGGTATTTGGATTATTTACCATGAAGAACGCATGGGCGAACCGGCCTTGATAGAATACGGTTCGTTTCGGGAAGATAAAAAACAAGGTTCATGGCGACAGTTTACCCGAACCGGTCAGCTCCTTGCTTCCGAAAATTATAAAAAGGGCCTACTGGATGGCGAAGCAAAATATTATGAAGATGGTAAATTGCTTTGTATTGCTACCTATTATGCCCTTAAAGAGAAGAATGGTTTAGATACCATCATGGTGGAAGATCCGTTAACCAATATTGAAAAACCGGTAACGGTGAAATCGGAAACAGGTAGTATTCGACATGGTTTATGGACTTACTACGACCCCGAGAACGGAAAAATCGCCAAGGTAGTTGAATATCAAGGCGATCAAATCATTTATGAAAAAGAATATCTCAGTGCGAAGGATACAATTGCGATAAAACGCAAATGGAAGTCGTTACCGGGAGGGGCCATGGATGAACGCGATAGAGTGTGGTATTACGATAAGAATAAACGACCTGTTACCTTTAAGGAAATGCATGAGCAAGCGGTAAAGCTCAAACGACTCTAGTATTTTGTCATAATTTTTACAAACGCTGTCCAATTTGTAAGTGTGGCGCTGCTACTTTTACTACTCAAAAGTTTTATATGAAGAAAATTTTTCTCCTTTTAATTCTGTTTATCGGAATGTTAGAAGCACAATCGCAAGTACTGTACCCGTATAATTTTTCAAGTAACACCACAGCGTATCAACCATTAGTTGGTGCAACTACCTTATTTCAAGGAGAGAAATGGGACGACACTGTTGCTTATATACCTATAGGCTTTTCCTTTAAATGGGCTTACGATAATTACAGTACCGATTCGGTTTGGATAGACACTTATGGTATTTTACACGCCAAAGTTGATTCTATTTTCATATGGGGTTTTCCTGGATCAACCATTTCAGGGTATTGGGCCGATTTGTGTGATTTGGCTTATAACAATCCCGACTCTACGGTTCCTGCACAATCGAGTATCTCTTATCAAACCACGGGGAATGCCGGTAGCCGAATTTTTAAAGTGGAATATAAAAACTGTGGATTTTATAACGACACTTCAGCCCTCGATGCTGTAAATTTTCAAATATGGCTCTATGAAGGAAGTAATGTGATAGAGTATCATTACGGCAAACAAGATATTCAAGATATTGAATTAGATTTTGATGCTACGGGGCCGCATATCGGTTTAGAATATAAATCTACCTTAACCATTAGTGGTAACATGATAACAGCTTATACGGTTGATTCGAATAGTTCGGTATCTGGCACGAATACGTCGTTCACTAATGCCTTTAATTCCACACCGATTAATTTCTTCCCCGGCTTGCCGAATAGTTACTTTATGCAAGCAGTACCGGATAGCGGACAAGTGTTTCGATATACACCCTTATTTCAAACAGGACTGGCACATACCGATTTGTTTCGCAACACAATTGTGTATCCAACGAAATTTGATCAAACCATTTACATTAAATCTGATTTGAAAAAATACGTTGGAGAATTATTGGATATGAACGGAAAACGAATCACTCGTTTTGAGGGTAATGAAAACAGTTCAATCAATATTCCAAACTTGACATCCGGAAATTATTTGTTGCGCTTAACATCCGAGCAAAGTACAGAACTTTTTCGTTTGGTGAAGCCCTAAAACCGCATCAGAAAGTTTAAATAAAAAGTGCTTACCTTACTGTTTCTGTTGCGGTAACATTAAACAGATCGAACCGCTGATAAGAACGCCGGCAGGTACCAAGAATAAATATTGATAGGGTATCTGTATGAAATTATAAAACAATACCAAGTACACCATAAAGGATGCAATGAGGAATCGCTCAAGATTGAATGTTGTTGTTGATTTTCTTTTGATGTAATAAACTAACATGAGCCCTAACGCAAACGTGCAAAGAGCAAACTGAGTTACTTGTAACAAGAAAATACGGTGTTCCAAGGATACACCGTTCAGCTTGAAAAACAAAAAAGCTAAGCCTTGTCCGCTAAAAACATTGTACGGTAAACCATATTCATTATAAAGCGACCATTCACCAACGGTTGCCGTTGAATGGTGATGCATTGCTTCTCTAAAAATGGAAGGATGTTGCCAGAGAAAGGGAATAATATACAGTGCCAAGAGGCCTAGTGTCATTATAAGAAATTGTATTACACTGAGTTTTTTATTCTTAAAAAAGAGCACCAATAAATAAAACGGTACCCAATAAATAATTGTAAAGCGAGAAAGTAAACATAGGGTAATGAGGATGCCGGTAAGCAGATATTGTTTTTTCCAGATGAATACCGGTATAAGAATATAAAGCGCCACAATGCCCGCCTCTACTGTTTTTACGGCTTCCTTATTCCATACAATCAAATATAGTAGAAGAGGAAGACATAAAAATAATAGCGTCGTGTTTAACGTAATTTGATTTCGGAGTTTCCAAAATACAATGCCTATCGACAAACAAAAAAGTAAGAGTGCGAACCATCGAATATCAAGATGAAAGTACACCGGCAAACTATAGGGTAACCACTGCATAGGCATATAGGTCGGGTGCATGGTCCATTGACTCGTAGCCTCTCCAAATACTATAGGATGATAGGGATATTGATGGTTTAGGAATCGTGTTGCCATGGTATCAACCTGAGGAACCACATCCGATAAAGACACATGTTCGGGAAACTGTTTCAGTACATGTTTTGCAGTATGTAAAGTACTGATTTGAATGAAAACAAAAATTCCGGCTAATAGAACGACCGCACGCTTCGACACATAGTTTTGGCTACTCGTTTTTCCGAAGTACAAGTACAACGGTATGGTTAACTCAATACCGAAGAGAAGAATATGATGCCAAACATAATTACCTTTTAGCTCAGGTATATACAGCAAGTAAACATGAAAAATAAGTAGGAATAAAGGAATTAGATTTTTAATCTTTGAGAAAATAGTCATGAATTACATATCAAAATCCATTCGCAATTTATCTTTTAATTGTTGAAGCAAAGGGTTCTTTTTTGCCATACGTTCAAAGATTTCTCTTGTACTTGCAACCATCGGCGTTTCATCAAAATTAATCGTCTTCTCTTCCACTACAACATTAATTTCTTCATTTTTGAATTTCACTTTAAAGAAATCCAATAAATCGAGTCGACGGTTTTTCATATAGTCGAACAAAGCAAGATTCACTTGTAAGGTAATTTTTAGTGCATCGAGCACGCACGTTGTTTCCAGAAAACCGGCTACGGCAGTACCTTTTTCTGCTGCAAGCAAGGCTGCTTTTTCTTTCCAAAATAATTCAACGTTTGAAAGGGTTAACTCTGGTGCGGGCTGGTCATCAGCTTGTTGACGAAGTCGTTCACGCATTTGGTTTTTTAATCCGGATAGACTTCCTAAACTCACACCATAGCCTTGTTTTTCTTGTGATTCGGTGGAAGGATTACCAGCAGGTTTTACCGAGGCTATTGCGGAAGCCTGAGCTGTTGAGGGAATAGCATGTGATGTTACCGGAGAACTTGTTGCGCCGGAAGTATTATTTTTTTTGGGTTGAAGTACGCTAAGAGCTGAGAGCTGTCCGTTCAGGATTTTTTTTTTAGTATCTCTCCGTCTTCTTGAGAAAGTAATTGAATAGCCTGATTAAGATAATTCAGTTTGATCAAAGCTAATTCTACATGCATACGTTTATTGCGCGACTGCTTAAATTGTATTTCCGATTGGTTGAGAACCGAAATAGCGTTGATGATATAATTTTCACTTACCTGATTCGCTTGATGATAATAACGTGCCTTTACATTATCGGGCAAGTCGAGCAAACGCGCCACCCGAGCATCTTTGCACATCAATAGATTTCGGAAATGTTCGATACCACCATTTAAAAAAGTATCGCCTTCAAAGCCTTTACTATTAATTTCATCAAACAACAGCATGACAGCCGGCATGTCTTGCAACATAAGGGCTTCCACTAAACGGAAATAGTAATCGTAATCAAGAATATTTAGATGCTCAACCGTAGATGTGTAAGTAAGTTTATCATTAGTAAAACTGGCGATTTTATCCATCATGGATAAGGCATCGCGCATACAACCTTCGCTTTTTTGAGCAATTAAATGAAGGGCTTCTTTTTCAGCTTCTATATGCTCTTTCGCGCAAATATCAAGTAGGTGATTAACAGTATCGTTGGTGGTGATACGATTGAAATCAAAAATCTGGCAGCGCGATAAAATGGTTGGAAGAATCTTATGTTTTTCCGTAGTAGCCAAAATAAAAATGGCGTAAGAAGGAGGTTCTTCCAATGTTTTCAGAAACGCGTTAAAGGCCGCACTGCTTAACATGTGAACCTCATCAATGATGTACACTTTGTAGCGACTTCCGCCTTGTGGCGCGAAACGTACTTGTTCAATTAATTCTCGAATATCATCTACCGAGTTATTGGAGGCGGCATCAAGTTCATGTACATTGAAGGAGGTGTTTTCGCGATAGGAAATACACGATGCACATTGATCGCAAGCTTCAGTATCGGCAGAAATATTTGTACAGTTAATTGTTTTTGCCAGAATACGCGCGCAAGTGGTTTTACCTACACCCCTGGGGCCACAGAACAAAAACGAATGAGCTAACTGATTTGTTTTGATAGCGTTTTTTAGCGTGGTAGTTATATGGCTTTGTCCCACAACCGTATTAAAGTGCTGTGGACGATATTTGATAGCCGATACAACGTAATTTTCTGCCATGCGGACGGCAAATATAAGAAGGGTAGTAGAATGGCTGTAGAATTATTTATTCTTATCCATGTATAAATTTTCAAGTGTGAAGAATCACGAGGGCTTGCGCGGGCGGTTACTATTGCAACCAGGGAAGAAGTTATGAAGAGTAGAAATTTTGAAATTATTGAAGCAGGAAGCACATGACTACCTAAATAGGTGCATCTTTGCGCGGTGAATTTCAAAAAAACCGCTGGCAATTATTTATCACTGATAAAATTCAGTCATACCATTTTTGCCATGCCTTTTGCCATTATCGGTTTTGTTATTGGTATAGAGAAACTGCGCAAGGGTAGTTCGGGAAGTATATCCACGCTGTTGCAACGAGAAACTGTGTTTGGTTTTCATTTGAGTGTTTGGAGTTTATTGTTGTTAGTAATCTTATGTATGGTATTTGCACGCAGTGCGGCCATGGCATTCAACAGGTATATCGATGAAAAATTCGATAAATTAAACCCACGTACAGCAGTTCGAGAAATACCTTCCGGAAAGATTAAAAAAAAGCAGGCCTTGTTTTTTGTACTTATCAATTGCTTGTTTTTTATGCTCACGACCTATTTTATTAATACCATTTGTTTTTATTTGTCACCCGTTGCGCTTTTTGTGATTCTTTTTTACAGTTATACGAAACGATTCACGGCATTGTGTCATATCGTACTTGGAGTTGGTTTGTCGTTAGCACCTATTGGAGCTTATTTGGCGGTAACAGGGGTATTTGATTGGATTCCGATTTTGTTTTCGTTCGTGGTATTAACCTGGGTAGGAGGTTTTGATATTCTTTATGCGTTGCAGGATGAAGATTTTGATCGTGGATTGAATTTGAAATCGATACCGGTATGGTTGGGTCGAAGAGGGGCTTTAAATTTATCGATTGTATTGCATGCGGTTACAGCGCTATTGGTAATTGGTATTGGATGGCAAGTACATGCTAACTGGTTATATGTTATGGGAGCTATCATTTTTATTGGCTTATTGGTGTATCAACATTATCTGGTTAAGCCCAACGATATCAGTAAGGTGAATATGGCTTTTGCAACAACCAATGGTATTGCGTCGGTGGTATTTGCGGTATTTGTGGTATTGGAATTTTTAACAGCGCATTCTAATTAAACGTCATGCCTCGAATTTTAGCTATCGATTACGGAAAAAAACGAACCGGGCTCGCGGTTAGCGATCCTTTAAAAATTATCGCTAATGGTTTGTGTACCGTAGATACCACAACCTTGCTTACCTTCTTGAAGGATTATTTTTTGAAAGAAGAGGTTGAACAAGTTGTAATCGGGTTACCTCGTTCTTTGAAGAATGAAGATACCGATGCTACGCCCTTGGTTAAACAATTTGTTGATCGTTTTAGAATTGAATTTCCGGGCAAACCAATTGAATTGGTGGATGAACGTTTTACTTCTAAAATGGCTTTTCAAACAATGATTGATAGCGGACTTAAAAAGAAAGACCGTAAAAACAAAGCCCTTGTAGATGAAATTAGTGCTACGATTTTATTACAGGATTTTATGCAACGATACGCGTAAATTAGATCTGGGTTGTACTCGTTGAACGTTTAGTTTGTCCGAGTTTTTCTTTAAGAGAACGTTCTTCTTCATCATCATAACCAGCCACGCCACCACTCACTGCCATCTTCATGGCATCGGCAGGGTTTGTGTTTTTAAGATAAGTTACATCCTGGCTATTAACAATATAAAGAAAACCACTCACGGCATATGAATGGGGCATGTACACTGCCACTTTATCTTCGAGGCCTAATTTGCTAAGGTCTTTTTGTGTAATAAATCCGATTTGAAAAATTTCAGGGTTGTTACGAACGCGCACTAAAACCGGTTTGGTAAACTTGCGTTTATCACCCATGAAACTTTCTACAACTTCTTTCACCGAAGTATAAATAAATTTGATGAAGGGGGTGCGTTCCAAAATGCCATCAAAAAATTCGATCAGAAATTTCCAAATGAAAAACGTGCTTCCTAACCAACCGATGATTATGAGTGAAACTATAATTAATAAAAAACCTAAACCACGCGGTAAGTAAGGTATTTTACTATCCACAAAATCAAAGATGGAATAGGCAGCCCAAGCGGTAATGGCAATCGGTGAGATGATAATGATTCCCTGAAAGAAATATTTGAGGATGTAGCGCGCGAGTTTTCGCATGGGGCAAAGGTAAGGGATTCGGGAGGAGATGGATGGAATTGAACTAGAATTATGTACGATAGTTTGCCACGGAAATAAAAAGTTACTTTCTACTATTTTTCCTATACATTCCCTCTATCACACTGAAATCGCTCTTTAAAATTTCATCTGATAAGGGTTATTATTATTCTTTGTTTAATTCGGTTAAATGATAAAGGGGCATTGTAAACTTGTATAAAGGCTAATGAAGTGAAACCATATTAGTATGCCACTTTTGAGAATTCTAGTTGTTATCTTTTAAGATATACGCGCTTCGTTGTATTTTTCAATATTCAAAGTCATGAGGAACACGTTACTTTTCTTACTATTGATTTCTGTTTCCATGCCATTGGTTTCACAAGATCATGCTTTCCGTATTGAAGAAATCAAACACCTCGGACCCTTTAATGGTATTACCCAAACAGCTAACTATAATCATTTTGAAGATAGTAAGGGCTTCATGTGGTTCACCGCCATGGATTATATGAATCGCTACGATGGCGCGTATATCAAAGCGTATTCTTTAAAACGGTATTATAAAAATTGTCCGCCTTTACACATGAGTTATGGCATTTGTGAAGATGATAGCGGTAATATGTACTTTGGAAGTAAGCGTGGTATCTATAAATACCATCGAAAACAAGATTACTTTACTTTATTACATCCTTTTGGTGAAACTGATTCAAGTATCATTGTAATTGGCTATTCCGACGGTGTTGTTTGGTACATGAATAATCAATGGTTGCTCGCTTCGTATAATATAAAAAACAATACCCATGCCATAGAACAACAATTACCCTTTTTGCCCCTTCCACCCATGCATATATATATTAGTGGCTACACCATTTTTTATAAGATGCCTTTTATTGATAGTAAGAAACAGCTTTGGTTATTTCCTTATTTCGAACCAACGGTGGCATGTTTCTCCACGATTACCAAACAGCTTAGTTATCCGGTTGGTCACATAGAGCAAGTACGATGTAGCTATTACGATAAAACGAATGACCAAATATTATTAGGTTATTTTCATTCCGCAATTCGTTTTTCCATTCGTGATAATCGAAAGGAAGAATTGAACTTGGAAGGTTTAAACCAATTTGGTTCTCATGCGTTAGCTTCTTATAATAATCGATTGACCTATACCGATGGAAAACAATTGTATGTTTATGACACGCAAACAAAAGAGCAAATTTGGAAAGAAGACTTGAAATTTTTTAATCATCAAGCCCATTCCCTGTGGTTCGATAAAAGTGGACGAATATGGTCGTCAAGTACCGGTTTTGGTATCAATATCATTCAAGTGCATCCGAAACCGATGTATGCTTTTCCTGCTATTGCCGATTCGCTAAGTAAGATGCTCACAGGCGGAACTGCGTCTTTTGGAGAAACGCCATCACATCTTATTCTCATCCATCGCGCTACGTTAAATTTAGAAACGAATAAAGTACAACCAGCAAAAGAACCGTATAGCGCATTGCATATTCACCAAAAAACCAACGACAATTCGCGTAAAGGTGTTTGGCATTATTTAAAATTCGTGAAGGAGAATACAGATTCCATGTTATTATTTACGGATGCCAACGACCAAATAAAATGGATCGCTCGTAACCCCAAAGGCAGTGGAATTAAACAAATCACCGATGTAGAAATATTGCGAAACGGGATGATACTTTTAGCTACTAGCAAAGGCGTACTGCAATATAATCCTGAAACGCAAACCATACATTCGATTACAAACACCATGCGCGAGAATGCTTTTCAGCTTGCCGAATTAAAGGATGGCATCGTTGCGGTTTCTTATCTCGACAAACCAGCTTTTCTATATCAACTAAACAAAAATAATAGATTGGACGAGCTGGATACGATACTACCTAAATTGGATATTCTATATTTTGCATACAATAACACGTCCAATTCATTTTGGGTGGGAAGTAATGAAGGCCTGATTCTTCTCGATACACAATATCAAATTAAACAACGTTTCAATGTAAATGAAGGCTTAAGTTCAGACAATATTTATGGGTTGCTGTTAGATGATGAAGGGAATGCTTGGTGCAGTCATGGCCGAGGTATCAGTTCTATTTCCAAAACAGATTATCATATCACGAATTACGATTTACAAGATGGTGTGCAAAACTGGGATTTCAATAATTGTAGTTTTATGAAATCCAGTGATGGTACTCTTTTTTTTGGTGGAATGACGGGCTTTAATTATTTCAAACCACCACTCCGTTTACATGCTTTTTATAAACCAAGGGTGTACATCGATCAAATAAAAATTAATCAGCAAGAATACGCAAGTGAATTAAATTATGATTTGTTACAACAGATTAAACTCCCTTCCAATGAGAATAACTTAAGTATCACGGCGTCTATTCTTGATTTGGGTAATGCCGATGCACGCATGGTGATTTATCGTTTATTGGGTTCTGATACAAGCTGGAAAAAAACTACGTATAAAACACCCATCGAATTAACTGCGCTGGGTAGTGGTACTTACACGCTGCAGCTCGGATGCTTCGATAAATTCTCCTATCAGTTTAACGCGCAAAAAGAGTTAGTTATTACTATTCTACCTCCCTTCTATAAAACATGGTGGTTTGTAGTCTTACTCTTTCTTATTTGCACCTCCGTAGCAGCTTACTTAATTTATCTTACTATTAAAAGAAGAAACCGAGCTAAATTCAATCAATTGCATCAACAACAGGCCTTAGAGCGTTTGGAAATGGAAGCCCTCAAAGCACAAATAAATCCGCACTTTGTTTTTAATTGTTTAAGCTCCATTAAGGGATTTATTTATGATCAGAATTATCTTCAAGCAGAAACTTATCTCGACAAATTTTCTTCTTTACTACGCGCTACCCTTAACTTTTCTAGTAAGCAGAAAATAAGTTTAGAGGAAGAAATAAATTATATTAGGAATTATCTTGATTTGGAAAATTTGCGTTTCCCGGAGAAACTACAATACCAATTACATATTGATAAAACGATACCTGTAAAGCAAATTCAAATTCCGGCAATGATGTTGCAGCCTTTGGTTGAAAATGCGATTCGTCATGGTATTTTAAATTTGAATGATAAAAAAGGACTACTTACAATACAGTTCACATTAGATCAGGAGTACCTTCAGGTTGTAATTGATGATAATGGTATCGGTAGAGAGAAGGCTAACAACATGAATCATTTCCAATCAGAGAAGCATGAAAGTAAAGGCTCGGCTATTATACAACGATTAGCTGATCTGTATAACATCGAATATAAGTTGATAGATAAACCTCAAAATTCAGGTACAACCGTATATTTGAATATCCCGTTGTAAGCAACGTTATATGCAACAGAAATTACGAGCTATCCTCATCGACGACGAAGTAAATAATCTTTCTTTATTGGAGAAAATGCTCCTTCAACTTTGTTCGAATGTGGAGGTAGTTGCCACTGAAACGAATGCCCTTCAAGGGATAGAATTATTAAGAAATCTCAAACCGGATCTTCTTTTTTTGGATATTCAAATGCCGTATCTGAATGGGTTTGAACTTTTACAAGAATTAGAGCCGGTAGATTTTGAAGTGATTGTGGTTACAGCTTATGATGAATTTGCCTTAGCTGCATTCGATCATCATGTATTGGGCTTTTTAACCAAACCGGTAGTTCGCGAAAAATTGATACAAACCGTACAACGAGCTTCCGACCGGATTCATCAAAAAAGTATTGCTCAGAATATTTTTACTTTACTGGGTAAGCAACTTCAACATAACGATGAATCTAAAATTGCATTATCAACTACGAACGGACTTCTTTTTGTGGAAGAATCTGATATAATTTATTGTGAGAGTAGTGGTAATTATACCCATTTTCATATGAAGAATGGAAAACGGATTATTGTGTCGCGACAGCTAGGTGAGTATGAAAAATTATTGCCGGAAGCACATTTTGTTCGTATTCATGATAAATATATTATTCACCTCCACTATGTAAATGAATATATTAAGGGAAGAGGGGGAGAAGTGAAAATCAACTCCGTTATTTCGTTACCGGTTAGTGCTAATCGAAGGGATAACTTTCTATCGCGCTTCGAACGTTGGGTTAAAAAAGGGTAGACCACTTGGGTTTATTACTCGCCAAAAGTGGTTTGAAAAAGGTACTTATGGCGAGTAATAATTGTTTACTATGACTATCATCGGAAGGGAAAAAGAAATTGCATTGTTGCAATCTATCCTGATAAAGGAGCGTTCACAGTTTGTTGCCATATATGGAAGAAGGCGTATTGGCAAAACTTTTTTAATCAGAAATGTATATGCCAAACATCTTCTTTTTGAATGTTCAGGGCTTAGAAATGGAAGTTTGGAGCAACAACTGGAGAATTTTCATTTAAGTCTTTGTAAACAAAGTAAAACAATGTTTCCAAAACCTTCAACTTGGTTGCAGTGTTTCCATTTGCTAGAAAATTACCTTGATGGATTACAATCAGCAAGGAAAAAGGTAATTTTTTTAGACGAGATTCCTTGGTTTGAAACGCATAAAGGAGGATTTCTTGCTGCTTTTACCAATTTCTGGAATGCCTATTGTACAAGGCGTAATGATATTATACTTGTTGTGTGTTGTTCGGCAACATCATGGATTATCGATATGATTGTAAATAATCGTGGCGGATTGCATAATAGACTGAATCATCATATCCGGCTTGATCCATTTACATTAAAGGAATGTCAACTATTTCTTTCCAATCGAAAAATTTCATTCACCCCGAAAGATTTGGCTTTACTGTATATGTGTATGGGAGGTATTCCATTTTATCTGGAGGAAATAAACCAAGGAGAAAGTGTAGCTCAAATCATGAATAAATTGTTTTTGAGCCCTAAGGCACTGTTTAGAAATGAATTTAATAATTTATACCATGCGCTTTTTAAGCATGCCGACAAATATATTGAGGTAATTAAATTATTAGCTTCGAAAAATAGGGGGTTAACCCGACAGGAGATAGTGAAATATGCATCCTTTGAAACAGGTGGAGGCTTAACTAAAATTTTGAAAGAATTAGAGGCATGCGGTTTTATTGATATTAGCAGCCCAATAGATAAGGAAAGATCGGAGGCCATTCACCGATTAGTTGATGAATACAGTTTCTTTTATCTAAAATTTCTGAACGGAAAGGGAAAATATAAAACAGCGAATGAACTATTAAATAGTCAGTCATTCAAGGTATGGACTGGCTATGCTTTTGAGAATTTATGTTTAAGGCATAAATCGGAAATAGCTGCTGTGTTAGGTTTTAGTGGTATCTCTTATGCCACCTATTCCTTTGTTCATAAAACGAAGCAGGGCGATAATCAAAAAGGAACACAAATAGATTTGATTTTTGATAGATCTGACAATGTATTGAACATCATCGAATGTAAATTTTATGAAGGTTCATATGTAATGAAGAAGGCTGATGCGGATTCCGTCATTCAGAAAAGACTGGCATATGTACAAAAAACAGCTAGTAAGAAAACTATTTTTACAACACTCATAACCATTTACCCTACGGAGCGAAATGCTCATTACTTGAGTGCTATTACGAATGAATTAAATATAGATTCCTTTCTCAAATACCATAAAATGTAATTTACACAGTTATACAATCGAATAACATACTTATACATTGTTACTCTAAACTAGCATAGTAAGCCAATAGTTTTATGTTTTAAAACTATAGCTATGCAGTACAATTCTAGAGCAACCCTTTACCTTCCTAACAACCTTCAAAGCAGAAGTATAATATTATGTTTTATACTCAGTTTTTTTTATGTGAATTTTGCACGCGCACAATCTGTTATTATCGGAAGTGGCACCACCACGGTGGGCGGATCAAATGGTGTTCCAATTTATAGGTCATCGAGTACGAGCACGTTTTTACATTCAAAATCGGTACAACTCCTAACAACCTCGCAATTGAATAATGCCGGCATTCCGAGCAATGCCACGATTACTTCATGGGGGTATAAGAAAACCAATGTGGCTAGTATCAGTGGTAGCAATGCATGGACCTTAAACGTGTATCTTAAAAACTCCACGCTAACTAATTTGGCTTCAGGAACTACCTGGACTACTATGATAAGCAGCGCAACTCAGGTTTATTCAGCCACCGTGAATGCCAGTAATTTTCCTTCAAGCGCAGGTTATTGGATGTGGAATTTACAAACTCCGTTTACGTATACCGGGGGCAGTATAGAATGCTATATTGAATGGGTTCCACAAGGTACTATGAGCTCACCTTATTCTTCAGCAGCGTTTAATTTTGAATATACCACAACGGGTATTTCACAAGCTATGGGTACTAGCAACACAAGTGCCATTCCGGGAACGCAAAGTACCTATTCAACACAAACTAGAATGTATAATACTCAAATTGCTTATAGTAGTTTTCCTTGTCCGGCAACACCACCAGTTCCCGGTGCTACCTTAGCCACGGTTAATCCGGTTTGTCAGAATAGTACTACCGTATTAAGCGTACAAAACCCGGGGTTAGGAAGTGGTATCAGTTATCAATGGCAGGAATCTGCGGATGGGGTAACCTTCAACGATATAAGCGGAGCATCATTAGGCACCTTTACAGTTACGGTTCCCATAGAATGGGAATATCGTTGTAAAGTAAGTTGTATCAATAACGGTACGCCGGGTTTTACTACGCCAATACATATTATGTTGAACCCATTTGTAGATTGTTATTGCACTTCTATTCCTTCCAATGTTGCCGATGAAGATATTTTTAGTGTATCCATGACGTCCACTTCAGGAAGTTTTATTCAAACTTCAGATTGTGTTACTCCTGCACCAGGATCAGGATCAATTTTGAATCGATATTCAAACTTTAAATCAACCACACCCTTAAATGCCGAACTCGGATCAACAGTAGGTTTCTCGTTAGGGTTAAATTCATGTGGTACAAATCCTTTTACGAATGGTACGGCTATCTGGATAGATTATAATCATAACGGTTCGTTTCAAGATGCCGGCGAAAAAGTATTTGCTGAACCTACTACGGTTTCTACGGTGCCAGGTATTGGAAGAACCCTCAACGGTAATTTTACCATTCCGTTGAATGCGTTAACCGGAGTTACTGCTATGCGTATTATAAATGCCGAAGCGTTTACCGGAGCAGCAATGACATCTTGTTTGACTTACAGCTATGGTGAAACAGAGGATTATGTGATTAATATTACCGCACCTTCTCTTTGTTCCGGAACTCCAAATCCGGGGAATACAGTTGCCACCGAAACAGCTGTTTGTGCAGGTACTGTGGTAAACTTCAGTTTACAAAATCAAACATCAGGATCAGGTGTAATGTATCAATGGGAAATTTCCACAGATGGTACAACTTACTCTGATATTCCGGGTGCGGTTTTAAACTTAACTACCTATACTGTGGTAACTTCTATAGATATGCGATGTCGGGTTTTGTGCACAGCGAGTGGTATGGAAGCATTATCAACTCCGATACATATTGCAGTGAATCAACCAACATCTTGTTACTGCATTCCAACCAGTACGAATTGTACAGCAGGTGATCATATTACCTATGTTGGTTTCAATGCTTCAACGAACCCAATCAATAATAGCAGTGGTACCTGTTTAAACAATACCTATTCTGATTATACGAATCTTATGCCAATGGCCGAAGTAAATTCAGGTGAGGTTGTTCAATTTTCTGTTTCGGTACATAATGGAGGTACGGAATACATGGGTATGTGGATTGATTTCAATCAGGATGGCGACTTCCATGATGCGGATGAATTTGTTACTGCCATTGGAATTTTAAATGGAAGTAATTATGAGTTTACCGGCGGCTTAACCATTCCGCTAACTGCTGCTAACGGAATAACAAGAATGCGTGTTCGATCGAAATATAATTCGCCTATTACCAATATGGATGCATGTAGCACATTCTCTTACGGCGAAACTGAAGATTACTTCATAAAAATAAATACTTGTGTGCCTTCAACAGTAACTACATCGGTAACGGCGTGCAATTCATATATTTGGCCTGTTAATGGAATTACATACAATGCTGCAGGAACCTATACGGAAGTGAATGGCTGTATAACGAATGTATTAAATCTTACTATTTGCAGTAATTCTTCTGTGGTGTTTGATGGGGTTGGTTATTCGAATGAAAGTAATTCAACAATGGCATTATTTCCTGATCAATTGGAAGTAAAAGGTGTAAGTAATGGTTCGTTCTCTATTTTGGAAGATCATTCAAATGGTCAAGCATTTGATCAGTGGTATCAGTTTAGTGGCACTGCCGGATGTTCAGTTAATCGAAATTTTTACGGTAGTATAGGTTCAAATAGCAATCAACTCGTTGCGTCTATCGCTCTAACAAAACAAACAGATACTGAGGTTCAACTTCAACATCAATTTACAACAGCAACGCAATTAGATATTACCTATCGTTTGAATGGTGTTGAACAAGGCCATGAAATAACAAGTAATGGCAGCAGTATGATCTGTTATTTACCGAATGGCGGTTCATGGTCGGGAGGCAACCCCTCTGATCCGGGTCCGGTATTCGATTCGCATATACAATGGGAACGTTCTCGACAAAAGGTAATTGTTCCTGGTCATTGGGATTTTAGCGTAAATCCTGAAGTATGGGTTTTTGCTGTTACCACTTGGGAGTATGAAAAAACCACACAACCTTATCCGAATTTTGTCGGAGGTTTTTATAATGGTTGGTTCTATTCGGTAACTATGAAGAGTACCCTTTTTGGAATGGTGAATGGATATAACCTAGATGAAATTTCGGTGAAACCAATTTACTCTGTTGAAACACCTATTTCAATTTCTTCGATACAGTTTCAATGTAATAACATAAACACACTAACTCTCCGTAGAAATATTACCGTAAGCTCAGACATTGCTACCAGTACTTATCCGGGTACATCTGTTGTGCTTTCAGCTTTATCCAATGGCGCTGCTACGTATCAATGGCAATTAAATGAGAACGATATTGCAGGTGCAACGAACGCTACGTACACTGCATCGCAATTTGGCAGCTACCGTGTAAAGGTGTTATGCAATAGTTCAACTTTTACCTCTTCCGCTGTACGTATTTCCGATAACACACCTCATATTTATTTTGATATGGCATCTAATATCAGTACGAATGGAGGACAAGACGGACAATTTAAATTGCTAGTGGTTGGAGGTAATAATGCGAATCGAAGTCTGACTGTTACCAAGGGTGGTGCTACGAATGGTAATGGTAACGGCGGAACAAACCAACCTGATAATCCTAACAATCCTACCTGTTGCACCCCTATGTATTTCTGCTCACAAACAGGTTCATGGTCGTACGGAAATGTAACATCTATTTGGCAATGCAATACCTTCAATAATATTTGTAAATGTGAAGAGCATATTGTTCCGAATGAGAATCCGTTAACGTGGTTTAATGGAATAGCCACGGTCACGCTCAGCATGCTCGAAGCCAATAAGTATATCATTTCTGTGCAAGAGCAAAACGGTTATATAGCCAGTGATGAAATACAACTGCTTCAACCTGAAATTCCGGTGGTAGGTGGAATGAGCAATGTAACTTATACGACGCCGTGTTCAAACGCAGGGTATGCTACCCTTAGTGTTACCGGTAATAATATAGGTAGTAACTATGTGTATCAATGGGAAAAATCTATCGATGAAGTAACATGGGTGCCTGCAGGTAATGGAAACATACTAACTGTTAACTGCGACAATCAAAGTTATTTCTATCGATGTAAAACAACTGATATAGTAAACACCAATTTCGCCTATAGTAACAATACCAAAGTAAATGCTTGCGGTAATACCACGATAACCTTCACCAATATTACACCTACGTTGTGTAATACCGGAAATAATGGTGGCTATACACTTAACATCAGTGGTGGTTGCAGTGATGGAAGAACCGGAGAAGTTTACTTCTATCGAAAATTAGGAGAAACATGTTGTAATCCGAATTACCCGCCTTGTGCCACAGACTTCACATGTGCTACTCATCCGTTAGATCCATTGTATTGTGGATGTAAACATAATAGTCAGTTACTAAGTAATCCATTTTCTTATCAGGAAGCAAATGCGTATGCCGGTACTTATCTATGGCAAATTACCGATTTGAATGGATGCGTTACGTATGATTCCATTGTAGTACCAGATGCGCAACTCGTAGCAACCGTACATACCACACCCGTATCCGTTACCAATGGTAATGATGGATCTGCATCGGTGAGTGTAACCGGTGGTGCACCACCCTATACCTATGCATGGTCGAACGCAGCAACTACATCCTCCATAACCGGATTGTCGAGCGGTAACTACTCGCTGAATGTTAGCGATGCTAACGGTTGTGCTGCCTATATAATAAATAGTCCTTCAAGTACATATACCATTACACCCGGCGATCCTTCTCCATCACCTATTGATTTAGGGGAATGTGCTTTTTATGGTTGGTGGGAATTTGAAGTAGTAGAAGATATCATTTCGCCGCATTATTGGGCACAGGAAGGAGTGAGTTTAATTCCGAATGGTGGTTTTGAACATGCATCCAATACAGTGGTATTTAATGAAACGTATACCATTCCAAAATGTAGTACAACCTGTGTATCGGTTGCGTGCGAAAAGGAAATTTATGTAGATAACACCGCCACAAAAATTGATTCCTGGAAGTTCTCTGGAAATTCCATCAATAAATACAGTGGTTTTGATTCATGGTTTTATTATATGAATAAAGAAGGAAATCCACTTACCGGTAATCCGCATTCAGGAAATCGTTTTGTTCGTTTATATGGGAAGAATAACGGAATTAAAAACCGATTTGAAATTCCGCAACGCGATTTAATACCTCTTGGAAATCCAACGTCTCGTTTCTTGCATGTAATGGTTGCCAATGCTGCCTATGGCGGATATGTGCATTATCCGTTTTGTAGTACTGGTTGCTTTGGAGGTTATCATGATAAAGCAGATTTCAACGTTATTTGTTCGTTTGAAAGCAATGGTGTGCCCACCGGTGTTCAATCCTTTATTAGGTCAACAACAGATCCAAGTAACGATGCGAATAATTTGAACTGGTCGATGCAAGAGTGTTTTGCAGCATTTAATCCGACAGATGATTATGTAACATTATCTATTCTGGCCAATGATTGTTTTGATGCCGTAGCTATTGATGATGTAAGCGCAAGTGTTCAAGATTATATCATTTTAGAGAACATATCATCTTCTGTGAATGGAAATGGAGGCTCCTTTGTTATGAAGGCTTCCGTTAATCCATTGGCACAGCAACAACAGTTATTGGTTCCACCATTTACTTTTCTTTGGTCGAATGGTGCAACAACCCCGATTGCAACGTATAACGGAGCTCAAATGTATTGGGTTTCAGTAACCGATGCGAATAACAAAAGTGTTTATTTTAATGGGGTAATTGAAACAATCAATACGATTGCAGGTACCGGTATTGCAGGCAATGTATTTGTGCCTGCACACGCAACGCAATCACAACTTAATCATCCTTTTGGTGTAGCTATCAACTCAAATAACGATGTGTATGTTGCAGATTATAATAATCATGTAATTAAAAAAATTGCTTCGAATGGTTCTATTGAAATTATTGCAGGTTCTGGTGTGCCGGGCTTTGGTGGTGATGGTGGTTTGGCTATTAATGCGCAACTTAATTCACCGGTAAGTGTAGCTGTAGATAAGAATAATACAATATACTTTGCTGACGCCAATTACAGGATTCGTAAAATTGATAATACCGGTATTATTACCACCATTGCAGGTATCGGTACACAGGGCTATAATGGCGATAACATACCGGCCACTTCTGCTCAACTCGATTTAGTATTTGGTATTTGTGTAGATGATTACGGAAATGTGTACTTCAGTGATCGATACAATTATCGGATCCGAAAAATTGATGACAATGGTATCATTAGTACAATAGCCGGAAACGGTACCCCGGGATTTTATGCACAGGATGGATTGCCTGCGAACACAGTTTCAATAGGGGAGTCGTATGGACTGCTTGTAACGAAAAGTGGCAATGTAGTTTTCAATGAAATTTATAACAATCGTGTACGCATGATAGACAGACAAGGAAATATTCAAACCTTGGCCGGTACCGGAGTGCAAGGGTATTCCGGCGATGGTGGTTTAGCCACTCAAGCTACCTTCTTCCGACCTACTCATATTGCACAAGATAAACAAGGGAACTTCTATATCAGCGATCATTATAATTATCGAATTCGAAAGATAGATGTAAGTACAGGTATAATTGCAACCTATGCCGGAATGGGTACTGCTGCCTATAGCGGTGATGGCGGTGCGGCTTTACTTGCTTCCTTAAATGCACCTGCTGGCATGGCCTTCCGATCAAATGGTAATCTTGTTTTTGCGGATGCTTTAAATCATGTAATCCGAGAAATAAACACAGCGCCTAAAGCTTCACTCAATCTGCAAGCCTTCATTCAAGGATATTATGACCTTACAACACATGCGATGCAACCTGTTTTGAATAATTCAGGTTTGAATGCAAGCTTAACCGATTGCGATAGTATTTTAGTTGAATTACATGATGCTGCATTTCCGTATGCTGCCGTATCGTCAACCATGAGCTTGCTATCCAAGGATGGAGAAATATGGATTCCTGTAGAGTACCCCTCTATTAGTAACACCTATTATATTGTACTAAAAACGCGCAATGCTATTGAAACGTGGAGTGCGAACCCGGTACTGATTGGTCCTACTACAACGTATAACTTCACCACGGCTGCATCTCAAGCGTATGCCGATAATCAGGTAGAGGTTGAACCCGGCATTTGGGCTATTTACTCCGGCGATATTAGTCAGGATGGTGCCATCGATGCCTTTGACTACCTCTTACTTGAACCTGATATCATTGCTGGAAACTTTGGTTACCTTCTAAGCGATTTAAACGGAGATGGTGTAGTAGATACGTTTGATTATTTAGTAATGGAATCAAACATTGTTTTAGGAATCAATATGGCTAAACCTTAATTCCTATCAACCGAATGAAACCGCTTCAATTTGTTTGAGGCGGTTTTATTTATGTAATGTACCTTATGAAGGAATGTGTTTGAACCCTAAGCAGGTACTTTCAATAACAAGGTACAACCCTTTCCATGTGCGCTCGTAATATCTAGCACGCCACTTATTCGTTCTGTTCTTCGTTTGATGTTTTTGATTCCTTTGCCACCCAAATTAAGCTTGGCGTTAGAAGATTCGAATCCTTTGCCATCATCTTTAATCGTAAATTCAAGAAAGGAATTGGAATAGGTACAATGAATTATGATATTCGAAGCCACCGCATGTTTGATCGCATTGTTTACACCTTCTTTTAGTATCAAATAAACCTCCTTGGCTGTTAGGGGTGGTATGCTCACTTCGTTTGCGTTGTTACTGCTACTAATTTCAAATGCGGTGTCGCTTTCTGCCAAAGCAAGCGTACAGAAGGAGGTTATGCGCGACATGATATCATCTATTGAACGTACATCTAAATTCAAACTCCAAACTAAATCACCTACCTGACTCATGGTAGTACCAATTGTTTTACTTATCGCTTCGGCTTGCTCTCGAACGTCTTGTTGCTTACGAATTCTACTTTTCAGAACTTCAGTTTGCAGATTTAAACTACTTAAAGCACTTCCAATTTCATCGTGCAAATCGCCACTAATGCGTTGTTTAGTTTCTAAGATACTTAAGCGATTTTTTATTTTTTGCTTTTCACGATTATAATAATTAAAAATAATTCCGAACAGAAGTATAACGAGTAGTGCCCCGATTAACAAGTTTCTATTTCGAACAAATTGCTCCCGTTCTTTTTGCTGACGGTTTACCAAACGCTCAGATTCGAATTTGTTTTTTTGTTGTTCTA
This sequence comes from Chitinophagaceae bacterium, assembly GCA_016787065.1. Lineage (GTDB taxonomy): Bacteria > Bacteroidota > Bacteroidia > Chitinophagales > Chitinophagaceae > OLB11. Next base: position 82,689 of record JAEUVD010000028.1, read on the forward strand.
GTGCCACCATTTTATCGGTATTGGAAATGCTATCGATATAGAGCTGATATAGTTTTAAATTCTCAAAGGCACTTTTGAAATTACCCTGTAAACTATCTATCTTATAAAGTTGCTTATAGCTATTTACTAGAGATGGTTTTACTCCTAATTGTTCATAAATGGCTTTGCCTTCTTCATACGCCTTGCGCGATTGGGCATAGTTCTTTTGTTCAAAAAATAACTTGCCTTTCATGTCATACATATCACCGATGAGATATTGGTAATTGTTTTTGCTACTTAATGCTAACGCACTGTCGCAATAAGCTAAGGCTTGTTTAAATTGTTTGCGTTGAATAGCAATCGAAGTTAATCGTTTATAGTTTTGCGCAACTTCATAATGGTCGTGATAGGTTATGGCATACTTTAATGCCCGTTTGAAATAAACTTCAGCGCTATCTATTTCTTTTTCGCTCACAAATATTTTCGCCATATTACTGAGCGGGTAGGCCATCTTTTTTTCATTTTTTATTTGCTTATAAAGAGATAAAGATTGTTGTAGATAATGCATGGCTTCTTTATTCCGATTTAACAGAATAAATAAATTACCAAGGTTATTATACGATCCGGCTATGCTCTCCGTATCTTTTAAGGCCTCGCTCATCTTCAATGCCTTTAAATAACGATGTTGTGCTTCCGGATAATCGCCTAAGTTTTTTTGAATACGTCCGGTTAAATTGAAATAAACAATTCGCCCTTTTTCATAGCGAAGGGAAGTGGCTAATTGATACAACAAGTCAGCTGTTTGTAACGCTTCCTGATACATGCTTTTATCGTAGTACTTACGGGCAACTGCAATGTATAAGTTTACCTTATGCGTATCTTCTTCGCAATGTTGCAACGATAGAAGAAGAGAATCTAGTTCTTTATCCTTTCCAAAGGAAGAAAAAATACTAAGGCATAGAACAACAATACAAGCAAACCTTCTCATGCTGCTACACCAATTTATCTTTAACGGCAACAATAACGGCTTCCGTCATGGAGCTTACGTGTAACTTTTCATAGATTTTTTTCATGTGAGATCGAACAGTATCATAAGTAATATTCATTTTTCCGGCGATTTGCTTATACGGTAACCCATTCACTAAGTACTGTAATACCTCTCCTTCTTTCGGTGTGAGTTTGTAATCTATTTTAGTACTACTTTCTGCTTGTAAATGAAGAAGAACTTTTTTGGCTATTTCCCCCGATAGGGGTGAGCCACCATGAAAAACATCTTTAATTGCTTTTAGAATATCATCAAATTTTGAATTTTTAAGAAGATAACCATTGGCCCCTGCTTTAATGGCATTGAAAATTGAATCTTGATCTTCAAATACGGTTTGCATGAGTATGGGTATCTGACTACCGGATTGTCTTAATACGTGCACTGCTTCTATGCCATTCATGCCGGGCATTTCGATATCCATAATAATTACATCCGGATTAAAGTGGTTCACGTGATATAGTAAATTATCACACGATTCAAATTGGGCAACGAGGGTTACCTCTTCAGAATCGGCTAACAATTCTTGTAATGATTCACGAAGCACATCATTATCGTCGAAAAGAATGACTTTAATTTTTTCACTATGCATAGGATTATCAAAGGTATTCGTAAGCTTTGAAATAGATACTACCAATATTGGTGATTGAGTGAAATCATCGATATAGTTATGTTTGACCTTCTAAGGTAAACTTATCTTAGATACAATTAAACTATTATTTGCTCATGAAAAAGATCTTACTGCTAACCTATCTAATATGTTCTTCCTATTGTTTATTTTCAATCCAGTATCGAACTGTCAATAGCGGTGTTTTTAGCGATATCGGTATTTGGGAAACGTCAGCAAATGGAACTACTTGGATAGCCGCAACCGTAGCTCCGAGTGATGGTACACATTCGTGTACGATCCAATCCGGACATAGCATAACCTTGGATCAGAATTTAATTTTAAATGATAATCAGAGCAATACAGCTCCTAGCTTCATAGTTGCGGGAGCCTTGATTTTTGATAATTATTTTATAGAAGGAGAATCCGGTATAAATGGTTCCATATTCACCTTGCTCTCTGGAGCAACCTTGCATACAAAAAATAGTTACGGACTCCGAAATGAGCAATTGGGGTCGCTTAGAAATTTCTCCAACTATAGTTTTCATCCATTCGCGAACTATGTATTTAACGGTACTAGTAATCAACAAATGAAATTGGGTATTGATAGTTCCGTGAACAATCTTACCATTCAATCTGACGCCATAGTGAGCAGTAGTGAGGATATCACGGTATATGGTACATTAACACTTTCATCCGGTACAATGCATTTGAATCATGCGTTAACCCTAAAGGGTAACGCTATAACGGTGTTGTCGGGAAGTATATCAACAGGTTCCCGCGCAGAGCTTCATTACTTAAATGGCGTTGTTTCGCAGAGTATTCCTACTTCCATACAATCCTTAAAGAAATTAACACTGCATACAACCTCGAATGCTAGCATCAGTTTAAATAATTCATTGATTGTAACAGGCTATAACGGATTTAAACTTCTGAATGGTAAACTGAATACAAGTACTTTTTTTCTTCAACTGAATAGTGATGAACCTGTTACAGGAAATGCAACAAGTTATGTTATAGGTACGCTTAAAATTATGACTGAAACGTATAGTGCAACTCATCATGAAACTATCGTTTTTCCTATTGGAGGTAATTCATATCAACCTTTGTATGTTACTTTAGCTACGCCTACCAATGCGGGGCCGGTGCTGTTAACCGCAAAAGCCTATGAAACAAAACCAGCTGGAAGTGCGGATAAAGCAACCGTGGGAGATAGTTTAGCGAACCGTTATTGGGTGTTAAAAACCGAATCAACATGGAATGTAGTGAACATCAATAAGATTGAAATTGGTCCATCCGGATTAAGTCCGTTATTATCTTCACAATCTAAATTGGCTCTTTCGTTAACGAATGCGATCTCTTCCTATTCCGGGTTGAATTCTGTGTTATATGGCGGATTACTTTCTACCACGGTTGCGTGCAACCAAGCACAGGTAGACGATTTGTTGAGTTCCGATGGGCTTTTTATTGCCGTTGGTAATAAACCTTTGACGAATGGTGTGTATTGTATTGGACCGTCTTCTTCTTATACCGCACCAATAGGAACTACTTATCTAAATGCACAGAGTCCTTATCTGAGTATCAACGAGGCCTTAGCGGCGTTAAATTCATTAGGAACTTCCGGCGCAATTACCTTTGAGCTACAAGCAAATTATACCAGTAACAACGAAGTAGGGCCGATTGATATTACTTATCAAGGCACTACTTTCACACCGCTAACGATTAAATTACGGGATGATCAAAATAGTGTTCTAACAATAGATCGACAATTACCGAATGGAAGTTTGAAGGGTGCCATTACCTTGAATGGTGCGAAGTATGTTACTATAAATGGTAGTTTGGGAGGAGTATTGGGAACGAGAGGACTTGCACTTAAATCAACGATTGCTTCGAGTTCAAGTGAAAATTCGAATTGTTTAAGTTTTGAAAATGGGGCTGAACATAATACCATCATAGGTGTAGATTTTTTAATTAATCATGGTAGTGGTGTTTATTTAAATAGTCAATCAGGCGCAACCGGAGGCAATAACCATAATACCATTTCGTATTCAACCTTTCGACCTAAGACTAATACACAATTTTTTGGCTTTGGCGTAAGAACCTTTAACGCGATTCCGGTTGGTAAAAATGAAGACAATCATTTTCTTAATAACTATTTCCAAAATTTGCAAACGGGTGTTCAAATGAGTGATCAGGGGAGTAGAGGCTTATGGGAATTTGATGGTAATCATTTTTATGAAGCGAGTGGTAATGTAAACAGTATTTCCTTATTCTTTAATATTCAACTGACCGATACGGCTCAACTAAAAATTACGAATAACTATTTTGGTGGAACAAGTCCAAATGCCGGTGGAACTAAAATGAATATGTACGGTTTGGGAGCTTCCTATATAGGTTGTTCTAGTGCGTCTACACAAGTTTCTCTCTTTCAAGGAAACAAAATATTTAATATGGAAGATAATACGCCAGGTTCAACAGGTGAAAAGTTCTTTGAATTCAATCAATGTAGCTGGAATATTTTCGATAACCAATTTGGAAACCCTCTTGTAACGAATGATATTTCTTCTTTGGGACGTAACTCCTTTGAAGGACTACTGGTTTATCAACTTACTGCCTCTCCGGTTTGCAATTTCTCGAATAATTCTTTCCGAAATATTTATTATCCATCGTCTACGCCAACAGGAAGCAGCAATCGCTTTTATGCTATTCGGATTTATCACCCCAATGCTGGCGGAACGGCGACTGTTAAAAACAATTATCTAGCCAATATTACCGCTGCAGCTCCTACAAGTGTATCTATGATTGATGCCGTTTATAATGGCACGAATAGCATAATGAAAGGAAATGTTATCGAACATATTACTACCGTGCACAACAATGCAGATGTGTATTTGCTTTATGCTGTAAGTGGCGGTTGGGCGGTAGATAGTAACCGAATAGGTGATGTGAACACACTCAATGATATGGTGTTAAATGGCCGACTTGTCTACCCCTTATTTTTAACACAAAGTAGTAGTTTGTCTGCTCAATGTAATTACAATGAATTCTACAATATTTCAGAACCCACAGTAAACGATAACCCACGAAGTATAATTTTATTACAAGGTGGGAATGCGATAACATGCAATTACAATAAAATTCGAGGTATAACTAGCATGGGAACCTTAAATTCTACATCAGATTATAACCCTTCGATTAGTGCTATACGATGTGTTCAAAGTGTACCAATAACCCTTAAAGGAAATTCTATTAACGGTGTTGTGTGTGCCAATGCATCTACTACGAATCAATTAGGTGTTGTAGGGATTTTCACCTCGGGAATAGCAATCATTCAGGATAATGAAATTTATAATTTAAAAAATGCCGGAACAAGTTCTCCGAATTATTCCAGAATAACGGGTATCGTAATGCACACAGGAAGTTATTTGGTTGCCAACAACATCATTATTTTAAGTAATTCGGGATATTCAAATCCGGTTGAAATTGTTGGTATCCGAAATATTAATTCAACAAATTCTAGAACCGTTCATAATTCGGTACTAATTAATGGAACGGGAAGCGGTGGAAATTCATACGCTTATTTCAAAGGGTTTATATCCTTCAATGCATCCTTCGATACTGTTAAGAATAATCTATTTAGTAATCTTCGCGGGGGTATTGGAAATCATTTTGCAATTGCCTTGGAATCCATCAATAGCGATCTAGGAAATTGTAATTATAATAATTTATTCACGAGCAACGCTGTAACCCTAGGAGCTTGTCCGTTGAATACATCGTTGTCGTTTACACAATGGAAGTCAATTACGAATAAAGATGCGAATTCTAAAAATGTCCAACCGCATTTTATAAACGATTCAACCAATTTGCATCTCCTTCAAGAAGCCAATTGCGCCCTGGATAATGCAGGTCAGTTTTTTACTGCAGTGAATAAGGATATCGACGGACAAGTTCGAAGTTCATCGACACCCGATTTAGGAGCCGATGAATTTAGTGGTGATAACTTGTTGTATGCCGGAAACGATCAAGTTATTTGCATGAGTAGCTATCAACTTAATGGTCAAATGAAACCCGGCGCAAGTGGTTACTGGACGTGCACCGGTGCCACCTTTACACCCAATGCCAATGTGGCAAATTCGGTGATAAACGGATTATCTACTGGCGACCATCAGGTAATATGGCATGTAACCGATGGCGTATGTAGCGTAGAAGATACTTTGGTATTGCATGTAGGCAACACAGCACCTCCTGTAACCACATCGTACACAGATACCATTTGTCATGGAAGACCAATCACCTTTACCCTTGGTTCGCCTCTAGCATCAGGTTCATGGTCGAATGGTGATACCACACAAAGCATAACAGTATATCCTCAAACCACAACGACCTATTCGATAAGCGCTACCGATATTTACGCTTGTTCTGTTTCATATAGTAAAACAATTGATGTTATTTCGGCATCATCGCTAACTACAGCAACACCTGGGCTTCCACCACATCAAGATCCATCGGTAAACATTCCCTATCCTTTTTCTTGGAATACCGGTTTAGGTGGAAATTATCTTGCATTATTTATTTGGCCTAGTTCCGAATCAAGACCGATGAATGGAATTAATGTGAGTGCAACTACTACGTTCACGATAAATAATCTCTTAAACAATTCAACTTATTTCTGGCAATTACTTACAGCGAACACATGCGATACACTCTTTAGTGATACAGCATCATTTACTACAACTTTTCCCGATTTATCGGTTACCGAATCCAATGTGCAACCCTTAGGTTATGAAAATTCACCGGTGAATATAAGTTGGAAAGTAAAAAACAATGCTATGCAAGGCAGCACGAGTGGTTATGCCTGGTACGACGAAATACGACTTGGTTTAGATACGGTATGGAATACAGCTATTCAAGTGACCGCTTATCCGAACTTAAGTTATCTGAATGCAGGAGGAACTTACATTCAACAGAAATCATTAATCCTTCCTTCTTCAGCGGGAAAGCGATACCTGCTTATTAAAACAGGAGGCAACTTAGCTATTCAAGAAGGAAATCTCCATAACAATATTCATATTGACAGTATCACATTGCTTGATGCGCTGTTGCCTGATTTGAAAATTTCGAGTATTGGTACTCCCACCAATGCCTTTGCTGGCGACAGTATTATAGTAACTTATACTACCATGAATGATGGCGAATTAGATACACCACCTATGACTTGGGAAGACCAGATTTTCATTTCGAAATTTCCTACCTTCCAAGATTCCGCTGTGGCTCTGGGAAGTTTTACAAGTACCAATACGAAAAATGATACTTCGTTTTATTATCCAAATGGCGTAAAAACGGTATTAAGTATTGCAACCAACCCAATCATCTTTAAACAAGATTCAAGTTTAACGGTTCAACGAAAAGTCAGAGTTCCCACCAATTTCTTGTCTGATACCTATTACCTCTATGTAAAATTAAATACAAGTGGTGCTGCATCGCAGTATGTGAATGAAGGTTATCATATTCAAAATAATCTTACAAAAAGTGCGGTTCCGCTAGAAGTTACACAATTACCACCTTCCGATTTAGTGGTGGATAGCATTTGGTTTGCTCCAACGGCTAGTTCAGGAAAACCATTTACCGTTCAGTGGCAGGTAAAAAATCAAGGTGTTACCTTAACAGCGGAACCTCAGTGGACCGACAAGGTTTTCATAAATACCACAAATAGTTTACAAGGTGCAACGTTTTTAGGTAATTATAACCGATTTGGTTACTTGCTAAAAGACAGCACCTATAAAGGGATCCTAACCGTTAATTTACCGAATGGTATATCTGGCAATTATTATGTAATCGTAATTACCGATAGTGCCAATCGGGTTTTTGAATATTTGGATGAGAATAATAATACGACCATTAGCAGCAATACTTGCTCGATTGCTTTTACACCTAATCCTGATTTAGTAATTACAAACGTGCAACTTTCTGCGGATACTGCCCTTGTCTCTACATCGGTTACTATGTCGTATACAGTTAAGAATATAGGTATAGGATCAACGGTAAACTACTTTCAAAATTTTATACAATATTTTGATACCACACAAAATGACATTCTACTAAAAACATTGGCGAGCGAAACGATTTACTCGCCTATGAATGTTGGTGATTCAATTAATCGAATGATTCAATTTCAAGTACCACCTGTTGCCAAACACTATAATTTCTTTCTTTCTACCGATGCTACAAATACACTCTATGAACATACCGGTGAAAATAATAATACTTCCGGCTTTGTTTCTTTGTTTGCACAAGCTCCACCAGTAACCTATTCTAATGTGTTTGTAACGCAATGTCAAACTCCGGTTTCGAGTATTAGTGGGAACACCTATGCGGTAAGTTATTCGGTTACAAATGCAGGTCCAGATCCTACTTGGTCGAATAACTCGGGTTGGTACGACAAGCTATATCTTTCCACCGATTCTATTTTTGGTTATGAGGATAAGGAACTACAAGCTGTTCCGAATGGAGGCGTTATTGCTGCCGGACAATCTTATACTAAATCCTTCAACGTAACTATTCCAAAAAGTACAGCAACCGGAAACTTCTATTTTATCTTAATACCAAATTCGGGTAATACAATTGTGAATGATACTTGTGTAGTAGCCAAACCATTTAAAACCCTTGTTACTAATATTAAACCGCCTGCACCTGATTTGCGCGTAGAATCGATACAGTTAAAAGATTCTGTTTATAAAAATGAATTAGTATGGGTCAAGTACTCGGTTAAAAATTACGGCCCGGGCACCTGCAACACATCATCTATTTTGGATCGAATCTTTATGGGCGTTACTAGTTTCTCCCAAAGTAATCATTTAGGAAGTACATTCGAAGAGCGCACGCTTTTGCCCGGTGCTAGTTACACGGATAGTATGCTCGTAAAAATTCCATCGGATGCTGGTGGCTATCGTTTTATCAATATCACTACCGACGGTCGAGATGATGTTCATGAAGATATTTATGAAAACAATAACGCAAAGTCTAGAATCGTTTTTGTTATCCAAAATGCCGGTGTGGATTTACTTCCTGTTTCCTTTAACTTCTCCGCTAACCAATTTCACCTGGGCGATCCGGTAAGTGTAACTTATCGATACACCAATTCAGGAATACAATCGTTAACCTCAGTATTACGCAATGATATTCATCTCATACAGTCGTCATCCAATGCCGACTTTCTATTTCATTTTGATGAAAAGACGATAATGATTGCTCCAGGAGATACAATTACCGAAACGGTACAAGCAATGATGCGTGATGCCGACCCTGGCGTTTTAATTCCTGAACTCCGATTAAATACAAATGCAGCTTACCCAGAAATGAGTTTAGCGAATGATACCTTACGTGCCGATAGTATTATCGTGGATGTGGATGAAATTTTTATTGGAAGTGCAGTAACACGATCGATGAAAAATGGTCAGCGCATTTATTACAAAGTGCAGGTGCCATTTGATAAGGATGTTACGATAACAGCACATCAACTTTCCGGTAACCAAACAAGAAATATTATCTATGCGAAATACAATGCAGTGCCTAATTTGAGTAATGCTGACGTTATGGCGGATAACCCATCCGAAGCGGATCAAGTAGCTTATTTACCGGAAACACAAGCGGGCTATTATTATTTTATGATTCAAAATTTGAATGCCTCCGCCGATTCTCAACTCCTACAAATCAAGGTTGATATTTTACCTCTTACGATTTTGGAAATAAACGAACATGTTGTCGGACAAGGCTATGTAACTACCACCTTCAAAGGGGCAGGTTTTAGAACGAATTCTGTAATCGAGCTCATGAAGAATAATGTGGTATTTAGTACTGGAACAATTCGCAATTATCGAAGCACAATGGAAATGGATATAGATTGGAAATTGGGTACAGTGAATCGAGATATTTATGATGTTAGAATTACGAATAACACTACAAGCTTTGTACTTCAGAATGCCATCACAGTAGTGGAAGCTGAAGCTTTCCAGATAGAATATTCCGTACAATGCTTAGGTGAGCGGCGCGTGGGAAAACCGGTTGCTTTCATTACTCGACTTACTAATAGAGGGAATACCAATATACCTATTTTAAAGACCACCAATTTAAAACCAAAATATCTTAATAAGCAATTCAACAATATTGCACCAGGCGTTAGCGCTGAAGTTAAGGTAACCAGTACTTGTCCGCCTGAGAGCATAGATTATGGTAACCGATACACAGCCATCAGTCAGGATGTATTCTATGCAAAACTCTTTTATTCTGCCGAGCAAACAAGAAATGTCATTTTAGATTATCTGCCAGACCATCATCCGGAATTGATTGAACAATTTGCTAACCCACACGACTTTTATAAACTGATTGCGGAAGAATATGTTCGACAAGGTATAACTACGTTGGAGGATTTTGAATATGCTTACAGCTTAATTGCAAATACGATTGTCGATTTTGATCCCGGCCTTCCCATAGGTACTCTTTTATACGACACGATTGTGTTTCAATCGGATGATATTTATCGATGGGAAATAAATGTTCCAACTTATGCCCTTGGTGCACAAGCCGGAAAACCTTTGGGTTGGGATCTGTTGAAAAGCACCGGTGATATTTACATTACTTCATCCGCCATGCATCCATTTGAACTAGTAGCCGTTTCGAGAAGTCCTGCAAACAGAGATTTTACCTGTTTAACAAGTTTTGAACCGTGGCATAATTACAAATGGCCTGTTGCCGTTTGCGCAGGCAAAATTTATGGTTACGACAGTTCGAAAATTATAGTAAACAGCGATTTTTTCGCTTCAGTAAATAATATCTATGGAGGTAATTTTAAAACATCGATCAATGCCTCGGAAGATACTTTGTATGTTGAATTTATAGCCGCGCAACGTGATTGTAATTTACCGGCACGCGATGGGGGCCCCGGTATTGCCGGTTATCCCGGTGGTAATGGAGAATCGAATCACTGCAACCAACCTGGTGGCGACGGCGGCCGAGGGTGGGGAGCAAATTCTCCTGGCGGTAACGGTGGTAACGGTATGTCGGGTGGTGGCGCAGGTGGTGCCGGCTTTCCATCAGGAAGTCAAGGCTCCGATTTGAATTTAGATAATGATAATGACGGAGTGCAAGATGATCAAGATAATTGTCCGAATACTTACAACCCCTCTCAACAAGATACCGATGGTGATGGGTTTGGCGATGCTTGCGATTTGAATATTAATCTTACGGATTTAGATAGTGATGACGATGGTGTGCCTGATATGATCGATAATGCACCGTTCGTAAAAAATCCGAATCAAACAGATTTCGACAACGATGAAGTAGGTGATGCCGATGATCCCTTGGTGAATGTAACAAGCTGTGTTGCTGGTATTAGTTGTCCGGCACCTTTTAACTGCACAAACGCTCTTTCCTGCATGGATCCATTGCCCTTGGTTCCTCAAAACGCGGGTTGTTCGGGTTGTTCTACTACACCTCCCATCGATCAAGTGAATTTATGTCAAAAGATTTTGGATGAAATAGGTTGTCCTTTTGCTGCTATTAGCTGTATGCAGAACGCACTTGAAGTAGTTGCGTTACAAGGAGGGAGTTTAGATGGTGTTACTACAGCGGGTAATAAAAACAGACAAATCATAGCTCAAAAAGTAGTTGAATGCGGAATTGATATTTTGGAAGATTGCTTGAATGTAAAGATTCCGGGTTTGGATTGTGCAAAGGCTATTGTTGGATTCGGTAAGAGTTTACATAAAATTGATAGCAGAGCAGGTGCACTAGGAACAATAGCGAAAGGAGGTAATAATGTATCAGGAAGTTGCGGTGGACCATCGGTAGATGCAGTGAAGGAAATTTGCGGACGATACATGGTGTACACACCAAAGGATCCGAATGAGATTGTTGGTCCTATTGGAGCCGGCGATACGAACATGCGATGGATAAGAAGATCGGATGACATGAAATACACTATTCATTTTGAAAACGACTCCTTGTTGGCCACAGCGGCCTGTCAGCGTGTAGAGGTTACACAGCCACTCGATGCCAAATTAGATCCAACCAGCTTCCGATTAGGTAGTGTGTACTTTCAAAATCAAGAATATCCTCTTCCTTCGTTACCGAACTATACAGGAGTGATAAACTTAAACGATTCGTTGAACTACGATGTAGAAGTTACGGCCGGTATTGATGTGGTAAATAGTAAGCTGTTTTGGATATTACAAACCATTGATCCGTTAACTGGTTTGGCGCCTAATACACTCAGTGGAGCCTTCTTACCGATTAACGATAGTAACGGCAGCGGACAAGGTTATGTGAGTTACTTTGTGAAACCAAAATCGTCCAATCAATCGGGTGATACAATAACCGCAAAGGCAGACATTGTTTTTGATGTTAATCCTGCCATACAAACGAACCAATGGAAGAATACGATAGATGCGCAAGATCCGTTTAGTTTGATAGATAGCTTACCTCCCATTGTATTAAGTAGTACAATTCCGATTCATATCACCGGTAACGACGACATCAATGGTTCAGGTATTACCTTCATAAATTTGTATTATCAATCTGAAAATGGGCCATTCAATTTATACGCAAGTTATCAGGCTGGCGATACGGCATACTTCGCAGGGGTAGCGGGAAGCATTTATGGATTCTATACAGTCGCAAGCGATACGGCAGGCAATTATGAGCAAAAAGACAGTGCCCAAGTGGTGGTACAATACGGATTACAAGACAGTGTAGAAATTATATCGCCTCAACCTTTTGAAGTGCTATGTGGTGCAGATTCTTTAACTGTAATTTGGTCGCACCATAGTGTAAGTACAGTTAAAGTTCAGATATTATCCTTACAAGGTTCTCTTCTTTATAGTTCTCCGGAAATTGATGCGAATGATCTTAACTATAGTTGGATGCCATTACAATTTACAAACGACACGCTGATTATGAAAGTAGTTGATGCGAATAAGAGTTACACATTTGATCAGGATACCGTGTTATTCATCGAAAAATCTGCTTGGTATTCAGATCATGATAGTGATGGTTATTATTCAGGGAATGTGGTGTACGCTTGTTCAACACCGGGTATAGGGTTTACACAACAAATTATTGCAGGTGGCGATTGTAATGACAATGACTCGCTCATACATCCCGGTTCGGAAGAAATTTGTTGTAACAGCATCGATGAAAATTGTAATGGTTTGCTTGATGAATCTAATTTGCATTTGAAACTTTTTATACAGGGATATTATATCGGAAATCAACAAATGACTCCCGCTTTAGAAAATCAAGGATTGCCGGTTGGCAATAGTATTACGGATACAATAACTGTTTCCTTATACGATAGTAATTTGAATTTATTTTCGAAAGGACAAACCTTATTGAATACGGATGGAACAGCTTTAATTGGTTTTCAAAATATTAGTGGTAACTATTACATTCTAGTGGAACATAGAAATTCTATTGCAACGTGGACTTCGTCGGCAATAGCGTTTCAATACAATACGTTTTATGATTTTACAACCACATCCGCAAATGCGTTTGGAGATAATCAGCGTGAGGTTGAAACAAATGTATGGGCTATTTACTCCGGCGATATAAATCAGGATAACGCCATTGATGTATTCGACTTCCTTACTTTAGAACCTGAGATTATTAATGGTAGCTATGGCTATTTGTCGAGCGATGTAAATGGTGATGGAGCTGTAGATGCTTTTGATTATTTGGTGATGGAACAGAATATTATCGACGGAATTGGTGCAGCTATACCTTAGAATATGGTGAGTATAACGTAATAAATTATATGTATAAAGCTAGAAACTGTTCATAAAGTAACATAGCATTTACGCAACGTAATAATCCATGTGATATGATACCTATCCGTAAAAGAAACACGGTTATCAGTTTTGTAGAGTGAAGTAATATGTTGGCTTTGTAGTTCAGTTAAAGCTGATATTATTTCTGAAAAATAACTTTCGTCATACATGGTCAGGTGAATGGCTATTCGATTCGACGCATTCAAATCGGATGGTGTTCCCAAATCCGACCCAATCAACATTAATCCGGGTATCCGTAGAATAGCTTGCAATACAAAATGCTTCATCCAAGTTGGAAGCTCCTCACTGTGAGGAGCTTCTTCCACTAATTGTATTTCTAAATCGCCATTAAAACACGACTGATAAAATTGCATGGCTTCACGACAATTTCCATGGAAGCTTAGATGAAAGGCACTAAACATTGCATTCGTCATACTTATTTTCTATGCATCAGGTATCGTCGGTTCTACCAATCGTTTTAATTTATCTAACGAGTCTTGCCAACCGAGATAACACATTTCAACCGGAATAACAGATGGTATGCCATCTTGCGTAATACTAATTTCGGTTCCACAAAGCACCTCTTTAAACAGAATTTCGGTAATTATTTCACCGGGTAAATTAGGATCATCAAAACGATCAACATACTGCAATCGTTCTTGAGGTACTACCTTTAAATATTCACCACCAAACGAATGCGCCTTATCGGTTGTTAGATTGATAAACGACATCTTAAACGAACCGCCTTCTTCAACCTGCATGGATTGTACTTCACACACAAAGCCATACGGTGGCAGCCAACTAGCGGTGGCATACGGGTTGGTAAAAGCTCGGTAAACACGTTCTACAGGAGCCGAAAAAATACGGTGTAGTTTGATACTATTCTTTGACATGCTATTAATTATTTATAGGGTTCATTACGTTAAACATCCAACGAATACCAAAACGATCGAGACAGCAACCCCAGTAGCCCCAAAATTCATCACGCATAGGAGCCTGTTCACTACCACCTTCAGCAAGTGCGGAATAATAGCGGTCAGCATCTTCTTTCGAATCAAGTTGCAAACTGATTGTTGTGTTATTCCCAACCACAACTTTATGTCCTAACGATTCTAGCATATCGGTACCCATTATTTCAGTGCCGCCAATAATGGGTAGTGCCACATGCATAATACAATTCAAATCACTTTCTGAAAACGGTGGAGCATCAGGATTTGGAGGGAGATCTTTAATGCGTAACATCGGTGCTGAGTAATCGGTTCCAAAAACAGACTTGTAATACTCAAAGGCACTTTCTGTAGTACCTTGAAAATTCAAATAAATTGCTACGTGAGCCATAAGATTATTATTTTATGATGCAAAAGTGACGTCAATGGTTCGTTTTGAAGTGGTGTAAAATAGACAATATATAGGTGTGATTGCGACATGTGATTTACTTACTTTTGTTGTAAAATTTCTGAGATGCATATAGCTGTTTTTGTACCTGAGAACGCCGTTATCGAATCCATCACGCCGGCATATCGTGCGTTTAAAACTGCGAATGATTTTTTAAAGGCTTTTGGCAAGAAGCCAATATTTACAGTTGAATATGTTGGTTTGGAACATAGTATTTATACGAATGACGGAGAATACAGTATTCGAACGCATCGTTTACTACAGGGTTTGAAGAAAACAGATTTACTTATAATTCCTGCAATTTATGGCGATGTTCAAAAAGCAATCGATGCCAACCAAGAAGCTATACCTTTTATTCAACGATTATTTTACCGGGGTAGTAGTTTGGCAAGTTTATGTATTGGTGCATTTTTATTGGCTGAAACAGGATTAATAGATCGCAAAAAATGTTCAACCCATTGGGCTTATTATAACGAGTTCAAAGAACGTTATCCGGAAGTTGAAATTATGGACGGAGCCGTAATAACCGACGAAGGCAACATTTATAGCAGTGGAGGCGCTCATTCATTATGGAACCTTATTCTGTATTTGATTGAGAAATTTACAAGTAGAGACATTGCCATCTTGCTTTCTAAATACTTTGCTATCGATATTGATCGGAATAATCAATCAGCATTTATGATTTTTCAGGGACAAAAAGAGCATCGCGATAAAGAGATAATAGAAGCGCAATTGTATATCGAAAAGGATTATCAGGAAAAAATAACAATGGACCAACTTGCAGAGCGGTGTTGTTTGGGTAGAAGAACCTTTGAGCGTAGATTTAAACTGGCAACCAACAATAGTCCGCTGGAGTATTTACAGCGCGTACGTATCGAAGCCGCTAAAAGAAGTTTTGAAGCCTCCTTAAAAAATGTTTCTGAAGTTATGTATGAAGTTGGTTACACCGATACAAAGGCATTTCGAGATGTATTTAAGAAAATTACCGGTTTAACTCCTATCGACTATCGAACTAAATTTAGTAAACAAGTTGCGATAGAAAATGAGGTTGCGAGTTTTCACTAACAGAGAATTTACCTAAATGATTTTTGGACTCTTAGTTCGGCTTGATGGTGAAAAGATTATAGCATGTGAAGAATAGTATTGATAAGGAAGATTTTTTTTGAATTTTCATAACTATCTCAACATTTCATTTACTTGTGAGAATTTTTCTTGCCAAATCAAAAAACCCGCAACAGATTACATGTTGCGGGTTGAGTGGGGATATGACAAAAATAAATAACTCGTTGTTTTACTGCGCACCTAAACTACTTACTTTGCATGGTGAGATTAACATAGGTTGATTTGAAAGGTTAATTTCTTTTCATAGGTAATAACTTATTTCTAGTCTGCTGGTGCGAACTGTTTGCTCACTTTAAAGTTGCAACCCAAATTAAACAGTTGGCTGATTTGCTCCTTTATGGCGTTTATCCTGAAGTTATTTGTAAAAGGGTATGCTTGAATTAGTAGACATTAAAAAAACCGGACTTACTTTTACGATTACTCCATGCGGATCGAGAAGCTATTATGCGTTATATTGACTTGCTTGAAAAAAGTTAGGTTGTTTTCAAACGGATGCCTTTTCATAGCAATCAGCGAAAAGAAATTAGTGCTAAGCCTAAAATTTATTTCTACGATTTAGGTGTTAGGAATACCATTATCAATGCGTTTCAACCTATTCAAAACAGGCAAGACATTGGCGGGTTATGGGAATTTTTTTTTATTGTTGAAAAGCTAAAGCTCATTCGATATTTACAGGAAGACAAGAAGCTTTACTATTGGAGAAATACACAACAAGCCGAAATTGATTTAGTAGAAGTATCGGCAAGAGAAATCAATGCCTATGAAATCAAATGGAATGCAAAAACTAAAACTAAGTTTTCTACAACCTATGTAAATCAATATAACCCGGCAATTACGTTCGCAATTCATAAAGAAAACTTCTGGGAGTATTTATTACCTATATGTGCCATTAAGCATGAACATCTAACAGCTATAATCCATGCAATTTTCTTATCATTGTATCACCAATTCACCACCTTGCGAATACTCTTCATTTTATTCACCTTCCTGCTACCTTATCACGAGGCACTATCGCAAAAGTTAGCTTCAACGATAGAAATACCTGCTGAGTTATTTGGTGTTAACCAAGGTTTATCGCAAGGTTTTGTTTCTTCAATAATTCAAGATAAGGAAGGCTTTGTGTGGTTTGCTACCAATGATGGTCTTAATAAATATGATGGCTATAAAGTAACCGTTTATCGGAACAATCCGAATGACCCATTCTCTTTACCCGATAATATGATATCGGGCATAGTTGAAGATGAGCATGAAAATTTTTGGGTAGCCATAAGAGCCAAGGGCATGTATCTTTTTGATAAGAGAACGGAACGATTTTTTCCTATACCCTTTCCAAATGTAAAAGCAGAGGGCGGTATTCATGACATGAAATACAGTAAGGGGAAGATGTATCTAAATACCTTTAACAATGTATTTCTTTTTGAAATGCCTCCAATCAAAATAGCTCTTCCTTACAATGCTAATCAGGTAAACATCTCAACCTCATTCAACTTTAGATATCAAGACAGTATTTCCTCTTTGAATTCAGATCCATCACCTACAACAAGAGTTTTTTGGATGAAAGACAAAATATTTTGGGTGAGTAATGTAGATACGATTGTTCGTTTCAAATATAATGAATCCAGTAGAACATGGAATGCCATAGGATTTAAACCGATCGATCTGGGAATACCTTACCGTAAGGATGAACTTATTTATTTAAGTCAAAATCCAAAAAATGAACATGAATTGATTGCTGTTGGTCATGGTGTAATTACTATAACCGATATAAAATCTAAACAAAGGATTTTTCAAAAAAGCTTTGGTGAAATTGCATCCACGCCTTCAATGATGGATGATGGCATGATGTTTATTAGTGCAAGTGATGGATTACAATATAGATTAGATGTATCTGAGCGTGAGTTTAAACCCAGTTATTTTAAGAACGTAGATTTCAAGTTCGCAATAATCAGTGCTTATATCGATGCTAATGGTGTACGTTGGTTTGCAACGAATGGCTATGGAGTTATCATTTCGGATAATAAAAAAAGTAATTTCGATACCAAGGATGTACGTTATTATCGGAATATTTTTTTTACCGAAGACACACCACGGATCCATCGCTTTAGTTCGGAATTAGAAGAACTTACAAAACGGTATTTCACCTTTAATAGTATTACAGAAGATACCAGCGGTAACTATTGGTTGTTTTTGAAAACTGCATCCTTACCCATGAGTAGATTATTTTTCTATAATACAACAACGAAGAAGGTAAAACGATTTCCTACTACAAACACTATGATCTCGCATACCTTCATTTACAACGATAAACAGGATCGACTTTGGATTTTTGGAGACTATGGCCGTAATAATTGTCTTATAAAGCAAATGAATAAAGAAGATGGAACGGAGTTAAAACAATATCGAGTGCCTACTGGAAATTTTCTGAGAGAAATTGAATTCATTCGAAGTATTCATAGCGATGATAGAGGGGTTTTATTTTTAGCAACCGATATGGGTTTATTTCGTTTTGAACCAGAGGCTCCTGATTCTGCGAAGCAGTGGCGAAAATACCAACATAACGATAACGATTCAATGTCCTTGGCGGCTAATTCACTGTGGTGTGTGTGTCCGGACCCAATGGAACCAAAACGTTATCTATGGATAGGTTACACCTCAAAGGGTTTTAGTCGTTTGGAAATTGCCACAGGAAAATGCATTCATTATTCCGAAAAAGATGGCTTGCCTAATAATGTGGTATATGGTATCCTTTCCGATAAATTCAATAACCTTTGGCTTAGTACCAACAAGGGATTAAGTTGCTTTAGTCCATCCACGAAGTCATTTCTGAATTTTGTAGCCGAAGATGGTTTGCAAGGGGATGAGTTCAATCATTTAGAATTTAAAAAATTGAAAACCGGCGAATTATATTTTGGTGGTGTAAGCGGTTATACTATTTTCAAACCAGAAGTTGTTCTTCAAAAACAAAAGGAAATATCCCTTGCTTTTACTGAACTCAGTATTGCGAATAAAGTAATTGATTGGAAAGCGAATCCTACTATTTTACCTGCTCCGATCGCCTATGCCAAGTACATTTTATTTCATCCGAAACAAAATATGTTTACTATTTCTTTTGCTACTTTGGAATATAGAAGCAATAAAAAGAAATTTTATAAATACAAATTGTTGGGCTTTCATAATGAATGGACGGAGCCTTCTACAAAAAATGAGGCCACCTTTTCTAACCTACCACCCGGCACCTATACTTTACAAGTTACCGGAACCAATACTGATGGGGTATGGAATACCAAGGGAATTTCTATAGAAATTAGGGTGCTACCAGATTGGTATCAAACATGGTGGTTTAGATTAAGTGTTGGTTTGATTGTGTTCGGATTGCTTTATGCGTTTTATCGATACCGTCTTAATCAACATACCAAATTGCTTGTTATGCGTAATAACATCGCCTCGGATTTGCACGACGAAATAGGAAGTAGTTTAAGTACGATTGCTATCTTCAGTGAATCCGTAAGAAGAATTATCTCTAATAATCCGAAAGCCGATCAAGTACTCAGTAAAATAAGCGATAGCGCCACGGAAGTTATGGAAACTATGAGTGATATTGTTTGGACCATCAATTCCAAAAACGATACTGCCGATAATTTAATTAATCGAATCAGGATTTATGCTGTTGAACTTTCCGAATCTACACCATTTGAATTACACATGGATTCGAATAATAATATTCCGAATTTTAAACTCGATATGAAACAGCGCAAGCAAGTGTATTTGATATTTAAAGAAGCTATCAACAACAGCGCAAAGTATGCTCGATGTAAAAATGTGTGGATTGATTTTAAACTGCAACAAGGTATTCTAACTATGACAATTAAGGATGATGGAAAGGGATTTGATTTGACGGAAAAGAATAATCAAAACTTTCTTGGGGGGAATGGACTCATTAATATGCAACATCGGGCAAAAGAAATAAATGGTACACTGGAAGTTCGGTCTGCACCTAATCAAGGCACTTCAATTCGATTAACCTTTAGAATTTAATTAAACCTATCTCATGAATATTTACGATAGGCATTCTAAATTAAGAAACGTTATTTTGTTATTCGAATTAAATGAGAAGATATGATGAAGCGAATTATCATTTTCGACGATAACGATATACGACGAGAAGGACTGGAACTATTACTGAGTTTATCCGAAGGCTTCGAGTGCGTGGGTACCTTTCGTGATGGTAGCCAGGTGATGGAGAATATTATAAATACCAACCCTGATGTGGTTTTAATGGACATTGAAATGCCTAATGTAAATGGCATTGAAGCAGTTACAAAAATAAGAGCGAAATATCCGGATCTTAAAATACTCATGCAAACGGCTTTTGAAGATGACGAGAAAATTTTCAACAGCATTCGAGCCGGAGCCGATGGCTATATTTTGAAGAAAGCTAAACCCAACGACCTCCTGAAAGCGATTGAAGAAGTACTTGAAGGAGGCGCACCTATGACCCCCAGTATAGCCCGACAGGTTTTGCGCATGGTGAATAGTCCGCACGAGAAAAAAGAAATACCCGATTTTAATTTAACCTCTCGTCAGCATGAAATACTATCGTTGCTTGTGGAGGGTTACAGTTATAAAATGATTGCGGCTAAATGTAATATCTCATTTCCAACGGTGAGTTCGCATATCCAAGCTATTTTTGAAAAACTACAAGTGAACTCAAGTACGGAAGCAGCGGTGAAAGCTTTGCAACATAATATTGTTCAAGAAAAGAAAACGAAGTAATTGGCATCCATAAGATAAGCTGGTGTTGTATTGATCTTTTTAGTTGTACCTTACTATGACGGTTTTATTCCATAGAAATCATGCTAGTATACTTTGGGTTTAAAGAAACGCTATAGGAGTAAGATGATGTTCGTTCTAAATAAACAGTTATGGTATCATTGCACCAAGCCCAGCTACTAAATTTGGATCCATTACCAAATAATCAAAAACATCAACAATGCCATCACCGTTTAAGTCGGTATTCAAATAACCGGAGTTGCCATTTACAATATCCGGATCTTGAAGTAGGTAATCGAAGACATCGATCGCGCCATCTTGATTGATGTCACCGGAGTAAATAGCCCATACGCCGGGTTCTACTTCTTTTTGATTGGAACCAAAGGCCTGGTTTGCCGACGTAGAAAAATCATAGGTTGTATTGGTTGAGATTAAAATAGGATTTTCGCTCCAGGTTTGTAGGCCGTTACGATGATTCACAACTATATAGTAATTTCCGTTTAACGATGTGGTAAAATTGCAAGTAGCTGTTCCGTCGGTATTTAAAATAGTTTTTGTTTGATCAACTAAAACCAAATTTATTCCATCATGTAATTCAACATCTATCGAGTCGCATATCGTGCCGCTACTGCCAATACCTTGATTCATTAATACAGATTGCATCATTCCACTTCCTGCATAATAACCTTCGATAAATAATTTTAAATTTAAAATACTGCCACCGCAATTATTTACAGTTGCATTTACAGTTGAAGTATGCGTGCAGCCATAAACATCATTTACCGTAACTGTATAAGTATTTATTCCAGAATTGGATGGTATTGCGCTTGTCGTATTTGTATTTGGCGAAGTAATGCTTGAAGGTCCAGTCCAAGTAATGCTTGGCGCAACAGGTACTAAGCCGGTGATACTAACATCGTCAATATTCCAAGAACTTACCATAAATGCGTTGGCACTTCCTACTGAATGCCCAATTCTGAATTTGAATGCGGCATTGATATAAGGTGTAATATCATAGCTCTGTAAATTCCAAGTATTGTCTAGAATGCCAGGAAAACCACTGCTTGCCCAAATATTTATCCAGGTACTACCATTCCAAACATCAATTAGGTTTTGCATAAAGGGTGTATAATCGCTATTAAGCCATCGCCAAAAGTTTAATTGAGCGGTTGTTAAACTTGATAAATTAATCACAGGACTTGTGATATAATACGTTGCGTGCAGAGCAGTAGAGGCATTTCCTCCAATAATTACACCGGCTACTCCATTATCCAAGGTTGTTGTATGATCTGCTGCTGGATCCGAAATACCGTAATTGTGTCCGCTACTTGTGGTTGCTGCACCTATTTGCCATTCAGTATCCAATGTCCAACCTTGACTATTATTGGCGAAGCCTTCATAAAATGCAGTATCATTTCCTAAGCCTAATATTGTATTAGCAGATAAGCTAAGCGTATCGCCCAAACAAATTGTAGATGGTGTAGCACTTGCAGCCGGATTTACAAATGGATAAATACTAATTGTTTTAGTGGCAGTTTTTGTACAACCATTGGCATTAGTTCCTGTAACCGTATAAGTAGTTGTTGCTATTGGGATAAAAGTTATACCATTGCTTATTCCACCAGACCAGGAATAAGATATTGCACCGGTTCCATTTAAAGTTACAGAGGCCCCATTACAAATAGTAGAAGCCGATGCCGTGGATCCAACCGTTGGTAATGCATTTAATGTTACAACTTTAGTAGCTGTTTTAGAACATCCATTGGCATCGGTTCCTGTAATGGTATAGATGGTATTGCTTGAAGGTGAAACCGTACTAATAGTTCCGCTTGTAGAACCGGGCATCCATAAATAGTTTACTGCTCCAGTTGCGGTTAATGTAGTTGAAGCGCCGATACAAATAATTCCATTTCCTGTAATGGTAATTGTTGGTAAGGGATTAATTGTGAGGTTTAAGGTATGCACCGAATCACAACCTGCAACATTGGTAAACGTTTTTGTGTAAACACCGGAAGTAGTGTAAGTTGTGCCGCTCCAAACATAAGTGTTACATGATGATGCAGAGCTAGAACCCGTATTTGAGTTTTTAATGGTCAATACTATTTTTTGAAAGGAATCGCATCCACCTGCATTGGTGAATGTATGCGTATAGGTTCCACTGGCAGTGTAAGTGTTTCCTCCCCAAGTAAAGGTATCACAACTTATAACTGAATCAACTAATTCGGAACTTATAAAATTGCCAACAGAGTATGGCGCATTGCCAACAGCAATCGTATTACTTACTGTATTGGTTGAGGTATTAATAACACTTACATTATTTGAATTAGTGTTCACTACATATAATCTACTTCCATCATTACTGTAAGAAACACCACGTGGTGCTGTACCAACAGGTATAGTTAAAACAACTGTATTACTTGTTGTATTAATAATTGAAACCGTATTGGATGTATTATTCGAAACACACACTCTGCTTCCATCAGGACTTGCAACAACACCGATAGGAAAATTTCCAACCGGAATGGTAGCAATCACCGTATTGGTGCTCGTATTGATGACGCTCACATTATTTGAACCAGAATTAACAACATATACTTTACTCCCATCGATACTCACTGCAATACCTCGTGGCGAATTGCCAACAGCAATTGTTGCGGTAATTGTATTGGTACTTGTTGAAATTACATTTACAGTATTACTACTATTGTTGGTAACGTAAACTTTACTCCCATCGGGAGTTATGGCAACAAAAAATGGTGAGGTACCTGTTGCAATAGTAGCAATGGTTGTCATACTCGATGTATTACTTACCGTTACAAGATTTGAATCTATACTTGCTGTATAAGCTATATTTCCATTTGGACTTATAGCAATGCCTATTGGAGATGATCCAACAGGAAAACTTCCAATAAAGGTATTGTCATGTGTATTGATAACACTTACATTAGAGGACTCTTGATTAACAACATATGCCCGATTACCATCTTTACTGACGGCCACACCAATAGGTTTATCACCAACATTAATATTTCCAATTAGAGTATTGGTTAATAAATTAATTACCGAAACATTATTAGAACCTGAATTAGGTATATAGGCTTTGGGTGTTTGGCTTTGATATATTGTTAAGTTCAATTTTTGAATAGAATCACATCCTGTTGAGTTAATAAAGGATGCCGTATAGATGCCACTTGTTAAGTAGGATATGTTATTTGCTGCCCACGTATAATTGTTACAAGCTGATACGGTATTCATAACAGTATCATTAGTGCAAGTACCTGTTCCCTGTATTGCAAAAGTATAAACATCTTCATCGCAATCGTTGTTATTGATAGTAATAGTGGCTGTTTTTAGTCCAACAAAATTCGGCGAAAAGGTTACCGTAAATGTTGCCGAACTGTTTGCAGCAATACTTGATGGATAAGTACCAATCGTAAATAAAGAAGCATTCGTTCCGCTTTTTGTGATACTAGAAATAGCTAAAGGCATTAGACCATTATTTTGTATGGTAAAGGTTCTTGATAAGGAAGTGAGAGAAGACACACTGCCAAAATCAGTAAAGTTTGTTGTAGACGTTACCGTGCTTCCATCAACTATATTCATAGCATTACCTTGTACATTTATTTCGTTATCAATGTATGCACTGCAATTCGTACTTACTGCGCCTGCATCTTTCCAATTAGAGGTAAAGCCGGTTAGAGCAAAGTTTTGTAGTGTGCCTGTATTGTTATTTCCGCTTGCGTCGCTTAGTGTTGTAACACTTGAATTATTAACTCCTGTTAAGCCTTGATCATAATGATAATTTGCTAATAAAGATGGAGCTGTTGTTACAATTTCGCAATTCATATTGTGTTGAATTTCGCAAAGTGTTAAGGCTCTGTTCCAAATTCTTGTTTCATCTAAATCGCCATTAAAATAACCGCAGGGCGAATAGCCAATTTTTAAAGATGTCGTATTGCTTATATTGGTAGTGGCAGCTGTTGTATCGTTATCAACCAATATGCCATCAACGTATAAATAAATGTAAATTCCATCACGTACAAACGCGGCATGATGCCATAAGCCATCATTATATGCAAGCGTACTTAGCAAATTACCATAATTTAATTGACTTGCATTTTGATCTAACTCACTTGATACTTTTCCATTAACAATGCGCATACTCCAAAAATTGGTATGATTGCAACTGCTACGCTTACTGATCAAACTCATATTTACAGAGTCACTTGTTTTAAACCAGGTTTCAATGGTAAAATCACTCGTTCCAAAATTGCCTAATGTAGTTCCGGCATCTACCACATCGTTTACACCGTCAAAATGTAAACAGGCGGCATTATTTGCGTTTGCTTGGATGGCAAAGGTATAATTGGCTTCATCACAATCGCTATTGTATACGTGTACTTGAGCAGTTTTAGTTCCACTCGTAGTTGGAAGTGATGTTACCATAAAAGTTGTTGATGCAGACCCGGCAATAGTAGCAGGTAACGTAATTCCACTCACTTCAAAATTTCCGCCGGCAGTAATATTATCTATCGATATACTATCTATAGTTAATGAGGTGCTTCCGGTATTGAATATCGTAAATGTGCGTTGTGTTGTTCCTGTTGTACTTGCATTTTGAAAATTAGTATGGTTGCCTGTATTTGGAGCTAAGTCTCCATTCGCAATAGTATTTCCATTTCCTTTAATATTGATTTCATGCGTGGAACTATTTTCATAGGCGCCCATGTCAACCGTAGTATTAAAAATTCTTGCCGCACCTGTAATATCCGTAGAGCTAACTCCTGTATTTGTTCCAATATTTAATAAAGGACTGATACACTCATGTAAAGCAAGGCCATCATCTGAAGTACCAAATATATTATCAGCACCATCCGGATCGTTACTGTTTTCAAAAATAGGGTTTACGGCAAACACATTATTGCTACTATTAATTAATGGATAGCGCGCTGTTGCATAATTGGTGGTATTGTAAGGCAACTGCATGGATGAATAGGAAATATTAACTGTGCCTTGTGTATAGTACCAAATATCAGCACCCTCTTCAATTGCACTTGCTGGTGTTCCGGTTTGATTGTTCCAAAAAATACAATTCTTGATTTTCATCTTATCTACAAAACCTGCTATTTGAACGTTGTAGATGCCGCCACAAAGAATGGTGCCAATATTGCTTGAAAAAGTACAATTGGTAACAATAGCAAATTTATTATTGATGGCATTCATCATGGCACCACCAACCTCTGCAGTATTATTTGAAAACAAGCAATTGGAGTAATTGACAGAATCTTTATTGGCTACAGCACCACCGTAGCTGGCTGAATTATTATTAAAAATACATGATTCAATTATGGCGACTCCTTCATTGCAAATTGCACCACCGTCTCCGGTTGTTATACCTGCTGTATTATTTGTAAAAGTGCAGTGCTTAATTTTTGTAGAGTCGTTAAGTTCATTAAATATTCCTCCACCATAAGCGCTTCCAATATTATTCTTAAACTGGCAATTTTCAACAATCATATTAGACCGCATATTCAACATTCCACCACCTCTATTTCTATAAAGTAAAATACCGACACCTTCAATAATATATGTTGGACTGCTGGAAGCGTTTGCGTTAGCACCTTGGATTGTAAATCCATTAAGCACTGTATTGGCACTATCTTTATAAGAAAATACCACATGATAGGCATTATCCGTTGTAACATTTGGAGTGCCAATATCGCCACTCAAAGTGGTTATATTACTACCTTCTATCCGTTGCGTTATTGCAGTTTCAGTTCCAGCAAAACCGCCATAGACTTTTACCGCATTTTTTAAGTAAAAGCAAAAGTCTCGGCTAGAATTTGTTGTGCCATCCGGTTCTTTAGTTGGTAAATAGGTTCCACTTTTAACCCACACTTCATCGCCTGCCGCGGATGCACTTATCATAGCTTGCAAATCGCCTGAAGCATTTGTCCAACTGAGTCCGGTACCGGTGCCTGTAGCTACAGTTTTTACATAACGAATGGTTGCAATACTTTGTAAACCTGCAATAAGGAAAACGCCTAGTAAACAAAGTACTCTTATTTTTCTGAAAATAAAATGGGAAGTACATATTTTGCTAGTTGTATATTTTCTTTGATGGGAAGTAATTATTTTGCTCATGGTGGTTTAAGTTTAGACAATAAAATTATCCGTGGTTGCCTATTACCCGATTGGCAAGTATGTAGATAAGGGTAAATAGTATTTAAAGCTACAATTCAAGTATTTTAATCATGTTGTTATCTTATTCGCTTTTATCGAAATACTAGAGGCATAATCTGCTAATAGCTGAACTTCAAGGTTAAGCATTTCGTTTTCTTTCATAATTTGGTGGGTACGATTTTGAATTCTAGTCGTTTCCATTCTTATCATAGCAATTTTGTTCACCTTTTTGTTTATTTGGGAAAGCAAATAGCCTATTTTTCGAAAGGAATCTAATGAGGTCATTATTTGGATAAGTTTAAACATACCAATCTGATTTGTCTCCTGTGCGGAAAGTATTTATAACGCTTTCTGCAGTATTTGAACACGTACATTTTATACATTAATTTGCTAGCACAATGTTGTTTTATAGTAGATTTGTTAGAATGTATTTGAAGTACATAACACTTGATGATAACCCAGTACACTTGCAACAACTTGATGAAGTATTGCAACAAGTACCCCAATGTGAATACCTTAACAGTTTTTCGAACCCTTTAGAAGCATTTCAGTTTCTGCAAGAAAATAGCGTTGATATTGTATTTATGGATATTGAAATGCCGGAATTATCTGGGATTGAATTGGCCAAACAATTACAAAATCCGCCTTTATTTGTCTTCGTGTCAAGCCACCCCGAATTTGGTGCGGAAACGTATGAGGTAGACGCTATTGACTATATTATTAAACCGATTGGTTTGGAACGTGTGCTTAAGGCTTTTAAAAGAATATATAAATTTTTAGAAACTAAATCACAAGCATCTCATGAAATACAAATGGAATCACATACCAAATCCTATTTTTTTATTCGTGAAAATCAGCAACATATTAAAATTGAATATAAGGATTTGGTTTATGCAGAAAGCTTAAACAGTTTTACTCATTTGCACATGAGCAATGGTAAAAAACATCTAGTTTTGGTAGGTTTGAAAAGTTTGGAGGAGCAATTAAGCAAGACTTTTTTTTTAAGAATATCGCGTTCTATTTTGGTGAATAAAGATAAAATAACTTCTTACAGCACCACTCATGTTTGCTTAAATCAGTTAAGTTTTGGTATAGGGCCTAAGTATGGTCAAACATTACAGGATACTCTAGGACAATTAACCATTTCAAGATTTGGAGATTAGCACTTGGCTTTATTTATATATCAAAATATAATGTAAACGTACTGCCTTTGTTTTCCTCACTATCTATTTCCCAATTGACTTTTAATTTATCCGCTAAATCTTTTACGATACTTATTCCTAATCCACTTCCCTTTTCATGTGAGGTACCCATGCTAATATTCATTTTACCTTCTAGTAAATTTTTCAATTCGATGGCGTTCATACCCACACCTTCATCTCTTATTTGACATAATAGACTATGGTTATTTAGCCTAGAGGAGATATAAATGGTTTGTCCTGGATGACTAAATTTGATAGCATTGGTCAATATATTTCTAAAAATAATAGCCAACATTTCAGCGTTGCTGATTATATTATTTGCATCTTCTTTTATATCTATGTTAAATTGAATTTGTTTAAGTTGTGCTTGGGATTTTAAAGAAATACATACATCATCTATCAAATCATCTAATATAATATTACGTTTTGTTACCTCCTCATTGTGTAACTGCGAAGAAGCCCAAGTCAATAAATTATCTAGTAGTCCAATAGAATCTTGCAACGCTTTTGTAGTTTCATTTTTTAAAGTCAAACTGCTCTCCTGTTTGTTATCGGGTTGAGAAGTTTTATCTAAATATGCGGATAGTGATACTAATGGATTTCGCAAATCATGCCCGATTACTCTAAATAGCTTATCTTTTGTATGATTTAACTTTTCAAGCTCAACATTTTGTTTTTCAATTTCCAATTTTTGCGTATTCAACAACGCACTCTTTTTTCGAGAACGATAATAAAAATACAAAATACTTAAGGCTAACAAACCAGTGAAAAAAGCGATCAAACTAGATCGCTTACTTTTTTCTTTTTGAGTGGTTAGTAATTTTTCTTTGGCATCTTCAAAGTAATTTCGTTCCAACTGGTTTAATTGATTTTGATTATCTCTGCTGTTGATACTATCATTTAAAGCGTGATACTGTTTAAGATATTTAAGTTCTAATGCTTTATCACCTGACCGCTCGTAAAGACCTGCCAAATTCTTGTAATTTTCAATTAGTAAAAACTCAATCCCAATAGCTTTGCAGATAGAAATACTACTATCAAAATTAAATTGAGCCTTTGAATACTCTTTCATTTCTGAATACGTACTTCCTAAATTATTTCGAACAACCGCCTCATTATAAGGATCATTCATAACCTGTTGATCGGAAAGCGTACGGTTGAAAATATCAATAGCTTGATTGTATTTTTTCTGCTTTTTATAAATCAACCCTATGTTTGATTCAGCAGCGTCCTTAAAATACTCACTATCTGGTATTTTGGGAGCAATGTCAATAATTTTATTTAAATAGAATATGGAAGAATCATATAAACCTTCTTGCATAAAGGCATCGCCCATCGTACTGTAGACTATGCATAATTGAAAATTCGGTTTTTTTTCATCAATATATTTACACGCTTTACTTATATATTCCTTTGCTTTCGTAACATTATTTAATTTCAAATACAGCAAGGTTAAGTCGCTATAGGTTTTTACAATTTGTTTGGTATTATTATTTTTAATGAATATTTTTTCGGCTTCTAAAAAACATTCCATTGCTTTTTGAGAGTTGCCCATCGTTGTATATGTTTCTCCTAAATCTAAATTTCGTCCCCCAACAAAACCTGTAGTGTTATACTTGGCTCCTATTCGTTTGGCTTCATCCAAATACTTAATGGTAAGTAAATTATTACTTTCACGAAAAAAATAAGCCACATCGGTTAATAATTCAGAACGTATGCTATCTTCTTGTGGATGGATATGTAGTTTTTTAAATAGAGTATCAACCGAATTATTTTGTGACAGAACACTAATAAACAACATGCAACAAATAATGGTTAAGTAGTAACACTTCATTAGGTATTGGGTTAGAATTTGCTCTAATATACTATACTAATCCTATTGAATGCTATTCATTTAAATCAGAAGATATTCAATAACCTATCTATTGGAGTTGAACAAATCGGAATAATCAGTTGGAGTTAAAAATGTATTGGAATTTGACTAGGGTGTTACCATTCTAGTTCCATTCACGATTTTCGGATCTTATACAAAATAATCGAATGCATCCACACTACCATCACCATTCAAATCGAAAGGGAGATAACCTGAAACACTAGCTATGATATCCGTATCTTGAAGTAGGTAATCGAAGACATCGATCGCGCCATCTTGATTGATGTCACCGGAGTAAATAGCCCACACGCCGGGTTCTACATCTTTTTGATTGGAACCGAAGGCCTGGTTTGCCGACGTAGAAAAATCATAGTTTGCATTTGGCAAGATGGTTATGGGTAAAGAAGATCAGGTTTCGGTTGAGTTTCTGTGTTTAAGTATGATATAATAATTATTTCCATGGGCAGTACCCGGGAAAGAGCAAGTGATCAAACCATTGGTGTGTAGGATACCTGTATAACTATGTTCTAAAACATAGGGCGTAGCTCCACGGTTAAAGAGTCTGCATACGTTGTAGAACCCTGATTATTTAAAGCATCAATCACTGATGAGCCATCGTTATTATATCCTTACAAAGAATGAATTTTGCGAAGTGTCGAAAACAGGAGCATATCCGACAACAGGTATGCATACTGAAGCAACATTGAAAATTGCTCTAGGTAAATCTACTTGCCAGGAAATTCTATCTTCTTAAAGAGTATCATTCCTGGGCATTCAGCACGAAATGAATTTGGTTCCAGATACGTTTGCCAATTGTTTCGTTGGCTTAACGCATAATTTAATGTGGTGATGAGCAAATAAGAATATGGTAAATGAAAGAAACCATATTTTTATGTTTCCTTATCATAGACAAATGAATTATTGGATAACGGTAATGTTAAAGGTTACACCTGCAGGCAACGTGATGCTGGCACCTGTTGTGTTTCGTATATTAATTTCTACCGTTCCGGCTACCGAAATACGAGCATAAGCAATAACCAACCCAGCAGGTAATGTGCCTGTTGGCGAAACCAAAACACTGGCGCCTACCTGAGCGTTCGTAAGAGAAGAAGTAACCTGAACCGTTGTATTAGCTGCAATACTTGCAGATGCTCCTGTTGTTGGAGATGACTTCATCACGGCAGCAAGTACTGTACCGTTAGTTCCTAATTTAATACTTCCGTTAACATCTAAGGTAGCTGCTGGAGCTGCTGTAGCCGTTCCAATACCCACATTTCCTCCATTTGGATTTATGACCATTGGATCTGCACTCGTACTATTATATCCAGATTGCATCCAACCTATGTAAGGACTATTCGACATTTTTCCCATATCAATACCTTCGCTAGGTCCGTTTGCTACTCTAAATAATCCATTGGATGTATTTCCCGGAATAGCGGGTGATGTACCATTACCTTGAACTGTTAATTTAGCAGGTGCGGTGTTTGTGCCAATTCCCACCGTTCCGTCATTACGAACTACCATCACATTGCTTCTAGCGTTAGTACCCGTACCGTTACCAACGATAAATAAAGGGGTTGTTGGCTGAATACTTGTTTCGGGTGCAGTTAAAATAGTATCATTATATCGACCTATTACTAAGGACGAATAACCATGCGACTTGTTATACTCACCTAGGGTAGTTGATTTATCGCCTGTGGATCGATTGCCGGAACCCATGGCAGTGGAATGGATACCGATGGTTTGATTATCACCTCCTAAAGCAGTTGAATAATCACCAAAAGCAACACTTCCCGTTCCAATACACGATGAACCAAATCCCATTGCTCCTGTTTGATAGCCCATGGCAGTTGAACCTTCACCT
Organism: Chitinophagaceae bacterium; assembly: GCA_016787065.1. Taxonomy (GTDB): domain Bacteria; phylum Bacteroidota; class Bacteroidia; order Chitinophagales; family Chitinophagaceae; genus OLB11. The sequence continues at coordinate 114,545 of JAEUVD010000028.1, forward strand.
AGGGCATTCGAATAATAGCCTGAAGCGAACGAAGTATTTCCTGAAGCTACACAACCTTTACCCATAGCTGTGCTAGTGGTTCCAGTAGCCCAAGTTCTTGAACCCATGGCAGTTGAATTTGCGCCAGAAGCAACGCTTGAGTCGCCCATGGCTGCTGATGTTTGTCCGCTGGCGGTAGATTTGAAACCTAAAGCTATGGTGGCATAACCGTTCGCTTTTGTTTGATCTCCCATTGCAACAGACCTATTACCGGATGCTATTGTATTAAAACCCATTGCTACAGAAGTTACACCTGATGCGGTCGTTCCGTAACCCATTGATGATGCACCCACTCCGGAGGCTGTTGTGAGCCATCCTGTTGCGATTGACATATCGCCGGATGCTGTCGTTTGGTAACCCATTGATGTTGCAGCTGGTCCGGAGGCTGTTGAGTACCATCCCATGGCGGTTGAAATACTGCCAGATGCGTTTGTCCACTCACCCATAGATATGGATCTTTCCCCTGAAGCAGTAGTAATAAAACCCAGCGCAGTTGATTGATTACCAGATGCGGTTGTTTCGTATCCCATTGCGGTGGAATTGGAACTCTTTGCCTTGGTGTTATAACCAGTTGCGAACGAATTATTACCTATACTGTCATTATCCCAATGATTACCACTTACATGACCTGCTCTAAACGCTGCCTTTTTAGGATTAAAAAACATACGTGTTCCTGATCCTGAAATGCCAACATTATCACCTGAACCAATTGTTCCAGTGGATAATATATCGCTTGATACATGTAATTTCGAATTGGGGGTGGTGGTGCCTATGCCAACATTGCCATTGCTTAATAAAACTGTCATTGCATTTTGGCGTGAAGTGTTGCTTGTACCTATACCTATTTCAAAAATACTATTGTTAGAAGTAGTATCGTTAAATTGACCTATAGCTAAGAGGTTATTATTATTAGCAATGGTTTGTGTACCCATTGTTACTGAAACGGCCGCTCTTGCTTTGGTTTCGTTACCCATTGCGGTTGAATACTGGCCACTTGCAGTAGTAATATTACCCATAGCTATTGATTCATCGCCACTTGCAGTAGTAACATAACCCATTGCGGTTGAATACTGGCCACTTGCAGTAGTAGCATAACCCATTGCGGTTGAATACTGGCCACTTGCAGTAGTAAAATAACCCATTGCTGTTGATTCATCGCCACTTGCTTTAGTAACCCCACCAATTGCTGTTGAAAAAAGGCCACTTGCAGAATTACCAAAACCCATAGCAGTTGAATACTGGCCATTTGCTTTGGTATCCTTACCACTGGCAAAACTATATGCTCCTATACTATCATTATTCCAATTATCACCGGTAACATGACCTGCTCTAAACGCTGCTTTTTTAGGATTAAAAAACATACGTGTACCTGCTCCCGAAATGCCAACATTATCTCCTGAACTAAATGTGCCTGTAGATAAAATATCACCAGCTACATGCAATTTATTACTTGGTGCTGTTGTACCTATTCCAATATTACCACCGTTATTAAATAGATTACTTGAATTAACAACCCATGATGATCCATTCCAGTAAGGTGTATTGCCGGCTAATGAACCATTAGGTAATGTTCCTGCAGGACCAGCAATTCCTTGTGCACCAACATCACCAGCTATCCCAATATTCCATGAAGCAAATGTTCCTGCGCCAATAATACGATCAACATTCACCACTAATGAAGTGGCTGCATACGATGTTACAACTCCTTCCATATAATTACTTGAAGAGTTTGCAATACGAACTCTCATATTAGGTAAATAAGCCAAACCACTTTGCGTAGTAAATGTTTTACTTCCTAAACCAATTAAAACGGTCGAGCTAGACGTGGCTGTATAACCAGCTCCAGCTGCACCGGAAGCGCCAGTAGCACCTGTTGGCCCTGTTGCACCTGTCAATCCTTGAATACCTTGAATACCCTGAATACCTTGTATACCTTGTGCGCCCGTTGCACCTGTAGCACCTGTAGCACCAGCAATTCCTTGTGCACCAACATCACCAGCTATCCCAATATTCCATGAAGCAAATGTTCCTGCACCAATAATACGATCAACATTCACCACTAATGAAGTGGTTGCATACGATGTTACAACTCCTTCCATATAATTACTTGAAGAGTTTGCAATACGAACTCTCATATTAGGTAAATAAGCCAAACCACTTTGCGTAGTAAATGTTTTACTTCCCAAACCAATTAAAACGGACGAGCTAGAAGTGGCTGTATAACCAGCTCCTGCTGCACCGGTAGCGCCCGTAGCACCTGTTGGCCCTGTTGCACCTGTTAATCCTTGAATACCTTGTATGCCTTGAATACCTTGTGCACCCGTTGCACCCGTTGCACCTGTAGCACCAGCAACGCCTTGTGCACCAACATCACCAGCTATCCCAATATTCCATGAAGCAAATGTTCCTGCACCAACAATTCGATCAACATTCACTACTAAGGAAGTAGTTGCATAGGAGGTTACAACGCCTTCCATATAATTACTGGAGGAATTTGCAATGCGCACGCGCATATTAGGTAAGTAAGCCAAACCACTTTGTGTAGTAAATGTTTTACTTCCTAAACCAATTAATACGGAGGAGCTAGAAGTGGCTGTATAACCAGCTCCCGCAACACCACCATTCGCAGCAAACAAAGCATAAGGAACACTTTTAAATTGTTCCGTACCCATGTTGGTATACGCAGTGCCTCCATTCGGATCCATTTCTGTTTGAATAAATTTGGCTCCAGTACCCCAGTTGATGCTTGCAAAGGTTCCAGAAACTACGGTGCCTTGTCCTATACTTAAGGTAAACAAACCATAAGCATTTGTTGTTACGGCATGCGTTTCTTGGTACAAAATCGTTCCTGCTGACGTAAGGTTTCGAATACTCATTCGAATGGAAATAGCTTGATTGGCCAATGTATTTCCAGCATTGTTTCGGGCTACCGCCTGATACGGAATAGCTTGTGGCGCTTGAGCAAATACGTGGCTCATGGATACTAACAGCATTAGTATGAATAGGATTCTTTTGTTCATGATGTTGACAGATTTAAAGAAGGGATTTGAATGGAATACTAAATTCATAGGTTGATTTGGTTAAGGAAGAAATGCTTTTATTACGAGTCAAAATTGATCTTAATGCACGAGCTGTGCAATCACCCTAAAGGGTGAAAATTCATTCTGGAAATAGTATTCGTTTAAACGGAATGGAATTAAAAGATCCGACGACGGATATTGTATATTCAGAGAATCAATCTCCTTATTACTTGAAGTGAGCTTACTTAATATAGCCTTTAATGTATTGGGCTATGGCTTCCGATTTATTATGAACCTGCAATACTTTATAGAGTTTTTTTACATGGGTGCGAATGGTTTCAACTGATAAAAACAATTCCTCACTAATGCTTTTATAGCTCATGCCTTGCGAAAGTTTTTCTAAAATTTCTTTTTGACGATCGCTTAGAATAGTGGCTTTACTTACACGACCTCCCATTAAATGATTCACGATTTCTCGTGCAATGGATGGCGATAAATAGGAACCTCCTGCTTGCACGACTTCTATAGCTTGCACAATTTCTCCTAGGCCTGCTTTCTTGGATACATAACAGCTCGCGCCGGAACAGAGGGCTCTTAAAATAATATGTTCTTCTTCGAAAATGGTTATGATGATTATCTCCATGTCTGGAAATCGACTACGAAGTTCTGGCAGTGCATCAATACCGGATTGACCGGGCAGGCCAATATCTAATAGTAAAATGTTTGATTCGAAATGTATTTTGGACTCCACCTTTTGGTAAAAATCCTTCATAGAAGAAGCTTCAATTTCGACTTCCATGTTTTCTTGCATATTGATAAACAAGACCAAATTTTTTCTGATAACTGCGGTATCTTCAATGATACTTATCTTCAATTTTGCATTCTCCATGGCGCTTAAAATTCGAGTGTTACCTTATACCCATTATGCGTGTCAATAGTTAGTTTGCCTTGTATGGTTTTAGCCCGTTGCTCCATACTCGTCATTCCGATACCATCCGTATTTTTTAAGGTTTGTGTAGTTCCATTATCTGCAATGATGAGCATGTTTTTTTGATTGGAACGGAAGATACGAATTTGAACAAAATTTGCGTTACTATGTTTAATAATATTAGCGATGGCTTCTTTGAAAATAAGATACACATTTTGTCGTACTTCCGGTGAAATATCCGCAAACGTTTCTTCCTCTTCTATTATAAATTGATGCGAAATATTTTTTACATGTAATTGCTGCTCCGTATAGGCTTTCATACGAGCAAAAAGGTTTTCGAATTTATCTTTTCTACTGTCTATCGTCCAGATAATATCTCTCATTTGCGACATCACTTCTCTACTTATTGAACTAATTTCTTCCAGGGTTTCCTTTTGCTGACCGGTAGCAGTTAAACTCACCATTTCACTTTGCATGGCCAAGCCGGTAAGCATAGTACCTACATCGTCGTGTAAATCACTGGATAGTTGATTTCTAAATTCTTCTTTTTGTTTCCTCAACATCTGCACATTCTTCTGTTTCATTCTTTTCCGATAATTGATATAAAACAACACGCCCCCAATAATGGAAAAATCGAAAAGCAACCACATCATCTGTTGTTTTGCACGATCTCTGGTGCTCTTTAATTCCAACATGGCAATTCTGCTTTTCTGCTCCGCTGTTTTTAACTTTTCAGAAGTTTGCATGGCGGCTTCCATGCGTTGTTGATTATAAACAGTATCATTCAAATCAATTAATTTGGCTTGATAGTACGAGGCTGTTTTATAATCATTAGTAAATAAAGCCAATTGTGTATAATTCTTGTATATACTCTGTAGGTTCTTATAGTTATTGCCATCGGCGTTTAAAGAAACAGCCTCGTTCAGCATGCTTTGTAATTGCTTTATTTCATTTGGTTTTGGTTTTGTGTTATGGTATTTATGTTGATCTAAGGTAAGCGTAACGAGCTGAGGAATAACCCAGCTCACATTGTTATACTCATCGATCGTTTTAAAGAGTTGAATTGCTTGACTCATAAAATAGGTTGCCTTGTCAAACTGTTTCTTTTTCACATAGTATTGCGATACGTTAAAACTAGCCAATGCTTGAGAATGTACATCATGTAAGCTCTTTGCTGTGTTTAGTCCTTTTTCAAGATAATAGATATTACTATCACTATTTAATTCGGCATAAACAACGCCTATATTTTGATAGAATACCGGCAAGTATTTATTAAACCCTGATGACAAGCTGAGTGAAACGCCTTGTTGATAATATTTAATTGCTTCTGTAAACTTATCGATATCATATTGGCTGTTGCCGATATATTTAAACGACGTTATAATACCACTCATGTCTTTTAGTTGCTGAAAAATTTCTAAACCCTTACGGTGTGATTCAATGGCGTTATCAAATTTGCCTTGATGAGCCAACGCATCTCCTGTATGCATAAAAGAAAGGGCTGTATATTTTTGAGCATTCCATTTTTTCGCTAATTGCTTAACCGTATCAAAGTAAACAATGGATTCATCGTAGCGCGATTTTTTGTTCAGTAGTATTTGTCCTGCAAATAAATAAGCTTGCAGCAATTGCTCATGACTGTCTATTTGTTTTGCTAATTGAATACTACTATGTAATATGGAGAAAGCGGAATCAGACTTTTCTGTAAAATGAAACGCTTCTATGCATTGATACTCGATCTGGGCAATAGGAAATGCGGTCATGGATTCCATTTCTTTTAGTTTACTAAGATGCCTTTTTAACTGCTTATGATCACTCAGCAATTCATCCATTCTGATTTGTGCAGTTAATGCAATACATAACAAGTCTTTTCGTTGCGTCTGCTCGGCTGTTAACACAATCTGCTCTAAGAGGGTTTTACTCTCTTCCATCTTTCCTAAATGATTGTACAACTTAAGTAAAGCCCACTGGGTGTAAAATGTAGTTTCAGCTTTACTGTTTTTAGTAGCAAGTTTCTGTTGTAGTTCAACCATGTTTTTTTCCGCATGATTGTACATCGAGGGGAAGTCGACTAATTCAATTGGAATATCCTGAGCACGTAAAGGAAAGGAGGGTAGCAGGCAAACTATAAAAAGAAATATCCGAAGACTCATGAGATATACATCAACTGGGTTCGGGCAAAGATAGCTAAACTAAAAGGTCGATGCACAGAAGGAATACAAGCCTAAACTAACGAGTCATGAATTGCTTAGGATTATTACGATAAGCTACTTCTTTTCAGCATTCATTTTGCTGAATTCGTGTTATAGAAACGTACTTTCAGTCTTGGTTTCATCTTGAATTGCTAGTTGCAAAATGCGCTTACTGTTATATTGGCATTATGTGTTTCAATTAATCTTTATTGAAACTAGATATTGTGCTTTAAGGAACTGCCACACTCACACCATTCACGATATTCGGGTCCACTACCAAATAATCCAAGGCATCCACGCTACCGTCACCATTCAAATCGGTTGCTAAATAGCCGCTATTGCCTGCAACAATATCGGGATCCATAATCAAATAATCTAAGGCATCGATAGCGCCATCCTGATTACAATCGCCGGAATAGATAGCCCACACATTACTTTCCACTTCTGTTTGATTGGAACCAAAAGCTTGGTAAGCATGGGTTGTGAAATTATGATAAGTGTAGGTAACAAGTGTTAGCATATCACTCCAGGTTTGAACAGAATTTCTATGGGTTACAACCAAATAATAGGTATTTCCTAAAAGATTTTGTGGCACTCCGATGATGGTAAATTCACCATCAACACCTAATGATGTTAAAGAAGAAAAGGCAATGCTATTTGGATCGGCAACATTTCGAAGTTCTACTAAAATACTATCGGTAATAGTAATTGGAGCCGCTACACCTTGATTGTTAAGCGCCGGGGTCATTTGCCCAGAGCCAATATAATATCCTTGTATAAATACCTTGCCGGCTAGGGTGTGCAACGTGTTGCACGCTTCGTCAACCGTGCCATTGCAATTGTCATCAACATTATTTCCGCAAATTTCTACGGCGTTAGGATGAACAACTGGATTGGAATCATTGCAATCGCCACCACCTGTTACGTTAGTTGTATAATATTGTCCAGGACTAGTACATGACCAAACTGCACTTCCGGTGTAATAACCATCATTGTCTTGATCGGTATACCAAGCAGCCAAATCGTTTACAATTACATTCGTTACCGATGAAACAGTACAGCCATTGGCATCACTTATTGTTATGGTATAAGAACCGTTATGCAGCGCATTGGATGGTGATGGAATCGAAGGGTTAGCAGAAGATGACGAAAAGCTATTCGGGCCAGACCAACTGAAAACAGGTGATGTTGCTGTAGTGGTTGCTTGAAGCATGATTGAGGTTCCCGGACCACATACCGGACTATTACTTGTACTTGTAACCGTAAATGGACTATAATTAAATTCATCGGCACCAATATCGGGCGGGTTATTTCTAATGGCACCATCTATATCGGTTGTAATGCCCAAACCGAGTGCACCTTTATCACTCACATGGCAATTACCCGTTGCACTGAGATGTAAATTGCCTATAATTGGATTTACAAAATTTACAGGTCCCATTACCGAGTTTACGTCTCGACCTATCAATAAAGCCTTCCATTGTGAAAAAGATTTGAACACCGTACCACCGGAAAATCCACCTATTTTGGTGCTGTCTAAACTATAGAATAAATTATTATTGGCTTCTCCCCAATAGCCACCTAAGGCCAAACTCCCAGCAGCAAAATGATCGCCTCCAAACCTCTTGTTGTAAAAAATATTATTGTACGTACTATCCGCATTCGTGTTTTGCGTATTCTTGTATAAAGCAAAACTTTTACCACCATTGGCGCTTCCTCCAATATAAACGGAATTATGCAAAAGCTTTATAGATGCATTAAAATCAGACTCCTTCAACATGCCGTATATTGTAACGGGATTGGCATATCCGTCGTTAGTTATGGAAATTACATTGTTGTACACGGTATCCTTTTGAAAATTAATTCGCATTCCGATTATATACGGCTTTGTAGCAATACTGATACCTAGGTTGAGTAAGTAGTAAATAGCGTTGTTATAAATTTGACCTTTACATTCGGAGTATAATCCACATACACTTAATGCTTGTGTAGTTGTTGTGTTAGACACAATAAGATTAGAAATAGAATTATGATGAACCTGAACAGCATTGTTTAATGATCCATACACCTTAATGCCCGTTAAGGTATGCGAAGGATCATTTTCTGCATAACCTTTAGATGAGGAGGAGTTTATGGTTTGAATATAGTTTTCACTTACGGTAAAATCAGATGAGCTACTTTGTAAGAACAACATGATGCTAGAAAGGGAATTTATTGTTGAATTCGAGAGCGAAACATTGTACACTTCATTGCTATCGCAATGAAGATATCCTCCAATAGATCCGGTTGAAATTGCAAACATACTTTGATGCTTAAATACTAAATCTTCTGAAAAGGTTGTTCGACCCATCTTGTTTTTCTTCACATCATAGTTACTTCCACTTAAATAAATAAGGGAGGCCGTTCCGTCACCTTGCGCATTTACATTTTCAAACACATTGTTCGAGCAGGTATGGGTACCATTTTCTGCCGAGCAATAAATAGGAAAGAAGGATCGTGCTCCATGAAGGATATTTTTAAAACTGTTGTTCTCAATAGCAATGATTCCCGAACCAACAGAATTCACTTTAATTCCGTTAAACTCACTACTTGCGTTGGGTAGTGCGGTAAACTGAATATGATTAAAAGTGTTATTACTTATTACAATAGGTTTTGCATTGGTAGCATCTGAATTGCTTACATTAATACCGGAAAAATTAAGATTAACTGCGGAACTTAAGTCGTTACTAACGGTAGTACTTCCGAAATTATTACCCACAATATCCCATCCGGCTGATCCAAAATAGGTAAGAGCAAAACCATTCACAATAAAATTCTCATCCATATTTTCAAAATGATTGTTTGAAAAAAGTGCCTGTTGTGAAGATTCTTTTGATACTGACACATTTACGATTTCATTGCTCGATACCATATCAAATTTTGCACCGGAGCATAACTTGCCTGAGCCCCCAAAATAATTCCCTGAAATATTTGCGCTTACGGTATCACTTGGGTTAAAATAGAGAAAGTAACTAAAACTACCACCCCCTAAATTTTTATAAAATGAATTGTTCGTAATGATCCAGGAACCACTTGCATTACTCGTTGGATGAACATCAATTACGAAAGATCCACAAGCGTCAAATTCGTTGTTGTTTATTACGATATTTTTATTTCGAAATAAACTTGTGCAAGAACCTACCTCGATAGCATTTGAACTTGTACTTGCCGAGCTGATGGGTTCAAAACGATTACAAGTGATACTGATATTGGAATTACTTAGTGTATCGTTACTGTTACATGCCAAATAAATACCCACATTATCGGTGTTTGCAGGAGGTACTTTACACAAAACATCAGAAATAATTATGTTGTTACTTCCATTGTTAATCGTGATCAACCTTGAGCCACTAAGTGCAGATGTATTGGTTAAGGTAATTCCTTTGTTTACACCACAACTAGTAAAATTCATCGCACCATTAATGGTTACATAAGCAGCACCATCAAATCTTAACATGGCCTGACTCGTATTTTTAGAATAGCTCAGCGAACTGATTCGATCACTGCGTACACGAATGGTAGCTTTACGTGTACTACTTCCTTTGTATGTAATGCTGAGCTGATTTGGTTCGCTGTTACTGGAATAATTATTTTGTAATTCAAAGATGATATTTCCGCTTACACCACGAAATTCCAGATCTGCAAAAGCATCTTCTAAGGTGTTATATGGGTTGGAACCATTTACATAACTACTTGGATTTAAAACACCAGCGGGAGGAGTATAAGAGGCTGATGTACCCACGCAATAAACGCCTGCACTTAATGGCTGTTGTGCAATACCAATATAACTTCCATCGCCATTTCCTAGATCGGTTATCTGTGCTGTGTTAAGTTGTAAACTTGTAATTTTTGGATTAGAAACGGAGGATGTAATTCCGGTATAGGAATCATTTGTATTGTTATATGAAAATCCTATTTTGGAAAAGGAGGTTAAGGCAGGAGAAATACCTGTAGGTTCTAATTCTATATTGGCTATCGAAGAAATTTTATTTGAATTTACGAAGGGGTCCGGTTGCTCTACCTTCAGCATATAATACCTGTCGCTCATGCTTCCTCCCAAAGTAACCTTGTCTGCTGTTCCGCTTGGTGCAACATTTTGAACAGAAGCGGTTAGGTAGCAACTTCCAGTTCCATTGGTACTTAAATTAACGCGCATGGGCATGGAAGTATGTCCGTAACCTATAGGGAAATTGATGTACTCAAATGTGGCTGGTGTGGATGTTTGTACTTTAATACTTACTTTACCATATACCGTACTAAGTGCTGTGGCATAAACAGGGGCATCGCTTTCTAAAATGAGTTTACGGTTTAAACTGGCGTATACATCTCCTTTAACCAGAATAAGTCCTTGTGAAGCCGTGATTTTTAAATCATCATTCAAACTGAGGTATTGTCCTTGGCTGATATTAACTTCCAATTTCTTAAGTGAAGGAAATGGAGGAATTTCATTGCCACCATTATTTGAAATATAGTGTAGCTCAGCATTGGCTCCGGAAGTAAAGGTAGAAGTAGGTGATTGAAATTCATTAATAGCACTATAAGTTAATGATGCATTCAAATTAAATGTAGAATTAAAGCATTGAAAATAGGAGCTTATTGTAGTGGCTGTATTAACGTTGATCATGGTATTATTCCATGAAGATAAATTATCTACAGTCGCTCCTGTAACATCAAACGTAAACGTGGTATTGTCGAGATACAACAAACCATATTCTGATAGTATATCACTGGTACTTATGGATCCTGCATCAATGTATCGCAGATTAATTGGTGCGATGATACTCGTGGTGTTCCAAGCGAAGCCAACAAAACCACCCGTTGACGTGGACAGTTGACTCACGAATTTAATAAAATCTCCAGTTTGCTTCACCTCTATCGTAGCATTGGAATAAATCTTATAGCCCGATTTATCGGCTGCATTCGCGGTTACTTGAGCCGTAATGGTATGACCACCTTCAAAAATAAGATGGCCATTTGGTTGCACTTCAAAATTTGCTGCTTGTCCGACAACGGTATTATTCAACTGTACATTTACATCGAGGGTAACAATGGTATTCGATGAGATCGTTATATACGTGGCATCGGCATTAATTGGAGCCGATCCTGAGGCTATCCAAACAAGTCCGGATTTAACTTCCCAAATAGCAGGGTTACTATAGTTGCCATTGCTTTTTGTTCTATACTGATTGGCTGAAAAAGCATGATTTACAATTCCGATGAGTAGTACAAGTAGGTAGATTTTTTTCATGATGATTAAATTTCAGAAACAAAACTATCTGGATACAAAATCTGAAACAACTACCAATAGTGGTGATATAGCGCTAACATGTTGTTTAAGAGGGGCTTAGAGAGGCAATGATTTCTGAAACTAACTTAACGTGTTTTGATATACTTTTTCTTCAATTCAACTAGGTTTATATCTTACTTCATAGCTTGTATTCCCTCAAACCATATCCTATCGATTTTAGTGTTTTTGTAAACGCACATCATAGATAAGCAATAGAACAGTGTTTAGTGTTGAATGAAATAGAAAATAAATAAGAAGCAAACCTTGCGGCATTGTTCTGTTAATCAATAAAATGGTAAATGCTTAACCTCATTTATTTGGATAGTACAATACGCTCCTTTAACTGAATATCACCAGTTTCATTTGCAATACGAATGTAATAAATGCCATTCGGGAGGTCATATAAGTCAAATTGAAATGAGGAGTTTGATGTTTTTGATTTCACTACCACTCCGAGCGCATTCATTACTTCGATGGAATATGTTTCATCATTCGGCAAGATAATACGCAGCATGTGTTGTGTAGGATTTGGAGAAATGTTTACTACAGGTGAAATACCTTGTTTATTCAAGGTAACTACATTACTTGATATCGTTTTCCCATCCGCATCAATTGCCAACAGACGATAAGAATAGGTATCATCTAAAGGATGGGTATAGGAAGTTTCGGTATTGCTAAGTTGAGCAATTTTTGTAAAATTGGAAGAGCCTTTACTGGCAAACAATTCGAAAAAGACAGGCTGTAGATCACTTTTCATTTGCCAACTTAAAAATGCGGTTTCGCCGTTGTTATTTCCGCTTAAGGTCAAGGTTTGATCACTTAACGGGAAACTATAGGTGTACGAAACAGAACCATTAGGTTGTTTTGTAACCTTCATCCAAGCATTAAGAAAAACGAATAATTCCGTAAAATTTGTGTCAGCAATTTCTACAGCATAGCACCCCCACGAAACTCCTAAACCACATTGGGTAGCACATGAAAAACGAGCGTCTAATCGTAAACTATCATTTACTTGTTGGGTTCGATAAATTTCCATAGCACATAAATCATGTGTAGCATAATAGTTCATCCATAGTTTACCATTCTGAATTTCAAACAAGGGTAAATTAGAACAAGGAGCTGTGGTTGAATTGTTCTGCAAGGATACATCGACCGTATAATTGGGAACCAAAAACTCGTTAGGCGTGTAACTTACAGATGAATTATTTATTTTATGAACCTGATAAAATTTACCGGAATAGAATACGGTTAGATCATTGAACGAGTTCATTGGTAGTATATCATAGCGGATTTTGTATGCGGAATAATTTGAACCTGATAAGTTAGCATACAAGCAATAATTCGGCGCAGCATTGGCATAATATTGATCTATCCAAAGGGTATCGTTCGATTGATGATAGCTAAAGGAATCTATTATCCCAAGATTCGATTCAAATGTATCTAGTAACACCAGATTGTTGTTAAAGCTCGCAAAGGAAACTTGATAGGAAACGGCTTGCATGGGCAAGGTTGCAATTATATTGACATTCGGAATCACGCTTTCATAAGTTAATTGAGTGCTCATTTGCTGCGCCGATATAGGTACATATAATAAACAGCAAAAAAGAGCATGTAGTAAGTTTAATTTCATAACAGGTAATTTTCGCTACTAAAAATAAATCAAAATAATAAAAAACAACATGCTTGATTTATGCTACTTCATAACACAACCCCTCTGAATCGGAATAACAAATTCATTCTCAATACAAAACCCTTTTTCTTGGAGGTAAAAAAAAAGATCTAACTTTTTTTATTTGGAATTCTAACCAATCAAGCCACTTCGCTTGTAAGCAAACAAACCATGAAGTACGATGTACGATTTCCGTGGTTTGTGTCTTGTCTTCACAAACCATTATATTCCAAGGTTTGTGAACACACAAATAGCATAAGGAAGTATTTTATTGGTAATGAAGTTCAACGTATTTCTACCATTACTGTTTTTTGAATTGCTTAAAGAGGCTTACATGAGGTTCGAATCGCATTCGTGATTAAATGGGTAGTGGTTTGTGAGGACATAAATCAGGGAGTAGGCATTCGTGATTAATGGATAGTGGATTGTGAGGACACAAACCTCGGAGTAGGACTAAAAGTGTTTTGATAAATTTTTACCTCAACATCCCTTGGTTTGTGTGCATCCTCCGACAGTGAAATGTTTAATACACATTTTGTCAGTCTCTTTTTTCACTTATTAAAGAACAGTTCTCCTTTTGCTAACAACTGTACCCATCCCGCTAACATCAGTTAGCATCCCGCTAACATGAGTGAGCATTCCGCTAACATTACAGCGTAATTGGTAAGTAGTAGTTCTTATTTTGATAACAGTGGTAACCATTTCATACAATTGTGTATTCAATTAGCTAACATGAAACGTCAACTTGGCATATCGACTCATGAAAAAATAATTTGATTACAAGCTCAAGTTAGCAAAACGATGATTCCGCTTTGTAAATTAACTTCTCGAAATAATAAAACAGGCCTTTAAGGTTTCAAACCGAAGGAACATAACCTTATAACAAACATTCATGTTAGCAAATCAATGAGACATATACTTTATTTATTGAATCGAGTGAGCAAAATGAAGATCTATGTTTAAAAAACGAGGTTTGCAGTTTGTAATTTAATTCTTTCGCTTAGTAATACACCATGTGTAACAAATAAACTAAGTAAGGGAAAGAGAATTTGGTTTGATGCATCCGACATAAGCGGTTTTTCAAAAAGTACTTTCTTTTCTAAAGAACGCTAAAAAATTTGTTACATTCGGTATCAAATAGAATAGTATGAAACACGATCCTTGCAACTGGTTTAGCAAAATAGCAAAACCTTTTTCATTCATTATTCAACATTAATTTTCAACTGGAATGAAACGATTTGTATTACTTGTATGCGCAAGTGTTTTTTGTTATTTTTCTTATGCTATTAGTAACTGGTCAATGTATTTTACCTATCGGCATTTAAATGGCTTACAATGGGAGGTAACACAACATTGGTTTTATAATTGTGATTATTATCCTGGATTTTTACCGCAGTCTTTTTTTTATTATCACGACACTTGTAATTATATAATTAAGACTAATACCTATTCCACTAAGCAATTGCTCCAACCGAACGGCAATCCGGCGGGTAGCAATATTTATACCGATTACTGTCCGAATTCGTTTACCATGTGCGATTCGCCCTTTAATGCCACAGGCATGATATCTTGGCGCTTGGTAAATTATAGAGATACAGTAACCTTACCAGAAACCTGTGGCCTATGGAAATTTTCCTTGGGTTCAGCCTCGCAATTCATGTTCCGTGATCCCTTCATTACAAATATTCAAGATAGCACCTGGACGGCCTATGGCGAAGCCATTCTGAATGCCGATACTACCCTGGCTAATAACACCGCCCTCTGGAAGCGACCGATGTTTGCTTATGCCAATGCCGATCAGTTTACGCAATGGCATTTACCAGTGTACGACGATGATGGCGACTCGTTGGTAATGAGTTTGGTTAAACCCCGCGAACGCGATAAACAAGCACCCAACCCCTTAGATACCTTAATACAAGACATCAACTATATTTCTCCATTCTCACTCGCTGAACCTTTTCAAACTAATGGCACTTTTGAGTTTGATGCCAGTATACCAGCAGTGCGTTTCAAAGCAACGGTGAATCAACTTGCCTTGCTCTGTTTTCGGGTAGATGAATACCGTGAAGGCGTTTATGTAGGAACTACTTTTCGCGAAGCCTTATGGCATACGATACCAACCGTACGACCATCACCACAACGCAGTATTCAAACAACATCACTCCAAAATGCCATTCCCGGCATGAAGGATACGATAACGGTTTATGCCAATTATGCCATGAACCTGTGTACCCACTATACGAGTTCGAGCAATGTAGCCGAATTACGATATGAAAGCAATATTGCTGATGTATTACCAACTGCAACCAATTCAGTTCAATCGTTAGGCGATAGTGTTTATTCTTGTATTCAATGGACGCCTACTTTAGCTGATACCGGTTATCACCTTTTGGTTACTACCATTACCGATACCTCTTGCGTGAATGCAGGGCCACGTATTCCTCAAGATTTTTTCTATAAGATTATAGTGAAGCAAGCACCGAATGCAACTGAAAACGTAGAACAGCTTCCCATACGGATCTACCCGAATCCTACCCAAGATGAACTTTATGTGGAAGGCTTAGCGAATACGAAGGTTCAAATTTATAATAGCATGGGAACACGCATTGCCATAGAAGAATTTAGCTCGAACTATGTGAACCGTATTACCACATCCTCCTTAGCGAACGGATTATATTTGCTTCAAGCTAAAGGAAAGACTTTGCGGTTTATGGTTCAACGTTGAGTGAATATTAATCAATCCATTTATCTGATTTTACCCTACCGGTTGGTATAACAAACCATACCAATCGCATGCGTAATTAACAATACAGGCCATGGTTTCGCAAACTCAGGAGTACTAATTTACCATGCAGCCTTTCAACCTTTCTTGTAATCATTGCAATGATTAATTCCTGTTCATCTTACCTTTACCGCCATGTGGTTGTATCTTGTATTATGTATCGCAGCGTTACTCCTTTTGTTTTTTCTATTTCGTAAAACCACAAATGCATCCTTCGCAATCCTCTTTTTATTGTCTGGAATTATTCTGGGTACGTTTGTAACCTTCTGGTTTCTCAAAAAATCACAGCAACAACCGCAAACTACAATAGATGTTACAACGGTTGCCGAAAGAATAGAAAAGGTTTGTAAAGTAGTTACTGCTGAAGGTCATTTTTCCGAGGTATATAATTATAAAAATACCGAACACCTATTAGCTTTTATTCCAAGCACAAAAAAAGCGCTCTTAATGGCTAACGCTAAGGTGCTTATGGGTTTCGATTTCAAAAAAATAAAATGGGAACTCGATCAGAAGCAAGGTGTACTTCGTGTACTTGAATTTCCGGAACCCGAAATACTTGCCCTCGAACCGGATCTGCATTACTACAATTTGGAAAATGGCCTATTCAATAAATTTAATGCGAAGGATATTACCTCCTTGCAAGCCGATGCCCAAGGTAAACTGAAAGAGGCTGCACTAAAAAGCAACTTGCCGGCAACAGCTCGTGAACAAATGAAACTCATGCTTGTTGAAATTGCAGCTTCACTTCACTTAAAACTGGAAGGGCAAGAGAAAATTTCACCGAATGCAACTATAAAAAATCTATCTGAATGAGTTCTATCTGTAAAAATTGTGGTACAGAATTAAATTCTAAATTTTGTCCGGATTGCGGACAAGCCGCTGATACCCACGAAATAAACCTTCATTTTTTCTGGCATGATATTCAACACGGTATTTTTCATTACGATAAAGGAATTCCCTTCACCGTAAAGGAGTTATTTACTCGGCCCGGTCATGCTATCCGAGATTTTATTGAAGGAAAACGTGTGAAGTACTTCAAGCCGGTAGCCTTAATTGTTATTCTGGCGGGTATATATATGGTATTGTTCCATTGGTTACACCTCGATTCAAAAATGGCGAGTCTTGTGCCCCTCGATCAACAAGAACAAAAGTCGGCCTTAAAAATAATCGATTGGTACACCAATCATTATGCACTGGTAACCTTACTCATTGTGCCTTTTTCTGCCTTGGCTACCTATTTAGCTTTTCGAAAGGCAGGGTATAACTATTTACAAATTGTGGTTCTGCTCCTTTATACAACGGCGGCTCGCTTAATCATCAGTATTGTTTGCTTACCAATTACCTTATTGCTTTCTAAAAATAACCTTTATTCCATGTCGAGCTTGCTTGGTATGCTGAGTATCGGCTATTCTATCTGGACCTACCTCCAATTCTTTAATAAAATCAGCTTGGAAAGTCGCGTGCTACGCTTATTTTTTGTAGTACTTTGGTATGTCGCTTTTTTAGCCTCTGCTTTTCTACTTACAAGCCTCATTTCCTTAGTTTAGTTTTGTTAATGCCAACTGTAAATCGCGCCTGACATTTTCATGACATTCCATGAAGCAATATCGAATTTATCGAAAAAAGTAACCCCTTAAAAATCGCTGAAACCCGCTACAGCAAAGGGTTTAAATTTTTTTATGAATTGTGTATAATTTTCGGTGTTCTGTGATTACATTTGCATCCGTTAATTTTAACACTAAATTTATACTCTCCAGGATGTTACGTTATCTGCAACGCAAACTACACGACTGTAAAGCACATACTTTATTACTGATATTTCTCCTGTTTTCCGCTTTTAGCCTCCAAGCCGCTCCCGATGGGAAAGCTTTGTTCGGAGCTAATTGTGCTTCCTGCCATAATCCCATTAAGGATGCCACCGGACCCGCATTAAAAGGGGTTTCTGGGCGTGTTCCGTCTAAGGATTGGTTGTACAAATGGGTGAAAAACTCTGCTTCAGTAGTGAACAGTGGCGATAAATACGCTACGGAGTTATATAACAAATGGAATAAAACCGCAATGACGGCGTTTCCTTCCCTTACGAATGAGGAAATTGATGCCATCATCAAGTATGTTGAAGATTACAAAGTACCCGGTGGTGATCCAAAATCGCCAACTCCAGAAGGTAAATCTGCACCTTCCGGAAGCAATACCTTATTATATGCTATTCTCTCGATCATTCTCTTAATTGCTGTAGTTGTTCTTACACAAGTAAATAAGGTTTTAGGTAGAACACGCGATGAAAAAATTGGCGTGAAATCACCGAAAGATGTAGCTTTCTTCCGTAATAAAGTGGTTATTGCATTAGCGGCGGCTATTGGTTTAATCGGTATCGGTATATGGTTGTCTGGAGGTTCAGAATTTGGTCGTCAGAAAAATTATATGCCTGAACAACCTATCTTCTATTCCCATAAAGTTCACGCAGGCATCAACCAAATTAACTGTCAATATTGTCACTCAGGAGCTGAAAAGAGTCGTCACGCGATGATTCCTTCTGTGAATGTTTGTATGAATTGCCATAAACAAATTAATGAGTACACCGGTGCCGAAACGCATCCTTTGGTGAATTTGGAAGGCGAAACAATTAATGGTACAGAGGAAATTAAGAAATTGTACGACTATGCCGGATGGGATCCTGCAACGAAGTCGTATAAACGCGATACCAAAACAGGTGAAATCATAACTAAGCCTGTTGAATGGGTTAAAATACATAATCTTCCTGATCATGTTTATTTCAATCACTCCTTACACGTAGTTTCCGGTAAATTGGCCTGTCAGCGTTGTCATGGTGGTGTTCAAGAGATGGATGAAGTGTATCAGTTTGCCGATTTAAGCATGGGATGGTGCGTGAATTGCCATCGCGAAACGAAAGTCCAATTCGCGGATAACGATTACTATTCTATCTATAAGAAATATCACGAAGAAATTAAAGAAGGAAAACGTACCGATGTGAAGGTGAGCGAAATTGGTGGATTAGAATGTCAAAAATGCCATTATTAATAAGGTTGTTTGAAAGCTAAAGCTAATTTGAAAACAAAAACATTAACTAATAACTCCTGAACTTCACGCTGAGTTCGGTAGTTCAAGAAGATAAAAACTATGAGTAAAAAACAGTATTGGAAAGGACTAGAGGAGTTAAATCCCAGCGTTCAGTTTCAGGAATCCGTGGCCAATGAGTTTCGTGAGGAATTACCGTTTGAAGATATTTCCTCGATTGCTACTGCGCCTACTTCCCGTCGCGACTTTTTGAAATACTTAGGCTTCACTACGGCCGCAGCAACCTTAGCTGCCAGTTGTGAGATGCCGGTTCGAAAAGCAATTCCGTACGCTATCAAGCCAGAAAACGTTACTCCGGGCGTTCCGTTAATGTTCGCTTCAACGTATGTAGATGGTGGTGAAACCGTTCCTGTTTTAGTTCGTACTCGTGAAGGTCGCCCGATAAAAATTGAAGGTAATACCGATTCTACCTTAACACAGGGCGCAACAACGGCTCGTGTTCAAGGTTCTGTATTAGGCTTATATGATGCTGCGCGTTTGAAGTTTCCAATGATCGACGGAAAAGAAGCTCGTTGGGAATCGGTCGACAAAATGGTTACAGATGCCTTAGCAACTATGAACGGCGGCAATGTATTTTTAGTTACTTCTTCTATTAACAGTCCGAGTTCATTAAACGCTGTATCTATCTTCTTACAAAAATATCCTGGTGCCAAACATGTTCAATACGATGCTATGTCGTATAGCGGTATGTTAGATGCCAACTTAAGTAGCTTCGGAAAACGAGCCATCCCGGCTTACCGTTTCGATACGGCTAAAGTAATTGTGAGTATCGGAGCTGATTTTCTTGGTACATGGATTTCACCTGAAATCTATGCGAAGCAATATTCTAAAGGAAGAAAAGTAAGCGCTAAAAATCCGGTAATGAGTAAACATTATCAGATTGAAGGTATGATGAGTTTAACAGGAGGTAGCGCCGATGAGCGTTATACTTGTAAGCCGTCGCAATTTGGTGCTGTTGCTTCAGGTATCCTAAATGCCTTAAATGGTGGAAGTGCGAATGTTTCACCTACTATTAATAAAGCGATTACCAAAATTGCTGCCGATTTGAATGCCAATAAAGGCGCCGCATTAGTTGTTTGCGGTAGCAATGATGCGAATGTTCAGATTTTGGTGAACGCCATCAATAATGCAATTGGAGCTTATGGAACTACCATTTCCATGGCTGTAAATAACAATACAAAACAAGGAAATGATCATGATTTGAATGGTTTCGCTGAAGCCTTGAAAGCAGGCCAGGCGAGTGCCGTTTTCTTCTATGATTGTAACCCAGCTTACGATAGTCGTCATGCTAAAACCATTGCCGACAATTTAGCTAAAGCGAAATTATCGGTTTCATTTAACGACCGTTTAGATGAAACTACAGAAAAATGTAAAATTGCTGCACCTTCTCACCACTGGTTGGAATCATGGGGCGATGCAGAATCACATACCGGTTACCTTTCACTCATTCAACCTACTATTGCACCGTTATTTAAAACACGGGCTTGGGAAGAATCGTTGTTGAAATGGTCGGGAAATAATACAAGTCATTACGATTTTGTAAAAGCACTTTGGATTGCACGTTTAGGTTCTCAAGAAGCTTACGATAAGGCACTTCAAAAAGGAATTATAGAACCTGAAACGATGCCAATGGCTGGTGCAACTTTTGCTGGCAATGTAGCTGACGCAACCTCTAAAATTGCAGCTGCTAAAGCCGGTATGGAAGTAGTGATTTACGAAAAAATTGGTATCGGTCGCGGTGCAAGTTGGTCGAATAACCCTTGGTTACAGGAGATGCCTGATCCGATTTCGAAATGTACTTGGGACAACTACGTGATCATGTCGCCAAACAAGGCACGTGAATTAAAAGCAGAACATACAGATTTGAACGAGGTTGAACGCGAGAAATTTGTATTCACCTTGAAAGCAAACGGTACGAGCATTGATTTA
This sequence comes from Chitinophagaceae bacterium, assembly GCA_016787065.1. Taxonomy (GTDB): domain Bacteria; phylum Bacteroidota; class Bacteroidia; order Chitinophagales; family Chitinophagaceae; genus OLB11. Next base: position 135,526 of record JAEUVD010000028.1, read on the forward strand.
CCTGTGTTAGTTTTACCGGGTGTACACGATGACGTGGTGGCCGTTGCCGTTGGTTATGGTCGTAGTAAAGGAGTAGGTAGAGCCGCCGATGCTACCGATGCAAACAATGGTACCGGAAAGAATGTTTATCCTTTATTAGGAGCTGATGCTTCTGGAAACACAAGCTACAGTACTTCGGTAGAAGTAAGCAATACCGGTAAAAAATACCCGTTAGCGATAACGCAAACACATTATAATTATCATTCCGATCGTCCGATCGTTCATGAATTTACCTTGAAGGAATTTTCTTCTAATCCTATGGAATTGTTCAATGAGCGTAAGCATCATTTAGAGCATTTTACCCATAGTTGGGAAGGTGGTGCTCATGGCGGTCATGACGAACATAAAGCCGGTGGAGAGCATGAAGCGCACGCGCCAAGTGGTACACCGGGAGCAACAAAAACAGAAGAAGACTGGCAAGAAGCCTACCGTGTGAACGGAACACTCTATCCAAATCATGAAGCCCTTGGCTTGAAATGGGGAATGAGTATCGATGTGAATGCTTGTACCGGTTGTGGTGCATGTACCATCGCTTGTCAGGCAGAAAATAATATATCGGTAGTTGGTAAGAAGCAGGTTATGTTAGTACATGACATGCATTGGATTCGTATCGACCGTTATTTCTCGGGTGACCCGAAAAATCCGGATAGTATCCAAACCTTATTCCAACCTATGTTATGTCAGCATTGCGATAATGCCCCTTGCGAAAATGTGTGTCCGGTAAATGCTACCAACCACAGTTCAGAGGGTATTAATCAAATGGCATATAACCGTTGTATCGGTACTCGTTATTGCGCGAATAACTGTCCGTATAAAGTACGTCGCTTTAACTGGCGCGATTGGAACGAAGCAGATTGCTTCGCCGATAACAAATATGAAGATGGCCGTCGTGATGATATGAATAATGATATCACCCGTATGGTGTTGAATCCGGATGTTACCGTGCGTAGTCGTGGTGTAATGGAAAAATGTAGTTTCTGTGTTCAACGTTTACAAGGTGCGAAGGCCACCGCTAAGAAAGAAGGTCGTGTATTACGAGATGGCGAAGCATCAACAGCATGTATGACGGCTTGTCCTACGGATGCTATCGTTTTTGGAAATGTAAACGATACAGAAAGCGGCATTTATAAATTACGTTATGAAGAGCAGAAGGAGCGTGTATTCCACGTTCTGGAAGATATTCATACCTTACCAAACATTAATTATCTGTCGAAAATCCGAAATGCTGATGAAGTAATGAGTCAGCCAAAGGAACATCACGCAGAAGCAGCGCACGCAGAAGAAAAACATTCATAATAAGAAAAACGAATCGATAAACGGTCTGTAAAAAGACTTCGGAAAAAATAAAAAGGTATGCATTTAAAGTACGAATCAATTATCAGGGAACCTTTAGTAGACGGTAACAAGACCTATCATCAGGTAACTGAAGATATTTGTGCACCTGTTGAGAAAGCGCCTACCAAACTCTGGAAAATTGGATTCTTCATCTCCGCCGCCATGCTTTTGTTTGGTGTGTTCAGTGTAACTTGGGAAGTGTATTGGGGAACAGGGGTTTGGAATCTGAACCGTACCATTGGTTGGGGATGGGATATCACCAACTTCGTATGGTGGGTAGGTATCGGTCATGCGGGAACCCTCATTTCTGCCATCTTGTTACTCTTCCGTCAGGGTTGGCGTACAGGTGTAAACCGAGCTGCGGAAGCCATGACGATTTTTGCGGTAATGTGCGCCGGACAGTTTCCGATCTGGCACATGGGTCGTGTTTGGGATGGTTTCTTCGTACTTCCTTATGGTAATACGCGTGGTCCATTATGGCCGAACTTTGTGTCGCCACTTCTATGGGACGTATTTGCGATTTCTACCTATTTCACCGTGTCTTTATTATTCTGGTATTCAGGTTTAATACCCGACTTCGCTACGATACGTGATCGTGCCAAAACGAAATTTCGTAAAATGGCCTATGGAATCGCTTCGTTCGGTTGGGCAGGTTCAGCAAAACACTGGCAACGCCATGAAATGTTATCCTTAGTATTAGCAGGTTTAAGTACACCACTGGTACTTTCAGTACATACCATAGTATCGTTCGACTTCGCCACATCGGTTATTCCTGGTTGGCATACTACCATCTTCCCTCCTTATTTCGTTGCTGGGGCGGTATTCTCTGGTTTTGCCATGGTACAAACCTTATTGGTTGTTACCCGTAAAGTATTAAATCTTGAAGAATATATCACCATCGGTCATATCGAAGCCATGAATAAGGTGATCGTGCTAACCGGATCTATCGTAGGGGTTGCTTACTTAACGGAGCTTTTCATCGCTTATTATAGTGGTGTAGTTTGGGAACAAGAAGCCTTCCGTTTACGTGTACTCGGTCCTTATTGGTGGGCATACTGGGCAATGATGACTTGTAACGTGGTGAGTCCGCAGTTATTCTGGTTCAAGAAATTACGTCGTAATGTTTGGTTTACCTTCTTCATGAGTATTATCGTGAATATTGGTATGTGGTTCGAACGTTTCGTAATCATCATGTCGCTACACCGCGATTACCTACCTTCAAGCTGGAGTTACTACACGCCATCTTGGCCTGAGGTTGGTTTCTATTTAGGTTCCTTCGGGTTGTTCTTTACCTGTTATTTCTTATTCGCTAAATATTTCCCTGTAATTGCAATTGCGGAGATTAAATTCATTCTTAAAACAAGTGGTGATAATTACAAGCGTGATATGGAGAAGATAGAAGTTCAAGATAATCAACACTTCTTAGAAGAGCAATCACACCATCACTAATTAGATGCTGTGAAAAGCTAAAGGAGGAAACGATAAACATGAAACTGTGAAAACAACTTGAAGGAAATAAACTTCCTTCACAAACAAAAACTAAAAATTATAACGGATGTCTGTTAAAAAATTTGCGGTAGCTACTTACAACGACGAAGCGGTTCTTTTTCCTGCGGTGAAAAAGGTTCGTGGCGCCGGCTACAAAATTCATGATGTTTATACGCCTTTCGCCGTTCATGGTTTAGATGTTGCTTTAGGCGAAAAAGAAAGCGACTTGCATATCGCTGGTTTCATTTATGGTATTACCGGAACATGCACTGCGCTTGGATTCATGGGTTGGATTTTCACAACAGATTGGCCACAAAATTTTGGTGGTAAACCACACTTTCCGCTCCCTGCCTTTATTCCAATTGTATTTGAATTAACGGTTTTATTCGCAGCGGTTGGTATGGTGTTGACATTCTGTTATTTGAATCAAATTATGCCGGGCGTTAAAAAACATATATTCAATCCACGTCAAACCGATGATAAGTTTGTAATGGCCATTGAAGTAGATGATACCACTGAAGCCGATACCATCGCCTTTTTAAAAGGAACCGGTGCAGAAGAAACGAATGTTCAGATTGCAGAATCAGAATGGTGGTATGGCCGTTGGGATAAGAAAGAAGATTATGAAATTCAACAACAAATTGCTTAAGTAAACATGAAGAAATATAGTTTAATCCTGTTGTTCTTTAGCCTGGCACTGATCGTTGTTTCGTGCAGCGAATACAGTCGTAAACCAGGTAAAACCTATGCACCGGATATGGTTTATTCTCGTGCTGTTGATTATTATCACGGTACAGAGAAAATTGAAGCGCAAAACGGTTCATACAACAAAATGCCTGTTTCAGGAACCATTGCACGTGAACAAGCGTTACCCGATCATATCGGAGAGAATGATACGAATGCTGCGAAAGTGAATACATGCAAATTCGACTTAACGGATAAGGACCTGGAAAAAGGCCGTCGTTTATATATGATTTATTGCGGAATTTGTCATGGCGATAAAATGGACGGTAATGGCCCACTTTATGCAAGTGGTAAATTTGCTGCGATGCCGGCTAATTTGATCGGCGAAAAAATATTGAAATTCAGTCAAGGACAAATTTACCATGCCATTGTTTATGGTAAGAATATGATGGGAAGCTATGCGGCACAACTCGACACGCGTCAACGTTGGCAAGTAGTTGCTTACATTAAAAAAGTTCAAAGTGAGAATGGAGGAGAAGCATTCACCATGCTTTCTAAAGGAAGTCAAGGAAAAGATTCTTTAAGTGCTCCGGCTCCAAAGCAAGAAGATAAAGCAGAAGCTCCTAAAACAGAAGAAAAACCAAAAGAAGAAAAAAAGTAATATCTAAAATTCCAAACAGAAAATAGTAGACGATGTTAAATCAAGAATTCAAAGTACCGGCCTCCTTAACCAAAACCAGTTGGGTTTTGATAGCGTTAGGAGTAATCGGACTGATCTATGGTGTTAGTGGTATGATGGGTGGTGACGATTTGGCTAAAACACAATTCTGGGCTACAATCATGCACAACAGTATTTTCTATTTACTGATTTCCGTAGCCAGTATCTTTATCTTAACGGCAACATCGTTAGCTCAAGGAGCTTGGATTGTTGCCTTCCGAAGAATACCGGAAGCAATTGCCGCTAATGTTTGGGTGTTTGCCATCATCGTGGGCGTTTTATTGTTGTCGTTTGTTTGGACCAATAATACACATATCTACTCTTGGCTCGATCCTAATTTCAACCCAAAAGATAATCCGTTGAATGGTTTAAAGAATTTCTTTTTAAGTAAAGGGTTCTTCACCTTCTGGACTGTCGCCGTTCTCTTGTTATGGAGTTTATTCGGAATTAAAATGCGTCAGCTTTCAATCCGTCAGGATTCAGAACCAAAAGGAAGTACTAAAACCTATTGGAAGAATTTTAATGTTTCAGCCGGATTTGCTTTGGTATTTGCATTAAGCTTGGCTTCAACTATACCTTGGCTATGGATCATGAGTATCGATTCACATTGGTTCTCTACCATGTTTAGCTGGTACAATTTTGCTTCATCTTTTGTAAGCGGTATGAGTATGATTATGCTTTGGATTTTATTCTTGAAGCGTAAAGGTTATATGGGTCATGTGTTAGAAGAGCATGTGCATGATGTAGGTAAATTCATGTTTGCCTTCTCAATCTTCTGGACGTATTTGTGGTTCTCTCAATATATGTTGATTTGGTATGCCAACATTCCGGAAGAAACCGTGTACTTCCAAATTCGTCAGAATGGACCATACAAATTCTTCTATTACCTCAATTTCATTTTAAATTTCGTAGCGCCAATTCTGATTTTAATGCCACGTCCTAACAAACGAAACTACTTTGTGGTTTCTTTAGTAGCTATCATTATTATCTTCGGACATTGGATCGATTTCTTTCAAATGATTATGCCTGGTACAGTTCAAGAACATTGGGAAAAACCGTTGGTGATGGGTCTATTAATAACCTGTGGTTTTGCCGGTTTACTGATGCAATTAGTTTCAAGAACCTTAACGAAGGCGCCATTGACACCACAAAATCATCCATTCTTAAAAGAAACCATTATTCACATAAGCTAAAATAGAAAAGTAATATGTCTGGATTTTTGATACTTTGTTTAATCGGCCTCATTTATGTGGTGCTCTATCAGATTTCACGTTCGAGTGAAATGGTAGCAACCATTCAAGGGGAAGAGGTTTTCGATAAGAAACGTAATAAGATATTAGCTTGGAGCATGATGGTGGTTTGGGCTGCATTGATGATAGGCTTCTATTATTGTCATCAATACATGATGCCGAAAATCAACTTGATTCCTGCATCCGATCATGGTGAATCGTATGAGAGCATGTTTTTGGTAACCTTAATCATGACGGGTATCGTATTTCTTATTACCCAATTCCTGTTGTTCTGGTTTGCCTATAAGTACAGAAAAAGTGATACGCGTAAAACGCATTACTTCGCTCATAGTAATAAATTAGAAATGATTTGGACCATTGTACCTGCCGTTGCCATGGCGGTATTAGTTGCGGTTGGTTTGAAATCTTGGTTTAAAATGACCGACCCGGCTCCACAAGGCGCTATGCAAGTAGAAGTGGTTGGTAAACAATTCAACTGGATTTCACGTTACCCTGGTAAAGATGGAAAGCTTGGTTCGAGAAACTACAAGAACATTAGCGACCAAGATAATTTGTTAGGATTGAACTGGAATGATAAAGATAATAAGGATGATATTCTTATACCAAACGGAGAAATACACTTGGTAAAAGGGAAACCCGTTGAATTTATAATTGGCTCTCGTGATGTAATTCATGATGTTGGTTTGTCGCATTTCAGAATGAAAATGGATGCTGTACCCGGTATTACGTCAAGAATTTGGTTTACACCTACCATCACTACACGTGAAATGCAGGAAAAAACCAAGAATCCTAATTTCGTTTACGAACTTTCTTGCGACCAAATGTGTGGTAAAGGGCATTACGCGATGCGAGCTATTATCATAGTTGAAACGCAGGCTGAATTTGATGCTTGGATGGCGAAACAACAACCATACTATGTTCAAACACATCCTGAAGCAGCACCGGCAGTTCCTGCAACAACACCTGCTGAAGCGGCCAAGGATACAGTGAAGAAACTTACAATGAATAATAATTAATTAAGATAACATGGGAAACGCAGCATCTATACATACGCATGAAGTACATACGCATCATGATCATGCCCATGATCATGGCGACCATCATGCACACCATGAACATAAACAACATTTCCTAACGAAATACGTTTTCAGTCAGGATCATAAAATTATCTCCCGACAGTTTTTAATCACCGGAATTTTCTGGGCACTTGCGGGTGGCTTGATGTCGGTGTTCTTTCGTTTACAATTAGGTTTTCCTTCCGATACCTTCCCGATTCTAGAGAAATTCTTAGGTGATTGGGCACGTGGCGGAAAAATGGATCCTGAAATTTATTATGGTTTAGTTACGATTCACGGAACCGTGTTGGTGTTCTTCGTATTAACCGGTGGTTTGAGTGGAACCTTTAGTAACTTCCTTATACCACTTCAAATTGGTGCTCGGGATATGGCCTCGCCTTTCCTTAACATGCTTTCATACTGGTTCTTTGCTGTAGCCGGTGTAATCATGTTCTGCTCTTTGTATATTAATACCGGCCCGGCATCTGGTGGTTGGACTACCTATCCTCCATTAAGTGCCTTGAAAGAAGCCTCTATGGGTTCTGGTTTGGGTATGGATTTATGGCTTATTAGTATGGCGTTGTTTATCGTTTCTTCCTTACTCGGAGGATTGAATTATATCGTTACCATTCTTAACATGCGTACCAAGGGTATGAGTATGAAGCGTTTGCCGCTTACGATTTGGGCCTTCTTATTCACGGCCGTACTTGGAGTTCTTTCTTTCCCTGTATTATTATCGGCTGCGGTATTATTATTATTCGATCGTCATGCGGGAACAAGTTTCTACATTTCGGAAGTATTCATTGCCGGTAAAGCATTGCCGAATATTGGTGGATCAGCCATCTTGTATCAACACTTATTCTGGTTCTTAGGTCATCCTGAGGTATATATCATCATGTTACCTGCTATGGGTATGGCTTCTGAAATTCTATCAACCCATTCTCGTAAACCAATCTTTGGTTATTTCGCGATGATCTTATCGATGATAGGTATTACGGTATTAGCCTTCTTAGTATGGGCGCATCACATGTTCGTTACAGGTATGAGTCCGTTCTTAGGTGGAATATTCGTGTTGTTAACCTTATTGATTGCTATTCCATCAGCGGTAAAAGTGTTTAACTGGTTAACTACCATTTGGCGTGGAAATATTCGATTTACCGTTCCGATGTGTTTCGGTTTAGGATTTGTTTCCTTGTTCATATCAGGAGGACTTACGGGATTATTTCTTGGTAACTCAGCCCTTGATATTCACTTACACGATACGTATTTCGTAATTGCCCACTTCCATATTGTAATGGGTATTTCGGCCTTCTTTGGCATGTTCGCGGGTATCTATCATTGGTTCCCGAAAATGTATGGTCGCTTCATGAATAACACGATGGGTTATATTCATTTCTTTATCACCTTCATCGGTTCTTATGTAATTTTCTGGCCAATGCACTACGAAGGTATTGCTGGTATGCCGCGCCGTTACTATGAATATGGTGCTTGGGAATCATTCAAACAATTTGCTGAATTAAATCAGATGATTAGTATCGCGGCGATTGTGGTGTTCTTCGCTCAAATATTATTTGTGTTCAATTACTTTGTAAGTATTTGGAAAGGGAAGAAATTAACCGATCCGAATCCTTGGAATGCGAATAGTTTGGAATGGACAGCGCCAATACATCCTGGTCATGGTAACTGGGACGGAGAAATTCCTGAAGTGCATCGTTGGGCTTATGATTATAAAGATGATGGTAATGGAAATGATTTCATTCCTCAACACATCCCGTTACGTCCGGGTGAGGATGGCCATTAATTGAAATAAATGAATGTATTATATAAAAATTCCGATAATTATCGTCGGAATTTTTTTCATTAAGAAGGAAAGGTGAAACAACGAGTTCGAGATTATCTGCAATTAATAAAGCTAAACCTGAGTTTACTGGTTTTAGCCTCTTGTTTGGTAGGCTATATCATAGTTCCGGAAGTGGAGGTGAGTGTAATGAAGTTAGTGTGGTTATTCGCAGGAGGACTTTTAGTTACAGGAGCTGCTAATGCGAGTAATCAATTATTGGAGAGAGACTCCGATGCAATGATGAAACGAACCAAAGATCGTCCGTTGCCGGATGCACGGATTAGTCATATCGAAGCCATTTTATTTATAGTTATCGCACTCACAGCGGGTTGTTATATTCTTTTCAAACAATTTAATTTCTTATCTGCTAGTTTGGCACTGTTGAGTTATGCCTTATATACATTTGCTTATACGCCCCTAAAAAAGGTATCGGCGGTGGCGGTATTGGTTGGAGCCATACCCGGTTCATTACCATGTTTAATTGGATGGGCTGCCGGCACCAATCATATTTGGAGTTTAGCCGGGTGGACCTTGTTTTTACTCCAATTTTTCTGGCAGTTTCCGCATTTCTGGGCTATTGCCTGGTTGTCGCACGAAGAATACCAAAAGGCCGGCATGAATTTATTACCTCGTGGTGAAAAGCTAGGGCCTTATACGGCCATGCAATGTTTTACTTACAGTGCGGTATTGGTGCCTATGGGTTTATTACCTGCGGTGGTTGGATTAGGTGGCTGGATATCCTCGGTAGGATGTATTTTGGCTGCACTATGGATGTGTTACAACTCCTATATGTTCATCAAGGAACATACCGATGCGCGCGCCCGCAAGGTAATGTTCGCATCGTTTGTTTATTTGCCGGTTGTGTTATTAGTATTGGTGTTGGATAAGTATTTGTAGAATGCAATTACAACAATTACTGTCAGAATCACGGATGAATCCACGGAAGCCTCGGATGTCACAGATGAATGCAATTCAACTATTCATCTGTGCAATCCATTACATCCGTTTTTATCCGTGGTTCAGACAGTAATTAATGTCAGCATCACGGATGAATTCACGGAAGCCTCGGATGTCACAGATGAATGCAAGTTTCGCATCAGTGCAATCCATTTCATCCGTTTTTATCCGTGTTCTAATAATCCATTATCCCGTTATTATAATTTCTTCAAAAGCACTACATCGAAAAAGTAAATTAGGCAAGGCAAAATGGTTTAAAGAAGACTTTTTATTTCTAAGGCGAATGATTACATTTATGACTGTAAAGGGTAAAAGCTTTTACGAAAATCATTTAAAAGATGTATTATGAAACAAATTTTGATACTGGCATACAAGAAGCTCTCTAGAAGCCAATATACTGAGTTGGTGCTATTGTTTGATTGCATTTACGGAGAACAATTCGGCACTTCGGATTACTTTACAGGTAAATTTATTATTGAAAGATGAAATTAGTAACACAGCAAAACATAGTGGTACTAATGATTGTATTACTATTTAACCAAAAAGTCTTATCACAGGATAATTTGAGAAATCAAAATTGGGTCATTGGTATGTCACCAATGGTAAATTTTTCTTTTCAAGGTAATCTAAGTATTAATAATTCAATGGGTTCGTTACCAGGAGGTTTCGACAATTCCTGTATATCGGATGTTGACGGTAATTTTCTTTTTGTAGATATAGGGTTTGGTATTTTTGATAAGAGCGGTTTGCTTTTAGATAATAGTAAGGATATAAATTGTCCTTATGGAGATTCGTTAGCCAAATTTTTATCTCACATGGCACGCACTCCACAAACCTCAATTATTCTTCCTAAGAAGGGCCAAGAGTATTATGTTATCAGCACCGGCATGAGCGATAGTGTAGCTTCAGATTTAATAGAGAATGCTAATTACCAAGGCTATGATGTGTTGAATTATAGTGTAGTGGATATGAACTTGAATAATGGACTAGGTGGAGTAACAACCAAGAACAAAGTGCTGTTAGATAAACAACAATATGCCAATACAGCCTTAACAGCAGTACGACACGGGAATGGCAAAGATTGGTGGTTAGTGAAAGCGGATTGTTGGAAACACCAGTATCAAACCTTCTTGGTTCAAGAAGACACGATACTAGGGCCTTATTATTATACATATCCGGATACGGTGAATTATTGGACTTATTATAGTGAAATACATTTTAGTGATGATGGTAGTAAAATGGCTAGTAATATTCAGGTACAAACGTCCCAACCTTTGTCAACGAGTTATGCGTTGTACAACAGATTGGATGTGTTTGATTTCGATCGTTGCAATGGTACTTTTAGCAATCAACATTTCTATGTGATTCCTAACGACACAACCAGTTATCCTTGGGAAGATGGTTTGGTAGGATTATGTTTTTCACCGAATAGCAAGCTGTTATACGGAATTAACACATATAACATATATCAAATTGATTTGAGTGATACCAATAGGTACAATGCAATTCACATTCATGGCCCAGATGACAGTTTGAACGTATTTCCCAGTTATCACTCAGGCAAATGTGGTCCTGATGGTAAATTGTACATAGGTAATTTTGATGGAACGCGCAATGCGATGAGTTATATCAACGATCCAAATGAACGAGGTGCTGCCTGTAATTTTGTACCCAAGGGAATAATGCAACCGTACAACAATAATTTATTGAATCCGCCTAATATGCCTAATTATGGTCTAGGATGGTTGCCAGGATGTGCTCCGGCATCAGTTCCTCTAACACCCTTACAGGCTGCATCTTTTTCGATTTATCCAAATCCTGCATCGAATTATCTTCAGTTAAGGTATAGTTCAACCACAACGGGACAATTCGTACTTTTCGATTTACTAGGTCACAAAGTTTTAGAGCAAGTATTACATGCGAATGAAATAGAAACCACGGTTAATGTTCAGCATTTACCTTCGGGATTATACACGTACAAAGTAAGCACCTTGAATAATGAACACCTAGTTGGTAAAATAACACTTAACTAGTTAGTGGAAACTTCTTGGCATCACGGATGAATCCACGGAAGCCTCAGATGTCACAGATGAATGCAAGTTTCGCATCCGTGCGATCTATTACATCCATTTTCATCCGTGATTCAGACAGTAATTAATGTCAGCATCACGGATGAATCCACGGAAGCCTCGGATGTCACGGATGAATGCAAGTTTCGCATCCGTGCAATCCATTACATCCGTTTTTATCCGTGGTTCAACACCCTTATAAGTATCACGGATAATACGAATTAAACGGAAGCCACAGATGCAATTCAACTATTCATCCGTGCGATCTATTACATCCATTTTTATCCGTGGTTCAGAAAGTAATTAATGTCAGAATCACGGATGAATCCACGGAAACCTCGGATGTCACAGATGAATGCAAGTTTCGCATCCGTGACATTCGTATTATCCGTTTTTATCCGTGGTTCAGACATCAACAAGCAACAGCTTAGCCAAACCTGCAGTGATTGAGTTTTGAAGCACATTATAAACCTACTTTTGTAATCTAAATGCTACAACCATGCGAAAAGTAATTCTCTCGGTAATACTTCTGTTCATTACATTTTCTTCTTTTGCTCAAATCGATCCGTTCGAATTAATGCAACGAACCGATTTAACCATCGATCAAATACAAACAGAGGCCGATAGCTGGTTTAAAATTCATGGTAAAGAACGAGGAAGCGGTTATAAACAATTTCAACGATGGTTGTATGAACGCAAGTTTCATATTGATGACAACGGCTATTTCATCGATCCACAAACAGAATTCTCAGAAGCGCAAATTGCAGCTTCAAAAATGAATCAGATTGGAACAGCTTTCGGAACCAAAGCAGTGTCTGGCATTTGGTCGGAACTCGGCCCAGCTAACTGGAATAAAACCTCCGGTTGGAATCCGGGTACAGGTAGGTTGGTTGCAATGGCAATTCACCCTTCGTCTCCTAATACTATTTATGTTGGCTCACCCGGTGGTGGCTTATGGAAAACAACCAATGGCGGTACTTCTTGGATTCCATTAACGGAATATAATTCGGTATGGCAGTATATCTACTCGATTGCCATCGATCCATTAAATCAAAATATTGTTTACGCAGGAACAGGGAATGGCGGAAATCAAATTATCAAATCAACCGATGGTGGAAATAACTGGACCGTTCTTGGCTCCGGACCCACCAGTAATATTCGAAAAATTCTCATTCACCCCACGAATACCAATCTTGTTTTTGCCTGCGCCAATAACGGTATTTATCGTTCCACCGATGGGGGAACAAGTTGGTCTCAGGTTCGAACCGGCGCTAAAGAGGATATTGAATTTAAACCGGGGAATACCAATATCATGTACGCATGTGGTTCTACCGAAGTGGTTAAATCAACCGATGGTGGCGTAACTTGGAATCTGCTTGGTAACGCGGAAGGAATCACGAATACCGGACGAAGTTTCATTGCCGTTACGCCGGCTAATCCGGAGTATGTGTATATTGTTCAGGCAAGTGGTTCAGTGTTCGGGCGACTGTATAAATCTACGAATTCAGGAGTTAGTTTTAATACGATGGTGGTTGGTAATGCAACCAACGGAACAAATTATTTCGGTTATGAAACCGATGGTACCGGCACGAGCGGACAAGCAAGTCATGATATGGCGCTTGCCGTATCACCTAACAATGCAGAGGAAGTTCATCTTGCCGGAATTATCTGTTGGAAGTCAACGAATGGTGGTACATCGTTCACAGCAACCACAGCCTGGAGTTTGCCAAACTCCGTTGGTTATAATCATGCTGATGTGCATGGATTAGAATTTGTAAATTCTACACTCTTCTCACTTTCCGATGGAGGCATTTATAAGAGTATCAATAATGCGGATGATTGGACCGATTTATCTTCCGGTTTAGGTATTCGTCAGTTTTATCGAATCGCTAGTAGTCCAACTAACGGTACTGTGCTTACCGGAGGGGCTCAGGATAATGGATCTGTTGCCAAACAATCTTCAGGAACTTGGGTAGATTGGCTAGGAGCTGATGGTATGGAGGGTTTGGTTAGTCCAACGAATCATTTGAATCTTTGGGGTACGAGTCAGAACGGACAACTCTATCGTTCTACGAATGGTGGCAGTACGCGAACATCCTTGGCATCGATTACCGGAGGGGCCTGGGTAACACCAATCGCTATTCATCCAACCAATGAAACTATTTTATTTGCCGGAGGAACAGCAGTATATAAATCAACCAATAGTGGTTCCACCTTTACTAATATTTCAGGCACTACCATTACGAACTCCTTGGTAGATTTAGCCATTGCACCTTCTAACGCAAACTATATTTATGCTTGCGAAGGAAGTAACTTGTATGTTACCACGAATGGAGGCACATCTTGGTTAACCAAAACAGCTCCAGGTACGATTTCCGATATTTGCGTGAGTCCTACCAATCCTTCAAAAATCTGGATTACCTTAAGCGGTGGAACGGGTAGAGTACATGTATCAACCGATGCGGGTACTACGTTTACCAATATAACGCTTACCTTACCTTCTATTGCAGCGCGCTCTGTAGTAGTTGATAATTCAACTGATGAGAAAATTTTTGTTGGAATGAGTATCGGCGTTTACACGTATAGCAATTCGAATCCATCTTGGATAGCCATGACCGACAATTTACCGCTGGTAGCTATTAATGAATTGGATATTCAATTTGCTACATCGAAACTACGGGTAGCCACTTACGGACGAGGCATTTGGGAAACTTCCATTGCCACTGTAGCATGTTTAGCTCCTTCTTCTTTAGTAGCGAATGCCATTACAAATACGAGTGCAACCCTTGTGTGGGGCACCGTAAGTGGTGCAGTAAATTATTCAGTAGAATATAAGGAGGCATCTTCTTCATCCTGGATTGTGTTAAGCGCAGCAACTACGGCAACATCGTACAACTTAACCGGATTAACCCAAGGTACTTCGTATGATTTTCGGGTAAAAACGAATTGTTCAGCTAGTAGTAGTTTTTATGCCTTAGCCCAGTTTACAACTACTGCTCCAATGCCGGCTTGTATAACCACATTGGAGCCAAACGAAACATTAGCCACTGCTTTACCGGTTAATCAAAATACTACTATTTCAGCAGGCATCAGTTCAGCTACAGATATAGATTACTATTCCATCACCACTACGTCTTATGTGAATTTTAATATCACACTTACTAATTTACCGTTCGATTACGACCTTGAATTACGTAATGCTGCAGGTACGCTTTTGGCTAGTAGTACACAGGGTGGAAGTAATAGTGAGTTAATTACGTTGAATACACAAGCACCCGGAACCTATTATATAGTTGTATTTGGTTACAATGGTGCATATAGTATTGCGCAATGCTATGATTTGAATATTGGTACGGTAGTAACAAGTTCATGTACTATACCAACTTCATTAAGCACGACGAGTGTGGCAGGTACTTCAGCCACCGTTAGTTGGCCTGCTGTTGCCGGTGCGGTAGCATATCGTGTTCAATATCGGGTGGTAGGAAGTTCCAGTTGGCAGCAAACAGCTTTGGTTACCAATACATCAACTAACCTCAATAGTTTACAATACAACAGTAATTATGAATGGCAAGTGCGTACGATTTGTGCTTCCGATTCATCCAATTATTCTGGATCAACAACATTTACAACACTACCGAATTGTCCGCCAACGGTTGGTAGTACCATGAGCTTACCTATTGTAGTTGGTCAGGCTCCGTGTATATCAAATCCTTATACCAATACACAAACAAATTCTATCGCTAATTGTTTCCAGAATAATTATACCGGAACGAATAATCAAGCTTCGCCGAATGTATGGTATCAATTTACTTTGTCGGCCCCAGCCACGGTAGATATTAGTCATTGCAACAGCACCTTAAACGATACCTATATACATTTACTGAATAGCAGCGGTGGGCACATTGCAAGCAACGATGATAATGGTCCTGTTTGTGGTACATCATTGAAAGCATCAATATCTTCAGTCTTAGCTGCGGGTACCTATTTTGTAGTATCAGAAGGTTACGGTACCGGGGTGGGTTCAATTACTACTAAAATAAATACTACCAATGCTTGTAATGCAACATTAAATCTTAATCTATTCATTGAGGGGTATTACCTTGGTTCTGGAATTATGGAGCCGGTTATGTTAAATCAAGGGTATAGCGGAAGTCCGGCACCTACGGCAACTGATGTTGATGAAATAACGGTTGAGTTACATGAAGCTACAACACCATTTACGTTAGTAGCTAGTGCTGTTGCTCGTTTACAAACCAACGGAACAGTATCGCTGGTGTATCCTCCACTTACAGGTAACTATTATGTTGTAGTTAAGCATAAGAATACCATTGAAACTTGGAGCCAATCAACGGTAAGCATGGTTGCCGGCGCAACTACGAATTATAATTTTACTTCAGGGTCAACACAAGCGTTTGGAGGTAATTTAACGGAAGTTGAAACGGGTGTATGGGCGGTTTATTCTGGCGATATCAATCAGGATAGCGGCATTGATGTTTTCGATTACTTAATCATTAACCCCGATATTGTGAATGGTTTATCGGGTTATCTCGCAACCGATTTGGATGGTAATGGCAGTGTGGATGGGTTTGATTACCTCTTATTGAATGAGAATATCATTAATGGTATTGGGGTGAGTACACCATAGATCTTAGGCATTGTTTTACGCGCTACATCATCAAGACTAACTTTTTCTACTGGGTAAACAAATAGTAACTGTTACAATTGCTTATAACGACAAGGTATTACATAGAAAACAAATGTAACTAAGGTTAAGAATACCTTAGGCCAATTGCATTTGTTTCATATCCTTTTTACGGTCGTGTTCATCTAGGATGATCTTACGCATACGAATAAAATTAGGAGTAACCTCAATCGATTCATCAAACTCAATATACTCCATACACTCTTCTAAGGTCATTAATTTTTTCGGTGCAATACGGGTAGCATCATCTGATCCACTCGCACGGTGGTTGGTTAGTTTCTTACCTTCAATTGCATTGATTAATAAATCGCCGGGCTTGATGTGCTCAGCAACAATTTGTCCTGCGTACAACTCTTCGCCTGGTTCCACAAAGAAAGTACCACGATCTTGCAACTTATCGATAGAATAACCGGTAGCAGTTCCTGTAAATTTAGAAATCAAAACACCATTATTTCTACCTGGTATCGATCCTTTCCATGGTTTATATTCATTGAAACTATGGGCCATTACCGCTTCACCGGCTGTATTCGTAAGCATTTGGGTTCGTAAGCCAATTAAACCACGTGATGGTATTTCAAACTCTAGGTGTTGCATATCGCCTTTGGTTTCCATGACCAATAATTCACCTTTTCTACGTGTAACCAAATCAATCGCCTTACTCGAAAAATCCATAGGCACATCAATCACCAATATTTCATACGGTTCACATTTCTTACCATCGATTGTTTTTGTAAGTACTTGTGGTTGACCTACAGTTAACTCATAACCTTCTCTGCGCATCGTTTCGATAAGAATACCAAGGTGCAAAATACCACGACCATAAACTAAGAAAGTATCACCATTATCGGTATCTTCTACTCGAAGCGCTAAGTTCTTTTCAGTTTCTTTAATCAATCGATCACGTAAATGACGACTTGTAACAAACTTACCGTCTTTACCAAAGAACGGAGAGTTATTGATACTGAAGGTCATATTCATTGTAGGTTCATCCACTTTAATGAAAGGTAAAGCCTCCGGATTTTCAGCATCAGAAATCGTATCACCGATATTAAAATCTTCGATACCAACCACCGCGCAAATATCACCTGCCTGAACTTCAGTTGCCTTCTTTTTACCTAACGATTCGAATACATAAAGTTCTTTCGTTTTAATTTTTCGATTGCTACCATCTTGCGAAAGCAAAGCAATTTGTTGACCTTCAGTAATAGTGCCACGAGCAACACGTCCAACGGCAATACGACCTAAAAACGAAGAATAATCTAACGAGGTAATTTGCATTTGCAAGGTACCTTCTTCCACTTTCGGAGCCGGAACATGTTGTATTATACCATCTAATAATGGCGTAATATCATCGCATTGCGAGTTCTCGGAATTGAACCAACCATTTTTACCCGAACCATAATAGGTAGGAAAATCTAATTGCTCTTCGGTTGCATCTAAGCTGAAAAATAAATCAAATACAGCATCATGTACTTCATCCGGCCGACAATTAGGCTTATCTACTTTATTAATTACCACAATAGGCTTCAACTTTAATTGAAGTGCTTTTTGCAATACAAAACGTGTTTGCGGCATAGGCCCTTCAAAGGCATCAACTAATAAAATAACACCATCGGCCATTTTCAATACACGTTCCACTTCGCCTCCGAAGTCAGAGTGACCCGGTGTATCAATCACATTAATCTTTACGTCTTTATAAACAACCGATGCATTTTTAGAAAAGATAGTAATACCTCGTTCACGTTCGAGGTCGTTATTATCCATAATAAGTTCACCGGTTTCCTGATTGGAACGGAATACATTGGTTTGGTGTAAAATTTTATCTACCAAGGTTGTTTTACCGTGGTCTACGTGTGCAATGATGGCAATATTTCTGATGTTCATATAAGGGGCGCAAAAGTATTGTCAAATGGCCGTATTTCAAGACTTTAGAAGATAATAAATTGTCAATGAATTATTTGTCGAAATTGATCTGAAAATCACCATTACCTTCGATCCTGCCATGTATCGCGGAATCCTTTGTTTACTTTTCCTCATTTCTTTACCAAAAAATCAAGGTAACGCACAAAAAAACACCCTTGAAACGCCGATGGTGGAGTACATCGCAGATCCGCTTCAGCAGCGGATTGTAATGTTCTGGAAGGATGAAAACGGACAATTAATCCGCAGCCTTAAGAACCTTAAATCCTATTCAGAACGAAGGAAACACCCGTTGCTTTTTGCAATGAATGGCGGTATGTATAAAACCGATATCTCCCCCTTAGGGCTATGGATTGATGAGGGGAAGGAAATACATGCTATAAACACGGCGTCCGGAAAGGGCAATTTTTACCTAAAACCGAATGGCGTATTTCTGATAACTCAGGATGGCAAAGCCGATGTGGTGGCCACGAGCCACTATCGAAGCAGCAAGAATATACGTTTTGCAACCCAATCGGGCCCAATGTTGGTGTATCAAGGAGTTATCCATCCTGAATTCAAGAAAGGGTCAAGTCATGTTCATATAAGAAATGGGGTAGGCATTTTGCCGAACGGAAAGGTACTTTTCGCCATGACGAAAACGCCAGTTAGCCTCTATGATTTCGCTACATATTTTCTACGTAAAGGGTGTAAGCAAGCGTTGTACTTAGATGGTTTTGTTTCGCGCTGTTATGCCCCGTCACAACAATGGATACAAGAGGATGGTAATTTTGGGGTGATGATTGGGGTGGAGAAAAAGTGATGCATGAACCATTCGCGATGAGAAACCGATGGAACTTCCGTTGTATGGAATTCATATTTCATGTGCCAGATTTGACTTTATCTAAACAGAAACTATTTTTTTAGAAGCCATTTAAGGGATAAGCATTATCCTAAATGATTTTGAGATAGAGTTATATATGCACTTAAAATATAGAATTGGATGAAGAATTTGAAAGTTTAGAATTTCTCTATAAACCTTGAAAATAAACTCTTGTTTTCTGTTAGTATATCTCCTCTCCCGGTAAGAACAGGTTGTTGAAATATTATATTACCATTCGAAGTTTTAAGACCATGAGTTAACCTAATATCAAAGGAATAAATGCTATCCATGGGAGCAGACGATATATATGAAATTTCTCCAGTAACTAAGCCGTATTCAGAAGCTGGATGACTGCTGAGTTCTATTAATACTTTCTGTCCAACTTTAACCTTTCCTGAATTTTGAATAGCTAGGGTACCCTTAGCAAGGATCTGTTGTCCTTCGGGAACAATTAACATGATTCCTTGTTCAGCGTGTATATTTTGATTTTCCTTCCAAATGCTAAACAAGTTCACTTTACCGGATATTGGTGAGGTATAAATACTAATTTGTTTGGCTTCCTCAATACGTTGTATTAGATTTTTTGCAGATAATTCCACTTTTCTTTTTGATTCTGATAATTGATTATTTTTTGACAATTCGGTATCTAACATACGTTTTTTAAGTTCCGATATCCTCAGATTGTATTCTAAAATTTTATTCTGATTGTCGTTGATTTTAAGTAGTACTTCATTATATTTTTTTTTGCTTAATAAAAATTCATGTTCGGATAAAACACCTTTTTCGAATAATTCTTTATCCGTATCATAAATTTTTTTATCCGTTCCTAAATTACTCTGAATTTTATCTTCATTATTCCTAAGCTGTTTCACCATTAAAATATT
Organism: Chitinophagaceae bacterium; assembly: GCA_016787065.1. GTDB lineage: Bacteria > Bacteroidota > Bacteroidia > Chitinophagales > Chitinophagaceae > OLB11. The sequence continues at coordinate 155,329 of JAEUVD010000028.1, forward strand.
ATCCTGTAATTCTCTTTCCATTTGAGAAAGCGTACGTTGACTGTTTTCATGGGTTAAGAAGTAATTCCATTCTTCTACCTCATTTAACAGACTTAGATATTCAGACTGCAATTCACCAAGGTTCAAATTTTTTTGTTGTAAAAGGTTAATATTATTAGTTTCTAGTAAATGAGTCAACTCCATTTTCAGCTTGTCAAGATCATCTTGGTTTGAAGTACTTTCCATTTCAAATAGAGCGCTTCCTTTTTTTACAAGATCATTTTGTTTAACAAAAAGAGTTTTGATTCTTCCGGAATGGTAAGCTACAATTTTAACAGGTGGGTTATCTGAAGTAATATTGATTTGAGCGCTTACCCGGTCAGGATAATGTAAAAACACCGAACTAATCAATAAAAGAGTTACAATTAAAAACAAAACGATAATGCCATTTCTTGTTATCCAGGAAGGTATTCGACCAATAATCTCCTGCACTTCCTCGCTTCTTACTTCTTTGAAAAGCGTTTCATCTTCGGTATTTTTATGATGATCTAACATTGGATTATTCGTAATTTATTGGTTCGGATCAATTTCCGAGTTCTAATTGGTTTTTTATGAGTTCGAAATATTTGCCTTTTTTTTGAACTAATTCCTGATGGGTTCCCAATTCAGCAACACTCCCTTGATCGAGTACAACAATTTGATCAGCATGTTTAACCGTACTTAATCTATGGGCGACGATTATAACCGTTCGGTTCTTATAAAACAGTTCAAGGTTCTCGATAATAATTTTTTCATTATTGGCATCCAATGCACTCGTTGCCTCATCAAAAAAAAGATATTCCGGATTTTTGTATATGGCCCTGGCAATTAAAATACGTTGTTTTTGGCCTGTACTTATTCCTGATCCTGATTGCCCTATTTTGCTGTTATATCCTAAAGGTAACCCCTCAATAAAAGTTTTTATATTGGATATCTCAACAGCTTGTTTCAATTTTTTATGATCTACTTTCTCGTCGGATATAGCAATGTTATTAGCGATAGTATCACTAAACAGAATACCTTCTTGCATTACTGTTCCGCATTTAGTTCTCCAAACAAAAGGACTGATATTATTTATATTTTCATGATCAACCAGAATTTCACCAGCGGTAGCTTTATAGAATTGTAACAGTAACTTCACCAATGTTGTTTTACCACTACCACTTGAACCAACAATAGCGGTTACTTTTCCATAGGGTATCGATAAATTTATATCCTTGAGTGCAAAAGGAGAATTAGGCCCTTGGTATTGAAAAGATAAGTTGCGAATAGCAATGGATTTTTCAATATTAGAATCATAATGTAATAGTTCATTCCTTGAGATGTTGAAATCCTCATTGTCTTTCATATGTATTTCACTCAGTCGATCTAAACTAATTTTAGCATCTTGAGCATGTTGAATAAAGGCAAGTATATTCTCAATGGGTGCATTGAGTTGACCTATAATATAACTTACGCTCATCATCATACCAATACTCATATCGCCAGTAATAACTTCACGTGCTGATAAGTAGGTTATGAATATATTCTTTAATTGATTAAAAAAAACGGATCCGATTTGTTGGGTTTGATTTAAAGTTAAACTTTTTATATTAAGGTTAAATATTTTAGCTTGCATGCGTTCCCAACCCCATCTTTTTTTTGTT
>JAEUVD010000054.1 GCA_016787065.1 Chitinophagaceae bacterium
ATTTCATTAGCAAGTGAAGTGCTAACCGTACTAAGTTGTTTACTTTTTTTTATGACCCAACGCGTAAGGATACGGAAAAGAACATGTCGTGTTTCAAAATGATCAGTTACATCATGATTATAAATTCCGTAATGTTCAGTAACAACGTAAGGAATACGCAAATACCAATAGCTATGTAGGGCTATAAGACCTGCTTTTAAAGGTACATGAACATGAATTCCATCCGGTTTGCCATTTTCTAAAATGAATCGATTAATACATGCGATTTGCTTTTGTAAATACGATTTTATTCGGAAAAAATATGTTGATGTTCGTGGAAGATAATGAATTTCCTCAACCAAATTTTCGTTGACAACGGTGTACGATGAAGGATACTTCGCTGCACTTTCCCGAATATGAATAACATGAATTTTTGTGTATGCAGAAGCTGCAATTGCATGACGTTGTATGAAATCGCCGATAAACGAATCCTCTTGATTAGGATACCAACTGCATAACCAGATCACTTTTTTCAAAACGAGGTGAAGGTAGAAAAATGACGGTAATAATCTTGGATTCAAGTCTATATAAATTTCAGAAGAAGTGCGAACTTGCTAACCTGATACCATCGTCCTAATTCAAATTCTTTTCTAATCATCACATGCTTAAAAAAATGCGTTCCATATAACGCTCCGAAATTTGATTCCTTTTCTATTACCAGATAATCGGATTACAAGAAACAATACAACGGATGTTTGCTTACCTTGCGTGCCATGTCTGGATTGATTATCTTGATTGTAGTTTTGTTTTTTCTCTGCTATGCAGTTTTGCTTTTCTATTATCGTTCAGGTTGGTTGCAATTAGAAGAAATTACTACGGATAAACATCATGATCCTAAAACTAAAGTAACCATCATAATTCCTGCTCGCAATGAAGAAGAACATATTGGTCATGTTTTAAAAGATATTCTTTCGCAATACTATCCTACACATTTAATGGAAGTTATTGTGGTGGATGATCATTCAGAAGACAGAACAGCGGAAATAGTTTCTGAATACAAAGGGGTAAAGCTGATTCATCTCGCTCAAATTATCGGAACAGAAAAGCTCAATGCCTATAAGAAAAAAGCGATTGAAGCTGCTATCAAAGAATCGAGCGGTGATTTAATCGTTACCACCGATGCCGATTGCCGATTTAAACCTTATTGGCTTCTTAGTATTGTTTCATTTTATGAGAAACATAAAGTACAATTTATAGCAGCTCCGGTTTCTATGACCTATAAGAATTTAGGTTTTGAATATTTTCAGGCGCTTGACTTTACAACCATGCAGGGTATTACCGGAGCTTTAAGTTTTTTTCAGAACGGTGCCATGTGTAACGGAGCCAATTTAGCCTATACCCGTAATGCATTTGTTGCAGTTAATGGTTTTAAGGATATTGATAGCATTGCTAGTGGTGATGATATGTTGTTGATGTATAAGATTGAGAAAAAATTTCCGAAGCAGACTCGGTATCTGAAAAATAAAGAGGCCATTGCAGAAACACCGGCTCTAGATTCATTTCATGCTTTTCTTCAACAGCGCATTCGATGGGCTTCAAAAGCGAATCACTTTGCCGACAAGCGCATTCAATGGGTACTTTATTTGGTATATTTTTTTAATGCCCTGTTTCCATTACTTCTTTTATTAGGCCTATTTTGGAATGCTCTTTTTGCAACATTTTGGGTTTTGTTACTTTCCAAAACCTATATCGAAGGACTGTTTCTTTTTCCGGTTTGCGATTTCTTTTCAAAACCTAAAAACTGGCTGCGGTTTTTCCTTTTTCAATTTCTTCATATCCCTTATATTTTAATTTCTGGTTTTTTAGGACAATCCGGTAGTTATCAATGGAAAAATCGACAAGTGAAATAGTCCTAAAAGTTGGAATTCATTGATTTATAGTACTTGGATAGCTTGATTTTTGTCATGCTAACCTACTTTTGAAGTCAAACGTCTTAAGTTCATGTTAATTTGCGGGTTAAACCTTATTTTTACGCAATAACGCACGCTTCAAACGGAATGAAAAAACTACTATGTATTGTCTGCTTTCTGATGCCGGCATTTCTGCAAGCTCAGGATATGAATCAAGAGGTTAATCAATTGCACGCATGGCTTGTTCAAAGTGAAAAAGTACAGTTAAGTGATTCGGTGATGAATTTAATACAACAAGAATGCGCGAGCAAACAAATTTCGGAACGCAACCTCCAACGTAACTTATCTTTTTTTAAGATGTTGTTCAACCCGGAATTTGATACGCATACCCGAATTAAAATTGCCAATATTATTATCGGTCGGTTTGAAGAAACACCGGAAAAAATACCTTTAGATCTTGTTCGAAATACGAAGCTATACTTAATTCAAAAAACAACGAAATAAGCATGAAGCGAATTCTAATCTTAATTATTTGTTTGTTAGGATACGGTGCTCAGGCTCAAGTGTTGAATGTAAACAATGTTTGGGTTACCGGACATTTTAATGGATGTCAAGGTAATAATACACCTAATGTAAGCTTGTCGTTTGTTTCTGGTAATGGCTCCGTTTTTTCTAATGGTGGCATTATGTGTACGGACCCTTGTGGAACAACGACCATAAAAGTAACCATAAGTGGAATTAAATGGAAGAAGGATCCAGGAGACCAATGGTTACACGGTATTTTTTTACCAGCTAATTCGGGATATACCGTATCAGGAATTATTTTACCAACCGGCTTTTCAACTTATAACGGTGGTTGCACTGGTGCTTGTCCAGGAGGTATCTTAACCGGTCCGGGTTTTTACTATGATGCCTACGCCGGACCTACAAGCTGTTGTGGAAATGCAACTGCTAATGATGGAACACCTTGTAACAATTACGGTCAAACCGCTCTTGATTGTCCGGGTACTTTTGGCATGCAATTCAATCTTACTTTTTGTAACAGCAGTATAGTTTCCACAACAGATACATTTACCTTAACCGGAACGGGTGATGGTTTAACCGGATGTTGGGGTAATCCTGTTGGAGCAACCACACTCAATACCATCAATTTTACCGTACCAACTTTTGCTTGTGGCCCTGTTGCTAGTGTTCCGTTTGTTGCCTCACCTGTTGTAAAAGATTGTTCGGGCGGACTAGTCAATTATACGTCAACCTTAAGTGGCGGATGTAGTAGTGGAAATACGGTAACTTGGTGGACGGCAGCTACCGGAGGAACACAAGTTGGCACCGGCTCACCATTCGTTTACGATCCTGCCGGTAGCGCTTGTCCTGCCGGAACTACCTTATACGCTTCCTGTTGCGCAGGAGGTATTACCACTTGTATATCGCGTACTGCTGTTACCATACCCGGAACATGTGACCCACCAATTAGCATTAGTGCAGCTACTTCACAATCGGGCGATTGTATTACACCTTCGCAAATAACCAGTATAACCGTGCAGAACAATCTTGGCCCGGTAACATATACACTAAACCCAGGAAATGTAATTAACAGCACCGGCATATTTACCGGTCTAACGCAATCGTCGTACACCGTTGTGGCTTCCGATGGAAGTAATTGCACCGCTTCAACGGTGTTTAGCTTTACGCCAATTATTCTTCCTGCCATGACTATTACTTCGGGCAGCATTTTATGTAGTGGCGATACCACGTTTCTTACAGCAACAGCCTTAGGTTCAGTTACACCTTATAGTTATAGTTTGAATGGTGGCCCTATGGGAGCATCCGGAACTTTTTATGGTTTACCTGCCGGAACATATACCGTATCACTTACCGATGGTAACGCATGTATAGGAACATCAACGTATCAAATTACAGAGCCTTCACCGTTAGCTATTTCATTTTCTAATACACCCATACTGTGTTATGGCGATTCAACCGTGTTAACCATAAATGCTTCGGGAGGAACTTCGGGGTATGAATATAGCTTGAATGGAAGTGCATGGCAATCTTCGTCGATCTTCAACTTTATTACATCGGGTAATTATACTGTGAGTGTAAAAGATGCGAATGGTTGTACAGCCTCTACGGTTATTACCATCGGGCAACCTTCTTTACTTTCTGCAACAGTAAGTACAACACCCATATTATGCTTCAACGGGAAATCAACAGTTACCATTACCGCCTCTGGTGGTACCTTACCTAGTTATCAGTATAACTTAAGTGGAGCCGGATATCAAACGTATAATATTTACAATAACGTTTCAGCGGGAACTTATACCGTGCAAGTATATGATGGCAATAATTGTACGTTCAATACTGTTATTACCATTACCCAACCTCCTGCATTGGCATTATCTGCCACACATACACCCATACTATGTAATGCACAAACGAGTACCCTTACCGTAACGGTAAGTGGTGGTACAGGTGCAATTGAATACAGTTTAAATGGAAGTGCTTATCAAGCCTCGAATATATTCTCACCGCTCAGCGTAGGTACTTATACCATAACCGTTAAAGATGATAATGGCTGTACGAAAAATCTCGTTCATACCATTTCAGAACCTTTACCACTTACCGTGAGTTGCGCGAATGATACAGTTACTTGTGCAGGCAACCAAGGCAGTTTAATTGCAATTGCTGCTGGAGGAACTACGAACTATGGTTTTAGTTTAAATGGAAGTCCTTCTCAAAGTTCAGGAAACTTCAATGGCCTATTGGCAGGTATTTATACCATTGAGGTAACTGATGCGAATGGATGTACTGTTAGTGTTACAGCGCTGGTTGTTGAACCGTCACCATTAACTTTAATTGCTCAGTATAATCCTATTTTGTGTTTTGGTGAAACTACCGATATTATCATGACGGCCACCGGTGGTAATACCTTAAGTTATGTATATAGCTTGAATGGTGGTTCATCGCAAGCTTCCAATACTTTTCCGGCTCAACCCGCCGGAAGTTATACCTGCTCAGTAAGCGACGCTTCCGGTTGTACAGCTTCAACCACCATAATCATTACGCAACCACCTTTGTTAGAAGTTCAAGCCCTTACCAATTCCATTTTATGTTACGGAGGAACGGCTATAGTATCTGCTATTGGTACTGGAGGTACAGGTAGTTTACAATACAGTTTGAATGGCGGTGCTTATCAGGCGAGTACAAACTTTCCAGGGCAACCAGCAGGTATCTATACCATAACCGTTGTAGATGCTAATAACTGTACGGCCACATCAACCGTTTTGGTTACTCAGCCATCACAGTTAGTTGCAACAGCTAGCAGCAGTGTTATTTCATGTTCCGGTTTGTTGAGTACAATTACGGTTACCGCAACCGGTGGAACGGTTCCTGTGTATCAGTATAGTTTAAATGGCGGTGCGAATCAATTATCCAATATATTCTCTGGGGTTAGCTTCGGAACCTATACTGTTCAGGTATTAGATGGTAATAATTGTTCTGCTACCACCTTACTTACAATTGCTCAACCAAGTCCGCTTACCTTAAGTTTGTCGGCCAACCCAATTTTATGCTTTGCAGGTACTACCACTTTAGTGTGCACTGCGAGCGGGGGTACACCAAGTTATCAATACAGTATAAATGGTGGACCGTTTCAAACTTCTTCTTCTTTCAATAATATTCCAAACGGAAACTATACCGTAGTGGTTAGTGATGCCAATAACTGTACCGAATCAGCAGTGATTGCAATATCACAGCCGGGCGCACTGAGTGTTACAGCTTCGGCAACTACTATTTTATGTTTTGGAAATACAACCACCATTACCGCGTTAGCCTCGGGTGGAACTACACCGTCCTATAGTTACAGTTTAAATGGTGGCGCACAACAAGCTTCAAATAACTTTACCAATATAGCTGCAGGCAACTATACTGTTACCGTCTTTGATGCGAATAACTGTAGTGCAACAACTACACTTAGTATTACGCAACCAACGCAATTACAACTTTCTGCAACAGCATCTTCCATTGCTTGTAATGGTGGAAGTGCAACTATTACCGCTTTAGGTACAGGAGGAACAACGCCAAGCTATTCTTATCAAGTAAACGGTGGACCTTGGCAGTCGTCCGGAATTTTTAATGGTTTGCTGTCAGGTACTTATACGGTAGCCGTTCAAGATGCCAATAACTGTATTGCTACGAGTGTAGTAATAATAAATCAACCAACGCTTTTAAGCGTTAGTTTGAATGCCGCTAGCATTAACTGTTTTGGAGGTACAACTACGTTAATCGCAACAGCCACTGGAGGAACAACACCTTCTTACCAATATAGTTTGAATGGTGGGGCCTTTCAATCGAGTAATCAATTTGCATTAACCCCTGCTGGTTTTTATACCCTAACGGTAATGGATGCTAATAATTGTACCGCTACATCCGTTATCAGCATAACACAACCCTTGCAACTTTCGGTGAGTGGTAATGCAGCTTCGATAGCCTGTTTCAATGGCAATACGACGTTGGTAGCCACGGCTAGTGGAGGTGCTCCAACGTACGAATATAATCTTAATGGAGGTGCATGGCAAACAACGAATACGTTTGCAGGCATAACATCCGGAACCTATACTCTCAGCGTTAAAGATGGAAATAATTGCACCGCATCCACAGTACTCAACATAACCCAACCTTCCCAGTTAACGTTATTAGTTACTGCGGCACCCATTTTATGCAATGGTGGCAGTACGAGTATAGTTGCCAATCCAGGTGGAGGTACAGTACCTGCGTATCAATATAATAGCAATGGAGGTGCATGGCAACCTTCTAATTTATTTCCCTTGGTATTTGCCGGAACCTACACGATAACCGTTCAAGATGGGAATGGATGTACTGCAACTTCAAGTATAATTATTACGGAACCACCGGTGTTAACCATTAATGGTATCACAGCCACTACCCCGAGTTGTATACCGGGTAATGATGCCGTGCTTACCGTGAATGCATCCGGAGGGTCACCAATACTTACATATAGTATTAATGGATCTGTTCCTCAAACATCCAATGTGTTTAATGGGTTAGGGGTTGCTGTTTACACGGTTATGGTTACCGACGCGAATGCTTGTTCTGCAACAGGAACATATGCTATAACTAATCCTAATAGTCCGGTAATAACCAACACTTCGATACAAGATGCCATTTGCTTTGGAGGAAATACCGGAAGTCTTTCTGTAACCGCAACCGGAACCTCGGCATTAACCTATACCTTATTACCCAATACTATTTCGAATACAACTGGTTCCTTTGCAAACCTAACAGCAGGTAGTTATACGGTTTCCGTTTCCGATGCTAGTTTATGTTCTGCATCAACAGTATTGGTTGTTTCACAGCCACTTGCCTTACAATGGAATGTTGTAAACGTTCAACCTGTTACTTGTAATAATGCCACAGATGGTTCAATTATACTAAATGCGAGTGGCGGAACAGGCACGATAAATTATACATTATTACCTTCCAATGTAACCAACACCAGTGGATCGTTTACCAATTTAACAAGCGGTACGTACACGGTTCAACTTTCTGATGCCAATGCTTGTACGGCATCAACAGTATGTATCGTAACAAATCCTTTGCCTATTACTTTAACCTCCTTGTTATTCACTCCTGAAACCTGTAACAATGCGGGTGATGGTACCATTACGATGTTATGCAGCGGTGGAACAGGTACACTTACTTACACGCTTAATCCGGGTAGTATCAGTAATACCACCGGTAACTTTACGAATTTAACAGGAGCTATTTATACGATTGTGGTTACCGATATTAATAACTGTTCGTATCAAACACAGCTTGAAATTTTAAACCCGGCACCAATTGTATTTAGTTCACTTACACATACTGATATTTTGTGTGTAGGAAATACTAATGGTACTATCTCGGCTGTAGCAAGTGGTGGTAGTAGTTCAAGTTATACATACACGCTACAACCAGGTGCTATTGTAAATTCAACCGGTTTGTTTACAGGGTTGGGAATGAATACCTATACGATCACCGCGGCCGATGTGAATGGCTGTACGGTAACAGATACACAAAGTATTATTACACCGAGTCCGTTATTTTTTACAGTCGACAGTATTTTTTCTGTAAGTTGTTATAATGGTACGAATGGAGCATTTTATACTACAGCTTCCGGTGGCACAGCGCCCTATACGTTTACCTTGCTTCCGGGTAGTTCACCTGATTCAATCGGTGATTATACTAATCTTCAAAACGGATTGTATTCGGTTGTAGTAGTAGATGCTAATGGATGTTCATTAACGGTTGGCCCAGTATTAATAAATCAGCCATCACCCATTCAATTGAACTTGGTTTCACAACAAAATATTTCGTGTTTCGGATTGTCGGATGGTTCGTTTACCATTACCGCTTCAGGCGGAACAGGCGGTTTGGTTTCATCGTTGCAACCTAATATAGGAACCTTTACTCCTCCGGGAACATTTTCTAACTTATCAGCAGCTAACTACACGGTAACACTAACCGATGCGAATAGTTGTACAATGAGTTTGATGGTTTCGATTACGCAAAATCCACCAGTGCAATTTGATTCTGTTATATTAACACCTCCTAGTTGTTATGGTGATATGAATGGTACTATTGCTATATATGGTTCAGGTGGGTCTGGAAATTTAACGTATCAATTGAATAATTTTTCTTCAAGTACAACTGGTTTCTATAATAATTTAATTCAGGGAATTTATACCTTGTCTGTATTAGATGATAAAGGTTGTATAAAAGATACCGTAGTTAATCTCATTCAGCCTAATCCGCTAACATTGGCTTCATTACAGGTGTTTCCAGTTGACTGTGATGAGAATATTAACGGTAAAATTATTGCCGTAGCAGCGGGTGGGGTAGCTGGCTATACGTATATACTTCGGCCACAAATCAAGGTAAATCAAACAGGGGTTTTTATTCATCTTAAAGCGAATACATACACACTTACAATTCGTGATGCCAACGGATGTGAAATAGATACTTTGATTACCATATTACCGCCGGATAAGTATATGGAAATTACAATGGATACAAAAGACAATGGTTGTTTTGGTTATGGGAAAGAAGGAGAGGCAACAGCCAATGTTGTCAACGGAACACCTCCTTATACCTATACCTGGAGTTCGGTGCCTCCACAATACAATCAAACTGCAACCGGATTAAAATTCGGCTATTATTTTGTTGAGGTTATTGATGCACGAGGTTGTATTCGAAAGGATACTGTTTATATAAAACCTGGAACTTGTTGTGAGGAAATATTTATTCCGAATGCGTTCTCACCGAATGGAGATGGTATGAATGATGAATTTCGGATAACTACTTCCACCGGCTTAGAAGTGATAGACTTTGCTGTATATAATCGTTGGGGCGTAAAAGTTTGGAGTTCATATGATATGTATCGAGGTTGGGATGGAAGCTATCAAGGACAATTGCAAGACATGGGCACCTATTATTACCTATTTAAGTATAAGTGTTTGTATGATGGTAATACCTATATCAAGAAAGGAGATGTTATTTTAGTGCAGTAGAAGGTATGGGTTATCGTTTAAGCCGAATATATTTCCGGTTTGTGTAGAGGACGCGAAGCATCGCCTCTCTACCATCCGGTAATTACCAATTTTCTTTAAAACATAAACCGTAAATTGAAGGTTGCTTCCTTCATTCACCCTACATTTGCGCAAATTTTAAATAACGATGTCAAACTTAACCTTTACGATGATCAAACCGGATGCTGTAAAAGCAGGGCATATCGGTGCAATTTTAGCTAAAATCAACGAAGCAGGATTCCGAATCAAAGCGATGAAAATGACTAAACTCTCCATGGAGAAAGCCGGTGAGTTCTATGCCGTTCATAAAGAACGCCCTTTCTATGGCGAATTGTGTGAGTTTATGAGTAGCGGGCATATCGTAGCGGCTATTTTAGAAAAAGATAATGCTGTTGCTGATTTTCGTACGCTTATTGGTTCAACTAATCCGGCCGATGCAGCCGAAGGAACGATTCGTAAGCTCTATGCAAAAAGCGTTGGTGAGAATGCGGTTCATGGTTCCGATTCAGATGAAAATGCCCGTATAGAAGGTAGTTTCTTTTTTTCCGGTTTGGAACAATTCTAAAAAATAAACACTCTTTTTTATAAGCGCCTTTTGGGCGCTTTTTTTGTATCTAACGGCAACCGTAATTTCCAATTACGCATTTGAGTTTTTTATTTATAACACGTTTTGTATCATGAAACGAGGATTTTATAATCACTTCCATCAGCTTTCAAATACCCTTAAAGGAAACTTAAGAAATTTAATCGGATACAATATTCTAAAACGTATTTCGTTAGTGCATAAATAATATGATACGTAACTTTTTTGCACTCTTTGTGTTGCTCGCTTTACTTTCTGCTTGTTCAAAACAAAAGACCAATCAGCAAACTTCTTCCGAAAATTATTTCAATCTTTCCGTTGGAAACTATTGGGTATATGAGGTGTATAAGATTGAAAACGGTGTGGCTACAAATACTAATACCGTCGATAGTTGTTTTGTTGAGAAGGACACTCTTATACATGAAAATACTTTTGCTGTAATTTCAAAACCGATGAGCCAAGGTGTTCCTGCTCAACGACAACTTTTCCGTGATTCTTCCGGGTATCTTGTAAATCCTGAAGGACGAGTTTATTTCAATCAACACAGCGCCGATGAGGTATTGAACAGTTATTTTTTTATTCTTTCCAATCAGGATAGTGTTGCCTTTATCGATGAGCGCATGATGCCTTCGTCAATAACTATTTTGCCTGCAGGTTCGTTTCATACAAAAAATATGCGCATTCGCTATGATATGTTTCCTAACCATGCCGGTGGAGGTAAACAACGTGACATGCATTTCAAATATGCGCTAGGCGTTGGATTGGTTTCGGAAACCTTGCCATTTTATCATAATCAACCTTATGTTTTTGAACGAAGATTACTTCGTTATCATGTAAAATAACTTCTATTTCGGTACAAAAAATCGTCGCAACGATGTAACAATTGTGGTGGCTAAAATGGCACCTAAGGTTGCCATAAACATATCTTTTTGCGCATCCCAAATGTCGCCTTGGGTTCCCAAGTAAGCATCTCCCTGGGCCGGAAAAAAAATGTCGGCAACAGCCCATTCTACTAATTCATACAACCCACTTACCGATAAGGTGATTTCAATAGGTAAAGCCCATGAAACCCATGCCGGAAACTTCAACCACATCAAAAATAACTCGCGCATAGGGTAGGCTAACAAAAAACCAAAACTGAAATGCACGATACGGTCGTAATGATTACGTTGCATGTGAAACGTATCCTTTAACCAATAGCCAAATGGGTTTTCAGCATAAGTATATTTGGCTCCATAAACATGTAAACATAAATAAACACATATTAGCAAATAGGCTAAATCAGAAAACTGATAACGGCGATAGGTGATAAACAGAAAAGCAAGAAATAAAATAACAAGAGTATTTTCAAGAAACCAGTTATTTAAATCACTCGTGCCAAGAAGTGTACTTAACCACAATGCGGAAAAAATTAATAGAAACGATTGTAGCCATCTGTTCTTGCTAAATGGCAAACGATATTCTGAAATTGCAATAGTAAAAGCCATAGTTTTTTATTGTAGTTTTTGTTTTAGTTTCATAATACGTTCAAAGCTCTCATTAATTCGTTCTTCTGAAATTTCACCGCGCTGTACTAAACGTTTAATGGTGTTGTGAATATTAGCAGCTGTATAATCTTTACTGCCTTTAATATTATTGCTGAAAATTAAAATATCAACTCCCGCTAAAATTGCCATTTTAATGCTTTGTTCCAAACCGTAAAAATTGCTTATTGCATGCATTTGCATATCATCAGTTATTACAACGCCATTAAAATTCATTTCTTTTCGAAGTAATTGACCAATCATTTTTTTAGAAAGCGAAGCAGGTGTTCCGCTTGGGTCAAGTTTTTTATTAACCACATGAGCAACCATAATCATATCTACGCTGCTATCAGCAATCAGTTGCTTATAAGGCAAAAGTTCCTCTTCTTGCCAGGTTTTGCTTACATCCGTTAAACCAAGATGACTATCCTTGGTACTACTACCATGTCCGGGAAAATGTTTCACACAACTGATAACTCCAGCTTTTCGGTGCTCTTCATACATAAAACCGGCTATCTTAATGATGGTTTCAACTGAGGGGGAATAACAACGTTGTTTTTGTCCTAATACCGGACACGATGCGGATTCAACATCAACCACCGGCGCAAAATTTAAATTCATGCCTGCCTGATGTACAGCTCGTGCAATGGTTTGTGAAGCAGCTACCGAAAAGGAATCATCATCCTTCGAGCCAATTTGTTGCGCAGAGGGCATTGCTTCGAAGCCATATTTTGTTTTCAGTCGATTTACTTTTCCTCCCTCTTGGTCTATCGCCAAGAACAATGGAATCTTAGCAGCTTTGTTTAAGTCTTTACATAACCTGTTTAAATTGGATATGCTATTCGTTGGGTTAATGTTATTCTCAAACAACAGTACCGAACCAACACGTTGTTGTTTGATTTCCTGAATAACCGTACTCGAAGCATCTACCGACGTGCCGGGCATGCCAACCATAATCATTTGTCCTATTTTAATACTCAAACTATCCGTTGCCTGAACAGGTAAGTATATATACAACAGGAATGCGCATAGCGGAACAAGTTTCATGTGCATGGCCTCAAAGATAGTCGGTGAGCGCAATCTGAAAGAAAAAAAATGAGATTATCTGTCTTTCATACTTACGGTCTTTGTATGGTTGTCACATGTTGATGGGCTATCATTTTTTTGTTGAATCAACTTTTCTCTCTACCTAATTTAAAAAGAACCCTGATGTTGTCATTATTTTTCTTTCAACTCCAAGCCGAGAATCAAGATGATATGCTTTCTTTGCAGTCATGGAAGTTTATAAACAAACAAGTTTTTATAGAGGTAAAGTTAGAGATGTGTATGGGGTAGGAGACCAGTATCTGCTTATGCTAGCAAGTAATCGCATTTCTGCCTTCGATGTGGTGCTGCCTCGGCCAATACCATACAAAGGCCAAGTGCTAAACCAAATGGCTATTCACTTTTTGGAAGCTACACGCGATCTAGTTCCAAACTGGTTTATTGCTTCACCAACACCACAAACATCGGTAGGGTTTAAATGCGAACCGTTTGCAGTAGAAATGGTAATTCGGGGGCATTTGAGTGGACATGCCTGGCGAACCTATAGCTCCGGAAATTACACACTTTGTGGCGTTACGATGCCCGAAGGTTTGAAGGAAAGTGACGCTTTTGAAACACCCCTTATTACTCCTTCCACAAAGGCAAAAGAAGGGCATGATGAAGATATTTCAAGAGAAGAAATCATAAGCAGGGGTATCGTTAGTGAGGAGGATTATTGCATACTGGAAGACTACACCCGAAAGTTATTTGCGCGCGGACAAGCTATGGCGCGTGAACGTGGATTAATACTAGTTGATACAAAATATGAATTCGGGAAACGAAATGGACAGATTTATTTAATCGATGAAATTCATACACCTGATAGTTCGCGCTATTTTATGGCTGATGGTTTTGAAGAACGACAAGCTGCCGGAGAAAAGCAACAACAATTATCGAAAGAGTTTGTACGTGAATGGCTAATAGAACATGAGTTTATGGGGAAGGCAGGACAAGCTATTCCGGAAATGGATGATGATTTTGTAGATATGGTAAGCGATCGATACATTGCTTTATACGAGCGTATGACAGGCAAAGAATTTCATCGGGAAAATTTAGGAGAACGTGAAATTGAAGAACGTGTTAATTTGTATTTAGAATCACTATTGGCATCATGAAAATTGCCGGGTTCAGTTTTATAAGAAATGCGCTGCGTTACGATTATCCGATTGCAGAAGCCTTATTATCGATTGCACCTCTTTGTGATAAACTTTTTGTTGCCGTTGGAAATTCAGAGGATGAAACGTTGCAACTCATTCAAAATTTATTACCCGGTAAAATTGAAATATTAGAAACCGTTTGGGATGATACCCTGCGTGAAGGCGGTCGGGTTTTGGCCGTAGAAACAGATAAAATATTTCAACACATCCCTTCGGATTATGATTGGTGCTTTTATATTCAAGGAGATGAAGTTTTTCATGAAGAAGGATATCCTGTTTTGAGAAAGGCCATGCAACAATACCTTCATAATGTGGAAGTTGATGGCTTTCTATTCAACTATTTACATTTCTATGGTTCGTATGATTATCTCGCTGAATCATCTAACTTTTATCGGAATGAAATTCGAGTTATTCGAAATAATAAATCCATTTACTCCTATCGTGATGCGCAAGGTTTTCGTAAAAACAACAAGGAGAAATTAAATGTGATCAAGTTATCGTGTGTTATGCACCATTACGGTTGGGTGCGTCAGCCTAAAGCGATGCAGGATAAACAATTAAACTTCAATAAACTTTGGCATGATGATGCCTGGGTAGAACAACATGTAGTTAAAGCTGAAGAATTTGATTATGGAACTATTCAAACCATCAAGAGGTTTACTGGTAAACATCCGCAAGGAATGCAACAACGCATTCTATCTATGAACTGGAAATTTGACTACGATATTAGCAGAAGCAAATACACCTTCAAAGATCAATTTAAACGATGGTTGTTTCGATCGTTCGGTATAGATCTTAATTATCGAAATTATAAAACTATTGGTTCAATGAAGTAGAAACACAACGAGTTTCTACCTGAATAACTTTAACTATGTCGTTGATCTTTGGTTGATTCAAATATATGTTCAAACAGATTGCGTTCTATTTGATTGAAATCTAGATGGCGTCGGGCATATACGCGGGAAGCAGTATCCATGGCCTTGTTCAACTGATACTCGATAAAGCCATTCGCGCTTCCCCAACTAAAGGATGGAATAAAATTTCGCGGAAAGCCTGCACCATAAATATTACAACTCACGCCTACCACCGTTCCGGTGTTAAACATCGTATTGATACCACATTTAGAATGGTCGCCCATCATTAAACCACAAAATTGCAACCCTGTTTTTTCGAATGTTTTTTTGGTTTCATTCCACAGGCGTACTTCTTCGTAATTATTTTTTAAATTAGAATTGTTTGTATCCGCTCCTAGGTTACACCATTCCCCTAATACGGAGTTTCCTAAATAACCATCATGTGCTTTGTTTGAATTGGCAAACATCACTGAATTCTGAACCTCGCCTCCGGCTTTACAACCAGGACCTAAGGTAGTGGCTCCGTAAATTTTCGCACCCATTTTAAGAACACCTTGTTCGCCTAAACTAAAGGGGCCGCGAACCATACAGCCTTCCATTACTAATGCATCTTTACCGATATAAATTGGCCCTGTGCTTGCGTTCAATATAGAACATTCTACTGTGGCACCATCTTCAATAAAAATATCATTACCAAGGATTTGATTCGTTGATGAAATTTTTTGAGATGTTCGTCCTTTGGTAAGTAAAGAATAATCATAACGAAGCGCCATATCATTCAAACTGAAAATATCCCAAAGGTGTAAGATTTGATTTACCTCTCCGGAGAATATGCTCGTATGATTTGTTTTCCAAGGTTCTAGTTGTTGTATGGTAGTTCCATCAACACGAGCTGCAATACAACATGCACCGATATAAAGTGATTCGTTAGTTTTCAGCGATTGCACAGCGTCTATTAATGCACTGTTAGGAAAGACGCCACTATTAATCAGTAAGTTATCATCGGAAGCTTGAACTGGAAACTTTTGTTGTAAATGTTGCGCTGCAAGCCATGATGCTTTGGTATTTAAAACATATTCCCATTTTTCCTTCATGGTTAGGATGCCGCAACGTATTTCAGAAACAGGTCGCGTGTATGTGAAAGGTAATAAATCAAGTTGTCGATGATCGTCGAATAAGATTAAATTCATTCAGGTAAAGTTTTTTTTGAAAGAATAGTTTTTAATACATGGAAACCTGCAATAGCACCCATATAACCCACAAGCATGACTGAAATCATAGCTTTCGTATTTTCGGGTTTTAATAATTCGAGTGTATTTTTTGTTCCGAATAGCGCCATGCCTATACTAACACCAACAAATAGACCGGCAAACCAAGCAAGAACGGTGTAAAGCTTCCATGTTAATACATCTAATTTTTTTTCGCGTGCTATGTTGCCAATATAACGGGTAAGAAAAATTAACGCAATTAAATCGAGCATGCTTTTTATGGTTTTAAATAAAGGTCAAAGTAATCACTTATTTTTTGCATTAGATGGATTCGGTCTTTTCCTCTTACATTATGTTCATAGCCGGGGTAAACAAAATAATCCACTTGTACATTTTCATTCACTGCTTGCTTCAGCATTTTAATACTATGTTGCCAAACAACAGTAGGATCGTCGGTTCCATGAATCAATAATAATTTGCCTTTGAGGTTTTTTATTTTATTCAGCAAGAGATTATTTTGATAGCCTTCAACGTTATTGGAAGGTGTGCCCATGTAACGCTCGGTGTACATTATTTCATACATACTCCAGTCGAGAACCGGTCCGCCCGCAACACCTACTTTAAACACTTCCGGTTCGCGAAGCATGAAGGAGGTAGTCATAAATCCACCATAACTCCAACCATGAATACCCATGCGATTGGCATCCACATAGGCTTGTGATTTCAACCATGTAATACCCGCCATTTGGTCTTTCATTTCAATTGTACCTAACTGATGCCAAGTAGCATTTTCAAACTGCAAACCACGGTTGCTGCTACCTCGTCCGTCTAAAACAAACACGATATAACCATGTTGCGTCATATAGTCGTACCAGAGGTTACCACTTTGAGGAAAGGTATTACGATTGAGTTGAACGTGAGGGCCATTATAGAGATATACAATGACCGGATATTTTTTAGAGGGGTTGAAATCATGAGGTAGCATAAGCTTTGCATAGAGCGTGGTGCCGTCCTCCGCTTTGATTTCTTTAACACTTGTTTGTGCCAATTGAAAATCGCTCAATGGGTTACTCGCTGTGAGTAAATTTGTGGTGTTGCCTTCAGCTACATCTAATACATCTATCTTGCGAGGTACTTGAGCATTAGAATAATTGTCGAGTATATAATTTGCCTGACTACTGAGTGTTACATTATGTACACCCGGTGCAGCGTCAATCCGTTCGCGTTTCGATGTTTTTAGGTTGATGGCATATACATTTTTATCCATGGCGCCGTCTTCGGAAGAAGTATAAATCAGTTCATTTGTTTTTTTATTAAAGCCAAGAATTTCATTCACGAGCCAAGAGCCTTTAGTAAGTTGTTTAAGTAAGGAGCCTTCTATGTTGTATAAATACAGATGCCAATAACCATCGCGCTGACTCCAATGAATAAATTCAGTATTGTTTACAAAAAATAATTCATGTTGAGGTTCAACATAATTGGGGTGTTTTTCTTCGAAGAGCGTTTTAACCAATTCACCTGTTAATGCATCATACTGATTTAACTTCATGTGATTTTGTTCCCGGTTTAATACTTGAATGAAAATGTATTTCTCGTCTGGGCTCCAAGTAATATTCGTTAAATACTGGTCTTTAGGTTCGCCGGTTTTTAATACAACAGTTTTATTCAGAACAGGGTGGTGAACCAATAAACTGACCTGATGTGATGTTCTACCGGCAAAAGGATACTTAATCATTTTCACTGTGGCCGGTGTTTCGCTCCAGTTTACAACGGGGTAATCTTCTACCATACTTTGATCCATGCGATAATAGGCAATGGCATTGCCTTGAGGCGACCAAAAAATACCATGATCAATACCAAATTCATCGCGATGTACGGAAGTGCCGTATAATACGTTTGCTGAACCATCTGTGGAAAGCATGCGCGTTATTTTTTCCGTTTGAATATAAAGTTGATATTGACTGGTATAGGCAATATTGGATTTATTTTTAGAGAAGAACATATTTTCAGCATTGCCAGGTAATTTAATGCTTCGAACAACTTGGTAGCTTCCATTATTTTGTTGAACGTATAAAATCGTAGAGTCTTTTTGAAAATAAAATAGATCCTGTTTCATCCATTCTAGCGACGGCAGCGCAGTTAACTTACTTAATTTTTCTTTTTCTAAAATGGTGTTGATTTGATCCAATGAAATTAAGGTGTCAGACATGTTGGTTTTAGGATCTGTACTTACAAAACCTTTGAATCGTTCATCTTGTATAGCTTGTGTATAAAGCTCTTCTTGTTGCATCCATTTTAGTTGCTTCAGATTTTTTATAGCGAGCGTAGTATTTAAACCGGTAACCGCCTCTTGCATACTAAGATTTTTCTTTTGTGCAAGGAGGAACTGAGAAGATAAAAGAAGAAGGAAAAATAACTTTTTCATGTTTACAATTAAGGTGCGACAAAGATAGCCGAAACAAGCAGAAAATAAAGTGAAGTGCTTATTGTATCTATTCTTCTTATTAATGAAAAAGTAAGCAATTTGGAACAAGGAAATTGGATGAAAAGTATATACAGAATTTAATTTCTATACGTTGTTTTTCTAATTAGCACTTGTCATGATAAATCAAAACACGGGTAGCCTTCGGCATTTATTTTATACTAAACTATAGTGTGAAATGTCGCCATTACTATTTTCATTTAAAATTAAAATGTTTATTGCAAGAATAGGAGGGTACAACGAGTTCATGTTGAAACCTTCTCTCTAAATTATGAATAGCACAGGTAACCAATTACATCATCATACCACTTACTTCTACTTCAAAACCACTTTGAATCAAACCTAGCATTTGATCTTCAACTAGGTTGGTAGTTTGGTATAAACTCGATAAACTATCTAATTCAAAATAACAATGCTGCATACTAGAATTAATATACGACGTTTTTAAAATGGTTTCTAAATTAAATGGTATATGCGTGGCCTTGCTTGGATCTACTGATTGAAGTGCTTCACCAAACGATGAAATTAATCCTGCCCCTAAAATTTTCGGAATCCCGTTTTCCTTCACTAATCCAAATTCGATGCTAAACCAATATAAGCGACCTAATAATTCAAGATATTCTTCCTGATCAATATACCGCATACCAATTTCAGCGAGTTTATCTAAAAACAGGCAATAGTCTGAATTGATGAGCATGGGCATGTGGCCGAAACAATCATGAAACATATCGGGCTCACTTAAATAATCCAATTGCTGCATCGAACGAAGCCAAGTGGTAGAAGGAAAATGTTTCTTCGACAACATGATAAAGAAATCGCGTATAGGCACAATCGCAGGAACAACCTCAATTTGCCAACCAGTACTTGTCATTAATAAACCGTTGACTTCATTGAAATCGGGGATACGATTCGATTGAAAACCGATGCGCTGAAGTGATTCCTTAAATTCAGAACAGGCATGTGTTTGAATATTTGGAAATTGTCGTTCAAAAAGAATTTTCCAAACCTCAAAGTCTTCTGATTGATAACGTTGATAATCTTGTGTCATGTCCTATATTTTAATTCTCCGTTCGATTTATTTTTTGAAATAAAAAGTAATCGGTACAGTCATTCTAACAGCAACCGCTTTTCCATTTTGTTTGCCGGGTTTCCAATTTGGCATTTCCTTTATAACACGAACCGCTTCTTTATCTAAAGCTGGATGCACACCTCGTCGTACTTCTATATGCTCAATGCTTCCTGTTTCTGTAACAACGAAGGAGCAATACACTTTGCCTTCAATGCCTTCGGCTACAGCTTCCTGAGGATACTTAATATTTGCTTCAACATACTTCTGCATCGCAACTTCCCCGCCTGGAAATTCCGGCATTTGTTCTACATAAAGAAATACCTCCGGCGATGCCGATGCCTCCTTTGGAGTTGTGTTTTGAATAGGTTGGTCATCGGGCATAACTTCATCATTACCAATTTCCACTAAGCTATCCGCATTACCGGGTTGCCATTTAATCTTTTCTGTTTTAATGAGTTTGTCTAAATCCTTAGCTAATTGTTGCAAGTAGGGTGGCCCCATGTGAGCATGACGAATAGTTTTGGTTTTTGATTTAAACTGAAAGGTCATGTGGAGTTGTGAGATGTCGGAAATTTTGTTAACGTACTTCTCCGGTAAGGTTAAAATCTTCTTGTTTTTATATTTCAAAAAGATAGCCTGAACTTTTTTCGGATTAACTTTTCCGGTATAGTAACCATCCATCATGGCGTTGGAAAATCCATCGTAATAGACATCCCCTTTATCTGTAATCATTAAACGATATGCTGGACATTTTCCAAAACATTTAGTACGGTTAAAACTAACCGCGTTAATTTTATTTTGAGCAACACTCAGGAAAGGTATTGTACATAGTATCAGCCAAAGAATTTTTTTTTGAATCATGCGTTATGCAACTTTAAGGTAAGCGTATTTTGATTTTTCGATTTTTTCTTTAGCGTAATCTAAGGTAATAACAAAGTCTTGAGTTGATGTTTGACCGGGTAGCTCAAACATGGCATCGGTCATTAATAATTCACAGATAGATCGTAGTCCACGACCTCCAAGTTTGTATTCAATAGCTTTTGATACGATATAATCCAATACAGGTTCTTCGATTACAAGTTGAATACCCTCCATTTTAAAGAGATGGATATACTGTTTGATAAGTGCATTTTTAGGCTCCGTTAAAATTCGCTTTAACGCACTTGCATCGAGCGATTTTAAATAAGTTACGATAGGAATTCTACCTAAAAGTTCAGGTATTAAACCAAAAGAACGAAGGTCCTGCGCATTCACATATTGAATTAACTCATGTTCTTTAACCGTTTCGTATGCTTTGCTACTTTTAAAACCAATAGCGGTTGAAGTAATACGTTTTTCAATCACTTTATCAATCCCTTCAAAGGCACCGCCACAAATAAATAAAATGTTTTGGGTATTGATACTTACCATTTTTTGTTCCGGATGTTTACGACCTCCTTGAGGTGGTACTAATACATCCGAACCTTCCAGAAGTTTTAGTAATGCTTGTTGAACACCTTCACCGCTTACATCACGTGTAATAGATGGGTTGTCGGTTTTTCGTCCGATTTTATCTATTTCATCAATGAACACGATGCCACGTTGGGTTTGCTCCACATCATAATTAGCCGCTTGTAGTAAACGTGATAAAATACTTTCAACATCTTCACCAACATAACCGGCTTCTGTAAACACAGTGGCATCAGCAATGGCAAATGGAACGTTCAACATTTTGGCAACTGTTTTTGCCATGAGTGTTTTACCGGTTCCGGTTTCACCAATCATAATCACATTTGATTTTTCAATTTCAACATCATCTGAAGTATTTTGATTAATACGTTTGTAATGATTATAAATAGCAACGCTTAATACCTTCTTCGCATCTTCTTGTCCGATTACATACTGATCAAGATAATTTTTTATATCAACCGGTTTATAATCGAATTCTTTCTTACCACCTTTATTTTTCCTTGGCGCAGGTTTAGAAATAGTGGAAGGCCCGATTTCATTTTCTATAATTTTCGCGGCATTCTCTACACATTCATTACAAATATTTGCTTTTGCACCGCTTATCATCATGATCACTTCATCATCTGTTTTTAAACAGAAACTACATTGCATACTTTTCTCTTTTGCCATGCAACAAATATAGGGCAATTCGCTTTGGGAGCTACTTATAATACCATTTTGACGAAAGGTTAAGGATTAGTCTTTTCGTACTTTTTCCGTATGAATGAATCCTTTACCATTACTGATTAAGAGGGTGTATATTCCAGAACTTATTTGGCTTAGGTTCATTTTTAAGGAGTTACTACCTGCATTAAGCTCTGCTTGACTACGAAGAACAACGCGTCCTGTTAGATCTGTAAGTTCCATCCAAACCGCGCTTTTCTTATCAACGGCAATATCTAAGTTTAACATGTCGTGAGCAGGATTGGGATATACCTGAACCGAGTTGAATTCGCCAAAGAACACCTCTACGGTTCCGCTTTGAACACTCTTGCCATCCACATCATACGTGCGTAATCGATAGAAGTTATTTCCGGAGAAAGGCTGCATATCCACGAATTGATACTTGCTTTGTAACTCACCTTGGTTATATACCAACGGTATTTGGGTAGAAATAGCAGTGAAATTTTTGCCATCACGACTGCGTTCAACGATAAAATAATCGGCATTTGTTGCGGAAGAAATTACCCAATTTAATTCAGCCGTTTCATTGACCTTTTTACCGGTAAATGAATTCAAATAAACAGGTAACGGTGTATTAAATGGATTCGCCGAATGCATGTAGAAATAAGAGAAACTATCTACATGAAAGCAAATAGTCCATACATTATTTACCGGGTCGAAACTTTTAGTAATATCACTATTATTGATAACAAAAGAGGTATGTGATGGATCGGTAATATCACCATTATTTACTTTTGAAACAACTAAATTGGTGTAAGGATCAATCGCTGGGAAATTATAGGTTGGTGCATCTTGATTATACATGGCTAAATCATCATCCAAGAAATACAAACACACGGTAGCAGAATCTTGAGTGGTTGGTTCGATATGATAATGACGGTTTAGGTATGGTTGGCCATTATGAATTTGAGTGCTACAATCAATCACTTCTTCTACTGTGGTTAATCCTAAACTGATACCATTATTATTATCGGTTATGGTAACTACTTTCTGACAAGTTGAGGTTGGAATGGTTGTGGTATTATTATCGTACAGCATGTAATTATTCACATTGACTACCGTACAAACGCTAATATCAAACGTCGTATCCTGACTTGCGATACTTCCATCCGGTATCAATAAATTGAATGTAGCTAGGGCAGTATCTGTACAAAATGGTTGGGTATTCGTTTTAAAAACAATATAAACTGTATCCGAAGCGGTTATGTTATGCGGATTAGGATGAGGGATTGTACATGCAGCATCTTCATAATACAGCGTGTCGGTTCCCGGAGGTGACGTGCTGAAGATGTCGATAACATTTGCCGCATCTATACTAGCTGGGGAACAAACGGTTTTATCATAAGGGTCGGAAAAAAACTGTGGTGTTTGATGTACTACGAGTAAAACAGAATCGGAGCTATAACATCCATTAGGAATACTTACTTTGGAATAGATAAATCCGGATGAACCATTGAAATTATTAATAGGTAAACATGCAACAGAAAGTCCTTGATCGAGAAAGTAATCAACCGTAGCATTTACATTATTATTAGATACATTATTGGAAATTGAGCTGAGATCAAAATAACCCATATTGGTTCCGGCTGGTGTTTCGCATGTTTCCATGGAATCTTGAACTACTTGTGGTGAAGAAATTACCGTAAGTGATACCGGAACTCTACATGTTGTATCGGCACTACAAGCTGCGTAATACGTAACCGTTGTAAGGTTGCTCGTGTTGTTAATACCTGATCCGGGTATAATAAACGGGTTAAACGGACTTCCATTATAAAAAGATGATCCACCGCTGCTTGTTAAATACCATTTAGAAATCGGATTGATAACATAGTCGATTTCAATTTTACAGGTAGTTGGAAAAGTTTGTGCATTCAATCCGATATCCGAAGCCGAACTATTATCAACCGATTCCCAATATCCAATATTAAAAGTACCTCCAACGCCTAAGGCAGCATACATGGCATTGAGTATGGTTGCATTCAGTTGAAGTCGGTATTCAAAATTATATACTCCGAAATTGAGCGCATTCCCCGCGTAACCGGGTAGAAAAGGATTGGTCTGATTATTAGGCGCCGGGCCATAAATATTGAATCGTGCTTGATTACTTGTATTTCCTGCTACGCCATTCGAAATTAAATTCTGAATATTTAAGCGCGCTCCAGTTATCTGGGCTCCATCCGGTAATTGCGGCAAAATACCCGTTGCAAAAAGAGAGGCTGTAGCATCCGAACTGCCATCAGGTAGAATAGGTGAATTAACCGTGCAAGTAATAGTTTGTTTTTTTGTGTTTGACGTTGTGCAGCCTGAACTGGAAAAACCGCTGAAATTACCGATATTGCTATTCTGACAAACTATTTGATTGCCATTGGTAACTGCTTTATAATTTCTTATAGAATCGGTTCGCGTGTTATTCGCTAAATTAATATCGGTACTACCAACTAAACTTGCGGTTGCCGTTATGGTATAATTTCCTTGAGCCGACATATTAATTGGTACCGTAGCATCCACGCAACCACATGGGGTTAAACTCCCTGAATTCAAGGTAACACTCGGTGTAAACGTACCGGTAGGGCCATTAATGTTGAAGTTTACATTAATATTATTATTAGACATTAAAATAGACTTGGTTGATTTGGAGCAGATCCGCGCAGTTACATTATCTGTGGCGTTTCCGCAAATAGCTGCAGGGGTGATAATTTTACTCACCTGAATATCATTATAGGCTGTGGTTTGTTCGAAAGTAATACTTCCATCAAAAAAATAATTCGTACCTGAATTGCCGATGTTAGTCCATCCGAAATAACCAACAGCGGCTCCCGGCGAGGTGTTATTTCCTACTAAAAGGTCAACGCCACCACTTGAAAAAATATTTGGTGTTACACCACCCGCTACACAAGTGCCTTTATTCGATCGCAAGGCAAAACGCATGGTTGTGTTTGGTGGAATAAGAACTCCGATACAATCGAAAGGAGTAACATAATCATAAGCATTGGTATTGAATTTATCTATCGATGAAGTTGCCAAGGTCCAAGCTGCTGATGGGATAGTGGGTGCACCTGAAACGGAAGTCGTCGAATACCACAATTCAAATTCATTGTCGTTATATAAATCAGCCTGTAAGGTGGTTATATTGGTTAGTATAACCGAATACGCATTATTATTCTTTACCGCGAAGGTGATATAGGTACTACCCGTACTAAAAATAATGGTATTGGTTACATAGGATGTTGTGATTGTGGTGGCATTTGCTTTGAAACCAAAAAGGAAACAAACAATACATAGGTTGCATAATAATCTCTTCATCTGTGCTTGATTTATGTTAAATGTAAGGTAATTATTTAAATTCCATGACCATTCGAACTTAAATAATTTTCTTTCCAAGAAGGAATAAACAGGTTGTAGTGATCCTTGTATATTTGCCAAATGAATTTCAATTTGAATCAAATACCGGCAAGAACACAGAAACCTAGAATAGAGGGATTAACAATGGTTATGGACAAAGGGTTGAGTGTGGAAGAAGCTAAAAATTTTATATCCATCTCAGGGCCTTATTCCGACCTTGTAAAACTGGGCTTTGGAACATCTGTTGTTACACCCGATTTACAAAAGAAGTTGGAAGTATACGCATCTAATAATATACCCGTTTATTTAGGCGGAACTTTGTTTGAAGCCTTTCTTATTCGTAATCAATTCAACGATTATGTGGCAATGGTGAAAGACCTTGGATTGAAATACGTGGAGGTTTCCGACGGCTCTGTTACAATACCTCACAGTGAAAAGTGTGGCTATATCGAAAAGTTGGCAAAAGATTTTACCGTTTTAAGTGAGGTAGGTAGTAAAGATGCAGCCCATATTATACCGCCTTACAAATGGATTGAATTGATGCGTGCAGAATTGGAGGCAGGCAGTACCTATGTGATTGCTGAAGCTCGAGAAGCCGGTAATGTTGGTATCTACAGAAGTAGTGGTGAGGTACGGGAAGGGTTGGTACAAGAAATTCTCACTCAAATTCCGCAGCATAAAATAATATGGGAGGCTCCGCAAAAGGCCCAACAAGTTTACTTTTTAGAGCTTTGTGGCTGCAACGTAAATCTGGGTAATATTGCTCCAAATGAAGTTATTCCCTTAGAAGCAACCCGAATCGGTTTACGAGGTGATACTTTTCATTTCTATTTAGATAAAATTTAGATTGAAGCATTACGGATTAATTGGATATCCTTTAGGACATTCCTTCAGTAAAGCCTATTTCACTACGAAGTTTCAGCTTGAACAAATTGAGGCTGATTATGAATTGTTTTCAATTGCTACCAAGAGGGAGTTGGAAAATTTTTTAAATCACTCGAAGTTGCATGCTTTTAACGTTACCTTACCATGGAAAGAAGAGGTGGCTGCTGCCTTAAAGGAATTAGATAGCGTTGCCGCTTCCATACAAGCTGTGAATTGTGTAATAAAGCGAAATCAAAAATGGTACGGCTATAATACCGATGTTATTGGTTTTGAAGCCTCCTTACTCCAATTTACTGATTTGCACCGAAAGAAAGCATTGGTTTTCGGACAAGGCGGTTCCTCCAAAGCGGTTCAATTTGTGTTGAATAAACATCAGGTACCTTTTTTAGTAATTGGAAGAACATCGTCGTTAAATACACTTCTATACCAGGATTTAACCAAGGATATAGTTCAAGAATATGCACTTTGGATTAATACAACTCCGGTTGGCATGTTTCCTTTGGTAGAGGATTGCCTTCCCTTACCTTTTGAATATGTAACGCATAAAACGGAAGTGGTTGATCTTATTTATAATCCTGAAAAAACCCGTTTGCTTACCCTGGCTGAACGCCAAGGGGCTCGTATTTGTAATGGCTATGCTATGCTTGTTAAACAAGCAGAAGCCTCTTATGAAAAATTTTGTTTGGCTGATGAGGTATAATATCATTCATTAAAATCACTTTAAAAAAAAAGAACTATGAAACAACATCTAGCGCACATCGCTTTGGTAATTGATGATTACGATGAAGCTATAACGTATTTCACCGAGGTGTTAGATTTTGTACTAATAGAGGATACTACTGTGAATGAGGATAAACGTTGGGTTACCGTTGCACCAACCGGAGCAAAGGAATGTTCTTTACTTCTTGCGAAGGCGAGTAATGAGGAACAAACTCGTCATATTGGCAACCAAACCGGGGGTAGGGTATTCCTGTTTTTGTTTACCGATGATGTGTTTCGCGACATTGAAAAATATTCGCAACGTGGTGTGCACATTGAGAAACAACCTACGCTAGAAGCGCATGGAACGGTGGCTATTTTTCAAGATAAGTTTGGAAACCGCTGGGATCTGATTCAACCATCTAGTCTGAATAAAGGACAATTACCGCAATAAAAAATATTGAAAGTGTAAATTGATTAAAATGTTGTAAGTAATTGAAAAAGAATATGTTAGAATATTATTTTTAATTCTATGAAGAAACAAATTTAATTAAGCGGTCAACTAAAATTGCCCATCAGAATGGTAAGGGTTAAATGCATATGTAACACGAAGATTTACCCTGTTGGCCGCACGTAACTAAAAATATTCTTTGGTTCAGAACGATAGGATGGAAGTGCCGACTTTGAAAATTTTCTGTCATAACGTCTCTTTAAGTATAAATTTATTCATCACAAACATTTTCGTTTATCTTTAAATTTGAAAACAATGAATATTATGGTTCGAATTGTATGGATGGCCTGTTTGTCGTTATTCGCTACTTCAATTACCGCACAGAAAATTTTCTCCGAAGGTAGTGTACGCTACGATGTATATGTTGATGGCAGCGCAGAATCGAACGGAGTTTATGTAATTTCTGTGAAAGGGGGCATGATTAAGCGCGAGTTAGCCATGAATAATGGTTACAATAACATTACCATTTACAATCAAAAAAATGGTAAAACCCTCTCGTTAAATGTCAATGAGGATCAGAAGTATGCCCTGGAAATTTCGGAAGAGGAACTAAAAGAGAAAAATAAACGCTTTGAACATGCTGTTCTTACACCCACTTCAAATACCAAGAAAATAGCAGGTTTCTCTTGTTCCGGAATGAAGGTTCAATACGATCAAGTTGAAGGAAATGAGATATTCTATACTTCCGACTTAGTTCCGTTGAATGAAAGTATAAACACGATGTTTCCGGGCCTAAAAGGACTAGCTCTAGAGTACG
Source organism: Chitinophagaceae bacterium (assembly GCA_016787065.1). Classification (GTDB taxonomy): domain Bacteria; phylum Bacteroidota; class Bacteroidia; order Chitinophagales; family Chitinophagaceae; genus OLB11. The sequence continues at coordinate 27,801 of JAEUVD010000054.1, forward strand.
AAACCAAATTAGCTTCAAAAGGTACAATGCGATTTGTGGCGAAAGCTATCGAAATTAAAAGTCTTGATAATAACCAATTCGTACTACCAACCGGCTATAAAATCGTAACCAAAGAAGAGTTAAAAAACATGAAGTAAACCATGCAAATTGCAATTATTAATGGGCCTAACTTGAATTTATTAGGTAGTCGGGAAACAGCTATTTACGGGAATGTTTCGTTTGAAGCTTATTTTCAGCAATTGGTAGAACGTTTTCAGGCACATCGGTTGCACTATTTCCAAAGTAATATTGAAGGTGAACTTATTAATGAAATTCATCGGGTAACGCACTACGATGCTATTATCCTAAATGCTGGTGCTTATACACATACTTCCATTGCTATTGCGGATGCACTTCGGGCAGTTCAATGTAAAAAAATTATTGAAGTTCATATTAGCAATGTATTTGCTCGGGAAGAATATCGACACCATTCCTTTATTTCGCCGGTTTGTACAGGTGTAATTTCCGGTTTCGGACTTGATTCGTACCGTTTAGCGCTTGAAGCAGTTTTACTTAGTTAGTATCAGCGCTTCACTTTTAATAATATTGCTCTGATTACCTGCTTGGTCTTTCAAATAAATATTCCAAATCAGGGTATCGTTCTCCGGATGATTCGCCGTGTCTTTTATTACAAGTGTTGCACAAAGTACATCTACTTGAAGGGTTCCTTTTAATCCACGTTTAGGTTCAAAACGCTCTGGTATGGTGGGTATGAGGTAGCGAACAGTATCGGAATCTCTGGGATCAACAAAAAATAAATTTTCACTTTGAAATCCAATGTCACCATCACCGTCTTCAAAATCTATGGTAACACGTAAGGTTGTATCTGAGCCCTGTTTGATCGTATTAAAACCCATATCATTAAACGTAATTTTCGGAATCGTTCCGTATTTCGTTATTTTGTTGCACGAAACACTTATCAGTAAAACGGTCGAAAACAAAAGCCATCGCTTCATAATTTCAAATTTACATGAATTTTCTACAAAGCAAGTACCAAATCGTTGAAACTTCGCCAAGCAACTTTCAAGAAAAGGCCATGGCGTTGTTTCAATATCAATATGAACGGAATGCGGTTTATCAAACGTATGCAAACTTGCTTCACAGAACTCCAGATTCAATAACGAATCTTCATCAAATTCCGTTTATACCTGTTTCATTTTTTAAAACGCATCGGTTCTTGTCGGAACCATTTTATGATGATATGCTCTATTTTGAAAGCAGCACTACCACCAATCAAACTCCCTCTAAACATTATATTTCTGATCCGGGGTTGTATGAATGCTCATTTATGACAGCTTTCGAGCATTTTTTTGGGACTGCTTCCGACTATTGTATCGTTGGATTACTACCATCTTACCTGGAACGCGGTCATTCCTCTTTGGTGTACATGGTTGAAGCATTAATTCAACAATCGAAACATCCACTTTCCGGCTTTTATCTTAACAATTATAACGACCTGTATCAAGTTTTACAACAGCTTGAATCCCAAAAACAGAAAACACTCGTATTTGGTGTAACCTACGCTTTGCTTGATTTTGCAGAGAAGTTTCCTATTCCATTAACCTTTACGCGCATTATTGAAACCGGAGGTATGAAGGGGCGTCGTATTGAATTAACCAGAACAGAAGTACATAATCAACTCAAAACTGCCTTTGCACTCGATCAAATTTATTCGGAATATGGTATGACTGAACTCTTATCGCAAGCGTATAGTTTACAAAATGAAGTCTTTGAAGCCCCACCTTGGATGCGGCTGTTTGTGCGCGAATTGAATGACCCAGCGGCAATTGCTTCGGAAGGGAAAGGGGCAATTAATATTATAGACTTAGCCAACCGACATTCCTGCGCCTTTCTTGCTACCGACGATTATGGCGAAGTCTTTGAAAACGGAACATTTAAAATTCACGGACGAATTGACCATAGTGAAATTAGAGGCTGCTCCTTACTAACGATTAATGATTAAAGGTTTTTTATAAGTTCCGTTCCGAACTCGCTGGTTTTCAGCAAAGTAGCCTCCTTCATTAATTTATGAAAATCAATAGTAACTCGTTTGCTTTTTATTGTTCGTTCAACCGCATTCGTTATCAGATTGGCCGCTTCTAACCATCCTAAATACTCTAACATCATCACTCCACTTAGTATTACGGATGATGGATTCATACTGTCGGTATTAGCAAATCGAGGTGCCGTACCATGCGTTGCTTCAAACACAGCATGTCCAGTATGATAATTAATATTAGCACCGGGTGCAATGCCAATTCCACCAACTTGTGCCGCCAAAGCATCAGAAATGTAATCTCCATTTAAATTCAAGGTGGCAATTACACTATAGTCTTGAGGGGCAAGCAGTGCTTGTTGTAAAAAGTTATCGGCAATGGCATCTTTAATAATAACTCGACCTCCGAGGGCAGCAATTTTCATTTCCTCATTTGCAACGGCTTCACCTCGATCTTTTTTTGTTTGCTCCCATTGTTCCCAAGTGTACACTTTATCGCCGAATTCTCGAGCAGCTAAGGCGTATCCCCAATTTTTGAAAGCGCCTTCGGTGAACTTCATAATATTACCCTTATGAACCAAGGTTACACTCGGTAATTTATGCTGAATAGCGTATTCAATGGCACTGCGTATTAATCGTTCACTACCTTCTCTACTCACCGGCTTTATACCGATAGAACTACTTTCCGGGAAGCGAATATTTTTTACACCCATTTCTTCTTTTAAGAAGCTTAGTACTTTTTCCGCTTCCGGAGTACCTGTCATGTATTCAATACCGGCATAAATATCTTCTGTATTCTCTCTGAAAATAACCATATCCACTTTTTCAGGATGCCACATGGGAGAAGGAACACCATCAAAATATTTTACTGGCCGTAAACAAACATATAAATCCAGTTCTTGTCGCAAGGCTACATTCAAACTCCGTATACCACCTCCAACAGGCGTTGTAAGTGGTCCTTTAATAGAAACTAAATATTCTTTAAAGGCATTCATCGTTGCTTCAGGCATCCAACTGCCTTGTTCATTATGGGCACGCTCACCGGCTAGCACTTCTAACCATTCAATTTTTCTAGTGCCATGGTAGGCCTTTTCCACCGCTGCATCGAAAACACGAACACTGGCTTGCCAAATATCCGGCCCAATACCATCTCCTTGAATAAAAGGGATAATTGGTTGATCCGGAACTTGCAATTTTCCATTGCTCATAGTGATTTTGTTGCCCATCTTGTTTAAAATTTTGCGCGCAAATGTAGGTCATTTTACGCCACATCAAAGCATGTTCTTCTTCCGAATCGATGCATGTTAAATCAACCTGCTGCTAAAGAAAATACTACATTCCATCCGGAAACTAAGGGTTTTCACCTATAATATACCGAAGTAATAGCCCATGTTTACCTTATGTATACCATCCGAATTTGGATTCACCTGCTTTCAGCAACTACTTTTAGGAAAATTAAATACCATGCGAAAATTACTTAACCTTCTTACTTGTTTACTTTTTACTTCTTTTGTTGAAGCACAGATACTTAATCCCGGATTCGAATTATTGAATACCGATAGTACGCTGATGAATTGGCATTTTGCAGGCATTCTTTCTATCGGGATGAATGATTCGTTGTTAGACGATGGGTTTATTCTTGGTAAATCTACCGATGCACATAGCGGACAATATGCGTTGGAATTACGTAACGCGTTTAATATCACAACGAATGCCCCAGTTTATCATGGATCTGTTGTGAATACGCTACCGGATTCTAACCTCTATCAAGGTTTTACAACCTTTATACCTATTTCCGGAAAACCAACATCATTGCAGTTTTATTACAAGTTCTCCCAAAATCCATATCAAGATAGTGCCAAGGCTTGGATCCGTATCTATAATAATGCTCAAATCGAAATTGGATACGCTCAGATTGTCTTTTGGGATCTTGCCCCAAATTACCAATTCATGCAAATACCGATTACGTATAACCTTATTAATGGACAACTTGATTCAATTCCGGCCTTTGCCAGTATTGGTTTTAGTAATCTTATTCATATAGCTGCCGGACCTCATGTAGGACAACGTACGTTAATTGATGACCTTAGCTTGGGTTTTACGCCCTTATCGGTGCCCGTGCTAACGTCTGATGAAATATTTTGCTTTCCAAATCCGGTTCGGAACACTTTATTTATACAAAATACCGAACCTGCTGTATCGAAAACGTTGTATAACCAAATTGGCCAGCAAATAATCGAAACCACTGGTAATCAGATAAATGTGAGTGAGTTGACAACAGGTATCTACTTTCTTCGACTGAATTCGAATAGTAAGCAAGAAATTATTCCAATAATAAAAGAATAGGGGAAAGTAATAGCGTATCTCGCTTACCCGTGATTTTTTAAGAATTGAAACATTATGTTTGGGTGAAAGGAAAACGTAGGTGAATTGTACGCAATACAAGGTAGGCTCTCCACAATTTATTCACTTTTGGAACAAAAAGGCTTTTACTCTTGACAAATTGCTCGAAAAAATTATTTTTGCACTCTAAATTTTTACAAATGTCAGAAATAGCAGCTCGTGTTAAAAAAATCATTGTTGACAAATTAGGTGTTGACGAATCAGAAGTTGTAAACGAAGCAAGTTTTACAAACGATTTAGGAGCAGATTCTTTGGACACGGTAGAATTAATCATGGAATTTGAAAAAGAATTTAATATTTCAATTCCTGATGAGCAAGCTGAAACCATTTCTACGGTTGGTCAGGCTGTAGCTTACCTCGAAGAATACGCTAAATAATTATCTCCACCGGATTAACTATTTTGATGGAATTAAAACGTGTTGTTGTTACCGGCTTAGGGGCTCTTACGCCTATCGGGAATAACGTAGAAGCTTATTGGAATGGCCTCGTGAACGGGGTATCTGGCGCTGATGCCATTACATTGTTTGATGCTACCAAATTTAAAACACGCTTTGCTTGTGAAGTTAAAAATTTTAATCCGGAGGATTTTTTAGACAAAAAAGAAGCGCGTAAACTAGATCGATTCTCGCAATTGGCTATAGTTAGCAGCGATCAGGCTATTCTTGATGCCGGCTTAGTAGATAACGATGCGGTAAATAAGGACCGTATCGGTGTTATTTGGGCTTCTGGTATTGGAGGTATTGGAACCTTCTTTGAAGAAATGAAAGGTTTCTTTGCCGGCGATGGAACACCACGTTTTAATCCGTTCTTCATTCCTAAAATGATTTCCGATATTGCGTCGGGTCATATTTCCATGAAGTATGGTTTTCGCGGCCCAAATTATTGTACCGTTAGTGCCTGTGCTTCATCTTCTCATGCATTAATTGATGCCTCTCATTTTATTCGTTTAGGAAAAGCCGATGTAATTGTTTGTGGCGGTTCCGAAGCAGCTGTTACACCTCCGGGCGTTGGCGGTTTCAATGCTATGAAGGCTTTAAGCGAACGGAATGAGGAAGCAAAAACAGCCAGTCGGCCATTCGATAAAGGTCGTGATGGATTTGTACTTGGCGAAGGCGGAGGTGCTATTGTATTAGAAGAATACGAACATGCAAAAGCGCGTGGCGCTAAAATATATGCTGAGTTAGTTGGCTCGGCTTGTTCGGCAGATGCACATCATATAACGGCACCGCACCCTGAGGGTTTAGGAGTTATGTTGGTAATGAATAATGCCTTACAAGATGCAGGTATGAACCCTTCTGAAATAGATTATATCAATGTTCATGGAACATCTACTCCGCTTGGAGATATTGCTGAAGTAACTGCCATTCAACGTGTATTTGGCGATCATGCTTACAATATGAATATTTCTTCTACTAAATCAATGACCGGTCATTTACTCGGTGCGGCAGGAGCCATTGAAGCGATCGCTTCCATTTTAGCCGTTAAACATGATTTGGTTCCACCAACGATTAATCATTTTGAAGATGATGATCAGTTGGATCCTAAATTGAATTTTACCTTTCATAAAGCACAGCAGCGAACTGTAAATGCTGCTTTAAGTAATACGTTCGGTTTCGGCGGACATAACGCTACGGTTATTTTCAAAAAAGTATAATTTAATTTCCTCGTTTTTCAGTTTTATGTGAAAAGGAAACCTTGTTACGTTTCCAAATGATAGTTGTGTTTAGATAGAAAGGAATGTGATTCATTGATTTTATTAAAAACTATCCAGACTTTACTTGAATTAGTCTTGATGAAACCTGTTAGTTTGTAACAGTAACATGGTTTTTTAAATTAATTTCGTTTTGAAAATATGATTTAGGCTGAAGCCTTGAAACTCTTAAACTATAACCTATGATATATAATAACCTCACAAAAATTTTAGCCTTATTGCTATGTTCATTTCAATTAAATGCTCAAAAAAATTCCTTACCAAAAGGAGGTGGAGAATATAAACATCCTGTTGACCATTGCATCTCCGAAACTAAACACGAAGAAATAGTTCAAAAATTAGAATTTTCGAAACGTGAACTCTACAGTAAAAAAGTACTTCCTCTTCCTAAAAAAGTAAGAAGTGTTCCTTTACAATGGCCTTTACAACAGGCGAGTGGATTTAACTACTGCGGCTATTATGGCATCAGTAATTTTGTTGATCACAACACCAGTTATCCGAATCAACTACAAGATTATAATTGTGGAACAAGAACGTATGATTTAAGTTCAGGTTATAACCATCAAGGTACCGATATCTTTCTTTGGCCTTTTTCATGGAATATGGTGAATGATAATCAGGTTGAAGTAATTGCTGCTGCTCCAGGTGTGATTATTGGAAAAGATGATGGTAACCCACACACCAATTGTGATTTTTCAAACCCGAATTGGAATGCTGTGTATGTGCAACACCTTGACGGCTCCGTAGCGTGGTATGGCCACATGAAGAATGGAAGTTTAACCACAAAACCTGTTGGAGCCTCCGTAGTGTTAGGTGAAAAATTAGGAATTGTTGCAAGTTCGGGTTCATCAACAGGTCCTCATCTTCATTTTGAATTGTATAATGCAGCCAATCAATTAGTAGATCCTTATCAAGGTACTTGTAATGCAATTTCGGGATGGTGGACAACTCAGAAGCCGTACTTTGAAAGTAGTGTGAATGCAGCCTTCACCCATAATGCCGCACCTGTTTTTAATGCTTGTCCGAATCCGGATAATACGAATATCGATGTTAATTTTCAGCCAGGTGATGTTATCTATTTTGCCGGATATTATCACGATCAAGTAAATGGCTCGGTGGCAACGTACACGATTACACGACCCGACAATTCAATTTTCGCAACATGGACTCAAACGTTCAATACATTTTACAGTGCGTCTTATTGGTATTGGTGGGATAATTTACCCTTGAATGCTCCGGCTGGTGTTTGGAATTTTAGTATTTCTTATCAAGGACAAACGTGTAATCAACCTTTTCAAGTAGGAGGTAGTTTTCCTTTGAATATAGCTACGATTCAACTACAAGCTTTTCAACAGCAAGATTATAATAAGTTGTTTTGGCAAGTAACTGACCGAAGTGAAGAAATCCTATTTTATGAAGTAGAGCAATCCGAAGACGGAGTCCATTTTTCAACATTTAAAACGATACAATCCAATAATGAAAGTGAATTTCATGTGGAAGATTATACATCAGCTGCCTTAACCTATTATCGAGTTCATGTGCATTACAGCGATTACACAACTTTATACTCAAACGTAGTGACAGTTAGAAGAAGGCTTATTCCTGAGATTGAAGTTTATCCTAATCCTTCGCATTCCACGATTCACGTATTGAATGCTGATGGAAAAGAAAAGGTGTTGTATAACTACTTAGGACAAGAACTTCTGCGTTCAGTGTCGGATATTTTATTTGTAGAAACTCTTCCGGAAGGTGTTTATATGCTACGATGCGGGCCACATAGTTGCACGGTGGTAATTCGATAGAATTTTATCGTTTTTGAATTTCAGTCAAAGAATGGAATAGTTTGTAAATAATACTAATTAATATTTCAATAAATCCTGAAAGTTTAATACTTTTGCATTATGAAACTCACAGAAGCAAAAGAACAATTTACACAGTTATGGGGTGCCTTAGGAAGTGGTTGGGGAATTAATAGAACGATGGCTCAAGTACACGCGTTATTATTAATCAGTGAAGAATCATTATCCACGGAAGACATCATGACTCAGTTATCTATTTCACGAGGTAATGCCAACATGAACCTTCGCGAACTGATGAACTGGAATCTAGTTTATAAGGATATTAAAGCCGGTGAACGTAAGGAATTTTTTAAAGCCGAAAAAGATATCTGGGAAGTTGCTAAACGTATCGCCCGAGAACGTAAACGCCGGGAAATACAACCCTTAATAGCTTCATTAAATGTGCTTACAGATGTTGACGAATCGAATAAAGAGGCGAAGAGTTTCATTCAAACCGTTAATAATATCCATCAAGTAGTTACTAAAATGGATGCAGCGGTGGATACCCTTATCAAAGTAGAGGAAAACAAATTTTTCGGTACCATCGTTAAAATGTTCAAATAGTTAAAAACCGTTTTATGAACACCCTTAAAGGACATCTTTTGTTATATGATAAAGATTGTCCTCTTTGTGCAAAATACACTTCCTGGTTTGTAACCTATCATTGGCTCGATAAAAGCAGCAGAGTTGCTTACCAAGATGTTCCGCAAAACCAATTTCCGAACGTAGATTTTTCTATGGCTCAAGATAAAATAGCCTTAGTAAATAGTAACAATGGCGAAGTTAGCTACGGCATTGATGCTTTAAACAAGGTATTAGGGAATTCATTTCCCTTTATATCATCTTGTTTGAAATTCAAACCGCTCTATGGGTTCATGACCCAATTGTATGCTTTTATTTCCATGAATCGTAAAGTGTTTATTCCTGTTTCTTGTAGTCAACTTAATTCATGCAATCCTTCAAGGCATTGGTTTTGGCGTTGGACGTTCGTTTTTCTATTTCTAACGTTAGGCGTTTTGCTTTTTCATTTTTCTAACTTTTTGAATACTGGCTTATTTCAGGGTTATGAAGTGCTTCAATCTATCATCATTTTTAGCATACCCTTACTCATTCAATACCTTGTTTGTACTTTATTGAAGGAACATAACTATTATGATTATGTAGGCCATTATGCTATGATACATTTTCAAGCCAGTTTGGTTCTGTTTGTACTAGGTATCGTTTTTCATTGTATTAGCCCTTCGATTGCGATGAGCAATTACATGCTTTATGTAAACGGAATTCTCTTGTTTACATTTCTATTCCTTTCGTTTCTTCATTACAGACGAATGCGAAAAGCTGAACTTTCTTCGATTCTCACCATAACATTTATTCTTTCTTATATATTCATTCTTATCATCCTAAATTATCTACAATGAAACCAAAACTGGTAATAGCTGCAGCTAACGGCTTTTTGGGTAATGCCTTAATTCAAAAATTCAAACAAAACTATGAGGTTGTTTGTTTAGTACGCAAACCTAGAACCAGTACCGATGAGGTACGTTATGTTTTATGGGATGGAAAGAATGTGGGCGATTGGAAACACGAATTAGCAAACGCTACGGCTTTAATTAATTTGGCCGGACGGAGTATTAATTGTCGGTATACCGAAGAGAATAAACAAGCCATTCTTCATTCCAGATTAGAATCAACACGAGTTTTAGGTGAAGCAATACAACAACTTCAACATAAGCCCAAAATATGGATGAATTGCAGTAGCGTAACTCTTTATGAACATTCATTTGATACCGCTCAAGACGAATTCTCCACTACGTTTTCCGAAGGGTTTTCTACCGATGTTTGTAAGCAATGGGAGGCGGCCTTTACTTCGTTTACTTTTCCAGCGGTGCGACAACTCATTCTTCGTATAGCTGTTGTACTCGGTAAAAATGAAGGGGCCTTAAAACCTTTAGTACCACTTACTAAATTAGGTTTAGGTGGCAAGAGCGGAAGTGGTTTACAACAATTTTCATGGATACATATTGACGATTTTTGTAATGCAATTTCTTTTTTAATCGAAAAATCAACTTCGGTTGGTGCATTTAATATGTGCTCACCTCAACCTGTAACCAACGGTTATTTTATGCGTGCCTTGCGTCAAGTGCTGCGTATTCCATTTGGTTTGCCACAGCCGGCATGGGTTGTAAAATTAGGAGCTATGCTAATTGGTACGGAAGCAGAACTCGTTTTAGAAAGTCGTTATGTTGTTCCAACTCGTTTAACCAAGGAAGGATTTACGTTTTCTTATCCTGAAATAAAAGCAGCCTTGCAACAGTTGTTGTTGTAATTTGAACTTGGTATAAGAGGCTATTACTTTTTTCTGAACAACGTTAACAATACGGGTAAAATAGTTAGATTAGTTATCATGGCAAACAATAAAGTTAAGGCCGTTAAATAACCCAACGCTTTGGTACCATCAAATTGAGAAACCAAAAACACGATAAAACCGGCGGATAAAATTAACGACGTGTAAATAATACTGATACCTGTTTCTTGTATTGTTCCCCGCACCGTTTTCTCCACATCCTGATGGTGTGTGATAAGATCTTGTTTGTAGTTTACAAGAAAACGTATGGTTACATCAATAGCAATACCTAAAGCTACACTAAACACGAGCACAGTAGAAGGTTTCAATGGAATACCTAAAAACCCCATGATGCCGGCTGTCATCAGGAGGGGAATAATATTGGTAAGGATGGATACTAAAACGATTTTTGTATCTCGAAAGAGTATGAACATGCATAACACGATCATGATTAACGCGAGCAATAAACTTTCTTGTAAACTATGAATGATAAAATAACTGCCTTCTAAAAAGGTGATGCTTGTTCCGGTAAAATTTACTTTATATCGTGTGCTATCAAACACCTCGTAACTTTCTTTCTTAATATCGGCGAGTAACTTTGGAAGTGCTACAGAACCAATATCAGCCACACCAACACTAATGCGTGCGTATCGCTTCGTGCTATCTACAAAGGACTTGGTTAGCGAATTTAATTCCGATTTGCCTTCGCCCGTTCTCATTTTCAAATAGGGCATGAGAAACGAGGCATCAAAACCATTAGGAACGCCATAACTACTGCTATCACCATCGTAATAGGCTTGACGAGCAAACTTAACGGCTTCTACTAATGAGAGCGGTTTACTAAGTTCTTTATGTGTTGAAAGTATGGCATTGAAATCATCTATCTTTTTTAAGGTAGATAAACTACTTACACCATTTTTCTTTCGGGTATCAATTGAAATTTCAAGCGGAAGTACACCATGAAAACGTTGTTCAAAATATTTTAAATCGGAATAAATTGAATTTTTCTTTGGAAGGTCATCAACGATATAGGTTTTTGTTTTCAAGCGCAATAAACCAATAGTACTCACGATACACACGAATAAAGTTGTAAGAAGAACCGATTTTCGATGATGGGTAACCCAGTACTCGAGTTTATCTAAAACACGACTCAAATAGGCATTCTCTAAATAGCGTGTATGTTTTGCTTCCGGTTCTTTGAGATAACTTAGTATAGGCGGAATGGTAAAAAGTGAAATGAAAAAGACTACCATAATACTGATGCCGGCTACTAATCCGAATTCCTTGAGAACCTCACTTTGAGTAAATGCGAAAACACCGAACCCAATGGCAGCCGTAAGGTTGGTAAATAAGGTAACAACACCCATACGTTCTACCATATTTTCAAGCGCCGTCATTTTCTCACGATAAATAGCAAACTGCGTATGGTATTTATTCAAAAAGTAAATGCAATTTGGAATACCAATGACCACAATGAGGGGGGCGATTAAGGCAGATAGAATTGAAATTTTATAGCCAAGCAAATACAGAATAGCCAATGCCCAAATAACGCCGGCAAACACCACGACCATGGAAAATAACACACTACTCCAAGATCGGAAAAACAGAAAAAGAATAACGCCGGTTAATAGCAACGAGGCTATTAATATCAAACGCATTTCAACCTTGAGGGCTTCGGCAAATTCTGAACGAATAAAGGGCAGTCCGGAAAGATGAATATCTATTTTTTCTTGTCGTGCAAATTCTTCACTAATCGATTTAATATGCTTAACAATGGTTGCTCTATAAGCAGTTTTTAAAAGATCTTTATTGATGTAAATCGCAGTTAAACAAGAATGCGTTTCTGGTTTATACAATAAATTTTGATAGAACGGAAGATTTTTAAATTCAAGAACACTGCTATCAAAATTTTTTCCTTCTTGAAAGATTGCCTGGGTTATTAACTTTTGAACGCTATCGGTTTCCAGTTTATGAATATTAATAGCCGTTGGAATACTCAACATATTTTCAACTCCCTTAACGGCTTTTATCTTTTTTTGCCAAGTACTAAAGGATTTGAAAAATGCAGGATCGAAACAAGCTTTATGATCAAATCCTACCACGAGCATATTACCATCTTCGCCGAACATTTTCTTAAACTCCTGATGTTCGATGTATTTCGGATTATCTTTTGGAATGGCACTCGAAGTATCATATTTCATACTAACCTTTGACGCAAAGAAGGTCATGATTAAAGTAAGAATGCCAACAAAAAGTAAAAGGAACAAACGGTTTTTAAGAATAAACCTGCCCAGATTTTTCCACATAGTGGCCAAAGATACCATGATTCATAAAAACTGATCATCAAATACAATATTCTTACCTAAACAGCGTTATATAAACGGTGTTTTTGATGAAACCACATACCGGACAATGTACATGGGGATGAGAAAATGAGGTTGGTTTGGTATGTGGTTTTATAGTTTATGCTGTGCACAAATTCCTTATTTTTGAACGATGCTTCGATTTTGGCTTTTTATACCTGTATACTTCATTTTAATCTGTACATCGTTATACGCCCAAGAGGTACCCATTGGTAGTTGGCAATCACATTATAGCTACCTTACAGCGCAAACTGTTGAGGTTATTGGCGATCAAGTTTTTTGTGGTTCTAATCAACTCACTGTTTTCGATACTAAAACAAACGAATATGAAACGTATTCCAAGGCAAACGGTTTAACCGATGTTGGCATTGCGTTGTTACGCTATGATGCGAATAGCGAGTATCTCTATATTGTTTACGCTAATGGTAATATTGATTTATGGCATCACGGTACCTTTCGTAATATTCCGGATATTAAGAACTATAATGTTACCGGAAGTAAACGCATCAATGATATTTTCTTTCGGAATAAATTAGCTTATTTCAGTACGGATTTCGCTATCGTGGTTTTTGATCCATCGCGTTTCGAAATAAAAGAATCGTATATTCTACAAGAAAATTCAACCCTTTTGGAAATTAAAGGCTTAACGGTTTATCAAGATTCCTTCTATGCCGCAACCAATAAAGGGGTTTATAAAGCGGATGTTAGCAGTCCGTTTTTACAAAATTATTCGAACTGGTATAAACATATTCCTCATGTGCTAAATGCTATTCTTAATGTTCAGAACAAATTATTTGCAGTGAACGATACCTTGTTAATGACTATCCAAAACGCTGAAGTGGATACCTTATATGAGGCTACTACGCAGATTGTTAAGTTTAAACAAGGGACTAATAAATTGTATATCTGTGAATCGGATAATAATGATAGGGCGTTAACGATTTTTGATACACAAGGTGTAAAAATAGATAGTAATAAATCAGTCAATCCGATGGATGTGGTTGAATTCAATGCTTCCATGTATTGGGTAGCCGATTATTGGCGCGGCCTTATGGTAAGCTATGATCAACAAACCTTTAGTAAACATCCGGAGGGTATCTACACGAATTCTACTTACAATTTAAATATTCTGAATAACGAACTTTTTGTTTCTTCAGGTGGCGAACGCAGTTGGATATATACTTATAATGGTGGTGGAATTTCAGTATTAAATACCAAGGGTGATTGGCATTATTACAATCGCTTTGTTGGAACTCCGGCTCTCGATTCGATCAATGATATTATGGAAGTGGCCGTGGATAAACGGAACGGCAAACTCTACGCAGCATCATTTGTGGATGGATTATGGGAATATGACCCTGCCACAAACACAGCAAATAATTTCAAGAACACGCCTTACATTCAATCGTATAGCGGTTATCGTTTAGCTGGGTTAGCGTTCGACAAAAAGAATAATCTTTGGATTTCAAATTATGGCGCACCGGAACAATTGGTAGTGAAAAAAGCAGATGGAAGCTGGCAGAAATTTGGTTTGCCTTATAGCGTAAGTGAGAAATCTGCCAGTCAGATTGTAATCGATGATGCAGATCAGAAATGGATTGTAGCGCCAAGAGGTGTGGGTGTTTTTGTATATAATGATAATGAGAGTATTGATAATAAAAATGACGATCAGGTTAAGCTCTTAAAAGCAGGAGAAGGGCAGGGTAACCTTGCCAGTAATGAAGTGAACTGCTTGGCTAAAGATAAAAACGGAAAAATCTGGGTTGGAACGGTTGATGGCATTACCATTTATAATTGTCCTGAGAGTATGTTTAGTGCCGATGGCTGTGATGGCGAGCGTAAAATTGTAAAGTATGATTTGGATGCCGGCTATTTATTTCAACGAGAAAATGTTCGCACCATAGCCGTTGACGGAGCCAATAATAAATGGATCGGAACGAATAATGGCGTTTGGTTGATTAGTGATGATGCGGAGAAAATTATTTACCGTTTCAATGCAGAAAATAGTCCTTTGCCTTCTAACGAAATTAATCGAATCATAGTTCATCCTCAAACCGGACAAGTTTTTATAGCTACCGCATCTGGTTTAGTTTCTTTCCGGGGAAATGCAACGGAAGGAAGTGATGTGAATGATGATTTGTTAGTATTTCCTAACCCCGTACCGAATAACTATTCAGGCACCATTGCTATAAAAGGATTGGTTGCCAATGCTGATGTTAGGATAACGGATGTTTCCGGGCAGCTGGTTTATCGTACAATAGCGCAAGGCGGACAAGCCGTATGGAATGGTAAAAATTACTTAGGAGAGAAACCAAGTACCGGAGTATATTATGTGTTTGTAACCAATTCGGACGGTAGTCAAACAAAGGTCGGGAAGTTTATTT
Organism: Chitinophagaceae bacterium; assembly: GCA_016787065.1. Classification (GTDB taxonomy): domain Bacteria; phylum Bacteroidota; class Bacteroidia; order Chitinophagales; family Chitinophagaceae; genus OLB11. The sequence goes on from JAEUVD010000054.1 coordinate 42,879, forward strand.
ATCAGTAAATTGTATTCACTGGGTGTTGTTTAAGGAAGAAAACCTTCCTCAAGTTTCTTTTTACTTTATAGGTTCAATGTTGACTATCGTGTAATAAGGGTAGTATGTTATAATACAAATGAAAAGAGGCTATTTCCGTAAGAAAATAGCCTCTTTGAAGTATGTTGTTGAAAATCGAAATTAGATAATTTCTACGTCAGCTCCTGCTTCTTTTAATTTAGCTGCGATATCGTCAGCAGTTGCTTTATCAACGTTTTCTTTCACGTTTTGAGGAGCACCGTCAACCATATCTTTTGCTTCTTTAAGTCCAAGACCGGTTAAGTCTTTAACTACTTTCACAACACCTAATTTCTGAGCGCCTGCGCTTTTCAGAACTACAGTGAAGGATGTTTTTTCTTCTGCAGCAGCGGCTCCGCCACCACCTGCAGCAACAACTACCGCAGCAGCTGCTGGTTCAATACCGTAATCAGCTTTTAATACATCAGCTAATTCTTGAACTTCTTTTACAGTTAAGCCAACTAATTGTTCGGCTAAGCTTTTAATGTCTGCCATTTTATTTAATTTTTAATGGTTTTAAATTTTGTTTAAAATTATTTTGGGTTTGGAAGCTAAAATTATTCTGCCGGCGTGTTTTCGGCTTTGTTTTGAAGTGCAGAGATAACACGTGAAATAGGGGATTTCAACAATCCGATTACTTCGCCGATTAACTCGTTCTTCGTTTTGATATTCTTCAGGGCTGCTAAGCTATCGTTTCCTAAGAATACGTCTTCACCAATTAAGGCAGCCTTTAAAAGGGGTTTGTCCGTTTTAAATTCATCACGAATGGCGCTGATAAGTAAAGCCGGTTCTTTCGGACTGTCGCTGAACATCAATGCAGTAACACCATGAAAGGCATCCATTACACTGCTGTATTTATCAGCATTCAATTGATTCAATGCTTTAACGATGAGTGTGTTCTTAGCCACTTTCATTTCAACATTTTTGTCGAAACAAATACGACGTAATTTATTCACTTGAGCCACTGTAAGTGATTCTGTATTAGTAACATAGAAGTTGTTATATTGAGAAAACTTCTCTTTTAAAGCTTCTATGGCTTGATTTTTTTGTTCTGGAGTCATGTTTCTTTTTTTAAGTGGTTAATTAATTCAAGGCCGTTTTGGTATCAATGTAAATTCCAGGGCTCATTGAAGAGGCCATAGAAATACCTTTTACATAGGTACCTTTTGAGCTTGATGGTTTTAACTTCACGATGGCGTTAATCAGTTCCTGGCTATTTTCTTCAATCTTTTTAGGATCGAAAGAAATACGACCGATGGAAGCATGAATGATACCGGCTTTATCAACCTTGAACGCGATTTTACCACCTTTTACTTCGTTCACTGCGGCAGCTACATCGTTGGTTACGGTACCCGTTTTCGGGTTTGGCATTAAGTTACGAGGACCTAATACTTTACCTAATTTACCAATTTTTGGCATCACCGATGGTGTAGCGATGATAACATCGATATCTACCCAGCCACTTTCAATTTTTTGTACATATTCATCTAAACCTACATGATCGGCACCTACCGCCTTCGCTTCGGCTTCTTTTTCCGGAGTACATAAAACCAACACACGCTTTGTTTTACCTGTACCATGTGGAAGTGTTACTGTACCACGAATAGCTTGGTCGGCCTTACGAGGGTCAACACCTAAACGAACATGAAGATCAACCGAACTGTCGAACTTCGTACAATTAATGTCTTTTACTATTTTAGAAGCTTCTTGCAAAGAATATACTTTTGTAGCATCTACTTTAGCAATTGCTGCTTTTCTCTTTTTTGAAATTTTCGCCATGATTTAAATTTGAAAATTTAATTTAAAAATTAAAATGGCGCAGTGCCATCTACTGTTAAACCCATACTGCGTGCTGTACCTGCTACCATGCGCATTGCGCTTTCCATGGTAAAACAGTTCAGATCAGCCATTTTATCCTTTGCGATTTCCTCTATATTCGCCCAGGTTACTTTACCAACCTTATTACGGTTTGGCTCTTTAGAACCTTTTTGAATTTTAGCAGCATCCATTAACTGAACCGCAGCTGGAGGTGTTTTGATGATAAAATCAAAACTCTTGTCGGAATAAACAGTAATTAATACAGGAAGAACCTTACCAGGTTTGTCTTGGGTACGGGCATTGAATTGTTTACAGAATTCCATGATGTTAACACCTTTGGAACCTAGAGCCGGACCGATTGGAGGTGCAGGGTTTGCCTGACCACCTTTGCATTGCAGCTTTACATAGCCGCTGATTTCTTTAGCCATTTCTTAAATAATTTTTTGGTTCAAACGTCAGCTTTAACTGACTCCCAATTCATTCAAAATTGTATTGAAAGAACTATTTCGGGAGCGCAAAAGTAGGATAGCGGCGTTAATAAGACAAATTTTTTTCAGTATTATTCCGGAAACCCTGTTTTTCGGGGCTTTTCGATTTTAATTCTCCCTGAAATCTGAACAAAATTAGGGTTTTCTACCATGAAAATCGCTAAGAAATTGCCGAAGAAAACGTTTAAGCATGACCGATTGTAATTTTATTATGATAAGAAATAGCACAACTTTCGTTAGACGCAATGTGGCACATGACTTCAAAAAGTAGGTTGGTTTGAACCCGTTATCGAATCAGATTTATATCACCTTGAACTTGAATTTTTTTACCGGTATTAGCACACTCATAAATAAGTAAATAAAAGTAAGTGCCAACTTCGCAAGCAGTTCCTTTATACAATCCATTCCACTTATCCTCTTTACGCCGACTGGTAAAAACCTGTTCTCCAAAACGATTAAAAACTTTTAAGGTGAACTTCTCTGCCTGATTGATTTCAATAATACCAAAACGATCATTTAATCCATCTCCGTTAGGAGAAAAAATATTCGGCACTGTCATTTGAGTACAACAAGGAACATCTACAGTTACTTGATCCTGACTAACACAGCCATTCGGGCCAGTAACCGTAACAATATAGTCGGTTTTTTCTTTTGGTGAAGCAATGGGCTGTGCATTGGTTGGATTATCGAGTCCTGTAGATGGCGACCAAGAATAGGAATAACCATTCCCAAGATCCGGAGAACCTATTTGAACACCATTTAGTTCACAATTCAAGGTAACATCTTCTCCGGCATTACAAAAAGGAGGTAACATATCTACATCCACTGTTACCGTTGTTTTACAAATTTGATCCACCGTAATGGTGTACACTGTTGTTGTAGTAGGTGATGCCACGGGTTGTGCAATATTCGGGTTGTTCAAATTGGTTGGCGGAGTCCATAAGTAAACCGAATTGCTATCGGGTATTGGTCCGATTTGTATTGACGGTTGAGCGCATGTTACTACAACATCTTCTAAATCTATAGTGCATATTTTAAAACCAAAATCTTCATTATAATCATTATCGGTGCTACCTCGAGTTCGGAAAGAAATAGTAGGGGTATTCGATTTATTAATCGCATCGTTGTCGCGCACATCAGGTTGACCAGCGCCACCAATATCTTGCAACGTGCATACCTTGGCCGACAATTCATTTATGCCAATTCCACCGGCCCAATCGCTTGTTGCCACTTGAATTAAATAATATTGAAATGGAATGGGGCCTGGTTGATTTCCACCACTTGTAGGATCGCCATCAGGAACATTGGCTGCATCAAAATGAAATTCACCTAAACCATTTGTAGTTGTTTGAGCTAAAAAACTTCCATCAGGTATTGAGTCATGATTGAAATCTGCATAAAGTTCTAACGTCACATTGGCAATACCAGGTTCTTCTGCACCTTGAATACCGTCGCCATCTTGATCTTCCCAAACACGATTCCCGATAACCATGGTTGGTGCTTCCGCTGTTAACTCAATATCGCCTAGCGAATTTGCTTTTCCGTATTGTGTATTTTGAATATTTAATTGTCCGGATGCTGATCCATCGTTGGTACTAAACCGCCCGGTACCATTTGAAAACGCATTCACAGGGTCCATTAGTGTTGCTATAAATTCATGTCCACCGGGTAGCATTGCTAATGCACCCGTGCTGGTTTCTTCATGAAGTGCAAACCAATGTTCGCCTTCAAAAAATTCTCCTCCACCTATTCCTTGATTATTACCAACACCCGCTGCAGAAGTAAACACCGTACCGGTCGACTGATAAACACCATTGCTTTCCATAGTCCATGAATTGGTATTGCAATCCATGCCGGCTATTAATAAATCACCCCCAATATCGAAACTGCTGATAAACTGCGAACCGGTTAAATTGCGCCATGCATTTTGCGTGAACTGATGGCCTGAACGATCCATAAAATCTAAAACCATATCATTACGTTCGGTAAAACCTATGTCTGACAACACGGGAGTAGGCAATGTTTCTTCGCCGGTTGGTAATAAATTGGCCGTGTTTTTATTCCAAGGATACCATTGATCGCAACCTGCACCCCAAGATATTGCAAATCCTTTCTGATAGTTTAAAGGGAAATTAAGTACAGGTGTCGGATTCATTAATGGAATATCTAAAGGGTTTTCTAGCACGAAAACGTAAGCATATAAATCGGTTTGTCCGTTTTTAATATTTTGCCCGCCATTTTCACCTGTTGTAACAGCGCCAATAAACAATCGGTTGCGATGAAAAGCCAATCCAAATGGACGAAGTAATCCATTATTAACGGTTATGGGTGGTAGATCAAAAGATTGAACATTTATAACAGAAGTAGGGTTTACCACATTATTTAATTCAAGTCGATATATTTTACGATCATACAAATTCGTCACGAATAAAAAGTGCCCGTCATCACTTATATCAATATCACCCATACCTACTTTGCACACTTGGTCTAATGCTGCGGCGTCGTTCCATTGCCCGGTTGTGGTGGGAGTCATATTTCTACCACCTGGTCCATTCACACCAATAACACCTAACCCTTCCGGTGAACCACTAACTGGATCTATCGGACCAAGATAAGTAGCTTCAGTGCCCGCTGCGTTAATCGTATAAGAAGAACCTAATCCAAAGGGAACAGATCCTGCAGTAGCTCTAGTTCGGTGTCCGTTTGCATCCATATCATAAAATTGAACAACATTAAATGAGGTTGCTGTTGGTTCGAGTAAATAAATACCGCCGCTTCCCATAGGACCTAATCCTGTTTGTCGTTTAAGGAATGAAGCCGCGAAAATTTTCTTAGCAGGTTTACTATAGGCTACTCCCCATACCGAACCAATTTGTGATGCGTTGAGTAGCATGGGAGAAGTATAAGTAGTTCCTGAACTTTGATAAGGGTGACCTAAAAAAGCAGAGGAATTGGCCGATGTGCCCGGTAATAAAGGGTCACCACGACTAAACATGGGTATAAATACATCTGGGTTATTATTCAGAATGTATTCCGTTGGATTTTGAATAGCCACATCCTGATTGGAAGCAGATGCGTTAAAGAATCGCACATTGTTACCACTGGAGTACACGCCGTAAAAATCAACCAATGCGTTTAAGCAAAAATTATTTGGATGAATTTCATATTCAACTCGAACAGGAACAGTAAAGGGTAATGAATAGCCACCATTGGCATTCGAAATAGTACTTGCTACGAGGAGATTTGTTTTGTCGTAAGCATTAATTACCGTACCGCTTACACCAGGTTCGGGGTTAGTACCTCCTGTTTGCTGAATACCATCAGCATTATAATCTCTGAAAACGGTACCACTAATTTGTGCTACACCATAGTTCATAATAAACATGAAGAAGGGAAGTAAAAGTTTCTTCATATTTCAAGGATTTAAGGTTGTTAACTTGGCAGACGATTCATTAACATAGATGGTAAGTGAATTTTCGAACTTTTTTCCGTTAACATATGTTAATCTTCAAGATCGTTTCTTAAATCCAAAGTAGCTTTTATAAATAAGTACTGACGGGCGTTGTTTCAAACCTTATTGATTTGATTATTTTTAGTTTTATCAAGCTTAATCTTGAATTCAAAAACCGATGCAGTATTTCAAAAAAGAAAACGAAATACCATTCCAAATACTAGAGACGAATAGTTTCTTTTTACATATTGATACACTATCAACTCGAACCTAATTTCCTTTACCTGTTAAATTAACCTAAATTAATGTCATCTGATTTTTGTAACAACATAGCCGTATTACTTTCGCTCCGATTTTTAACTGCATGCATTTAAACAAAAAAAGATATAGGCTGCCATCATCGTTACAACGATTTGGATTATTCTTGAAGCATGTAGTTACCGTATTGTTCGTTTTTATAACGCTGGCTTCCTCATCACTTCATTCTTTTGCTTTTAAGGATGTATTATTTTCAAGTGCTACAAAAACCAAGCACTTTTCGGCTCAACACAAATCGGTTTCACTAGCAGGAGACATTTTTAGTGAGGATTCGGAAGATGATGTTGATATTGAATTAGAGTTTTTTTCAACTACTCATTTTTTCTCTTCAGGCGATACACGGTTACAATCTGTTTCTAAGATCAATTTTCCGGTTATTTCTAAACCCGTAGGATCTTATCCTCCTTTGTATATCTTGTTTAATGCACGAAGGGTTTCCTGTTAAGTAAATTACCATCTTAAATTTATTTCTGCGGTTGTTTAAATTCCATCAACCGTTTTTGTATTTATCCTTTCGCAGGATGCATCGTAATCAGTACACTTCTTACGATGCTTGAAGAAGATAGTTACTTCCAATCTTTTTTAAAATTTCTTTTAATTAAATCAAATAATCATGAATCGATACATCGTTCTAATTTTAGTATTCACTGCTGTAATTCAAGCAGGTTGTCATTCAAAAACGCATGAAGTTGAAAAAATGCTCAAGCTTCCTGTAACCAATCCTAGTTTGGTAGATACCACCATTTATAAGGAATATGTTTGTCAGATTCGATCTATCAATCATATCGATATTCGTTCACAAGAAAAAGGCTACTTACAGAATATTTATGTAGATGAAGGCCAATACGTTCAAAAAGGACAAATCATGTTTCGTATCATGCCTATGTTGTATGAAGCGGAAGTGAATCGTTCTCAAGCGGAAGTGAATTACGCTCAAATTGAATATCAAAACACATTACGATTAGCGGATAGTAATATCGTTTCAAGAAACGAAGTAAAACTGGCTAAAGCGAAATGGGATAAAGAAAAAGCTGATTTATCATTTGCACAAACCCATTTATCCTTCACGAAAATTGTAGCTCCGTTTAGTGGTTATATGGATCGCTTTCATGAACGCCTTGGCAGTTTAATTGATGAGGGAGACTTATTAACTACACTTTCAGACAATAGTAAAATGTGGGTTTATTTTAATGTGCCGGAAGCGGAGTATCTCGATTATAAACTGCACCACAAAGAAGAAATGAATCTGGTGAAATTGCGCTTGGCTAATAATGAGGAATTTAATCAGCAAGGCAAAGTTGAAACTATTGAAGCCGATTTTAATAATGAAACAGGAAATATAGCCTTTCGTGCAACCTTTAATAACCCGGATCGAATTTTACGTCATGGTGAAACCGGAAATATTTTAATGCCCATTTATTTGAACCATGCCTTGGTGATTCCTCAAAAATCAACGTTTGAAATTCTCGATAAGAAGTATGTATATGTTGTCGATGACCAACACGTTTTGCATGCCAAACAAATTACCGTTGGCGTGGAATTACCGCATTTCTATGTTGTAAGCTCCGGACTTACCGAGCAAGATCGAATTTTAGTAGAAGGTATTGGTAAGGTAAACGATAAAATGAAAATTGAAACGGATATCATTCCGTTTAGCCAGGTGGTTTCCGAGATTAAGAGTTTACATGCTGAATAATCCTTAAAAAAATACAGAAATATGTTTAAAACATTCATAAATAGGCCTGTTCTTTCCATTGCTATTTCTTTAGGAATCATCTTTATGGGAATACTCGCCATCAATACCATACCGATAGCACAATTTCCGGAGATTGCGCCACCTCGGGTATCCATTTTTATAGAATTTCCGGGATCGAATGCCGATGTTTTGGTTAAGTCAACCTTAACTATTCTCGAACGCCAAATTAATGGCGTGCAAGGCATGCAGTATATGTTATCGGATGCAACAAGTGCCAGTGAAGCTACGATAGATGTAATTTTTGAACCGGGAACAGATCCTACCATTGCCGCTGCTCGTGTTAAATCGAGGGTGGATCAAGTATGGGCTAACTTACCTCCCTTAGTGCAGCGTGAAGGTGTTGTAATAACGCCACTGGCACCTAGTATGCTGATGTATGTTAACTTATTTAGTACGAATAAACAGGTAGACGAGAAATTTCTTTTCAATTACGCCAATACGTATATGATTCCTGAATTACAACGTATAAAAGGAATGGGTAAAGCTGAAGTTACCGGAAGCAGAGCCTTTGCCATACGCGTATGGCTGAATCCCGATCGCATGCGTGCCTATAATATTTCAGCCGATGATGTATTAAAAGCAATTGATGAACAAAGTGTAATGGGCCGACCGGGAAGGGTAGGTTTAAGTTCAGGTCAGGTAGCGCAATCGCAAGAATATACCTTCACGTATAAAGGTTGGTACAATAAACCGGAACAATATAACGACATTATTATTCGGGCCAACCCGGATGGCGAAATGCTTCGATTAAAAGATGTTGCCAAGATTGAAGTTGGAAGCGAATTTGTTGACATCTATTCCAATAAAGATGGAATGCCTGCTGTTTCGATGGTATTAAAACAAAGTCCGGCCACCAATGCTAATTTAATCATCAAAGATGTAAAAACTAAATTAGAAGAATTAAAAAAGAACTTTCCGCCCGGAATTCAATACGAAATCAACTATGACGTTTCAATGTTCGTAAATGCCTCTATTGAAAAAGTGTTGCATACGTTAATAGAGGCTTTTATTTTAGTAGCTTTTGTTGTTTTTATTTTCTTGGGCGATTTGCGCTCCACAATTATTCCGGTAATAGCGGTTCCTATTTCTCTTGTGGGTGCATTTATTTTTATGAAGGCATTCGGACTCAGTATTAATTTAATAACCCTTTTTGCATTGGTACTTGCCATTGGTATTGTAGTGGATGATGCCATTGTGGTAGTGGAGGCGGTTCATGTTAAAATGGAGGAAGAAAACTTATCGGCGTATGAAGCAGTGAAAAAAGTTCTGGCGGAAATTAGTGGAGCTATTATTGCGATCACGCTGGTTATGGCCTCGGTGTTTATTCCGGTTGCTTTTATGACCGGACCCGTTGGTACGATGTACCGACAATTTGCATTAACCATGGCAAGTTCCATTGTGCTTTCCGGATTTATTGCGCTTACGCTTACGCCGGTGCTATGTGCTATTTTTCTTAAGAATAATCATGGAAAACCTAAGAAGAAAACACCTGTCAATCGATTTATAGATTGGTTTAATGCTAAGTTTGAGAAGTTAACCGGACGCTATTCGAGCGTAATTAGCATAATAGCCAATCGCCGTTTAATTACATTTTTAGTATTAGGTGGTTTCGCTTTCGGAATCGTTGGAATTACCCGGGTGCTTCCAACAGGTTTTATACCGAGTGAAGATCAAGGACAAGTATATGCCATTATTCAAACGCCGCCGGGTACCACCTTGGAACGTACAAATGAAATTAGCAGACAATTGCAACTTGTTGCAAAAAAAGTTGAAGGTGTACAATCTGTAACTTCCTTGGCAGGTTTTGAAATTCTTACGGAGGGTCGTGGTTCCAATGCCGGTACCTGCTTAATTAATTTGAAAGATTGGTCGGAACGAAAGAATTCAGCGAAACAGGTAATTCAGGAATTAGAGAGAATGTCTGAAGACATACCGGCAAAAATTGAATTTTTTGAACCACCTGCTGTACCGGGTTATGGCACCAGTGATGGTTTTTCACTTCGACTTCTTGATAAAAGTAGTGATGTCGATTATCATGTATTTGATAAAATAAACAATGATTTTCTTGAAGCGCTCAAAAAGCGAAAAGAACTCAGTGGCTTGTTTTCATTCTACTCTTCAAAATATCCGCAGTATGAAATTCTCATCGACAATGAACTTGCTATGCAGAAAGGTGTTTCCATTGGAGATGCCATGGAAAATTTAAATATCATGTTGGGTAGTACCTATGAGCAGGGTTTTATTCGATTTAACAATTACTATAAAGTATATACCCAAGCGGCACCTGAATTCCGGCGATTGCCTTCTGATTTATTGAATATGTATATTAAAAATGAAAAAGGAGAAATGGTACCTTATTCCTCCTTTATGAAAATCAATAAATCGCAAGGACCCAACGAAATTTCACGGTATAACTTATATGTTTCTTCCCTGATTAATGGTGTTCCCACTAAAGGTTATTCTTCCGGTGAGGCTATTGAAGCAATTAAACAAGTAGCTAAAGAAACATTACCCAAAGGGTACGACATAGCTTGGGAAGGTATTTCCTACGATGAAGTAAATCGTGGCAATGAGGCTCTGTATATTTTTATTGTGGTGATATTTTTTGTGTACTTAATTCTAGCAGCACAATATGAAAGTTTTTTACTTCCGCTTGCCGTTCTACTCTCTATTTTCCCCGGCATCTTTGGTTCGTTTATGTTATTAAAATTCATGGGACTTTCCAATGATGTTTACGCCCAGATAGGTTTAATCATGCTTACCGGTTTGCTTGGGAAAAATGCCGTATTAATAGTTGAATTTGCTATTCAAAGTAATCAAAAAGGTGCTAGTATTATGGAAGCAGCGATTCAAGGTGCGAAAGCACGTTTTCGTCCTATCTTAATGACGTCCTTTGCCTTCATAGCCGGTTTAATTCCGTTAATTCTAGCTACTGGTCCGGGTGCTGTTGGCAATCATACAATTGGTGCAACGGCCTTAGGTGGTATGTTATTTGGAACCCTTTTCGGCGTGTTTCTGATACCTGGGTTGTACTTCATTTTTGGTAAACTACAAGAAGGTAAACGATTGTTTAAAGATGAAGATCAAAACCCATTAAGCGAAGCTTATGCGGAAGAACAATCTCAAGCCATGCTTATTGACAATATTAGAAAAATCATCAATAAAATAACTAAACGCGATGAAAAAAAGTAAGTTGATTTTATGTTACCTCTGTGTAGGAGTACTGCTCATGCAGAGTTGCGCCATACTTAAAAAACCAATATTAAATCCTGAGCCAAATATACCTAAACAGTATGCTGGTTCAAGAGATTCAACACAAACTGAACTACTATCTTGGCGTACTTATTTTACTGATCCTAATCTTGTAGCACTTATCGATACTGCCTTAAGTAATAACCGTGAACTTCAAATTTTAAAACAAGAAATCGCCATTGCAAATCTTGAAGTAAAGGCGAAGAAAGGAGAGTACCTTCCTTTTGTAAATTATGGCAGTGCGATGGGTATCGACCATTCCGGAAAGTATACCTTCAATGGGATGTCGGAAGAGGATTTAAAAACCTCGAAGGATGATCATCCTCGTTATATAGGCGACTTTAATTTAGGTGCATCATTTTCTTGGGAACTTGATATATGGAAGAAACTCCGCAACGCACGAGCCGCAGCGGTAGAACGTTACCTTGTAAGTTCGGAAGGCAAAAATTTTGCTGTTACGCTGCTTGTTGCTGAAATTGCTTCTTCTTATTATGAACTGTTAACACTCGATAATCAATTACGAATAATTCAACAGAATATTGAAGTTCAATCGAATGCATTACAGATGGTAAAACTTCAGAAAGAAGCTGCACGCACAACGCAGCTTGCTGTAAATCGGTTTGAGGCACAATTATATCATACTACCAATTTGCAATATGAAATCAAACAGAAAATTACAGAAGCGGAAAACAGAATTAATTTTCTAGCAGGTAGATACCCCGGCAAAATAATTCGAACCTCTATTGAGAACCTGGCTGCATTACCCACTATCATTCAAGAAGGTATTCCCATTCAACTTTTACAACAACGAGCGGATATCAGAATGGCGGAACATCAACTGGAGGCTGCTAAGCTTGATATTGCAGTGGCCAAAGCTAGTTTTTATCCGAATATTCGCTTGTCGGCTAACTTGGGTTTACAAGCATTTAATCCTGCGGTGTGGTTAAAACCCGAATCTATTGTTGCCGGTTTGTTTGGCGATATGGTTGGGCCATTGGTAAATCAGAATGCTCTTCGTGCGAATTTCATGGCAACACATGCAAAGCAAATACAAGCAGTTAACGCTTACGAACAATCTATTTTAAAGGCAGTCAATGAAGTTCAAAATCAATTGGCAGGAATTGATAACTATGCTAAAAGCGTTGAAGTAAAATCAAAGGAGGTTCAAATACTTACCCAATCAGTAAGTATTTCCGATAACCTGTTTAAATCCGCACGAGCCGATTATATTGAAGTATTACTAACTCAACGGGAAGTGCTAGATTCAAAAATGGAGCTTACCGAAATCCAATTGAACCAATTGAAATCAAGAGTTAATCTGTATAAAGCCCTTGGAGGTGGATGGCAGTAATCGAATAGGTGACCCTTTAAATGAACTCGTTTGAAATACAACGGTACTTTTTAAGGTGGAAGATTACCTTGCGTAGTACCATGAAATCAGCATCCAGAGAATCGTTACGCTCTACGTGCGTAAATACATGCAGCACAAAATTTGTACTGGATAGAACTGTTCTTTCTTTCCAAGTTATACCTATCTTCGCCCCAACAAAAAGTAGACTTACGTGGAAAAAACTTTCGGTAAAGAAACCTATATCTATTGGTACGAGATTATGCTACTTCAACGTCGATTTGAAGAGAAGACAGCGCAGCTTTATGGAGCCCAAAAAATTAGAGGGTTTTGTCATTTGTATATCGGACAGGAAGCGGTTTCCGCCGGTTGCATGACGGCCATTCGTGATGATGATAATATGATTACCGCTTATCGTGATCACGGTTTAGCTATTGCCAAGGGAATTCCGGCTCGTGAATGTATGGCCGAGATGTATGGTAAAGCCACTGGTTGTACCAAGGGTAAAGGTGGTTCGATGCACTTCTTCTCTAAGGAAAAACGTTTCTTTGGCGGACATGGTATTGTTGGCGGACAAATTGGTTTAGGTGCAGGTATTGCTTTTGCAGAACAGTATAAAGGAACCGATGCCGTTACACTTTGTTTCTTTGGAGATGGCGCAGCGCGTCAGGGTATTCTTCATGAAACATTTAATATGGCCATGACCTGGAAATTACCGGTGATTTTTATTTGCGAAAATAATTTCTACGCCATGGGCACATCGGTAGAACGTACATCGAACGTTCTGGATATTTATAAATTTGCCGATGCCTATGATATGCCAGGAGATAGTGTGGATGGTATGAGTCCGGAAGATGTGCATGTGGCTATTGAACGTGCTGCACGCAGAGCCCGTGATGGCGAAGGACCTACTTTACTTGAAATAAAAACCTATCGTTATAAAGGACATAGTATGAGTGATCCTGCAAAATACCGAACGAAGGAAGAATTAGAAGAATATAAAGAGAAGGATCCAATAGAATATGTGCTGAAAATGATTCGGGATAATGCTTATTTATCTGAAGATGAAATTGAGGCTATTAACAATAAGGTGAAAGCCGAGGTGGAAGAAGCCGTTGAATTTGCCGAAAATTCTCCTTGGCCTGATGTCTCTGAAGTGTATAAAGACATATATGTGGAAGACGATTATCCATACATTACTGATTAAAAGTATAACATGAAAAGAAACAAAATAACCTTACTACTTATAATCGCTTTACTCAGTCAATCGTGCCATACTGTTCCGGTAACAGGTCGAAAAAGTATGAGCTGGATTCCGGAAGGTACCATGCAAAGTATGGCCTTATCGCAATACCAAGGCTTTCTGCAACAAAACCCACCGATTGGCGGAGCGGATGCAGATATGGTAAAGCGCGTAGGTAGTAGATTGAAAGCAGCGGTTATTAAATATTGTCAGGATAACAAACTCAAAGGATCTTTAACGGGTTATTCTTGGGATTTTAACTTGGTGAAGAGTCCTGAATTGAATGCCTGGTGTATGCCGGGTTGCAAGGTTGTTGTGTACTCTGGTTTGTTACCGGTAACAGCTAATGAGGCCGGACTGGCAGCGGTGCTTGGTCATGAAATATCCCATGCCTTGGCTCGTCATGGAAGTGAGCGTATGACCCAAGGTTTAATTGCTCAGGGAATTGCTATTACAGCCGATATTGCTACACAAAATAATCCTCAGGTAAATAATATTTTTAATCAATCCATTGGTATTGGTTCAACCTTAGGTTTATTGGCTTATTCTCGAAGTCATGAAACAGAAGCCGATAAAATGGGAATGATTTTTATGGCTATGGCAGGTTATAACCCGTCGGAGGCTATTGAAGTTTGGAAGCGAATGCAAGCTAAAAGTGGTCCTAAACCACCGGAATTATTTAGTACACATCCGAGCGATGCCACGCGTATTGCTAATTTACAGAAGGAATTGCCTTCCGCTATGAAGTACTATAAACCTCAATAACTACAATATGCAACGATGGGTCTTAGGTATGTTGTTGCTCTTCTTGGGTGAGAATCACCTATTCGGGAAGGGAATCAAATCGCAGCATAGTTTAGGTGCCGAAGTAATGATTGCATTCAAACCATCGAACGAATTTGTAACAAAACCATCGCCCAATAACACTGTGTTGGTTTATGTATATCCCCTTTATAAGAGCTATAAAAATCCCGGAATTAGTTATTATTATCAATGGCAAACTGCTATTTCAAAGAATATCAAAATGGGCGCATCCATAGGCTGTAATATTCGTTATTTGGAAGAAGTGATTGCCGGTGAATATGAAACGTTTTACTCATTCCCATTACGAACCAGTGTTGATTGGAAAGCGCTTGTTACGAAAGATCGCGAGTATGGAATCCAATGGATGGGGGGCTATAATTTTAAACATGCCAAGCACAAATTCTTAGATGGCTTAGGCGGATTTACAACAGGTTTGTCGGTTACTCGCTATCACCGTGAACATCATTTTGGATTGAAAGCAGGATTCGATTTTTATCAGGAAGCATCGTTTTTGAAATTTGTTCCAAGTGCCGCTTTCCCGGATATGATTGAAGAAACATTTCGCTTTAATCAGTTTTTATACCAATTCCGATTCGGATTTTACAAACGCTTGAATTGATAACTTATCTTCTGGTATTCATTCCAAAACCGCGCATAGATTGAATTAACTGAACGCGTTTACTATATGCGCTTAATCGAAGAAAGATTAGAAGAATAATAGGTGTAATTTCTTTGATATATTCTTGTTCGGCGAACAAACTGTAAACAACACTTACGCCTAATAGCATAGAGGCATATTTAGCATATTCTGAAATTAGTTCTGATTTGCGCGACAAGAGTACTGCAAAGACTAAATGCAAGGGAAAGGCCCATAATAAATTCCGATTCCAAGCACATACCTTATGATCGGTACCGAACCACATAAATAGCATGAAGCAACCTAATAAACCTAAAAGCATAAAGAAGAGGATATCAAAATAAATCAGGTTTCTTTTTATACTTGGAATAAAAGATGAAACAAGAATTACAAGTAATAAAATCCAGAAAATAGTTCGCGGTTGATTGGGAGGGTGGTGCATCAAGAAAGGTGCGGGTAAAATCTGAAGAGTTTCTTTAACTAGCGGTTTGTTGTGAAATGTGGCAAGTCCTATTCCTCGCATTAAAAAATCAGGAAGAAAAAAACTTTGCTCATTACTCATGTTATCATCAACCTGATCGCTCATCAATAAATTAATACCAAAGCGCTCCCAATGTAAGTTGCGTTCGTATTCGTTTAAATATGTTCGAAAAGAAACACTATCGTCGGAAATTACTTTTCCAAAATGGAGTTCACTCCCTAACGTTTTTTGCAAAAGATCTCGGATTCGGGTTGAGCAATTATCAAAAAGGAAATCGTAGTGATAGTATTTGTTTTCTTCTTTACTATTATTCAGTAGGAAGTTGCGAATGGAGACGGATTCCGCCCCTGTTAAATCTAATACTTGTTCCTGAACACCCCGTTTATCATAAATGTATTCGCGCATAAAATCCTGATAATTGTCCTCCGCAACGTAATACAGTAATTTTCCACGAGTGAATTTCCAATAAAAATCAGGGTCAGAAAAATTAAAGGTGCCATAGTTGTAAACCTT
>JAEUVD010000024.1 GCA_016787065.1 Chitinophagaceae bacterium
ACAAGCACATCTCACGCAATGGTTAGAAGACCCGGATAACTATTACAAGCAAACTAGAAGCAATTATAAAAAGGGTGATTTAAAACAAAAAGCATACGATGAAGAAGTAAAACGAATGCAATTGTTAGAAGCCGCTCTCGACGTGTTTGATGAATACCAAAATCGAATGCTGGAACAGAATCGGTACGATTTTGAGGATATGATTAACTGGGTTATTAAAGCCTTAGAAGAACATGAATTTTTATTAGCTGATCTGAAGGAAAAGTATCAGTTTATTTTAGTGGATGAATTTCAAGATACCAGTGGAACACAAAATCGCTTAGTGGAGTTATTATGTTTAAACGAAGAACAACCGAATATTTTTGTGGTAGGGGATGATGATCAATCGATCTATCGTTTTCAGGGAGCTAATGTTGAAAATATCGAAGCCTTCCGAAGCTATTATGCCAACATGCTCAAAAAGGTTGTTCTGAAGAATAACTATCGAAGTATTCCTTCCGTGCTTGAAGCTTCACAACATGTAATCCGAAATAACAAGGAACGACTTTCCAATAAAGATGTTGATTTTACCAAAGAGTTGCAAGCAGCTCATCCTATGCGAGCATTATTGCTACATCCACCGGTGTTGCATGTTTATGAAAATCAGTTTCAGGAAATTTGTGGTGTTACAGAACAAATTCATGCATTATTGGTTTCGGGCGTAATGCCACATCGAATCGCCGTTTTATATAAAGAGAATAAAATTGGTGATCAACTCATCAACTTTTTCAAACATAAAAACATACCCTATTATTCAAAACGAAAAGAGAATTTATTTCAGATTCCTTTGGCGAAGAAATTGCTAACGGTATTACGTTATATAGCCGCTGAAGTGCACATACCATACAGCGGCGATGAACTTCTTTTTGAAATACTGCACTACGATATTTACCATATTCCGGCTATTGAAATTGCGCGCGCCTCTGTTAAAGTAAATGATCTGCGCTATGAGTCTAAAGTTTCATTACGACAATATTTTCAAGATTGGATTCATACCAAAAACAGAACACTGTTTGATGAACGACCCCACGAAGGCTTGGTTCATATTACATCGCATATCGAAAAGTGGATCAAAGAAAGTTTCAATACCACCGTTATTCAGCTCGTGGAGGATATCATGACGGAAGGCGGTTTTCTGCAATATGCCTTGAAGGATGCCCATGAGAAAGCATATCATTTAGAAGTACTACGCGCCCTAATGGATTTTGTGAAAGAAGAAATGCAACGCCATCCGAATCATAGTTTGGAGCAGTTCTTAACAGTAGTTGATTTAATGGAAAGTCAGGATATCGAAATTCCGCTTTACCGTGTTTTTGGCACCGATACCGGTGTGAATCTTACCACCATTCATGGCTCAAAAGGACTGGAATATTTATATGTTTTTCTAGTTCAATGTACGGCTTCCGGTTGGGAATCGAAAAAGGTAAATAACAATGGTTTTAAATTGCCTTCTACTTTGTTTCAAACTATTTCGAATCATTCCGAAGATCAAAAACTCGAAGAGCAACGCAGGTTATTTTTTGTTGCACTTACCCGAGCGGAAGAGCATTTAGTTATTTCCTGGAGTAAATATGATGATAAACAAAAAGCATTAGAACCATCACAATTCATTGCTGAAATTCGAGAGAAAATGCCTTTGGAAGTTCAACCGTTCACCCTTTCGTCTGCACAGCTAGAACATTATTTGGAATTGTATTTATTACAAGATAAACGACCTGTGTTGCCTGAAGGTGAACGAGATTTTATTCGTCCGTTGTTAGAACGTTTTGAGATGAACGCCACAGCATTGAATAATTATTTGAAATGCCCCTTGCGATTTTATTATCAGAATCTTATTCGTGTTCCATCCGGAAAAAATGAAAATACCGAGTTTGGTAGCGCAGTACATTTTGCCTTGGAAAAATTATTTACGAAAAGAAAAGAAAATAAGGATGTATTTCCTCCGCTTACGGTATTCATTCAGGATTTTAATTGGTATATGAATAAACATCGAGAGAGCTTCACCCGAGAGGCTTATGCACGAAGAAAAGAATATGGTGAGAAAATTTTATCCGCTTTGTATGAAAAATGGATGGATGAATGGAATAAAAATAAGGTGGTTGTAGTAGAGCGAATTTTCAAAGGGGTGGTTGTAAATGGTGTACCGTTAAAAGGACAAATTGATAAAATTGAATTTAATGGTAATCAGGTTATCGTAGTAGATTATAAAACCGGTAATTTTAAATATGCCAAGGATAAATTGAAACCACCATCGGCCAAGGATCCGTTAGGGGGCGAATACTGGCGACAAGGGCTATTCTATAAATTATTAATCGATCATGTAAAAACGAATACCTGGATGGTTGAAAAAACCATGTTTCAGTTTGTTGAACCAGATGATGAGGGTGTATATCGGTATGAGCCTGTTCTTCCCAATCCCGATGATCTTCAAACGGTGCGTGATCAAATTATTTCAACTTGGGAAAAAATTCAGAACCATGATTTTTATACCGGTTGCGGCAAGGAGGATTGTCATTGGTGCAATTTTGTAAAGGATCATAAGCAGTTTGTTGATTTAAAAGAAGCGGTGCAAATAGAAGAGTGGGAGGAGTAAAACAAGAAAACAAAAAAGAAAGGATGTATTTGGGGTGGAATGGATCATGGCCTTTTCATTCGAAATGGAAATCTGTACATTTGAATATGAACCCAATCAACATAACTCATAGGCTTAGCGAATTAGGTTTAAAGAAGGATTTGAAATTTCTTTTATTAGCATTTCTTTTTTCGGTTTTCTTTAAGAATCAAGCCTGCGCTCAATCGAATGAAACGTATGTGAAAGCGTTCTATAAAAGTTCAACTTCTTCGTCGTTACGTTTACAGCAATTAGATAAGATCACTTGGAGTACGCTGCGGTTATCTAAGGATTCTATGCGCAGTTTGTTGACAGACGGAATTCAATTGGCTAAACAACTGCAGCGAATGGATGCAGAAATTAAATTAACCTTGCTTTCATTCGAATTAGTTCAAGAGCTACCGGTTAAGGATAGCAGCATACTTTTAAATTATATTCAACTAGCTAAGAAAAATAAGCTTGACTCACTTCACATTGGAGCTCAATTATGGTTAGCTCGATTGTATGAATCTGATAATAACATTCAAGGTGCAGAGGAGGTGCTCAACAAGCTTCTTCAAAACAAAGAAAATAAACTAACATCTTATCCGAAATACCAATCCAAGGTATATGTGGAAAAAGGAATTCTCTTCGAACAAAAACAAGATTATGAAAATGCACTCAAGATGTATTCGGAATCGCTTCGATTAAATGAAGGTAGAAAGGATACCTTCATGGCTTGTTCCGACTTGCTGAACATCGCGCGAAATTATTTAGTGTTGAATAAGGAAGCGGAGTTCAAAAAGTATAATTCGCAAGCTTTGCAATGGGCTAAACGAAGCGGTTCAGGCTTATTTGAAATCAATGCCTATATCAGTTTTGCAAATTCATTTGGTGCTAAAGGACAGTTTGATTCCTGCATAGTGTATGCGATGCAAGCCGAACAATTGGCAAAGAAAATTCACAGTGAGCGTTTTGAAATGGAAACCAACGACATTATTGCAGCATGCTATATGAGTTTGAAAAATCCACAACGAGCGATTCCTTATCAGCTGCGAGCTTTTGAGTTATCTACCCTCGATTATATAAAAAATCCAATGGCGCTCAATGTGGGTTTGTGTTATATTGATTTAGGCAATTATTCCCTAGCAGAAAAATACTACAAGATAGCCCTTACGTTAAGTTCTCAACTCGGTAATGGAGCGCAAGCCAATACATACAATCATTTAGGTTTTTTAGCGATCAAACAAAAACGAATGCAAGAAGCACTTACTTATTTTCTTTCTGCGCAGCAAAAAGAAAATGACGTGGAGGAGAAGCAATTGGAAATTGAAACGAAGCGCGGTTTGGCTATTGCCTATCAACTGCATGGTGAAAGTGAAAAATCAAATCAACTTCTTGCGGAAGTACTACCCCTGGTTACGGATATTAAAAATAAAGTGGAGTTGTATACTTGTCGGGCTGCGAATTTTATCAAAATAAATCAATACGCGGAAGCTTGCAAAGAATACAAAGCGATCATTAAATATAAAGACAGTTTAGCCGATCAAAGTGATAAAGAATTAACAGAGAGTGTGCTTGCAAAATATAGTGTGGATAAGGCGGAAGGCATAGCGCGTATGGCCGTGTTGGAAAAAGAAAATGCCTCCTTAAATGCTGCGAAGCAAAAACGCATGAAGCAATTTGGGTTTTTATTATTTGGTTTAAGTATGGCCTTGCTACTACTCAGTGTGTATGGCTATGTGAAAATAAAAAATGCAAAGAACAAAATAGCACACCAAAATGAGCAATTGAACCGTATGGTGGAAGAGAAGGAAATGCTCATGCGTGAAATTCATCATCGCGTAAAAAATAATTTACAGGTGATGAGCGGATTGTTGCAACTGCAATCGAATGCCACAAGCAGTGATGATCTGAAAAATAGTTTAGCGCAAAGTCAGAAACGCATTACCTCGATAGCAGCGATTCATGAATTGTTATATTCTAATCATCATGTGCAGCAGGTGGATATGCAGGCTTATTTCGAAAAAATTATTGTACAAACTATTCAAATTCATGATGAGCACGTACAGTATGCGTTAGACACTCATCAACTAAGCTTAGACATGGATAAGGCCATACCCTTAGGTTTACTATTGAATGAGTTAGTTACGAATAGCTTTAAACATGCCTTTGTTAATCATGATTCGGCATCCATTTCAGTGTTATTGAAGGCATCCGATCAAAAGACCTATGCCTATTGTTTGCAATATCAAGATAATGGTAAATTAGCGTTTGCAAATTTATCTAAGCAACAATCGCTTGGGGTACGCATTATTAGTATGATGGCAGAGCAATTACAAGGCGAACTTTCTTTTTCTTTTGAGAACGGTGCGAAGTATGCCTTGTATTTTTAATCGGATGTATCTTACACCCATGAATTGGTTTCTTACGAACATTTCTCATTTACTACAGACAACAAAAATTCATCTTTGAAAATATGGCAACAAAGGCAATCCGAATTTATCTGGTAGAAGATGAAATTATTGCAAGGGAAGCCTTGAAGGAATGTTTACTTTCTTTTGGCTATGAAGTTTGCGGTGCACAGAGTACAGCCGTTAAGGCATTTGATGAAATACAACAACTGCAACCTGATTTGATTTTTTTAGATATTCATTTAAAGGGAGAGCAGAATGGTATTTGGTTAGGCGCACAACTCCACATTCCTTTCATTTATTTAACGGCTTTTAATGATGCTAAAACTATTGAAGAGGCGGCTCATACCAAACCAGCAGCTTATTTAATTAAACCCTTTCAGCATCAACAAGTGTTTGCTGCGGTGTCGGTGGCGATGTCGTTATTTGAAAAGAGTGAACCGCAAGCATCAGAAGAAGTAAATGATTTGAACAATCATTACAATCTACATGGAGAGCTTGTCATTAAAGATGGTTATACGCATTACAAAATTCAATGGCAGAGTATTTTATATATCAAAACTATCGACAAGTACATCTATGTGCATACCGCGGAGAAGCGCTATGTATTGCGCACTTCGCTTACACAGTTTTTGGAAGAATATCAGTTAAGGCAGTTTATTCGTATCCATAAATCCTATGCGGTGAATAAACAACATGTGCTTTCATTTACTGCTGACCATGTAAAGCTTGCACAAGAGGAGTTGCCTTTATCGAGAGCGTATAAAAAGGATTTTCTTGTTCAAATGCAAGTTGGAAAATAATAAAGCGTACAACCATTTCATTTTTTTTATGTTGAATTAACCCCGTCTATTAATTGCATTTCACGACCTCAAAAATGCATCTCACGGACATTCAAAAAATTACCTTTTTAGCGCTGTGTACTTTGCACTCGAAAGCAAGTTTTCTCCTTAAACCAAAAAAATTGAACATGAAAAAGATATTTCACTTTATTCTTTACACCCTTTGCATTATGGTTCTTCATACCCACTTCGCATCGGCTCAAACAGGCGCTTCCTTGTTATTTAAAACCGGCGATTACGTTACAGTGGATACCTCACTTGGAAATTTTTCAACGCAAAATTTTACGATTGAAACTTGGTTCAAGGTTTCGAATAGCAATAATATGACACTTTTAACCAAACGTCCGGTATGTGCGCATAGTAACTTTTGGTCGTTGAGTATTGTTTCAGGCAAACTTGTTTTTGAAGTGGATGAAAACACCGCAGGATTGAATTACAATAATCTCTATTCCGTATCTACTATCACTCCGGGTACTTGGTATCATGTGGCGGTAACACGCTCCGGACTTACCTTGAAAATTTACGTGAATGGTGTGTTCGAGTCGAGTGTAACGCAAACAAATATCACGAACTTGATTAATTCAGCTTATCTGCAATTCGGACAAGGGCCATGCAGTTCCTTTATCGGACAACTGGATGAAACACGTTTTTGGAGTCGAGCCTTATCGTCCTGTGAAATAAATTCCTTACGTAATTGTGAAATAGCCACTTCCTTCAATGGCTTACTGGCCAACTATCATTACAATCAGGGAAGTGCAGGGGCTAGTAATCCAACCATGAATTATGTATTAGATGCTACGGGAAATTCGCATACCGCTTATCTCAATAATTTTACTTTAAGTGGATCGACTTCGAATTGGGTAGCGAATGGAGCGGTTGTTTCCGGACAAAGCTATACGAATAACATGTCCAATGTTCCTCGAGCCTATATCACCAATCAAAACAACTCGAATGTAGTAGTGTACGATTTAAATACAAATACAGAGATAGCCAAAGTGAATATTGGTACCGGTGGCTATGGTGTTGTCTGTACGCCAACTGGTGAATCTGTTTATGTTTCCAATGTAACGAGCAATAAAATCTGCATTATCGACGCATTTACACATACCTTGAAAGCTCAAGTTTCAGTGGGTCTCTTTCCGTATGGATTATGTATAAAACCCGATGGAAGCAGAGTATATAGCTTCAACTCACAAAGCAATTCGATTAGCGTAATTAATACCAGCACGAATACCGTGTTAACAACGATACCTTGTAATGGAGCTCCTTTTTATGGAGCCTGCTCTCCCAACGGTCAGTTTCTTTATGTGAGTCGTTCTGATTTAAATGCCATAGCTGTAATTAATACCATTACGAATACGATTGTTGCTAACATCAACGTGGGTAACGCGCCAAGGGGTATCGCGGTAAGTCCGGATGGAACGAAAATTTACGTTTGTAATTCTTCGAGTGCTTCGGTAAGTGTAATACAGGCATCCACGAATACGGTTATTGCAACGATTCCGGTTGGAAATACACCGGTAGGGGTAAATGTTTCACCCTTGGGAGACCATGTTTTAGTGAGTAATATCAACAGCGGCACAGTAAGTAAAATCAATGCAAGTACCAATACGGTAAGTGCAACCTATACGGTAGGTACAACCCCTCGTGGTATTTCATTTTCACAAGATGGAAAGAAAGCCTATGTATCCAATGCCGGTTCAAATAACCTAAGTGAAATCAATTTAGCTACAAATGCGGTAAGTATCTTACCCAATGTGATTAACGTTTCAGGTAATTCCAGTATTGGTCAATTTGTACGTTATGGCCGAGCCGTTCTGCCGGTAACCGCATGCATTCAGTATGAATTTGGTGGAAATACCTTAACTACTTCGGGTTTATATTCTGCCAATTTTAATGCTACGCATGGATGTGATTCAACACAAACTATTAATCTACAAATTACGCAGAATACAATGGCAACACCTAGCATTAGCCTGTTTGATTCAACGATCTGTTCAGGTGAATCAGTGAGTATGATTGTAAATTCAAATTATTGTATCCCAACGTTAGGTGTTACCGGCAATACCAACGGTTACATCCATGAATTTGAATTTAACTATCAACTTATTAATTCGAGTGGTGACGGTGATTATACGTTCTATCCGTTAAATATCAATGCAATCGCCGACAGTCACTATGTCGTGCACTTAACCTCCGGTGGATCGCAGCAGTATTTTGCAGCTTATATCGACTACAACGGAGACGGTGATTTCCTCGATGCTAACGAGCTCATTGGAAGTACCAATTCATTGGGTTCTAACATCAATATGTTATTTGCAATACCCGCCAATGCAAAAAATGGTGTTACACGATTGCGTTTGTTAAGTGGTTCGGGGAGTGTGCCTCTTGCTTCGAATGCATGTTCTTATTCGGGTGCAGGTGAATATGAAGATTATCCTATTACGATTTCAGGTGGAGCAACTGGAAATACAACGTCTTGGTCGCCCTCTACTTTTTTAAATGCCACCAATCAAGCCATTGTATCGGCCTCTAACATAACGGCTACAACAACCTATACCGTTACTGTGAGTGAGAATGCAGCTTGTACCAAAACAGCAACCAAAACAATTTTGGTAAATCCGCAACCTTCTATTACTATCCTCACTTCTTCGAATGAAGTATGCACTGGAGGCTCGCTGCAATTGAAAGCGGTTACTTCTCCTATCTGTACGCCAACGTTAGGATTACCGGGTAATACGTTAGACTATATCAGTAATTTTAATTTTGATAATCAGATCATTAATTCAAGTGGCGATGGTGATTATAGTTTCTTTCCTTTAACCGCCAATGTGAACGCCGGTAGCACATACAACTTCAGCATGAGCGCAGGGAGTTTTATTCAATATTTCGCCCTTTTTGTAGATTACAATCAAGACGGAGATTTTAACGACGCCAATGAATTTGTTTGGAATACAAACAACTATAACAGCTCCGGAAGTGGTAACATTAATATTCCGCTGAATGCCTTCAATGGAATTACTCGTTTGCGTGTTATGAGTTGTTATGGGCAAGCACCGAACCCGTCTAATTCCTGTTCCTTTCCACTATATGGAGAGTATGAAGATTATCTACTCAATATTTCGGGAGCTAGTAACGGCAATACCTATTCGTGGTCGCCAGTCACTTTTTTGAATGCTACCAATCAGCCTAACGTTACGGCTAGTGGAGTAAATGCCAGTACAACTTATATCGTAACGGTAAGCAATAATTTAGGTTGTTCTGCATTAGCTTCGCAAAGCATTACCGTCTTTCCTCCACAACCCATTACCCTTGTTGCTTCAAGCATCAGCGTATGTGCAGGATCTTCTACTCAAATGGAAGTGCAGGCTGCAAATTATTGCACGCCAACTTTAGCACATCCTGGTAGCACGTTATTCTATATAGCCGCTTTTAATTTTGCGAATCAAATTGTAAATACAAGTCTGGGTGGAGGTAGTTACACTAATTATCCACTTACAGCGAATGTAATAGCAGGAAACACTTATTCGTTTCAAATAACTTCCGGACAAAATGCACCTTGGTATGCCTTGTATATCGATTTTAATCAGGATGGTGATTTTACCGATGCGAACGAATATGTTTGGAATTCTGTACCAGCGCTTACGCCGAATGGAAGTATAACCATTCCAACTACTGCCTTGAATGGTAAAACAAGAATGCGTTTGATGTGCGATTCTTACACACTACAAGCACAAAACGCATGTTCTAATACGTCTTATGGTGAATATGAAGATTATAGTTTGAATATTACTGGAGGTACAAACGGAAATACCTATTCGTGGTTGCCAACTACTTTTTTAAATAATACTACACAACAAGCGGTAACGGCAACGAACATCAATGCAAATACTACTTATACCGTAATGGCAACTGATTTGAATGGCTGTACTGCTACCGCAACAAAAAGTATAAACGTAATACCAATTCCATCCATAAGCGCTGGCGCAACAAATCCAAATTTGTGTAATGGTGCTTCAACACAACTTCAAGCTATACAAGGTAATTATTGTATTCCAACCATTGCAAGTCCAGGCAATACCAATGATTTTATCAGTTTATTTCATTTCGCTAATCAAATTAATAATGTAAGTGGTGATGGCGACTATACAAATTATTTGCAATCGGCTAATGTGCAAACGGGTAATTCCTATTACCTCAATGTAGTTGCTGGTGGATATCCTCAACGCTTCGCTTTATTTATTGATTATAATCAGGATAATGATTTTAACGATAGCAATGAGTTGGCTTGGTTTTATAATGGCAATGTGCCTTCCTCATCAGGATATATAAACATTCCAACATCCGCGCGCAATGGTTTAACCAAGTTAAGGGTGGTGAGTTGTGCTGGCACCGTTATCACACCACAACTTGCTTGTTCACTTTCAGCTTATGGTGAGTATGAAGACTATCGTTTAATTATCTCAGGTGGAACCAATAATAACTCGATGGTATGGTCACCGGCAACCTATTTGAATTCGACGAATCAAAATTTAGTTACTGCATCCAATGTTACAGCTAATACAATTTATACGGTTACTGTAACCAATTCCAACGGATGTACAAATACATCTACTGTGAGTATTCAGGTTACGCCATGCACAACAAGTGGTCTTGAAGTGAAGTGTTTTATAGAAGGATATTATGCAGGTTCGGGGTTAATGCAAGCGGTTAAAATGAATCAGGATATCGGTAGTAATTCTAGTATAGTAGATGATATAAGTTTGGAAATAAAACAACCTACATCGCCGTATACCACGGTAGCAACGTCTACCGGTGAGTTAAATACCAATGGCACTGTTCAATTTAATTTCAATCCGATACCCACAGGTTTGTATTATATTGTTTTGAAATATAAAAACGGTATTGAAACCTGGAGTGCGAGCCCGGTACCAATCCTAACTTCGTCAACCTATGATTTTACCACCGCAGCAAACAAAGCTTTTGGTTCCAATCAAACAGAAGTAGCGAATGGTGTTTGGGCTATGTATTCCGGAGATATCAATCAAGATGGTTCCATCGATGCGTTTGATTACATTCTTCAAGACCCAGATATTATTGATGGTGCTTCGGGTTATTTAAGTACCGATTTGAATGGTGATGGTATCGTAGATGTGTTTGATTATTTAGTCATGGAGCCGAATTTAACGTAAGGCATTGGCGCAATAACACCCTGACGTTTTTAAATTTTGAAATGAAGTTGTACAATTAGAATTCTCGTTCATAGCAAAATAGTTATCGGATTTGCAATTACAAAATTTGTTATTAAATTCGTTCTTAACTTGAAATCATCTCTTTTAATACGAATTAAGTAAACAAGATGGTTGTTATGGGTATTCTTACCGCTTATGAAATTTAAAAACATTTTTCTTTTTGTTCTTTTAATTTTATCACTTAGAGGATACGCACAAGATGCATCAACCTATCGAAAACAAATGGATCAGGAGAATGTTGGCGTAAAAAAGG
The DNA here is from genome assembly GCA_016787065.1 of Chitinophagaceae bacterium. GTDB lineage: Bacteria > Bacteroidota > Bacteroidia > Chitinophagales > Chitinophagaceae > OLB11. The sequence continues at coordinate 11,391 of JAEUVD010000024.1, forward strand.
GTGAGTTATGTTTTAAACTCTTTACTTATTACCTCAATAATGATATTCAAAAAGCATTTGCAGTAACTGATGAATTAAAAAGCGTTGCAGAAAAATATAATAACGACACCATAATGTGTCGGTATTTACAAGCCATGGGTCTTTACTACACTCATATTGGAAATACAAAAAAAATTAAGGAGTATGATAATAGACTATTAAATTATGCTACCAAAACAAAAAACCTTCGATTTCAAGCTATCTGTTTATTAAATCGGGGTGTGGATTTGGATGAAGCAGGCAAATCCAAAAACGCCATATTGAATTATGAGAAATGTTTGGCTCTCTTTAGAAATTGTAACGATACGGCCAATTTACTATTTACTCTATTAAACTATGGAGTGGCTGAATCTCATATAGGGAATACAGTTAAATCCAAACAAAGGCTGGAAGAATGTATCGAATTGGCGAAAAAGCTTCCAAAAGTTTCTAACGTACTGCTATATGCTTACAACCAATATGCAAATTTATTGGCCTCTACTGATTCCAAAAATCCACTTATTTATTCCCTCTTGGATACTACACTCTTGTATAGTCAGCAATTAAATAACAAAACCATTGAGTTAAATGCATTGGGTTTGTTGGCACAGCTTTATTTTGAAAATAACCAAGGACAGAAAGTTTATGAAACGAATTTGAAACGAATACAAATCGCGGAGGAACAAAATTTCGTATACCAACAGATTTCCGCATACATAGATTGTGCCGAAGCTATAAGCATGTTGGGCATAACCGACTCTTGTTATTACTTTTTAGATAAAGCAATAAGCTTGGCAAAGTCATCCGATAACACCTTGTTATTACTTAAAGCCTATAGTACATTAGGTAATATTTACGAAAACGATAATAATAGCAAGGAAGGTAAGAAGTACTTTTTATTAGCACACAAATTATATCAGGATAATGACGTGCATGACTTAAACTATAACACCAATTGCGAACGTTTAATGAGCTTATATACGCAGGAAGGCAAGTTAGACAGTGCGGCGTATTACTTGAAGCTGTTGGACGAAAATAGCAAAACGCATAAATCGGGTAATACACGAAACGAATATTTACAACGATTGGGGAAATTGAAATTATTAAGCGGCGATACGCTTAAATCGGCGGTTATTCTAGACTCAGCATTTAATGTTTTGGATACTGCGACTTTTAGTATTTCAAACAAAACATTGACGGAAATCGAAACAAAGTATAAAGTAAGAGAAAAAGACATCCATCTGCAAGAAGCCAAAAAGCAAGCTTCATACGAGGCCCGTACAAAGCGATTTTTTATCCTATTTAGTATCATTACATGCTTGTTAGCCGCAGGTCTCGGCTTGTTGTTGTATAAGAACATTCAGCAAAAAAGGATTATAAGTAGGGATAAAGCCAATATAGAAATTCTGCAAGACGATATGAAGCATGAAACCATACGCCAATACAATGATATTGTAAACCACGCGACTTTATTATACGGCCAGAATCCATCATCTGTTGGAATTCCTAAACTCATTTCCCGGATACGGGCCTACCAATCTTTATTTTACACCTTATTTTCATCCGACAATAAGAAGGAGTTATCCTTAGAAAAATCAATTTTGGAAGTTTTTACGGATAATTGTGCTGGAATGAATAATACCCCGGCTTTTAATTGTAGTACCTCAGTTCTACTTAGCTTTTCACAGTCCGAGAGTGTTCTTTTATTGATAAATGAGCTTATTGCTAATTCTCTTGAACATGCTTTTCAGAATGTTCAGAAACCGGCTATAGCACTAAATCTTTTTACCGATGATGGTGTTCATTGCCAACTCGTATATAGAGACAATGGTATTGGTATGGAGGATAATAATCGAAGATTGGTAAAGGGTAAAGGAATGCGCCAAATTTATTCTTTAACCACTCAAAATCTGAGAGGTGAAATAAATGCTTATAATGATAACGGTTCATGCTATAAGGTAAAATTTAAAATAATTAAGGATGGGCAAAAAGGCTCTGTTGGTTGAAAATAATTTACTACATTTTGAAGTGTATGAAAATGCCCTGAATCAATTAGGGTATGAAGTAATTACTACCTCAGATAATTTACCTATTACCAGCTTTGATGAAGCGGTTACTGCATTCAAGGCCAACTCGAATATTGAATTAGCTATTATTGACATACGCTTAAATGGCGAAAAGAATGGTATTGACCTCGCATCTTATTTTATAGACAACCATTATAACATTTATATCCTATTTACCACCGAATTTATTACCGATGAAGCGGCTACCCAAATAGCTTTTTTGAATACTCAAATACCGATGATTTATAAACCACGGGGAGCGGCAGAACTTCAAGCCGCATTGTTTACTATTAAGTCGAATGTAACTCTACGCAATCCTAGGTTTGAAATAAAATTTGATACTATAGAATTACCGGTGTATGAAGTGCCTAAACACAAACTGGTAAGAAAATTAGAACTACCGAATGGTGGCAAATCGTACAAACGAAAAATAAATAAAAGCAAAATAGCTTTTATAGCGGCAGGTAATGGCGTGGATTATGATGTACCCAAAAATTATTCCTTAATAGTGAATGTCGATTTGGAGCATGCCTACCTAACCCGAAATTCCTTGCAGGAGCTATTAAACCAAAATATATTGGATGAGCGCTTTGTACGCATTAGTAATAATATTTGTATCAACCTAAAATACCATATGGGTGAAGCCGAGCGAAGCGATCTTAAAAACCCAATATTGTTGAATTGTGCACAGAGAAAGGTTTTTGAGGTGAGTTCCGAGTACAAAACCGAATTTTTGAAGCGTGCCAAAATGTATTAAGTTATTCATCCTACGAAGTTGATAACTTATCCGAAGTATAGGAAGAATTTGGACTACAAGAATTATTATTGTTTAGAAAATAATAGTACCAATCATGAAAAAATATTTACTCTCTTTTCTTAGCCTATTTATTTGTATTGTTTCATCGGCTCAAACCGCTAGAATTTCCTTAGAGCATAATGGTACGACGACCATTTATACAGCCTTACAAGCAGCGTATAATGCAGCGGTAAACGATGATGTGATTATTTTGCCAGGTGGAAATTTCACTATTGCAGACAGCATCAAAAAGAGAATAAAAATACTTGGTGCGGGTATTTGCCCGGATTCTTCAGCGGTAACCGGAGTAACTTTTATTTCTAGTGGAATTAAAATTGGCACCGGAGCCAATAGAGCACAATTTGAAGGTATTATCTTTTCAGGCTCTAATTATATATCAGGATTTTCCCATCCAAGTTTGATGAATTATTTTGGAGATAGTGTTGTATTTAATAAATGTAAATTTAATTATGGACTTTCTAGCTATAAAACTATTATTGTAAAGGATTGTGTTCTATTAGGTTTGGGGTCACTAAATTCTTTGGTTACAAATTGTATTATTTATTCCTTTCCTTCAGGAATAAGTGGTGGTATTGGATTTGATCAAACTCAAATAAATAATTGTATCATATTGAATAATTTGAGCGCAAATTTTTGTCAAATTCAAAATTGCATACTTATTTCACCAACAATAAGTGGATGCAGCAATAATATTTTAAATCCGTTGTCTATAGGGAGTATTATTTTCGTAAATAGTAACAGTTATTGCAATTCTAACCCGCCGTATAGCAGTAATTTGGTATCTGGCGCAATTGTGGTAAATAGTATAACTGATATTTTTACTACCAACGTAAATACAACTTGGAGTTGTACTTTAGATTATCATTTAAAATCAACTTGCCCCGGCAAAAATGCTGGTGTAGACGGAACTGATATTGGTATTTACGGAACAGCTTTCCCATGTTCTGAAGGTTGGGTGCCCAGCAACCCGCATATCATGTTTAAAAATGTATCTTCTACCAATACCAGCGATGGCAAACTCAATGTAAACTTTAAAGTACGTAAAGGCAATTAATCAATTTAAAAAAATACCAAACATGAAAAAATATTTACTCGCTTTTTTAACGCTTCTTATATACTCCATTTCATTTGCTCAAACGGCCCGAATATCCTTAGAGCATAATGGAACTTCTACTATTTATTCAACCTTACAAGCAGCCTATAATGCTGCAGTGGATGATGATATCATCATTTTACCCGGTGGTACATTTACTATACAAGATAGTATTAAAAAAAGATTGAATTTTATTGGTGCGGGTATATCTCTCGATTCAACGCAGGCTACTTCAACATCCAAACTGAGCAAAACGTCAACGGGAAATGGTAATCTTATTATTTGCCCAGAGGGAAATGGGACATCATTTAATGGCATTCATTTTTTTCATCAAAATTATAGTATTGGAATTTCCGGTTTAAATGGAAACTGTCAATTTAGCCTTTTTAATTGTTTTATGCAGGGTAAAATAACTAAAGGCATAAATTGCTTAATTAAAAATTGCCTTATTGGTAATTTTGTGGATTCTCTTAAAAATTCGGTAGTAAAGAATACAATATGCGAAGGTTTTACCTATTTAACGGATTGCTCAATAGACAATAGTATGACAGAATCTTATGGAAGTAAATCCTGTATCACTTGTGATTTTCGTAATTGTATATTTAACAATGGGGCTCAGTATTACACCAATTATTACAATTATCCATCACCAACTTGTAACTTTTATAATTGCCTTCGCATCAATGCATCGGGTATATATCCAAATACTTCAAATGAGTTTAATACAATTTCAATTTATGGGTTTTCTACTTTATTCAATTCATCTATTACGGGCATTGTCGCTAACCCGGCAAAAAACTACCATTTACTCCCCAACAGCCCTGGCTCAAATGCGGGCACTGATGGTACTGATATTGGTATATACGGAGGCTTAGAACCCTGCCCGGATGGTTGGGTACCAAGCAACCCGCATATAATGGTTAAAAGTGTATCAACCAGCAATACCAACGATGGAAAACTCAATGTAAACTTTAAAGTACGTAAAGGCAATTAATCATTTTATAAATATCAAACATGAAAAAATATTTACTCTCTTCTTTATTCCTTCTCATTTACTCGACTTCTTTTGCTCAAACAGCCAGAATATCCTTAGAGCATAATGGAACCACTACAATTTTTACTACTTTACAAGATGCTTATAATGCCGCGGTTGATGATGATGTGATTGTGCTGCCGGGGGGTAATTATAATATACAAGATACAATTAAAAAAAGGATAAAGATTATTGGCGCTGGTTTTGCCGTGGATTCGTCAAGTGCTACGGGAATAACCTCAATTCCTACTGTCCTTAAATTTACTGTGCAATCTATTGGTTCTGTTATTGAAGGAATCTATTTTTCGGGAAATAATAATTATCTTAATCCCGGTAATGGCTATAGTCTAATAAATTTAACAAGTAATATTTCAATTCTTAATTGCCGATTTAGTGCGTCTGTAAGTGGTGGTACGAACTCAATTTTTAAAAATTGTATTATGCCTAGTTTAAATTTGACCGGTACCCTAAGTAATTGTATTATTACTGGTGGATCAGCCCAATCCCTATCATTCACAAATTCAATTATTAAGAATTGTATATTCCTTACCAATGCAAGTAATTATTTATATTCCAGCGGATGTAGTTTGGAGAATAACATTTTTACCAACTATGCTCCAATTAACTTATCAAGCGCATACTGTAATAATCAATTTAAGAATAATTTAATTGTTACTAATGGTTCGATTTATTATTTAACAAATTCAAGTTGTTCTGCCTCTAGTTCAGAATTGAATACTATTACCGTTGCCAATCTTTCTGATATTTTTATTAATTACAATTCAGGTACAAACATTTTGAATAATAATTACGAATTAAAATCAACTTGCCCTGGCAAAAATGCGGGCACGGATGGTACGGATGTTGGTATTTATGGTTCTGCCTATCCTTGTCCTGTTGGTTGGGTGCCAAGCAACCCACATATCATGTATAAGGATATTCCACTTCAGAGTTCTAATGATGGTAAACTTAATGTAAACTTTAAAGTACGTAAAGGCAATTAATATGAGGAAGTATATATTTCTAATGATAGCTTTTGCTTTCAAATGTAGTTTTTTGAACGGGCAAAGTAGTTTGTATAAATTGCCATTTCCAACTGGCACATCTTATGCATGCAATCAAGGTAATAATAACCAAGATTATTCTCATAATGGAATTAATCAATATGCATACGATTTTGATTTGCCAATTGGAACACCTGTTTGTGCTATGCGGGAGGGTAAAGTAGTAGATGTTGTGGAGAATTACCAGAATGGAAATTGCCATTATACATACCCTTCATGTACTGGTAAGTGTGTTGATAATAATTGTGACCCATGTGGCAATTTCGTAAATCGTGTTGTGGTTGAGCATAGTGATGGTACAAGAGCACAATACCTTCACTTAAACCCAAATAGTGTTTATGTTAGCCCAAACGATAGCGTGTTGCAGGGGCAGGTTCTTGCTCTGAGTGGCAATTCCGGTTGTAGTACAAATCCACATCTACATATAATGTTAATGAATATGGCAGGATGCGCCAACAACTGGTATTGTCAATCTATCCCTATTTCGTTTTGTGATCAAACACCGGCTTTGCAACCACAAGAGGGTTTTACTTATACAGCCCAAAATTGCAATCCCTCAATTTGTGCAACCGTAACAAACAATTCTTGTCTTAATCCATTAAATCTGCAAGAGAATTCTACCTGTGTGTTTACTAATGGTAGTGTTTGCGAAGCGGCACCTAGCAAACCATTTAATAATATTCCAGATTGGGTAATACCTGGTGCAGTTGCTCAGGATGTATGGTATCGTTTTTATCCAACAACAGGTGATCCAATACTAAAGGTTCAAAGTGGAACAGATATGGATATTATAGTCCAAGTTTTTTCCCAAGTCAGTTGTTCAACTAGCTACGTTGAATTAGCACATACAAATAACACAGGAATAGGTGGCTTAGAAACAATTAATTTTCAAAACTTAAATATTGGAGGAGAATATTGGATTCGATTGTACAAGAATGTTAGTGGCGGTGGTGGAAGTACTTTGCATAGAGGTACAGATTTTCAAATATGCCTTCAATCAAATGTTGTGACATCCGTTCCTGATTTGGATACAATCCCGGTTGTGTTTCATATTATGCATAAAGGAGGTGCTGTTGGCTCCTTGTTTAATCCTTCGGACGAACAAATAAAAATGGCTATGGATACCCTAAACGCAATTTATTCAGGTAACTTTCCCGGAAGTGACTTGGGTGTTGCTGAAACGGGTATTCGCTTTGCTTTGGCAAGTAACGACCCTTCAGGTAATTGTACCTCTGGTATTACTCGACACGATTTGTCATTAAATTCTGACTATGTTAATTATGGCATACGTTATGAAAGTACAGATCCTGCCTGCGGTATTGATGATGTTACGTTAAAGAATATTGAACGTTGGAACCCGGCTAAGTATTTGAATATTTGGTTGGTTCATCAAATTAATAATGGAGGTGCAAACGGTTGTCCGCAATTTGGTGCATTTGTTTCAACATTTCCCAACAACGATTACGAAATAAATAAAGATGGGGTCGTTTTAAATGTATCCTATATTTCAAACCTTCTTGGGCAGAATATTTCTGGAAAATCTACCCCTGCGCATGAAATAGGACATTATCTAAATTTATACCACGTGTTTGAAGGTGGTAATCTTATTACACCTTGCCCTGCGGATATACAGATTCTTTGTTCAACCATTGGCGATAAAGTATGTGATACCGATCCAGTATCACGTAATGATGGTGCACCTCGGGTGGGAGAGAATGATTGTATGATTTTTTCAACTAGTTACTCAGACAATACCGAACGAAATATAATGAGTTATACTAGTGAAGCAGTTCTTTTTACGGCTGGTCAGAAACAACGTATGCTAAACTGCCTACAAAGTAGTATACGAAATTCTTTAATTGTTAATAATAATGCTCTATCGAGTCCAAATACCGATTTAATGATTGATTATCCCAATATTACTAATAATGGAATGATAAGTTCGGCCAACACTTCCGTTCCGGTTTCTATTACATTTTATCTTCGAAATATTGGCCAAATTGCTTCGGCTCCAAACTATATAAGCATTCATCTTTCACCCGATGATGTACTTACTCCCGGTAGTAATGGGGATCAATTTCTAACGGATATATTTTATTCCAGTAGCCTGCCTGCATTAAACACGAGCTCTTTGCTTTCTGTAACTTTTAATCTTCCTGCAAACTTACCATTGGGTTCATACCGAGCATTTATTTCAGCGGATGGTTTGCAACAAGTAACAGAATGTAATGAAACCAACAATTACGCAAGTGTGCCTATCCATATTGTTGACTCATCTTCTGTATCATCATTTCGTTATTGGTTTGACGATGCTTTTAATCAAGCTGTTTATGTCAATGAACCTGTTGATAACCTTAATAAACAAATTCCCCTGAATAATCTCTCCAACGGTCTTCACACCATTCACTTTCAATTTAAAGGCTATAATGATAATTGGAGTAGTATTTCATCTAATTTGTTTATTAATTATAAAAATACCAATACAGCAAAGATGAGGTATTGGTTTGATGACAATTTTTCTCAAGCTATTACGAACAATATTACCTCTGCCAATAGCTACGATATTTCTCCAAACGTTAATATTGCTTCACTCACTAACGGATTGCATACTTTTAATTTTCAACTTCGAACAACAAATGCAGAGTGGAGCTGTATTTCTTCCAACCTCTTCATTAAATTACCCATCGAAACATCAACCAATAATATTGTGGAGTACTGGTTTGATGATAATTATACCTCTTCTATAATTGATACTTTAGCGGCAGGTTCTGTAATAAGTTATTTAGACAGTATTCTCGTCGCTTCATTGTCGAATGGTTTACATACAATAAATTCAAGGTTTAAATTAAGTAACGCTAACTGGAGTAGTATTTCATCTAATTTGTTTATTAAGGAACCAACAACATTATCACCGGTAACCGAGGTGCAATATTGGTTTGATGATAATTATGTTTCGGCAATGACCAATACCTTAACAAACAGTAATGCTATAAATTATTTAGATAATATTTTGGTAACCACCCTAACAAATGGTCTTCATACTTTGAATACCCGATTTAAAATAAGTAATGACACATGGAGCAGTATCTCCTCAAATTTATTTATTAAAGAAGCTACTTCATTGTCGCCTGTAACCCAAGTGCAGTATTGGTTTGATGATAATTATGCTTCTTCAATAACCCTTTCATTAGGAAGTATAAACCCTCTTAATTATCAAGACCAAATTGATGTAGTTAGCTTAACAGCAGGGAGTCATGTAATAAATTATCGTTTTAAAGTAAACAGTGATCAGTGGAGTAGTATTGTTCGAAGCACCTTTACCAAAACGAATAATTATACACCCATAACCGTAAAAATGCTCATTCAAGGATATTATGATGGAAATGCATTAATGAAGCCAGTTTTATATAATCAAGGAGTGAGTTCTAATACAAATATTGCAGATTCGGTAACCATTGAATTCAGGGATACAACATCACCTTACAATCTCGTTTCTTCCAGAAAGGTTATTTTACCCACTAATGGTGTTGCTAACACAATTGCTCCGGGAACTTCAGGGGCATACTATATAAAGGTAAATCATCGAAATGCAATCGAAACATGGAGTGGTTTGCCATTTACAGTTGTGCCAAATGGTTTCTATGATTTTACAACCGCCGCTAACCAGGCTTTTGGCTCCAATCAAACCCAGGTTGAACCCGGTATTTGGGCGCTCTACTCCGGTGATATCAACCAAGACGGCGCCATCGATGCCTTCGATTATCTCATTCAGGATCCGGATATCATTGCCGGTGCTTCGGGTTATTTAAGTACCGATTTGAATGGTGATGGTATCGTAGATGTGTTTGATTATTTAGTTATGGAGCCGAATTTAACGGAAGGCATTGGCGCAATAACACCCTGACGTTTTTAAATTTGTCCTATTTAGTTTGCTCCGGTATTTTCCTTTCAAAGAAAATGCCGGAGTTTTATGTTAGGACAGTCCAATTTCTCGTCGAATTCTGCTTAAACTCTCTGCATGAATACCCAAATATTTCGCTAGCATATGCACCGGAATATCATGAATGAGTTGAGGTCTTTCTTTCATTAATTGTAAATAACGTTCCGTAGCACTTAAGGTTAAGAAATCTTTTTCACGCTTCGTTTTTCTAATATAACTCATCTCGGTAACTATTCGCCCGAACTGATTTGCCTGTAAAGAATGGTGATAGGCTTGTTGTAAATCGTGAACATAAATGCATTCCACTTCAATTGCTGAAAGTGCCACAATTTCTACATCACTTGTTTTCTGACTCAGAAACGACGTGTACGCTGAAAAAAACTCACCCGGAAAGAAGAAATCTAAAATGCGTTCTTCTCCATCGCGTATCATACTTATTTTGGTTATACCCTTCACCAAAAAGTACCCATATTTCTCCACCTGATGATATCGGGTTAATATATCGCCTTTATTGAATTCTTTTCGGGTTGTTACAAAAGGAAGCTCTTTCAAAAAGTTACCCTCAGGAAGGTGTTGTTGTAAAAAGGCTAGGATAGAAGTCATACCAATCTAAAAATAAGCATTTCTGGGAAAGAAATAGGTTATTCTACCAAAAATACAAGCTACCTTTTTAACCTAAAGGAATCATTTACCCAAGCAATTCTACCAAGGAACTAAAAACGGAAATTTCCCTATTGCCTAACCCGTAATTTACAAACCTTAATTCGTCATTGAAAAAAGTATACTACATTCGCACCCACAAATTTTTACGCATGAACTTACATGAATATCAAGCTAAGGAACTTCTGAAACGCTACAATGTACCTGTACAAAATGGAGTGGCTTGCACCACCGTAGAGGAGGTTGTGACTGCCTATAACGAAACTGCAGCCAGAACCGGCTCCAAATTCGTGGTTATTAAAGCTCAAATTCATGCCGGAGGGCGAGGAAAAGGAACGTTCATTGAAGTTCCTGAACAACATGGCGTTCAGGTGGCAAAAAGTGAAGATCATGCCCGAACGATTGCTACCAATATGCTTGGAAATACCTTGGTAACCCTTCAGACCGGTGCGGCGGGTAAAAAAGTAAATAAATTATTTGTGGCCGAAGACGCGTATTATGAAGGACCTAGTCCGATTAAGGAGTTTTATTTATCTATTCTTCTTGATCGCGCTACCAAGAAATTTGTGTTCATGTATAGCACCGAAGGCGGTGTAAATATTGAAGATGTGGCGCATAATACGCCGGAAAAAATATTTAAAGAGTGGGTGCAACCGGGTGCTTCGCTTCAGCCTTATCAGGCCAGAAAAATTGCGTTCAATTTAGGCTTAAGTGGTGAAGCGTTTAAAAGCTGCGTAAAATTCGTTACCAATTTATACAATGCCTATTCCGGTTTAGATTGTGCGATGCTGGAAATTAATCCATTGTTCAAAACTACCGACGATAAAATTTTGGCGGTTGATTGTAAAATGAATCTAGAAGATAACGCTCTAATTCGTCATAAAGAATTAGAAGACCTACGCGATAAATCCGAAGAAGATCCTACCGAAGTGGAAGCCAGTGAAAGCAATTTGAATTATGTGAAACTGGATGGTAACGTAGGTTGTATGGTAAACGGTGCCGGCTTAGCGATGGCTACTATGGATATGATTAAATTGAGTGGTGGCGAACCGGCGAACTTTCTGGATGTAGGTGGCGGGGCTAATGCTCAAACCGTAGAGGCGGGGTTCCGAATTATTCTGAAAGACCCTAACGTGAAAGCTATTCTTATTAATATTTTTGGTGGAATCGTGCGTTGCGACCGTGTAGCTCAAGGTGTAGTGGATGCGTACAATGCTATTGGAGAAATTAATGTACCAGTTATTGTACGACTGCAAGGAACCAATGCCGAACAAGCCAAAGAATTAATTGAGAAATCAGGATTGAAAGTTCAGAGCGCCATTCTCTTAAGTGAAGCGGCTGCGTTAGTGAACAAGGCTGTTGCATAAACTTATTTTAATTCATATCTTGCAACCTTAGAATTAGGAATCATGAAGAAGTTTTTATTTTTCATAACTGCTTTCGGAATCAGTTTATTTTATTCGTCGTGTAACCGTAGTTGGGTCTGTGAGTGTAAAACAAATTCCGGCGTAGTTCCCATCGAATTAAACGGCGTAAATAAATCAGAAGCTACTGCATCCTGTGAGAAATACGCTATAAATCAGTACTCCGCAACCGGAGGTTGTATGCTGAAATAGGCTTCTTCAGATTTGCAACCAAGCTTAACCAAAACAAATTCGAATGATCAGCGCGGCATGCGTTTGAAAACTTTGCCCTTCGAACTATTCGTTCGTATAGTACGATTTAAATGAACAAACTATTCGCTTTTCTAACCATCGTATAAAGTTGGAAGATCTCGTTCCAAATTATCAATTCATCCAATTAAATTTGCCCTATGTCTGAATTACACGTCTATAACACCCTGAATCGTAAAAAAGAAAAGTTTGAACCATTGCATCCACCTCATGTTGGTTTGTATGTGTGTGGTCCTACGGTGTATAGCGATGCCCATATTGGTAACGTGCGAACATTTACTTCCTTCGATATGATTTATCGATACCTTAGTTTTTTGGGGTACAAGGTGCGCTATGTGCGAAACATAACCGACGCCGGGCACTTGACCAATGAACGTGGTGAAGGGGTGAATCGCATGGAATCTCAGGCAAAGTTAGAGAGCCTTGAACCTATGGAAATTGTACAGAAGTATACCGTAGGTTTTCATCAGGTAATGGAATTGTTTAATGCTGTTCCTCCAACCATAGAACCAACTGCAACCGGGCATATTCTCGAACAAATTCAGATGATAGAAGAACTTATTCAAAAGGGTTTTGCGTATGAAGTAAATGGATCAGTCTATTTTGATGTAAAGGCCTACAATGAAAAATTTCCTTACGGTGAATTGTCGGGTAGAAATGTAGATGAATTGATAGCCGGTTACCGCGATTTAGACGGACAAGAAGAGAAACGCAATAGCATCGACTTTGCCTTATGGAAGGCGGCTTCACCAGAACATATTATGCAATGGAAATCGCCATGGGGACAAGGTTTTCCGGGTTGGCATTTGGAGTGTAGTGTAATGAGTACAAAGTATCTTGGAGAACAATTTGATATTCATGGCGGTGGTATGGATTTGAAATTTCCACATCATGAATGTGAAATTGCCCAAAATAAAGGAGCTTGTAATCAAGGGGGCGCTCGCTACTGGTTGCATACCAATATGCTGAACTTTAACGGACAAAAAATGAGTAAGAGTTTCGGGAACTCCATTCTCCCTATGGAGTTTATTACCGGAAATCACCCGCTGCTTGATAAAGGATATGCGCCATCGGTTGTTCGTTTCTTGTTTTTACAAACGCATTATTCTTCTGAGTTAGATATCAATATTAAAGGGTTGCAAGATGCAGAAAAAGGATTAAAGCGACTTATGGATGCTCTTCAGGTGGTTCAAGGTTTTGCTTCCACCGATTTTAATAAGGAGGAAACATCATTAGGAAAAGACATTCAGGTGTTATGCGCAGGTTGTAAGGAAAATATGGATGATGATTTTAATACAGCGAAAACAATAGCTAATTTGTTTGAATTGAGTACGATAATTAATTCATTGAAGGGCGGACAAATAAAATTCCATGAAGTGTCGAAAGAAGCGTTACAACGCATGCAAGAAACCATGAACGATTATTTGATTAAAGTTTTTGGTTTGAAACCTATTGAAGAAACTACTTCCGGAAAATTAGGTGATATCATGCAAGTATTGATTGATATTCGTTCGGAAGCAAAAGGCAAGAAAGATTTTGCCACCAGTGATGCCATTCGTAATAAATTACAAGCAGCCGGTATTCAGTTAAAAGACGAAAAAGACGGTAGTGTGAGTTTTAGTTTTCTTTAGTGAATAAAAGTTATTGCATGAAGAGGAAAAGAAACTTCTGTGTTCATAGCTCTATCCATATTCTAAACCAAACTGTGTTCAACATGTAAGGGTTCATACATCTTTGTTCATTGCTCCATTTGTGTTCTACACAATTCCTGTTACAGTTTCTCAAAAATAATCGCAGCACCTTGTCCTACGCCTATGCACATCGTTGCTAAACCATAACGTACATTCCGGCGTTTCATTTCATGTAACAAGGTGGTAGAAATTCGCACGCCACTGCAACCTAAAGGATGTCCAAGAGCTATAGCACCACCGTTTACATTTACAATAGCGGGGTCGATTCCGAGATCACGAATACAGGCGATGCTCTGTGAGGCAAAGGCCTCATTTAATTCAGCAAGTCCGATATCTTGAATGCCTAGTCCTGCTCGTTGTAAAGCTTTTTGTGTAGCCGGAACCGGACCGATACCCATAATAGCCGGATCTACTCCGGCAATGGCCATACTCTTCACTATCGCCAAAGGCTCTAAATCGTATTTCTTTACAGCATCGGCACTAGCCAAAAGCATAGCAGCAGCACCATCATTCACTCCGCTCGAATTACCTGCGGTTACGCTACCCTCTTTTTTAAATGCCGGTTTTAATTCAGCTAATTTTTCCAAAGGCGATAAACGTGGATGTTCATCTTTATCGAACATATGTTTCTTACCCTTCCCTAAATCAATTTCTATCGAAACTAATTCATCAGAGAATTTATTTGCTTGATGCGCGGCTTCATACTTTTGTTGACTTTGAAATGCGAACGAGTCTTGTTCTTGACGAGAAATTTGCCAACGTTCGGCTACATTTTCTGCCGTTTCTCCCATGCTATAAGGGTGGTGTAATGCCGAAAGCGCCGGATTGGTAAAACGCCAACCAATGGTAGTATCAAATAGTTCAGCTTTACGAGAAAAAGGACTATCTGCTTTTCCCATAACGAATGGAGCTCGGGTCATACTTTCTACGCCGGAAGCAATCATAAATTCACCATCGCCACAACTAATTGCTCTACTTGCATCCATGATAGCTTGTAATCCGGAGGCGCATAAACGATTCACTGTATTACCGCCAACGCTGGTTGGTAATCCTGCTAGTAATAAGGCCATCCGTGCAACGTCACGATTGTCTTCTCCCGCTTGATTCGCACATCCGGTAATTACATCCTCAATCGCATGCACATCGATGGATGGATTGCGATGGATCAGGTTTTTTAATACCGTTGCTAATAAATCATCAGGACGAACTTGGGCTAAGGACCCACCATATTTTCCAATCGGACTTCTAACCGCGTCGATTACGTAAGCTCTATTCATGCCGCGAAGGTAAATAGTTGCATTGATAATGTGTTGATTTGGCGATTTGTAATTAAGAGCGACTCTGTTAATTATCAAATCAACGTCTTCTCCGTTTTCTATCTAATTAGTAAACACATACGACACAATATTCGCCCCCATGCGTAAGGCCTGTTGTCGTTTTTCTTCTTTATCGCCATGCACTTCTTGGTCTTCCCAACCATCATTCAAATCCGTTTCCACTGAGTAAAACACAACAACACGACCTTGATATACTAATGCATAACCTTTGGGTGCTTTACCATCATGCTCATGAATTTTTGGAAGTCCGTTTGCGAAATCAAATTTCTGATGATAGATCGGATGCGAAAAAGGAAGTTCAACAAAATCTAATTCTGGAAATACCTTTTTCATAGCCGGGCGAATAAACTTATCTAAACCATAATTATCATCCACATGCAAAAAACCACCGCCAATTAAATACGTTCTAAGATTTTGAGCTTCCACATCATTAAACATAATGCGGCCATGGCCTGTGGCAAATAAGATCGGACAATTAAAAATTTCTTTACTGCCAACTTCAACCTGGGCTTCTTTGCTATCGAAAACTGTTCCTAATTGTTGGTTGCAGAAAAAAGCTAAATTTTTAAGTGCCGTTGGGTTTGCATACCAATCGCCGCCGCCACCATATACTAAGAGGCCCAACTTCATTTTTTGTGCATCTGCTTGTAAGAAAAGCAGCGCTGTGATTATCATGAAAAGCATTTTTTTCATAGGCCGTAAAATTAAGGGTTTGAAGTGTTAACTTGGTTTAAAGAAATTAGATAGGAAGGAATAAAATATTCATTCAACATGGAAACATATAGTTCCAACATGCTTCTTACTTTTGAATCATGGGACTAATTTATGCAAACATCGAATTGATTAATGGAGAAGATCTTGCCTTGGCTCGCAATCATTACTTGGATGCCAATGAAATAAAACGACTGCAAGTAACCATGTTGGTGGATACGGGCAGTGTATATCTCTGTATCAATGAAACTATTCAAGAAATGCTTCAATTGCCGGTTGTAGATAAACGCAGAGGACAGTTAGCGGATGGTAGGATCGTAGAATATGATGTAGTGGCTCCGCTTGAGGTGCGCTTTAAAAACCGTCGATGCACCACATCAGCAATGGTTTTACCCGGCAATAACGAGCCTCTGTTAGGTGCCATTCCGATGGAGGATATGGATGTTGTAATTATTCCGGAACGTCAAGAACTCGATGTGCATCCTGATCATCCCGATTATGCTTTGCTTTCCTTGAAATAATGGATCGAACGTGCCATGACATCCTATAGTTGCCTAGTTGCAAAGCTTCCGATACCATTTCTTAACGTACTAAAATCAAAACAGGAGCCCTAAATCCAAATTTCAAATCTATATTTGCCCACTCAAAAACAACCAATATGTTTAATTTAGTGCTGTTTGGTCCTCCCGGCTCAGGTAAGGGAACCCAGTCGGCAAACATTATCGAAAAGTATCAGTTAGTACAACTTTCAACAGGAGATATTCTTCGAAGTGAAGTAAAAAATGAAACTCCTCTTGGCTTGGAAGCTAAGAAATTTATGGATCAAGGTATGCTTGTTCCGGATGAAGTAGTGATCGGAATGATTTCTTCCAAATTAGATGAAAACCCTGATGTTAAAGGGTTCATCTTCGATGGTTTTCCGCGCACGGTGGCCCAGGCAGAAGCATTAGATAACTTATTAGAATTTAAGAAGAATCCAATAAATGTGGTCATTAGTTTATTGGTAGCTGAAGAGGAACTTAAAAAACGGTTGGTGCATCGAGGTGAAGTTTCCGGACGAAGTGATGATAATGAAGAAATCATTATGAATCGTATTAAGGAATATCATGCTAAAACATCTCCGGTAGCCGATTACTATCAATCAAAAAATAAATTGGTAGAAGTACACGGCGAAGGAACTGTAGATGAAATTTTTGCGGCTATCGCAACCACCATCGATTCTAACCTCTAGGCTTTCTATGCAAGCCGATAACTTTGTTGATTATATACGCGTGTTCTGCAAATCCGGTCATGGAGGAGCAGGGTTCGTTCATTTTCTTCGTGAAAAATTTAAACCCTTAGGTGGTCCAGATGGCGGTAATGGCGGTCGTGGTGGGCATATCATTCTTCGTGGCAATAAAAATTTGTGGACTCTGCTTCATCTTCGCTATCATAAAAATATTCTTGCCAAAGATGGTAATAAAGGCGGAAAAAATAATAGTAGTGGTGCTTATGGCGATGATATTGTAATTGAGGTTCCCTTAGGTACGGTAGGTCGGGATGAAGAAACCGGTGAGGTTGAAGTAGAAATTCTGGAACATGGTCAGGAGGTAATTTGGCTGCCCGGCGGACGAGGTGGTATGGGTAATGCTTTTTTTGCGACTCCTACGAATCAAGCCCCCGATTACGCACAACCTGGTGAACCCGGACAAGAAGCGTGGAAAATTGTTGAATTAAAAATACTGGCGGATGTAGGTTTAGTTGGTTTCCCAAATGCCGGAAAGTCAACATTGCTTTCTGTGATTTCGGCAGCTAAACCCAAAATAGCCGACTATGCGTTTACAACCATTACACCGAATTTGGGAATGGTGGAATACCGCGGAAAATACTCATTTTGTGTAGCTGATTTACCAGGTATTATTGAAGGGGCTGCGGAAGGCAAAGGGCTTGGTCATCGCTTTCTTCGACATATCGAACGTAACCCTGTTTTGTTAGTGCTCATTCCAGCGGATAGTAAAAATCATAAAGAAGAATATGATATTCTAATGAATGAGTTAGAGCAGTATAATCCGGAGTTGTTGGATAAACAAATGCTCATCGCCATCAGTAAATCAGATATGCTAGATGATGAATTGATGGATGAAATCCGGAATGAATTTCCAAAAAGTGTGAAACTTCATTTCTTCTCGTCTGTAACGCAAATGGGAATCAATTCACTCAAAGATGAACTTTGGAAGATGTTACAGAGTTAAGGTGTATTATTATAAATTCCCAATACATCCTTCACAACCACAGCGACAAGGTAATTTCCCATCATGATGCGTTTCGCCATAATTACAGGTGAGTTCTTCATTCATTTTAATGCTGCGCAAAGCATAAAACTCAACAAGGTTATTGATGTTACGCATGTAACAATTTGGTTTGCATGAGTGATTTATAAAAGCTAATTCATTTCGAAATTCGGAACAATCTAAGGCCTTACCATTCCAAAGTTCTACCATGTGTATAGCAGGTTGTTCTTTCACTTTTTTTCGTGCTGCTTGCTTTGAAATCAGCATACCACTTAACTCGCCAATTTTTTTACGAGCAGTAATTCTCTGCTTTGAAAATACACCTTTGCCATGAATGTTACTAGGGGCTACAAACACCAACGTAATGATTTTTCCAACAATTTTCATGACTACGAATTCGTTCAAAGTAACTGTAATTTTTATTCTTCATCAAGCAGCTTGCTGAAAATAATAAGAATCTAGGGCATAGTTGTATGGGTTTAGATACCTCAACTCCCGGCTCAATTTTTCATCGAACTCCTAATTTTAGTACTTCAAACTCCTAATATTAGTACTTGATTTCGCCCTTACTACAAACAACCTTTGCTGTTCAAATTTAGAGACCATGAAAAAAATATTATTCTTCGTTTTTACTTACTTTTTAATGAATGGCTATTCGAAGGCTCAAGATAATACGTTGAGTTTTGCCACGAATGCAGATTTCGTTTCGCTAGATTATGGTTTTGGTTATTTCGGAACAAGTGATTTTACAGTAGAAATATGGTTTAAAACTAGCACTGCGGCGTATATGCCCATTATTCAAAAAAGTATAACGGGTGGCGCTTGTCAACATCAAAATTTTTGGGCCATCAGTATCTTGGCCACAGGTAAACTTCGATTCGAAGTAGATGAAAATAATAGTGGATTAAACTACGGTGTGATAGAAAGCCCGCTGTCGTATAACAATAATCAATGGCATCATGTGGCATGCACTCGAAGTGGAACGGCTATTAAATTATTTGTAGATGGTGCCCAAGTGGCTTCTACCAACACTGCAGGTGTTACTAATTTAATACCAAACGGCGCTGCGGAAATTGGTCGTGGTTATTGTGGACATTTTAATGGCAACATCGATGAATTAAAAGTTTGGAATTATGCCCGATCAGCTTCAGAAATAAATGAATCCTTTGCTGTGCCTTCCATTTACCCTCAAACTGGTTTAGTAAATTACCTTGATTTTAATACAGGAATAGCGGGTGGTAACAATACCGGACAAATGTATATCACAGATAAAATAGCTCCCTTCACAACGTACTACCTTTTCTTTTTTACGTTGAATGGTGCTGGTTCTAACTATGTATCCAGCACGAGAACGGTGATTACCAATATAGAAGGAAGTTTGGGAGGCGACTTTACGGCCACCGGACAAAATCTCATTATACAAGGGAGTAATTTAACAGGCGCAACAGCGGCTTCTATTAAAGTAGCTGGTGTTCCGGTATATGAAATTGCAAGTAATACAGGTACTACTATAAGTGCAAAAAGTTATACGGCCTCTTCTGGCAAAGTAACCGTGTCAACGCCTACCGGAGGCATCGCCTCTTCAAGCACAAACTTTACCTTCATACCTGTGGCACAACAGAACGCTTTACATTTTGATGGAACGAATGATTTTATCAATATGACACCTTATGCCGGGCTTTTCTATACCAACGATTTTACGGTGGAGGCATGGTTTCAAACGTCAGCCAATGGAGTCAATATGCCTATCATTAGTAAACGGTCGGCATGTGGGGTTACTAATTTCTGGAATATAACCATCACTAATGGGTTGGTGGTTTGGGAACAGTATCAAACCTCCGGTATAAATCAGTTGAGTTTAACAAGTACCCAAACATATAATAATGGCCTTTGGCATCATGTAGCCGTTACGCGAAGTGGTACATCAGTAAAAATGTATATAGATGGTGTTTTTCAAGTAGGAGGTAATAGTGCAGCGGTAACTAATTTGAATGATAGCACCACGAATGTGCAAATCGGTCATTCACCCTGTGGGTATTATAGTGGTCGAGTAGATGAAGTTAGAATTTGGAACGAAGCGAGAACTGCCTCGCAAATAAGTTCATCGTATAAATTGCCTGTTAATTTGCCTCAACCTACGTTACGTTCCTACCTTGGTTTTAATCAAGGAATACCTCATGGAAATAACCCGGGGTTCAATACGATTACCGACATCAACGGATTGGTTTATTCCTTAAACAATTTTGCATTGAACGGAACCATTTCCAATTATGTATATAATAATGTAGTTCCTATTCCTTTCATAAACTATTTAAATAGTTCAGCCCTCTGTGAAAATACTCCGTTGGAGATAGTAGGCTCTAATTTATCGAACATTGTTGCAGAACAGGTAAGTATTGGAGGCGTACCCATTGCATCGGTTGTTCCAAATGCATCGCCATTTACGGTAATGGCTAATCCAAGTTCAGGGCCTGTACTCATAACAACCATCAGTGGTAGTTCGCTCTCGCATCAAGTAGTTACAGTAGATCATACGCCGATCCTTTCAAACGTGAACGCAAGCCTATCAACTATTTGTTCTGGTCAATCTACTACCTTGAATTGTACCGCAGATATTCCAAGTACGATCGTTTGGGAACCGGGTGGTCTCAATGGTTCTACCGTGAGTGTTTCACCAACGTCTTCCACCACATACACCATTACCGCAACTAGTATCGCTTCGGGTTGTTCTTCAACTTCAACGCTGAGCATCGTGGTTAATCCTTCACCTACTCCATTTTCTATAAATACAAACCTGAGCGAATTGTGTATCGGACAAAGTACTTTACTTAAAGTAAGTTTATGTGATACATTTTTGAATTTTACCAACCAATATGCGATTGGTAATTGGACAACTTCTTATACGCCTTCCAACGTTGGCGGCTCTGTGAACACCACCAATGCACCATCCACTATCAGTATTACTTCCGGCGATAATGGTGTTGGAGGTTCTGTATTTTATGATATTCCAATTCAAACCTCGGGAACGCTATCGTTTGATTGGGCTTATAATACCTTGGATGGAGCATGGTTTGATTACCCGCTTATATCCTTGAATGCAAATTCGCCAGCATTTTTAAACGGATATTCTGTTTACAATACGTCCTACTCACAAGCTGGTTCGCATTCGCTAGTGGTTACCGCCGGTGATGTTTTGCATTGGATTGCTCATACAACGGATGGTTACGGAAGTCCTTGCACCACTACTTATAGTAATTTGAAATTCATAGAGAGTTGCTCCAATGCGGCAGCAACATTCACATGGAGTCCGGGGCTACTACAAGGAACTACTCAAACAGTTTCGCCAACTGCCTCAACGGTATATACTGTTACGGCAACCATAGCTACTGGTTGTTCCTTTTCCACAACTACATTAATTAACGTGCATCCAATTCCTAATGCCGGAAATATTCAAACAACCCCAACCTCCATTTGTGCTGGAGAAAATGCGACCTTGCAATTGTCTTTTGCAACGGAAAATTTCACCAATGATTTCGATGTTAGTCATTGGACCCTCACGAATAGTCCAGGAAGTAATGGCAGTGTGAATACAACGAATGCACCGGCGAGTGTGGATATAATTTATCCAGACAATAACGGGGTAGGTGCCACAACAAGCTATAGCGTTATTGCACCGGCAGCGGGTGTGGTTTCCTTTACTTGGCATCATACCACAAACAATCCGTATATCATGTCTACGGTGTATCCAAATTATTCCTTAAATACAAATAACGCGAGTATATTCAACGGATTTAATCAATACGGAAGTGGTGATCAAACAGGAACGCAAAGTATAACGGTAAATACCGGCGATGTTTTAAATCTGATAGCCTATAATGCTTATGGCGATCCTTCCGGCGAAGCCAAAACAACCATAAGTAATTTTCAATTTGTACCAACGAATAGTAACACGGTGGTATGGAATCCGGGTTCAATGGCTGGTATGGTATTCAATGTTACACCTCTTGCTACCACAACATACACGGCTAACATAACGAGTAGTTATGGTTGTCAAACCACTACGTCAAGTACCATTCATGTAAATGCACTCCCAGCAAATGTGGTTACAGCCTCTTCCTCTTTGGTATGTGCTGGATCATCGGTGAACCTCAGTTGTAACTCGGTATCGACGATTTCAAGCGATATGAGCAGCAGTATTACTATTGTAGATAATGCTCCGGCAAATCCTTTTCCTTCCACTATCCAAATAGCGTCGTTATCACCTTCGGGAAGTGTATTGAAAAAAGTTTACCTCAATGGATTGACTCATACTTTTCCGGCTGATTTAGATATTTGGTTACAATCACCAAACGGACAAATTGTAATGTTAATGAGTGACGCGGGTGCAACAACCTTGATCAATAAAAATCTAATCTTTAGTGATGATGCTATCGGTAGCGTACCAAATGGATTTATCAATGGCGTTATGTATAAGCCAACAAATTATCTTGTCAATGGAACGAATGAGCCTTTGAATCCTTCACTCCAATTGAGTAGTTTTACCGGCAATTTAAATGGTATCTGGTCTTTATTTGTTCGTGATGATGGGAACCTCGATACCGGTAGTATAGCTTCGGTTCAACTAGAATTTGAATCCACCTTAGCAAACTGTGTTTGGACGGCGAATCCATCCACCGCACTTTCCGGAATAAACAATACGCAAAGTCTTGTAACAAGCGCCGAGGTGAATCAACAAACGCAATATACGGCTACCGTAACGGATGCCATCGGTTGTTCCAAAACCGCGGCAGTGACTATCGAAGTAAAACCAACTCCTGAAATCACAGCGGTGAATGCGAGTCCAACTGCAATTTGCACTGGAGCAAGTAGTGAGTTATCAATAACCAGTACCTTAGCCGGCACCTGTCCTCCAGTATTAAATTTTACCGGTGATTTTGATATTACACATTGGACCACCACCAATAGCCCAGGGAGTAATGGAAGCGTGAATACAACGAACGCACCATCGAGTATCGCTTTGATCTATCCAAATAATAATAGTGTTTCTTCCACAACCATATATAGTATCACGATACCTGAATCCGGTGTGTTAACTTTTAACTGGGAGCATAACACCATCACACCTTCTAACATGCCGGTTGTTTATCCGAATATTTCAATAAACAACAATCCAGCGGCTATATTCAATGGCTTTAATCAGTATGGATCTACAACCCAAAGTGGAACACAAAGCGTTACCGTTGCAACAGGCGACGTGCTTAATTTAATTGCATTTAATGCTTATGGAATATATTCCGGTAACGCAACTACCACCATCAGTAATTTGCATTTTACCCCCGCTACCTGTGCTAACGCTGTAACTTGGAATCCGGGTGCTATTAACAACGCAACTTCGTTCGTAACTCCATTGGCGAGCACCACCTATACAGCCACGGTTACAAGTGCGAATGGTTGTACAGCTACGGCTACGCAAATAGTCAACGTGAATCCATTGCCGAATGTAACGGTTTCATCTTCGGTAGCATCGTTATGTCCTACTGCAACCAATGCCTTGCATTTTGATGCCGACAATGATTATATTTCTCAACCTACGGCTATCGATCCAAGCAGTGGAACATGGGAGGCATGGATTAGTAAGGAAAACTGGGCAGATCATCATGATGATCGCTTAGTAGGAAATGGATATTATTATGAGAGTTCAAATGCGTTTTATATTTCCTTGCATCCTGCTGTTGGTTTTCATTTTCGTTATGGAGGAACCTTGGAGCCTGATAATGTTTATACGAGTAGCGGAAATACCTTCGGCTTCGCTCCAAATAGTTGGCATCATTTAGCAGCCACTTGGGAACATGTAGCAGGTACCACAACCATTGCTTTGTATATTGATGGTGTACAAGTTTCTTCTACAACAACACCATTGGTTTTAAGTCTGTCAGCGCCTACCTTTATTGGAGGAGATGCGAACTTCCCTAAATTCGGACCGGGAATGATGGAAGAAGTACGTTTGTGGAATGTTGCTCGAACCGGTTCGGAAATAGCTTCTAATTTTCAAAACAATACACCCTATCCACAAAGCGGACTGTATTCCCTTCTCAACTTTGATCAAAGTAGTGCAGGTGGAAATAATACTGCTTTAAATAGTATTACAGATCTTGCTACTCCTGCTATCGTTTCAACCCTTACGAATTTTAATTTAACCGGAAGTACCTCAAATTATGTGGCGGCAACAAAACAACTCAATCCAACTCTTACCTTAACCGGCAATGGCGCTGCTACGTATTCATGGACCAATGGCATTGTAGATGGCGTTGCCTTCTTGCCAACAACAAACGCCACGTATACGGTTATTGGAACCGATGTGAACGGTTGTACATCGTCGTCGAATGTCTCCATTACATTATGTACGGTTACACTCAATTTGAAAGCGTTACTGCAAGGTTTTTATCTTGGCAACAGTACCATGCAACCTGTATTAATGAATCAAGGAATGAGTAATCCGGCTACGGATGCCGATTCTATTACCATTGAATTACATGAGGCTATAGCTCCGTATTCATTGGTACATGCCGCACAAAGTATACTCTCTACTAATGGAATCGCAACCTTCGATTTTCCAGCCACTGTACAAGGTGGTTTATATTATCTTGTTCTGAACCATCGCAATTCATTGCAAACTTGGAGTGCCAGCCCTGTTTTAATTTCAACCAATACTACTTATGATTTTTCTACCGCAGCTTCACAAGCATTTGGTGATAATTTGATAGAAGTAGAACCTAACATATTTGCGATTTACACGGGAGATATTAATCAAGATTTGAGTATTGATGCGTTTGATTATATTCTTATGGATCCGGATATTGTTGATGGAAATTCAGGTTATTTATCCACCGATTTGAATGGAGACGGATCTGTAGATGTTTTCGATTTTCTGTTGTTAGATCCAAATGTGGTTAATGGCGTGAGTGCCGCTACACCATAATGCTTTTAGAAATTTTATCCTTGTTGTCCGACTAAAATTTTGATAATCCTCTGAAATTCTGATTCGTAGCTGTTTCTACGAAATGCGTTTATATTCATTCTTTGGATTTTTTGGCTGTAAGGTTTTTCTCGCAAAGCCTCAGCGCTGCAAAACCCGTTAAGCTTAGCGCTCCATTCCGAAGAGTTGGGTGCTCCTTTGCGACCTGAATTTAAAGCGCAAAGTCAAGACTGTAGTTTGTTTAAACACGTAACTTAACGAGTTTTGCGACTTTTCGAGAAAATTATGTTGTTCAACTTGAATATGCTTTCACTGTTGGTCTGTTGTAATTTCTCCAAGCTTGAGAATTTAGTGATAAAATTTATTTACTTTACCCTCAAATTAAAATAGTTATGAAAAAGTACCTATGCTTTGTCTTATTCGTATTCGTTTCAAACAGCATTCTCAAGGCTCAAAAAACAACCTACTATCTTCATGGATTGGATACCGTTGCAACGAAGGAGAATGCTAATGAAGTGGTAGTAGTCGATAGAGCCAAACAAAAAGGGTATGATAAAGCCATCCGATACTACTATAAAAATGATTCTTTAAAACGGGAGGAATTCTACGTTGATACCATGAAGGTATTAACATGGAAAAGTTATTATGAAACAGGTCAGTTAAAGGAAGAATTTATTTGGGTGAAAAATAATATTCAACAACTAAAAACGTATTGGCCGAAGGGCTCATTGAAGCGTGATGAAACCTATGAACAAAATAAAATGATTGAAGGAAAATGTTTTACCGCTTCGGGTAAGGAGATGACCTTTTACCCCTATGAAGTTATGCCGGAATTTCCGGGTGGTGAAGTCAGGCTAAATAAATATTTACTTAGTAATATCAAAGTACCGAAGGCATTTTTAGAAAACGGCACTTCGGGCAAAGTGATTATTCAATTTGTAATTGATGAAACAGGTAAAATTTTTGAGCCTAAGATTGCACAACACCATATGGATGAAACAGATGCTGAAGCGCTTCGAGTGATTCGTGCAATGCCACTTTGGAAGCCGGGTAAGCAAGATGGGATTCCGGTTAAAGTGTCGTATCGATTACCAATAGATTTTTCTATTCAAGAATAGAGAAAAGATTTATTCGAATGAGTTCTATGGGATAGCCTACTTCACCACTATTACTAATAACTTGTTGCTATTTAGGTAATCCTCTAGTTTAAACATGCTTAAAATAATTCGTTATTACCTTAGTTCGATACATCATGTTGCGATCCAGTTGATGCTTAATCCATACATGATAAAGAATAAAACCTAACCAACCAAAAGGTGGTTCAACCTGAATACTGTCCGTCATAAGTGTTCCATCAGGATGGTCTTGTAAACGATGTTCGTGATGCCAAGATGCAAATGGCCCTCTCGGTTGTTCGTCTATAAAATAAACTTCATATTCAGCAGCTGTAATTTTTGAAATCCATCGTGTTCGAATTATTCCTAAAAAGACCATCGTGTAATTAATGTTTAGTCCTTCATGAATATATTCCGGTAAATCATCATCAACTATGCGAAGATGAAAATGAGCAGGAGTGAGGTCTAGAAGGTGACGACTTCGACTTAAATATTTCCATACATCACTTCGATGTGCAGGAATCAATTGTTGATGTACTCTAGTGAATACGGCCATCGAAACTAAATTTCAACACAAATATTCTTCGGTTCAGTAAAGAAACGAAGAGCATCCCAGCCACCTTCTCGTCCAACGCCACTATTTTTTACACCACCGAAGGGTGTTCGTAAATCGCGTAGAAGCCAGCAGTTTACCCAAACGATTCCACTATTTATTTTAAGGACTACCCGATTTGCTTTGGAAATATCTTGGGTCCATACGGTAGCCGCCAAACCGTAATCCGAACAATTTGCTAATTGCAGCGCCTCTTCTTCCGTTTCAAACGATTGTAAGGTAACCACGGGTCCGAAAATTTCTTCCATATTGGTTCTACATGTTGAGGGTAAGCCTTCGATAACGGTAGGTTGAATAAAATATCCTTGCGCACAACGACCTTCAGGCTTAACCACTTCACCACCGCATAAGATAGTACCTCCTTCGTCTTTAGCTAACTGAATACAACCCATTACCTTATCAAAATGTAACTTACTAACAACAGCACCTTGCTTACTGTTTTCGTCAAGAGGGTCGCCAACAGTTAACTTCTTTACGCGTTCAACAAATTCGTGTTTGAATTTTTCATAGATGCTTTTCTCAATCAATATTCTACTTCCACATAAACAAATTTGTCCTTGATTCGAAAAGGAACTTTGAACCGTTGTACGCATCATTTTTTCCCAATCACAATCGGCAAAAATGATATTCGGATTTTTGCCACCAAGCTCTAACGACAGTTTTTTAAAGCGTGGAGCAGCTACCGAAGCAATATGAGCACCGGCTCGCGTGCTGCCCGTAAATGAAATGGCTTTAATTTCAGGATGAGCCACAATGGCTGCGCCACACGAATCACCAGTACCGTGTAAAATATTTAATACACCATCGGGCAAACCCGCTTCTTTACAAATTTTACTGAGTAAAAAACCGGTAAGTGGCGTAACCTCACTCGGCTTAGCAATAACACAATTACCTGCTGCGAGGGCAGGGGCAATTTTCCAAGTGAACAGATAGAGTGGAAGATTCCAAGGAGAAATACAGCCTACAACGCCAATGGGCTGACGAGCTGTGTAGTTAATCGCTTTGTCTTCCATAACATGACTTTCCGTGGCGAAATGCATGATGGATGTAGCAAAGAATCGAAAGTTGCTCGAGGCACGGGGAATATCAACTCGTTTACTTAGCCAAAGCGGTTTACCATTGTCGGTAGTTTCGGCTAATGCAAGTTCATCCAAATGTGCATCGATTAGTTCAGCAATGTTGTTCAATATTTTAAATCGAAACTCAGGTGTCGAAACACTCCAAGTAGTAAATGCGTTCTTCGCAGCGTCTACCGCCAGTTGAACATCTTGGTTGTTAGCATTAGCAATCTGGCCATATATTTCTCCCGTGGCCGGATTCACATTCTCCAGAAATTCTCCTGAGGAAGGTTCAAGCCATTGACCTCCAATAAAATTTAAAATGCGCGATTGGTCGTTTAAATTCATAGCGCAAAGGTAGGGGGATAATGGGCAATTAATATTGAACAGTGAACAATGAATAATTAACAGTGAATAGTGAACAATGAATAGCGAACAATGAACAATGAATTTATGAGGGTAATACATTATTCATGATATTGTTGATCTGTGAAATCCGTTTCATCCTTTTTAATCCGTGTATTCAGACAGTGAACAGTGAACAATGAATAGTGAACAATGAACAATGAATTTATGAGGGTAATACATTATTCATGATACCATTGATCTGTGAAATCCGTTTCATCCATTTTAATCCGTGATTCAGACAATGAATAATCTCTACCCAAAAAAAACATGACTTGGCACAATTTATGTTGCACTTTTGCCTCGTGAAGATTACTATTGTTGGAGCTACCCCTTATGAGTTAGAAGCGCTTATCAGTCATCATTTCCCTTCTGATATGGAAGTGGATTATTTGGTTCATGGTATTGGAGGAATACATACTACCTATAACCTCACCAGTTACTTATCTACACATCAACCGGATGTGATGATTCAATGTGGTTTAGCCGGTTCGTTTAACCCCAATATAGCCGTAGGTGATGTTGTTTTTGTGCGCTCGGAATGTTTTGGTGATATGGGTTCGGAAGATCAAGATGGAACCTTGTTAGAGTTATTTGATACGGAATTGGAAACACCGCATGCCTTCCCTTTTCAAGAACGCAAATTGAGAAATCCGTTTCCGAATCCGGTGAGCTTACCGGAGGTAAATTCTATTTCAGTAAATACTGTGAGCGGTTCTGAAAAAACCATCGCGCTTCGTCAAAAACAATTTCAAGCAGATATTGAATCGATGGAGGGTGCAGCCTTCACCTATACTTGTTTACATAAACATATTCCTTTCGTACAAATTCGAGGAATATCGAATAAAGTAGAACCTCGAAATCGCGATCAATGGGATATGAGCGTAATTGAAACCTATTCGAATTTTATTATTCAAAACATTCGTTCCTTTGTGCCCAACAAATGAAATTGAAAATTGGCATTTCGCCGTGTCCGAATGATACCTTCATTTTTGATGCCATCTATCATCAAAAAATATCGCTTCCCGATGTTTCTTTCGAGTTTATTCTTGAAGATGTAGAAACATTAAATCGTTTGGCAGGAGAGGAACAACTCGATATCGTGAAGCTCAGCTACGCGCGTTATTTTCAAGTGCAAGAAAACTATGCGCTGCTCAGAAGTGGTGGAGCTATGGGATTTGGCGTAGGCCCTTTGCTCGTTAGTAAAAACCCTATCGCATTAGATGAGATTTCAAATCGTAGAATTGCTATTCCAGGAGAATTTACAACGGCTCATTTTTTGTTTCGTTCGGAATTTCCGAATGCACAGCAAAAACAATTTATGTTGTTTTCAGCTATAGAAGATGCGCTAGAAAAGCAAGAAGCGGATGCCGGCGTTTTAATTCATGAAGGTCGATTTACCTATCAACAAAAAGGGTATTATAAATTGCTCGATCTGGGAGAAGCGTGGGATAAAAAATATCAATTGCCGATTCCGCTCGGGGGTATCGCTATAAATCGACGTTTAGCACCTTACTATAGTAGCATCAACGAGCTGATACGAAACAGTATTCAAATGGCCTGGAGTCAGTATCCATCTTTGAGCGATTTTATACGTTGTCATGCTCAAGAAATGGATGATGCCGTAATGCGTCAGCATATTGAACTTTATGTGAATCAATTTAGCGAAGATGTTGGTGCTATTGGTGAAGGAGCTATTCAATGCATGAAAGCTATTTTATCTCCATCAACACAATTTCCAATTTTTCTTACCACTAAGTCGTAGTAATCAAATTAGAATCCACATCCGTTATGATCAAACAACTTAAACCTTTTAACGATCTTACCTTACAGGAACTTTATGCCGTACTTCAGTTAAGAATGGAGGTTTTTGTAGTGGAGCAGCATTGTCCGTATTTAGATTGTGATGACAAAGATATTCACGCGCATCACCTCCTTTTTTGGCAAGATGGTGAACTAGTGGCCTATTGTCGATTATTACCACAAGGTATTTCCTATGAAAATTATTGTTCTATCGGTCGGGTAGTAACTAAACCTTCTCATCGCGGAAAAGGTTTAGGTATTGAATTGATGCGGGATGCAATTCATCAATGCAAAATTTTATTTAACAGGCCTATAAAAATTTCAGCGCAATCTTATTTGGAGAAATTTTATACCGAATTAGGATTTGAAGTTTGTACTGAAGAATACCTAGAGGATGATATTCCGCATAAGGGAATGAAAATGGATTAGCGAAAGTGCAACTGTTAATTTTCCCATAAACGTTTAGGGTGGTATTGAATTCTTTGAACTTCACGTTCAAACTAAAACACAATTCCTTAATTTCGCGCCACAATTAAAATTCAACTTTTAAAATTTAGTTCTATGGCGTACGATATTTCAATGATTCAGAAGGTATATGAAAACTTGGCACAACGTGTTCAATCGGCTCGTACAGCCCTTGGACGGCCTTTAACCTTAGCAGAAAAAATATTGTATTCGCACCTTGATGCCGGCATGGAAATGAAGGATTATCCTCGCCTAAATTCTTATGTTGATTTTAATCCAGACCGTGTAGCCATGCAAGATGCAACAGCTCAAATGGCGTTATTGCAATTTATGCAAGCAGGTCGAAAAAGTGTGGCGGTGCCCAGTACCGTGCATTGCGATCACTTGATTGTTGCAAAAAATGGTAGCAAAGAAGATCTTGAATTTGCCAATAATGAAAGTAAGGAAGTGTTCGACTTTCTTTCTTCTGTAAGTAATAAATATGGCATTGGCTTCTGGAAACCGGGCGCAGGCATTATCCATCAAATTGTATTAGAAAATTATGCATTCCCGGGGGGTATGATGATTGGAACCGACTCGCATACAGTAAATGCAGGAGGGTTGGGTATGGTGGCTATTGGCGTTGGTGGTGCGGATGCGTGTGATGTAATGGCCGGATTGCCATGGGAACTCTTGATGCCGAAATTAATAGGAATCAAATTAACCGGAAAGCTCAGCGGATGGGCTGCTCCTAAAGATATTATTTTAAAAGTGGCTGGTATTTTAACCGTAAAAGGTGGTACCAACGCGATTGTTGAATATTTTGGAGAAGGGGCGGAAAGCCTAAGTTGTACAGGTAAAGGAACTATTTGTAATATGGGTGCCGAAATAGGGGCCACTACCTCTACGTTTGGTTATGACGCAAGTATGGAACGCTATTTGCGTGCTACGGGTCGTGCTGATGTAGCTGATGCAGCAAACGCTGTACGCGAGCATCTTACAGGCGATACCGAGGTTTATGCCAACCCAAGCAAGTATTTCGACGAAGTAATAGAAATTAATTTGTCTGAATTAGAACCCCATTTAAACGGACCTTTTACTCCGGATTTAGCCACACCAATTTCAAAAATGAAAGAAGCTTTACAAGCAAACGGTTGGCCAAGTAAAGTAGAGGTTGGTTTGATTGGAAGTTGCACGAACTCAAGCTATGAAGATATTTCAAGAGCGGTTAGTTTAGCACAACAAGTAGCAGATAAAGGATTGAAAAGTAAAGCTGAATTTACCATTAGTCCGGGTTCAGAACAAATTCGTTACACGATCGAGCGTGATGGCTTCCTTAACGTATTTGATAAAATAGGGGCTAAAGTTTTTGCCAACGCTTGTGGCCCTTGTATTGGTATGTGGGATCGTATGGGTGCCGAGAAACAAGAGAAAAATACTATTGTGCATTCGTTCAACCGAAACTTCGCCAAACGCGCCGATGGTAATCCAAATACCTTCGCTTTTGTTGCCAGTCCGGAAATAGTTACGGCATTGGCTATTGCGGGCGATTTAGGATTTAATCCGTTAACCGATACGCTTACAAATGAGAAGGGAGAACAAGTGAAATTAGATGAGCCGAGTGGTTATGAATTGCCGGTAAATGGTTTTGCTGTGCAAGATGCAGGCTATCAAGCGCCTGCTGAAGACGGTAGTAGCGTTCAAGTATTGGTTAGTCCGGATAGCAAGCGTTTACAATTGCTTGATCCGTTTGCAGCTTGGGAAGGGAAAGACTTGAATGGCTTGAAACTCTTAATCAAAGCCAAAGGAAAATGTACAACAGATCATATTTCGATGGCTGGTCCTTGGTTGAAATTCCGCGGACATTTAGATAATATCAGTAATAATTTGTTGATAGGTGCGGTGAACTTCTTTAATGAAAAAACCGATAATGTAAAGAATCAACTTACGGGTGAATATGGAACTGTTCCTGGTACGCAGCGTGCGTATAAGGCTGCCGGAATTGGAAGTATCGTGGTAGGTGATGAGAATTACGGAGAGGGGTCGAGCCGTGAACATGCAGCTATGGAACCTCGTCATTTAGGAGTTAGGGCTGTATTGGTGAAAAGCTTCGCGCGAATTCATGAAACCAATTTGAAAAAGCAGGGAATGTTGGCTTTAACCTTTGATAATAAAGTGGATTATGATAAAATTCAGGAAGATGATTCCATTGATATCGAAGGATTATTAAGCATGACGCCAGGTAAGAATTTACAGGTTGTTTTGAACCATAAGGATGGAAGCAGCGAAACCATTCAGGTGAAACATAGCTATAACGAGCAGCAAATCGAGTGGTTTAAGGCTGGTGGGGCATTGAATATTATTCGTAAATCAGTGAATGCCTAAGGAATCCGGTTTTTTTCTAAATAAATCCTTGTTTATACCAAAATAACTTCTACTTTTGCACTCCTTTAAAAAAATTATGCCATGCAAAACGCGGTAAAATTTATACATCAACAATTGAATTCAGCTAAAGAAATGCCATCTTTCAAAGCGGGAGATAGTATTTCAGTAAATTATAAAATCATTGAAGGAACGAAAGAGCGTATCCAGCAGTTCAAAGGCGTTTGTATTAAACGTCAGGGTAATGGAGCTACGCAAAGTTTTACCGTACGTAAAATGAGTGATAATGTGGGTGTTGAAAGAACGTTTCCATTATACTCACCGAACATCGAAAGTATTGAAATGAATAAAGCCGGAAGTGTTCGTCGTGCTAAGTTGTTCTACTTAAGAGAGCGTCAAGGTAAGGCTGCACGTATCAAGGAAAAACGCGTTAAGTAGTTTTAAAGATATTCGTAATTAACCTACACCGTTAGCAGAAAATACTAGTGACTGAAGTTTATACTTCAGTTTTTTTTTGCCCCAAAGCGTGATTTTTGTCTATTAACAGCAGGATTTCATCGTATTACCTGAAATGCTAGTTTTTTATTGTTACATTTGACTTTGCAATTTTTAAACCATGGTATTAAATATTCTTTTGCTTTTAGGAGGTATTGGTACGCCGGAATTGATTATTATTATTTTGGCGATTTTATTGTTATTCGGGGGGAAAAAGATACCTGAATTAATGAGAGGCTTGGGCAAAGGGATGCGCGAGTTTAAAGATGCAAAAGATAATATTCGGAATGAGATAGAATCCGGAATGAAAGAGTAAGTTTTTTTTTCTAAAATTTATTATTTTTACCTACTACATGCGTAAAGCCTTTTTCATTATTGGCCTGCTATTTTGCCCTCTTGTATTTATACACTCCACTGTGTTAAGTGCAGGGAAAGATACGGTCATCATCATAACAAAACCAGCGTCTCCTGAACGTTTAGCCCAAATTAAGGCACGTCAGGATAGTTTAGATATAATTGCTTCCTTAAGAAAACAGGATTCTGTGGAATCCAGTCGCTTTGTAAAACGCAAAAAAGATAAAGCAGAGGGAGGGTTCATCGCTAAAACTATTTTCAAGGTTAATCGGGATATTTATGGTAATCATACAGAGTTTATCTCCAGTTATGTAAGTAATTATCACGAAAATTTTGGAACTCGTCTTACACGAATCTTAAAAAATAACCGAGCCTATTTTAAATTAATCGACAACGTAATGCGTCGGTTTAACGTACCGCGTGAAATGAAATCGTTGGCTGTAATTGAATCCGCTATGAATTGTAATGCCGTTTCGCCGGTAGGTGCTGTTGGGCCTTGGCAATTTATGGAAGGAACTGCAAAAATGCTGGGTCTGCGCGTTGATCAGGGGATGGATGAACGACGTGATTTTTATAAAAGCACTAATGCAGCAGCTCGATATTTAAAAAAATTGCATGGCATGTTCCATGATTGGTTGTTGGTTATTGCGTCCTATAATTGTGGACCTGCGCCTGTTTTACGTGCTATTAATACCGGACAAGGAAGAAGTTTTTGGGATATTAAACCGAAACTTCCAAAGGAAACACAAAACCATGTTATGGCTTTTATTGCTACGTCGGTTTTCTTCGATAAAACAACACCCGTATTAACCATGGGTGCAGCGCCTAAAGGAGCAAAAGTGGCCGCATCAAAAACAAAACTAAAGGCGTCATCTGACATTGAAGGGGATGAAGATAGTGGTACAGAAGTAGTAGAAGAAGATAAATCTAAACCTCAATTTACACCAGAAGAACTTGCCAGTATGGCTATCATCAAAGTGAAAGGTCGATATACGATTGCCGTGATTTCCAAATTTTTGGATGAAGATCCGGCTAAGCTTCGTAAATGGAATCCAACATTTGATCAGGATATCGTTAGTTCCAGTTCGTCAACCTTACTTCGTTTGCCAATTGATAAAATTGAAGCGTTTATCATGGACAAGGAGAAAATTAATTTCGAGTCTGCCAAAACCCGCTAATGACGCGCTATTTCCTGGAGTTTTCCTACAAAGGAACCGCATTCCATGGGCTGCAATTACAACCAGAAGGTATTACTATTCAAGGAGAAATCAATAAGGCATTAAGTATAATTTTAAAACAAGAGGTTCAAACTACCGTTTCGAGCAGAACCGATGCCGGAGTGCACGCCAAGCAAAATTTCGTTCATCTTGATTTGGAACAAGCTTGGAATCCGAAGCTGTTATACAATGCAAATGCTATTATTCATCCCGATATTGTGCTTAAACACATGACAGCTGTTGAGCCTGATCAACATGCTCGTTTTGATGCGGTAGCCCGAAGCTATTCGTACCACATCATTACGCATAAAAATCCTTTTTTACGCGATTTTGCTTATTACTTTCCATTCGCACTCGACCGTTTGAAAATGGAAGAAGCAACCAAGTTGTTATTCGAATACCATGACTTTGAAAGCTTTTCAAAGAAGCATACCGATGTACATACTTTTCAGTGTACGTTAAGTGAAGCACGTTGGGAATTTTTACCTGCTGAAATCGTTTTTCACGTAACCTCCAATCGTTTTTTACGTGGTATGGTACGCGCATTAGTAGCTACGCTCTTACTGGTAGGGCGGCGAAAAATTAGTATTCCTGAATTCAAAGATATCATTGAGCGTAAAGATTGTACTCTCGCTGATTTTAGTGCCGAAGCAAAGGGTTTATTTTTAGAGAAGGTTCATTACCCATTTATATAGACATTTGCACTCCATACATGAATATTTATCCCAAAAATTTGCCTCAATTACTCGATTTTGAAGTCATTCTTGATCGCATAGAAGAATTATGTTTTGGACTCAAAGCAAAAGCGAACATAAAAAAGTTGTCGCCACTCCCAACCTTTGAAATAACGGAGTTAACTCTATCTGAAACCAATGAGTACTTTATGGCATTTATGCGTGGGGATGCCGTTTCCGTTACGCCCTATCCGGAAACCGACAAAGAAGTACAATTACTTGGTGTGGATAATTCTGCACTCGGTGCATTGCAATTTCATCAAGTAAGAAAATCAACAGAAATATTGTTTCATCTCATGGATTTTCTTGCAGATAAAATAGATGTTTACCCATATTTATCTAAGAAGTTTCAGGATGTACCTAAAGAGAAATTTATAACCGAAAGTATTCATGAGATTATTGATAAAGACGGTATCGTGAAAGATCACGCATCGCCCTTGCTTGCTTCTATCCGAAAGGAACTCATGCAAAATCGTCAAACGAGTGATCGTATTTATAGGAATCATATTCAACGATTGAAAAAAAATAATCAATTAGCGGATATTGAAGAAAGTTACGTGAATGGTCGGCGGGTTATAGGTGTCTTTGCAGAGTATAAACGGGAAGTTAAAGGCATCATTCTCGGACAAAGTACAACCGGTAAAATTGCCTTTATTGAACCTCAAAATGTAATCGATCTGAATAATGATAAATTACGTTTAGAAGAAGAAGAGAAGAATGAAATTTATCGGATTCTGAAAGTGCTTACGGATATGATTCGTCCTTTTCAACCATTGTTGAAACAGTACAATGAATTGCTGGTTGAAATAGACATGTTGGAAGGTAAAGCTAAACTAGCAAAGGAACTTAAAGCTACACGACCGGTGCTTTCAGCACATTCAGGTGCAACCAATTTAATCAATGCATTTCATCCTGTTTTACTTCTAAGTAAAAAAGAAGATCAGGAGGTTGTTCCCATGAATTGTTCCTTTCATGCGGAGCAACGTGTGATGGTAATCAGTGGTCCGAACGCCGGAGGGAAATCGATTACTTTAAAAACTATAGGGTTATTGCAGCTTATGCTTCAATGTGGCTTATTGATACCTGTTTCGGCTAAAAGTGAACTCTATTATCAACAGCAATTATTCGGCGATATAGGAGATAGTCAGAGTATTGAAGATGGATTAAGTACGTACAGTTCACGTCTTCAAAAAATGAAATATTTTTTGGAGAACATGAATGAGCATACGT
Source organism: Chitinophagaceae bacterium (assembly GCA_016787065.1). GTDB lineage: Bacteria > Bacteroidota > Bacteroidia > Chitinophagales > Chitinophagaceae > OLB11. Next base: position 48,590 of record JAEUVD010000024.1, read on the forward strand.
TGTTTTTAATTGATGAGTTTGGTACCGGGTCTGACCCGGATATGGGTGGAGCCATGGCAGAGGTTATATTACATAAGCTTGCTGATACCGGAGCCTTTGGTGTGGTAACCACGCATTTCACGAACTTAAAATTGCTGGCAAACCATCACCAAGGTGTATTTAATGCCTGTATGCTATTTAACAGCAGAAATTTGAAACCCTTATACCAGTTATTTGTTGGCGAACCAGGTTCATCGTTTACGTTTGAAGTTGCTCAAAAAATAGGACTGCCACAAGACTTGATTGATGAAGCGAAGCAAAAATTATCGAAGGAGAAATTAAAAATGGATAAGTTGCTAAGTGAGCTTCAGGTTCAGAAGAATTCACTATCTCGAATCAAACGGGATTTGCAAAAACAAATGGGAAAAACAACGGCAGAAAAAAGGGAGTTTCAAGAGTTAAATGAGAAATTAGAACATACCATTTCTAGAACGGTAGAACACCGTGATGAACGAAAGAAACTCATTGATTATGGTAAGAAATTACATCAATTAACGCAAGAATGGGTTCAAACAAAAAATAAGAAAATAGTTATTGATAAGTTTGTGAAATTGGCCGGCTACGAGTTAGCCAAGCAGCGCGAACTGGATGCTTACGAAAAAACGGAAGCTTTTCGTACAGAGCGTATTGAAGCCTTGCGTGGTAAAATTGAGGTAGGTAGCAGAGTTCGGGTGATGAAAAGCAAAGAGGTGGGTATTGTTCGAAGTTTACAAGAGGACAGGGCAAGTGTAGAAATTGGCCGTATTCTTATGAATATTGGATTAGAAAAATTAGAGCCTGCACCTTTGGAAAGCACTTCTGAAGGGCAGAAAATAAAATAATTTGATTTTTAAACCGAAACTTCTACATTTGCGCTCCTTAATCTTATTGTAAACAAAAATAATTTCTATTATTTATGTCAGTTAAAATTCGTCTCCAACGTCATGGAGCAAAAAAACGCCCTTTCTATTTCATAGTAGTGGCCAACTCAACATCCCGTCGTGATGGGAAATTTATTGAAAAATTAGGTACTTATAATCCGTTAACTGTTCCGGCTACAATCCAAGTGAATCGTGATCGCGCTTTACATTGGTTGAACAAAGGAGCAGAGCCAACACATACGGTAAATCGTATTTTATCTTTCAAAGGCGTATTGTATTTGAAACATTTAATGCGTGGTGTTAAACTTGGTTTATTTGATGAAGCTACAGCAATGTCTAAATTCGAAGAATGGAATGGTAAGCACGAAGTTGTTGTTGCTGACCGTCAGGATTCGCACAAGAAACACAAAGCGGCTTCGAAAATTCAACCGGTTATCAAGAAAATTGAAGCACACAAACCTGTAGAAGAAGTGGTAGAAGCGGCTGTAGAAGCAACTAACGAAACTCCTGCTGCAGAAGAAACCAATGCGGATGTTAGTGCGGAAACGACGGCAACCGAAGCAACGGAAACTCCTTCTGCCGAGTAATCTTTTTTAATTTATTTTATTGAACCCGTAGTTTACGCTACGGGTTTTTTTAATCGCCCAAGGTTTTTACCAACCCATTGTATTTCAATATTTGTAGTTCGTTTTTCGACATTCATCCCTAAAAATGACACGTTCGCCTCAAAAGTCACTTATAAAAGTCGTTAGTATTATGAATTAACAGGAAGAATGTTAAAATTTGATACTCCCATGGTTGAATAACCATTTCAGAATCAACTTTTTAATCCTATGGAAGCCAGGAAAATATTATTGGTTACAGCAGATGAAACTTTTTCGCTCCATGTGCGTAGCATGTTGGAGGAAGTTGGCTACGATCAAATAATTTCTGCTTCTAGTTATGTTGGTGCTTTGGAAGCCTTGGTGCATGATTCCCCCGGATGTGTGATAACTGATTTAGCAATTCAAGGTAACAAAAGTGGCTTAGATTTAATTCAATGGATTCAGCAAAAACATCCTCTTCCCTGTTTGATAGTATCGTCCATCTATTCCAATGAATGGCTTGCAAAGGTTACCGAAATACACACAGACGCTTTTTTGGTAAATCCGGTTTCTCCGTTAAATATTGCTATAGCCTTGGAAATGGCCTGTAAAAGATTTACAAACGCTCCATGGCAGGCTTCCTCCGAAGTAACAAACGCGCTTTCTATCAAATCAGATTCATTTTTTATCAAGGAGAGTGGTGCGTATTTGCGCATCGACGTAAACCATATTCAGTATATTGAAAGTCATGAAAACTACGTAAAAATTTACCAGCAAACGAAGGCACCGATAACGATTCGATCAACCATGAAGGAGATTATTGGATTATTGCCAGCTATGGATTTTGTGCGAATTAGTAGAAGTCATATCGTTCGAATCGCTATCATTGATAAAATTTCCCAAGGAGCCGTTTGTTTATCCGGCATTAAATTGCCTATAGGCAAAACTTACAAGGAGCAACTTTTTTCAACTTTAGGAATCCGTGAAGGCGGTTATATTGCCTGATTTTCAGATTGTTACCATTAATTTATCTTTGAAATTATGTAGAACTAGTTGTTTTTCAATTAGTTATAATGAGGATAGTATTCCTTAATCCTGACTAAAATCTTAAGAAAATGGAATTATTTATCCTCGATTTTATATCTTTTGTCACAAATAATGTGATAGTCGTCACATCAATCTAAATAGTATCAACCTCATGTTGGAATTTCGTTAAATTCCTAGGACTGTCCTCTCGCGTCGAGAGTATATTTCTATCGGAAAAAAGGGAAATAAGGGTTGTTCTTACGTTAATGGAATTAATTGTGTTCGTGTAGCGCGAATTTCAATTTCATTCAACGAAAATTCAATCCACCAAAAAAGTAATAAACTATAAAGTAAAAATGACTTTGGTGAATTTATTATCGTTAAGAACTCGGGTAGCCACTCTGCTGCTTCCTTTCCTTTTTGTTGCATTGTCAGCAACTGCTAAGAAACCGGATATTAAGATTGCATTATTACAACCGGAATGGCACGGAACCACCGTTTGTAAAACCGCTGGTTTAGCGCTTAACGCACCGTCGATTAGTTTGATGTTTACGGAAGACCCTTCTTCAATTAAAGATTCCCGCTATGCATATAAATGGGAGCAAAAATCTGCGGATGGTACTTGGACAGTGGTTAAGGAAGAAGCGAATGCTGCCTTGGTACCTGCCTTCAAATTAGATGGTGTCAGTAATCGTGGAGCCTCTGCACAAACATTTATGTGGCGAGTTCGTGCTCGTGATACAGAAAATAATACGGAATGGGCGGAAAGTGAAGTGTATAGTTTAATTGTTACACCACAATTATCAGCAACCTATACATCAGAATTAGATAAAGAAGGAAATTTCACAGTTGAGCTGAAACCTAACGGAGGTTCAGGAGATAGAAAATACATGTGGTCGGGAATGAATATTTCTAAAACGCAAAGTCAACTAAAAGATCAAAAGGGTTTGAAACCTGGCGATTATAAAGTATATATTACAGATGATTGTGGAAGCTTTTCATTACCCATTCAACTGACAACCAAATAAACCGAATCTAAATACCATGAGAACCATTAAACTGCAAAAAAACAAAATCGGACATATGAACAATTCTACTACTCCACAAGCTACGAGTTTACAGCGAACAAGCAAATCGCTATGGTTTAAACTCATCATGATGGTATTAGCCCTGTTTTCTTTTGAGAGATCGCAGGCGCAATGTACATCCATGTCGATAGGTTTAACGGCTCCTTCTTGGAGTGGTTTAGAATTTTGTACCGGGTACAACCCATCTACCTTTGGCACACCAAGCATTACCTACACCGGTTTATGTTTGAATACACCGAATTACCAATATGCCTGGCAACAGCGCGTAAATGGTGGGGCTTGGACGAACTTGTCGTCCGGTACCAGTCCTTCGGTACCGTCTTATGACCCGGTCACACAAAATAATACCCCAGCGGGTACCGCCATTAGGTTGGTGGAATTCCGTTTAGTTGTTACCGACATTGCGAACGGCAATTTGTCGGCTACGGCATCCAATTATTCAATCTATATTGGAAGTAATTTAACTGCTTCTACAGTATCTACCATGTCGTGCTCTGCACCAGTGAATGGGGCAATTAACCTAACCGTTAATGGAGGTACTTCAGGTAAAACATATTTATGGACAACCGGCGGAAGTGGTTCGATTCCTTCAGGTCAACAAATTGTTGAAGATCCTTCAGGATTAACAGCTGGTACTTACACTGTAGCTATAACCGATGCAGCTTGTGCAAGTATCACAGCAACTTCAAGTGTTAGTAGTGCAGGAAATTTAACGGCTAGTATAAGTGGATCAACCAATGTTGCTTGCTTTGGTGATAATACTGGTACTGCAACCGTAACTCCTTCAGGTGGGGCTCCAATTGGATCACCTACTTATTCGTATTCATGGGCTGCTAGCGGCGGTACAGGTTCAACAGCAAATTCGTTAGCTGCAGGAACCTATACAGTACAAGTAACTGACGGCGGAGGATGTATCGTAACTACTACGGTAACTATTACGCAACCTGCAACAGGTTTAACGGTATCCGGTTCAGTAACTTCAAACTATAATGGCGCACAACTTAGCTGTTTTGGAAGTTCTGACGGAAGCATTTCCGTTTCAGGATCTGGTGGAACAGGAAGTATAGAATATAAAATCGACGGTGGAGCTTATCAAAGTGGTACATCATTTAGCGCTTTAGCTGCTGGAGTACATACTGTAACGGCTCGAGATGCCAGTTTGTGTACGGCTACAACAACCGTAACTATAACAGCACCAACCTTATTAACAGCAAGTTCCGTACAAGGCGCAGCGATTGCATGTAATGGTGGAACAACCACGGTAACTGTAAGCGGTTCCGGTGGTACACCTCCATACACAGGAGAAGGCACCTTCACGGTTGGAGCTGGTACACATAATTATACTGTAACAGATGCGAATGGATGTACAGCAAACACGAGCATCACGATCAGTGAACCAACCTTATTAACAGCAAGTTCCGTACAAGGCGCAGCGAATGACTGTAATCGTGGAACTACCTAACTAACTGTAAGCGGTTCAGGTGGTACACCTCCATATTCAGGAGAAGGCACCTTTACGGTAGGAGCTGGTACACATAATTATATTGTAACGGATGCGAATGGATGTACAGCAAACACGAGCATCACGATTAGCGAACCAACTGCAGTTTCTGTTTCTGCAACAACAGCGGTTGCAAACTGTCCAAGTAATAATGATGGAACGGCCACAGCCAATGCAAGTGGAGGAACTGGAACTTTTGATTATTTATGGTCTGATGGTCAAACAACCCAAACTGCAACAGGTTTAATAGCAGGTACATATACTGTTACCGTAACCGATGATAATGGTTGTACGAATTCAACAACTGCGGTAGTAACTAACAGTTTAGCAGGCCCAGTTCATAATACGAATACCGGTTTAAATTATTGTTCTATTCAAGCGGCTATTGATGATGCAGCTACGATGAATGGTCATACAATCACTGTAGATGCTGGTTTATATGCTGAGAATATTATAGTTACTAAAGAATTGAGCATCTTCGGACCAAATGAAGCGATTGATGCTTGTTCTGGTTCTCGCGTTGCTGAAGCTGTGTTAACAACAGCGGTAAGTGATATAGGAGGTTCCGGAGCATATTCAATTATTGATGTACAAGCAAGTAATGTTAGCATCAAAGGATTTACAATTGATGGAGATAATACTTCCATTACTAGTGGATTTACAAGCACAACCGCTGCAGATATTGATATTGCTACAGGTATTACACGTTATGTTCCTGGGGACAACATCGTAATTTCGAATAATATTATTAAGAACGTATCCTATTTTGCTGTAGAGTTGTATGATTATCCTGTTGCTACACCTTCATCAGGAAACGTTGTTTCGAATAACAAAATTCTTGATTTAGGAACGTATGATGCTGGTTCCGGTATTGATTATTGGGGAGGCGGTATAATACTTTACAATAACCAATACGCACAAGTTGAAAACAACTGTATGACCAACGTGCGTTTAGGTATTCAAACAGGTAATTTCAGTCTAGCTAATCCAGGTGCAAGTGCTTATCAATCTATATCAAATAATTCGATAGAATCTCGTCGCGTAGGTATTTTCCATAATTTACATTATAGTTCAGCTTCGGCTATGACTATTTCAAATAATACCTTTACTACATTAGATAATAGCAATGAAGGTGGTTGGAGAGGAATGTTGTTAGGTTCATTAGCGGTTGGTTCTACGATAACGAATAACACCATCAATGGTACAGGTTCTACTCGTCCGGTTGTTGAAGGTATTAATGTTTGGAGTTGTACAACAGCACCAACTATCTCTGGTGGAACTATTTCCAATGTGAACTTAGGTATTAATGTAAATAATTTCGAAGGATATAATTCTGATGCAGACAATACATCTGCTACAATTTCCGGAGTAACGATTTCGAATGCAAGTACGGCTGGTATTCAAGTAAATGATAATAATTCAAATTCGAATGGTGCTACTGTTCATGCAACTATACAAGGGAACACGATTATTAATAACACTACAACCGGTTTATTACTTAACGGTGGCAGTGCAAGTGCTTCTTTCAGTGGTTCAAATGCAGCAAGCTTCAATGGACAATCAGTTTATATAGATCAAACAAATAATGGTACGGATGCTCCTTCAACTAATATCGATGCTACACAAGTTAGTTTCGATGGTTTAACTGGTGCAACTGCTACTTTAACACAGAACTATGGTATTGAAAATAAAATCAACCATAAAGTTGATGTAAGTGGTTTAGGATTTGTACGCGTAAAAGCTAGTGAAGCGTTCGTTACAACTGCATCAGGAAGTATTCAACGTGGTGTAGATGCTGCTTCAGCATCAGATATTGTAAACGTTGATGCGGGTAATTTTGCGGAGAATGTAACTGTAAATAAAGCATTAACCGTTCGTGGTAATAATGCAGATGTAGCTTGTGGTAGTCGTGTAGCAGAATCAGTAATTAATCCTGCTAGTGGAACTCCAGTTTTAATTACTGCAAGTGATGTAAACGTAAATGGTTTCGAAATTTCAGGAGCAAATAGCACATACGGTGTATCATCTACGGGAACATCGAATGTTAGTTTAACGTTCAACAATATTCATAACATTGGAAATTCAGTTACAGGTACCAATATTTATGGTGTAATTTATACAGGAGGTTCTTCAGCAGCTTCTAATATCACTATTTCTGATAACTGTATTAGTGATATCGCAGGAACAGGATTAACCGGATTTAGTGCTGGTGGTATCGGAATTCTACAGTCCGTATCAACAGGTGTATTAACGGGTGTGAATATTGAGCGTAACTTAATTAATAATGTAATCGTTAATAACGGACAATGGCCTACGGGTAAAATTGCTTACGGTATTACTTTAAATATTGGAGGAAATGGAAGTTACATGTCTAACACAGGTAAAGTAGTAAATGCTTCTATTAAATTCAATGAACTTACTAATTTATCTGGGCATATTGCAACAGGTATTGGTTTAGAAGGAAATACAGAGAATGCTGCCGTAGAAAATAATAGTATCGCAAGTTTATCAGGAACAAAAGTAGCTGCACAATCAGGTGGTGGTTACGATTTAAGCGGGTTGAAATTTGAAAATAATAAATTCGTTTCAACATGTACTGTTAAACACAATAGTTTCCAAGTAAATACGTTTAGTAATACAGGTAATCCTGGTTTAGGTTATGCTGTTTCAAACTATGTTCCTGTAGCCAATGGCGGTGCAGCAACATTAGATTGTAACTGGTATTCAACAGCTACTTACAACGATATTTTAGATAATGGAATTACAGGAAAAATTTTAAATAAAGCAGGTTGTCAAACAAACTTCGTTCCTTACTTAGTGAGTGGTGCTGATGGTGCAGGAACTGGTTTCCAACCAACTGCTTCTTGTACAGGTACACCGGTTGTAATAACTAGTCTTACTACAACTCCTAATCAACTTTGTCAGGATAACGGACAAATCGCAGTTGACTTTAGTGGTGGAACTGGTAATTACACGATCTCATGGGCAGGTGCTGCTACAGGATCTGTAAATAACATTAGTGGAAGTCCTTATACAATTACAGGATTAACACATGGTACCTATACGGTAACGGTTGCAGATTCTTATGGTTCAACTGTAAGTGCAACAACAACGATTTTAAATAACCCGGTTAAAAATGTAACTCAAAATACATACTTCGCAACCATTCAAGCAGCGATTAACGACGGAAGTACTGTGAATAATGATGTGCTTTCAGTTTGTGCCGGAACATATACAGAAGCTATTTCTATCAGTAAAGCACTTACTATCAACGGACCTAATGCCGGAACACCTGGTACAGGTTCTCGTGTTGCCGAAGCGATTTTATTAAACAGCACGATAGATATTGCCAATGCTGGTAATACAACTATAGATGGTTTGAAAATAATGCGTAATGATGGTGCTACAGGACCAACCAATCAAATCGAATTAGATGGTGGTGGTACAAGCACAGTTCAAAACTGTATCTTCGAAAGAAACGGTGCTAACACCGGTCAGGAAATTAGAGCGATTGCTACAACAACCGCTGGAGGTAATAAAGTAATCCTGAATAATAAAATTACTGGTGATGCATCAGGTGGTTTATTCGGAGGACATAAATCATGGGCTCGTGGTATCTATGTAGATGCCGGAGCATATAACGTTTCTATTAATGGTAACACCTTCGAAAATTGTCGTACGGGTATTAACCTAGATAACCTTAACGCAAATGTTACTTTAGCTGGTAATACCATCAATAATAATGGAACACATATCAGTATTGGTGGTTCAACACCTCCAAGTTTGACGTATGTTTCAGGAGCTAATGATTTCATAAATAATGCTGCAACTACTATGATTAATAATAGTAATGTAGCTGAATCATTCCGATTTGATATGAGTACGTCAACCTTGAACGGAACACCATTCGCAAGTTTAACTACATCTCAATTATTTGAAGTAGAAGCTAGAATGGCTCATAAAGAGGTTAGTGCAAGCAAAAAAGGTAAGGTAATTTATCATGCGAACAATCAGTACGTAAATAACTTCACAAGTCCTGGAACGAAAATTGACGTGATTCAAAATTCAGTTAAGTACTTCGACGCCGGTGAAACAATTAACTTAGAAGATGGTACTTATAACCAACGTGTAGTATTTGATAAAAACGGAATCACTATGCAAGGTGTTACTACCACAGAAGCTGATTTCGTATTGAACGGAACAGGCTTAGTTGGTAACGGAAATGGTATTACTATCAATTCAGGAATTACTGGTTCAACAATCAAAAATGTAACTATTCAGAATTATACGGGTGGTGGCGGAAACGCAAATGCAGGTATTTATGGAATAGGTCAAAATAATAATACAACCATCGATAACGTGGCCTTGTTAAATAACCCTACCGCTTCCGGATTCTATGCAAATGGTCCGGTGGATGATGTAGAAATAACAAATAGCACGGTTTCGAATAATGGTTCTGGAGCAAGAGGTATTGTGATTTGGAATGGATTGAAAACGAATATCAACTTCTCTAATAATACAGTATCCAATAATAACTGTTGCGGTATTGAATTACAAGATGGAACTGCTTCTAATGTTACCATTCAAGGTAATGCTATCGACATTGGCGGTGGTGATAACGCTATTGGTGTAAATGGTTTACGCTATGGTACAAATAATATCACAAACAACATCATAACTGGTGGAGGTCGTTTCGGTATTGAAATTAAAAATCCATTGAATGCGAATGCAGTTGTAAGTGGTAACACAGTTACGTTATCAACTCAAAATTCTGATTTACGTGATCGTGCCGGTATTGCGGTATTCCGTAGAGGAGTTCTTCCTGGAAATCCTGATGGTCATCCTGATCAACCAAGTGGTGTAACTATTTCTAATAATACGGTTACTGGTTATCAGCAAACATCTACAAGTACTGGTTTTGGTATTGTTGTAGAAGGTAATAATCACTCGATCACTGGAAATACTTTAAATAATAATGATGTAGCTGTTCAGTTACAAGCAGGACATACACCATTTACAAGCAATGCCACTGGTGATGGTAATCAGGCTGATTTAAATGATGAATACTTCGGTCGTGGTAACTCACCATTTATTTGTGGTATTAATATCGGTACTAATACCTTGTCTGGAAACGGTATCGATTATCGTTTAAAAACACAATTAGTAAGCACTACCAATTTGGCTCAAATTAACAGCATCATTGGAGGTTCAGTTCTTAATGTGAACACTTCGGCTAGCTACTGTTCTATCCAAGATGCGATTAATGCGGCAACAGCAGGTGATGTATTATCATTGTCTGCAAATAATTTCTTTGAACAAGTTACAGTTAATAAAGCTGTTACTATCAACGGTCCGAATGCAGCAATTAATGCTTGTACTGGTACACGTGTAGCGGAGGCAACCATTGATGCAGGTACATCTGGAACTGCATTTACGGTTACTTCAACAGGGGTAACAATTTCAGGATTATCTATTCTAGGTGCCAACGGTATTGTTTCAAATACCGGAGCAACTGTAACAGCAACAAATAATATCATAGATGTATCAACTACAGGTATTAGCTTAACGGCTAATGGTAGCTCTTCTATTATGAATAACCGTATTGAATCTGATTTGTTAGGTATAACAGCTACAGCTTCATCAAACGGTGGAACAATTTCTTCAAACTGTGTTGATCTTACAACACAATACAATACATTGGCTAATCAAGCTACTGTTGGTATTTTACTTAATGGTGTAAGTGGAAATCCGTTAACGGTTGCCAGCAATACCATCACTGATGGTCATTATGGTTATGTTTTACACGCGGCTAATCCATCTAATCCACAAACTATTAGTGGCGGTACCGTAAGTGGTGTAATGCAAGGTGTAGCCGTAGTGAATGCTTTACCAGGTGGATCTTCCTTGTATCCTTCTAATGCAGAGGTTAATGGTGTGATGATGAGTGGATTTACAGGAACCTCTCCGGTATCGGCTCAAAATTTCCATGCTGGTGTTTACACCTTTACAGCACCAGGTACCACAACAGCTAACGGAATTAATTTGTTAGTAACCGGAACAACAATTGATGGTACGCAAACAGTAACACAATCTTCTGCGGGTATTTACTTAGCTGATTTTAGTGGTGGAGGCAGTATGGTTCAAACGGTAACTATTCAAAGTTCAACCATTCAGAATAATACCAATCGTGGTATCGATGCTCGAGGAAAAGTTGGTGTATACGTTATAGATAACACCATAACAAACAACGGAGGTGCGGCATACGGTACTGGTGGTAATGATGGATTTACAATTCTTGCTCAACAAGGAGCGAACGTTACAGCAACTAATAACTTCATCGTTCACCCAGCTTCAAGTACAACAAGTGTTACTGCCTTCTTAACAGGAAATGGAACGGGTAACTTCATTAGTGCCTTGAACAATAGTGTATTAATGAATGGAAATACAAACGGAATGGTTGCTACTAATTCAGGTGGTAATACATTAAATGCTACATGTAACTGGTTAGGATCAACTTCACCAGCTACTAATAATCCTTTAGCGAATGTAAATCTGATTCCTTGGTTAATAGATGGAACAGATGCCATTCCTGCTGCTGGATTCCAACCATTAGTACCTTGTAGTACACCATGTAATTTAGTAGTGGATATTAATGCAACTAATATTTCATGTAACGGTGAAAATGACGGCGAAGCAAACGCAGTAATAACAAGTGGCGGTGTTGCTCCTTATACATATGCTTGGAGTAATGGTGGTTCTTCTGTATCAATTACAGGATTAACTCCAACTACATACACGGTTACTGTAACAAATGCGAATGGTTGTTCAGCAACATCATCAACAACGATTACAGAACCAGCAGTGTTAGTAGCTGGCGGTTCGGTAACCTCAAATTATAATGGTGAAGATGTTTCTTGTTTTGGAGCTACCGATGGTGAAATTACAGCATCCGGAGTTGGAGGTTCTACACCTTATACTTATGATCTAAATGGTGGTGGTTTCGTTTCTAACCCTGTATTTACAGGAAACGGACCAGGTACTTATGTAATAACGGTTAAAGACGCTAATGGATGTACCTCAAGTACAACAGTATTACTAAATAATGCTGATCCAATAGTTACTAATGGAAGTGTAACTTCTAATTATAATGGTACGCAAGTGAGTTGTGCTGGTGGTAATGACGGTCAAATTACCGTTATTGCAACCGGTGGTGTAGCTGGATTTACTTATGCCATAAACGGAGGTGCTTATGGTGCTTCGAACGTTTTCAGCGGTCTAACAGCAGGTACCTACACGATAGATGTAAAAGATGCGAATGGTTGTGCTGCTCAAACAGAAGTAACCATAGTAAATCCTGACCCAGTAGTAGCTGGAGCAACAGTATCATCCAATTATAACGGTTCACAAGTAAGTTGTAATGGAAGTGCTGATGGTTCGATATTAGCTAGTGGAACAGGAGGAACTGGAGTTTATGAATATAAATTAAATTCAGGTTCTTATCAACCATCTTCA
>JAEUVD010000043.1 GCA_016787065.1 Chitinophagaceae bacterium
GTTCAAATCCTGAATATTAACCGGCATCTGGTAGGTTTGCAGATAGTCTTTACCAACCGGCTTTAATTTCAATCGTTTAAATTCATTGGTAAGAAATTCTGCCGCCTGCCCAACGCCATTCTTAACATACCCCCTTCCGTAAAAAGGAGTATCACAAAGTGTTTTTGTAATCGTTCGTCCGTAATCTAATACTGTATTTTGGCCTATAGCTAAACAATAAAAGCTACAAAGCAGCATAACAAGAAACGCACGCTTATTCATACCTATCTCATCTTCAAATGATGCATAGTGAAGCTCATTACATCAGCCCATTCTTCTATTTGCTTGCTTGTAGGTTTACCAGCACCATGACCAGCTTGAGTATCAATACGAATTAATATAGGTTCATTACTTGCATTTAAACTCTGAAGAGTGGCTGCAAATTTATATGAATGAGCAGGTACAACGCGATCATCATGATCGGCAGTTGTAATCATAGTGGCCGGATACCCTGTTCCTTTTCGAATAGTATGCAACGGTGAATATTTGTACAAATACTTAAAATCCTCTGCCTTGTCTGAACTACCGTATTCAACAGCCCAACCCCAACCTACAGTAAATTTATGGTAACGTAACATATCCAGCACACCAACGCCCGGCAAACAAACTTTAAATAAATCGGGACGTTGTGTCATGCAAGCACCAACTAAAAGTCCGCCATTACTGCGTCCGTGAATAGCAATTTTATTCTTATTAGTTATTTTTTCTTTGATTAAAAACTCTGCTGCTGAAATAAAATCATCGAAAACATTTTGCTTTTTTTCAAGCATGCCGGCTTTGTGCCAATTCTCTCCAAACTCACTTCCACCCCGAATATTAGCCAATACATAAATACCACCTTGTTGTACAAAATAACTCATCGGCACCGAAAACGAAGGAGTAAGGGATATGTTGAAACCACCATAACCATAAAGGAAAACGGGGTTATCACCATTGCTTAAATCAGTTCCTTTTTTATAATACAAAAACATGGGTACTTTGGTGCCATCTTTACTGGTATACCAACGTTGCTCCACAACGGTACTATCTAAATCTATTCGAACATTAGGCTTTTTGAACAACGTACTTTGGTTCGTATTCAAATCGTATTTGTATATCGTTGGCGCTTTATTAAAAGATGAAAATGTATAAAATGTATGATCATCTTTAGCACTTCCTCCAAACCCTGCAGCGGTTCCAATACCAGGTAATTCTATACTTTGTTCAAATTCACCTTTTAAATTATACACATCTATTTTACTGCTTGCATTGTGTAAATAAGTACAAAAAAACTTGTCGCCTACTCTACTGATTCCTTCTAACTTATCGGATTTTTCGCCCACGAAATTCTTCCAGTTTTTGGTATCCGGATTGGAGGGATCAACTATCACTAAGCGATAATTCGACGCATTCAAATTCGTGTACAATATTAATTTACCATTTACTACATCCACAAATTCATGATTATGATCGAAGCCCGGAGCTAACATTTTAAATTGTTTTTGCTTCCCATCTTTCAAATCCATAAATTGAAGTTCACTGCCATCCGTTCCTTCACTTAAACTTAAAATTAAAAAGCGTTCATCTTCACTTAACCCTGCACCTTTATAACGTAACGGATGTTGTTTATCTTCATAAACCAAACGGTCTTTGGATTGAGGTGTACCAATTTGATGATAAAATATTTTTTGAAATTCGGTTTTAGCGGAAAATTTCTGACTTTCATTGCTAGGTTTGTCGTACCCTGAATAATAAAACCCGTCATCACCGCTCCACGATACACCGGAGAACTTCGAGTATTCGATATGATCATCTAATTTCTTGCCGGTTTCTATTTCTTTAACATAAATATCTTGCCAGTCTGAACCCGCATCTGAAACAGCATACGCGGCATATTTTTGATTTTTTGAAACTTCAAAAGAGCCTAAAGCCGAAGTTCCTTTTTCATTTAATTTATTTGGATCAAGAAAAACTTTTGGCGTTCCATTTAAACCCTCCTGTACGTACAATACAGATTGATTTTGGAGTCCGTCGTTTTTATAAAAGAAGTAGTATTTACCCTCTTTAAAAGGATTACCATACTTCTCGAAATTCCACATATTTTTAAGTTCATTATGGACCCTTTTTACGCTACCAATTTCAGAAAGAAACGCAGCGGTTTTTTCATTTTGTTCTTCTACCCAAGCTTTGGTCTCTTCCGAATTTTCATCTTCTAACCAACGATATGGATCCGTTACAGTAGTTCCAAAATAATTGTCGGATACAGTTCCTCGTTTCGCAGGCAAATATTCCTTTACTTCTTTTTTTACTGTTTGAGCTTCCATAGTTGTAATGATGGCACAAAGCCCTAGGGTGTATGTTAATTTCTTTAGCATAACTAAACCATTTTATTTCGCTTGATAAGATAAGATTTCAGAATTTGATCGTAGCCTTCATTAATATCCGCATCGATGATGTCGATACCGAACTGACTACATTTTAAAGATAATTGCTGCCTGTAGAAATTCATTTTCTCCACATAGGCCGTTTTCAATTGATTCGAGTTCATTTTTATTCGTTCACCGCTTTCCAAATCAATAAATTCATAGGGTCGGTTTTCAAACTCAAATTCAACTTCAAGTTTTTTATCTTGTACATGAAATAAAATTACTTCATGCTTATTATATTTTAAATGTTGCAATGCATCAAACAATTCATCTTGCTCAGAAACACGATCAAGCATATCACTAAAAATAACCACTAAACTTCGTTTATGAATATTCTCAGCAATTTGATGCAAAACATTGGTAGCTTGAGTGGATTGATTCTGTTTATTCAAATCCAACGTTTTTTCCAAAGTTGCCATCAACATTTTATGATGAACAGTATTTGATTTACATGCCGAATGAAAATGTAGCGAAGAGTCAAACATGGAAAGTCCAACGGCATCCAATTGTTTCTTTAATAACGTTATGAGTGCAGCCGATGCTAAACACGAAAATTGAATTTTATTATGTTTCTCATGTGCTTCGGGAAAGAGCATCGACGAAGATGTATCAATCACTATCTGACAACGGAGATTGGTTTCTTCTTCATATTTTTTAACAAACAAACGATCTGTTCGTCCGAAAACCTTCCAATCAATATGCTTCAAATTATCGCCTGAATTGTACAATCGATGTTCAGCAAATTCAACCGAAAATCCATGAAACGGACTTTTATGCAACCCAATTATAAAACCCTCTACTACTTGCCTGGCTAATAATTCCAAATTTTCAATAACCGGTGTGGAAACCATAGTTTGTGTTAACCGGGTAAATATATTTCATAAATGTTGGCAAAAAAATTTTACAACCCTATATTTGACTCAATTTTACCTGCATGAAGAAATTTTTGCCTTTTTTTACGATTGCTGCAGTAGTTATGTTTATGAGTTCATGTACGCATGAGTATATCTGTCAGTGTGTGGTAAAATATTCAGGGCATCCGCCTAGCTTACCCGATTCTGCGGTGCATGAATTTACCATTCGTAATACTAAAAAAGTTGCTGCACAGGAATGTGAAGATAATTCTGTGAATAGCACAAACAATGGTGTTACGATGAATGAAACGTGTCAGTTATATTAATAAATTCATTTAACCTATTTCCTCCCTGCCTTACTTGAAATTACAGCGTTGAAGCAATACATTTACGCTCCTTAATTTTCATGTAATGGCAAAATGGTTACTGTTTATCTTTATTGGCATTGTTTATCAAAGTTCAGCTCAAACACCAATTACGCTAACCCGGGCCGACTTTCCTAAACCAACCACCGCCAGTAGTTTACCCGATAGCGTATTGTTTACTTCATTTAATTCAAATACAACAACAGCCCAAAATATAAATGGTGCCAATGCCGTTTGGGATGAATCGCAACTGAGTGGAAATGCCGTTTATCAGAACTTCTTAAGTATGTCGGCTACACCCTTGGTATTTCAGTTGTTATTCTTTGGATGCGATTATGCAGAGCCTTTGTTAAACAATAGCGGACTAATTTCCGGAGGTACCGTTAGCGACGCTTATATGTATTATAATTATGCAGGAAATGATAGTCGGTTAGAAGTGAAAGGCTTCGGTGCAAATATGTCGTTCAATGGAAGTTTAGCTGTACCTGTTCCTGCCCTTTACACGTCTCCGGATGTTTTATATCGATTCCCATTAACTTTTGGAGATGTGGATAGCTCACAATCCGGTTATAATATTTCAATTCCTATCGATTCTACGATTAGTATCGGTTTGAAACGAAATCAAGTTCGAGTTAATACCGTGGATGCATGGGGCCGACTAACTACTCCCGCCGGTACTTTTGACGTGCTGCGCGTTGAATCTAACATTAAACGTATCGATTCCGTAAGTACGCCTTTAGGAACTATAGGTTTTCCTAGCAACCCAATCGAGTATAAATGGTTAGGGCAAGGTATGAAAATACCCGTCTTGCAATTAAATGCTGTTGCTACCGGTGCTAACGTAAATGTTACCAATGGTACTTTTTACGGACAAGGATATGCTTTAGGTTTACCTTCAACCGATCAAGGAATTAGGTCACTTTTAATTTATCCTAACCCTTCAGAAAACAACCCTATTATATCTTTTGATAATGTATTTAGGGAGCCTGTATCCATTTGGGTTCATGATTTGAACGGCAAAAACTATGGAGAATTTCATTTTGCTGCTGATGGAAAAATGTTTAAAGAAAGCCTGCCATTAGGGTATTTAAGCTCTGGCAACTACCTTATTCGGGTTCAGTCTGGTACTTATCAACAAGTTGAAATCTGGAGCAAAAAGTAAAAGAAAATCAATAATTGGGAAAAAAAGTTTAATTTACTATATTTGCGACCTTCAAAAAAGAAGCCCATGGCAAAACAAGATTTATATACGGCACCTCGCAAAACCACAGTTGTTCAGCAAGAAGCCATCGAAGATAATATTCCTACCGCGCAGGATCGCATTCATAGCATTGAGGTATGGTATGAGAATAATAAAAAGATAATTAATAATACGCTCATCGCGGTGCTTGCCATCGGTTTAGGTTATTGGGCTTACAATTATTTTTTACGCGGACCGAAAGTTCAAAAATCAAATGAAGCTATTTATGCAGCTCAAAGTTATTTTGGAATGGACTCCATCAATTTTGCTTTGAATGGTGATGGTAATCATCTTGGATTTTTGAAAATCATAGATAAATTTGGTGGAACGCCTGCAGGAAATTTAGCGCATTACTATGCTGGAGTTTGTTATTTAAAGAAAGGTGAATTTAAGAATGCTGAAAAGCATTTAAAAGAATTCGATGGTAAAGGAACCATGGTTGAAAAAGTAGCCAAAGGAGCCTTAGGTGATGCCTTAATGGAACAAGGCAAAACGGATGATGCTATTAAATATTATTTAGAAGCCTCCGACGATAAAGATAATATGTTATTGTCGCCGCTTTACTTGGAGCGTGCAGCAATGGCTAATGAAATCAAAAACAATAAAGAAGAAGCTATAAAATTATATAAGCGTATTAAGTTGGAATTTCCTCAAAGCCAACAATCGCAATATGCCGACCGAAATCTTGCCCGTTTAGGTGAATACAAACCTGTTTAACCTACATGGCTACTTCTTCGGAAAGTAAGAGCTTACTTGAGTATAACAACCTGCATATCGATTCAGATTTGCAGGTTGTTATCGTTTATACCGAATGGAATGAAAAAATTATAGCTGAATTACTACGCGGTGTGCAGCATGTTCTTTCTAAATTTCCTTCGCTCAACGTTTATTACCTGCAAGTTCCAGGAGCCATCGAGATAACGAATGCTTGTTTTAGAACAATCGAATTAAAACGTGCCCAAGTTATTATTGCTTTGGGCTGTGTAATAAAAGGCGAAACACCACATTTCGATTATGTGTGTCAATCCGTAACCCAGGGTATCACGCATCTTAATGCAACGCAACGTATTCCAGTTATTTTTGGAGTACTTACTGTAAATTCGGTGGATGAAGCTTGGGATCGTTTAGGTGGTAAACATGGCCATAAAGGAGAAGAAGCTGCTATTGCCGCTTTAAAAATGTGTCATTTAAATTATCAAACCTCCATTAAATAATAGAAGCATGAAAGTTCAACTTTTTATTCCTTGCTTTGTTGATCAGTTATATCCTCAGGTGGGTATGAACACGGTTAAACTGCTAGAAAAAGCTGGCTGTGAGGTTAGTTATAATCCGAACCAAACGTGTTGCGGTCAACCTGCTTACAATGCCGGATATATGAAAGAAGCGAAGCAAGTGAGTGAGAAATTCATACATGATTTTTCAGGCTCCGAATATATTGTTGCACCGAGCGGTTCTTGTATAGGTTATGTACGAGGTAGTTTCGAAGAAATTTTTAATAATGGAAGTTGTCATAATGAAGCGAAACTTATTGGTAAACGTAGCTTTGAGTTATCGGAATTTTTAGTTGATGTTTTAAATTTTACCAATTTCGGTGCAGCCTTACAGGCTAAAGCTACTTATCATGATGCGTGTGGTGCCCTGCGCGAATGCGGCATTAAATCACAACCACGTACGTTATTAGCTCAGGTAAAAGGACTAGAATTAATAGAAAACAAAGAATGCGAAACATGTTGTGGCTTTGGTGGCACTTTCGCAGTTAAATACGAACCTATTTCCGTAGGAATGGCTCAAACTAAGGTAAACAGTGCATTACAAGCGAATGCAGATTATCTAATTTCTACCGATGTTTCGTGTTTAATGCATATTGAGGGAGTCATAAAACATCAGCAATTAGCAATGAAAACAGCACACTTGGCTGACATTCTAACCCAAGGTTGGTAATCTCGTGGAATTCAAGAATATTCGATTTGAATAACCTAAACCTAGGAAAGAGTTACTCGACCTAAAAGCGTGGTGTATTCAAGTGAAAGGTCTTATCCCCTCACGGGTTCTTGAAAATAACTCAGAATATTCGACAAGCAAATATCGGATGGGCCTTGAAAAATCAAATCAAATTCTTCAGCAAAATCTTCGAAGAAACTTGCTTCCTCCGGTAACTGATCAAATTCCGAATTTTTCTGATATAAGGGCCGAATAGGCGGAAAAGTAAGCTGTTTTGCTTGAAGCAATTCATTTTCAGGAGTAAAATTGGACATGTAAAAATCTTTTCTGGTTCTAATAACCCGGAAATAAAACAAAACGTGTGAAAAGCAATTTTATTAACATTTAGTTTACATTTGAAGAACCCTTTCCAACTTTCTTCCAATAGAAAACATAATAAATAACTATCAAGAGTATACCAATACTAAATGGAAGTAAGCACCATTTTCGAAGATGATATGGGGCTTCATCCCATTTAAAAAATTCGCCTACCATCCATAAGCTATTAGCTGTTATCCAAAGTGCCACGGCTAAGTTATGAAAACGCTCTTCAAGGTTGTCCCAATTTTTGATCAACAAATAAATAGCTACAAAAAGGGTTGGTAAGATCATACTTACTCCTAATACCCGAAAATTGGCTGCCCAGCTGGCATCCTTAAACAACCAAAAGACAATATGTAAATTTTCCAGCTTACGAAAATCTTTCATGGCTGCAGGTAATGGTTATGAGAACAATATGTAAGGTTGAATGATTCAACATTAGTTTTTTATAAGGGCTGCGATTTCCGGATCATCTTCTAGGTTATTCATCTGTTTTAGAATCCAGTTATGTTTTCGTTGAAGCGAAGACGACGGTTTTTTAATATCCCAAACCTTTGGATTAGGAAGAATACTCGCAATCCAAGCCGCTTCCGATTTAGTAAGTTTAGATGCATCCTTGTTGTAATAGTACCTAGACGCTGCTTGAATACCGAAAACGCCCTTGCCCATTTCAGCAACATTTAAATACGTTTCAAGTATTCGTTTTTTCCGCCAAATTAATTCTATCAGAAACGTATGATACACTTCTAATCCTTTACGAATCCAATTTCTTCCATTCCATAAGAACACGTTTTTGGCTGTTTGTTGTGAAATGGTACTCGCCCCTTTGAGTTTCTTATGTTTCGGATTATCATTGTATTTCATAGCCTTTTTGATTGCATCAAAATCAAACCCGTTATGATCTGGAAATAACTGATCTTCCGCACAAATCACAGCTAGTTTTGCATTATTACCCATTTCCTCTGCATCAATATAATCTCTTTTTAAGCCATATCCTTGAAATAACGAGCCAATCATGATGGTAGTCACCGGAGGATTTATCCATTTAGTTAGAAAAATGTATAGCAGGTTCGCTAGAACCAAATACATCATTATTCTTTTAAGTTTCTGAAAGAATGTTCGTTTGGTACTTTTCGACAAAGCCTAAGTTTTTAAATTCAATTAATATCTTAACAGAACAATATTAAGGCATCCTCAGGATTTTTTATCATTCCGTTTTAGCTACTAACAAGACCAATCTTACATTCGTCCATGAAAATAAAAAAAACATGCTTCGTGTAATTAAGTATATACCCATCATAGCCCTATTGCTCTTAGGTGCCTGCAACACCAATTCAGGCCCTGGCGAAGTGATGGGATATGCACCCGTTTATGCAGATTCGTCAACCATTAAAATAATTCAATTTGAAAGTGCACGCCCTACTGAAAATGCCGGAAAAATTTATTACTATAAAGGGTTTACGTTTCAGGTAGAAACCGGCAAAGGGATCCATATTATCAACAGCCTGGTTCCAGAGAATGCTTCTAAAATTGGTTTTATAACTGTGTATGGTTGTTCCGAAATTTCTATTAAAAATGATGTCCTCTATACAAACAATATGTCTGATTTAGTTTCCATTAATATTTCCGACATAACCCATCCGGTACCAACATCACGAGTTCAACAAGTTTTCCCCGGAGTAAGTCAAACTTCACCTCCTCATCAAGGTGTTTATTTTGAATGTGTTGATCCGAATTTAGGTACTGTGATTGGCTGGACTGAAAAGTTATTAGTAAACCCAAAATGCAAACGATAATGAAAATTCCATATAAGTATTCCTTGTTGATGGCAGCCTTAGCTATCTTATTGTGTTTTGGCTGTAGTAAAAACAGTAGTTCTACCGATCCGGGTTTAGTTTCCAATACAGGTACCGGTGGTTCTTTGGCAAAATTTACGATTGTTGGCGATTATATGTATGCCGTTGATGGATCGAACTCGAGTTATCTCTATGCTTTTAATATTTCTGATTCATCAAAAATTACCTTTGTAAGTAAAACCTATATTGGTTTTGGTATCGAAACCATTTTCCCTTACAACAATAAATTATTTATTGCCTCGAACACCGGAATGTTCATTTATCAATTAAACAATCCGGCTCAACCCGTTCAAGAAAACTATGTAAATCACTTTAACGGTTGCGACCCGGTAGTGGTTTCTGGCAATTATGCTTATTTAACTATTCATGGAGGTACACGTTGTAATGGAAGCACAATCAATCAGTTACAAGTTTACGATGTGAGCAGTTTGTACTATCCGCAACTTGTTCATACGGTTAACCTCGACAATCCTTTCGGACTTGCTGTACACAATAACTATCTTTTCGTTTGCGATAACGGAACTGGAATTCGAACCTTCGATATTTCCAATCCAATGATACCGCAACAACTTAGTATAACAACTGGCGAGAATTTTGTGGACTTAATTCCTATCGACAGTATACTAGTCTGCATGCTAACAGATGGGGTTTCATTTTATGATATGAAGCAACCAGAAAATTTGATTCATCTGAAAACAGTTCAATAAAATTAAGCAACTTCCGTGGCTAATTGCTCTAATTCCTGATCCTTATAATTGGTAATGTGATTATAAAAAACAGATGAAGTTGTGCTGTAATATGGCGCTAAAAATAAGAAACCAATACCCAAGGTAAATAAGCAAAGAATAGCCCAACCGATAAAACTCAAGGTTAGCACAAAATAATCCCCTTTATGTCCTTTCATAAGGTCAAAACTTCGTTGCATTGCATCGATTGCATTGATTTCCGGATTATCTTTTAAAATTCGATACGATTGCGATAACGCCAAGGCAATAATTATCCCCGGTACGATCAAGAAAATAACTCCAATAATTATTAGAATTGACATTAACAGATATAATAAAAAAGCATTTCCAAAATTCCTAAACCCATCGAATAAATCGTTGATTTCCGCTTTACCTCCTCGACTCACTTTTAAAAAAGTTCCGGCAATTCCTAATTGAAGTGGCCCTGAAATAAAAAAACTTGCAAACGGAATCATGAGCAGAATAATCATTACTAAATAACTAATTGCTCCATTCCCCCATTGTCCTTCTAACTTTGAAAGAGCTTCATTTTTCATTTCTGAAATACTTGGTGTTGAATACATCTTAATATTGTTTGGTTGAAGATACAAGTTTGAATTTATTCTGGGAAAAATAAAATAATTTTTACATTATAAAATATAATATGTATTATTTTTGAAGAATAACTTGTCATTTTATTTGGATTTAGTAGAATTTTTATAACATTTGCAAAAAATATAATATTTATGCCTAATTTACGATTCAGCGCGATTAAAACGATTAACGAAAGCGCACAAAACATCAGCAGCTACGACAATAAGAAAATTACATCGCTGTTTGGAGTGAATGTATTTTCAGGTAAAGTCCAACGCGAATACCTTACAGATGAAGCATATAAAAGTCTTGTAAACTCGGTTAAATCAGGTACAAAAATCGATCGTAAAATGGCCGATCAAATTGCGAGTGGCATGAAAGCCTGGGCTATGGATAGAGGCGTAACACATTACACGCACTGGTTTCAACCTTTAACAGGAGCAACGGCTGAAAAGCACGATTCTTTTTTCACGCTCAAAAGTGATGGTTCTGCGTTAGAATTATTTGATGGTGATGCACTAACACAACAAGAACCAGATGCTTCTAGTTTCCCAAATGGTGGTATCCGCGCAACCTTTGAAGCGCGTGGTTATACCGCATGGGATCCAACCTCTCCAGCATTTATAATAGAACAAGCCGACGGCAAAACGCTTTGTATTCCAACGGTGTTTATTTCATATAGTGGCGAATCACTTGATACTAAAACCCCATTGCTTCGTGCTCTTGACCTCTTAAACAAAGCAGCGTTGGATGTTTGTCATTACTTCGATAAAAATGTAACCAAAGTAACTCCTACCCTGGGTTGGGAACAAGAATATTTTGTTATCGATGAAGCCTTGGCAAATGCCCGCCCCGACTTATTAGCAACGGGTAGAACCCTATACGGTCATAGTCCGGCTAAAGGACAACAACTTGAAGATCATTATTTTGGAGCTATTCCTGATCGTGTTTTTGCTTACATGCAAGATTTTGAGCAAGAGTCGTATAAATTGGGAATACCCCTTCGAACCCGTCATAATGAAGTGGCGCCATCACAATTTGAATGTGCTCCGATTTTTGAAGAAGTAAATATTGCAGTAGATCATAATTCCTTGTTGATGGATGTAATGCAAAAAGTGGCAAAACGACATAAACTTAAAGTACTTCTGCATGAAAAACCTTTTGCTGGTGTAAATGGAAGTGGTAAGCATAACAATTGGAGTTTAGCTACCGATACCGGTATTAATTTATTGGCACCCGGCAAAACACCACGAACTAATTTGATGTTCCTAACGTTCTTTGTAAATGTATTAAAAGCTGTTCATACGCATGCAGATCTGCTACGTGCTTCTATCGCTTCTTCAACCAACGATTTTCGATTAGGCGCCAACGAAGCACCTCCGGCAATCATTTCAGTTTTTGTTGGCAATTACTTGAATAAAGTTCTCGATGAAATTGAAGAGCGTGTTACTGGTAAGTTCACTGAACAAGATGAAGTTATGCTGAAAATGGATATTCACAA
The DNA here is from genome assembly GCA_016787065.1 of Chitinophagaceae bacterium. Taxonomy (GTDB): domain Bacteria; phylum Bacteroidota; class Bacteroidia; order Chitinophagales; family Chitinophagaceae; genus OLB11. The sequence goes on from JAEUVD010000043.1 coordinate 11,881, forward strand.
GAATATTCCGGAACTTTTGATGGATAATACCGACCGTAACAGAACGAGTCCGTTCGCATTTACAGGTAATAAATTTGAATTCCGAGCAGTTGGTTCTTCTGCAAATTGTGCTTGGCCTATGACTATTCTGAATACAATTATGGCAGATACCCTCATTGCCTTTAAAAAAGAAGTAGATGCTTTAATTGAAAAAGGTGAGAAAAAAGAACTCGCCCTAATGCAAATCATTCGAAAATATATTACAGAAAGTAAAAATATTCGATTTGAAGGCGATAACTACAGTGATGCTTGGGCAAAAGAAGCAGAAAAACGTGGATTGAATAACTTTAAAGATACGCCAAGTGCCTTAAATGTTTTTCATACAGAAAGCGCTAAACGATTGTTTCAAGAGCATAAAATTTTTACTGAAGTTGAATTAGAAGCTCGCCATGAAATCATGTTGGAAGAATATGTAAAGAAGGTTCAAATTGAAGCACGTCTTATGGGTTATCTCGCCAGTAATACCATTCTGCCTTCGGCTATTAAATATCAAAACCTGTTAATTGAAAATGTAAAAGGGTTGAAAGAAATAGGTTTGAAAAAAGAAACCATGCAATCTCAAATTGAAATTATTGAGAAAATTTCGGAGCATATTAATCAAATTAGCACCTTGGTAGAAAACATGATACTGGCTCGCAAAAAAGCGAACGCCGTTGATTCAATGCATTCAAGAGCAACCATGTATTGTAACGAAATCAAACCATTTTTTGATACCATTCGATACCATGCCGACAAATTGGAATTAATTGTGGACGATAGTATCTGGACACTTCCGAAATATCGTGAAATGTTATTCCTTCGATAGAAGACAGTTGCCTTTAACACCTAAAAGACGAGTTATCCAGACTCGTCTTTTTTTTAAGTCAAAACGCATAGCCTTTCGTTAGAACTCTGAAATAGCTTCTTGCAGATTCTAGATAAACCTATAAATTTGTGCCCTTAATAGATTCTATGCCTTTAAACAAAAATCAAATTGCACAACGAATTGCGCAGGAATTACAAGATGGCTATTATGTGAATTTAGGAATTGGTATTCCAACCTTAGTTGCCAATTATATACCGGAAGGGATTGAGGTTGTTTTGCAAAGTGAAAATGGTTTATTGGGTATGGGCCCTTTTCCGTTTGAAGGTGATGAAGATGCTGATTTAATAAACGCTGGTAAGCAAACAATTACCACGTTACCAGGATCTGCCTTTTTTGATTCAGCCATGAGTTTTGGTATGATTCGCGCCGGCAAAGTTCAACTAACCGTTTTAGGCGCTATGGAAGTTGCGGATAATGGTGATATCGCCAACTGGAAAATTCCGGGTAAAATGGTGAAGGGAATGGGTGGTGCTATGGACTTAGTAGCAAGTGCCAAAAATATTATCGTAGCCATGCAACATACCGATAAAGCTGGCAATTCCAAATTATTATCGGCATGTACATTGCCAATTACAGGACTTCGATGCGTGAAAAAAGTAGTAACTGATTTAGGCGTGTTTGATATTACCCCGGAAGGCTTCGTTTGTATTGAACATGCTTCCGATGTGAGTACGGATGAAATCGCAGCCAAAACAGCAGGTCGACTTCGTTTTGCCGACGATTTAAAGGTTATAACATTTTAAGGATAATTTATAAATAATATTGGTTACTTCATTGAAACCAATATATTTGTATCATTAAATTTTTGAATGGTTCCACAAAGAAATAACAGACGTCCTTTTAAGAAAGAAAGAGAACACCGCATAAACAGAGAAATTGATGTAGCAGAAGTAAGGTTAGTTGGAGAAAATCTGGAACCAGGGGTTTATTCCATAGACAGAGCGCTTTCCATTTGTCAGGATTTAGAAGTGGATTTAGTTGAAATATCTCCGCAAGCAGTTCCTCCTGTTTGTCGTGCAGTAGATTACAACAAATTCATGTACGAAAAGAAACGTAAGGAAAAGGAACAAAAAGCCAAATCACAAAAAAGTGAAGTAAAAGAAATTCGTTTTACACCGAATACGGATGATCACGATTTTGATTTTAAAGCTAAGCACGCTGAAAAATTCCTTCAAGAAGGAAATAAAGTGAAAGCCTATGTGCAGTTTAAAGGTCGTGCAATAATGTTTAAAGATCGAGGGGAACTCATTCTATTGAAATTTGCCGAACGATTAGCAGAATTCGGTTCGTTAGAAGGAATGCCTAAGCTAGAAGGAAAACGAATGCACGCTATCTTCGCATCCAAAATAAAAAAGAAAGTATAATTTAGTTTTACATTGTCATTTAAGTCTTAATTTTTCATAATGAATATTTACGTATCCAACATTCCATTCAGAATGGAAGAAAACCAGTTATCGGAATTGTTTGCCAGCTTTGGTGAAGTAACTTCCTGCAAAATTATTATTGACAAATTCACCCGCAGAAGCAAAGGTTTCGGTTTCGTTGAAATGCCCGATGATGCCGCACGTGCTGCTATCGACGGATTGAATGGAAAAGAAGTGATGGGATTAGCCTTGCGTGTAGCTGAGGCTCGCCCACGTACAGAAAAATCCTTCTAGTAAGAAATTTTCAATAAACAATTTTTGTAACACAACTTCGGTTGTGTTTTTTTATTTTATATCCCTCTTAAACCTTTTGGGAAAACGAAAGGTCTGTCGCCACAAATTGATTAAAAAATGAAAAAGAAAATTTTTGTATTAACCTCACTTTTTGCCTTCCTGTTCTGTTTTTTCCTTTCAACTTCTAACTTACAAGCTCATCCCAGACATCGCGCTCCACACAAACGTACCATGCAACATCGCCATCATCGAATGACAAAAGCACATCGAGAACATCGTCGTGATGCTCGTCAGCTTCGCCATAAAAAAATGCGTCACCGCCATGCGCATCTTCGTGCCGCACATCATCGCCGCAGTCGTTAACCTTCTATAAATTTTCGACATAAAAAATCCGCCATTTTTTCTTGGCGGATTTTTTTTATTAAACCCAAATAAGGTTCAACTATAATCTATTCTACGGTAACACTTTTAGCTAAATTTCTTGGTTGATCAACATTACAACCACGAAGTAATGCAATATGATAGGACAGTAATTGAAGCGGCACAATCGAAACTAAGGGTGATAATAACTCATCTGTCTCCGGAATTTCAATTACATCATCAGCTAATTTTTTAATGGTCGTATCGCCCGGTAAAACAATTGCAATCACCTTACCTTTTCTTGCTTTAACCTCTTGAATATTGGAAACAATCTTTTCATGCGCGCTCTTGTTAGTAGCAATAAAAACAACCGGCATATTCTCATCAATTAAGGCAATAGGACCGTGTTTCATTTCTGCAGCCGGATAACCTTCTGCATGGATATAAGAAATTTCTTTCAGTTTTAACGCCCCTTCCAAAGCAATAGGGAAACTTAAACCCCTACCTAAGTACAAGAAGTTTTTTGCCTGATGATACTTAACTGCAATCTCTTTAATCACATTATCTAGCGCTAGCGCTTGTTTTACTTTTTCAGGCACTTGCTCCAGTTCAAACAAAATCTGTCGTAAACGACTTTGAGAAATGGTACCTTTCGATTGTGCCAATTGCAAAGCCATAAGCGTTAAGATAGTTACCTGCACCGAAAAAGCTTTCGTAGAGGCAACACCAATTTCCGGACCGGCATGAGTATATGAACCAGCATGTGATTCACGTGCAATGGAAGAACCAATCACGTTACAAATACCATATATTAATGCTTGACGTTCTTTAGCAAACTGAATAGCGGCTAATGTATCTGCGGTTTCACCCGATTGTGAAATCGCTAGTATTACATCCTTTTCTGTAACTATCGGATTACGATATCTAAATTCCGAAGCGTATTCAACTTCAACCGGAACGCGTGCTAATTCTTCAATTAAATATTCTCCAATTAAACCACTATGCCAGGATGTTCCGCAAGCGGTAATGATGATACGTTTAGCATTATTAATTCGATTCGAGAATTCATTGACACCGCCAAGTTTAATCCAACCTTGATCGGCATTCATTCTTCCCCGCATACAATCTTGAATAACTTGAGGTTGTTCAAAGATTTCTTTCAACATAAAATGTTCATATCCACCCTTTTCAATTTTCTCCAAATCCATTTCTAGTTTCTGGATATAAGGTGATTTTGAAATATTGCCTAAGGTTTTTATTTCCAGACCTCCATCTCGATTTAAAATGGCTAACTCTTCATCATTCAAATAAACGACGTTATTCGTGTATTCTATAATAGGCGAAGCATCAGAGGCAACATAAAATTCTTCTTTTCCGATACCAATAACTAAAGGACTTCCTTTACGTGCGGCTATTAGCTTATTAGGTTCCCGCTTATCAATTAAAACGATAGCATAGGCGCCAATCACTTCATTGAGTGCAATACGAACAGCTTCTTCAATCACACATTTTTCTTCTTGTTGAATATCTTCAATTAAATTCAACATCACTTCCGTGTCGGTATCACTCGTGAAAGAATAACCACGTTGCGAAAGTTCCTCTTTGATAGCTGCGTAATTTTCAATAATGCCATTATGAATAATAGCTAGGTTACCCGAATTAGAGGTGTGTGGATGTGCATTCCGGTCGCAGGGAACACCATGTGTAGCCCATCGGGTATGGCCGATACCCATATTTCCGGAGGTGTTAAGGTTTACAACAAAATCTTCAAGATCTTTTACCTTACCTTCCTTCTTATGAACGTTTAAACTTCCATTGAGTAAGGCAACGCCTGCGCTATCGTATCCTCGGTATTCAAGTCGCTTAAGACCTTTAACCAGAATAGGATACGCTTCTTTTTTACCGATATAAGCTACTATTCCACACATACTTTTTTGTGGTTAAAATTAATTAATCTTGGTGTAAATTACATTGAGTTTAGGTCGAAGAGAATCCATTTTTGAGGTACTCCCCTTTAGAATGCTTCCATAGGCGCCAGGATAAACATCACTCAATCCCATTATTTTCAAACGGAAGGTGGTATCTTGGGTAGAAATCATGTTTTGAATTGATTCTGACAGATAAATATTATATTGTAAATACTTCTGACCATAAACAGTTACTTCCCTTCTTTTAGCATCTACAAATCCTGCTCCAAGCGACGTGTACTCATTCAGAATTTTGTCTGTGCCTTGATCAACTCTAAAAACCTGAAATCTTGGAACCATACCATAAACCGATGAATCAATCATGGCATTTAATGGCAACGCGGAGTACAAGGTAAGAACGGCCCTATTTATCAGTACATTTTCAGATGTTGGCAAATATGGGAACTTAATGATAGTGGCTAAACCAGGAAGGTTTTGAATATGCAATAAAGAATCACCTGAAGCTGCACCCGAATTCAGGTAATTAACCGCATTAGAACCTGTATATCGTCGTTCGATATGATTGAATCGGTTACAGTAACTAGGATCGAATGCAAACACATCAATGGTGGTATCGACATCTGTATGGGCTGTATCTTTATAATACCGATAATACACATACATGCGTGCTCCATAGGTATTGAAATAACCTAAGGTATTTCCTTGACTTGAAATCGATGTTACATAAAAACCACGCCACCAATCCAGAAATTTTTCATAGCTTGATGTTGCCCCACCGGCGGCTAACAAATCCATTTGTGCTTTTAAGCTATCGGCAAACCAAGATGCCAGTTTAATTCGCATGGTCTTGTTATTGGTATCCTTCCTGAATTGATTGAAATTCATGGTGTAAGAACCCATTGGTTTATTTACCTCAAACGAATCGAGTGTATTTTCATATTGCGGACTCGTTTTTGGAAACGATTTTAAAGAACGGTAAACCAAGAAATATTGATCCGGCCCCGCTATACTATCTCCAAACGTATTGATATAAGGCAATGAAAGCACGATGGAATCGAACATGGGATCATACCCTTTATGGGTATAATTAGAACTTGGTGGAACCAATTCAACGTGCATAGAAGCATGTGTATAACCAAATTCCGGATTACCTGTAATAGTTCCTAAAGCATGGTAAAAGGAAGCATTGTTTGAAACACTTACGCTACCTAAGGAACCTCCGGTTAAAATCGAATCTTGAAAAATAGTATTACTAATAAGACTAAAACTATCTGCCTGAAAAGTATGTATATTATCAACAACGGGTACTAAATCAGGAGGAAGAATGGTATTTTCTTTACAACTGTTCATAAACAGTATCACTCCACTTAAGGCGGCAATAAAACCGCTAAAATTTCGAATCATGAAATTATTTGCCGGCCAAATTACTATAGAGTTCCATAATATCTGTTACATCCTCTGAATCAGCGCTGAACTTTAACATCTTTTTCGAGCGGCTTGGTTTTATCATTGCAGTTACATCTTCTTCTACCACTTCATCGGTAAAAATAGTTGCATCTGCGTTCTTCACACCACCCAAGGTCATATCAAAATGAGCACCGTCTTTATAAATTTCGAGGTCCTTTTCTTTCAATGGCGTACTTGCCAGTACTTGTTTTGAGAAGGTTTCTCCTAACTTCTCTTTCAGTGTGGCTTTAGTAGCTGAAAAAACTATCTTAGAATTAGAGAACACAGGTTCTTTCTTGTAATAGCTTTTAATATACATAGGTATTAAAGCACTCATCCAGCCATGAACATGAATAATGTCGGGTGGCCATCCAAATTTCTTCACTGTTTCCAATGCTCCTTTGCAGAAAAAGATAGTGCGCTCTGCATTGTCTTCAAAGGCAATACCACTTTCATCATGAAATGTTTGTTTGCGCTTAAACATGTCTTCATTATCCATAAAATACACTTGTAAGCGTGCATTCGGTAATGAAGCTACTTTAATTATTAAAGGATGGTCTTCCTTGTCAACTTGAATATTGATACCAGATAATCGAACTACCTCATGTAAACGATGTCTTCTTTCATTAATGGTACCAAATCGAGGCATAATAGCTCGTACTTCATAACCCGTTTCATTGGATTTAACCGCTAAAAGGTTTAAAATCTTGGCAAAATCTGTTTCTTCGTTGTACGGAGCAAACTCATGTGAAATAAAAAGAACTTTTTTCTTTTGTATATGAGACATTTACGAATTATTTAAGCTGAATTATAATTATCAGCGTGCGAAGGTACAAAAATATTATGTATTTTTTGCAACCAATTAGTTACCTCCCCTTTACTTTTGGAATTCTATGTATATCTTCAAAACAGCGTCTGATTTACAAAACTATCTAACATTCAAAAATCAGAGCATAGGATTTGTTCCAACCATGGGAGCGCTTCACCAAGGACATATTTCCCTAATAAGTGCTTCAAAAATTGAAAATGAACTTACTGTTTGCAGCATTTTTGTAAACCCAACGCAATTTAATGACCCGTCAGATTTTGAAAAATACCCAATAACTGTTTCTAAAGATATAGATATGCTAACTGCGGCCGGAACTGATGTATTATTTCTCCCTTCAGTAAAAGAAATGTATCCGGAAGAAAAACCATATTCGAAATCCTATCCATTAGGTAAACTAGATGAAATTTTAGAAGGTGCCAAACGACCCGGGCATTACAATGGCGTGTGTACCATTGTTGAAAAATTGCTTCATGCGGTACAACCAAATCAACTCTACTTAGGCGAAAAAGATTTACAACAATGCTTGATTATCAATAAGTTAGTAGATATACTTAATTTAAAAATAAAAGTAAATATTTGTCCTACATTACGTGAACCCGACGGGTTGGCCATGAGTTCAAGGAACACCCGACTAACTCCCGTTTTTCGGGAAAAGGCAGTCCATATATTTAAAGAACTTAGTTCGATTAAGATGCAATCCAAGGAAGGAAGTTGGAACGAGTTATCCAACCAATCAATAAATAATTTGGAAAAAGTTGGTTTTAAAACGGAGTATCTTGAATTACTAACACTACCACAATTGGAATTGGGAGGAGACATTCATCAAACCGCGGAGCAATATATTGTTTATGCCGGTGTATTAGATGGCGTTCGACTCATAGACAATTTGAAATTGTAATTCCAAAATCACACTTACCACGTAAAATTTCCTCTCCAATTAGTTCTTCTTTAAAGTGATTTAGAGGGTTTTAAAAAAGAATTCTCTAATTTGAAATAGTTTGTATCTTCGCTCGCTCAAAAAAAACTATACCAAGAAATGCAGTTAAAAGGTCTGATCAGGCTATTCACTATAGCCCTAATTCTAATTTCTCTGTTCCAGTTGTCTTTCACGTTTTTCGTTCGAAATTTTGAAAAAAAGGAAAAGGCAAAAGTTGAATCTCAGCTACGTAAGGAATTTCCTAATTTGGATGACAATGCACGTAATGCTTTATCCGACGATCGTTTACGATTGAGTTTAGATAGCTTAAGTGAAAAGAAAGTAGTGAAGTTAGGATTCACAAATTACACATATCAAGAAGCAAAGGAACAAGAACTTAATTTAGGTTTAGATCTTCAAGGTGGTATGAATGTAGTTCTTGAAGTAAGTTTAGACGAACTTGTTCGTAACATGAGTAACAACCCTGCTGACCCAGGATTACGCAATGCAATTGCTGCTGCAAGTGCTCGTAAAGCAAATAGTCAGGCCGATTTCATTTCCCTTTTTGTGGATGAATATGTGAAGGTGAATCCGAATTTGGCTTCCATGTTTGCACAAGCAGGAACAGAAGGTAAAATTAATTTTAACTCCTCCAATGAAGAGGTAGTTCGTGCTTTGAAGGCAGAAGCTATAGATGCGATTAAACGTACACACAAAGTAATTGAAACCCGTGTAAATCGTTTTGGTGTTGCGAATCCAAATATTAATTTAGATGAGAACCAAGGTATTATTTCTGTTGAATTAGCAGGTGTTAATAATCCGGAGCGTATTCGTCGTTTATTGCAAGCCACTGCTAAATTAGAATTTTGGAGAACATATCATATTGCCGATATCGCTGAGAGTTTCAAAACTGCGGATGAAAATTTAAAAAATTATTTAGCCGGAACGAAACCAGATGTTATTGATTCATTGAATGGGTCTAAAGATTCTTTATCTGTTGCAGCAAATGCAAAAGATACTGGCGATAATGTTTCGCTAAGTAATTTATTGAAGAAAGACTCTTCTAAAAAAACAACGGGTGCAAAAGATACCAGCAAAAAAGGAAAAGAAGCGGAATTAGCACAGTTTGAAAGCGACCATCCTTTGATTTATTTCATGGGTTTCAATATGCCAATTGCCGATCAAAAAACCGGAAAACCATTCCATCAAAGTATTACCGGAATGATTCGTCGTACGGATACAGCTAAATTAAATTACTACTTAAATCTTCCTGTTGTAAAAAATTCTTTACCTCGCGATCTTAAGATTTTATTTGGGCCTGTTGGTTCTGAAACCGAAGCGAAAGATATCCTTTATATCTATGCCATTAAAAAGGAAACTGGCAAGGATACACCACCATTAGATGGTGAATCGGTTGAAGATACGCGTGCAAACTTTGACCCATTAGGTAAACCTGAAGTTTCAATGGAAATGAAACCGGATGGTGCCAATAAATGGCGTTTACTTACTAAGAATAACGTTGGTAAGCAAGTTGCCATCGTGTTAGATGATGTAGTTTACTCTGCCCCTAACATTTTAGGAGAAATTCCGAATGGCCGTACGAGTATTACCGGTGGATTTACCATTGAAGAAGCAACCGATTTAGCCAACGTATTAAAAACCGGTAAGCTAGCTGCTACTACTAATATTGTTCAAGAACAAGTGGTTGGACCTACCTTAGGTGAAGCATCTATCAATGGTGGTATGTGGTCGTTTATCATTTCATTTATTGTAATTTTTGCGTTGATGTTAGTGTATTACAACTCTGCTGGTTGGGTGGCTAATATTGCCTTAATTTTAAACTTATTATTTACCGTTGGTGTTTTGGCGGCATTACATGCTTCATTAACAGCAGCCGGTATAGCAGGTTTAGTTCTTACCATTGGTATGGCTGTAGATACGAACGTAATCATTTTCGAACGTATTAAGGAAGAATTAAAACTTGGTAAAACCCATTCAGATGCAGTCAATGAAGGTTATCGTCGTTCGTTAAGTCCTGTATTAGACGGTCACATTACTGTATTAATGACCGCTATCATTCTATTCATATTTGGTTTAGGTCCAGTACTTGGCTTTGCAACAACGCAAATTTTAGGTATTCTCTTATCGTTATTCTGTGGAATTCTTGTATCTAGATTGATTACAGATTTACGAATGAGTAAAGGAAAACATTTTAATTATTTTACCGGCTTATCTGAAAAATTATTTCAGAAGTTTCATTTCCATTTTATTGAATGGAGAAAGAAAGCTTATGTTATTTCAATCATCGTGTTGATTGCAGGTATTGCTTCATTATTCAATGGATTTGATTATGGTGTTGAATTTGCGGGTGGTAGAAGCTACACTGTTCAAATGCCTAAATCAACAAAAACAGAAGAAGTACGTGAAGCACTAAAACCAGTTTTTGAAGAATATCCAATTGTAAAAACTATCGGTACAAAGAATCAAATCAATATCACTACTTCTTATAAAATTAAAGATCCGAATAAAACTATTGAACAAGAAGTTCAATCTAAATTATATGAAGGATTAAAAGCTGGTGGATTTATTACCACCAATGATGTAAAAACGTTTAAAGAAAAAGATATTATCTATTCTCAAACAGTATTACCATCAATATCTGATGATTTAAAGAAGGGCGCATATTGGGCAACATTCTGGTCGCTCTTGTTAATTGCAGTGTACATCTTTATTCGTTTCCGTAAATGGCAATATTCAGTTGGTACCTTAGTGGCCTTGGTACATGACGTTTTAGTAACTCTTGCGGTGTTCTCTTTCCTTCGTCGTGTTGTTCCATTCTCCTTAGAAATCGATCAGCACTTTATTGCTGCGGTTCTAACCGTTATCGGATTCTCCATGAATGATACCGTGATCGTTTTCGATCGTATTCGTGAATATTTCCGTAAACGTCCGGGCGATAGCAAAACCAACATTATTAATGCAGCGATTAATGATACTTTAAGTCGTACTATTATGACATCCTTAACGGTGTTCTTAACGTTGTTAATTCTATTCATTTTCGGTGGAGAAGTAACACGTGGTTTCGCCTTTGCGATGATGATAGGTGTTATAACCGGTACTTATTCTTCTATCTTTGTGGCTGCACCAATTTTAGTTGATTTGGATAAAAATGATAAATTAACTCAAGAAGAAGATAAAGATGAGCGTATCAAAGCCCTTAAAGAATTGGCATAAATCGTTCAACTAAATAATATATAAAGGCTTCCTTCGGGAGGCCTTTTTTTATGGAAAGGTGCTAGATACCGGTATTCATTCGCAACATACTAATTACAGTTGGATATACTGAAATACCCAAAGCATTCGAAGATTATAAGACTTGTCTTAAGTTACTTGCAGATTTCCCTCAATCCAATACGATGGAAGGTAATCTGGTTGAATACACTCTTTTTGAAATATACTAAGCGAGTTCTTGTTCAATGGCTGTATTATAGATTGTTTGCAACGTATTCAAGTTGCCCCAATCATCACCATTGATATTAATTTCTTTTGAAACAACCCCTAATAGCAACATGGGTTGATCCGTTAAAAAATGTTCGAAGGCTTCTTTGTTATTCGGTGATACGCTTACCACTACTCTACTTTGAGATTCGCCAAACCAAAAAGCATCCTGACGTATTGAATGCGTTTCAGCCTTAACGGTGAAACCTAGATTATTCACAGCAGCACTTTCAAACAAGGTTGTAAATAACCCTCCTTCAGAAACATCATGTGCGGATTGTATTAATCCGGCTTGTATTAACCGTAAAATATGTTGTTGAACGAGGGCTTCCTCATCCAGGTTAAACGAAGGTGCAGGTGATAAACTAACACCACAAATTTTTTGAAGATATTCGCTACTACCTAGGTCGTTTTTCGGTGTGCCTATTAAATAAATTAAATCACCTTCTTGTTTAAAATCTAAGGTCATTCGGAGTTTAATATCATCTAATACACCAACCATTCCAATCGTTGGTGTTGGATAAACTGGTCCATCAGGCGATTGATTATAAAAACTAACATTCCCCCCTGTAACGGGTGTATCAAACTTTCTACAAGCATCGCTCATACCCTTTAAAGCATATACAAATTGATAGTAGACTTCCGGATTATAAGGATTACCGAAATTAAGACAGTTCGTAATAGCACTCGGAGTTCCTCCACTACAAACCACATTTCGTGCAGCTTCACTTACCGCAATCATACCACCAACATAAGGATCAGCATGTACATAGCGACTATTACAATCAACGGTACAGGCAATACCTTTCGAGGTTTCTTTCACCCAAACAATAGCGGCGTCGGATGGAGCATTAGTACTAATATTTGCGGTACCAACCATACTATCGTATTGATTATAAATAAACCGTTTGTTGGCAATATTCGGTAGGGCAAGTATTTGTTTAGCTATGGCTTTCAAATCACTAGGTTCAGGAATTTGTTGCAAATCAAACGCATCGCGTTCCTTGAAATATGAAGGCTCAGTGTACTCACGTTCATAAACCGGAGCACCGCCCCCTAAAACCAAACTATCCGCCGGAACATCCGCAACTAATTCGTTGCCCATAAAAAATTTCAAGCGAGGTTCTGTAGTAACTACTCCAATTTCTTCGCAATGAATATCCCATTTATCAAAAATATCTGTAACTGTTTTTTCTTGTCCTTTTTTTACAACAATCAACATACGTTCCTGGCTTTCGCTTAACAGCATTTCCCATGCCTTCATGTTCTTTTGTCGAGTAGGTACTTTATCCAGAAAAATATGCATACCATGGTTTCCTTTCGCACTCATTTCAGAGGTAGAACAAGTTATTCCGGCGGCACCCATATCCTGCATTCCAATGATAGCATCGGTTTCAACTAATTCCATGCAGGCCTCTAGTAATTTCTTTTCTTGAAAAGGATCACCAACCTGAACAGCAGGTAAGTCTTTGGCTGAATCTTCATTAATATCCGCTGATGCAAAACTAGCTCCTCCAATACCATCTTTACCGGTATCACTTCCGACAATAAAAACCGGATTACCTTCACCATACGAAGTAGCTGAAATAGTTTTACCGGTTTTCATTACACCCACACTCATAGCGTTTACCAAAGGATTTGTTTGGTAACAATCTTCAAAATAAACTTCGCCACCAATTGTTGGAACACCAAAGCAATTACCATAATGAGAAATACCTTTAACTACCCCCTTCAATAAATGCTTGGTTTTGGTATCTTGTAGACTTCCAAAGCGTAAGGAATTTAGTGTAGCAATGGGTCGAGCACCCATAGTAAAAATATCGCGATGAATTCCTCCAACACCGGTTGCAGCTCCTTGAAACGGTTCGATAGCACTAGGATGGTTATGTGATTCAATTTTAAAACTACAAGCCCATCCATCACCGATATCAATCAAGCCTGCATTTTCTTCCCCTGCCTTTGCTAACACTTTACTTCCATCTTTTGGAAGCGTTTTTAACCATTTGATGGAATTCTTATAGCTACAATGTTCACTCCACATTACGCTATACATAGCGGTTTCAGTGAAGTTGGGTGTTCTTTGTAAAACTATTTTAATTTGATTAAATTCGGCTTCGGTTAAACCGAGTTTTAAGGCTTGTTCAAGGGTAGCTTCTTGCATGGGCGCAAAGGTAATTGCTTTCCTTATAACAAGGTTATGGAGATTCCACAGAGCGTGAATAATCTTTTAGCATTAGCGGTAATACTTCCAATCGCTTCGGTAATACGATGGTGAACGACCAATTTTAGCAAATAAACCTAGCTGACAATAAGCCTTACTGTAACCTGCTTCAAAATACATACCTGCATAAGGGGTAAGGGCCCATTTAATTCCGAACTGTCCTTCCATGGCAACCGGTAAGAATTTGAACAAACTATTCATATAGCTGTTGAATTCGTCGATGAAAAATTGTTGATCCGGATCAAAATTATCATTCATAAAATCAACGTCTAATTTTACTTTCGAAAAATGGACGCCTACGGAATGAGCGTAGTAAATATCTAGTCGAGGATTTCTTTTTAGAAAGTGAATGGTCGTACGCGCCATGATATTCACGCTGCTATAATCAAAATAATATTTATTCGTTTCTATTTTACTTTGGCTATTGGTATGTTGTTCGGTAAGAGTAAATCTTCCCGCTGCAAAGTTGGAACTCAAACCGAGTCCTACCCTACCTCCTACCATATAATCGAATCGAAAATGAACCGGCCCAATAGGTTTATAACTGAAAGAAGCCCTGGAGTTGGTATCATCGGCCATAGAAACCGAGAAATTCATAACCTGAGCTATACTACTCATAACGCTTGGGAAACCATATCCTAATTGTATCGTGCCTGTTCCTTTTTCAGCGAGTTGAGAAAATCCAAGATTGGCGTGTAAGCAAAACAGGAGTAGAATAAGGCTTTTCTTCATGTTGTTTTATTTACGATAAAAGTAACCGCTTGATCGTAATAATCCAAATAATTACTTATTGATGTAACGTACCTTGCTCATGATGAGAGCTGTGCGCAGCAAACAGGAGGTTTAAATTTATTTGGTAAGGATAAATGATTGCTTTTGCCATTCAAGCCTTTGCCATAATGTGATGCTTAAGCGATGTGCTTGTACACAAGAACTTATTGATTCCAAACGGTTCGTTTACCTATTTGATCTGAGATGATAAAAAGGGTTGTAACGATTCTAATAGTGATTTCATCCGGTTTTCCGACACTCAATAATACTGAACACAGGCCTTAGTTTTCCTATTTCAAACTATATATGAAATTTAACCTATTCATTTTCAGTGAAAAAACACGATTGTATTCTCCGTGAAAAATCCAAATTAATAATTTTTTTTTATTCACAACCCTATACAGTTTGATAATATTGAATCATATTGAAATGCACATTTCTTTTCACAGTTTGTGAATAAAAGCAAGGAGAAAGAATTGAGGTCAGAAAATATCTTCGCTGAACTAATTTATTTTTTTGTGAAAGCCTAACCCATAAAATTATTCATTTTAAAATCTTTTGTCCCCATTTATGAGTAAGAAAAATAGCACTATCAAAGGCTTACAATTTGAACGATATTATACCTCTGAGAACAAGTCGGCATACGACATGTTTGAATATGATTACCGTACTTCGGTCATTCGTAATCCTAATGGAGAGGTAGTTTTCGAAATGAAGAATGTAGAGGTGCCTTCTCATTGGAGTCAGATTGCTACCGACATCCTTGCTCAAAAATATTTCCGTAAGGCGGGTGTACCACAAGAAGATGGTACATTGGGGCGAGAAACATCCATCAAACAGGTGGCCCATCGAATGGCAGATTGTTGGCGTCAATGGGGAGAAAAGTATAATTATTTCAATACAACCAGCGATGCTCAAATTTTTTATGATGAATTAGTGTATACGATTTTAAATCAAAGTTGTGCGCCAAATTCGCCACAATGGTTTAATACCGGTTTACATTCTTCGTATGGTATTACAGGTAAACCACAAGGGCATTATTTTGTAAACCCGACCACGGGTGTGCTTGAAAAATCACAAAATGCTTATGAGCGTCCGCAACCCCATGCTTGTTTTATTTTGAGTGTAGAAGATGATTTAGTGAATGAAGGCGGTATTATGGATTTATGGGTACGTGAAGCACGTATTTTTAAATATGGTTCCGGTGTTGGAACAAATTTCTCCAGTATTCGTGGAGAAGGTGAGAAACTTAGCGGCGGTGGAACAAGTTCCGGATTAATGAGTTTTCTTAAAATTGGTGATCGAAGTGCAGGTGCCATCAAGAGCGGCGGAACAACACGCCGCGCTGCAAA
This sequence comes from Chitinophagaceae bacterium, assembly GCA_016787065.1. Classification (GTDB taxonomy): domain Bacteria; phylum Bacteroidota; class Bacteroidia; order Chitinophagales; family Chitinophagaceae; genus OLB11. The sequence goes on from JAEUVD010000043.1 coordinate 27,764, forward strand.
AATGGTTTGTTTAGATATGGACCATCCGGAAATTGAAACCTTCATTAATTGGAAAGTAGAGGAAGAGAAAAAAGTAAAAGCTTTAATTGATGCAGGCTACCCGAGTGATTATGAAGGTGAAGCTTATCGCACGGTAAGCGGACAAAACTCGAACAATTCGGTTCGTGTGCCAAATGAGTTTTTCCATGCTTTACAACAAGGTGAAGATTGGGAATTGAAAGGTCGTAGCGATGGTAAGGTAATGAAGAAAATTCCGGCTAAAGACCTTTGGGAGCAAATAGCTTATGCCGCTTGGCGTTGCGCTGATCCGGGAACACAATACGACACAACCATTAATGAATGGCACACCTGCCCTGAAGGAGGAAAAATTCGTGCGAGCAACCCTTGTAGCGAGTATATGTTTTTAGATAACACCGCGTGCAATTTGGCATCCATGAATTTACGCCGTTTCTATAATGAACATACGAATGAATTTGATGTAACGGGGTATGAATATGTTACCCGACTTTGGACTGTTGTGTTAGAGATTTCTGTGTTGATGGCGCAGTTCCCTTCTCGTGAAGTAGCTCAATTAAGTTATGATTACAGAACTCTTGGTTTAGGATATGCCAACTTGGGTTCCTTACTCATGGTGCAAGGAATACCTTATGATAGCGAAGCAGCCCGAGGTATGGCCGGTGCTTTAACAGCTATCATGACGGGTATTGCTTATAAAACTTCTGCGGAAATGGCCCAGCATTTAGGTGCTTTCTCGCGTTATAATGACAACAAACCACACATGCTTCGTGTTATGCGTAACCACCGCGCTGCGGCGTACGATGCACAAGATGCGTATGAAGGTTTAGAAATTAAACCGCAAGGAATTAAAGCAAAGTATTGTCCGGATTATCTATTAAAAGCAGCTACCAAAGCCTGGGACGATGCCGTTCAATTAGGTGAAAAATATGGTTACCGCAATGCTCAAGCCACAGTTATTGCTCCAACCGGAACAATAGGTTTAGTAATGGATTGCGATACAACCGGTGTAGAACCAGATTTCGCTTTGGTGAAATTTAAAAAATTGAGTGGTGGAGGTTACTTTAAAATTATCAACCAAAGTATACCTACGTCGTTACGAAATTTAGGTTACTCGGAAAAAGAAAATGACGCCATCGTAAAGTATGCGAAGGGGCATGGAACTTTTGCCGGAGCGCCATTCATCAACCATCAAAGTTTGAGCGAGAAAGGATTTATTGCTGATGAGTTGAAAAAACTAGATCAATCCGTAGAAAGTGCTTTCGATATTGCCTTCGTATTTAATCATTACACTTTAGGAGAAGAATGTTTACAACGTTTAGGTTTCACTCCGGAAGAATACATGAATCCAACATTTAATTTATTAGAAGAACTTGGTTTCAAAGAGGAAGAAATTGAAAAGGCCAATGATTATGCTTGCGGAACAATGATGTTAGAAGGTGCTCCTTATTTAAAAGAAGAGCATTTACCTGTTTTTGATTGTGCTAACAAATGTGGTAAAAAAGGCGAACGCTATATCCACCATACCGGTCATATTCATATGATGGGAGCCACCCAACCTTTTATTAGTGGTGCTATTTCAAAAACAATTAACCTTCCTAATGAAGCAAGTGTTGATGAAATTAAAGAATGTTACTTGTTAAGTTGGGAACTTGGTTTGAAAGCCAATGCACTTTATCGTGATGGTTCGAAATTGAGTCAGCCTTTATCGAATAAAAGTGATAAGAAAACAAAGGAAAATAAAGAAGAAGTTGCTGAAACGATACAGCAAATCACTGAATCGGTATTACACGATTTAAGCAAATTAACGATTGAGGAATTATTGGATGAGGTGAATAAGCGTGTACAAGCAAGTCCGGATACCAAATTAAAACGACAACTTTCGCGTATAGTTGAACGTAAAACACTTCCGGCTAAACGACGTGGATATACAATTAAATCTAAAGTTGGCGGACAAGCAGTGTTTTTACGCACGGGTGAGTATGGAGATGGTACATTAGGTGAAATTTTCATCGATATGAGTAAAGAAGGTGCTACCATGCGAAGTATGCTGAATTGTTTTGCCATTGCTGTAAGTATTGGTTTACAATATGGTGTTCCGTTAGAAGAATTCGTCGACAAGTTTATTTTCACTCGATTCGAACCGGCAGGAATGGTAGATCACCCAAATATCAAAAATGCAACATCTATTGTAGATTATATTTTCAGAGCGCTTGGTTATGAATATTTAGGCCGAACTGATTTAGTTCATGTTCAAGCTAATACCGGACAAGACGAATGGGATGTGCCTGTTGAAGGTGCCGATGAATTAAGCAATGTTCGAGTAACCGCTTTGGCCGCTAAACCGGATTTACAACCAGTGGAAGCCCTTTCACCACAGAAAGTTGCTATGGGCGCAGGTGTTCTATCAGAAATAGATAAGAAAAAAATGATGGGTACAAGTGCTGATGCACCTCTATGCAGAAGCTGCGGCAATATTACCTTACGAAATGGAACATGTTATATGTGCCCGAATTGTGGTACAACTACCGGTTGCAGCTAAAGAATTAAATAAGGAACTTTATATAGTAAGAGGACTTTTTACCAAGTCCTCTTTTTTATTTATAATAGCCTAGGTTTTGATTTCAATTCGCCACTTATCTATTCAAACTAGTACGTTATTTATTTCCTCCTTAAACCATGTTTGGAATTGTTAGTTTTACGCATTACCATTCAAAACATGAGTAAAGCACAACAACAACGAGATTGGCTATTCTATGTAATCATTGCAAGTACCATTGTCATTCTTGTACTAGTAATCAGTAATTTATAAAACAAAGTATTTATTTTCGGAGTATTAAAAACCTGTTGATCATACTATGCTATTTTACCTTCCTTGTGCAGCACGCTCAGGCTAAAAATTATTTACTTCGTTCCTTCACAAACAATAACGGGCTACCTTCGGCATCGGCCGGCTATTTATATCAAGATTCATCCGGGTTTTTCTGGCAATGTTGCTTTGGTGGAATTGTTCGATTTGATGGAACTAGCTTTAAAACCTTTGATAATAGTAACGGGTTAGCAAATTATGAAGTAAAACATATTTTTGAAGAACGTAAAAATCAATTCTGGGTTTGTAACGCATTCAATCTTTTTTCATTCGATGGCAACACATTTAAACCGCAACACACGAACCTCAACAAGGCAATTACTTTTGACAAGTTAGTAAAACTTCCTAATCGTCAAATTTGGTTACAAACCAATGAAGGATGTTTTTTAAAAAAGAATGATTCAACCTTTGTACGATTTGTAATTGGTTCAATTTCCTCTGAAAAAATTACCGATTTCCATGTATTAAAAAATCATGGCATACTCATTTTTAGTCATGGAGAAAGAAAAATCTATCTACTAAATACAACCAAGCCGCAGACAATTAACTTAGAACCCTCCGAATTGGTTACAGGGTTTTACAACATAGATTCAACATGTTATATTGCCACGAATAAGCGTTTCATCAACTTCCTTCCATCGAAAAATACCATTTCACTACCAAGTACCTTCAATGCAGCAAACAGATTAACGTCTATTTTTAAAGATCCTTTGAACCATATCTGGTTTACCGATTCTTCATATCATTTGTGGTTTACGGATGGTAAATCTGTTAGTTCGTTTGCCAAAAAATATGACATTCCAAAACTTGATTACCCTCAGTATATCATCGATAGAAATGGAAATATTGTTATTGGTCATATTCATGGAATGCTTGTATTTAGGGAAAGCTTGTATGAAGAAATAACTGATCCGGATTTTAGTAAACCTGATGCCTTAACCTATACTACTTCAATGTGGAATACCGATACGCTCTGTATGGGTATTAGAAGAAACAGTTTTCAATTATTAACCGACAATCAGTATTTTACCTACGCTGTAGACACAAAAGATATTCTTCCTGATAACGTTCGAAGAAACACGCGTATTTTCAATACAAAAACTCCCAATCGCAAAGTAATTTATATTAGTCGTAAAGGTCCATTCTACCTTCAGAACAATAGTTTAATTCCATTTACAACCGCTAAGATTCCATTTGAAAAAGGTTTTATTGGTTGTGCCTATAACAAAGAAACAGATCAATTTTATTGTGGAAGAAAAGGTTTAATTTATAGAATATCAAAGAATGATGTTGATTCTTTTTCGTTAGAAAACATTGAGAAATCGCTCATACCACATAATTATCAAATACTGCCCGACGGGAATGTTTATTTCCAAGCAACACATAAATATTGGTTTCGCCTAAGAAACGATTCTTTGGAGATGGTAACTGATTTACTACATCTTAATAAAAAAGATGCCACGATTTTTCTACACAATAATTCGTTATGGGTTTTATTACATGGCATCGAGCTACGAGAGTATAGTATTAGTACGAACGGATTTTCTTTACAACGAACAATAACCAAGTCGAACGGCCTACTCGATGCGAATGCAAATGATATTGTATTTGATGAATTAAATAATCTTTGGATCAACGCCTTCTCGGGTTTGTATTTCCTTAAACTGTCTAAACAAGGTAGTAACTCCAATTACTATTCAAAAAAAATACCCTTGCAATTAAATGAAGATAATTCTCCGATCATTGATCATATATCCTATTCTAATAATCGGCTGTATGCGTTTGCAAGAGGAGGTCTATTAGTAATTCATACAAATAATGCTCTCTTTGAAACAAAACCAATTCAAACGTATTTTAAACAAATTCATTTTAATGGTAGCAAGCTGGAAGATTTACTTCGATCAAAAAAGGCTGTGCTAACAGGTAATGGATATGAATTATCGTATCAAAACAACACGGCTACTTTTGAATTAGCAACTATTTATTATGGTTTCGATGATGCTATTCAATATCAGTACCAATTACTGGGACATTCCTTAGCATGGAAAAATTTATTAAATGGAAATGCTATTACGTATAACAATTTAAGCAATGGGAATTATACCTTAGTAGTACGGTCGGTGAATCAGTTAAATAATAGTTCCTATAGTGAAACAGCTTTCCGTTTTCGTATAGAACCTCCTTTTTATAAAACATGGTGGTTCTCGTTATTCGCGGCACTTGGAACCGCCGGTTTGATCATTTTTATGATACGACAACGTGATTTACGGAAAACAAAAGAAAATAAAATTGCCATACAACTTAGCGAACTCAAGTTAGAAGCCTTGCAAAGTCAAATGAACCCGCATTTTATCTTCAACGCGCTCAATTCAATTCAAAATTATATACTTCAAAACAATCAAATTGATGCAGCAAGGTATCTTTCTAAATTCTCTAAACTAATTCGTAAAACACTCGATAATTCACATCATCAAGTAATTCCTTTAGAAGAAATTATTGCTGCCTTAGGTATGTATTTAGAGCTGGAGGCTTTTCGTTTTAATCATGAATTTAGTTATGAAATAAAACTCGACGACAGTAATGATCAAATATTTCACCTTGAATTACCTCCAATGCTTTTTCAACCATTTGTAGAAAATTCTATTATTCATGGCTTAATGCCAAAAGACGGAGAGAAAAAACTATTGATTCATATTTATATCAAACAACATAATCTCTATTGCATTATTGATGACAATGGAGTTGGTCGAAAAAATAATACACGAACGGATGGACATATTAGTCGCGGACAAAAATTAATTGAAGGCATGTTAGAATCTATGCGTCAATTAAGAATGACAGCGCCTTCTATTCACATAAACGATAAAATAAACCAACAGGGCGTTTCCGAAGGAACAACCGTTGAAATAATTATACCACTTGAAAATTAATCGTATGAATGCAATTATAATTGATGATGAAGCAAATAGCCGTAGTACGCTACACTTATTACTTCAAAAGTTATGTCCTCAGGTTCAAATTCTTGCCCAAGCAAGTAATGCAAAAGAAGGAATTGCATTAATTGAATCAATAAAACCGGATTTGATATTTTTGGATATAGAAATGCCGGATAAAAACGGATTTGAATTACTTGCGGAGATTCAGCAACCTTCCTTTGAAATTATTTTTACAACAGCTTATCATGAGTATGCTGTAAAGGCGTTTCGTTTTTCGGCCATTGATTTTCTATTAAAACCAATTGATCCGGATGAATTAATAGCGGCTATTCAAAAAGTGGAATTAAAGAACAAACCGCAATCAGGAAGTCCGCAAATAGAAATGTTGCAACAATTGTGGCATCAATTTCAATCGAATCAGAAACCACTACCTTCTCAACGGTTAGCGCTTTCAAATCAAGATGGTGTTCATATTGTGGATATTAAAGACATCGTATGGTGTGAAGCTTTAGGCAGTTATACTAAATTTCATTTGTTGAATAAAACGAATATACTTGTTTCCAAAATTATCAAAGAGTATGAAGAAATTCTGTCTGAGTTCGGTTTTATCCGAGTGCACAATACCTATTTGGTAAATAGCAATTATATAATAAAGTACATAAAAGGAGATGGAGGTCAACTCATCATGTCGGATGGCAGTGAGATAGAAGTAAGTCGAAGAAAAAAAGAAGAAGTGCTGAGTGTTTTAAATCGCATATTGAAATAACCCTTTGATGTTACTTCTACTAATTTAGGATGACATTCTATTGTTGTCTATCGCGATATAACACTACAAACTCTACCCTTCTGTTTTTAGCCCGTCCTTCAGGCGTTTCATTGGTGTCGATTGGATATTTTGGGCCTAATCCCCACGATTTTAATCGACCAATACCAATGCCATTAAATTGAAGATATGTTTTAATTGCATTTGCTCTTTCCTTAGATAAGGCCATATTAAATTTCGGATCACCATGATTATCGGTATGACCTGTGATAAGAATATTCGTTTTTCGGTATTTCTTTAGCAAATAAGTAAATCGATCCAAGGGGTCTTTATAATTAGAAGATGGTAAGGTTGACCGATTATCGTACACAATATTATTTGGAAATAATACCTTAATACTATCCTCAACTAGTTTCACTTCAGCATCTTCTAACACATCTTTCAATTCATTATATGCCTTATTTATATATTCTTTTTTAGAAACCGGCTCCGCGTAAACCTTAGGTTCAGGTGGAGGCAATTTAATTTCAGGTTTTTGAGGTTTTTTTCGAGTTGGGCCTTCATATAAATAGCACGACGACAAATTAATGGTCAGAAATGAAACAATGAAAAGTAATAGTATGGTTCTTACCTTCCTTCCTTCTTTATAATAGTGTTTTATCATATTAAACAAATATATCAATTATTTTAACTTTCCTCCAAATGGCTCTTGATAAATGTATATAATTCTGATTGGGTAATCGGTGTTCCCTTTATTTTATGATATCCAATAGCATCCACAAAGAGTTCTGATTTAATTACTTTTATCAATTGGCCATTATTCAACTCTGGAATTATAACCTTGTTGTACCGTTGCAAGATGCTTGCCAAATTTGCCGGGAAAGGTCGTATGTAGCGTAAATGGGCATGAGCAATTTGATGCCCTTCTTGAATTAATTGATTCACCACAGTAGTAATTACACCGTGGGTGCTCCCCCAACCTAATACTAAAATATCGCCTTCTTCTTTTCCCAAATGAATTTCCTGTTCTGGAATATTCAATGAAACCCGATCCACCTTAGCTTGTCGTGTTTTAACCATGTGCTCATGATTCTCCGGATCATAGCTGATATTTCCGGTAATATCCTGTTTTTCCAATCCACCGATGCGATGTTCCAACGAAGGTGTACCCGGAATAACCCAAGGGCGCACCAAAAAATCATTCCTAGTGTAGGGCAACAAAATTTGTTCATCATCGTCAAGTTCTTTTTTGAATCGAACCGGTATGGATGGAATTTCATTTACATCAGGGAATCGCCAAGGTTCAGAGCCATTAGCTATATAGCCATCGCTCAGTAAAATTACCGGAGTCATATGTTGTATGGCTATACGGCAGGCTTCGATGGCAGCATAAAAGCAGTCTGTTGCCGATGAAGCCGATACAATGGGCATCGGACATTCGCCATTTCTTCCATAGTAAGCTTGGAGTAAATCACTTTGCTCTGTTTTAGTAGGTAAACCGGTTGATGGCCCACCCCGTTGAATATCTACAATTACCAAGGGTATTTCTAACATAACTGCTAAACCCATGGCTTCTGTTTTCAACGCCATACCGGGTCCGGATGTTGTAGTTAAACCTAAAGAACCTCCGTAAGAAGCACCTATGGCTGAAGTGATGGCTGCAATTTCGTCTTCTGCTTGATAGGTAATAATTCCGAACTCCTTGTATTTACTAAGTTCGTGTAGGATGTCGGAAGCTGGTGTAATTGGATAAGATCCCAAGAATAGCGGCAATC
>JAEUVD010000055.1 GCA_016787065.1 Chitinophagaceae bacterium
GTACCCATCGGTGGTAGGAAGGCACTCAAACCATTTAACGGCGCACCAATTAAACCGGGAGCAAGAATTACGGCAAACGTGAAACAAGCTCCGGCGAGTATTAAACGAAAGGTAGAAAGATAAGGAATATCAAAATAGTTCTTTTTCAACTCACTATCATTAAAGAATTTTATTTTACCTAAAAGATATAAACCGAGGAGAATAGACATTACGATCCAGATAGCAATGAATATTTCACGGTCAAGTAAACGCCATCCTTTAGCTAAATCGGCATTCGATAAAAACTTCATCGCAAGAGCTAACTCCAAAAAGCCCAATGTTACTTTCAACGCATTTTGCCAACCACCCGGTTTTTCTAGGTTCTTCAAATAACCCGGAAACATGGCAAAAAATGCGAAGGGCAAACCAAGTCCTAAACCAAAAGCACCAAAACCCAAGAGCGGTCCCCAGAAACTTCCACGTGAAGCGAGCACTGCAATTCCACCAATGAAAGCTGACGTACATGAGAACGATACGATAACCAAGGTAAGCGCCATGAAGAAAATACCGAGGTATGAACTCGCGTTTGATTTTTTATCGGCAGCGGTAGACCAAGTTGAAGGCAGTTTGATTTCGAATGCACCTAAAAACGACAATCCAAAAATGACGAATAAGACGAAGAAGAAAATATTGGCTATCCAGTTCGTAGAAATTTTATATAACCCATCGGAACCCCAAATAGCTGTAATAGCCATGCCAAGAATGGCAAAAATTACTACAATTGAAATTGCGTAGAAAATTGCTTTTCGGATACCTTGTTTACGATCGTTATTTTGTTTCGTAAACAAACTAACCGTTAAAGGCACCATAGAATAAATACAAGGTGTTGTTACAGCGGCTAAACCGGCTAGGAAGGCAATCAATAATATTTCCCACATAGAAAGTTTAGAGAGATCCCCAAGTGCTTCCGATTTACCGGTTGTATCCGGAGTAGTTTTTTCCGAAGTCGAAGGAGGTCCTGTGGTCGTAGCAGTTTCGTTACTGCCAGGGTTTGCAGCCACCACGGGTTGCGTTGTATCGTCTGAAGGAGAGGCAGCCGTTTCAGTATTTGAAGTGGTATCTGCTTCCGTTAAAACAACATCGTTCAATTTAAACTGGAAAGGAACATTCTCAACCGGCAAATCGCATTTCACTGTATCACAAACCTGATAACTATATTTCCCATGAATAGTAGTTGGCTTTTTCAGCTTCACTTCTTGAACAAAAGTTACTTTATTTTCGTAATAGTTAAACGGTGGTTCTCCCTTTAATAACTCCTTGATAATTTTCTTACCTTCTTCCTTCATTTTCCCTACCAACTCATAATCTTTGGAAGGAGTGAAAACTATACTCGGTGGATACATCAATCCATCACCCCCAACATTCATACTCCAAATATGGTAATGCGGTTTTAGTTTACATTCAACTCGAAGCTGATAGTTATTGCCTTTGATTTGTTTATTCGTAAACGTCCAAGTTGTTGAACCGTTTTGAGTTTGAGAACAAGCCTGAAGAAATAACCCCAGGGATAGTAATAAACTGAGTAAATACCTCATTGAATTATTCCTTTATTTCTAATGTAAAATTTACGTCTACCGGAGGTAAACACATATGATCGTTACAGCATTGGTAGCTGAAAATACCGGTTACTTTTTTAGCCTGTGCGGATGGAATAATGGGCAGCGCGAACATTGCGTTTCCTTCCACGTAATTCACCACACCGATTTCCTTAATATCCTTGGTAACCACTTTAGATTTCACAAGTAGTTTTTCTGCTTGCTCAATGGGTTGTCCTTTATCGAGCGTCATGGAAGTTGGAATCAAAAATCCATCTCCTCCCGGGTCGGGTGTAAACAAATGCCAGCCCTCCTCAATGTTTAATTTCGCTACAATTTCATAATTACCATCGGGGCTCTTAGTAAGTTGAAAAGTACATTGTACCGGCTTGGCATTCATTTGCGCTTTCGATTGAAGAAAGGGCATTAAAGCAAGAAAAAATAGAATTAGATACTTCATATTAGTTAGCCATTAAACTTTGAAAAATGTATAGGCCATCGGTATTGCCTAACGCCGAAGAGGTAGCACGTTCAGGGTGAGGCATCATACCAAATACATTGCGGCCAAAATTACAAATGCCGGCAATATGGTTTGTAGAACCATTTGGGTTTTCGTTGCCGATTTGTCCTTCTTTGTCGCAATAGCGGAAAATAACTTGTTGATTTGCTTCTAACTCTTGAAGGGTTTTCGCATCGGCATAATACCTTCCTTCGCCGTGAGCCACCGGTATCATTAAACGGGTTGAATCAATATTTTTGTTGATGGCTGAAGCGCGATTATCATTTTTGATGAATACATTCTTACAAATAAATTTTTGATGATCATTCATCAAAAGCGCACCCGGCAATAAACCACTTTCACATAAAATTTGAAAACCATTACACACCCCAAGTACTTTACCCCCACGCTCGGCATGCTTGATTACACTTTCCATCATTGGACTAAAACGTGCTAAGGCCCCACAACGAAGGTAATCGCCGTAAGAAAAACCGCCGGGTAAAACAAGGCAGTCTTCTTTATCAAACATACTGATATCCGAATCTTTATGCCACAGCATCACCACTTCTTGTTTCAAATCATTTTTTAACGCATGTTCCATATCGCGATCGCAATTAGAACCCGGGAAAACTACTATTCCAAATTTCATGGTTTCTTTATTTAATAACCCATTGCATGAGCAAAAGGGCAAGTAAAACAAAATAGAAGGTAAATATATTCAGTTTTTCTTTCCTTGATTGCAGGGCTTGACTTAATAAAATGCTAAAGGGCGGTGCGAGAAACACCCAAGGCTGTCCTGGAAAGAGCGAAGAGAATAGTCCTGCTACGGCTGCCGCTACAAAATACATGCCTAGCGCATTCCATTTTTTACGAATTGAAATGTGGAGCCGGTTTTGTTGTTGCTGATATTCAAACCACCCATAAACTAAAACACAAATGGAAATGATACCTACCAAAATTGTTTGTTTCGGATGAATAATTTTTGTAGGAAGCATGATATGAGTATATATATGTCGTAGTAAGGAATTCCAATGGCCGGTTATATACGCGATAATTCCGGTAAGGTAAATCGGTGTGAGGTAACCCAGTATATACGCCGTAAGTTCTTGAAGTGCCAAGGGGCGAAAGAACACAATAAGTAATAGTAATAAGAGAAAGAAAATTACAGAAGGAAAGTAAAAGAGCATAGCCAATGCGGCTAGAAAACCAATATGAAAAATATCCTTTTTGGGTTTAGCTTGTTGCGCCAAACCAATACTTTTTCCTAAAGCAACCCAACATAGAAAAGATGCTATCATGGGCGTTCCTAGAAAGGAATGAGAAGGTACCAAACTTGTAAATAAAATAAACGCGACCGCGGGCAAGTAACTTTTCCTAAGAAACATTTTTTCACGAACCGAAACGTAATTGATATACAACGCCATGAAAACAAGAACAACCGTAGATAGTAAACCAAATAAAAAAGGGTTTGAGTTGTAAAAAGATTTCCAACCTGTAAACGTATATACCGTTGCTTGATGAAAGGCATCTAACTCGCTCAGGGCCGGTGGGTGCAACAGAATATGCAGCTTACAAAAGAGGGTAAGCAAACATAGTCCTAGAAGGGCTGTTATATCATTCTTTCGAAAGAGGGCTAACACCGATGTTTAATACTGAATTTTAAGCAGGCAAAGATAACTTTTCGAGGTACATGGCATAACAATTTCATTGGCGCCTGTTTGAACCGCCGAACGAGGCATTATTTCCAGATTATCTACATCTTCGGCTGAAGCTAATTGCTTCATACTTAGAATTCCCTTCGAAGATAAATAGGCTGCCATGAGTTTATCACTTCGTCGGTTTATATCGTTGAAAACATACACCTTACCCAATTTACTTTCAAGTACACCATACGACGAATAAATACCACCATCATCCGAACTTTGTTGCGACTTTAGTACATTCTGATTCCATTTGAGCTTTCCTTCCGGCGTAATTTGAAAAATAGTAATTTCATCGTAGTTATATTCGGTTATTGAACGACTATAATCCATTGTGGGGTTGATGATGTTTCCGGTTGAAAGTCCTGGCATGGGAGAAGATGAAATCATCCGCGTGGATTTATAAAATTTCTCTGTAATAATTTCGAGGTTACCATTGGAAAGCAAACTGAGTGCTTTAAGATGCTGATCTCTCAGATCCATTCGATTTCTAGAAAAACGTAAACTGATTGGAATAAAAATACCTTGCTGTTCGTTGGCAAGCGAAGTATTTAACTTGGTATAATAAATTCCCTTGGGACCTGAAAATTTTCCCTCGCTGTAATATCCGGCAACATGACTAGTTCCGGTATTGTTATCAGGAAAAAGGAGGAGTTCAGAAAAATACTTATCCTTAACCGGCAAGGTAATTGAAGTAAATGTTGTATGACCTGCCATACATTCTAGCACAGAAACATCGGCCGATGAACCCCGAACATCTAAATCGGATGTACATAAGAGTTGCGCATTACCATTATTGTATACAGCATGACTAAATAGCATACGTGTTGTATTTCTATCGAAAAGCTGACTTACTTCTGAAATCGCTACTAGTTGCTCGTTCAGTACATAAGCTTGCAAGGCCAAATTATCGGAATTCAACGAATAAGTATAACACAATACTTTAGACTGGTCTTCACTCATTGCAAACTGAAATTCATTCTTTTCCTTAAACAAACTTCTTTCGTAAGAACCAATTTCTTTGGGTTCGGAAAAGAAGGAATCAGCTAGTAAGCGAACAGCTTTGAGTATTTGTTTTTGTCCTACTTTCTCTTCATAATAAAGACAAAGTGCATTTTTATTACATTGGAATTGAAGATTCGTGCAATCATTATTTAGGGATGGAATCTGAACCCGACGTTTTATTATTCCTGCAGAATCATAAAACAACATATCTGATTCATTATAATGCCGACGATACAACACATTGAAATCCTGATAACGGCCGGCAACAGCAAAGTCATCTTTCCGAAGATTAATTTCAACTTTTTGAGAAATGGATATTTTCTGAGCCTCAAGATTACCCGTATTTACTAAGGAAGTGAATACAAGGAATAGAAAATAACAACCACGAAATACTTTATTGTACAAATCCAGGCTAACACGTGAATCTACATTCCAACGAAGCTGTAACATAATGCTTGTTTTACAAGGATGAAGCGACTTTATTTCAAACAAATCACCTTCCTTGTTAACCCTGGGTTGCACCTTAAAATTCCTCACATTTCTTTTCATGAAATGCTAAGGTAGTACTTTTTCTATGTCGCGAAGCGATGGAGATTACCTTCTAGACGAATCGAATTTTATCTGGTTTTGAGTTCTAATTCTTTACTGGCAGGTAGCTATATTCTTTACCATATTCAATCATTTGTGCGAAGAAAGATTTAGGGTATTCAATTTTCACATCTACGATTTGAGTACCCTTCATAACCGGAATTAATTTAGGTTGTATAAAACCACGATACGGTTTAATTCCTAATGCATTATAGCGCGTAAGTACTTGTTGATGGAGTACAGGATCAACCCTTACACCATAATTCTCAACAAGCGCTTGTCCGGCACGGAAGTCGCCTTCACTTTTTATCCGTTGTATTTCGCGAAGCAATTGACCAAACAAGATGCGTAATTTGTTATAATCGTTGATGCGAACGAAAGTTTTTCCATTCACCCGAGTAAATTCCACCACTTTATCACCGGCTCCTTTTTCGTAAGCCCAACGGGCTATTAGCTGACGGTTTCGCATGTGTGCTTCTTCAATATTATCACCCAATTTAATTCGGGTTAATTGCGTCATGAGGCCATTCATCATATAGCTGTCATACTCGGCTTTACCAACTTCTAAAGAGGGCATCACACCAATGTCAACCAATTTTTGATCGAGCACATAATACAAGGCCACTAAATCGGCACGTGCTTCTTCCAAACAGCTAGCATAATTCTTTAATGTTTTATCGGTGGTTTCTACACCCGGATTTATTTGTCCGGAAGCATGACCAATACACTCGTGCATATCGGTATGTAGGTCAGAAGCCAAGGCACCATATTTTTTCATACGGGCTATCACTTCCTGATTCAAACCAAATTCATCTAAGGTTCCTTTTTTAGAAGACGCTACATTATAAGCATTGATAATATTACTCAAGGAAACCGATTTACTCCCCTCATCCTTACGTATCCAATCGGCATTAGGCAAATTAATACCAATAGCTGTGGTTGGTGCTAAATCACCCGACTCTACTACAACATTAATTGCTTTGGCTATAATACCTTTAACCTCTGCTTTTTTGTGTTCCTCCATCAACGGTGAGTTATCTTCAAACCATTGCGCTTCTTTGGCAATTGCCGAAATACGTTTTGTAGCTTCTTCATCTTTAATACTTACATAACTTTCATAACTACCTTTTTTTCCAATTGCATCGAGGTACACTTCAATGAAGCCATTAATACCATCAATTTTACTTTCGGTATCCTTTACCCAGGCAATACTGTATTCATCGAAAGTTTTTAAATCGCCGGTTTTTAAGAACTTAACTAACAAATCAATCCAAGCCTTCTGATTAGCATTTTCAGCTACTGTAGAAGCCTTATTCAACCAAAACGTAATCTGATCGATAGCGGCACCGTACATGCCCCCGCTTTTCCAAACCTTTTCTACTAATTTGCCATTCTCTTTAACTACTTTACTATTTAAACCCCAACTTGGAGCGTTCCCCGTGGTTGGCATTTTATTATAGAAATCTTCCACTTCTTGTTGTGTAACTCCTTCATAGAAATTATTGCTGGAAGCAACTACATTATCAATATCCGATCGAAGATCAACGCATTTTGGTTCAACTTGTAAATCATATAGTAATGGCTGTATGCGGTTCCAAAATGCCTCTTTAGTTTCTGCGGCACTCAGTGGAAGCATCTTCGCATCGCAACCCATCACCAACGATTTAAAGTAAGCGGCAGAACATTCCGGAATAAATTTTTCGTTGCCGTAATGATGGTGATTTCCGTTGCTAAACCAGAACCTACCACAATAATCTTGAAATTTCTTCCATTCTGCACCGCTGCCACCTTTGGTATAAATAGCCTCTAGTGTTTTGCGTAACAGAATGCCATGTTTGCTTTTTTGATCGTAGATGATATCTCGGCCGCATAAAGAAGCTTGGTACAAATAGTAACATAGTTCCTTTTGCTTTGGCGTGAGTTGTTCAAATCCAGGGGTTTTATAGCGCAAAACTTGTAAGTCGGCAAACGACTCGGCCATCACATCAAACGATGCTGATGCAGCAGGTTTAGGTGCCTTCTTCGATTTGTTTTGTCCGTATGCAAACTGCGATCCGGCTAACATGATTACAACACCGGTTAATGGTAGAATTTGTTTAATCTTCATGAGGTAAAAATAATTGATTCGTTTCAGAATTTTAGAAGGTTTCAGAAAAAAGACAGAAAGTGACAAGTTCGCTCGTTACAAACCATACGTTCTCGTAAATCCAATGCTTGTTATTTCATTCGTGATACATAACCTGAAGGTGAACTTGAACTTCGACTAAGAAGGACGTACTCTTCTATTTAGTCGTAATTCATTTACCTTAAGTAAACGTAACTAATACTTGCTCATTCCGCTTATACCAGGATATATACCCGCAGACAAATCATCGATTACCGGTGACGCTTGACAATTTCCATTGGTAAACGACTTCCATACTAAATCACCCGTTTGAGCGTTTACGCAATACGTGTAACGATCGAATGCTGTAAAATAAACACGGTCGTAATACACCACCGGAGAAGATTTTATTAAACTTCCAGCCGGATATTTCCATTTTAATAAGCCGGTTACGTGGTCGATGCCGTATAAGTTAAAATCATAGCTACCTACTATAATGGTATTACTTTTTTCATGAACGGTAGGTGAAGAAATTACTCTTTCCTTGGTAGGATAGGTCCATCGAACTTTACCGGTTGTGGTATCAATACAATGAACACTTAAATCATTGCTACCAACCACACACATTCCGCCGTAAACCATTGGAGAGGAAATTACATCATCTTGGGTTGCATAGTTCCATACTTCAAGTCCGGTTGATTCGGAAAGGGCATATACTTTTTTATCATCCGCACCGAAATAAACCAATCCGTTGTTAATCGTAGGCGAAGAAAAGATATCGGTACCAACTTGTGCGGAAGTCCAGATAACATTTCCACTCAAATCAACACAATGACAACGTTGTGTGGCGCAAACAAAAATTTTATTATTCTTGATAGCCGGTGAAGTGGTGCAATAACCACCCGGGTCGTAATTCCAAAGAGAAACACCCAGGGTATCATAAGCATATAACTGATCGGCAGCGATGATAATTTTATTATCGATAGCTGCTAAACTATTGTTTTCAAACGTGGAAGGCGATGGTATAGCTAGGCCGGTTGGTATTTCTCGAACGATACTACCGTCTACTAAATTAATGCAATACAAATAACCGTTGTTAGTTAAAGCATATAAGCGCTTCTTGTGTATAATGGTTGTTCCAACGCATGCACCTTTAAAACTAACCTCCCAACGGCGGTTACCATTGTTTAGGTCGTAACTAATAAGGTTATTATTATCGGTGGTAACATATAGCGCCTCACCGCGGGATTTTGGTAGTGGGGTATCTCCACTTTTGGTGCGACTACATGAGCTAATTAACATCCAACCGAACAACACCAGAAAGCTGGTACGGAATAAATTCATACTGTAAATTCAATAATGGTTAACAAATATAGACTAAAAATGATGAAACCTCGTTGGTGCTATTATTTTTTATCTTTGAGGGCAGGCTTAAAACGGAGCCCCTTCACTTCGCTGAAAGCCTTGATAATTGGGCATTTGGATGCAAATTTTGGGTTAAAAAAGGGGGTGAATCTTATTTCTTCCGTTGAAAACCCTTCCATATTGTACATTTGTGCGCTTCAAAAAACGAATGCTGGATTTAATAGATAAAGAAAAACTGCCTAAACATATAGCCATTATTATGGATGGGAATGGTAGATGGGCTAAGGAACGTGATAAAGATCGACTGTTTGGTCATCAACACGGCGTTATGTCGGTACGTGAAGTAGTGGAAGGTTGTTCCGAAATTGGAATTAAGTACTTAACGCTCTACGCCTTTTCCACCGAAAATTGGAATCGACCGGAGAATGAAGTAAAAGGATTGATGGAATTATTGGTAGCTACTATTCGTAAAGAAGCTGAAAGTTTAAGTAAGAATGGTGTTCGTTTGCACGTTATTGGGGATATGGAGAGTTTACCGGAATATTGTCAGGTTGAACTTCAAGAAGCCATTACCATGACCGAAAAGAACGACCAGTTACATCTTGTTTTGGCACTAAGTTATAGTTCGAAATGGGAAATTTTAAAGGCTGTCAAAGAAATAGTTGGGCAAGTAAATCGGAATGAATTACGGGTTGAGGATATTACGGAAGAAGTGTTTCGTAACCACTTAACTACAAAAGATATTCCTGATCCGGAACTGATGATACGAACCAGTGGCGAACATCGCATCAGTAATTTTCTACTCTATCAAATGGCTTATGCTGAATTATATTTCACCCATACCCATTGGCCTGATTTCCGAAAGAAAAATTTGTATGAAGCCATTCTGAACTTTCAAAACCGTGAACGCCGATTCGGAAAAATTAGCGAACAATTGTATTAATTCATTTCAATAACAGCATGACGTTTAAACGACATATAGTATGGTTGATTCTCCTTTTGATTTCTGTTCATGCAGAAGCACAATTAGGAATAAAGGCCAAAAAAGATAAAACAAACCGATTAAGCACCCAAAGTGATCTAGTGATTGGGGGCATAAAGGTTACAGGAACTCAATTTCTGGATGAAGAACTACTAATTTCTATCTCAGGATTAGGTGTTGGTGATAAACTTAAACTTCCCAACGACCCAACTATTGCTAAAGCCATTCATAATTTATGGAAACAAAACCTGTTTTCTAATATTGAAATTAATATTGAACGTATTGAAAACGATAAGGCTTTTTTAGATATTGTAATTGCCGAACGCCCGCGTTTGTCGAAATACAATTTTAAAGGTATTCGCGACAATGAAGCCAAAGATTTGAAAGACAAAATCAATCTGGTAAAATCGAGAGTTATTACGGAGGCTATGAAACAAAATGCCATCGAATCGATTAAGAAATTCTTTACCGAAAAGGGTTATAATAATATTACAGTTAAAGTGCTTGAAAAACCCGATACCAGTTTTTTAAATACGGCTATTCTAACATTCCTTATTAATAAAGGACAAAAGGTAAAAATCAACCAGATTAATCTTTTTGGAAACGAAAACGCTACCACCCTGAAATTAAAAAACCAAATGAAGGGTAGCAAGGAAATGGCTCGTTTCTCCTTGTATAGTACCAATAATGAAGGGGTATACGGCAAAAATGAAATTAACTTTAAAGAGTATCTGAAAGGTAAAGGGTATTTTTCGTTAACCAAAACTGCCGCTTTTATCGACCCCTTCGTACGATATAAAATATTATCGGCCTCCAAGTTCAATGCTAAAAAATACCAAGCTGATAAAGAGGCTATCGTTCAGTATTATAATGCTATTGGTTACCGCGATGCCCATATTGTTAAGGATACCGTGTACACCGCCAAAAATGGTCATATCAACATTGATGTTTTAGTAGAGGAAGGAAAACAATATTATTTTGGTGATATTTTCTGGACAGGGAATACCAAGTACACCGCAGAAGATTTGAACAAAATCGTTGGCATCAAACGCGGTGATATTTATAATGAAGAATTATTGTATAAACGACTTGGTAAAATACCAACACAAGAAGGTGATGATGTGGGTTCATTATACCTCGATGATGGGTATCTTTCTTTTAATACCGACGTTACTGAAAAATCGGTGGTAGGCGATACCATTAATTTTGATGTTCGTTTGGTAGAAGGCGATCAATACACCTATCGCAGCATTAACATTTATGGTAATGATAAAACCCATGAACATGTTATACGAAGAGAGTTAAGAACCTTACCAGGTGCCCGATTCAGTAGATCAGATATCATTCGTTCACAACGTGAAATTTCAAATTTAGGCTTCTTCGATGCAGAGAAAATTGACATCCGACCTCAACCTCATGCGGATGGTACGGTTGATATTGATTATAACCTTACCGAAAAATCAGCCGATCAACTTGAACTACAAGCCGGTTTTGGTGGAGGTTTAGGTATAACAGGAACGTTAGGGGTATCGTTTAATAATTTCTCTTTCAAGAATGTTGCCAAATTAGATCAATGGGATCCGGTTCCTATGGGCGATGGACAAAAATTATCGATTCGTGGACAAGCTAATGGTAAATGGTACAACTCCATTACGACATCCTTTACAGAACCATGGCTAGGTGGTAAGAAACCAACGTCGTTATCGGTAAACTTGTATCGTACATTCTTTGCCGGTTCTTTCGGAACAACAGTAACTGGGCACATGACCACGTTGGGTGCGGGAGCCTCTATAAGTAAACGTTTACGTTGGCCTGACGATAACTTCGTAATTTCCTACGGGTTGAATTATCAGTTATACAATATTG
Source organism: Chitinophagaceae bacterium (assembly GCA_016787065.1). Classification (GTDB taxonomy): domain Bacteria; phylum Bacteroidota; class Bacteroidia; order Chitinophagales; family Chitinophagaceae; genus OLB11. The sequence continues at coordinate 11,684 of JAEUVD010000055.1, forward strand.
TAAACTATAATTTCTTTGAAAATTTCAATAAAGGTCAGGCGAATAACTTGAGCTTTAAAGTAACCCTTTCTCGATATTCAATCGACCAACCTTTATTCCCACGAAGCGGATCGAATATTAATGCTTCAGTTCAGTTTACGGCACCTTATTCCTTATTTAGTAATCAAGATTACAGTGTTTTACCGGCCTCCATCAAATATCGTTGGATTGAATACCACAAGTATCGTTTTACTGCTGAGTGGTATCAGAAAATTAAAGGTAACCTGATTCTTAAGATGGCTATGAAACATGGTTACTTAGCCTACTATAATTCTGATTTACAATCGCCTTTTGAGCGTTTTCAAATGGGTGGCGATGGATTGAGCGGATTTACTATTTATGGTCGTGATATCATTGCACAACGTGGTTACGAAATTTATTCCAGTTCCGGAGGTGCCACTATCTTTAATAAATACACCGCTGAAATGCGTTATCCATTTAGCTTAAATCCTTCATCAACCATTTATGGAACGGCCTTTGTGGAAGCAGGTAATGCTTGGGATAATTTTAAACAATTCAATCCATTCAGTTTACGACGAACGGTTGGTGTTGGTATTCGTGTTTTCCTACCTATGTTTGGTTTACTTGGATTAGATTATGGCTTAGGAGTAGATCGTTTACAACCGGGTGTTAAGTTCGGACAGGCTACTAAATTCTCCTTCATGTTGGGTTACGAACCTGAATAAGGCTTACCTTTAAACAATACGTTAAACAAAAACTATCTGTATAACTTTTTTACTAGTCATCGGTCAAGGCCGGCAAATTTTAAAAACATGAAAAAACTAATTTTAATTGCCTCATTATTCTTAGCAACCTTTCACTTACAAGCACAGCGTTATTGCGTTATCGACTCACGCTACATTTTAGATAACATGCCGGAATACAAGCAGGCACAAACCAAACTCGACGAAGCTTCTCAAACCTGGCAAAAAGAAATAGACGGAAAATTACAAGATGTTGACCGTATGTACAAAGCCTATCAAGCCGAACAAGTGATGTTAAGCGATGAAATGAAAAAGAAACGTGAAGATGAAATCGTAAAGAAAGAAAAAGAAGCCAAAGAATTACAAAAAAAGCGCTTCGGACAAGACGGTGATTTATTTAAAAAGCGTCAGGAATTAGTAAAACCGGTTCAAGATAAAGTGTATAATGCCGTTCAGAAGCTAGCGGTTAGCAAGGGTTACGAACTTGTTTTCGATAAATCATCCGACCTCAGTGTGTTTTATAATGATAATAAGCTTGATAAAAGTGATGATATTCTTCGTGATTTAGGGGTTACACCATCAAAATCTAAATAGCTGTTCTTTCAATAAGCGCATTCCCTATATTTGCTCACTTAAAAAAATTCAAGTAATAAATTAAATATGAAAAAAGTACTGATCGCCCTAACCCTAATCTTATCTACTGTTGCCGGTTTTGCGCAACAAAAAATAGGCTATTTGAATGCAGAAGAACTCTTGTATTCTATGCCGGAAGCTAAGAAAGCTGATGAAGAAATTACCGCTTACGCCAAAACATTTCAAGAGAAAATTGTGGCTATGCAAAAAGATTTCGAAACAAAATATAAAGTGTACGAAGATGGCATGAAAAGCAAATCCTTCACACAAGCTGTTCAAGAGTTGAAAGAACAAGAATTGAAGAACTTACAAGATAACATTCAAAGCACCCAACAAAACGCCGAAGAAAAAGTAGCCGGTAAACGTCAGGAATTATTAAAACCAATTACGGAAAAAGCCGATAAAGCTATTCAAGATGTTGCTAAGGCGAAAGGGTACACCTTCATTTTTGATTCTAGTAATGCAGGCTTAGTGTATGCCGCTTCCGACAATATTATTGATGATGTTAAAGCTCTTTTGGGTATTAAAAACACACCAGCTACTGGGGGCACCAAACCAGCTCCAGGTGGAAATAAAACACCGGCTCCAAAAAAATAATTTTTAAAAAATTAAGTATATCGAAGAGGTCAATGCAAATTGGCCTCTTTTTTTATTGCCGTGTTTTTTGTGGCGCCTTTCTCCTTATCTTGTATACTTTATAGGTAAGTGCTTTGCCATTACGATGGTATAATAGTACGGCTTCACCTTGAAAATGAAATGGCGCTTGAAATGCAGGTATCTTAGTGGAATCGTACCGATCTGAAAAGTAGCGATATAAGTCGCGATTACAACTAATCCGATAGGTTTCATTCTTGACCAACTGAACTACCCGTTGCGATTTCTTTTCATTCCAAACATCACAAGGAACAGGAGTAGCGCCAAACCAAACTGAATCTATCCGAATATCATCTTGCAAGACTTTTATCACAAATTCATATTCTCTGCCAATATTTCTAGGCGAGGGCCGTTCAGAAAACCAAGCATCTTTTAGTTGTAAATTCGAAACCGGTTTTGTTTTCTTTGCAGCAAAACCGTTAACCAAGACTAGTAGGAAAATAAAAATTAATCCGAAAGTTCTCATGCTGCTAAAATTTTGGCGGTCATTTCTTTCAACAGAGATAAATCATTTTTTGCAATATGCATACCCACGGCATTCAAATTATACTCATACACTAACTGAATAACTTTTTGCGTTTGCGCCAACGAATACATTCGAGCTGCTTTCTGATAATCCTTCACAAAAAATGGCGATATCTTTAAGGTTGAAGCGATCTCGGCTTGCGACAGGTGAGAAGCATAATGATATTGATACAAACGAGAAAACTGACTGTAAACATTAGCCGTTATAGGAACCATGTGAAATTCCTTGGTGTTTGCCATATAATATTGAATAATTTTATAGGCCTTTTCAACATCTTTTTCGAGTAAGGCCATCGGATATTGAAAAATATTGTAGTCTTTACTAATTCCAATATAACGTTCAATCAACTCCTCCGTAATCTCCTCGCCTACTGAAATATTTATAATTACCTTCTCAATTTCATTGGCTACTTTTTGCAAATCGGTACCTAAATGTGCTCCTATTAATTCGGCATTCGCTACAGAAATTTTTACGTTTTTTGCCGCGCACAACTGCATAATCCATTCACCTAATTTATAATCTCTAATTTTATCGAAGGTGAAATAGGTTCCATTCTTTTTAATCAATTTAGATGCATTCGATCGCCCATCCACTTTTTTATACTTGTAAGCCATAACAAGTACCGACGATTCCGCCGGATTTTGAAAGTATGATTCGAGCAATACAAAATCCTTTAATGCTTGAGCCTCCTTCACAATAATTAAACGGCGATTGGCGAATACCGGATAACTTCTACATTCATTTAAAATGGAAGTAACCTCCGTATCCTTTCCGTAAAAAATGGTTTGATTAAAATCCTTTTCCCCAGGTTGTAAAAGATGTTCTTCAAAATAATCGCAGAGCATATCTATATAGTATGTTTCTTCTCCATCGAAAACATAGAACGGTTTAAGCTTATTACTTTTTATATCATCCTTAATACTTTCAAGTTCTTTCATGGTATAATATGAATTTGATTGTTTTGTAACAACGGAAAACCCTGAAGTCGCAAATATAGTTGTGCAACGGTTACAATATCCTTATTACAATACGCTACAACCCTTTCTAAATTATTATCTTCCCAATATACCCGCGCCACGTCGCCACCAAAAATATCATCTTTAGGGGTAGGAATTCCTAAAATAGTGGCAAGTAGCTCTACCGAAACGAAATTTTTGTACTCTCCAAATTTCCAATATTGCATAGTATCCAGCATGGTATTTTCCCAAGGTTTTTTTCGTTGTAAATCACGCAGCGGTTGAGAGAGTTGCAGGTTTTGAATCAGCGTTCGCCGACAGATATACGGAATATCAAATTCCCGAATGTTATGTCCACAAAAAATACGTTCATGTTGTTTGAAAAAAGCGCTACAGCGCTTAGCAAATTCTTCGAGTAGCACCTGTTCGTTATGATGATAAATAGTTTTTACTCGCAGTTGCAACTCTTGATTTTCCTGAACGAAATATCCTAGTCCGATGCAAATAATTTTCCCAAATTCCGCATAGATGCCGGCTCTTTCAGCATAAGTCTGTACCGGACTCGCCACAGAATCAAGTAAAACAGATTTCTTAGTCCATAATTGCTGCATCACTTCAGGCAGTTCATCATAGGTTCGTGTTAAGGGCACGGTTTCAATATCAATAAATAATAACTGTTCGATAGTCATACTTTGTTTTTAGCGTTTCAAAAGTACCGTGATGCATTTGTACAGATTCGATTTTCCAGGAATATTATATTCCTGATAAAAATCTCCATATATTCTTTTAGCTAAAAATTACCAGCTCAATTCCATCTTTTAGCGATACCCAAGTATATTTGTTTAATAAAGTAAACATCATGGAAAACTCACCAATGAATGAACGCAAAGGAATTAGTTCAAGCTGGATTTATTTAGGAATAATTGTTTTGCTATTAGGCGCAGGTATTTATCTTTTTCTAACTAAAAACAGAGCAGAAGATGAAAATGAAGAGCTAACCAATCAGGTAACCACCGTTACGAGTGATAAAGCCACTATAGAAACACAATACAATGCTGCCTTAGCCCGTTTGGATGAAATGAAAAATCAAAGCGTTCAAATGGATAGTTTGCTGAGTTTAAAAGGGCAGGAAGTGGATGAATTGAAGAAGAAAATTCAGGCAATTTTGAGCAATAAAAACGCTACAGAATCGCAGTTGAAGGAAGCGAATAAAATGATTGCCGACTTGAATCAACGCCTAAGTTCATTTCAAAATCAGATTGCAGCTTTGAAAAATGAGAATATCCAATTAACCGAAGAAAAGAAAGATCTAATTGGTGAAAAAAATCAACTGCAAGAAGAGAAGGTAGGTTTGCAAGAAGAGAAGAAAGAACTAGAAAAAACGGTAGAATTAGGTTCGGTGCTTCATGCGTCCGGTTTCAAACTAGAGGCAATCAATCAAAAGAAAAACCTATTTGGCAAGGAAAAAGAAAAGGAAACGGAGAAAGCAAAAAAAGCTGATTTAATTCGTGTTTCCTTCGACTTAGATGATAATCGAATTAGTGAAAGCGGTGAGAAGATAGTTTATATCTGTGTTACAGATCCTAGTGGCTCTGTAGCCTCTGCCGATGGTACGCCGAATACTAAATTCAAAATGAGCGATGGTAGCGAAAAAATTTATACCGTTTCAAAAACTGTTCCTTATAAAAAAGGAGAGAAAGTAAATGGTGTTTCCTGTGAATGGAAACCTTTAGGAAACTTTACCAAAGGAAATTACAAAGTGGAAGTGTATCACATGGGTTACAAAATCGGTGGAGAAAAGGTTGAGTTGCGGTAGGTTAACTCAATAACATTCATTCCGCAGTATTCAACTTTTCATAGCCCTTTAGAATTTTACTAGTTTATTTGGCCTATTGGATATTTTGCTAAAAGAATAAGCCAATTTTCAAAGATTCAAATTTCCAAATCCACTTTTCTTACCCTAAATTTGCGCCTTAGCAATACATAAGTCTGTAAAGCCCTTGATCTGCCTCGCCTTCGCGTGGTAAAAAAAAAATGCCTAAAGACAATTCAATTAAGTCTGTACTCATTATTGGTTCAGGACCTATCATTATCGGACAAGCCTGTGAATTCGATTATTCTGGCAGCCAAGCAGCCCGATCACTTCGTGAAGAAGGTATAAAAGTTATCCTCGTAAACTCCAATCCGGCTACCATCATGACCGACCCTATGATGGCCGATAAAGTGTATTTATTACCACTCACCGTGGAAAGTATCGAACAAATACTTCAGGAAAATGAAATTGACGCTGTACTTCCAACGATGGGCGGACAAACTGCCTTGAATCTGGCTAAAGAAGCAGAAGAATTAGGCATCTGGCAACAATATAAGGTTCGATTAATTGGTGTTGATATTAAAGCCATCGATAAAGCCGAAGATCGCGAACAGTTTCGGCAGTGGATGATTCAACTTGGAGTTACCGTAGCCAAGGCAAAAACAGCGAATTCTTTTTTAGAAGGAAAAGAATTTGCCCAAGAAATGGGATTCCCCTTAGTGATTCGACCAAGTTTTACACTGGGTGGTACAGGCGGCGGATTTGTACATGCCCCTGAAGATTTAGACGAAGCACTCAACCGTGGTTTACAAGCAAGTCCTATTCATGAAGTTCTAGTTGAACAAGCCGTATTAGGTTGGAAAGAATTTGAATTAGAGTTATTACGAGATTCCGCAAATAATGTATGTATCATTTGTACCGTAGAAAACTTCGATCCGATGGGCGTTCATACCGGTGATAGTATAACCGTTGCACCGGCTATGACTTTAAGCGACACCGCCTTTCAACTCATGCGCAACACGGCAATTACCATGATGCGCGACCTTGGAAACTTTGCCGGAGGTTGCAATGTTCAGTTTGCTATGAACCCAGACACCGAAGAAATTATTGCCATCGAAATTAACCCACGCGTTAGTAGATCTTCCGCTTTAGCAAGTAAGGCCACCGGTTATCCGATTGCCAAAATTGCTGCTAAACTGGCCATAGGCTATCGACTCGATGAATTGAAAAATCAAATAACCGGAAATACTTCAGCCTTCTTCGAACCAACCCTCGATTACGTTATCGTTAAAATACCACGCTGGAATTTTGATAAATTTAAGGGCGCAAAAGATACGCTAGGTTTACAAATGAAATCGGTTGGTGAAGTAATGGCCATCGGACGAAGTTTTACAGAAGCAATTCAAAAGGCTTGTCAGAGTTTGGAAAACAACGCCATTGGCCTTGGGTACTATGGTAAGAGTTTGATGAAAACAGAAGACATTCTAGAATACCTTAAAACTCCGAAATGGGATCGCTTGTTCCGAATTAAAGATGCCCTTATGGCTGGTGTAAGTGTAAATTCTATTTCAAAAGCGAGTCATGGTATTGATAAATGGTTCTTGAATGAAATCAAAAAGATTTGCGATATAGAGAAAGAACTCATGAAATATAAGATGGATACACTACCTGAAGATTTGCTTCGCGAAGCGAAACATCATGGGTTTGGTGATGAACAGATTTGTAGGATTATGAATGATGGTACGGAAGATGAACTCTATGAGAAACGTAAAGCCTTAGGCATAACACGTGTATTTAAAATGGTGGATACCTGTGCTGCAGAGTTTGAAGCGCAAACACCTTACTTCTATAGTACGTTTGAAGCGAAATCGAGTTTAATTTGATAATTTGGGAATGAGATAATAGGATAATTTGATGTTGTGTTAATGTGATGATTGGTTGATGAGGTGAAGTATTAGGACTAGAAACAAAAACGGACGAAAACAAAAAACATGAAAACAACTACGTTAGAAAACATTATTTATGAAATAAGGGATACTCGGGCGATGCTGGATTTTCATTTAGCTGAACTTTATGATGTTCCCACGAAGGTCTTTAATCAATCGGTCAAACGAAACGCAAATCGCTTTCCAGAGGATTTTATGTTTCAGCTAAGTCAAGAGGAATGGATGATATTCGAAAGGCAATCCAAGATGCTGATTCGAGCTGGTCACAAATTGTGACCAGCTCGAAGAAATTCAGAGGAAGCACCTATCGTCCTTTTGCTTTCACTGAACATGGAGTTACCATGTTAGCGTCGGTATTGAAGTCTGAGCGAGCCGTTCACATCAGCATTGAAATAGTTCGAGCTTTTGTGAATCTCAAAAATTTGGTTTCAGATCGATCCTGGTGGGGCAAGGAATTGGAGAAATTACGAGAACGTTTGGAAAACAGAATGGATGAGCAGGACGTACATATTTTGGATATCTACCAAAATTTGGAAAAACTGATGGAGAAAAGCAAATTAAAATACCCCTATGTGCGCGAGCAAATAGGATTAAAACAAATCAAGCCACGATGACCTCAACGCTTAAACAAAACAAACATGACGAACATTCAACATAACGATTCGAAATCTTCAAACAGAAAAAAAATTATTGTACTTGGTAGTGGCCCAAATCGGATTGGCCAAGGAATTGAATTTGATTACTGCTGTGTACATGGTTTGTTAGCCATTAAGGAATGTGGTTTTGAAGCCATCATGGTGAACTGTAACCCGGAAACCGTTAGTACCGATTTCGACATGGCCGATAAACTCTATTTCGAACCGGTATATTGGGAACACCTTTGGGAAATTATTGAACATGAACAACCGTATGGCGTAATTGTTCAGCTAGGCGGACAAACAGCGTTGAAACTGGCTAAGAAATTAACCGAAAAAGGAATACGCATTATAGGAACATCCTTCGATAATATGGATATTGCCGAAGATCGTGGTCGGTTTAGCGACATGTTGAAAGAACTTGAAATTCCTTATCCTGAATACGGATCAGCATATACTGTAGAAGAAGCGATAGAGGTTGCAAACAAAGTTGGCTATCCTGTTTTGGTACGACCAAGTTATGTGTTAGGCGGCCAGCGCATGCGCATCGTAATTAACGATGATGAATTAGAAAAGGCTGTAGTTAGTATTTTAAAACATATACCGGACAATAAAATTTTGATTGATCATTTTCTAGATCGTTGTCAGGAAGCCGAAGTAGATGCCATATACGATGGAGATGAACTTCATATCATGGGCGTAATGGAACATATTGAACCCGCCGGAATTCATAGTGGCGACAGTAATGCGGTACTTCCTCCGTTCAATCTTACTCCATTGGTAGTAACAACTATGGAGCATTACTCTTCTAAAATTGCTAAAGCATTGAATATTCGAGGTCTAATTAATATTCAGTTTGCGATAAAAGACAGCAAAGTATTTGTAATCGAAGCGAACCCAAGAGCTAGTCGTACGACCCCGTTTATTGCTAAAGCCTATCAGATTCCTTATTTGAATATTGCAACAAAAATTATGTTAGGAGAAAAGAAATTGGCGGATTTCAACTATGAGAAAAAGCTTGAAGGTTTTGCAATTAAGGAACCAGTATTCAGTTTCAATAAATTTCCAAACGTGAATAAGGAGCTTGGCCCGGAAATGAAATCTACCGGAGAAGCCATTCGATTTATTAAGGATTTACGCGATCCGTATTTTAGGCAGTTATATAAAGACCGAAGTATGTATTTGAGTAAGTAATCTCTTTGTTAGTTATTAAAGAAACAAAGTAGGTTTAAGGGTTCAGCTTTAAAAATTTGGAAACTTCCAAAAAAGTGAATAATCCATGACTAACCATAATTCTTAGAATCACATCTATTGTTAAATTTAAAAGATGAAAGTAATTTTATTTTGTTCCCTTTTACTTATTACCCTTCATAGGGCGGATTCACAAGTTCTACAAGTAACTATTGGCAATACACAAGGATCTTTTGACAGCAGCTTTGTTATTCAAACTTCGCAAACCGACTCCTTTCATGCCGGTAATCATCCCGGGGCCGGCCCTTATATGAATGCGGAAATCTATCTGTGTGGCGGTGCCAATTTAGTTTATAATTATCAGCCTGGAACAAGCAGCGAACCGTATTTTTACTTGGAATCGGGAAGTACATTGAACTTTACACAATGGACAGTTGCTAAAATTTATGCCAAGAGTGGTTCTACCATTAACCTAAACAATACTATAGGTTACTTTAGTATTCATCGCGAAGCGGGAGTTAATATATTAAACATTAGTTCAAGTTCAGCCCTTTGGTCGGATTCAGTGTATACCACCATAAACTATGCTTTTCCTTCTTGGCCCGGAGGAAACAGCCCTTGCTTATCACCAACGGGTATAGCTGCCATTCAAGTAGAGAATAATTTGCAGATTAGTAATCCTGTTCAGGAAATAGTACATGTGCTTTGCAAAGGTAATTACACGGCTATGCGTTTGGAACTCTATGATCTTACCGGACGTAAGGTTTTTCAAACACAGCTAGCTGAGGGCCATCAAACGCGATCGGTTAACGAACTTCCGAAGGGCTTATACGTATATCGTTTTCTTTCCGATCAAGGGTTATTGAAACAAGACAAATTGCTTATTCGCTAATTTGAATTACTGTTTTTCTCCGTCCACTGCTGAGATTTCCTTCAAAAGAGGAATACTTTATTAAAAATGTTGTTCCAATGAATTAATACCATTGTGCAATTTCTTGCAATGATTTTCGCTTTAAATCAGGCACCATTGTACCTGGGTCAGGATAACCTACAGGTATTAATAAAAACGGTTTTTCATTTGGAGGACGTTGTAATAGCTGGGACAAGAAATTCATCGGGCTAGGTGTATGGGTTAGTGATACCAGTCCGGCTTGATGAATAGCCGCCAATAAAAAACCGCATGCAAGACCTACGCTCTCTTGCACATAATAATTCTGTCGTTTATTCCCGTTCGCATCAAACTCATAACTTCTTTTGAAAACAACAATAAGAGCAGGTGCTATTTCTAAAAACTCTTTATGCCAATCCGTACCAAGTGGGGCTAAATCTTCGAGCCATTCTTCACTCATTCTGTTGTGATAGCTTTCATATTCTTCCTTTTCTGCAGCATTTCTAATCTTTTCTTTTATAATAGCATCCTTAACAATACAAAATGTCCAGGGCTGTTTATGTGCACCCGAAGGAGCTGTTGAAGCCGTTAAAATAAGTTGGTTGATAATATCATCCGGTATTGGTTTATCTGAAAAACTTCGAACGCTTCTTCGTTTATCCATCATCCTAAAAAAGATATCGCAACGGGTAGCAATTTCCTCCTCTGGGAGAATTTCTCGTTGGTACGGTATAAGGTTTAACTCTTTTCGCATAGGGGCAAGTTACCCTAAAAATAACCTTCCGTTACAAGTCGATATACTTACTGGAGTTGTTAAATATAAATTATGTTCCTTCTTGGCTCCACTACTAAGTATTAAAATATATCAAGTCTCAAATTGGATTTATTACTAGCCTAGCAGATAAACTGAAGGTGAAACATCTGCGTGTTTTATTAATACTAAAGATTCGTTGGGCGATTAAGCGATTGGGTTCTGCTTAAAATTTACAAATGGTTTTTAAGGAATAACAAAATAACCTGTTCAAGTAAACTGCTGATGGCACAAGTTTAAAGTACTATACAAAAGAAAAGAGAGACCGTCTCCAATAAACAGCCTCTCTTATTCTTACATTCTATAACCCTTTACTAACGTTGAATGGTGAGTTTAGACAATTGAACACACGTTTCATCCTTATAAACCTGAACGATATATAACCCTTCTGCTAAGGACGTTACATCCATTTGAAAATGTAGCACTTCCTCACCGTCTAACTTCAGTTTTTCTGTTTTCACCGTACGCCCATGAATATCCATCATACGAATTAGAATGTCTTTTGTATCTGTTACAGGTATATCTATATTCAAAATTTGGTTAACCGGATTCGGGTAAATTGACATGGTTTGTGCATAATCATCTGAACCATTAACTGTTTTTAACGGAGCTGCGGCTGCAGTACAAAACGTTTTCGAAACCGACCAAGCACTTCCAGTTGGAGATCCTGCACAGAACGATTGCACTTGGAATTCATAACACGCATTACGTGGCAAGCCGGTAAGTAATTTATTCGGCGCATTGGTTGTAGCATTACTCCAAGCACCGATTGGGTTTGTTCTGCGGAATCGCGTACCATAATATGCAGCACCCGGAACGGCCGTCCAACTCGTTGTACAGGTTGTATTATTTACCGTGGCATTAATAGCGGAAGAAGGCGGTGTTGCATTCGTAGAAAAATTAATTGAATTACTCCATGCACTGCTACTTCCACCACTACACGTTGTTTGCATTTGTAATTCATAATTTGAACAAATTGATAATCCAGTAATCGTAGTCGAGGTACCTGTTGCGTTAACGGTAGTCCAACTTGTACCCCCCAAGAAACGATAACGTATGGCAAAGGTATTCAGCACATTTGTGGGAACCCAGCTTACATAAGCCGAAACACCTGACTCAGCTACTGTAATTCCTGTTGGAGGTAACATCGTATAAAAACTAATGGTTTCTGTTGTACTTGTATTCGTACATCCTTCCGGACTGGTGTAGCTATACGTGAAACTTGTTTGAGGCCCAGTGTATGGGTTAGCTACACTCCATGTACCACCTGCTGGTGAACCGCTAAGAGACACACTGCTGTTCGGACAAGCTATTACGGAGTTTGTGGTTACAGTAGGTAGTGGATTAATTGTAAGCATAAGCACATGCGTTACACAACCATCAACAACAGAATACGTTCCGCTGCTTGTATAATTTTGATTATTTTGTAACCAAGTATAATTCACGCATGCGGAAGCTGTAGTTGTATCTGATGTTAAGGGTGTAATAGTTAAATTAAGAATATGAATGATTCCATTAACAGTTTGTCCGGTATAAACGCCACTTTGTGTATAGGTTGTATTGTTATCTGTCCAGAGGTAGCTACCACAGGCTGAAGCCGTTGTGGTATCTGTTGTAGGTGCAGGTACGGTGATATTTAATGTGTAATCTTCAATATTTCCGTACGCTGTTAAACATGGATCTGAAACCGGGAAGTAGTCGGAAACAACACGTAAGCGTCGTGGCCCAGCCGTTAAGGAAGTCGGGATAGTAAACGAACCAAATACGGTAGCACCGCTATTATGAGTAATCACTTTTTCGCCGGCATCGGTAAAATCACCGTCTTTATTGTAATCAACATAAACGGCTACACCGTTAAATGTATGACTTACAGTTATGGATACAACATCACCAGTCATGGCTGTAGTAGATTGTGCGGTATAGTTACCGTAACCACCCGGCTCACAAGTGCTTGGGTTATTTATACTTCCTACCATTACATTGGTAATCGGTGCGTAGCAGCCAACATAGTAACTGGATGTTGTGCAATATATTAGTTCATCTATTTGACCGTTACAATTATCATCTATGCCATTCCCAAGTATCTCGGCAGCATTCGGACGAACGGCCCAATTGTTATCATTACAATCCGCTCCATTGGAATAAGGAATGTAGCCTGTACCCGGACTGGATGTAGAACAAATCGAAGGTCCTACTGTGTATCCATCGCCATCAGCATCCATATACCAAATCGGAGTAGTCGAAATATAAGTCGAATTACAAGGACCCGGATTTACACAGCCTCCTTCTCCACGTACATAATAAACCGCGCTGCCGGTGGGATACACGGTAATACTATTGCCCGTTCCAACTTGCGTTCCCCCACTATTCGTACCACAACTGTTTTTATACCAAACCCATTGTGTAGCCTGATTTAAGCTTCCACCAACTACACTAAACACTGCAGGACTACCAGCACAAACACTATTTGCACTTGATTGAATAACAGGCATCGTAGCCGGGTTATTTGTAAATGGTGTAGTTGAACAACTGAAATTAGACATATAATATTGCTGCCAATTGGTTAGTGCCGAGTGGAGCACATATTTATTTAGGTTACCACAGGTTGAAATAATTCCGAAGAAACCCGAAGTTGATGTTTCATTCAGCAATTGATCTATACTCCCGGTAGAAAAACTAGCTTTGAAATAAAGTGAATTATGATACCCTGTTGGCGATGTTGCACTTGTTTGCCAATCAAATCCTACGGCCACTGAGGTTGGAATACTCACCTGAATATTTGGTGTACCACCCGTGGTGCCAGAGAAGAAAATTTGACTATTCTGAACGAATAATGATTGTCCGCCACCGCAACCACTAAGTGCTGAAATCGTATGTGAACCTGCCGAAACGGAAGCGGTTGTGCAGAGATCTACAGATGCCGGCACACCTGAAAAGTTAGCATTATTCGTTGGCAAAGCAGCCAAAGCACTTTCCCAAGCGGTTCGACTGGTATAAATAGTGTATTGTGCCGAAAGCTCAGCAACGCTAATCAAAAGAAAAACGAGGAGCATCAGTCGATAAAAATGGTTGTTTAACTTCTTCATGAATTTGATTTTATTTTATGATGCAATACTATTTCCAGGAAGGTGTATTTTATATCAGATGTGGTATAAAGTAGGTTTAGAGGTGGGAGAAAGATAAAAAATGTGGTTAGTTCAATCTTATTCCTAACAAAGTACTTGATGGTTTTAAAAAACAAGTTGCAGGGTAGATTCGATGTATCTTTATCGAGGTATTCAACATTAAACCCATGCATGTACCGCAACTGAACATAAAGGAACTTAAACCTTGGCTGAACAAAACGGAAATGATAGAAGCGTGTGCCGCACAAACAATTAAGGATTTAGGCATGTACGGCATTGAACTTCAATTTTCAGGGAATGCTAACACGGCCTATGAAGAACTATTTCAACAACTAAAGCCTCATATCGAAGAGCGCGTAACGTTTGGATCTATACAGGAAATACTTTACCGAGTAGATGTTAGTGAAAAGCAGCTTAATGAAATGCTTGTCACAAACACCGATTTAGCCTCCGGAATTACCACACTTATTCTTTGGCGAGAACTTCAGAAAGTGGTTACACGCTATTTAGTTTCATCCTTTACATCTTCATCTAAAGGTTCGGAAGAAGACCGGTTCTGAGAAATGAGTCAAGTTGAAATTCATGACAGCCCTGCTTCAACTGCTTGTTTACTTGCTGTTATTCTTATCGTTTATAATTGACATCCTTTTTCACCTCAGTCTTTGTTCCTCTTCACCTTTAGAAAATAAAAAAATATCCCTTATTACGTTGTATTCATTCAAGATGTAATAATTTTAAACGATATTAAAACAATGACTTTATGAAAATAATATTTCTAGAGCTACTGCTTAGCTGTGTAATCATCAATACAAGTTCTTCCCAAGATCTTACCTATACTCAATCGGATTATTTTGATTATTTTAAATCTGGCAGGTTACTAGACCCCATCTATATTAGTAACAAAGGATACTTTCAGTTTGCACTAAAGCTTAAGGGTAAAAAAGTTAAGGAAATGGATGTGTACCATTTGAACGATAAATTAGAATTTCTGAAAAAGAATCATGTGATAATACCTGATGACATGGGGTGGAAAAGTGGATATCCTTTAGTGATTGATGTGAAAAACAAGCTATTTTTTTTGAAGCATGTAGTCAATAAAAATAAGTGCGCAGGATTACGATCAGTTGAACTTAATCAAGAAACGCTTAGCTTTCCTTCTGCGAATCATGATCTTTTTATTTCACAAGATCGTATTTCTTTTGCGCCTAACTACGATCATCCAGATGAACCATTTGAACTCTTTCGAAAATCACGTAACGAAACAAGTGTATTGTTCACTTATCGCCTTCGAGATAACAGCGGAGGTTCAGATAGATTGCACAACGACCGAATAGGTTTGCATGTATTCGATGAACATCTCAACAAACAATGGGGAGGGGAATTTGTAATGCCCTATACAGAAGCGGAGATGGATAATTTAGATTACTTCGTAAGTGATGCTGGGAATGTGTATATTTTATGTTTTGTACGGAAAGGAAAAAATCATTTCGAGATTCTAAAATATTCGAAGGATAGTCAAAAACCAATACAGTATTTACCCACCTTGGAAGAAGCCGCTATTTCATCCTTAGCCCTTTTCGAATCGCCGGATGCACAAGTTGGAATTTGCGGTAGTTACCAAACGAAAGCCATTGTTGGTGAAACAGGTATGTATATTGCGCTGCTTTCTTTGAACTCCTCCGGTGTAGAGTTTATTACCGGTAAGGGTATTCCCTTCCCAGAAGAAACTATCCAAATCCCTAAACTAAAAACCGGACTCGGATGGTTTAAACATAATAAATATGTGGTGAGAGATTTATGGGTTAAGGATATTCACTTTACTAATAACGGCGATTGGGTATTTCTAGCTGAACAAATATCCACTCAGAAAAATCATTATATAGAATATGCTACTGGTTCATCCGCCTACCCTACTTCTCAACTACAATCTTCCGACATTCTTATCATGCGCTTAAACAAGAAAAAAGAAACCAGCTTTCAACTGATTCCTAAAACGCAAATATCTTCTTACAAATATTCTGGTAACCTTGGTTTCATATCATACGTTCATCAGGATGATATTCATCTTCTTTATTTCGATGATTTGCGCAATCAAGATAAATTGAATGAAGACCACTTTAAGCAATGTGTTTTCCCTCATAACGCTGTTCCGGTAATTGCTACCCTGGCTCCAGACAATAATGTTAGTTTAAAATATTTTCCCATGTGGTCTCAATTGATGAACAATTTTAATTTGAACTATAGCAATTACGAAAAGCATTTCAGGTTAATGGATGTTGCTTTTGAAAAGAAGAAATCGAAAGTAGTACTTCTTCAAATAGAGCCTTAGTATCTCCTCTTTTGCACGCCGAATAGCTAGTCGAATTTAATTCGATGCTCAACAAATTGTTCTGAAATAAAATTAGATTAAAGTAAACATATCATCCTTAACTGAACTCAGGCAACACCATATCATCAAAACTCTTTAAGCCAAAGCCTGCGGTTGTAACAAGCCCTTCGCCATATTCGGTTCCGATGCGTTTGCCAAAATCGCGACAGCGACTTTCGATATAATTCATGAAGTTATTCGAGGAGATATAAGTTTTTGGACCATCATAATTTTCATTATAAAATTGAGAAGCATACGCTCGAATACTTTCCATGCGTTGTTCGAAGACTGGAGTAACATCAATAATAATATGAGGCTCGATATGTATATCTTGAATATAATGAAATACGCGTTTGGGTCGCCAGGCTTTTTGATTTTCGCCATCAAGCTCCGTTTCAATTTTTGAAAGACCGGCAAGGAAGCAAGTATCCTTAGCTAAAGCGGCTCCTTTTCCGTGGTCGGGATGACGATCATGAGGCGCATTGATGAGTACAATATTGGGTTGATACTTACGAATCATTTTCATTAAAGCGAGTTGATGCGTTTCATCATTCTGAAAAAAGCCATCTCGAAAACGCAAATTCATACGCATATCCAACCCTAGAATTTCTGCGGCTTTTGCGCTTTCAATATCCCGCGTTTCTGCTGTTCCACGAGTTCCTAATTCGCCACGGGTTAAATCAATAACACCTGTTTTATAGCCAAGTTGCTTATGTAGAATAAGAATACCACTACATGCTAATTCAACATCATCCGGATGAGCGCCTATGGCAAGTATATCAAGTTTCATAGAATTTCTGGTGTTTTCGTTACTTCAATAGAAACCCCGAAAGTAACCTATGCCCGTTAGTTTTTCTGTTGAATAAGTCAAAAACTACGCGAGCATGCCTTCACCGGCCTTCATTTTTTCCGCATTCTCCGCAAACTGCAACAAATCAATCATCTCCTGTATATCACCATTTACGAAGCTATCTAAATTATACACGGTTTTATTAATTCGATGATCGGTAATTCTTCCTTGAGGCCAATTATACGTTCTAATTTTAGCAGAACGATCGCCCGTACTTACTAAGGTTTTTCTGCTCTTCGCAATTTCTTCTTCATGCTTTCGAACTTGCTCTTCGTACAATTTCGTACGCATCATGGCTGTTGCCTTTTCACGATTCCCTAGCTGGGTACGTTCGGTTTGGCAGGTGATAACCGTTCCTGTTGGAACGTGGGTTAATATCACTTTGGTTTCCACTTTATTTACATTCTGACCACCGGCACCACCGCTTCGAGCAGTTTCCATTTTCAAATCTGATTCCTTTAATTCAAAATCTACTTCTTCGGCCTCAGGCATTACGGCTACGGTTGCGGCAGAAGTATGCACGCGCCCGCTCGCCTCGGTTGCAGGCACCCGCTGTACCCGATGCACGCCACTTTCATATTTCATGACGCCATACACATCTTCCCCTTCAATTTCCAGAATAATTTCTTTATAGCCACCAGCGGTACCTTCACTCTCATCGATAATATTAACCTTCCAACCCTTGGTATCACAGTATTTCATGTACATGCGTAATAAATCGCCGGCAAAAATACTAGCTTCATCCCCACCGGTTCCGGCTCGAATTTCCATCACGGCATTTTTTTCATCTTGAGGATCTTTAGGTATAAGTTGTTGCCGAATACGCTCCTCTAGAACTTCTTTGGTTTGTTCGGCTTCGGCTAAATCGGTTTTAGCCATTTCGCGAAGTTCTTCATCACTTTCGGTTTCAAGAACTTCCTTACCAAAAGCAATCGTTTCGAGGCATTGTTTGTATTGTTTATAGCTATCAACTATTTTTTCAAGCTTTCGGTATTCTTTACTTAATTGAGAAAATTTCTTCTGATCCGAAACTACTTCCGGATTTGTGAGAGACACTCCAATATTTTCAAATCGGCCAACGATGGCCTCCAGTTTATCGAGCATGGGCGCAAAGATAGAAAAATCGTTTTGGGTTAATTCAAATTAGGTTCATGATTATTGAGAGGAAACGCATTCCTTCCACATTTTAAATAGAAAAAGCCCTGACTTTCGCCAGGGCTCTATACTGAATTTAAGTTATTTTTTTGCGTTCTTCGCTTCTATACTCAAGGTAGCATGAGGTACAGCACGTAAACGAGCTTTGTCGATAAGCTTGCCTGTTTCTCTACATATACCGTAGGTTTTATTTTCGATTCGAACAAGAGCTTGTTCTAAATGCGATATAAACGTTATCTGACGGCTAGCAAGTTGATTCAGTTGTTCACGATCCATAGAGGCCGAACCATCTTCCATGTTTTGGTACTTATTCTCTGTATCTTCCGTACCGCTTTCATCTTTACGCATGATTACACCTTGTAGGTATTGTAATTCCGCTTTAGCAGTATCTAATTTACGTTGAATCAATTCTTTAAATTCCATCAGCTCCTCATCACTATATCGGAAGCTTGTTGCATTATTGGTATTGCTCATATCTAATATTGATCTTGATAATTCAGGGATATATTTCTTTGGCTTGAGGTCTTCTGTTTTTCGTTTCAGTTCCGACGTTTTTCTATGAGCTATCACCTTACCCGATTCATTTTTTAAATTGGCTGTAGCAAACGTATTCGTTTTGAAAGCATCAATCTTTTTAGGACCAACACTAATTGGTGCTACAATTACCTTTTTCGGTGCTGTTTTAGGTTGTTTTACCGGTTTCTCTTTCTTCGGTTTTTCCTTAACCTCCTTTACCGGTTTTTCCTTAACTGCTTTGTCTTTCAACACCTTGGTGTCTTCTTTTGCAGTCACTTTAACATTTTGCTTCTTAGCAGGAGCTGGTTTAACTTCTGGTTTCGACTTAGCTGCCGGAACAGGTTTTACAGCTTCTTTCTTTGCAGGTGCTGCTTTCGCCGTTTCCTTTTTAGAGGCAACAGGTTTAGCTGCTGGTTTAGAGGCAGGTTTAGGTGCAACTTTGGGCGCAACTTTAGGCGCAACTTTAGGCGCAACTTTAGATGCAGGTTTTGCTGCTACTTTCTTTACTTCCACAACAGCTTTTTTAGCGGTCGGTTTAGCAGTCGGTTTTACAGCAGGTTTCTTAGCTGCAGCTTTAGGAGCCGGTTTAGCTGCGGGTTTCGGTGCCGGTTTTTTGGCAGCAGCTTTGGCAGGTACAGGTTTAGCCGCAGGTTTCGGAGTTGCTTTTTTAGCAGTCGGAGCGGGTTTGGCTGTTTTCTTCGGTGCGGCTTTCTTTGGAGCCGGTTTTTTTGTAGCCATGAGTACAACTTATTTTTTAGTTACGAATACTTTTATGGGGTGCTCATTCACGTCAATGTCAATCCCATCAAGCATTTCAGCCGAAAAACTTATTTTATCGGCTAAAATTTCGGTGCAAATATAGGTATTATACGTATTTAACGCCGTCATTAACAAATCGCTGTCCTGAACGATCACTTCAATCCGATCTGTCAATTCAAAATTGCTGTCTTTTCTTATTTTCTGAATACGATTAACAAATTCCCGAGCTAATCCCTCCTGCTCCAATTCCGGTGTTACGGTAATATCGAGCGCGGTGGTTAAACTTCCTTTCGAAGCAACTAATAAGCCCGGTATATCATCCGAACTAATTTCAACATCCTCAGAAGCGATTTCAATTTCTTGTTCAGAGACCTTCAAGAGCAACACCCCTTCCGTTTCTAACTTACTTATCTGAGCCATCGATAACTGAGCGATTTCTTGAGCTGCCGCTTTCATCAGAGCACCAAGTTTACTTCCAAGGGTTTTGAAATTGGCCTTTGCCTTCTTCTTAATAAGATCGTTATCTCCGGCGATATACTCAATATCCTTGATATTCACTTCAGATTGAATGATGTCTTTCACTGCTTCCAAATGACCTTTCAATGTAGGATCTACTAAGGGAACAATTGCCCTTTGTAGTGGCTGACGAACCTTAATATTCGCTTTCTTACGTAGCGATAAAAGCAGCGAACAGGCATCTTGTGCTACTTGCATACGTTTTTCGAGGTCAGGTTGGATAACAGAAGCATCCGAAACCGGAAAATCGGTATGATGAACGGAAGCATCCTTCGATCGTTGAGCCACCTGATTGAGATTTGTAAATAACCAATCAGAAAAGAACGGGGCAATCGGGGCAATTAACTTGCAAAGCGTTTCTATGCATTCAAATAGAGTTTGATATGCTGCTATTTTATCTTGCTCGTATTCACCTTTCCAAAAACGACGGCGACATAAACGCACATACCAGTTACTCAAATGTTCATCCACAAATTCATCTACTAAACGTCCGGCCTTGGTAGGTTCGTAATCATCCATATATTCTGTAACGCCTTTAACCAAAGTATTCAGCGATGAAAGAATCCACTGGTCTATTTCCGGGCGTTGTTGCACCGGAATGCATGCTTCTTTAAATGCAAAGCCGTCTACATTAGCGTAGAGCGCAAAGAAGGTATACGTATTATAGAGGGTATTGAAGAGTTTACGCTGACTCTCTTCTATGCCTTTACTATCAAACTTTAGACTATCCCATGGGGAAGCATTTGTAACCAAATACCAACGAGTAGCATCGGCACCATAGGTATCGATGGTTTTAAATGGATCAACAACATTTCCTAAACGCTTACTCATTTTGTTGCCTTTGGCATCCAAAACAAGTCCGTTTGAAACCACCGTTTTATAAGCCACGCTATCAAACAGCAACACGCCCAAAGCATGTAAGGTATAAAACCAACCACGAGTTTGGTCGACCCCTTCGGCGATGAAATCGGCCGGGAATTTAGGTACTTGATTAGGTTCTTGTCCGGGTTCAAATGGGAAGTGCCATTGCGCATAAGGCATGGCTCCGCTGTCGAACCACACGTCAATCAAATCCGGTTCACGATACATTTTTTTACCGGAAGGTGATTTCAAAATTATTTGGTCGATAAACGGTTTGTGAATGTCTTTTAATTCCTTAATCGGACTTTCCTCATGCACCATCGCATGAATTTCGGCTATACTACCACAACATACTTCTTCTTCACCATCCTCACTTCGCCAAACCGGAAGTGGTGTACCCCAATAGCGGCTTCGGCTCAGATTCCAATCTACCATATTTTCTAACCAATTCCCAAAACGTCCTTCGCCGGTAGCCTTTGGTTTCCAATTGATGGTTTTGTTGAGTTCCACCATGCGTTCTTTCACAGCGGTGGTTCGAATAAACCAAGCATCCAAAGGGTAATAAATAATGGGCTTATCGGTACGCCAGCAATGCGGATAGTTGTGTTCGTATTTTTCTACTTTGAAGGCTTGACCGCGCTGTTTTAATTCAACCGAAATATCAACGTTTACATCTACATACTCTTTCTCATCTTTATAATTCTTCACATAGCGGCCACTATATTCACCGGTACCGACTATAAATTTCCCTTCCCGATCAACGAGTGTTAGAATACCGAGTTTATTTTTTTGGCCAACTTTATAGTCGTCGGCACCAAAAGCAGGAGCCGTATGTACGATGCCAGTTCCATCTTCTGTGGTAACAAAATCGCCACAAATAACCTTGAACGGTTCAGCCTCCGGTGTTACATCTTTTATTTTTTGGAGTGAATTACTTTCAAACGAAAGCAATTGTTTATAGCGAAGTCCTTCTAATTCGGCGCCTCGATAAAGAGCTATTACTTCATACGGAATAAGTTTAGATTCTTTCGAATAATCATCAAACGAGGCTCCTTCCGCTTCCTTCTTGAAATACTTTTCGATCAAGGCTTCAGCAAGAATAACATATTGCTCTTGATGTGTATACGGGTTGAAGGTTTTAACCAAGGCGTAATTAATTTGTGCTCCAACGGTTAAGCCCAAATTCGAGGGAAGTGTCCAAGGCGTGGTTGTCCAAGCCATCATAAAAATTTCCTTACCCGCTTGAAATAGTTGCGTAGCAATTTCTTGTTTATGGCTTGCTTGTTCCGACGGTTCCAATAACTGAAACAACACGGTAGCGCTGGTATCCTTTACATCTTTATAGCAACCTGGTTGGTTGAGTTCGTGCGAACTTAAACCGGTGCCGGCAGCCGGACTGTAAGGTTGAATAGAAATACTCTTATAAAGATACCCTTTCGTATAGAGCGTTTTCAAACACCACCACAACGATTCAACATAGTTATTTTCATAGGTTACATAAGGGTCGGAAAGATCAACCCAATAACCCATTTTAGTAGTGATATCATCCCATTTATCTTTGAAACGACCAACAGCCTCGCGGCATTTTTGATTATACTCTTCTACGGAAATTTTGGTTCCGATATCTTCCTTTGTAATGCCAAGTTCCTTTTCTACACCTAATTCAACCGGTAAGCCATGGGTATCCCAACCTGCCTTTCGAGTCACTTGAAAACCACGCATGGTTTTGTAACGGCACACCAGATCTTTCAAGGTTCTTGAAATAACATGGTGAATACCCGGCATACCATTTGCGGATGGAGGGCCTTCGTAAAACACGAAACTCGGCTTGCCTTCACGTAATGAAATACTCTTTTCAAAGGTTTGTTGTTCCTTCCAATGTTTGAGCATATCTGCTTCCATGGAAGGCATTTGTAAATGAGTGGGTATATAATATTTCTGTTCGGCCATGATGTAAAAAATGCGGGCAAAGGTAGGGTTTATCTATGGAAAGAAAAACGGGGTAACCTACTGCTTTCTAACCTTGATATCTGAAGGATGCTTCTCATCTATTTTGATACCTGAAGGCCAGGTTCTTCCTAGGTTATTGTCATCAAAAAAAACGAATTTTCGGTTTGAATCTAGTAAGTGCTATCGTTGTCGGTATCGGTTATATAATTCAACCAAAACTAAAAATAACATACAAAGGAGGGTACTAAGAATTGAAGATAAAAGCAATTTTGCCAGGAGGTGTTGATAATGCACTGCGCCCTGTTGATCTTCGCTTTGATAGGCTTGATTTAAGGTAACAAGCAGCCCGGCGATCGTGCCGGGAATAAGCATTTTGATATAATCTTTGAAATTAAAAATCATCGATTGGTTTTCATTATAGCACAAAGATGATGTCTTCGGAATGAATCCTACCTAAAGCGGTAAAATAAGTTTAAAGGCATTTCGTTTATGGAAAAAAAAAGTTTCCTTATCGAGGTCGTATGAAAAAATTAATTCTCCGCACCTTAACCGCCTTGTTTGCCCTTACCCTTTCCATCGAACTTCCTTCGCGAGCATTTTATTCATCCCAAATGAATACCTATGAGAAAGCTATACATTCCATTGACAGTTTAAAGCAAAGTTGTCGTACTTCTAAACAAGACCCTGGAATTCTTTTCGCGCGTTACATCGACCAACAACTGATTCCATTTTGGATTGGAACACCTTGGGATTTTAATGGTACCACGCAGATTCCGGGCAAGGGCTATATTGCTTGTGGTTATTTTGTAACAACCGTTCTACGTGATGCGGGCGTGAACCTAAACCGTGTTAAGTTGGCACAACAGGCATCCGAAACAATGATTAAATCGCTCACTAAAACGGTAGAACATTATCCCAATTGCAGCTTTGCGGAGTTTATACAGAAAATAAAAGCCAAAGGGGTAGGGTTAAGTATTATTGGTTTAGATAACCACACCGGTTTTTTGTATTACGATGGTAAGGAGTTGTACTTTATTCATTCATCCTATGTGGGTACCGGTCGCGTTGCAAAAGAAGTAGCTTCCTCAAATGCTATTCTTCAATATTCAAATTATAAAGTGGTTGGTTTTATTAGTCGCGATAAAGCATTTATTAAACGTTGGTTAGCCCAGTAACTCGATAAAAGAAACTAAGTCAGGAAGTTTCAAATCAATCCACGGATGTGGTTCTTCTATCGGTGTAGTTGTTTCAACAAACACCGTTTTCATCAGCATTCGTTTACCAAATTCCATATCGCTCAGGTTATTTCCTACCATAATCGATCGTTCAAAATCAATCTCAGAAAATTGCTGTTTTGCTTGCAAGGCCATACCGGTATTGGGTTTACGATTCGGCGAAAGACTGTCAATATCAGGAGCAAAATAATAAGCATCGATATGTGCATGATGTTGTTTAAGTTGCATGCTAAGATGATAGTGAATAGACTGAAGATCATTTGTTGTCATTAAACCTTTACCAATGCCACGCTGATTGGTAACAACAACTACCCTTCCGAAAACCTGATTTAAGGTAGAAAATTTTTCAAGTACACCGGGGTAACATTGCAACTCTTCTGCGGAACGAATATAGTCGAGATGCTTTTCAATATTTATCACCCCATCACGATCCAGAAAAAGAGTCCAATCTTTATTCAAGCCCCAATCTTCTTGCAAATTCATAGCTGCATAATTAAACAAAAACTATCTTTACGCCTAAATTTTATACCATGAAAAAATGGATAGTGCCCTTAGCCTTCAGTTTGTTTTTAATTTCTTGTCAGGAAGAACCTAAAGAAAACAACATGCAAATTTCAGTGGACAGCGATAGCTCGCATGCCGATATTCAAATGGGTGAACAAGGGATTCAAATTAAAACCGACGATGGTAAAGAAGCTACAGTTACTATGAATGAAAATGGGATTGAAGTGAAGTCAGAAGATGGAAAAGATGCCCAGGTTCAAATTGGTAAAAATGGTATTCATGTTAGCTCTAAAAACGGCGAGGATGCCAGTGTAAATATTGATAAAAACGGTATTAATATAAAAAGCGATAAAGGTGATACCAAAGTAAAGATTGATGAGCATGGCATGAAGATTAAAACCGATGATGGGAAGGATGTGAAGGTTGAAGTGAAGTAAACCCACTTCCTTTCTCCTTGAATAGGATTTACAATTCAGGTTTTATACATTTGTCGCACAAAAATTACTATGCAACGTAAACAATCGTTATGGCTTCTATTGGCAGCCATTGCTATCATACTCACTTTTTTAATGCCTTATGGTATTCATTCCGTTTCGGCTGCTAACACCACTTTGGTTACAGATACTGATTTAACTGCAAAATCAAACTGGATTTTAGCTTTGCTTGCCGGTGCCTGCGCGGCCTTGGCTATGTTTACTATTTTCTTACATCAAAATCGAAGTCTTCAAAAGCGTATGACTTTACTTTTAGTTTTGGTATCCTTGCTGTGTGGTGTTTATATGATTTATGACGCTAACCTTACTACAGCCGGAAACAAATTAGTGGTTGGTGTACTTGGCTCAGGTTTGTACCTGGGTGTGCTTTTTCCAATTATCAGTGCCGGGTTGGCGATTATGGCCTACATGGGTATTCGTAAAGATGAGAAATTGATTGCGAGTATGGATCGATTGAGATAGATTTTTCCGTTATAGAACGCGGATTACTTAGGATTTTTAAGATGAACACAGATACATGTTTTACTTAAATTATTGCTATGCATACCTCTCTTTTAGAACACGGATTACTTAAGATTTTTAAGATGAACACAGATACGTGTTTTACTTAAATTATTGCTATGCATACCTCTCTTTTAGAACGCGGATTACTTAAGATTTTTAAGATGAACACAGATACGTGTTTTACTTTAAATTATTGCTATGCATACCTTTCTTTTAGAACGCGGATTACTTAAGATTTTTAAGATGTACACAGATATGTGTTTTACTTTAAATTTCAGCCATCACAACGGATCTAACTTTCTGTCTATTAAAACAAATCCGCGTACATCTTAAAAATCTTAAATAATCCTCGTTCCATATCCCGATAATTATCAGCGCACACACTAAAAATCTTAAACAATAAGCGTTCTATAATTTACGAACACCTATTTTTGCGTTCCTATGGCAGCACCTAAACTACTTCTTGCTCATGCACATGTACCGGGTATTCGTGAATACAGTGTTTACCGTCAACATGGTGGTTATTCTTCAGTAGAGAAAGCTCTTAAAAATTACACGCCCGATGAGGTCACTGAGGAAGTGAAGAAAAGTGGTTTACGTGGTCGTGGTGGTGCCGGATTTCCTACAGGAATGAAGTGGAGTTTTCTCGCTAAGCCCGAAGGCGTTCCTCGCTACCTCGTTGTAAACGCCGACGAAAGTGAACCGGGTACCTTCAAAGACCGCTACTTAATGGAATTTATTCCTCATATCCTTATTGAAGGAATGATTGTTTCGTCCTATGCGCTTGGTGCTAACACCTCCTACATCTATATCCGCGGTGAATATGCCTGGATTGTAGACATTTTGGAACAAGCTATAGCGGAAGCCAAAGCCAATGGCTGGTTGGGTAAAAATATATTAGGCAAAGGATATGATCTTGAAATTTACGTACAACGTGGCGGCGGTGCTTACATCTGTGGAGAAGAAACAGCGCTTATCGAATCGTTAGAAGGTAAACGCGGTAACCCACGTATAAAACCCCCCTTCCCTGCGGTGAAAGGTTTATGGGGCTGTCCGACTGTTGTAAACAATGTAGAAACTATTGCTGCCGTTGCCCCGATTATCAATATGGGTGGCGACGACTATGCGAAAATTGGTGTGGGTAAGAGCACAGGAACTAAACTTATTTCCGCTTGTGGTAACTTGAATAAACCGGGCATTTATGAAATTGATATGACCTGCACGGTGGAAGAATTTATATTCAGCGATGAATATTGTGGAGGTATTCCGAATGGCAAACGCCTGAAAGCCTGTATCCCGGGCGGTTCTTCGGTTCCTATCTTACCGGCAAATTTGTTATTAAAAACAGCCGCCGGTCAAGATCGGGTTATGAATTACGAATCACTGGCTGATGGTGGTTTCGCAACCGGAACAATGATGGGCTCAGGAGGATTTATCGTTATGGATGAAGATCAATGCGTAGTTCGACATACCATGACCCTTGCTCGTTTCTATAATCATGAAAGTTGCGGACAATGTTCTCCATGTCGTGAAGGAACGGGCTGGATGTATAAGATTCTGAAGAATATTGAATATGGTCATGGTAAAATGAGCGACATTGATTTACTATGGGATATTCAACGGAAAATAGAAGGGAATACCATTTGTCCGTTAGGTGATGCCGCTGCATGGCCGGTAGCCGCTGCAATTCGTCATTTCCGTGATGAATTCGAGTGGCATATTACCCATCCGGAAGAATGCTTAACACGCAACTATGGCTTAGCACATTATGCGGATGCACTCGTACCGGCATAATATACATTTCGTGCTATTTGATTTCAATCAAAGAGTTTTTTCAAAGAAGAAATCAACCTATCTTCACTCCCATAAACACTACCATCATGAAAAGAATTATTACAATTCTTTTGCTGATGCTTACCGGCTCCCTCTCAGCGAAGAACAAATTAACCACAAAGCAACTACTCGACGAAATTGAACATGCCACGCATGATTCCATCCGATGTTTGAACTATTACCAATTAGCTAAAAACTATGTTCGGATTTCGGAGGATAGTTGTAGATTATTCGGAAAGTTTGCATTGGATTATGCCATCAAATTAAACATGCTCAAAGTAGAAGCCGAAACCTATTCGGTATTAGGGGCTCGCGAAAAATTTAATGGTAACTATAATGAATCTATCAAGCTACATTTAAAAGCACTTGCAATTAAAGAAGCTAGTAAAGACACCTTGGGCATGGGTATTAGTTGCAACGATATTGGTATTGTATATAAAAACATGAACCGTTTTGCAGAAGCCCTTCCCTACTATCAAAAAGCAAACACATATTCTCGTATTGGCGGTAACCTTCAAGGTGTAAGTATGACCTTTAGCAATATCGGTACAGTATTTTCTGCACTTGGCAAACCCGATTCCGCCAAATTTTATTACGATACGGCATTGGTTCAAGCGAAACAAATTAATGATACGAGTTGTATTGTAAATGCATTGGCCAATTTGGGTGAATATTACGCCAATAAAGGCGATGCCCTAAATGCAAAAATTTATTTTGAACAATCACTTGCAATAGACCGTGCTAGCGGAGATAAATATGGACTCGTACTTGACCTGGTGAATTTGGGAAATTTAGCCATTGGGGCCAATGATATGGTTAAGGCTTCAGCATATTTTAATGAAGCCGAACAAGTAGCTCGACAAGAAGAATTGAATAAAGAGCTTATCGGTGTGCTATCAAGCCAGTTCTTATTGCATAAAAAACTAGGTCATTATGAACAAGCCATTGATTACTTACAGAAGGCGCAAACTTTAAAGGATTCTATTTTGAATGAAGAAACGAACGAACAAGTTTCAGAATTAAATGCGCGCTTTGAAACCGTAAAAAAGGAAAAGACCATTGGTGAGCAGCAAAGCAAAATTCAACGTCAACGGTATTTAATTTTAGGATCGCTTTTGCTTCTTGGTTTGATTGCCTTAGTAGCTTACTATCGTTATAAGAAATTGAAAGTGGAAGATGAAATAAAACTAAAACAAACCATCTTGGAACAACAAGAAATAACCACAAAATCAGTACTCGACGCAGAAGAAAAAGAACGACAACGTATAGCCTCTGAACTGCATGATGGTGTAGGACAACTCATGACAGCCGCCAAAATGAATCTTGGCGCATTGGAGGGAGAACTTAATTTAGACACCGATAAAAAGAAAACGGCTTATCAGAAAATCATGGATCTTATAACCGAATCGGGTAAGGAAGTGCGTGAAGTTTCACATAACCTGATGCCCAATGTACTGTTGAAAAAAGGTTTATCGAATGCCGTTCAAGAATTCTTGAATAAAATTGATGCCCGCGTAATTAAAGTGAATCTACACGCCGAAGGAATACAAGATAAAATTGATGCAAACACCGAATCCGTTTTGTACCGTGTAATTCAGGAGTGTGTGAATAATGTAATCAAGCACTCGCAAGCTTCTCATTTAGATATCAGTATTCAGAATGATGCGGAAGGCATTGCTGTAAGTATCGAGGATAATGGCGTAGGTTTCGATGTGGCATCATCCAAAGGCAATGGACTTGGCTTAGGGAATATGAAAACACGAATTGAATTTCTAAAGGGAAGTATTGATATTGATTCGGCACCGGGTAAAGGCACTTTAGTTGCTATCTTTGTTCCAAACAAGTTATAATGCGCATCGAAGCCATTCGTATTGAAGACAATAAATTTATTCCGGTAGAGGATGAATTAGTAGATGAAGAAATACTTCAGATTAGTATAAATGGTTCACCTTATACCACTACAATGCGTACACCAGGACATGAGAATGAATTAATACGTGGCATTCTCCTTACCGAAGATGTTTATTCAAAAACAAGTAATCCAATCACAACCGTTCTTGAAAAAAATGAAAAAGATTTCATAACCAAAATGGATGTTCGTATTGCTGCGGAAGATTTAGGCGAAGGCATTCAAACGAAGCGTAATCTGCTCTCCGTAACTAGTTGCGGTGTTTGCGGCAAGTATGAAATGGATTTAAATCTGAAAGGAGCTAAACTTTCCAGTACACTTTCGCTACTGCCATCAACTATCGGCGAACTCTTCCGAAAAATGTCATCGCATCAAGAGCTGTTTAGAAAAACCGGAGGCTGTCATGCTGCCGCTGCGTTCAATCAACACGGACAACTCCTCTGTTTATATGAAGATATTGGCAGGCATAACGCAGTCGATAAAGTAATCGGTCATTTAGCATTGCATGAACATTGTCCTGCTATACATACCAAAGTATCGTCGGAAAACTTAGCCGCTTGTTTACTCGTAAGCGGACGAGTAAGTTATGAAATCGTGAGTAAATGTTATCGCGCCGGTATTCCTTACCTTGCTGCGGTATCAGCCGCTTCTTCGCTGGCCGTAAATTATTGTAAAGAAAAAGGCATTCACTTATTTGCATTTTGTAGAGAACATAAAGTAACACAATATACCTAGTATGACGAACCCGATTGAAGAGATAAAATTTTTAGATGGGCCACAGAATCGGTGGCAAGATTTTAAAGTAACTATTCGCACGGTACTGGATTTTATAAAAGGATTCAGAACCTTGCATTTTGCCGGGCCCTGCGTAACCATTTTCGGTTCCGCGCGTTTTCCGGAAGATCATCCACATTATATTAAAACAAGAGAGATCGCAGCGCGAGTTGCAAAACTAGGTTTTACCATTATGACCGGTGGCGGCCCCGGCATTATGGAAGCGGCTAATCGCGGGGCTAAAGATGTTGGCGGACGAAGTGTGGGTTGCAATATCGAGTTGCCTTTCGAACAATCGGCCAATCCGTATTTAGATAAATGGGTTACGATCAAATACTTTTTTGTACGTAAAACATTGCTTATAAAATACTCTTACGCATTTATAGTGATGCCGGGAGGCTTTGGTACCTTAGATGAATTATTTGAATCGCTTACTTTAATTCAAACACAGAAAATAAAAAACTTTCCCATTGTAATTTTTGATAAAGCTTTCCATAAAAACCTCATTGACTATATTGAAGACATGAAACACGCCGGAACCATTTCTCCGGAAGATTTAGATCTGATGTTAGTTACCGATGATGTAAATGAATGCGTAAATCATATTAAAACGGCTATTCAACGTTTCGGACTGGAATATGAAAAACGTTTCAAACCATTGAAATGGTTGTTTGAACGAAATGGTGATGATTAAAATTTTGTTACACGTTGTATTTCACGTTGTTCTACGATCCATTTAAAACCGAAGTAAATTTTTTAAAATCCATTTTTATCCCTAATACTGCTTACTGAAACACGCAACTACTACCTAATGAAGTATACACTTTTACTTGGAATCCTCTTACTATCATTGAAAATATTCTCACAAAACAACCATTTGAAGAAATTTAGTTTTGGAGCCTATGCGGAACTCTATTACAGCTACGATTTTTCATCTCCACAAAATCACGAAAAATCAAATTTTCTCTATAATCATAAACGACATAATGAAGTAAACTTCAATTTACTTTTACTGAAAGCCAATTATACTGATAAGAATTTCAGAGCCAATTTAGGATTAATGGCAGGAAATTATGCACAGTACAATTTAGCCACAGAGCCTACCTGGGCTCAGTTTATTTATGAAGCAACCATTGGCATGAGCATTTCAAAGAAACAAAACCTATGGTTAGAAGCAGGTGTAATGCCATCGCATATTGGTTTTGAAAGTGCTATTAGTGCCGATTGTTGGACTTTGACAAGAAGTTTACTTGCTGAAAATTCGCCATACTATGAAACAGGTATTAAATTAGGATACACTTCAAAAAAAGAGCATATAATTATTAATATTTTCTATCTAAACGGATGGCAAAAGATAGTGAAACCCAATAATATCCAAAAACCATCCTTTGGAACTCAAGTAATTTATAAACCTTCTAATAACATACTTCTTAATTACAGTACCTTTTTAGGCACCGACAACGCTGACAGTATGCATGCGTTTAGGCAACTGCATAACCTCTATCTACAATACGATGCCACATCCAAATTTGGTATTACCGCAGGATTAGATGTTGGCATGGATAAATTTAATGCAACACATTATGGCATATGGTATTCACCCGTTTTAATTATCAGACAGCGTATAAACAAAAAAACAAGCCTTGCATTTCGAGGTGAATATTATAGTGATCCTAAACAAATAATTATTTCCACTGGCACAAACAATGGTTTTCAAACTTTTGGTTTTTCTTCAAATCTTGATGTTGCGCTCCATGGCAATATAAAATTTAGATTGGAAGGCAAGATGTATCAATCGAAAGATGTAATCTTTTCAAACAAAAAAAATAACTACGCACTTACTACTAATCTAACTCTTAAACTTTAAAAATTAAGTAACAGCGAGAATGTTGTAGATGAAATGTATTCCACTTTTTTACAGGTTCCTTTCCTCCTTTATCAGGTAGCAAATAACCAAGATTCACTTGCAACAATATTCAAATGCATAGCAAGTTAAGTCGTGCTCTTCCTACCAGTTAATTACGAATAATAACATGCTAGCAAGACCTATTCATTCTTATTAAAATTGAGGGTATTTCTGTGTTCCCTTATCAAAAACCGCACTATTTCATTTCCTCTAATTATCTGTTCTGCGTTCAAACAACAAGAGATGTTTTGAAGAAGATACAAATTTCTGATTGAAATGAATAAGAATACTATCCATTAAGGCTTGTACACACGGTTGTTGCTTCTGTTTGCTGTTCCAGTTTTGCAAGAGAATATAATCAATCTTGGTTCCGGTTGCCTTCTCATAATTTTGATAGGAATCGCAAGGAGGATAATTACCCGGATTAAAGCCGGGCGCACTGAATCGAGGGCTCATACCCGGTCGCCATTGAACCGGAAAATAATTCAAATCGGCTTCATAATTATTAAGCAGAATAAGATGCTTATCGTTATAGGCGCCAAGATAATCGGTAAGGTGAATAAATGACGCATCCGCTTCAAACAACACTTCCTTTTCAGATAGATGATGGGCATCATCCATGTGCAAATTCAAAACCACACTCTGATCGCGTATTTCGGATCGGCAACTTAGCAATTCGTCCGATAAATCGGAAGCTTTCAATACGGAAGGGAAACGAATGGCGAGCAAAACACCCAAAAGTGCGAAACAAAAAAACATACTATAAGTTTTTATTGAATCAGGAAACTCGATGGATGCAAGAAAAAATATCAGAAACAATAACGGTAGAAAAGCTAACCGAAGATCGATTGATCCCGCACCTCCAATGCTATGCGGTGCGCATAAATAACTATACGTGGTGTAAGCCGCCATGAGCAAAAACAAGATACCAATAGCCTGGGTGGTGCGTATTCGAAACAGTGCGTAAAAGAAACCAAACACGATACCAAGTACTACAACAAGTAACGGATAAAATTCTAGTTGTTTGGTACTCATGAGAAAGTAAAGTTTGCTCCATTGCACAGCCTTCTGTTGTAAAGTAAGGGCGTGTGGAACGGTATCTAATCCGGTACGAAATAAAAAACCAACAAGTAAAAGCAGTAAGGGCGTTGAGATCAGCGTTAAGACTCTTATCTCATCCCAAAGCATTCTAAATTGAAAAGTTATTAGCTCGCGATATCGAAATATAATCCAGAGTGCAACTATAAGTAAAAGCGTGTAGCCAGCTATCATGCCATGAGAAAGAATGGTAAAGCCTAAGAGTAGAAACAAATTAAATGCTTTGTGAACAGAAGTAATTTCTTGGTAATTACGTAGGAAATACGATAAACTCCAAAACATGAAAGCGATTGCAAAAGAGTAATTATAAAAGCCTTGCTGAAATGCCAAGGTAAAAACAAAGGGGAAGAATAAGTAACTCAAAAAACGATTTTCATCGCGGATAGCATGAATCAAACTTCGAAATCCATAAGCGAATAAGGTTACGTAGCATACTTGAACTACTTTATCGGCTAGCATCGGTTTCAGGAATCGTGTAAATACACCAAGCAGAATATGGCTCATCCAATTCGGTTCGATGCTTTTATTCAGTTGATAAAATGGTTTGTAGAAAGTACGTTCTGAAGTAAAGAGATAATCGAACCAAACTTTTGCATTGTACGTATGACTTGGCCCATCACCAGTAACATAACAATCCGGTATAACTATAATACTGAGTGCAAGCAATACCATCGCTAAGAATAAAAACCTTTCGTATTTCACGCAGGTAAAAGTAGAATTATTTTCAAGGATACCAGCGAAGTGATGCTCGATTCAAGAAGAAAACACGTTACGAGGTTGGTGTATATAGCTATACTTGTTTCGCTGATGCCAGTGCTTGTTCTAGAGCATGTGCCGCTAGCGCTATCCGAATCTGGAAATAACTATACTTACCTTGAAAGGTTTCGAAAATTTCTTTCGATCCGGGGGTTTCTTGCTTTGCCTTTATCTCCATTATACGGTCAATATCCTGTTGCGTAACAAATGAACTTGCGTTTAATTCGCCACTTCGTACGAAAGTATATAAATGGCCTTCGATGGTTGAACGCGCCATATCGCGCAGAGCCATTATTTCATCGACACTTTTCCCTTCCTCAAAATAATCGAGCGTTACTTTGGCACTTTTACCCTTTTCAGGTTTCTTCTCCTTTGCTACTTCTACCTTGTGTTCGACTGTCTTCGAGCTATAATTTGAATTCAACAAGAAGGCTTTGTCGATATCAAAAGGTTTCTCCTTATAGGTTACTTTATAAAAACGTTGTAATTTATTCCACAATGCTTCTTGCAAAACTGTCAATTTACTTTCATAGCCACGAACCCCTTTCTTCGTGTGTAACACATCTCTTATTTTTTTGAGGGGTAAGATAACATCATCAAATAAGCTCTTCGTAAAATAGTTCAATGCTTTACTAATTCGAACAAGAAGTTTATCTTCTTCATTACGCAATATCAACTGTTGAAGTTCCGGAAGAAATCGTTGTGCGGTTTTATCTAACTCGTCTAAACTTTGTTTCGCATGGGTAAGGGTTGATACGATGTCGTGGTTGCTACCAACTAGTTTATTCGATGCTGTTTCCTTGAGAAATTCCTCTGTATCGTGCAGGGCATATTGAAACGTAAATAACTTCCTGAATTTTTCAATTTGATACATTTTTTGATCGTTGCTGAGTTGCGCTCGAAGTTCCTGTGCGTCCACTTCACCTTGAGCAAAATGCTGAATGCGTGGGTCCGACATAACAGCGCCAGGACTGATTTTAGATCGCAATTTCATACCCTCCATCGTGGTGCATCTACTGAGTGCCACATAAACCTGTCCGGGTGCAAAGGAAGCGCCCGCATCGATAATTGCTCGTTCAAATGTGAGGCCTTGACTTTTATGTATCGTAATAGCCCAAGCCAATCGAAGCGGAAACTGTGTAAAGGTTCCGGCTACACGTTCTTCAATCATATTCTTTTCTTCATCCAAATCATAGGTAATATTCTCCCAAATTTCTCGAGGTACTTTAAATTGATTTTTCTCTCCGGGAAATTCTACAAAAATATCTTGTTCATTCAAGGCCACAACAGTAGCTAGTTTACCGTTATAGTATTGCTTTTCTTCTGTATTATCATTTCGGATAAACATTACCTGAGCCCCTACTTTTAATACCAGCACACGATCGGTGGGTAATTGTTTATCACCAAAATCGCGATCAATAATACCTTCATAACTGTACTTAGGTGTAGCTAATCGTTGCAGCTCTTCCTGATTGATTGCTTCGGCCTTATGATTGTGCGAGGTTACTGTTATGTATTGTAAATCGGTAGAAACAAAATTTGGCGCATAGCATTCATGCAGATAATTATAATCATCCAGCGAGAGTTCATTAATTCGAATCCGATTTAGTAATTCGATAAACCGACTATCCTTTTGTCGGTACACTTTTTTCAACTCGATGTATAAAGGATGCAACTCCTTCATAATAGGTGCATCGAAAAAATACGGGCTTTTATAATGTTCTTCGAGAATATCGCGTTCCGAATCTACCACTACCGGTGGTAACTGATATAAATCACCAATAAACAACACCTGAACTCCCCCAAAAGGCTTCGGATTTCGTCGAACGCTTTTTAATACATGATGAATAGCTTCGAGATGATCGGCACGCATCATACTTACTTCATCTATTACCAAGAGTTCTAATTCGCGCAGCAGTTTTCGTTTTGTATCGTTCATGCGCAAGTTCTTCAATAAGTAATGCTTATCGGCCACGCGTTCGTTTCGTCCGAAACCCAAAGGCATTTGTGCCACAAAGGGTTTTAAGGGTAATTGAAACATGGAATGCATGGTAACGCCACCGGCATTAATAGCGGCTACACCGGTGGGTGCCACGATAACCATATTTTTCGGACTATGTTCTTTCAGGTATTTTAGAAAAGTTGTTTTACCGGTACCCGCCTTTCCGGTAAGGTAAACCGTACGCATGGTATCGGTAACATAGTACCATGCCAATTGAAAAAACTCGTTCTCGGTATCTATCTGCATGCGTTTTCTGAACCGTCAAAGATAGAGGCTTGTATCGTGTAGTTTAGTTTTTGTTTGGAATATTATATTCCTAACTGATACCTACAGCAGCCGGTTGTTTTGGCACTAAGGAATCTCTTGTAGAACCCTCCGTTTCTTATCGCAAGTTGTAAAAAGAAAAACTCCGCTATAAAATTACAGCGGAGGTTTCTTTATAAAGGGGAATATAAGGGCGTTATTAGCGAAGGCTCAACGTTTTACTTAAAGCCTTGTTTCCGTTTACAGATACGAAGTATAAACCACGATTCCAATTGGTTACATCAACCGGAAGGCTATTTACATCTTTACTTACTGTGGTACGGTAAACTATTTTACCTACGGCATCGGTGATGATGATATGAGAATCAGATGTTTTCTCACCATTCAACAACACATTCATTCTATCCGTTGCAGGATTTGGATATAGATTTACAGAAAGCGCTTCTACAGCATTGGTAATAGTTTGCTCCGGCGCCGCTTTGTAATAGGTAGAACCATAGGTTGAAGCATTATTCATACGTAACGTGTGCGTCCAGGTTCCAGAACCATTTGCATTGCTGAAGGTGCTGTAAGTCCAGGTGTTAGCGCTGTTATTACCAGGATTATTAAAATAAACGTAACCACTTTTGTAACGATTCACTACTACAAAGTGACCACCACCACCATTCCAACCCCAACGAGCAATCATAAGTTTGCGAGCCGCTAAGTTTGATGCCAAGGTAGCTGCGCTTAAAGAACTACCATAGGATGTGTTTGGTATGCTATACTCATTAAGGATATCGGAAAGACTGCCATCGCAACCATACATAGCTTGCGGACTGTTAAATAAACTGGCGTTCGAGCATGCAGATGTTGAACTATGGTTCAGGTTATTACAACCCCACCATCCGAACCAAGCTTGCTCACGATCTTTTGATTTATTAACCACAGTGCATTGTGCAATCGTTCCCGGACGGTATGCCCAGTACATCATTTCAGTACACGCAGCCCAACACCAATTACTCATGCTTTGTTGAACGGTTGGTACATAGCTACCGGTTACAGTTTGCGATTTTGAAGACGTGCTCATGGCGAAGAAAGCCAATGATAAAATACTATATTGAATAAACTTTTTCATGATTTGATTTTTTTGATTTGATATGATTTGGTTAGGGATTCTTATTTATTGTTTTCTTGTTGTTGGTTTAGTTCATCAGCTTCTTGATTGGTCATTACCTCTTTCACGGTTTGAGGA
>JAEUVD010000033.1 GCA_016787065.1 Chitinophagaceae bacterium
ATCAAAAAAAGTACTTATTTCTTTATTTTTACTTTTTTCATTCTTCTCATTTTCTTATGCACAAACAAGTGTAACTGTTTCGGGACTTATTAAAGACAAAAACAGCAAAACTGTTTTGCCTTTTGTAAATGTAGTTTTGAAAACCGAAAAGGACAGCACTTTTATAAGTGGAACTGTTACCAACGAAGAAGGACGATTTTCACTATCAATAGTAAAGTCAGGCAATTATTATTTAGAAGTTTCATATATTGGCTATAAAACTGCAAAACAGTCGTTGTTCGTTGGAAACCTAACCGAATTTTTAGATATTAAAACTATTGAAATAGAAGAAAAATCAACAACACTGCAAGAAGTAGTTGTAACAGGAAAAACTGCCGAGATAAGTCAGAAAATGGATAAAAAAACATTTTCTTTGAAAGACAACATTACTCAAAGTGGCGGTTCCGTTTTACAAGCAATGCAAAATTTACCAAGTGTAACTGTTCAAGATGGAAAGATACAACTTCGTGGTAATGATAAGGTAATCGTACTCATTGATGGCAAACAAACAGCATTGACAGGTTTTGGAAACCAAACAGGATTAGATAATATTCCAGTTTCTGCCATTGAGAAAATTGAAATCATTAATAATCCTTCGGCCAAGTATGATGCCAATGGCAATGCAGGAATTATCAATATCATTTACAAGAAAAATAAAAAAGATGGATTTAACGGAAAAGTTGGCTTTACAACAGGGGCGGGTTCGCTTTGGGTAAGAAAAGTAAATTTACCAACCATAACTCCACAATATACATTTACACCAAAAGTCAATCCAAGCGTTTCACTCAATTATAGAAAAAACAAAATCAATGTCTTTTTTCAAGGCGATTACTTATATACCGAAACATTGAACAAAAATGAATTTGTAACTCGAAATTACGACAATGGCGATGTAATAAATTCGCAATTAAAACGCAACAGAAATACCCAATTTACCACATTGAAAAGTGGTTTTGACTATGCAATAAATGACCAAAATTCTTTAACTATTTCAGGACTATTTGGAAGTGAAAAAATTATTGACCGTGGCGATCAACCTTTTTTTAATGTCGATTTATCACAACGAAAACGACTTTGGCAATTTTTGGAAGATGAACTAAAAACAACTTGGATGGCAACAGCTAACTATCAACACAGATATAAAGAAGCGGGACGTTTATTGAACATTGGTTTCAATTACACTTTTCACCGAGAAGATGAAAAATATTTTTACGACAATTATTTGACAACTTCCACAGGAACAGATGCGTTTAAATTATTGTCAGACGAGCGAGTTTATGACTTCAATTTTGACTACATAAAACCACTTAAATACGGCCGAATTGAAACAGGAATTAAATTTCGTAATAGAGACATTCCAACCAATATGCAATTTATTCCAGGTGTAAATTCAGTTTTAGACACCAATGCAGGTGGCTGGGCAACTTACATCGAGTTAATACCTGCTGTTTATGGAAACTACATTTTTGAAAACAAAAAATGGGAATCCGAATTTGGTTTAAGAATTGAGTA
This sequence comes from Chitinophagaceae bacterium, assembly GCA_016787065.1. Taxonomy (GTDB): domain Bacteria; phylum Bacteroidota; class Bacteroidia; order Chitinophagales; family Chitinophagaceae; genus OLB11. The sequence goes on from JAEUVD010000033.1 coordinate 1,552, forward strand.
TGTTAAAATTCGATATGACGTTAATCCTAATCATATTGTTTACAAAAGTGATGGATATAGTTACACACAACCCTTTCCAAATCTACGTTTGGCATACAAAATCAACGACAATAACAAAATTTCGGTTTTTTACAACCGAAGAGTTGACCGACCTAATGAAGTGGATATTCGTATATTTCCAAAATATGACGATGCAGAAATAATTAAAGTTGGCAATCCTGCATTGCGACCACAATTTACAAATTCGATAGAATTGGGCTTTAAAAAAAGTTGGAAAATAGGAAGTTTGTATTACGCTATTTATCACCGATTTGCTGATGGCACAATTACAAGAATTTCAACCACCGTTCCACTTAGTAATATAATTTATACAACATTTCAAAACGTAAATAAAAGTTACAACACAGGAATTGAAATGATTTTAGCACAAGAAATTTCAAGTTTATACTCATTCAATATTAATCTAAACGCATACAGAAATCAAATTGATGCATTTATTATTGAAAATAAATATCCAACAAAACATACATTTTCGGCAGACAAGCAAGAGATATTTTCAGGAAACATGAAATTGAACAATACGTTTCATTTTCCTAAAAATATAGATGCACAAATCACTGCTATTTATTTAGCACCTGACATTATTCCTCAAGGAAAAATAAAATCACGTTTTTCACTAGACCTTGGAATTAAAAAGGCAATTCAAAAGGGAAAAGGCGAACTCTTTTTTAACGCAACTGATTTGCTAAACACAATGATTATCAAAAAAGAAATCAACGGACAAGGTTTTAATTATACAAGCAACGACTATTACGAAACACAAGTAATTAGACTTGGATATAGTTATAAATTTTAAAGAAACAGAAAGCCGGAAAAATGCCAGTGGATAACGGCATATTGGTTTTATGCCGGTCAATGAAATAAAATGACGCATTTAGAATTCTATTAAACACTATATTTTGTTTAGGAAACGGTAGGAAATGTTCGGCACCACAACCAATGTATTTTCGAAATACGCGGAGGAGTGATAAACTTAAACAGGCAATAGACAGAAAAAATAAAAAGAAGAGTTCGTTTTTTCTTCCGTAGTTGGATAATGTAATTTGCATCTTTCAATTTAAAGAAGTCAAAACTAAAAGAGGCGCTGTAAATATTATGTTAGAACTTGGGTAGTAACGTTTATACAGTAGAATAACACCAAGTATCAGGGCACTGTTTTATTTTGTTCGAATCAGTTTCCGGGTTTGAACGGATTGGTTTGTTTTTATTTTTAATACATACATCCCTTCTGGTAAATGGTGGAGTTCAAGCGATTTTTTACTATCAAGTTGTTTATACACTAACTCACCATGGAGGTTAAAAATTAGAACTTCTTGGAAAGGTAGTTTTGAAGAAATAACCACTTGTTCATCTACCCGTGAAGGATTGGGATATACCAAAATATCTTGTTGTTCAACAAACTGTATTTCCGTAGGTGTGCAACCAATGCTATTCACACTTGCCGGAAGCAATACATTTCCACCTGAGGTTCCTGAACCTGTTTGTCCGTAATTATTTTTACCCCAACCCCATGCCGTTCCATCTGATTTGATTGCTTCCGAAAAATACCAACCTGCACCAACATGGCTCCAACTGCTACCTATACCAATTTGAGTAAGCGTATTTAACGCAACCGTTGTTCCATTACCCAAAGCGCCATAGCCATTGTAGCCGCATACATATAAATCGCCATTGGTGGTAACCGCTAAAGTATGTGAGGAACCTCCAATGATATTTGCCCAAGCATGTAAGGTGTCAATCAAAACAGGTGTTAATTGATTTGTTGTATTGCCATTACCGAGTTGTCCGTAATTATTAGTACCCCAAGCCCATAAAGAACCGTTTGTTTTTATGGCAAATGTATGGGCATCACCACAAAACACTTTAGCCCAATCGCTATCGGTTCCTACTTGGGTGGGCACTAAAACATTGGATGTTGAATTAACTCCAACTTGCCCTGTTGTATTATAACCCCAACCCCACAGCGTACCGTTCGATTTAAGTGCCATGCAATGTCCGGAGCCACCTGCAATTTGAGCCCAATTACTATCGGTTCCTACTTGAGTTGGTAAAATTAAAACTTGCGTAGCCGAAGTGGTACCATTACCATGTTGTCCGTAACCATTATGTCCCCAAGCGTAAATTTTTCCATTTGTTTTTAGGGCAAATGAGTTGTTACCGCCGGCAACAGCTTGGAGCCAATTGTTATCGGTACCAACCATGGTAACTGCGCTTAAATTAACGGTATTGGCATTGCCAAGTTGCCCCCAAAAATTATATCCCCATGCCCATAAGGTGCCATCATTTTTTAGTGCAAGAATATGTTGATCACCACCTGAAATAGTTGACCAAGAGGTGCCGGTTCCTATTTGTGTTGGTGAGGTTGATGTTCCGGAAAAACTCCCATTCGCAAGTTGTCCGTAATTATTATTTCCCCATCCCCAAAGAGAACCATCCGTTTTTAGAGCAACAAAATAATCACCTCCACCACCAAGTTTACTCCAGCATTGTGGAAAAGCAGTTGTTGTTAGTAATATGGCAATGATAAAAAGTACAATTCTTTTCATGTTATTTTTTAAGGTTGAAAGTACTTCTTTTTTGATAGAATATATGTGATTGAAAATAAAATAGAGTTTGTTTACAACTTGAAGAGGTCAGATTTGAACAGCTAATAACTATAGTTAGTCTTGTTTTCAATTAATTCAATGTGCACCTAAGCATACTTCTTCATAGATACTACTATAGACAAAATAAGGGTGTGATTTTCTGTAGTAATGATGATAAAGATCATAAAAATTACAAGCCTTTCGATTTGCATTACCAGTTAATAAAATTAACTTCGTTCTTTAAACCAAATAACTAAACCCACACCCTGTATTGATAATTCATACCCAAGATTCTTAGCTTCTTCAACCAACATACTTCTCGTATAGTCATAGCGCATTCAATTCAGGGTTTAAAAAATTTTTCAATGATGAAACGAATTTTTTTAACAACCTTATGGTTAGTGTATGCGCTCCATGGAATTTCACAATCGCTTGTTTCGTATTACCCACTTAATGGTTCTGCCGCAGATGCCATGGGTGCGGTAAACGGTACCGTTTCCGGTGCTACACTCACAACCGATCGATTTGGGAATACCACGAGTGCTTATTCTTTTAATGGATCGGGTAACTACATTAGTTTAGGTAACAATAGTGCTAACCGACCAACAGCTGCCCTTAGCGTCTCGGTTTGGGTAAATTTGAATCCGGGTGGTACTAGTACACATCATTCTGTTGTTGGATGCACAGAGTCTGGTGGTTGGAAAATAGATTATATTGTGGCTACCGAATCTTTTGTTGCTTCGGTCTTTCGAAATGGATCTTTGGGCTCGGTATCAGTACCGGTAACAGCCTCGTTTTGGAATACATGGCATTTTCTTGCGATGACCTATGATGGTCGCTATCTACGTTTTTATATCGATGGAATTCTACAAGGTGTAAATGATGCGGGCGGAAATTATGCAATAACGTATGGCAACAATTTGATGCTTGTGGGCGCAGAACCATCCGGGGTTAGTGGTATCCAAAATGGAGAATACTACCAAGGTATATTGGATGATATAAAAATTTATAACTATGAGTTGTCTTCGAATGATTTACTCTCCGAAATGCAAGCGGCTCTTCCTATTCCAGGCGTTGGTTTGCAACTATGGCTTTCCGCCGACAGCGGTGTGGTAGAATCAGGAGGGATCGTTACACAATGGAATGATTTAAGTGGTAATAATAATCATGCTATACAACCCAACACGAGCAAACGACCGACGCTACTTCTTCAAGAACTACATCATAAACCGGTTATTCAATTTGATGGGTTAGATGATATTCTTCAAACTTCAAGTAAACTCAATCTAAACAATACCAAAACAGCAACCATTTTTATAGTGAATAAATCGTTTGGAGAAGCTATTTGTTTAGAACAGTCAGACAATACCAATAGCAATTCAGGTGGTTTTTACATTTCTGATAATTATCAGAATACCGGATTTGCAGTAGCGGTTAAAGGAAATGTTAGCGGTCCCCAAGCAGACTATTTAACCATGTTAAAAAGCAATTCATTAAACACGACTTATCATATTAGCACCGTTTCCATTGATAAATCACAAGCTTCATATCAGAATCAAATTAAAGCACGAATCGATGGTGTGGATTTATTGAATACTGGCTATGGAGGAACTCCAACGGATAATTTGGCAGCGGATACCCTTTATATTGGCGGAAGAAAGAGTGGAGGGAATTTTATGCATGGTGGTATTGCAGCGGTAATCATTTATAATCGGTTGCTTTCATCCACAGAACGGGTTATGGTTGAGAACTATTTAAATCTGCGTTATGCCACCTCTTCTAATTTAGCTATAACTAAGCCTGGCAGTGGAGGTGCGATCCATTTTGATGGGTCGAATGATAAACTTACTTTACCCATTACATCATTCACAGCCTATACCATTGAAGCTTGGGTGAAATTCAATTCAACGGCTATTTCCAATAAAAATATTTTAGTGTACACTGCCGGTACGGCAACTTCAACTTGGAGCCATCAGATCAGAACTAGTTCAACAGGAAAATTTCAACACTATACTTACGACGGTAGTGCAAATAATGTTATTGGTACCACCACGATTAATCCGAATGTATGGTATCATGTAGCTATCACCGCTCAGAATAATGGAACTGCCCGTTTATTTGTAAATGGTGTAGAAGAAGGTACTGCACAATCGGTTGGTGCACTTTACAATTCAGGAACTCAAATTCAGGCGGCCGTACCAACAGGTTACGGTGCTTCAAGTTTGAATGGTGAGCTTGATGAAATTAGAATTTGGAATTACGCTCGAACAACGGAACAAATACGTACCACGATGTGCAGGAAGATAACAACTTGTGATTCAGATTATGATCGCTTAAGTGTTTATCTCAATTCAGATGAATCATCTGCGAGTACTTGTTATGATCTTTCATGGTATGCACGAAATGCAACGTTATCGAACGGGGCTTTTCATGTAAGCAGTGGGGCACCTATCGGAAATCAAAGTGCCTTTGATTATAATGGCGCATCCAGCTCAGTGAACCTTACCAATAATTTTCGAAATGATTATTTGCAAGCAACCATTTCTGCTGGAACCCCGAAGGGTATTCAAGTGTATTGTGTTCATGACTATCCGGAGGTTTTGACTGGTGCTGATACTATTAGTGGTAATAATGCTTATTTCGGTGTATTTGTACCTTCTACTACTACCTACACCTTGGCTTCAACATACCATTATACTGGAATTTCAAATATACAGCAGGAGAGTAGTTTAAGTTTGTATTCACGAATGAATAATGCAGCATTATCTTGGATAAATACTAGTGCTGTGCTTGATACAAATTTAAATACGCTCACCACATCAAGTACCCAAGCTGAATTTTTAGTTGGACATTTGGAAGTACCCCAGAACTATTATTACGATCAGGATGGTGATGGTTACGGCAACCCGGCAATTTTTTTGTTTACCTTGTCGCCTCCACCAAATTATGTAGTTGATAACACCGATTGTAATGATAGCGACGCCTTAGAACATCCCGGGCAAGTGTGGTATTTAGATGTTGACATGGATGGTTACGCTTCATCCGCCGCACCAATAACACAATGCAGTCGCCCACTAAATAGGAAAACGACCGTTGAATTGCAATCAACTTCTGGAGATTGCGACGACAATGATGCCTTAATTTTTCCTGGCTCTGTTTCGCTAAACTATTCTGCTACTACGCTATTTTCTACTTCAGTCATTCATCCACAATCAGGCGACTCGTACACGGATTATATGTTCGAGGTTATTTACACCGACGTTAAAGGCCAATTACCTCGCGCTTCTTTTCCTAGAGTTTATCTTGATTTTGAAGGGAATGGTATTTATAATAATTCTAACGACAGAACTATTATTATGATGGAAGATGATGTAAATGATTCCAATACCGCCGATGGAAAGAAATACATTGCTCAGGTTAGTGCTTTGCCTGCAAACATGAATTGGAAAACGTTAATTCAAGTTTACCCGGATCTTACAAATTGTAATGGTGCAGAATATATGGGTCCGTTTGACTATCCTGATGTTTATATTCAACCAGATCTCGAACTATTTGCCAACGACATTACCTTCAGCGAAAATAATCCGGCTCCATCTTCTCCTCTACAAATAAGTGCCACAGTACATAATGTATCCGATTTTGATGCGAGCAATGTAGTGGTTCATTTGAAAAATCAAAATATGCCAACAGAGGTTTATACTAACATCACTATTGGCATGTTAGCAGCGCATAGCCAAGCAACGGTAGTTTGGACCATCACAACGCCTGCAACGCCCTCATGGAATCCTATGGAGGTTACAGTCGATTACACAGAAATTATCAGCGAATCCAATGAAAATGATAATAAAGCTGTACGACCTTTTATCAACGGAAATTATAACTTGCCAGGTAGTATTGTTTCCTATGTGCATACGAGTCCTTCAGTGAGTTATGTTCAAGGAGGTGCATATAATAATTTCAGCGGACATTGCTACTATACCGGCACCGCCGTACCATTACAAGATTCTAGCGTAGCTGGGGCTACGGTAACATTTACTATTCTGGAAACCGGAGCAACCTATAGCACCTACACCAATTCGAATGGCTTATTCTCCTATAGCTTTCCCCGCCCATTAATTGAAGGCCTATATCATATACAAGGAACGGTAACAGATTACTCTTTAACCGGACCCTTAAATTCAATTTTTGAAGTTTTACCTCCTGTTATACCTGTTTGCACGCTACCCGATTTAACTGTGCAACTTTATTTAAGTAGTCAGGAAATAGTTGTTGGTCATTCGATAGGGGGTAGTATACTCGTAAAAAATGTTGGACAAACTGCATCAATTTCTACACAAGTTTCTTTTAATAATTCAGGAGGTATAACAACAAATCCTGGAAGTTTTATAGTGCCTGCTTTAATGCCAGGATCAAGTTTTAGTATCTCATTAGATTCTATTTTCTTTGATCAGATAGGTTCTTTCAGTATTTGCACTGCAGTAGATCCTACTGACAGTATAAGCGAGTGTAATGAAAGTAATAATCAGGTTTGTCAGAATGTATTAGTATACCCTGCCTTGCCAGATATCGTGCCAACCAGAAGTCCAATGGGTTCTGCTTATGGTTGTGAAACCAATGCAGTAAATTTTGAAGTTTCAAACCATGGCGGTATTTCAACCGGAGTTTTTAATTGTTTAATTAAAACCTATTTTGGATCAACGTTGATAGCTACCCATACGCACCAAATTAATAATATACTACCAGCGCAATTTTTCCCTTCTAATAAAGTATCATTTAGTATACCATTTACTCCTCAGTTTAATGGTTTATATACTTTTCAGATTATTTGTGATACCCCTAATACGGTTCAGGAACTTAATGAAGTAAATAATCAGGCTACCTATACCTTAACTGTAATTCCTTGTGCACCCGACCTGGCATTCTATGGTTGCAATCAATTTGATGTTGTATCTCTAGATGGAAAATATAATGCCGGTGATAACGTAGAAATAAAGAATGTAATTCATAATCAAGGTAACATGGTATTTTCAGGAATTATCAATCTGAACTATAACCTGTCGTCTGGGCCCGTCTATTCAAATCAAATAATGGCAACCCTTGCGCCCGGAAGTTCAATGCCATTAAATTTTACCATTCCGGCTCCGGTTGCTGGTAATACTACCCTTACGGTTAATTTTACCGCACCGGGTGATAACAACCCGGCAAACAATTCTATTATTAACAAAATGTGTTGGGATTTTCAACCAACCTCCGTATGTGGAACTAACTTTTGGGATAAGAACTATTTGGTTAATGAAGCTGTTTACTTATACTGCGGAGTAACGAATCCGTATTTGTATAATAGTGATACACTTCATGTACGTTTTGAGGTCAGTGGCCCGGGTATTAGTGGGGTATTAAATTTAGGTGATGCCTCATTATATAACGTAAATCAGGTATGCGGCTGTCCGTATGTTGCAAGTTTACCTATCAGTTATGCTTTTTCTTCAATAGGTACCTATACGGTTACTATGACGGTTGATCCGGAACATCGATATACAGAATGTGATGAACTTAATAATGTATTGGTGCGTCATGTGGTTGTTAATAATTTACCTGATTATCGAGTGCTTTCTCAATTTATAAATCCTTCAGAATTGAACCCTGATCCAAATGAGGCAATCAACTTAAATGTAACCTATGAGAATATTGGAACGAATAACGTCGGTAGTTCTATGAAGATGCGTGTTAAAGTGGATAATACTGTTCTTGAGGATATATTTCCCGTAGGAGGCTTAATGAAAAATGATAACGCAACCATTACTATTTCAACGCCTTGGTTGTCGAATCTTGTAGGTGTTCATGTTATACGTGCTATCATAGATCAAGATAATGATATTGCCGAAACAAACGAACTAAACAATGAGGCAACAAGAGCTATTGTAGTTGGAGAAGCTTCTAATCTTTACTTCCAGGAATTCTTTACCTTAACACCGGAACCTGAATTAAATGATGGAATATCGATTAAAGCCCGACTAGGTAACAGCGGCGATTTGTATTGTGGCGGTGTTCTTTCACTTTCGTATATCAATGATTTAATGGACACAGTGTATATCGGACAAATTCCATTTACACTTAACCCTCATGATTCCACGAATGTTAGTTATAGCTGGAATGTGGTTGATAAACATTGTAAAATAATCGGACAAATAATTAACTCGTCCACCCTCGAATACACGTATGATGATAACAGCGCTTCATTTGAAATAGGAGAACTTCATCTCATTTTAGTTCCAACACCGGCATGTGCTTCAGGCAATACCGGAACAATTTCATCGTATATGATTGGCGGAGAAGAACCCGCAAGTTATCTATGGAGTAATGGATTTAGTGGGTCACAATTAAATGCCGTACAAGGAAGCTATTCCGTAACAGTTACAGATGCAACCGGTCAGTCGGTACAAGCGTCATCCGCAATTCCTGAATGCATGGCAATCCTAAATTTGAAATTGTATTTACAAGGTTATTATGAATCAAATGGAATTATGAAGCCTGTTCTAAAGAACCAGGGCCAACTTTCGTTATCATCCTTTACTGATACTCTAACGATTGAATTGCATGATACAACTGCATCCTTTAACACAGTGTATTCTTTTACTGGAATTATCAATACCGATGGTTCGATTGCTGCTTACTTTCCAATGAGTGCATCAGGTTTATCTTTTTACATTGTTATTAAGCACCGAAACCACTTACTTACTTGGAGCACAAGTCCTGTATTAATAAACACAATTACCTCCTATGATTTTTCGGTTCAAAATGCCATGAGCTTCGGAAATAGCAGCACGGAAGTAGAACCTGGTATCTGGGCAATTTTTGTGGGCGATGTTAATCAGGATGAAAGTATAGATGCCTTCGATTTTTTATTGCTTGAGCCTAATATTATAAATGGGATGTCAGGGTATCATGCCACGGATATTAATGGTGATGGTGCAATTGATATTTTTGATTATTTGGGAATTGAAACGCAAATTATAAATGGAATTACTGCGCAAAAACCATAACGGCAACTTGATGGAGGGATAAAGTTTTCAAGTACATTTGACACTTACCTTCATGTGAATTGCAGAAAGTTTGTTCCGCTTTATTGTTATTATGTACCCTGTTACTATCGGTTTGGTTTTTTCAAACCGAAGGGAAGAAGACCACGGTGTTCTATGGCGATGCCTTAGGATATTACTCCTATCTGCCTTCCTTTTTTATCTATCACAATTTTCATCAAATTGATTCATTACCAGCAAATAGGGGCGTGGGTACTTCGATACGAAATTATTTTAAAGAAATCAGAACAGCCAATCCAAAAAGTAAGAAAGGATATTTTATCAATCAATACACTTGTGGCGTTGCGCTTCTGGAGTCACCTTTTTTTCTTGTAACGCATTACCTAAACAAAAAGCATAATCAACACAGAAATGGCTACACAGCCAACTATGAGGCAAGCATCAAGACGGCAACCATTTGTTATGCTATTCTTGGACTGATACTTGTTTTTATGATACTTCATCGTTCCTTCTCTGTAACAATTAGTTTAATAGGAACCTTGCTATTGTTTATTGGAACCAACTTGTTTCATTTTGTTTTGCATCAGCAAGGGATGGCACATGTACCACAATTCTTTTTAGTAGCCTTGCTTTTGTACACAACCATTCGATTGTTAGAAAAGCCTTCGCTAGGCTGGTTTACCCTTATGGGTATCTGTTTAGGTTTAATTACATTAATCCGACCAACCGATGGTGTATTTATAGTTGTACCCTTGTTATATGGTGTGAAGGATATAACCTCTCTTCGAAATCGGATTCAATTTATTTTACTTCATCGATGGAAGTTAGTGTTCTTAATTTTTGTATCCGTATTGGTTTGGGTGCCACAACTTATATATTGGAAAACATATACTGGTCAATGGTTTTATTATAGTTACGGCAACCAGAGTTTTAATTGGAGTCATCCTGAAATTTTAAAAGGGTTATTTGGTTCGCGTAATGGTTGGTTTGTATTTACACCCTTAATGGCAGTAAGTTTTTTTGGCTTGCTTTGGTACAAGCGCTTTGCGAATTGGATAGTGGTTCTAATAGTGGTTATACCTGTATATATTTATGTAGCGTATAGTTGGTACAATTTTAATTATATTAATGGCTTAGGGTCGCGACCCATGATTCATCTCTATCCCTTAATGGCCTTGCCGCTTACAGCATTGGTTGCTTGGTTATTCCATAAAAAATCATGGAAAACCATGTTGGCCTCAGTGGTCTTTGTATGTTGTATAGGTATCAATTTGAATTTCATTTGGAAAAATAGTCAAGGTGATTTATGGGCTGAGAACGCAAGCTTTCCTTTTTTGGTACATACCTTTTTTAAAACCAAGATAACCTATAACGATCTCTTACTAATGGATTTGAATGAAAAGCAACCAGTTGGTAAGCCATTTAAAAATGTTCACACCTTGATTGATGGTAGCGTAGATTCTACCTTGAATTGCACCGACGAAGAGTTTCCTAAGTACACCTCTTGGCAATACAAAGTTGTTGATGAAACTTTGCCTTTTTCTTACTTACGTTGCACGGCGTTGCTAAAAACGTTACATGCCTTACCCGATTTATATAAGCAACAAATGCTGGTGATTACGGTCGAAAGCAACAAGGAAAATAGCTTATGGAAGGCAATTCGTATCAACAATAAAATAGGTATTCAGGCTATGGAGAGACGTAACGATTATTCCTTTCATTTAGGTAAAATCATTACCCATCAATGGGACACCTTACAATTCGTGGTGAAACTTGCTCAACCCTTGAAACGGCATGATATTATTCGCTATCAATTGTGGAATGCCCCAGCGCAACCCATTCGATTCCAATGGATGAAACTTGAAGGTGTGTATTGAATTCCTTATCCGTCTCGTCAACATAATTTTAATTCAATTGGATAAGCTTAGCGGTAAAATGCCTTAACAGTTCGGCTTCTTCTATAATTTGTAATCCTTTTATTTTTTCTTTTTGTTGAAAAACTTCTAGAATAACTTCAGCAACATAATCAATATGACTTTGTGTGTACACTCTTCGTGGAATGGCCAGTCGAACTAATTCATGGGTAGCCGGTATCAGGTTTCCAAAGACGTTGTATTTTCCAAACATAAAAGATCCGATCTCAACACTGCGTATACCGCCATGAAGATAGAGCGCACATGCAAGCGCCTGACCTGGGTATTCATGAACGGGAATATGGGGCAAGAACTTTTTTGCATCTAAATAAACAGCATGTCCGCCCGCCGGACGCATGACCGGCACATCGGCATCATGGAGTTTGTTACATAAGTACTCCATACTTCGAATGCGGTAATGCAAATAGCTTTCTTCCATAATTTCATCCAGTCCAATAGCAATGGCTTCTAAATCGCGACCGGCTAATCCACCATAGGTAGGAAAGCCTTCGGTTATTACAAGCAGGTTTCGACATTGCTTGGTAAGCGCTTCATCGCGCAAAGCCAGAAAACCACCCATGTTTGCAAAGGCATCTTTTTTCGCACTCATGGTGCAACCATCGGCATAACTAAACATTTCTTGTGCGATAGTAAGAATGCTTTTATCGGCGTAACCATCCTCTCTTGTTTTAATAAAATAAGCGTTTTCGGCAAACCTACACGCATCAAGATAAAACAAGATGTTGTGCGCTTTACAAATAGCACGCACGGCTCGAATATTCGCCATGCTTACGGGTTGTCCGCCACCCGAATTATTAGTAACAGTAAGTACAACCATAGTAATATTTTCAGAGCCTAACACGTTTATTTGCTCTTGTAAAGCTTGTATATTAAGGTTCCCTTTGAAATTGGCTACGAGGGAAGTGTCTTTACCCTCATCACAAAGAAGATCAATTCCTTGCGCACCGGAATATTCAATATTCGCACGAGTTGTGTCGAAGAGCGTATTGCTTAGTACATATTTATTTTTGCCTCCGAGAATACTAAACAATATTTTCTCTGCGGCTCTACCTTGGTGGGTGGGTATAACATAAGGCATGCCGGTGATAGTTTGAATTTTTTCTTCAAAGTGAAAATAACTTTCACTACCGGCATACGATTCATCACCTTTCATGATGCCGGCCCATTGCGCACTGCTCATAGCGCTTGTGCCACTATCCGTGAGTAAATCAATGAGTACATCCTTTGCTTTCAGGAGAAATAAATTATGATGTGCTTCTTTTAATAATGCGGTACGTTCTTCTACCGTATTGAAATAAATGGGTTCTACCGATTTGATTCGGAAAGGTTCTATTATGGTTTGCATGGGTAATAATGAACAATGAATAATGAACAATGAATAATGAACAATGAATAATTTGAATTGCGTTGAGGATTGATTGACTCTTCTAATCGTTATACTTTCAAGGAAAGGGAATGAACGGGGAAGGTCTTTTTAAAGAAACGCCGATACAGGAGAAACTACGAAGGACGACGAATAATATTCTTCCATAATTGCATGGCGCAAAAGTGCACGCTGCTCTACTTTTAAAAAATGATTTTAATCAGTCAGGAAATAGTTTTTTTCTGAAATAAGGTTTGAAAATACTTTTGTCCGACATAAATATGGGGCGTAGATTTTTTAGGATAGTAATGATCACTTTTGATTTTATGGAAGAAACTATATCCTTCGGAAATATGCATGAATATTGATCTTAACGCCAAAGGCGAAAATCATTCTAAAATCCTTCACCCAATTTATCATAACAATCTAAGAAGAATCCGCGTTCTAAAAGAATGAAGGGGGGCGTTAATTGATTTCTTTTAATAATCAATATCCATAATTGTTTTAAGAGATTGATCGAAGTTATTTCAGACAACAATAGTTTGAAATATGATTTTTTTTGAAGTCCTAATTTATCCTCCCGAAAAATTTTATTTAGTGCTTAATTCGATTATCTTGGCATCGAAACCTCACTCATTCTACTAAAATGAACTTAACTACAACCTATCTCCGTTATGCTTATTGGATGGTGTTAGCGACCAGTGTGCTTTACGGCTTGTACCAAGTGTATCGCTTAGGATGGCGTAAACAACATGTAATTACCTTCTACCTCCTTGCGGTTGCTTGTACTGAAGCACTTACCTTTTCTTTCGGCAAATCAACCAAACATGATGTTTCCATTATTTATAATCTGGCCTTACCTATTCATGTTCTTTTATTAGGCATTAGTTTTTATCTTGAATGGAAGGAGAAATTACACCAACGCATTCATTTTTTTGGTACCGTGCTCATACTAACTAGCATTCTACTTAATTTATGCGTCAATCATTTACAACATTTCATTGCACCGAATGGCGTGCTTCTCAGTATCTATTTCGTATTTGTTTCGTTGCATTGGTTTTTTGTTCAAATCAGTCAACCCGATGAAGAATCTATTACTCGTAAAATGTTTTTCTGGATCTGCACGGGCTTACTTTCTTGGTCGATTATTTTTATTTTTCGATTGTTACTGAAAGATTATCTATTCTCGATCGACCCCGGTTTTCTTGATTTTTTTCAGGTATTAATCAGTTCAGTGAATGTGCTGGTATATTTATTCTTTATTAAAAGTTTACAATGTCTGCGTTAGACCCTGCTGTAAAAAAAGTTATTCTGGTAGTGCTGTTAGTGGCACTTTGTTTTGTGCTCTTCATAATTTTATTGGTGGTGATTTATAAAAAGCGTCAACGCGATATGCTTATGCAAGCCCGATTAAAAGAAGCCGAAGCTAATCTCAAAACGCTGCAAGCCGTACATGATGAAAAGGAACGTATTAGTGCGGATATTCATGATGATATGGGCAGTACTATATCTTCGATTTACTTACTCAGTAAACTCCTTCGGAATCCTCAAACGGCCTCAGCACAATATCTTCAAGAACTAGAAGAACAATCGAATGAGTTGCGCCAAAAGATGAAAGATATTATTTGGGCTACCAGCACCGATCAGGATGATTTGGAAAACCTTATTCATTACATACGCGATTATGTGCACAAACAACTGGGTAACCTACCCATCAACATAAACATGCACCTACCGGAACAGATTCAACCCATTGCAGTTAAAGGTGAACTTCGTAAAGATATTTTTATGGTCGTAAAGGAGGCCATTAATAATATGATGAAGCATGCCGATGCCAGCTCCATGACGATTACCGTAAACTATCAAACGCCCTTACTGCATATTCACATTCAGGATAATGGAATAGGATTGCCCCTTCACCCCGATAAGGGAAATGGCTTGAAACTTATGCGCAGACGCTTGGAACGACATGGCGGACAACTATATCTTGAAAATCAAAATGGCTTGCTGTTAGCCATGCAGATTCCTATATAAAACCAACTTAACTATGCCATGCTTCGCCGCCATAAAACTATTTTGCTTAAAATATGGAAGCTTTCAAGTTGATGCTATGCACAAAAGTGGAATGCCACAAGCATTCTACTTATTAAAATTTTGTACTTTTAATAACAAGCCATGATACATACCGTAACCATCATTGAAGATTCAAAAACCTTTGCTAACCTCATCGAAGGTATTATTAACCAAAGTAAAAGTTTGGGTTGTGTGGCCGTTTACCACGATGCCGAAACGGCTAAGCAGCAATTTAAGGAAACACCCAGTGATGTAATCATCATGGATATTCAACTACAAGAAAACGATCGCAGTGGCATTGAACTTACTGCTTGGTTTAAAGAGCATTTCCCTAAAACCTTTATTATAATGTGTACGACCTTCAAGCACGACGAGCATATTTTTGGCTCCTTAAAGGCTGGTGCCGATGGGTATATTGTAAAAATGGATGAACCTGAAAACATTGTACAATCGATTGCCGAGGTATTACAAGGGGGCGCCCCAATGAGTATGGGTATTGCCAAAAAAGTTATTCAATCGTTTAACCAACCTAGCGAAGCAAAGCTAAAACTCGAAGCCCTTACACCTCGAGAAAATGTAGTATTAGAACACTTAGCCCGAGGGGCGTATTACAAAGAAATAGCAGCTCTGCTAGACGTAGAAATAGATACCATAAAAAAATATTGCAGTCGTATTTATAAAAAGTTACAAGTAAACAACCGCACCGAAGCCAGTAATTTGCTTTTGGGGCGTTAGAAACACTCTTTCTCTTTCCCTTTCTCTTTCACTTTCTTTATCTCATTCTCAGCCACCATCTTTCTCAATCCTCCTTCTTTCCCTTTCTCTTTCACCTTCTCTTTCCCTTCTATGCCACCCAAAAACTTCACTATCACCGAAATAAACAAAATTAAACTCCAACAGCCTATGGAGTTTGTTTTCATTCAAGCAAAAAATCAACGCTTTCTTTTTCAAGAGCAGGATGCTTCACCGTTTAAACATGATACCAGCCAAAAAATTGAATTTACAAACGATTTTTACCTCTGTGCCTTCCAAACCACACAGGAATTCTGGCAATTGGTTGCGAAAGGGCATTCGAATTTAGCCGAGAACCCGAGTCAATTCAACTATCCAACCCGACCGGTAGAATGCATAAGTTGGTTGGATGTACAACACTTTTTGACAGTGCTCAATGACCTTTGGCAAACGAAGGAAGGCTTTACCTTGGGTGAAGCAAATAGCCAAAAACCAGGTGGTGTGTTTCAACTCCCCTCTGAGGTGCAATGGGAATATGCTGCCCGAGGTGGGCTTGAGCAATCTCCCTTGCTTTTTGCCGGATCTGATCAGGCAGATGATGTTGCTTGGTTCTCAAGGAATGCGAACCAAACAACTATGCCGGTAGGTTTAAAGCAAGCCAATGCCTTAGGATTGCACGATATGAGCGGCAATGTGTGGGAATGGTGTGGCAACGATTTTCAACATATTTCTACGGATGGAGAATCTGGTATCACTCATGCAGAAAAAACTAAATCGCTACGGGGCGGCAGTTGCTGGTACAAGGCCGGGGACTGTCGGGTGCGCCATCGCTTCAACTTCCACCCCGACTTCCGCAACATCAGCATCGGTTTTCGGCTCCTGTTTGTTCCCAGTTCATCAACCGCAGGCTGAGGGAGGGCAGGCAAGCCGACGGGAGGAGGCTAAGCCGCTCGACCGAAGCAATTTTTTCGTATATATAAAAAATAAAACCATGATGCAATTAAAAATAATAAGTGTGCCAGTTATAGGTGGTGAGATGGAAACAGAAACAATAAATGTTTGGATAAAACAAAGCAAAGTAATTTCATTAGATAAACAATTAGTTTGTGTTGGAAGTATGTACTACTGGAGTTTCTGTTTTCAGTTTTTAGAGGGAGCGATTCCGGGCCGAAATTTAAAATATCCGGAAAAAGTAGATTACCGCATGGTGCTTGAGGAGGATGTGTTTAAACGATTTGCCGCTCTAAGGGAAATAAGAAAGGAAATAGCAAAGGCTGAAGCTATACCCGCTTTTGCAATTTTTACCGATGCCGAATTGGCGGAAATGGCAAAAGTTGAAATACTAACATCCGAGGTCATGCAAAATATTCAAGGTATCGGAGAAAAGAAAATTGAAAAATATGGAAGTAAATTTTTAAACAGATGAAAAGGGAAGCAAATTTAATCGAACAGATTGCCGATACTCAAAATTTGTATTGGGCCTTTTGGAAAGCTAAACGTGGAAAAAATTCGAATAGTCAGGTTATTAAATTTCGTGAAGATTTGTATGTCCAAATTTTACTTTTACGTGATGAAATACTTAACGGAAAAATAGAAGTAGGGAACTATCATTTTTTCAAAATATTTGATCCCAAAGAGCGACAAATATGTGCTGCTCCATTTCGTGAACGTGTTTTACACCATGCTATCATGAATATTTGTCATCAAAATTTCGAGAAATTTCAAACACCTGATTCCTTTGCTACTCGTCAAGGTAAAGGAACTTATGCGGCTGTATATCGTGCTTTAAGTATGCAAGGGAAGTTCGATTATTTTGTAAAAATTGACTGTAAAAAATACTTCGATAGTATTGATCACGGCATTTTAAAAATGCAACTAGTAAGACGTTTTAAAGATGAACGTTTTTTAGAACTCCTTTTTAAAATAATAGATAGTTATGAAACCACTGTTGGTAAAGGACTACCGATTGGCAATTTAACCAGTCAGTATTTTGCAAATCACTATTTAGCACATGGAGATCATTTTTTAAAGGAGAAGAATAAACTTCCTGCTATGGTGCGCTATATGGATGATCTTCTTTTATGGCATAATAATCCTAAACACTTAGCGGCAATTAGTACAACTATTGAAGATTGGTGTTACAGTCAATTGGCACTTACATTTAAACATCGATATATGAATACTACTAAACACGGTGTTTCCTTCCTAGGGTTTTACTTATGCAAACATCATATTGAACTTAGCCGAAAAAGTAAACAGCGGTTAATTTATAAATATAATAGTATTCAGAAAGATTATAAACAAGGTATTTTGAGTGAAAAACAATATAGCACCAAACTAGAGAGCATTTTAGTGCGACCATGTAAAGCAAGAACATTTCATTTTAGAAATAAACTTTTTCGGAATATAAACGAAGGTACAAACGCTACGGGGCGGCAGTTACTGGAACAATGCCAGGAACTGTCGGGTGCGCAATCGCAACAACAACCATCCCAACAACCATCCCAACAACCACAACATCGGTTTTCGGCTCCTGTTTGTTCCCAGCTCAAACTTATTTTTAAAGATGAACCGTTTGTATTTCCAATCTGTGGCTCCGGCTCAGTAAATTAATCACCACCCGGATGGCGCTAGTAACAAGATTGAAAAGGCTGTCCGGGTAATTTTAAAACCATGAAGAACTTCTTATACATACTAGAAAACTTAAAACTCCAAGCTAAGGAAGAAAAAAAGGAAGCCGGAAAGAAGGGCATAGTAACATCTCAATCCGAAATATTTTGGGATGAAAGGAATATCGCAAAGGGCGCATCTGATATTCGTTATTACATAGATGAGCATGAGTTCCATCTTCATCTTTCGGATACTGAAATATTGGATGATGCGGCTTGGAAAAAAATCATGGTGGCTATCAAGCAAGATAAGCTGGATCAAAAGATAAGGGTATTGTATCTTGCTCGTAACGGGTTAAGCCATTTTCAGTTAGAAGATTTTACTAAGCTTGAACTCTTAAATATTTCCGGTAATCAAAAACTAGAATCCCTTACACTTAAAAACCTACCTGCAATACAACGTGTAGAAGCCGCTCATAGTAAACAATTGGAAGTTGTAACCATGGAAGGAAATTTCCCGTTCTTAACCAAAATAGACGTCTCCAATGGGGCTATCAAAGAAGTTCATTGGCGTAAAGCCGAACTTCCAGCTTTACAGTACTTCTTTGCCTTCCATAACCCTGATTTACATATACAATGGGGTAGTGCATTAGATAAGATCGAGATGATTATGGTTGATGAAGCCTGTCGCATCGAATCGGGTATTTTACCTTCTCTAAGCAAAACAGGAAACGACTTACGCAACTTTCTAAATAGCACCTTACAAGATATTGATAAAGGTAAAGGAGTACAACAATTCAATCTTCTCAAACTTATTTTTATCGGCAATACCACGGCAGGAAAATCTACGTTGAGGCGTGTTCTATTAAGTGAAAAGAAAAAACGTAATGAAGGCAGTACCCATGGTGTTATTCTATTTAATAAAACTATTAGGGTGCGCAAAGGCAAAGAATCGAAGGATGTCGTAATACAGGGTTTTGATTTTGGTGGACAAGATTATTACCATGCTACTCATCTACCGTTTTATCAAAAACGAAGCTTAACCATTTTAGTGTATGGGAATACAAATTTCAACGAAGAACATCCGGATCCTGCCTTGGCATTTACCACCGGTCTAGTTACCTCCGGCAAAGGAAAAAAAGCAAAGCTTAGAGAGGAAGTCATGTATCCGCTGAACTATTGGATGAGTAGTTTAAAATTTACCAAAGAAGAAGAAAAAAAATCTACTCATGAGGAACAAAAGGAATCAAGAGCTAATGCTGCACTTTCAACGCGGCAAGAAAGTGCGAAGGATAATAGTATAACGAATCCTGAAGTATCTATTGTAAAAAATTATTCTTACGACAAAATTGAGGTGGAATCTAAACTGGCCCTTGTTCAAAATCTAAGAAAGGGTGTTCATCCTTACGAACTTAATATACTTAACATAAAACAAATTAAGCATATCCACTTAAGCAGTGTAGCATCTTACAATTTTGATGAACAAGATGCAGAAGCCTTTACCTGGCTTTCAGAAAATATTTTCGACGCCGCTTTCCCCGAAACATACACCAAAAATAATACAGCTTTGCAAAAAGCCCTTATCAGTACGGGCCATGTAATTTATTCTGCTACAGAAATTAAAAAGTACGTCAACGAAAACTACAAGGATACAGAGCTAGAAGCAAGTTTAGAGTACCTGCATAACTGTCATGAAGGCTATTATTTTCGTCCGAAAAAAGATTCGGCTGTGTCCTTCTATATTGCCGATATGAAAACCTTCTTTTCCTGGATACATGATGATGTATTACATGAAGATTTGATTGCACAAGGTTATTTCAGCAAAAATGAATTCCAAAAGAAACCGCACATCATCAAACATTGGGATAAGCTGTTATGCTTTTTACAAGAAGAGAAGATCATCTTTCCGGTGAAAGAAGATCAGGATCAAACCCATGCCACGCAGGCAGAAGAACGCTATGTGGCTCCGGCTTACTTGCCTATCCCTATATCCAAGATTGATAACTTATTATTAGATTCCTTTAATACGCCTGATTGCATTTTTGAGTTTCCCGACTTTTTTCATTCGAATATCATCATGATGATTATTGATGGTTTCATTCCTCACTTAATTCATGATCCAAATGAACGAACGTATTTGCTTTGGAAGAATAAAGTAATATTAGGTGAATCGAAAACAGATGAAACCACTTCCGAAAAAACCGATAAGGCTCTCCTGTTGATCGAGTTGAAATTTCCCGGAATCGATGGCAGCGAGGTAAGGCTGCCACAACTCAGTATTTCACGCAACCAATCAGGCTTTGTAAAAGATAGTTTGTTTAAAGAAGTATTTGATTTTATAAAGAAGGAAGTGAGTGCGTTTCAGTGTACCATCCGAATTAAAACTCGTTTAGGAAAGTATATTCCGTTTACTTGTTTAGATCAAAAGAACATGCTTCAAGGCAAAGCGAAAACAAATTTAATTTTTCATGAAGATACTTTTTACTCGAAATCAGATTTCAGGCACTTTATGGAAGATAAAATAAACGAACCTACTAAAATCTTCATTGCTTACTCCCGCCATGATCTGGCTTATGTGGAAGAACTCTTACTTCACCTGCATCATTATGAGGCGGAAGGTGAAGTAGAAGTATTTTATGATAAACGACTTTCGGTAGGACAAAAATGGGATGAAGAAACCAAGCATCATCTCATTACCTCTGATTTGGTGCTATGCATGGTATCGCCGGAAATGTTAGCTACTGAAATAATTACACAAATTGAAATACCTACGGCCCATCGGGAAGGCATACCCATTATACCGGTTATTTTACGTGATTGTTATTGGACTCAATTGCCCATCGATCGCGATACGAGTTGGTTAGGCGATTATAATGCGTATGATAAAGCTACCGTGTTACCATCCGATCGTTATGCTCGTGAAACACAATGGATGCACTTAGCTGAACAACTCAGTAAAAAACCAACACGCAACAAAGGAGATGCTCAAGTTAGGAGCAATGAATTAAGTATCGGTAAGTTGCCCTCTAACTCCTGTCTTATTTTTTCGGAGGAAGACCAAGCCTATGCCGACGAATTGAAACAACATCTTGCAGCCTTGAACGAGGATGACCGAATAACCTTTACGGAAATAGTTGTAAAGAAAACAACCAAGGTTTTGAGCAAAGCGGTCATGCAACATCTGCACGAAGCCGATACCCTGTTGTGTTTGCTTTCTTCTACTTTATTAGCAACGAGTATTTTCCGACAAGATTTCTTGCAGCTAGCTGCTCAGCAACAAAAAACGTTAGACACGGTGATACTGCGCGAATGTGCTTGGCAAAAAATAGGGGCTCACCTATACTTGTATAATAAAGGACAGGTTTTACCGCCCGACCGCTATGCGCGCGAAGCACATTGGCTAGCCTTGGCTGAACTACTTGTAAAGGGTATACTAAAACTTAAAAACAACGTAACGCATGAATAAATTATCTTTTTATGAAAATAAGAATTACATAATTCGAATTCTTCTTTGCTTATCGCAAACCAACAATCTATAAGGCTATGGAATCAAAAAACTTTACCATAACCCAAATCGGTGATATCGTGCTTAAACAACCCATGCCATTTATTTTTATTGAAGCGAAGGGTAAAACCTTTTTATTTCAGGAAGATGATAAAAGTGGTTTTATGGATATTGATATGGAGCCCAAATCCATTCAGTTCAAAAACAACTTCTATCTCTGCGCCTACCCTTGTACCCAAGAGTTTTGGCAGGCTGTTGTTTCGCAAACCGGAGGACATGATTTAGAGAGTAGTCCCGTAAGGTCTAAGGGACTTACCCGCCCGGTGGAGAATGTAAGTTGGCATGATATTAAACTTTTTATTAGTCTGCTTCATCATCTACTTCATAATGAAAAGTTGTTTGCAGGCAATCAGGTAATCAAACTCAAAGGAGGCTTTAATCTTCCCTCCGAAATACAATGGGAATATGCAGCACGTGCCGGAGGAGCGTTTTTGTTTGCCGGTTCAAATCAAGTACAAGATGTGGCTTGGTATGATGGTAATAATGATTTACATACCATGCCCGTAGGACTCAAAAAACCGAACGCTTGGGGTTTGTTTGATATGAGTGGCAATGTGTATGAATGGTGTGCGAATAATTCCAACGAGTTGCCTGAGCATGGTGAGGCAGGGGATATGGACCAAGATAATACTGTTTCGCTGCGGGGCGGCGGTTGCTGGGACGGGGCCAGGAGCTGTTGGGTGCGCAATCGCTACTTCATCCGCCCCGACCGCCGCATCCGCCTCATCGGTTTTCGGCTCCTGTTTTCTCCCAGTTCATCAACCGCCTAGGCTACACCGACAAGCTACCCGTAGGGACGGAGGGTAGCAAGGCGGTGTAGCACGAATTTTTTTGAAAATGCTAAAAAGGAAAGGCTTCAGAATTTGCACTAAAACAACAAGAAATAATAGTTTAAAATAAATGTTTAAATCATCAATTAAATGAGCACCAAAGGAAAAAAAATTAGTGAGCTTTCGGAGAACTATATTTTGGTTGATAATATGGAAGAATTACTGTTTGCAACAGTCATGGTTTCATTTTCAGAGGATGATTATGAAGCGGCACCCAAAGGAATTAGCTACCGTTATTTTTGGGATGGTAAGGAATTAGGGATACATATTGTGGATGAAAATTTTACAGATGCGGATTGGGAAGAATTAAAAACATCCTTATCAACCAAATTCGAGACCTTGCAAGTTTTGTATCTGAGTGCAACGGGGATGCAAAAAATGAGTTTTAAAGATTTGCGTCAATTGAAACAGATCTTTTTAAACAATAATAAAAACCTAGAAACGCTAGAATTAAAAAATGTACCTAGTTTACAAATTGTTGAGGTTGCTTGTTGCAGGCAATTGTACGAGGTAAATATCATTGGAGATTTCCCAATTTTAGAGAAGTTTGATATTTCCGTTGGACAAGTTGAAACCATCTTATGGGATTGTGCCATCTTACCGAAACTCTTCTACTTGAATGTTCAAAAAAATAAACTAACGGAATTGAATTTAGAAAAGATGCCAGCGCTGAAGTATGTATTTGCGCGGGGTAATGCCATGCAAAATATTCTATATCCAAAGTCCTTAGATGAAATTTCAATAATAGAAGTTGATACTACTTTGATTGCGGATGAAGATGAAGTGAAATTTCTGCAACTAACAGATTTAGACTTACAACAGGCAATTCGAAATAAATTTATGCGCAAAGCTTCAGGTACTGTGGCTGTTTATCGCATTAAGCTCATTCTCTTGGGTAATACTACGGTGGGTAAAACGTCGCTCAGAAAAATTCTTCTTTCTCCAAAAGGCAAGGAGAATAAGGCGGCAACGTTTAACCAAAATAGTACGCATGGAGTGTACATTTTCAATAAAACCTATCAAACAAAAGATGGGAAGACTATTTATATGCAAGGGTTTGATTTTGGAGGACAGGATTATTACCATGCTGCGCATTTACCCTATTATGATCATCACGCTTTAAATGTATTGGTTTACGGTTTTGGTGAGGATATTATAAATCCGGAAAAATTTACCGCTTATCAATTTGGTTTAAAGCTTAAACCTAAAAAGCTGAAACAACCTAAAGACCCATTTAAACAGAATGAGGATGATGACGAGGAAACAATTAAAGAGGAATTCGATATTGTGTACCCGATACCTTATTGGGTAGGAAGTTTGAAGAATAAAGCGATTGTAGATTGGTACAAAGCAAGACAGAATAAAATTGCGAATTTTTTATCTTCACAACAGGAACAAGAAATGGAGATAAAACAGGATACTTCTGAAGAGATCTTAATCATTCCACAATCGAAACTTGAACTCATTCAAAATAAACGAGCAAATCATAATTTGTTGGAGCTTGATAATTTCTCTTTAAAGAATAATCCTGAAGTGAAGATTGGAGACATTGCCCACTTCGAGTTTGTTACTCAAGGATCCAAGGTTAAAGATTGGTTAGAAGAAAAGATTTACAAGTATGGTGTGACTCGAGAAACATCACTTGCTACACTTGATTTTGAACTCGGGCAGTTCTTTCAAAAAAAAGCAAATAAAGTACTGTTTTCAAAAGAGGATTTAATAAAACTTCCGGAGGTAAAGAAAACATTTGATTTAGAACCCACCGAGTATATTGGCAAAACGGACGATGAAAAGGAAGCAATACGAATGCAACGATTAACCAACGTACTAGAAAGTTTACATAATTACCAATTCGGGTATTTTTTCAATCCTGATAAAAACATGGATTCGGCCTACTTTATTGCTAATCAGGAGAAATTTTCGAAATGGATACATAACGATATTCTATCCGAATCAAAAGCGCTCAAACATGGCTATATACTTAGAACGGATATTCTGAAAATTGTCAAAAATCCTTGCGAAGGCAATCTAGATGAAGTACTCCGTTTTTTAATGGATCAACATATTTTATTTCGGGTCAAAGGGAATGAAAATAAATGGGTAGCACCATCGTATTTGCCGCCTTTGAAACGTACGGTGGATAGGCTTTTGTTAGAGTCCTTCGATTTGCCCGATTGTACCTTTACTTTCAAGGAGTATTTTCATTCGAACATCTTATTGATGATTATTGATCATTTTGAAAAGCGTTTGGTAAGCGATCAAGGCGAGAAGAAATTTTTATTATGGAAGAATAAGGTCTTGTTACATGAAACGCCTATAGCCTTTGAAGAAGAACCAAAAGAAGGCGATACAAAACCAAAGGGGTATAAAAATCTTCGTCGTGAAAAGGCCTATTTACTCATCGAATTAAAATATCCGGGGATGGAGGGTTTTGAAGAGGAATATCCGCAATTATGTATATCCCGAAATCAATCCGGTTATATAAAAGACAGTAATTTCAAGGAAGTCTTTAAGTTTATTTACGATTATGTTTTTCCTTTTAATCCAGATATTCAAGTAAAAACACGCTTTCATAACTACATTCCGTATGAGAGTATCTTACAGCATAACTCGAAAGAGCATAAAGAGAAAAGTGATTTGATTTTTCATAATAATACCTTTTATTCCAAATATGATTTTCGTTTATACTTACCCGACATCAAGGAGGAGCCTACTAAGATATTCATTGCTTATTCGCGTCATGATTTAGCTTATGTAGAGGAATTAGTGCTGCATTTACGTCCACATGAATTACGCGGTGATGTGGTAGTTTTTTATGATAAGCGTTTATCGGTAGCCGAGAAATGGGATGAAGAAACCAAACATCATTTGGTAACATCGGATGTAGTGGTATGTATGGTTTCACCGGAGATGTTAGCTACTGAAATTGTAACACAAGTAGAACTACCTTTAGCACAAGAAGAGGGCATACCGATAGCGCCGATCGTGCTTCGCTCTTGTGATTGGACGCATCTGGAGTTGAATAAAAACAACCACTGGTTCGGCGATCACAATGCCTTTGATAAAGCGAATGTATTACCATCAGATCGTTATTCGCGAGAACAGGAATGGATGCTCTTTGCGGAGCAGTTGAAGAGGAGGGTAAAGCGCTCGCGGAAGGGTGGTTAAAGATTTTTGGCAGGAAGTTTATTTACGCGCTAAGGGATAAGCCATTTAACATAGTACGCTCATAAACTAAGCATCTGATTCTTTAAGATTTTAGTTTTATCTTACTTTTTTGCTGGAAGTATTCTTGACCTTCTATGAAATCCATGTTTATTGTTATTATTTTAATTTTTAATTCTTCATTCTGACTAATTTCTTCCAAAAGCTTTTTATAATTACCCTTATTTAGTTGTCCAGCGTAAGTGGCCCAACTAAGTATGACGAAGTAATTATAATTTTCAGTAAGTATTTCTTTACTTGGATTTCGATTCAAAAGAATATCTCGAAGTTCAAAGAAATTTAGGGTAGAATCAAGGTGATAGGATTTAC
Source organism: Chitinophagaceae bacterium (assembly GCA_016787065.1). GTDB lineage: Bacteria > Bacteroidota > Bacteroidia > Chitinophagales > Chitinophagaceae > OLB11. Next base: position 27,877 of record JAEUVD010000033.1, read on the forward strand.
TCAAAAGTACTTGTTTAAAGTTTCGCTCCCGTAATCCTTTACAGGAACCACTCATGGTATCAATAAGAAGATTGCCCGATGTATTAAACAACAAAAATATGTTCGGTGATTTATCCGCCTTACGAAGCTCTCGTAGAATTTCTACATTGTTAAATAGCAAATTGGATGTATCAAACTGATGTTTTATAGCATACTTTTTTACGTCATCTTCCGACAAATAATGAACCTTGGTTTTTATACCTTTTAACTTAAAGAGTATCGGTTTGCACCCGAAGAGGAATGTTATTAAGCCGACAAGGATTATTTTATGCATACGGTTAATTTAAAAATGAGACTACCTTTAAAAGGTAGTCTCATAAATAGTTAGTTTCCTGAAAGGTTAATGTCTACATAACCATAACTCAATATTGTTTTACCATTTACTACAATACGTTCTTGTTTGGCGATGTAATTATATAGTCCGGTTTTTAGAACCACCTTTTTGATATTCGTTCCTTTCAAATAACCTTGTGGCAAAGCGATATCCTGATCTATTCCAAATTCCGATTCTGCGTAGGAGCACTGTTCTGTAATATATAACCGACCCGTTCCATTTGCTAGATCAGCACGTAAATTCATGTTGGATTTAACATCAATGTCTATGTCGATAACTATATCACATACTCCAAAACAGGCTTGACATCTACATTCTTTACCTTTCTTGTTTTTCTCAATTTTACGGTGTAGTTGTCCGGATAATTGAACATCTACTGTTGTTGCAAAAATTGAATTTGCGATAAAAGTCATCATCAACAAAAAAAATATCTTTTTCATAATAATTATCGGTTTAACCAGAGCCGAGTTGGTTTCGTAAATAAATTGTTTCCTTACTCTATTTGACGCCTTTTCAGGTTACTGCTTGCTATCGAATGATTTTAGTATAATGTAACTTTACGAAAAAAAGGTAGGGTCTGTATTGTTTTCATGAAACCCCCTTTGCAGTGTTTTAGTTTTTTATACTGTTTTAGTAGATGCGCATCTTGTTTTGCTTCAATAACACTACAAACATAAAAGTACTTTCTTCTTCAAACAAACTATTCTTTGGAATATTTTATTCCTAAAGGAAAAAAATTTCTACTGACATAGAGCAAAAGTATCGAGGTGATTTATACCGTAAAAGAGACATGCCGGTTCTGGTTATTTTAGTTGGAAACGTATTCCATAGTGCACAAAGGTGCATTTGTCTGGTTTTCATATTGATTTCAATTTTGTCTCCTAAATAATCAAATTAATAACCATGAAAAAATTAACCTTGCTATGTATAGTAGCGCTCTTTATGACCCTATTCCATTCCTGTACAAAAAATAACTACTACTGCTCAAATTGCTGTACCACCGAAGTTGATGCGAATGGCTTAACCGCTGATGTGCATAATATTCTAAGTGATTCACTACTTCTTATAATAAAAAATTTGGGAATGCCTATTAACGGTGGTGCTAATCCTCCTGCGCTTCAAGGTACCTATTTGGTATCCAAACTGGAATTAACGAATAGCAATATCTCTAGTGATGTACCCGGAACAAACTTTGCTGACTTTCGAATCACTTTTAAAAATCAAAATACTACCAATCTTACGGTGGATATTGATTATGTAAATGGTCCGGAATTAGGGAATGGTATTAAAAGTTATGTTGTTGGCGATGGAAAGAACTTTACTGTTTTTGCTGAAATAAGTGGCAGTACCAATAGCCAACCGTTTAAAAATGTGTATACCCTTTCAGGTACTATGGAGGATGACGGAATTCATAATTTTAAATCGGCTCTTACCATGACGAATGATTTTGGAGACCCTTTGAACCAATACATTTCTATTGGTGATACACGCGTATTTAAGGATAACGATGGTTTTTCGCCTAAGCAATAGAACAAGTTTTTGTCTTATTATAATATGAAAACCTTCGTTTTAAGTATACGACTTAGAGCTAGGAAACAAGCATTGAAAGCGCATGTATCTGCAACACCATGACAGTGTTGCAAATCAAGGGTATTCTTTTACTCTATCTTTTGTATTCATTCTAGCCTCGGTTTCAAGATAAACTCTTGCAGTTGTATAATTCTTTTCAGTAACTATTTTCTTAATCATAAAAATGAATCAAATGAAACAAGTATTTTTTTTGTTCCTATGTTTGGTTTTTGCAGCTAAAGCAAGAGCCCAACTAGTCATGCCACTTTCTGTAATAACCACATCAGGCGGATTCAGAAGTTTTACAATGAGTGGTACACAACCCAACGTAGAATGGACTCTCGGTGAAGCTATCATCGGATACGGACAAGTTGGTAATTCCTATCTAACACTCGGTGAACAACAGCCCCTGCAAATATGGGCATTGGGTTTACCGGAGACCGCAAACCATACTATTCGAGTTTATCCAAATCCGGCACAGCAAATGTTTCACATTGAAGGCATGCCTTCGGGTGATAAACAAATTATGCTTTATGATATTACAGGGCGACTTGTTTATACACAATCAACAAGTTTAAACGTTGTGCCTGTATCCATAACCGCAATAGAAAGCGGTAATTATCTTCTTTTTATTCTTTTCTCAACGAATCAAAAACAATCATTTAAAATTTCAATTCAAAAAAATTAACCACTATGAAAAATATTTTTAAACTTATTTTGCTCACGCTACATATTTTATGTTGTGTTCAACAATCACAAGCACAAACACCTCCGAAATTTAATTTCCAAGCAGTTTTAAGAGATGCAAATGGTAACGCACTTTCCAATCAACAAATCACCAATGGTGTTATCGTTAAAATTTATGATAATGTAGCTGGCGCTGGATCCGTGTATTATCAGGAAGATTTTAACCCGGTTACCACGAATTTGTATGGTGTAATTAATTTGCAAATTGGAACTAATCCGGGATTTGGAAACCTAGCAACCCTCAATTGGGCTACTAAATCGTTTTACATTGATATTTGGATGAATGGGTCATCAATTTATAATGGTACTAATTTATCGCAACTTGTTAGTGTGCCCTATGCCTTGCATGCCTCGCACACCGACACGGCACAATATGCTTCGAATGCCCCACAAACAATTTACACGGCGGGTAGTGGCATCGGTGTTACCAGTAATGTGATTAGTAATACCCAGCCAGACCAAATTGTTACTCTAACAAGTTCGGGAATTTCAACGGTGAGTGGTAGTTATCCTAATTTTGCTATTACGAGCACGGAAGTGGATGGTAGTACAACCAATGAGTTACAAACTCTGAGTAATGCAACCGGTAATATAATTTCTTTAAGTTCAGGTGGTGGCAGTGTAACACTTAATTTTACTGTTGCTAATAATCAATTACAATTAAATGGTACGAATGTTTTGCCTTTGTCGAGTTTAATACCTGCGGGTACCATTATGGCTTATGGCGGAACAACCATACCTAATGGGTGGTTGTTGTGTGATGGCGCTTTGGTAATTAGCACGACCTACCCAAATTTATTCGCTGCGATAGATCATAATTTTGGTGGTTCTGGAGGTAATTTTAATCTTCCAGATTTACGCGGCCGATTTCTTCGTGGTGTTGATGGTTTGGCAAACAATGATCCTGACAAAACCTCTCGAACGGCAATGGCTTTATATGGTCAAACAGGAAATAATGTTGGAAGTGTTCAAGCAGATGAAGTTGCTAGTCACAGCCACAATTTTCCTCATAATTTGGTTGCTGGTTATTACGTAGGATCAGGATGGGGTATTGGTAATGGATCGAATAATCCTATTTACGGTTCTGACTCAGGTACATTAAGTTCAGGAGGTAATGAAACAAGACCAAAGAATGTATATGTAAATTATATAATCAAATACTAAGATTATAAGTGAATTTCTTTTTAAAAGGTTGCCGAGAAATTGGCAACCTTTTTTTATGTTTTATTCTGTTGATAAATTATAAAATGCAATTACGGCATAGAGAATTGTAAACAATATTGGAACAGTATTTTCTATAATAGAAAGTGGAGTATATTTTTTAAAATCCTTTCCTTCTCCAAGTTCAACCCATTCTGTTTTTACGAAGGCATTGGCGGGTAGTCGTTCTTCTAGTTTTCCGATTACTTTGAATTTAGCTGCATTAAGTTGTCGATATGATCGAATAATCCACCACCAAACACCACATAAAATAATAGCTCCTAAAATAGGTATGGTTATTAAATTTTTGGGTGAAGGCGTTTGTAATTTTTCAAAATAGAAAGCAATAACGCCTAGCATGGTAGTATTGATCGAAGCAAAAAATACATTTGCTAAATTTCTCCGAGCACTAACTTGATCGGCCATTGTTACGCACAATTTATATTGTTCGAGAATATGTTCTTGGTATTGTGAAGGTTGTTGCGAATAGGATGGAATAGAAGTTGCTTCATTCCAAAGTTTGTTTTCCATGTGCTTTTATTTTTGTACTGCTAATTTAAGGCTTCTATTCGTTTTATGGAACAAAGGTTCTACCTCAAATTATTATTTTTAGCAAGATACCAATAATGTTTTCCTAATTCAGTTAAGCAACAGGATTCCTCATTTATCGCAACCCAATACATATCTTTCGTCTGTTCTAAACTTGGTTTAATTAATCCTTGTTTAGTCATATCTTGTAAATGCCTGAAAATTATAATGTTCTCTTCCTCTGGATTTTCTGGAGGATTTTTTAAGTGTTTATATTTTTCATATTCAGTCCATTCGTATGATTTATCCAGTGAACGGTGAGCATCTGCGGAAGAAAAATAATTTGGTAACTCTCTTAAGACCTTGATGTTAATTCTTTCCTTGGCTTCGCTAATGGTAATCATTTGCATGATATTTGATTTGAATAATGGTCGTGGTTCATCTGGTTGCAATGCTCGTTCGATGTAAGCATATATGCCAGAAAGAGTTATTTTACCACTGATGTCTGCTGCACCGCCTTTAATGGCCTGTATGAGTTGATTGGTAAACAAACTCGGTCGTTGGCTATTATAACCAATAGAAGTTTGGTACTCCGTGCTCGATGTGATGACACAAACACCTTCTGCAAGTATGCTAATTTGTTTAGTAGCATGCGTAATAGGAAGGGTATTTACTGCGCCTCCAAAACAGCAATCGAGAATAACAATTTTATGAATGGCTCGTGAGTTATTAACGATACGCATAACCTCATCCAGTGAAATTCCTGGGTCATATTCGGTATAATCAGGAGCAACAAGATATTCGCCGGAGGAAGTTTGTACACCATGTCCGGAAAAATAGAATAAAGCTACATCTAAAGGACGAGAAAAGAGATCAATAAGATGCTCTCGAATAGATTCTTTCTTGGTAACATCCGGAACATACTTGACCTGAAAATTGGTTTTACCATCTTCGTTTTGTTCTAATGCTTTACCAAGTTCTTTGATATCAACAGCACAGCTTTGTAATTTACCGTTGGCTTTGTAATCGCTGATTCCGATGAGGGTGGCTAGTTTTGACATAGGTTTTAATTTTAATTGGTTTAAGTATTTCAAATATACTAAAGGTCATTGCAATTTATTCTGTGATAAAATACAATTTATTGAATTGGCAAATCAAATTTTCCTTCTGTAACATAATAAGGTTGATTCGATGCGTCGCACAAATAATTACCCGTGAAATGTCCGGTAATATGATTCTAAATAATAATTTCAATAGTTGCGTCAAAGTAAGTTGGTGCCATTCCATTTATATCATGACTTTCAGCTTCATCAAAATGTACGTTTGTGGAGGTATGAATGTTATTGGTTTTATACGTTCCGGAAAGAAGACAATTGTTCTCTGCCGTAAGACTTAGCATTACATCAACATATACATCGTAATAGGTAGCAAGACTACTTCCGATAAATGTAGTGATAGGTTGAGGTGGGAAATGTGAATTGCTGATTTTTGGTTTCTATGGAAAACAAAAAGTTACTTATGTTACCCCTCGCGTAAAGGTGAAGTTTTTCATGTCAACAGAGGGTATTTTTATTTTCTTTTTTGCAATCGCTCAATTGGGTAATTCCGACAAGAGAAAATGTTGAGTAGGAGATGTATTTCACGTTAATTAAGTGTGTTTAGTTGGAGTCTTTTAACTTATATTAAACCACAACTCCATTGAAACCAGCTTAATTTTTGTTTATACAAATGTTACTGGTTGCATTATTTGTTTTTATTTGAACAGTGTACAAGCCAGGGAGTAAATCAATAAGACTAATACTCTTCACGTCACCAAGTTCAAATTTTACAACTGTTCCAATCATGGAGTAGATAATTACACCTTGAATAGGATAATTGCTCAAATTATCAATGTGTATTTCATTCGTTGATGGATTCGGATAGACCTTTACTTGAGATTCATATTTTGTATATTGTACAGCTGTGCTACTATTTGTAGAATAATCACGTTTGTATTCAACAAAAAAGGCATCATTATCGGTTGTACTTGGTGTGGTAAGTGAAGCGAATCCGGAGTTTACATTAAAGTCACAAGTGCCTTCAAAAGTGCCGGCCAAATAAAGGAGATCTTCTTTAATTTGCATGTCATAAAAATAGAAATCACCTGTTGAGGCAAAAAGGATTGCAGTATCTAGTTTTAACGAACTTGTCAGAAACCAAATGAAAGCACTATGCGGAGAACCACTTCCATATTTAACAAATGAACTTGTATCAGGATCGAAATCTGTCCAACCGTTGTTATCACCACAAAGAATATACCCTCCATTGGCATCCATTTGTATCCTATCAATACTGGCACCAAAATCATTTTTTAACTGAGCAACTTGAATAAAAGAACCAGTATCATTTAACATTAAAATATAGCCATCTCTGTATAGGCCTCCATTTAGAATATATTGAGAAGAATCCGGATCAAAATCGGTGTTAGAGCCAAATGATCCAACAATACCGTAATCTCCGTTGGATGTTATTAGTATGTCTTCAATATAGTCGTTCTCGGATCCGCCAAATTTTTTAACCCAAACAAATTGTCCGCTGGGGGTTAGTTTTAATACAAAGCAGTCGATGTAATCTGCGATTAAATTATAATTTCCGGATGTACTAAAATCAAAATCAACATTTCCTGAAAAAATGCCACCAAGGGTAATATAATTAGTTGAATCTACAACAATTGCCGTGCAGATATCAATCGCGTTATTACCGTATTGCTGTGCCCAAACAAAGTTACCGCTAGAATCTAGTTTCACAACAAAGGCATCTACATAAGTACTGAAGTTCGTGAACAGTGAAATGCCGGCACCCGGGTCTAAATCTACTTGTCCGAGAAAATCACCTACCGCGATAATGTTATTATTTACATCGATTTCCATATCCTGCATTCTTAGTTGGTCAAGGCCGCTAAATTGTTTAGCCCATTTAAAATTTCCGTTAGTGTCAAGTTTGAGTATAAACCCGTCCCAATCGCCCATGGAGGTCAATTTCAAAGAATCGGGTCCGGGATCAAAATCAACCGTGTTTCTGAAAGAGCCACAAACAATAACACCATCATTATGATCGAGTATAATATTGCTGAGTAGATCCATGCCGGTACCTCCGATTAGTTTTACCCATTTCAAGTTGGTATAACTATCATACTTAGCAATAAATAAATCAACATATCCGCTTTTAAGTTTAAATACACTCGTACTAAAGTCGAAATCTACCGAATCATTATTTACAGTTCCAGCGTAATATTTGTTTTTAGATTGATCAACAGCAATGCAGTATCCAAAGTCGTTAGAAATACCACCAATATTATTGGCTGTTTTGTAAATAAGCCCTTTGGCGGATAGGAAAGAGGAAGTCCATTGCAAAAGGCATAGGGTTAAAAATGTAATTATTAATTTCATCGAATTGCTTGTTTAAGAAGCAAAAATGAATTTAAAGGAAAGGGTAGACTAGTGCACTTTTGTGGATGGATAGCTCAGAATATTAGGTCTATCATTTAATGCTATATCGCTGTTATTTGAGTGCTAGTGTTAATCTTACAAAGAACTATGTTTTGATAGGGAATCACTGTTAGTGCACTTTTGTAGATATGCAAATTAAAGGTTGTTTATTACATTTATATTTAAAAAGATTTTGCAACTGCCTCTATAAAATAGTACCCTATGAGTAAAGTTTTTCTCTCTTATTCGCAAAAAGATGATGGCATAAAGGATCGTAATGGCAATGGTTGGGTTGCCAATTTTCGTAATTCTTTAATAGAAGTTTACAAGCAATTGTTCTCTTACGAACTTGATATTTATTTTGATCTTGAAAAAATCCGTCAAGGAACAGATTGGAAATTTAATGTTGATAAGGAAATTAGCGATTCTTTGTTGTTTATTGCATTTGTTTCAAAAAATTACGTTAATAGCGATTTCTGTCGATATGAATGGAGGCACTACATTAGCGTAGCACATCAAAAATCGCGAGGTGGAGAAGGTATTTTACCAGTCTTATATATCGAAGTTCCAGGATGGCATTTAAACAAATCGGACCAGGGTTTCGAATTAGAGTATGATAAACAGGACTGTATTGATTTTATTTATCAATATAAGAATATATTTAGTGGGATTCAAATGTCTTTAGATAATGGTATTGCAAAGGTTGAAAAAACCTACTTGGATTTCAGACAATGGAACAGCACAACACCGGAATATTTTTCAAATCTAAATTTATCTAACTTACAGGAGTATTTAGGGTATTCAGATCATCAGCTGGTTAATTTAGATGATAAATCTTTGATAATATATAAAATGCTTCGATTTTCTCAAGTTCTTAATTATAGGTTTAATCTTATAAAATTGGGTGGGGTTGTTAAAACTAATATTACAAACCCTAATAATCGTTTTATTGGTCGCTTTGAAGAATTGAAAAAAATTCATTACATTCTATCAGCACAAAATTCAGGAGCGATTTGCACATTAAACGGTTATGGCGGGCTCGGCAAAACAGACTTAGCCTTGCAGTACGCACATGTATATAAACATGAGTATGCCTCAGGGGGAGTTTGGCTAATTCAAAGTGGTGCTGAGGATAACTTTGCGGATATTATTTTTAAAGGTTATTCTTCAATATATAATTCGTTTGATGAAATGGAAAGAAAGGGGTTGAAAAATCCGAAAATTTTCAAAACGGAAGACAAAATACTTTTCGTTGAAATTCTTAAGGAATTGAAACGATTTTGTGAAGACCAAACTTCATTATTGAGCAAGAAATTCCCGAATTCTGAAATTAAACCGAGCATTCTGTTCATTGTTGATAATCTAATTAATAGTTCAACTATTGCGGAAAGAATATTGGGTAGTATTCCAAACGAACGATGGTTTAATATCCTAATTACAACGCGATTAAAGAAGACAGATATAACGAATTCTCGCGTACACGCTATTGATAGTATTCCTTATTTAAATAATAACGAGTCCTATGAAATTTATAAAAGTTACTATTTGGATAAAGGGAATGATTTAGGTAAATTCAAAGCAGAAACTTATCAACAAGGGTTGCAAGACTTAATAAATTATTTATCTGGATATCCCATAGCTGTTGCACATACAGCAGTTTTACTTGGTATGAAATCTGAACTAACCCCACTAGGACTTTTGAATGAACTTAAATCAAATGGTTTCAAAACTGATACTTCGAGAGTAATTGTTGATAATGTTTTTACACCAGGTACATCTGAAGACCTTAATAGAAAAGTTCGCTTGATAAATGAAATTGTAGAATATACTATTGTAGAATTTTTAAAAACCGATGATGAGTCCAAAGCCGGTATCAATCAATTAAGTTTACTGATATTAAAATATGCATGTTTTTTGGACCACAATAATATTGATATTGTTAGTATTAAAAATTGGATTGAGAAATTTCATATTTTAATAATTCCTGAAGAAATAGATTATTCAGGCTATTTTAATGAAGCCTTCATTAATTTACTTGACTTTCATATCTTAGAAAGAAATCGAGAAAATAGTAATGACAGAATTGCAAGAATGCATGTTCTTGTCCAAACGGAATATAGAAAATTACTTTTGGCTACTAATAAAATCGAGATGACTGGGATACTTAAAAACATGTATTTCTCTGCGGATGAAGAAATGAGGGATTACGGAATGTTTAGAATCTGGAAAAAGAGAAACCACGATATATACTCACTTACCAATAGTTCAAAAATTATTCAATTTGCACTAGAATTTAACATCATTCAAGATCGTGATAGACGTGAATTATTTGGATTTATCAAAGTCCTTGTTTCTTACCGTTTGAAATTCTTTTCTGAAGAAATTATCAAAGCTTTTGAAAGCTACTACGAGCATTATAAGGATTTATTAAATCAACCACCAAAGGAGGATAGAAAGGAACTAGCACATCAATTGTATTTATATAGCGATCTTGTAAGACTTGCACTTTTGCAAAAGGACTTAAAGGATGATCACACTTCAGAGGATTATATTACTATTGTAAATAAGTGTATTGATTCAAGTCATGGTTCAATTGATATTCTCAACGAAATGTTTAAAGATTACAAACCGGATTTAAACAATTGGGCTGAATACGGTCCATTAATGGATAATCTACAATTTGATAGGGTTGATGGATATAGTAGATTAGGGCAAATCGAAGGTGAAGTGAACCATAATTATAAAAATGCTATAGAAATTTTAGATAGGTATATCATCAAGGAATTGGACCCTTTATTTAAAGAAAAGCCTGAAGCTAAAATCTTGCTATCATCTATGTATAGCGTTTTACAAACGGCTAAAAGTCAGAAGGCTAATTATTTAATTGCATTGGGTAAAGGTGAAGAGGGGGGGGAACTATTGATTGATGATATTGATGATAGATTGGAGGCAATAAAACATAACCTAAAATATAGCTTTTCTTTTACTAGCTTTAATGCCCTCATTCAACTCGCGGAAAGTGAATTGACTGCGCAAAATTTTTCAAAAGCAGATAACTTGTATGGAATTGTCCAATCATACATGCCTGCTGTTCAGAGGAACTGTCATGAGGATGAATTCAAATATTATACATGGAAAATTAAATTAAAGTCATCAATTTCAGCCTTTATGGCCAAAGAACTAGGTGCTAAGGATTATTATGAAGTGCTTTGTGATTTAATGAAAAATTTCATTGTAGATCTCAGCGATACCAACGTTAAGCGATTAGAGCAGGAGCAATTACCATACTCTTTGCTGTCATTCACACCATTCGTACTTCGGGATATTCAGTTTGATGATAAAATTGCAATTGATAAATACACAGGTCAATTTATTATTGGAAATAACAAGATGCTATTTCTCATGCTGGTGATGGATTTTTATCTAAAAGTTTATAACGTAAGTGGTCAGGAGCCAATTAATTGGAAAAATAGAATAGATTGTTGTTCCAGTTATCTAATTATTTTAAAATACTTTGGGGAAGAGGAGCATATTTTAGAACATGGAATTGAATTTTTTGATTCATTGCCTGACAATATTAAAGAAACTACTTATAATGATTTCTTCGACTTAAATGGATTAATGAATATTCTTATTCTAATAATGGATTCGTCAATAGAACTTAATAAAATGGAAATTTGTAAACTGGCTTTTGATTTGTATGACCAATACTTAGGCACACTGTATGGGCAAATAAAGAATTCAGCAACTGGTAATATAAATGAAATGATGAACATGTTTATTCTTGCACATAAAGAGTTTAAAAAATATATATCTTGATTTAGACGAACCCAAAATGAATAAAGAATGAGAAAGTACCAATACAAATCGAACACTTTGGAGGCGCTAATTTTCTAAGTAACTATTTGCGAGTAAAGTTCTGATTTATAACATAATTGTATTCCATAAACCTACTTATTTGTAGAAACTGCAATAATTCCATTAATTTAGTTATCCAAAACTGCTTACCTGAAAAATACTTATAAAATGCTAAACAAAAGACAAATAAGAGTGTTTGTAGCATCTGCTGATGATGTTAAATTGGAACGTGAGAAATTAACTAAATACGTTAAAAGGACATCTTCAAGATTACCTTTTATTGAGTTGAAATTGGTAATGTGGGAAGATCTCAGTAAAGGGAATCAACCCCAATTTGCAACTATTCAAGCCGCACTTAATGAAAAACTTAAAGACTGTGAAATTTGTATGTTTATTTTTCATAAGGAGATAAAAAAGAACACAAAGGATGAATTCTATCTCGCTAAAGCAATTAACAAGAAAATATTTATTTTTTTTCATGAAGGATTTTCACCTTCATGTGAAACTGAAGCTTTTTCTTATTGGCACCTTCATAAATTTATTGAAGAGAACCGTGATAATTATATTCTATTGTCAAATTATCAGAGCATTCGTGAATTTATTAAGAAATACCGCAATCAAGTAGAAGGCTACATATCTGAAACATTTTTCCATATTAGCCAAAGGGAATTGGTAAATTATGTAAGTACCCAGATGAGTGAATTTAGTTATGATCCAGCACTAAATTTTTCATGGACCACAACTTCATCGGTATCGTTAAAAAATGATATACCCTATTTATTGTTTGAACCAGTAAAGAAAAAATAGACTGGTCGTAATAATTATTAATAAATATAATATTTTCTTCCTGAGTAAAACGAAATGTTTAATTGCATCTATTTTTGATATCCAATGCATCCTTCGCCTTTCATTCCAACTTTCATCAGTTTCGTTTGCGAATAAACCGCCTTTGAATTTTGGTATTGGTACAACTCTTGATTTTAAAATGCATAAAAAAACTAGTAGAGAATAAATAATGATGCTAATATCTAAAATCAGAGTGACCTGTAAGAATTTTTCCAAAAGAGTTGATGTCGAGAATCCTTTAAAAATTGATAAGGGAACACTAAAAAGTATTAAAAATAAAATAATTACTATTCCGTTACCAGGTTGTTTTGCGAATAATTCGTTTCGCACTTTTAATTCAAAAGTAGACACTTTTTTATCATCTCCTCTCTCTATTACTTTTACTTCAGACCAAGGTATTCCCTCTGGACTCAATTCACGGCTTGTCGGTTTTAACCTTGTTGTTCTCTTAGGAATTATTTTGTTCATTTCATGTAATGACAAGGACATATCGAGCTCCCTCTGCCAAATTTTGCTTAACTCTATTGCTTCCTCTGATCCTATTTGATTTAAATATTTTATGGAACGTTGCATCAACCCAAACCCTTTTTCTGTTAAGCCGAGCATGAGACAATTTGCGGCATAAAGATTATAAAATTTTGCAACCCAGACACTCTCTTTAAAGCAAGCTATAAAATTTCTTTCAATTTTTTTATATAAGTAATCAGCATGAACATAGCGTTCCATTTTGGAGTAACATTCTGCTTCTTTATAAAAAGAAAATACGCTATCCGCCGCCGCTTTGGTTTTATAAAACTTCTTACCTGCTTCTTTAAATAAATCCCCGGAAGCTTTAAAATTCCCTTTTTCAAGCTCCAACTGAGCCTTTTTTAAAATAAGAATGGGATTGGCGTCAATAATTCTGATTGTTTTATTATCCATTTGAGCCATAATAAATGATTTCATTTCCGGATTAATCTCAATGTCATCATCATTGAGTTTAACAAATTTATTTTCTACGAAATAGGTAATATCCTTCCAAAATTCCTTTTTTTGGAGGTCGGAAGCTACGTCTATGTCAAAAATTCTAATTAAGATATCTTTCTGGATTATTTTTAATCTGAGGATCACATAAAGGTATTTTTTCTGATCAGTTGTTAATTCTGTCATTTCTATTAAGTTTAATTATTCTTTAGTTTTTATTCTTTATAATCTAAATATTTATTATAAAGTCCATTGAGAGCAGTTTCGATCTTGGGAGGAAGAACTCCATGATGAAAAGTTGCGGATATAAAATTTAATTTACTTTCTAGGAGATACATGTATTCTGAAAATTTCTTCAAAGCATTATTATCCGATTTTGAAAATTTAAAATAACCACCTATCAAGGCATCTAATACCATAAGATAAAGCATCATTTCATTCGTATTTTCCGCATTATCTTTTTTAAATCTATCAGGTAGAATATTCCATGTTTCCTCTGCAATCTCTAATGCGGTCCGGTTATCCATAAGAGATAATGAGAATATATTACTAAAACCAATCCTGAAAATGAGATTAAACTCGGATTCAACAGGTGGAAGGGCACATAATTCTTTACACTTATTCCAAATTTCCTTAACGCATATATATATATCTTCCTTAGTACTTTTCTTGCTCGTTTCACCATGCAAAATTTGTGCTAAGTATTCAGCTAATTTATTCAATTGCCCTAATTCCCTTATTTGTATTTTAGCAGCATTAACATAATTCAATACATGACTAATTAATTCAGAAGTTTTAAAGCAGAATTCTTTAACATTCAACATATTAATTTTATACCCTGTCCAAAGTTTTTCTATGTTTAGTATATACTGAAAAACCTGCAATTGCTCCAATCCGTATTCACTATAACAATCTTTAAGTAATCCATCTAACTGAAGGATATCCAAATAGGCATTTTCATATTTGCCTAATCTTATATTATTGAGGGCAACCTGAAGTTTGTTTTCAAATTTACTACTAGCACTCAAATTTGTCGAATCTTTGAAGTTCTTAAGGTCAAGCATTTCGTTATCCTTGCCTAATTTCTTTTTAGCTATATTTAAAGAATTAATTAGTTTATTGTAAATACCTACATAAAGCACATCGCCAGCTAATGAATTTTGTTCAATACGCTCTATGCTCATTTTCAATCTTAATAATTCTTTTTCCACGTGTATTATTGAGCTATAGTCTAAATCCCAATTATAGGATATGATATACTCATATTGAATATTAAAATGGAGAATTAGAAAATTGTTATAAATTCTTTCCAGATTCGATTTTTCTTCGTAAGGAATTATTTTTTCTAATTCTAGAGCTAATTTGCTTCCTAGCTCAATGGATCTATTTAACACTGGTTGTAATTCAACTTTTTCGAAAAGCTTAAACTTGTTTTTTGTGAAGCCAAGACTTTTGTACATTGCAAGGAGCTCCAAATAAGAGAGCAAGAAATACTCTGCAAGATTAGTATTATTGAAGTCGGCTTTTTGAAAACGTTTACTCTCTGCAATTAATATCGACTGTACCCTGGAAAGCAACTCTGTGGCATCTTCATTTAAATTCAATTGTGGAAGAGAAGAAATAAATAAAATAATGTCTTTAACATCTGCTATTGGTATAATATTATTTTCTGTAAATCCCTTGAATAATTCAATCAGATTTTTTGCGTCATTAATACTATTGTTTTTTTCTTCCCAATCTCTTTCGTATTCTTCTCCGTTACTATTAAATTTTACCGCTCTTAAATTCTCATAAATACCTTCTAAGATTTTGACTCCATTTTTATCTCGGCTAAGTTCTTTTTTAAGTTCTATTTGCACCAGTTTATGCATCGTATGATAAGAGCCCTTTGATTCAATATTTATCTCGGAAAGAATTTGATATTCCTTTAATATAATCATGGCACTTTCGAATAACTCTTCACTATTTAAACCAGTTTCAAATTTGTTTTCATTGCGTGTCATTATCCAATCCTTAATCCATAAAACATTAATATATTCATTGTGAAAATAAATTGAATAATGTAATATTAATACAGCCAATTCACCTTTTGAACCTTCTCCTATTAAGGGTAGTTTCTCCAAATGCTCAATGAATATTCTAACAATACCTCTGAGTAATGCTGGATTTGGTTTATCAATGGAGTTTTCATCTTCTTCGTAATTATTATCATGATACGGAAGTCCCGGTTTCTGAATGGCCTTAATATCCATTTGCCCGACCTTTAAACCTATATCATCTAAATATTTCATATACTTACTTGGGTTTATATCGGTGTTAATTCCTAAATGGGCTGCAACTAAAACCGTAGGTAAGGGATAACCTTTTAAACAATTGTTTATCAATTCCGTTAATGAGGATTGATAATCTGGCTGGTAAAATTTATACTTATTTTGAGGTTTGGAAATACTATAATAAGATTTAAATATCGAGTTAGATTCATTTTCATTGAGCGGTTCTATGACCTTAGAATTTATGTCAGAGGACTGAATATCTTTTGGTTTTAATCGAGTTGTTATTAAAAGGTTGAACCATCCAGAAGCTATGCTTTTGAAATAATCTTTTGAGAGCATTTCAGCATCATTCATATTATCTATAATAAACAATATGCGATGATTCTCTATACTCAACTTAGCAGATGTTCGCGTTTGCAAAATTTCTGCTCTTTTTTCACAATAAGTCCTCAAGGAATTAAAAATAGCTCCGGTATTTAATTTCTCAATTTCTTTGTCCATTACTAAATACTCGATAGGAGGTTTAAGACCGAGTTTTCTTAATTCAATTTCTTGATCATCCTTATTTAAACTACTTAATGAAGTTCGATTATTTTCGTAAACGGTTTTGTAACATTCTTTAACTAAGCGATCCATTTTATTTTGTATCTCTTTACTCTCCTCTTCCTTGTTATCAGCAATTGGGCTAATGTGATTTGGATTCCCAACTTTATCATAATCAATAAACCAAATCCCACCGGTAACAAACTCGTTTCGTATAACAGAGGCGTATTTTACTGCTATAGCCGTTTTCCCCATTCCTCCAAACGCATTTAACGAACATATTTTATTTCCTTTAAGTGTTGTTTCGATAAATTCAACATCCTTATTTCTTCCTACAAAATGTGAATCTGTTTTATCAAAATTCAAATTCGATAGACACAATTTAGCTAGTTCAATTTTATATAGTCTTTCGTTAATGTTTTTACAGAGAACTATTAATCGGCGAAGCATCTTTTGCTCTCTATTTAAAAACCACCAATCTTTTTGACCTAGATTTTGAAAGTCTTTGTTGCTTAACTCTTCGTCTATCTTATCGATATTTATGCCATCCCAAGATCGAAAGTCAAGATGGGCATTTTCATCTGTAATTTTTACTGGGTCGATGTCTTCGTGAAAATGCAATTTATTAAATTCCTCCTGATTTTGAAGTATAAAATTGATTGCTTCTTCATCCTCATACTTATTCTTCCAAGCTTTATCTTCGTGATTATTAGATATTTTTGGTGTCCATCCAGGAATATCATTATAAATTATGAACAATGGAGTTTCTGCACCTTTTGGTTTTTGATAAGTAGTTTCGTAGAATTCTTTCCATTCAAATCTACATTCTTCACTTTCAACATATTTCTTTGATAAAATGGCTATAAATCCTGCTGAATTCTTGATAGCTTCATTGGTTTTTATTTTCCATTTGTCTCCAGCATTAATGGACTCAATATCCATAAAAAATTCAATGTTGGTGTTATATAATTTATTATATGTTTTTATTAGTAAATCCTTAAAATATTTTACAGGGCCATAATTCCTCTTGGAATCCTTCGGAGTATCATCAGATCTTCTGTAGGAAAGAAAAAATTTACAATTCATAGTTTAGGTTTCATATTTTAAGATTTATCATAACGCGAATGCCGGAATAAAGTTAATACGTTGTTTGGGTTTTACAATTATAATTTTGAAGGGTTGTGGTCATTCCAAAATTTGAAAAAGTGAGACTTAATTCTCCATTAAAGCTCAATCGGAGTGCTGAATATTGATGGAAGTGGTATGAAACATTTAATATATTATCGTAATCAACTTTGACTACTAATAATATATCCCAGAATGTAGCGGAGATTTTAATTTTATTTAATCCGATCCAATTCCACTTCAACCTTTTCTTTTTCTCCAAGATAATAACTTAATGAAAAGTCCACTTCGCTAACCTTATTATTTAACTCATCTTTGATGTTTTTGATATTTTGAATCTCTGCGTTCTTCCGTTCAATTATCTGTTTGTTGTTATCATGTTCATCTAGAACTGCATTCACTTCATTTATATGAAACAAATAGTAACCTCCCGCAAATAAAATGGTCCATTCCGAAAGATCAACTATCCATTGCGGATAATCGGTTTTAAAATCGGTTGCAATGTCTAAACCTTTACCACCTGCGATTATACAATTAACAGCGCCCTGATGCTGATCTAAATATAGTTGATGTGCTATGGATTGATTTGATATAGCTTCTTCGATATTCTGAATCTCTTGATTACAGGAATCAATAGCTCCTGTATACATTGATTTCAAATAGGTCAGTTGAGTTAATGTGTCACCTAAACCACCTAAACGCTCGTTTAGGTGGTTAATTTTTTCTTCATTACTACAGGATGTAAGATTAAGAAGCAAACACAAGGTGAAAAGTAATATTCCAATAGATGTATGATGATTTGATTTCATGATTTCCTTTTAATAGTTAATTATCATCTCCCTACCAACCCCTTTTACACAACTGCTCAATCAAATAATCAGCTACCAAACCTCCGGCATTACGCAAGGCAGTTTTGCTCGCTACTGATTCTACGTTATCAAGGCCACCGGCCTCTAATCCGTTGGCGGCAAGCATGGCCGCATTGTCTGTTCGCACCGCTTTTATTTCAGCACGAGCTCTGCAACTTACTTGTCCGTTTCTGCCTCCGCCGTTTGTGCTTAACTCGCTAAAAGCTTCACCATAAACTACAATGTCGGCACCAAATTCCTTACCTAAGGATATAGCTTTCTTTGGGTCTTTAGCAGCTTGTTCAAAACGCTCTCCGTTCGCAATAGTTGCAAACATCGCAGCATCAACTACATCAAAACCAAACTCTAATAACTTGCGATTGATTTCTGTTTCAGCCGCTGGGTCTGGTATGCGACGTGTTATATGAAACTCCGGTAAAATCACCATTACTTTCGGAACCTTACTTCCTTTTAAAATCCTGCAATCCGCTAAGGTTGTTTCTACTTTTTTAGCTTTCATTGAAGCTTCTGTTTCAGGTAATTCAAATTCACCTTTTTTAGATGCAATAAATTCGACCATTTGTATTACACCTTCTTCCATTGCGTCTTGCAGTGATTTATTGCGAACATTTTCTTCAGAACGATTGAATCCGCGAATACCAATCGATCGCATACCACCGGCACTACCATCGATATCCATCGATTTGGAAGCAATCACTTCACGCGTTTCTGCATCAATCAATTTAACAATAAAACCGATATGGGCTTTCTTTGAACTCGACATGCTAAAACCACCATAACTGTTTGTGGTTTTACATCCTTCGGCATATTCCGTTATCTTACCATTCACAATAATTTGCGGCCCTTTCATTTTACCTACTTTAGGTCCCATGTCGTTGGCTACTCGTCCGCTTTGTGCATTGCTGATTTCCATATCCAGTTCTTCTTGATCTTCTAAGCTAGCTAGTACATTAAAACAGTTTACGTTTTGCATGGCATTTTCTAACATTTCCTTCATCTCTTTTCCGAAGGTATGTGGAGCCGAGTTGGTAGCAACTTTAAAAGAGGAAACTGCAATACGCACCCGATTCGCTCGCGGTGTGTTTTCACATTGTGCAGCAATTTCTTCCAATGTGTATTTAGGAGGTTCTGAATCTTTTTTTCGTTGCGCCGATAGTTGTGTTGTTACGTACATTAATAGACTCGCCAGGAGTATTATCTTTTTCATGTTGTTTATTTTTTATGGTTTTGTTTTTTGGTTATTATTTTAATTTGAAATTTAAGTGAATCGTTATTTGCTACTTAGTCTCTTCAAGAGAATTACATGGATTCAACAGAACTTTTTCGCAGTTCTTTTTCTTTCTCGATGAAGAGTTGTCGTACTTTTTTAGAAATTGAAATTGATACCTAAGCGTAAGAATGAAATATCATAACCAACTTCGGCAAAAGCACCGAAGTTCGTTTTGAAATTATATTTTGCGCCGGCAAATACACCATAGATCGGATGTCCGTTTACGTAGTTGAAGTTATACGATTTATCATCGTAGTAGGTATCACGATAACTATTGATGCGAAAGCCTAAGGTTAATCCGGCATACGGATCAAATTTGTTATTCTTATCTTTCAAAATAGTAAGATGATAAGTACCGCGCACACCAAAAATATTATTGGTCCATGATTCACGGTATTTATCATTGCTGTAACGATAGGTGGTTCGTTTGAAAGAGTAAACACCTCCAATGCCGATGGTTCCCGGACCTACATTGGCAATAGTGCCATGGTCGAAGGTGATGTTTAAGGCCGGCATACGGGTTACATCATCCCCATAGAAATCGTCATAGTCTAATCCGAGCCCGATAGACAAGCCCAGTGTGTTTGATCCTTTGTCGAAGGCGGGTTCAGCGCCGGAATTTTTTTTAGTAGCAGCCGATACAATTTGTAGTTGAAATACGAAGGCTACTAGTAAGATCCAAATTGTTTTGTGATGAATGTGTGTCATGTTGATTTTATTTTTTCGGTTTTTTAATGGTTGTTGATTTTGGTTTTTCTTGTTTTGGAAATTATTTTTCTTAAATCTTTTTTAATGGATTAAGGAACATTGAAAATGAAATGCGGACTATCTTGACCAACACTGTTTAATGTTCCGGTATGGTATTGCACCACATTAGCGTTATTGTACACTCGCAGTATATAGGCCGCACTCGGATCACCACAAGAGCTGTAGAAGTCAACATAGTATTCATATTTGCCTGAAGGCGCAGTTCCGGGTTCCCAGTAAATATTTTCATCCGGAAAATCGCAACAAATGCAATCAACATCTAGTGTACCACCATCCGCCGAGTCGGTACTGTAATAAATATGTCCGCCTTGTGGTGTAATTACATGTAAATCAAAATCGACTTCTTTACTGGAAAATTGCAAATTGAAGCGTGGGTTACCGGAAGCTCCTTGTACATAAATCGGATTATCAGTAACGCTTATGGTAGTTGTTGCAGTGGCACTTACACTACCGTTACAATCCACTACAGCAAATACGATTGGAAAACTACTATGGTCTAAAATTTTTGGAATGAGAATGTGTAAGCTAATTTGTCCGAAGCTATCTCGAGCGATAGGAGCCTCCCAATAGGCATCAGCTCCTTGTACCTGAAAGTACACTTTGCAAATACTGCTATCACGGTTGGTGGTTATAGGAAAGAATAATTCAGATCCGGCGCCTACTTCTAAAATTTGAAAGGCACTTTGAATGGTAATGCTTCCGCCGCTGCCAGTTGATTGCGTAGGCATATTTCCTTTAATGAGTCGTCCATTTAAGTTTAAGGCCAGGTTCGTGCTGTTCGTTTGTTCGGTAGTAACAACACCAAAGTCGGTGAGGCCTTTCTTTTTAGTACAGCTTATGGTGAAAGCTGCAATGAAAAGGAATGCAAGGGTTGTGAGCGCAATCGTGCGCAAATAATGTGTAAACATGGTTGAGGTTTTTTTAGGAGTTTAAGGTAGAAGGTTAAGTTGTTTATTGATTTGAAGATGAAGGATGTAATTTTTAAAGTCGTACCCGGTGCTAAAGTTTTTACCAATCTTCATGGCTCCAACTTGCATACTGGTGCGTTTGTTCAGATGCAAACCCAAACCAAGATTAAAGTTGATGGAGGTATTACGTATGCCTGCATTCTTTAAATTGAATTTATCTTTTTCCGTAATATCAAATCCTCCGTTGAAAGCAGCGCTACCTTCTTGCGTTTGGTTTAGTTTCGTTTTCTTGTTTGCGTAGAGAAGTTTATTATAACTCAACCCCATCTGCACAAATGCTTTTTGTCCGTAACGAATACGAAGTGGTATAGAAAGCATGTTCAGGTTATAACGTTCTTGATAATGGGTTGTTTCTTTAATATCGTATCCGGTATAGCTATTTTGGAGGGTATATTTTTGGGTGAATCCACGTTTGAAGTATTCAAGACCGATGCCGATGGCTAGTTTGGCTAACTCGGTATTTTTTATCGGACGATACGAAGCATAAACACCTACTTTGCCAAAAAACAAAGGCGATGTCTGCGTGCTTACTTCCTGGTTGGCATTCCGCAATTCGTAGAGCTTTTCAAATTCCTGAATACGCCGACCACCCACAAAGGATGCGGTTGCGCCAAGTCCTAGTTCAAAGGTTAGGGCTTCGTTGAGGTTGTTTTGAAATTCAATGCTAGCTTTTTTTGGTCCCGTTTTTTCGTCGGAAGCTTTCACGGAAGGAGATGGTGGGGGAGTGGGTGGCGGAGAGGCTTTTCTTTGTTGCGTTTCCGGTTTGACTTCTTCGGTTTTTTTCTCTTCTACCTTGGGTGCAGACTTAACCGATGTTTTGGTGGAAGTACTTGTTTTCTTTACAGATGTTTTTTTAGGACTACTCTTTTTGACCGGCTTTTTTGTTTGTGCAGGAAGAGCTTGTGTCATGAGCAAGAGAAAACAAAGAGTGAGGAGTTGTTTTAAACGTTGTATCATATTCATTCAATTTGGTTTTTTATGCGGTGTGTTAGTTTCTCCGTAAGGCTCAACAGGTAGTATGAAGAGAACCCGCTGCGCCTTGCCAGAGAAGAGTTTGGGGGATTTAATTTATTTCGTTTAGGATGCAAAAATGAAAAGCAAAGGCTGGGGCTGCAAGTCTACATTTGTGGATATTGCTCGTGTTTTTTAAAACCATTACATTTACATCAACGATAAATACGCCTATGGAAAACTTTACCATTACCCATATCGGAGACTATGAATTATTACAACCCATGCCCTTTATTTTTATACCGGCGAAGGGCAAGGAGTTTACTTCAGAATTGAACAGGAAAAAAGGGGTGTTTGCTGATGATTTTTTTATGGCGGCTTACCCTTGTACTCAGGAGTTTTGGAGGGAAGTAATTCTTCATGTTCAAAAAGCACCGAAATCACCTCAGGTTATTGAATTGGAGGAGAAGATAGGGGAATTGAAAATTGAAAAAAATAAAGCGGTTAAAAGTCGGGACTTTGAAATGGCAGCTTCTTTGCGCGATATAGAGAAGAAATATCAGTATGAGCTTGAATTACTTAATGG
The DNA here is from genome assembly GCA_016787065.1 of Chitinophagaceae bacterium. Taxonomy (GTDB): domain Bacteria; phylum Bacteroidota; class Bacteroidia; order Chitinophagales; family Chitinophagaceae; genus OLB11. Next base: position 50,781 of record JAEUVD010000033.1, read on the forward strand.
TTTAGAATTGAATCCTAAACCATCTCGTTTCCGGGGTGATACTAAACCGGTAGAAAAAGTGTCTTGGTATGAAGTAAGTCAATTTGCCAACACCTTAAATACACTTTTGGAAAACGGAATTTTTGGAGAGCAGAATACTAATAATATCTTAAAGTCTATCACTATAAATGGTGCGTTTATGCTGCCTTCTGAAGCGCAATGGCGTTATGCGGCACAAGGTGGAGTAACACATGAAAATTTTGAATTTCCCGAAACCGACTATCTGCCGGATGTGGGTTGGTTTGAGGAGAATGCCAAAGAAATTATGCCCGTAGGGTTGAAGCAACCCAATGCATTACAGCTTTACGATGTATGTGGTAATGTTTGGGAATGGTGTGGGAACGAGTATGATCAATATCCATTAGATGGAAGTACTGGAGAGAATAATGGAAATTCCAAAACTCTGCGGGGCGGCGGTTACTGGGACGAGGCCAGGTACTGTCGGGTGCGCGATCGCTACCACGACCTCCCCGACAACCGCAGCAACAACATCGGTTTTCGGCTCCTGTTTTCTCCCAGTTCATCCACCGCTTAAGCGAGGCTGGCAAGATGCCCGGAAGGATGGAGGGTATCGAGCCAGCCGAGCATACGAAAAATAGTATAATGTTAAGTAAATAAAACAGCAATATGTCTACTGAAATTTTGATCAAGCAAGAATTTAAGCAAGAAAAGAATATAGAAAAACTAAAATGTAGTAGGAGTGCAGTAAACTTCGACGATAAAATAATCAAGACATCAACAGATAAACGCTTTTATTGGGATGGTGAACGCTTTGGCGTGCACGTATCGGGCTCCGAAACGAATCCTTTGAATATTCCTCAACTATTTGCTTCTTGCAGCGATATGTTACCCTTTTTAGAAGTGCTCTACATTGGTAATAGTTCGCTGCATCAATTTGATACCGTTCAGTTTAAACAGGCAGGGTATGATTTATCAAGCTTGCAATATCTGTGTTTACGAGATAATGCTACTTTGGAAAAGATTCATTTAAATAACTTGCCAAAACTTGAAATACTGCATGCTGATTGTTGTGAACAGTTAAATTATGTTAGTCTTAACGGTGATTTCTCCAAACTGAAACAACTCGATGTATCGTGGTCCGTAATCAAAGAACTCAATTTAGCTAAAGCTATATTACCTTCATTACGTTATATATTAGCTAGGACAGAAGGAGCAACTAAAATTTTATGGCCAAGCAAACTAGAAAATATCATTCAGATAGATATTGCTGATAATTCATTACTCGAAGATGATATTAAACCCATTGTAAAATTAAGTGGTTACGAATTGCGCAAAGCGCTTAACGCCTACCTTAAAATTTACAATAAAGGCAAAGGAGTCGACAAAGAATATCAATTAAAACTGATTTTAATTGGTAATACGGGAGCAGGTAAATCTACCCTTCGCAGAATTTTACAATCGGAAGAAGGTAAGGCAGCCGAAGCTGCAAAAGACCACGATGATGGCACACATGGCGCTGAAATCTTTAGTAAGACGTTTAGTTATTCGAATGAAGAAAACAAGATTAACGATTTACCGCAAGAAGTGTATGTACAAGGGTTTGATTTTGGTGGACAAGATTATTACCATTCTACCCATTTGCCCTTTTATGATAAGGAGGCGCTGAATATTTTGGTATTCGGACAAGATGAATTGCCGGAACTACCTTTCGATCCGGCTTGTGATTTTAAATTGAAAGGAAGAAAGGAACTAAACGAAAAGCACACGGAAAAAACAAACCAAGCAGATGTAGTCAACGATTCGGATATTTTGTATCCTTTGAATTATTGGATGGGGAGTTTGAGTTATCGTAAAGAGCGTGAACCCCAAAAAGAGAAGGTACATAACGAGAATTCAAATGCCTCAGTTGCTGATGAAGAAACACATGCCTTGACTAGAGATTCTAAAGAAGATAATACTAGCCAAAACTCAACCTTAGAATTAATCCAAAACAAACGACAAAATCAGCCATCCTTGGAATTAAATACCCTGCTTTTACGCAAACAGGAGCGTATTACCGTGGGAGATATTGTAGCCTTCGATTTTGAACAAGAAAGCGAAACGGTAAAAACCTGGTTGAAAAATAAAATTCGTGTTCATGCTAAAGTAAAAACGGTTGTAACAAAAGATAAAGAGGCCGCAACCATTTTGAAGGAACAAGAACAACATGTTTTTTCTTTCGACGAATTACTAATCCTGAATAAAACGAATAAGTGGTACGAAACTGAGGTTGATATACGTGAGGCCTTAAAACGTTTGGTAAGGCGACATGAGGGTTATTATTTTCAACCCGACGAAACATTCAAAGAAGAATTTTTTATACCCAATATTTCTGATTTCTCGAAGTGGATTCATGAACATATTCTAACCAAGGATTTACTTGGGGATGGTTATTTTTCTGATGATGATATTCAAAAAGGGAAATCAAAAAAGTATGCTCGTTGGGCTATGCTATATTTAAAACGTGAGGATATTGTGTTTGATGTGAAGTATGATGTTATTGGTTTTTCCCCGAAGAAGGTAAAGGCCAAGTATGTTGCTCCTGCCTATTTGCCAATGGCCAAACCCGGCTTGGAGCAACTCTTTTTAGATTCTTTTGATACACCCGATTGCATTTTTACCTTCGATCGTTTTTTTCATTCTAACATTATCATGATGCTCATTGCTTCGTTTAAGGATGAATTAGTGAGTGAATCGGAAAAGAAGGAATACTTATTGTGGAAGAATAAGGTGGTACTCTATCAACAAAAACAACAAGGTAAAGAAAGGCTAAGCGATAAAGAACGAAATGAAAAAGCATTCTTATTAATTGAATTAAAATATCCGGGTATTGATGATCTAAAAGGGAGTAAACCACAACTGAGTATCTCGCGTAATTATTCAGGGTTTGTGCAGGACAGTCGTTTTCATGATGTGTTCAAATTTATTTATGATATGCTCTTTGTTTATGATCCGCAGGTTGAGGTTAAAACCAAGTTTGGTAATTATATACCTCATCAAAAGTTGGAAGAAACTTGTATCGGAAATAAAGAACGGAGTTATTTAATTTATCATGATCGGGTGTTTTATTCACGCTTTGATTTTCGACATTTTTGGTTAGATGAACATAACTTAAACCCAACGAAATTCTTTATTGCATACTCACGTCATGATGTTGACTATGTGCACGAATTGATGTTACATCTTCAACCCTTTGTACACATGGGTAAAATACTCGTGTTTTATGATTTAGATTTAAGCATGGGCGAAAAATGGAACGCCGCTACTCGTCATGAATTAGAAACTTCCGATGTGGTGCTTTGCATGGTTTCACCTAATATGTTGAATACCTCCATTGTTATGGATGAGGAACTGCCTTTGGCGAATGATAAATATAAAATCATAGTGCCCATCATTCTTAAACCGTGTAACTGGGATTTTCTTGAATTTAATAGAGGCTATAATTTGTTGACAGCAAATAACGCGTATCGCAAAGCGGAGGTACTTTCTTTCGATAGTCATAAACGAAATGAACAATGGAAAGATATTAGTTTGAAACTATCACAACTATTACCTAAGAATATTAATTGGGATAGAAAAGAACCAACAAACGATTTACTTGATTTCTAATAGTTTACCTTAATCCTGGTTTTTCTAATTGTTATTATATCAGAATTGAACCAAAAGACAATTAAATCAATCCTTTTTCCACTAAGCCACGATAGTGTTCGCCTAATAAAGTTAACTCACAATAACCATGTCGGTCTTTTTGCATAGCCGCATGCCACATATGTGGTTCATCACCTCCTTTAGGTACTACCAAATAAACACGATTATATTTTTGAAGGATGGCAAACTTTCTGCAGTTCTCTTTATCCGGTTCTCGGGCGTCTTTGAATCGCTTGTGGCGCTCACTATCTTCCGGTTCGTAGGTTTCATTTAAAAAGTGTTTATAGGTTGCTTTTACTTCGGTGCTACCATCCGGAAGTTCATTGGTTTGGGATGGAAACAGCTGAACGATTTCCTTTAAATCTTTTAACGCTATTGGCGGTTTGGCTTTGCGAAGCACAACAAAAGCACTTACATTTGATTTAAAAATAGGTCGTTGTTTATACCACCGTCCGAGCGACTGATCGATATGCGAATAAATACTGGCCGGGGTTACATCACCTATGATATTAGCAGCAGCTCCTTCCAATCCTAATAACATCAATCCAGTAAATAACCCTTGGTCGTTTTCTTCGCTAGAATACTGTGTAGCTGTGGAAGAAGCAAGTAAGGTCATGTTTTTACCTAACGTGCTTGTTTTATTGTCTTGATTTTCACCGATAGCACCGCTATGGCAACTATCAATAATAATAACTTTATTCGTGGCCGGTGATTTACTAGCCCATTCCACAATTTTATTCAATGGAATACAATCATCCGCTGTTTTTGTTTCTGGCGGACAAATATAACCTCCATCCGAGTCGATTAACCCATGACCAGAGAAATAGAATAAGGCAAGTTCTAATCCTTCCGTTTCAAAAAGGTCTTTGATTTCATCTCTTAAAATAGTTTTATTAAAAATAGCAAGATTCTTCTTTTCATTATGAACTACTTCACTTTGAACAAAGCGATCTTCCTTGGTAATTAGTTTACATTCAAAATTCTTGCTACCATATTCCGGTTTCTCGGCGTCATCATTTTTTGATAATAAGGCATAAACCGATTCCGCATCATTTACACAACCATGTAACTGTTTTAGATTTTGGTAGCTATTAATTCCGACAATAAGTGCCATTCGTGCCATAACGTTACTTTATTTAGTTTGAAAAATTATTCCTGTGAAAGTAGAAAAAGTTTTTAGGCCGACTAAAAATTATCAGGAATAATTTCTACATTGTCCACAAAAGTGGAATAGCCCATCGGGAAACCACACCTTTACTTTGACAAAAAAAATAACACCATGAGTACCTTTAACAAAGATGAATTACGGAAAATTATAGAAGAGTATTTGCATTACAATCCGGAGAAGCGAAAAATGTTTCCGGTTGGTCCGGCAACAGTACATAACTTTTATGAGTGTTTTATGGATGGAACATACAACCTATTAGCTACCGTAAATCCGGAAGTAATTCGTTCGTTTACGGTGGATGTGGTGGCCCTTAAACACTTATTAGAGGAAGCACCTAATGCCAAATATCTAAAAATTACCATTACACAAATTCCTTTAAACTACACACAGGGGAGCGCAGAAATGAACCGCCACGCCGGTAATTTATATTTCTTGTTTACCATGGCTAATTCAAGTACAACCGATAATTTAACACCATACTATGACCTCAACGCATTCAATACGCAAACATGCTATCTGGAGTCATCGATGGTAGACCAATTAATGAGTGAATTTCATAATACCTCGAATCCGCATTCTTTGCGTGCTGCAATGCTTAATCGCTGTTCCGATAATACCGAACATATTTATGTGCATCGTGATAAACTAATGAATGAGTATTTACCTTATATGGAAAATTTAGGTATGGTTCGAATTCTATTTGTTTTTTGCGAGATTGATTCAGAAGATACTCAGGCTATAGCTGATGGGCGTAAAGCCATTATAGAAAATAACCATGAACATTTTGGTATACTTTGGAAGGGTCTCAACTTAAGCAATCAAGTCATTGAAGATGCACCCGTATATGATTTCAATGAACTTTGTCCGAACCAATGTCCTCAATAATTTAAATTCATTCGAATGAAATTGGTTTGTATACACGGAAGAGGTCAGGGTAAATTTCCTGCTGAAGAATTGCGCATGAAGTGGCGTGATAGTTGGTTGGCTGGCTTACGTAAGAGCGGCATCGAACAACTGCCCGAGGTAGAATTCGTATTCCCGTTTTACGGTGATATTTTAGATGAATTGACTCGACAACTTAAAGCAAGTGCTAAAAGGAAAGGAGACTTGGGCCATACAGACGAGGAGTATGTTCCTGAATTAATGTGGGAACTAGCAATGAATGGTGGTATTTCTGAAAAGGAAATTGATGCAACAGAAGAAATAAAGAAAGCATTTCAAAATCAACAATGGGTCATTGACCTCGCTCGAAAAATAGATGAAAAATACGGCGCCGGGTTTTGTTTAAGTTTGGCATTACCAGATGCTTATACCTATCTAACTGAATCCATTATACAAGAACAAATTGATGAACTGGTTAAACTTGAAATTGGTACGAAACCATGTGTTGTTGTAGGACATTCATTAGGATCAGCCGTTGGATTTAATATTATAAATCAAGATGCTTCTTTGAATGTACAAACCTTTGTTACCTTAGGCTCCCCTTTGGGCATGAAAACCTTTCATCACTATCTACCCTTCTGCCCTCGCTACCCTTTAGGGTTAAAAGGAGATTGGTATAATGCATTCGATAAGCGCGATATTGTGGCTTTACGTTCTTTAGATCAAGAATATTTTAAGGTAGAAGGAAGGATTGAAAACTACGAGGAGGTGGATAATTTCACCAAAAATCGACATAGTATTGAGGGTTATTTATCCGATAAACAAGTAGCTCTGAAAATATATGATGCTTTGTTAAATTGTAAACGATAATACGGCAACTTTCTTTTGAGTTACCTACTTCAATACTATGCATTGAGCTCGTTTATTCTCTTATTCCTTCCTGTTCATTCAACCACTTCAGAATTTCATCGGCCATGCCTTCGTGAAAATTTCCTTTTAGAAATTGTTTCTCTTCCAAATTTTTTACGGCCTCTAAGTAATCTTTACTTCGCATACATAAATGATCTAGATCAGGAATGGTAAGCATGGTGGCATATCCGGGATCGCTTGTATTAACCGCATCACGAATAAGTTGAGGTTCTTTGTTGGAACATTGTATGTAATCAGCTCCTCCATGTATAATTAATACCGGTATATGTAACGATCGCCAGGCCTTGTTCAAATCGAGTGAATCTATTTGTTGCCAAAAACGCCAATGCCTTCCCCACATGTTCGTATTACCTTCTTTGTATTCGAGTTCTGTTTCGGTGAGATGTTTGTATTTTGGAATGCTTACTAATTCGGCAGGCGTTTTTTTATTCACAAAGAAATCGTAGTATAATGATTTTATGGTATCGAGAAATAAGTTTGTTTCTTCTGCGCTGGCTTTGTCTAAGAGTGGTTTTTGAACAGCATGCATATCCAAAAGAAATTGATGCCATGGTCGAAAAACAGTGCCATAAGTAATGATACCTTTCACTCGTGATTGTTGTGCAACAATAGGAGCAATAATTCCACCCATGGAATGTCCCCAGAGATAGATACGATTACTATCTACTTGTAAATCGCGTTTTAGTTTCCGTACGGCAGAAGTAAAAATGTCAATGTCGTTTTGTAAATCAACTTCTTCACAAGCAGTGCAACCTTCGCTATCACCCATGCCCGATTTCTCCACAGAATAAACAATATAGCCATCAAGCACCCAACGTTCAATAAGCCGTCGATAATAACTTCGTGAAAAATTTTCTATACTACTGCAATTATAACCGGGAATAATAAGTATTGCAGGTAGGCCGTTTCCTTTTTTTGGAGTATACTCGATGGTACGTAAAGTGCAACCATGTTCTTCTAATTCACCATAAATCACATCTATTTTTTTATACGGATTTTGTTTTCGCCCTTGTGCTACGAGTGTTTTGATTTGTTGTTTCCCTTGCATTTTTACATCAAGCACTACTTGATCTTTCGCTCGAATCGAATACATCGCATGGCGAAATTCTTTTGTAGTATGAATGGGTTCATCATTGATGGCAAATACACAATCACCTTTTTGAAAACCATAGTGAAAAAACATACCTTCCGAAATAACGGAATCAATAACCACGCAGTTGGTGGAATCGTGAAGGAGTACGCCCGGGTAAATCCGTTGCGCGAGTGCTGCAACTCGCGCAGGATTTACCAACCAAGCACACACTAGAAGAAAAGAATATTTATACATGTTTACCAGCCCGTTGTTTTTCATCATCTGCACCTGTGCCGCGACGACGGATTCCGGGAACTCCATTTTTGCCATATTTATGTGTTAAAGAAACGATTACTGTGCGTGAATCTCTTCGAACAAAATAGTGTTCTTCATAATCGTTGTATTTAGAAGAACCTCTGAATTTGCTTGTGAAGAATATATCATTCGCGGCAAGTTTAATTGTGGTTCGTTTGTTTTTCAGTGTTTTTTGAGCAGCAATATTGCATTGTCCGAATGGTTGAATGGTAGTAAAACTATACCACTCACCATACTGATAAAAACCATCTACCTGTATCGTAAAACTTTTTGGAAGAATAAAGGAATGCAGTGTTTTGGCATTGAAGGAAACGATACCTGATGCAATGGTATTATTCGATAACTGTCCGGAATAATAGGAATGATATATACTAACATCGGAATTGATTGTCCACCAACTTGTAGGCTTAACCGGTACAGAACCACTTAAGGTATAAACCCATTGCTTATTAATATTCTTATTGGTTTGAATAGTGATGTTTGAGTTTTGTTCATCTGGTATCAGCACCTCCGTAATACTTTTATTCACAAACATATAGGAGAACGTAGTTAAATATTTTTGTTTGAATGTGTGATTCAATTCAAAAAGGTAACTGTTTTGCGGCATCAAAAAAGGGTTGCCCACCTTATAAGTTGTAGCATCAATAAACAACCGAGTCGGATTCATTAAATCATAACCTGGCCGTTGAATACGTCTGCTGAAACTGAAAGCAAGATCATGCTTTTCATTAATTTTTCTGGATATTGAAACGTTTGGAAAAAGTTGCCAGTAATTACGATCAAATGATTCGCCATTCAAAAGTTGTTTTCCTTTTGCTACTGTTTGTTCGGTTCGCAATCCTAGCTGCACACTGAAATTATTCTTCTCGAACGAACCAATACCGTAGAGGGCATTGATATTTTCAGAATATATGAAATGATTGCTTTGGTTTGAATCAAATAGTGGTGTATCGCCCGACTCATTAAAAAATTGAATATTATTATCGGCTTTTACATAACTACTTTTGCCTCCTAATTCCCACTTAACGTTCCAACGACTAAAGTTCAGATCAGCTTTACCACTATAAATATTCAAATCACCTTTGGATATACCGAGCAAGCGATAATCATTTTGGGTTGGATTGCCGAACATATCGGCATACACTGTTTTGAAATGTTGATTATTCGAAGATCCGTAATACGCATAGTCAAAATCGGTACTCAATTCGGCACCGTTGCTATCGAGTTGCGTGCGACTGTTTACATTGAAGCTCGCATTGCCGTATCGATCTTTACTTTTTTGTCCGGAAGTGTACGTTGATTGATCGACACCTTGATTATCTTCTACAACACAAAAATTAAGTCCGGGCGTATTTAATTGCGATAAACTACCATTGCTTGAAATACCAAGGACTGTTTTTTTCGAAAGTTGGTAGTCTAGATTTACTTTACCCATTTCCGTGAAAGCAGGAAACCAAAGCATGTTGTTCTGTCTGTAAGCTCCTTGATAAACACCTTTCTTATAAAATTGACGATACAGTTTTAAGTCGTTATAATTTTCATTAGCAAAGAAGTTCATACTTGCGAAGAAGTTCAGTTTATTACCTTTTACATTGATGTTGGCTCCTGCGCTACTTTTATAGAAACGTCCACTTCCTCCCGACAAAATAACTAATCCATTACTTCCTCGTTTTAAATCCTTCTTCATGATGATATTTACAATTCCCGCATTTCCTTCGGCATCATATTTGGCTGATGGATTACTGATAACTTCTATTTTTGAAATTTGAGATGCGGTGGTAGTTCGAAGTAAATTCGTAAGTTGAGCACCGGAAACATAGGTTGGTTTGCCATTAATCATAACAATTACTCCTTTCTTTCCGCGCATAGCAATCGATCCGTTTCCATCCACAGAAATACCTGGTGCTTTTTGCATTACCGATAAGGCATCACTGCCTGGTGATTCTAAACTATGCTCAACATTGAAAATTATTTTTCCGGCTTTTTGCTCCACCAATTCCTTCTGTTGAACTACACGAACTTCTTTCAATTGTAACGACTGATTTAAATTTATTGTTGGTAATTGAAATCCTTTATCCTTTAGATTGAAACATTGAGTTAGATGAATCGATTGATTGAATAACCGAATATCCATAAAGTAATTTCCTTGTGGAATATTATCGAATCGAAAGCTACCATCTTCCGAACTTAATTCTACTTTCACCAACGATGAATCCAAACATGATTTTAAAATCATGGTGTATTTTTCTTTGTTTGATGAATTTATGTTTCCTGAAAAACTCATCTCCTGCGATTTTGAATTATGAACGAAAGCCCAGGTAAGCAACCATATCAACCAGTATTTCATGTGTTGGTTTTTTTACAAAACAACAGGTAACGGCATGGCGTTGCTTGTCATTTTCTGCTTTTTTTACCGTTCACCCTAAACACCTACCAATTATAGAAAGATTTTAACATTTGAACATGTGTTTTGTATTCTTGCTTTCGATTTTAAATTGATGCAAGAGGCCATTTTACTAAACGAAACAAATTGGAATGATGTATTCAGAGGAATGCAACAGTTTCCGTTTCGTGCATCGGAAATTAAGTCGGTAAATAAAGAGTTAGCCCTCAGTAATATTTCATTCAAATTTAATATACGGGGCAAGGAAGTTTATGATAATTACAAACAAACCCAAGTGTTACTTGGCGGAGATTATCTTCTCATTACCAATCAAGATCGTTGCGAAATTCAAATTCAAGAGGAACAAAATGACATCGGTATTTGCATTGATGTAAATCAGGATTTATTAAAGCAAGCTTTACAACTTCATTTTCATCCGAATGAAATGGAGGACGTTCATGAAGCTGACTATTATTGGTTTCAAGCTGATTTGTTTGTTCGCTATCGTGCATCCACAGCATTTAACGATTACATGGCTCATTTGTTCCCTGCCATTCGCGATAAAACATTTCCCTCCTTGCAGTGTTTGGAAATGGATTTTATTGCTCATTTTTTACAAGAGCAATTACCGCATTTTAAAGCGTATCAGTTTGTGCCCTTAATGAAACGACAAAGTAAGAAGGAATTATATCAACGACTCATTCAGGCTCGAAACAGTATGCAGGATATGGTGTATCAACAGGTTAGTATTCAACAATTGGCACGAGAGTTATGTATGTCGGAATTTCGATTCCATCACATGTACAAGGAGGTATTTGGCGTGAGTCCTCATCGCGATATGATTCGATTTAAATGTGAGGAAGCATTACGTTTATTTCATCAGTTAAAACTCACATGGACGGAAATAGCACTTCGTTTGGATTTTGCCGATCTGCCAACGTTCAGTAAAGCCTTCAAACGGATTACAGGAGTTACACCTTCTAAATACTCTTTGACTAGAGTATAGTTTTTCTGTAGGAAAATTCTAAGGTGTGCTTACCATTGCTTATCGCCGAACATTCTCACTTTACGCAGTAACTGTTACCCAATTGCGATAGAGTATTTACAACACTTAGGTTAGTACATCAATGCCAAAGGAAATCGAAAAAGCGGTTAACTGGGTGTTCCGAGCTAACCGCTTTTGAAGCATCATAATTTATCTTTTCAGAAGATGAATTGTATGCTTGGAAGTTAATTTATAACCGGACAGAACCTTGCTATTTCAATTTGTCAAGCTTTGGATTTAGGACGCAATCAAGTCAATCGGACGTTGAGAATTTAAGGAGTCGCTGCACCGATACCGTTGATTAAATTCCCCTCCAAAATTAAAAAATCGAAAATATCTACTGCACCATCTCCATTCGTATCAGTATGGAGATAACCAAAACTTCCATTCACGATATCTGGTTCGAGTGTTAAATAGTCGAACACATCAACAATATCATCTTGGTTAATATCTCCCGAATAAAGTGCCCAAATACCTGGTTCAACCTCAGCCTGATTGGCACCATAGGCCATGGATGCCTGTGTTGTAAAATCGTAAGTGGTAACATTCGACAGTAGAACAGGGGTGGAGCTCCAAACACTTATACTGTTTCGGTGTTTGATAACGAGATAATACGACTGGCCTACTACACCCAATCCTTTAACGGAAATGGATCCATCTTGTTTTAAGGTTGATTTGGTTCCGAAAAGAATAGTAGAGGGTGTAATAGCGTCGTGTAATTCAAGTGTTATGCTATCCGCTACATTGGAAGGGTTTAAATACACTCCTTGATTGTAAAGGACATCCGTCATCTGTTCTGCACCCAAATAAAAGCCTTGTAAAAAGGCTCTTACATGAAGCAAATTGATTTCAATTGGTTGCTGAAATCCCTGAGTGAGGATATGACTTGCAGAAGTTAACGTTTGTGTATTTGTTTCGCCCACAGTAAACGATAATGAACCTATGGCATTTACCTGATAAGCACCGAGAGAAGCAATTACCCTTGGTGATATACTTTGTGCATATACTGTACAAGCAATGAATAATGAAAGTATTATCCATTGGAATATGATGATTATTTTTTTCATGATGATCTTTTTAAACTTGATATATAAAGATGTTATTTTCAGAATAAGGTACATGCCTTCTAATAATCTGAATTGCTACAAGGAGCAATTTTCATGGTTACACTGCCGTTTAATATCGTTGAAATAGTTAAGGCGCCATATACTGCCACATGATCAACTCCTTGAATACTTAAATTACCAAATGTACTCGTAACATTCGATTTGATGTTCAATTCACCACCACTATAAACTCCACCATTGGTGTTTAAAGGTGTAATTAAATAACGGGTGCCTAATCGCTCTATAGCTTGACCGTTACTCAGCAACGAGTTTATTTGAGAGAGTGATTGTGGCGACCATGTGTTAATGGTACTGATTGTAGGCGACATGAGGTAACTTGCTGATCCATCGTGAGAGGCACCGAAAATATGCCCCAATTCATGTGCTGTTAAATGGGTGAAGGAAGCAGTTGACCAGTTAAAAGCACCAAAAGGATAATCATTGGTTTGAACAATCATATAGATACCCTTTGTAACAGTACCTTGAAAAAGGTTGTTAAGGGAGCTCGTGTAAGCACATCCAACCGCACCTCCATCAAAGTTAATTCCGGAATAAAGTATGGCAACATCTTTATGTAGGTTATTGTAAAACCAATACGACGAGTTATCCCAATAATCTCTGAACTGATCTAAACGATCTAACGCATTATCATCACAAACATCCGTTTCGGTATAGGGATCATTAGAAACCGTCCATTCATGTTGATATAGAACTTGGAATTCAACAGCAAACTGATTCTGAAATAACGGTTCAACATTATTTAGGTTGTCAAGAATTTCGGAAGCAGTTACTTTCAGACCGCAACAACTGGTATAATTATCGTAGTCGGAGTCGGTAACAATTTCTAACTTCTTACATGCTTCACCTTGGGTGGATAGGGCATATTGTTGGAATTGATTGTTATTAGAGGTGGCTTGTTGAGAACGCAAGTGTTGATGATCGCGAACGGAAGTTTTAGTTTGCTGGTCATGCTTTTGTTCAAGAACCTTAGGTTTAAGTGTTTGTATATTTTTCTCTAATTTATCCATCATACTACCACCACCGCAAGAACCTGGTTTAGGTACAACATCGTGTTGGCTATAAATAATTGCCAATTGATCGGATACTTCCGGAAGGAATTGGTTCAGTAATTCAATAAAATGAATGGTGCCGTTAACAAAAATAATTGCAGAAAAACTATGCTCTCTCACATTCATGCGCACAAAGGAATTCGGATCACTTTTTACATAGCCTGCAAACGTGCCACATGCCTCTCTTGGAACTTCTATTCTTCCATTGGCAGTAGTTTGTTCATATTTATAATCTATCGATCGTATTTCGTTTTCGTGTAATTCGATTTCCCAAACGGTTGCTCCATGGCTAATAGTAACACGGATATTATTTTTTTGGCTATGCGTTCTGCTATAAAGTTGGGGCAAATCGATTTGCATAACTTGATAGTTCAGGAATGTACTTTTAAGCTTTTCTTTGTCCTGAAGGGTCAGGAATTCGCTACTTCTATCTATAAACATCGATTGATTTTCTGTTTGTTTTAGCTGAGATTTTCCTTGAAATGAACAGCAGCATACAAGGAGGCTTGTTAATATTAATACGATAGTTTTCATGTTCGAATTATTTATTTGCCTGAGTTAATTGTTGCTCTAATTGTTCTATTTTTTCTTGTTGCTTTGAAATTTGCTTTTGTTGTTGCAACATATATAACGTTAGCTCTTCAACCTTTTCTACAAGTTTTAATTGAATACCACCAACGCTCATACCTTCAGCTTCTACTTCGGTAGCCGCAGGCATGTTAGGTAAACGATGAAAGGTATTAATATGTTCTTCTACTTCATCTAGTGATTTCAATTTATAATCACTTGCAAATACATAGTCCGGAAACGGTGTTGCTTGTACACGTAATTCCGTACATATTATTTTACCACCTACGGATAACTGATATCCACTTGCAAAGTTAGCGGTGCTTCCAATAGCCACAGTACCGTTCAATCTGGTTCTTCCTTCAACTTGTAATGCCGCATTGGTAGTTGCCGCACCATCGATAAATGCCGCATAAGGTAAACTACTTTTAACATTGAACATCGAGTTGCTGAATATGGTTGGCGTACCAACAGATAAAGTACCTTGTGACCCCGTTTGACTTGGACTTATTACTGTACTACCAATTAAACCGGTAGAACCGGATACTTGTAATTTATACGCTGGTGCAGATGTACCAATACCAACATCACCACTAGTTGTGATGGCCATAGATTCATAGCCATTACCAGTATAGAAATAAAGTGGATGTGCACTTGTTGTACCAATCCAACCTGCACCGCCATCGAGGTAGGAAGCTAAAGAAACGATGCCATCTGTATGCACCAGTCCGTATCCCGAATTTATGGAAGCAACGTGACCAGCTACAGAAAGTTTATAGGCAGGCACTGATGTGCCTATACCAACATTACCGTCTTTGTTAATACGCACTTGTTCATTGAGTATGTTCGATGAATTGCGGGTTGAAAAAGCAAGTCCACCATTTCCAAATTGATCTCTTTCAACCAGATGTATCGTGGCAGCACCTTCGTCGTTATTCGTTATATTGATAGGATCAGCAAACGATAATCGAGCACCATTATCCGGAGTGGTAATATTGTCATTAATCAGTTGCAGGGCTGCTCCTTTAGCTTGAGCGCAATAATCACCACAATTATGTTGATGGAATCGAACAGAAGGCAGCGGACTTCCAATAAAACCTGTTACATCTAAACGAGTGCTTGGCGTTTCTGTTGCAATACCAACGAAACCGTCTTCATTGATTGTCATTCTGCGTCCAAAACCATTATAGTTATGATGTGTTATAAAATGTACTTTCTGACTGTAATTACCACTCAGGGTGGTGTTTTCAATTTCCATACCACCAGTAAAAGAGTAACCATCATTGATTCCTATTTTTCGAGAGCCGTTGTTTTCATTCCAGGCTCCAAGAGAAATATCTCCACGTACATCGAGCAACGTTTTAGGATACAGTGATCCAATGCCCACTTTACCATCACCTTGAATCATCATTTTGATTTGATTTAATGATTGAGGCGAATCATTCGTGCCACCGCCACCGGATACACCAAAGGCTAAATTGTCGTTACCTGTATTTGTATTATAATAGTGAAAGAGTGCACTAGCCCGTGTATCTGACGGATTGGTCCAGTAACGAGAAAAGACCATTCCAGCCGATGGATTGTTTTGTGTTCCTGCTAAGTCATGCAGGTGTAAAAGTGCATCGGGCGAAGTAATTCCAATACCCACACCGCCGGAATTGGTATTAGAAATAGCATTGCCATTAGTCTGCCAGGAGTTATCAGAAGAGCTGCCGGCATGTAACGCATAAGGCACACTCATAAGTTGCGAACTACCCATATCGGTATAGTTTGTTCCGCCAGTAATATCCATTTCCACTTGTAAAAACTTCGATCCTACCGCCCAATTAATGGCAGAAAATGTGCCGAGCAGAGGAGTACCTTGTCCGATTTGTGTAACAAATAAACCGAGCGGAGTAGTGGTGGACGTGTGTGATTCTTGATAGAGGATAGTACCCGCTGCCGAAAGATCTCGTATACTCAATCGTAACGAAATATTTTGTGAGATTAATGGATCGCCTGCGCTATTTCGGGCTATGGCCTGATACGGAATGGCTTGTGGAGCTTGTGCTGTTGCCTTGAACGCAAAACCAATTGTAATGCCGAGGCAAAAGAGAAAGGTTTGAAATAATTTTTTCATGGTATTTATTTTTTGAATTACACCGTAAAGTGAAGCTATTCAAATACAAGATTTTTTGTAAGTATATGCGTTGCAGGAAATAAGTATGTGAAACCTATCTATTTGGTCGGTAAACTATGTTCGGGTAAAAGAATGGCTTTTATACTTTCAGGATTATATTTGTTGAAACCAATTCGTTGATGCGACCAATCACGTATGTAATAGCCGATGATGAGGCTGTTTATAGAACCATGTTGGAATCTTTCTTGCAAGCTTTGCCGCAAAGCAAGTGTTTGCGTATATGCGAAAACGCGCTAGAGGTTAGTTCGTTTATTCACGATAATCCGCCCGATGTATTACTGTTAGATATAGAAATGCCTGGCTTAAGTGGCTTACAATTGGTAAAATCATTATTGAAGCAACCTTATGTTATTTTCATTAGTTCGCATGGCGAATACGCATTGGATGCTTTTGAAGTGGATGCGATCGATTTTATACGAAAACCAATTCCGCCTGAGCGCTTGTTGCGTGCTATGGAGAAGGTAAGAACCTTATTGCAAATGAAGGAAGATCAGGCTACTTTAGAAAACTTTCGTGCGTCGCCGGATGATTATTTTTTTATTCGTGAAGATGGAGCCTACGTACGTATTAACTATGATGAGGTTTTATATATTGAATCCTTATCTGATTTTGTAAAGATTTATCTCCGAAACAAACAAGAGAAATTGGTATTGGTAAACCTGAAAAATTTATTACTTCAGTTACCAAGTTCTGAGTTTGTTCGTATTTCACGAACGCATGTGGTTTATAAAAAGGCCATTACTGCAGTTACTAAGGATAGTGTTATACTACACGAAATACAATTACCATTCAGTGCGCAGTATGCTGCTATCATCAATGACGCCATCATTGGTAATAAGGCTATAAAACGTCATGCTTAAACCTATTCCAATGACTCGATGTGTATTTTTTATTTTCTTTTTGACGGACATCTTTTTCTTACTTAACTGTAATGCACAAAATCAACATGAAATAGATAGTATGGTCAAACTCCTTCAACCAGGAGTGAAGGATACTGTTCAAATGAAGTTGAATCGAAAAATTGCAAGACGTTATTCCGATAACAATCAAGCATTAGCCTTAACGTATTTTGAGCGAGCGAAAGATATTGCTGTTTACCTGAAACGCCCATACGAAAGTGGTGATAATTACTATGGTATTGCATATTCTAATTTCTGTTTAGGTAATCTTGATCTAGCCGTAGAAAACTATTTGCAATCCATTAAATATTATGAACAAGTGAGTTACGATCCCAGCTTAGCGGATGCCTATCTTTCTGTAATATCGGTGTATTGCGACATGAAGAATTTTCCGAAAGCAAAAGAGTATTTCAAAAAGGCTGAACGTGTGCTGGTTGATTCAAAAGATAGCTTTCAACTTTGTAGTTTGTATTCGCAGGGTGGGAATTTATTTAAACGCGCCGGACAGCCTGATTCGGCATTTTATTTTCTACATAAGGGAATTGGTGTAGCTGATGCCTCGCATGATAACGAATCAAAAATTGTTTTATTATCGAATCTTTCTTTAGCGTATAAAGACGCCGCGCAATATCTTCAGGCAAAGCACTGTATTGATACGGCTTTAAAGCTCATGGAGAAATCGGAAGATAATGTTGGAGGCTTGGCTATGTTGCATAATAACCTGGCATGTATTCAGGTTGAATTAAAAGATTATTCGGCTGCACTTCACAATTTTGAGGTGAGTTTAAACGAGGCTCAGAAAACAGGCATGCGCCAAGTGGAAATGGAGAATTACAAAAACATCGCCGACCTTTATGAGAGAACAAAAAACTATGAACAACATGCACGTTATCTTAAAAAATATTTGGAGTTAAAGGACAGTATTTTTAATGACGAAAGTAAAAATAGAATTGCCCAATTAGAAACAGATTATGCCGTTGGAAAAAAGAACTTGGAGATTGAACAGAAAAATTCTTCTATCCTAAAACAAAAAAATAAAATTAATTTATTTGCTGCCCTTATCGTGGGTGCAACCATGCTTTTATTGATATCGCTTTATTTGAATAATAAAATAAGAAAGCAAAAAAAGGTTGTAGAGAAGCAAAAGGAAGCACTACATGATTTAAACAAGGTAAAAGATCGTTTGTTTAGCGTAATAAGTCATGATTTACGGAATCCACTGAACGCCCTTCAATCGTATTTGATGTTGTCTGATAATGAATCACTATCAGCTGATAAAAAGCTTTTATTTAAAAATGAAAGTATACAAGCCGTAGCACAAACAAGCAACCTGTTGGATAATTTGTTGGCATGGGCAAGTATGCAACTCAAGGATAGTACACCGAAAATGATTCCATTGGCCATCCTCCCTGTGGTAGAGGATGTAGTGAATATTTTGCAGCTTCAAGCTAAGCAAAAGGGAATTCCAATTGAAGTTCAACTTGAAGATCAAAAAGTAATTTCAGATGAAGGAATTTTGTCGATTGCATTGCGCAACATACTTACAAATGCTATTAAATTCAGTAAGGAAAATCAACCTATTCGAATCACAGGTTTCGTTTCAAACCAAACATATTGTTTATCCATTAAAGATCATGGCATTGGCATGAGTGAAAAACAAATAGAAGCAGTTCTTCGTAAACAAAATGAAGAAACCCGCATTGGAACAGAAGGCGAAAAAGGGTCAGGTTTAGGAATGTATTTGGTGGTTCAATTATTAAATAGAATTCGTATCCCGTTGAACATGGAAAGCAAAATGAACGAAGGAACAACCTTTCAATTAAATATTCCTATGTAACAAGTTGAACGAACTACTAATTTTTTGAAGTTACAATCTTTTAATGAGGGTAAAAGAAGCTGAGTAACTACAGTAAACAAGTATCTGTGTTATGAATTACTTTCACTACGAACAATAAAAAGTCATTTTTAAGTCATCAGAAATGAAAGAAGCTATTCATGTGGTATTGAATGAAAGTTTATCCATCATGTCAAGTAAGTTCAGATTGTGCTTTATGCTCTTCTTTACGGTGTTGCAGCGCTAATTCCACTGATAATATTCGGATCAATCACGATATAATCAAAGGCATCAACACTGCCATCACCATTAAGATCAGTATTTAAATAACCAAATGCGCCATTAATTATATCTGGATCCATTTCTAAATAGTCGAATACATCGATACCATTATCGTGGTTAATATCACCACTAATTAAAGTATAAATTCCTGGCTCAGATTCAGACTGATTATCACCAAAAGCTTGTGAGGCTGCAGTGGTGAAATCAAATACTACATTATTAGTAATCAATACAGGATTGGCACTCCAGGTTTCTACATGATTACGATGTTTAATCACAAGATATCTGCTTGTTCCAATTTCATTGAGTGGTACATGGCAATTTATTTGTCCGTTACTATGTATTATTCCTGTAAAGCTTGAACTTAAAGGAAACCCTGCCGAATTCTCATGGAGTTCAACGGTTACCGTATCGGTAAAACTTAAAGGGCTCAGTAAGCCACTTTGCGTTAATACCGGATACATGGAAGCATTACCCGCATAGAATCCTTGTAATAAACATTTTACATACAATAATCCTCCCATACATACAGGTATACTATCATTACCTTGAATCTGTTGTCCGGATTGATCGAATACAGTTACAGCATAATTACCTGGAGCACCAATTACGGTTGAACTATTGGTGTTATTACTCCAGGCATAAGTGAATGGTGGACTTCCTCCAAGTACATGAGCCGTAATGCTTCCTTGATTACCCGCATTACAGGCCGGAATTGCTTCGGTTATTAATTTCATTTGTCCGAAAGCGAAGGATGCGCTGTTATCGGCATAGTCAAATTCCTGTACCGTTGAATTTGTAAGTTTGGCAACAACAACTGTTTTCTCATCAATTACTTTCCATTTGAAAGTAATAATTTGATGGCCATTTGGAGCAACAGTCATGGTATAATTTCTAATAAGCAAGGTATCATTAAAGTCATTCAGGAAGTAAAAAGTTAATAAACTTGTACATGCTAAGGTTCCGTTATTACCAATGTCGGCGTATATCAAAGCACTATCTCCTAATTGTGGATAGAGATTCAAACTTCCTAAAGAATCAAAATACATATTCGCTGCGTCGCCTACTACAATCGCACGAACAGCCATATTATTATTCTCATCAATTTCTGTAATCGTGTTGTCTGCGTCGATGGTGGTTCGTATTAAATGAACACCTGATTGTGTAGATGACCATGGCGTATTAAATGTGTAGGTTGTAGTTCCATTTGAAGGTAAACCTGTTGCATTCACAACAGAATCAATGGCGATATTGTCAATGTAAAGTTTTAGTTTCATTACATCGCCCACGTTGCCAATACCGATGTTACCATAAGTTACTTGTGTGGTAATACTTTGACCAGCTGTAGGATTCAGATTACTCGGATTAATAAATGTAGAATTCAAATGCATATCGGGTAAGTCTTGGGTTGTAATACTATAAACGATTTCATTATTGGTTTCGTTCGTTTCTATGATATCGTTATCCGGATCAACAGTAACATGTATCTGGTACGTTCCGGGTAAAGAAATTAAATGGAGGGTAGGTATACTTGCTACTTGTGGACAAAAACAGGTTGGTGATACATTATAGATATACGTTGAACCCATCGTTTGTAAACCACTAATTCCAGGACCCGAAAGTTTGAAATTCACTTTTACAGAATCGCGTGAAAATAAATTGGCAGACTTGATGGAAGAGTAGAAGGTTACAAATCCACCGGTGTAGTAAGCATAACCGTTGATTGGAGTAACACATCCTTCTGCAACTGGTGAAAAGTCTAAACCAAGTGCTTTAGTTTCACTGGTATTGTTGGTGTTACTTGTTTCATCAATGGTATTCAAGGGGTCAATAATAACTTGTAAACTGCTCGCGTTTACCGGGATCGCTGCAATAGGTAATTCAATAGGTACAATGTCGTCTGGTGCAATTGCTAACGAATGCACATAATCAAAGAAGTTGCTATTATCAAACTGGAAACGAACTCTTACCGGTTGTGTTATTATCTGATCGCCATTATTTTTAATAATAGTTTTTAAAGTTACTCCACCAGAATAATCATTTGCTGTTGCTTGAATAGCTACATTATTACAGAATTCCGCTAAACTTAAATCAGCTTTACAGGTATCTAACGTTATAGGAAATGATATTACATTATTACTTTCATTCGATTCAAGTAAGGTATTATTCATATCAACAGCTAGTTCAACTGTATACGTGTTTGGCATATAAGGTACTACAAAGGTTTTTGATATAATGGAAGCTTGATTGCTTGGAAGAATAGGAATATTGAAGGTTTGTGTTCCTAGAACTGTTCCGCCTTGTTTCAAGGTCATACTGGAAACATGACCCGCAGAAGTTGCAATACTCCCAAGATTTTTTACTTCCGCTTGTATGGTGATTTGGGAAGAATTGCATAAGGTATTTCCGCCAATAACTTGTACACCTTGTCCAACCACATCCATTTGCTGAGGTTGAACATTCACAATAGTGGTTAGGCTATTATTAGATTCATTGGATTCAACTTCTTCATCATCGGTATCGGTACTTACCGTTACAATATAGGTACCACTTACATTCAATGGTGCAGTTTCTACAGTTATTTCCGGAGAACTTGTATTATTAACTAAAACATTAATTGTGGTGGAATCTTCAAGAGAAAAACCAGAAGGACCGGAAATGGATAATTTACATTTATGATTCGCAGCTGTTGAAATAAAACCATTATTATTTGATCGATAGTTTACTTTGATTTTTTCACCCACTACGATTTGCGTTGGAGATTGCATATTCAATGTAGGCACTAAATCCGATTGTCCAACAGCAGGTACAACGGTAAACGCATTGGAATCAACTTGCATAAAGCCGGCCCATGTAAAGTCGTACACCGTTCCACTGAAGTGATAAGTGCCTGCACCAATTGGGGCAGCAAAAGGAATTGAGAAATTACCATTAGCATCCGTTACACCCATAAAGGTTTGTCCGGTTTCAATTAATGTACAACTCACTTCTGCTCCTGGAACAGCCGCATTATTCAATGCAAAAGCCAAACCTGTATATTGCGCTGTTCCGGTTAGCGTGGCATATCCCGGATTGCCTGCACCGGTTAGAACGGTTTTTGGAGAAACCGAAGAGGTAACCGCAATGCCACCAGATACTGAACCATTGCCATTTACAAAACCACGAATAGCCGTGTTATCATTTTCATTGGTTTCATTTAGGGTGTTACCGTAATCTACAATAACCTTCATTGGACATAAACCTGAAAGAGAAGGTGTAGTAATGGTCCAACTCACGGTTGCTTCACTGGCATTTGGAATAAATGCAATCGTTTGAACTGGAAAAATTTGTGTAGTATCAAATTGATTCACTAGTCGAACCGGAATATTAGTAGCTGCATAGGATGAAGGATTCTTTACCACGGCGGTTACGGTAATGCTTGTGGAAACATCAGGATTGTAATTATTGAACGTAATATCGGCTGCTGCGATAGATAGATTTGGAAAATTAACCACTAACGGTTCATTTAAAAAGGGTCCAAAGTAATCGCAATTAATTAAATGCGGACTCACATAGCTTTGTAATGCAACCCCAGGTTGAATACCACTTATGTTTAAGAAATACTTTTTACCATCTTGCGTGTTGGTATCATTTATATCATCCTGTTGCATACTTACCCGTTTATCGCCGGGGTTTAAAATAAAATCTTGTCCAAGATCAACACTTAAACGAGGTGCTCCATTCTCAGGCATTTCATTATAGATATTAAAGTACATCACTTCATAGCGGAAGTTAGTGAAGGCATCTCCGAGCAACGGATTGCAAATATTACTTACATAATTATTCGCTCCGGAGAAGCTAAGGTATTGAGCTCCGGGATGAATATGATTGTTGTTATCATTACAATCGCGTTGATCGGATAAGAGTTCTGAAAACGCTTTATAATTTAATGGACGAGAACATTGGGTGAGGGTGGTGTTGTTCGCTTTGTAACCGTCGTTATCGGCATCCAAAAACCAAACCTGTCCTGGCTTTTCTAGGGTGTCATTATCGTTACAATCTGTATTGTTAGTTAAGTAACCTATAGGTGCCGTACAAGCTTGTACGGTATTATTCGGATCACCGAAACCATCGCCATCCACATCCGCATAGAATGTTGTGCCATTAATATCCATGAATACGACATTACTAAATGCAATTTCATTATTAGAATTGATGGCTTTTCTTCTATAATATTTATCAGCGTTTACAACTAAGGGTTGATAGGTTAGGGTAGTAGCACCGGTTATATCCGTAAAGTTAATATTGTTTGAACTCTCCTGCCATTGATAACTGATAGTAGTTGATGAACCGCCATAGGCAGCATGTATATTATTTAATAGCGTTGGGGTGAAGGCTTCGCAATTACTTTGATTGGAAGAAATAATTCCGCCATTTAAATTCTGAAGAAAGATATCTACCATCATATGTCCTGGGCCGCCTCCGCTATTAGTCATGCGACATTCAATTACTGAGTTAGCATCCAAAGTAGTGAGTGTAAAATATTGTGGACTTAAGTTGTTGCAACAACCGGCAGAAGTTAATAATACACCATCTTTAAATATTTTTATTTCATCATCATGTTGTGGAATATTTAATGCGTATGACCCTACAGGAAAGCCTTTACGTTTTGCATATAAACTATACATGTTATTTGGCGCTATCATGGCACACCCGTTGTAACCACTAGCTGTACTTGGGTTGTTACCGCTTCCATAGTCTGTAATGGTATTGATACCTAAAGAAGTTCGGGTATAACTTCCTTTAAAAATAACACCTACACTATCCACATTGGTACCATCGTAGGCGTATAAATTCCATTCATTAATTGGAACAGTTGAAGGATGAGCGGCATTGTAAGCTTCAATCGTTACCACATTACTGGAGAGGGAAGTACTGGATAACGTAGCCAGGCGGCGATAAAATTTCGTTGAAGTAGCCAATGGTAAAACCAATGAATTCATGCTGGTAGCACCGGAGATATTTTGCCAAGTTCCGCCCACAATACTATCTTGCCACTGATAGGTAGTGGCCGGATCGTTATTAAAGGCTGGAGTAGCGGTTAATGGATTTGGGGTGTAGGCAAAACAATTGGCTTGACTGCTAGAAACCAAACCTGGATCCAATGCGGCTACTCTATATTCAGCTTGTGAATTATTTACTGAAGATACACTAAGGGTATTTGCTGTTGTATTTAAATTAGAAACAATCCCGTTCCAAGTAGTCACACTATTATTAGCACGTGTAGCCAGTACTAATCCATTTTCATTGGTGATACCTGAGATTCCATCATAATTATAAGAGATAGAATATGTAGGTGAAGTTCCACCGGCAACGAAGGTTCCGAAATAGGTATTCGCATTTTCTAAACCCGATACACCGGCTGTTGAGTTTGGAGATTCATTTACATGATACACATGAATACCATCTGCAGCACCTGCAGTTAAGGTGGCTGTAACATCATCGCCCAGAGACGGGTTGGTATGATTCACAGAAGATGCAGCGCCGGCATAATTGAATGAACTCGAATTACCAATAGGAGCACCGCTTGTAACTCGGGTTGCTCCATTAAATAGGGCAGATAAATTCTCATGGCTAGAGCCATCGAGTGCTGTGCTTCCATCGCTTTCATCAAAATTAAAATAAGCAACCAGGTTACTGAACAAGGCATCTCCGTTGGTTAATTTGCGGCACATCCGTTCGCGAATTTGTGTTTCTGAAAGTGCGTTGTTCCAAAATCGAATCTCGTCTATTGTACCTGCAAAAGGCCAATTTCCAACACAACAAGAATTGTTCATTCCTATACGCCAAGGTCTTGCACTATTTTGAATAGCACCATTGTTAGTAGGAATACTTCCTGGTAATAATATTCCATCGGCGTATAACACCATTGTGCTTCCATTGTTTACAACGGCAATGTGATGCCATTGATTATCGTTGATTACTTTGGTTGTTTGTAAACTTTGATCACTACAACAGAGGCCATGCCATACCGCTAGTTGACCGTTGTTTAATACTATACCAAAATCACCATCGGGAGAAGAAGGATTAGCATTACCTATCATAGTAGGATGCTGCCAATAGGTTCCGCCACTTCGATTTTCAGTGGTTTTTACCCAAAAGTCGATACTGAATTGTGTAGCGCCATCAAGTATTGCGGGGAGTTCTACATAATCATCGCTGCCATCCAAACTAAGGGCGTTACCACTTCCTTTAGAGTTTATAGTAACCTGATTAATAAATTCATTTTGTATTTGTTGTTGCGATAATGCATCACCGTAGATCTTCACCTCATCTATAACACCATCCATTGGAAAGTTCAATGCATTGCTTTCCAGGGCTACCCCAAAATACATTTTGCTGTTATCATACCCAATGGTTGAATTAAAGGAATTTGTCATTTTTAAAACACCATCAATGTATAGTTTATGTTCTTTGGTTGTATTATCAAAAGTACTGACAGCATAATACCAATGTCCCGCTATTATGGGAGATGTAACTTGTGAATATGGATTGAAGTTCGGGCCGCTATTCATGTGCCAAACAGAAAAATTACTTCCTTGGGTTCCGAAGTGCCAAGAGTCGGACACGTTCGTGCCAAGTGGTTTATCAACTACCCCTTGATGCGAACCTGCCAAGGAATTAAATTTCACCCATGAAGCAATGGTAATGCTGGGCGTATGCAATAAGATATTGTCATCTACTTCTACACGATTCGCCACGTTACTATTAAATGCAATCGCACCATTGGGATTTCCATTTCTATCGGTTGTAAAAGAAGGTGAACCTATGATCGTACCATGTAAATTATTACCGCTGCTGTCGTTTACATTTCCTGAAAATGAATATGATGCAATTAAATTAAGGCCAGGGTTATATTCAGCGAGTACCTGTGCTGCGGTTAATGCGGTGCTGTATATTTTTATTTCGTCTATTGCACCATTAAAAAACCGTCCATTTTGATAACCTGATCCGATACGAAGTAAATTGGTATTACTAATTGTACTAAACGTGCTGGCATCACTAAATACCTCTATCCCGTTTATATACACCTTGCTTGCGCCGCTTTTAGCCACTAATGTAACTTGGTACCAAGTGTTTATCGCAGGTGTAGGATGATCCAACAATATGTAATTATTACCATCGAGATAAACGGCACAATTGGTAGGTGCTCCAGGTATGGTTTGTAAATGTAGAAATTTTCCAGAGGCATCACTGGATATAATGGCCTGCAAATCATTGGCCTGGTTAGCACCATTTAATTTAACCCATGCCGAAATGGTCAATTCCGTAAAGCCATTAAACGCATGATTGAGTTCAACCACATCATCCACCCCATCAAAACTATAGGCACTATTGGTGTTGCCAAAACGATCCGTAGTAAGGGTAGCGCCGTTTACGTTTCCGTGTTTAGTGCCTACAGCATCATTGGCATTCGCATTGAATGGATAGTAGGCTACCAAGTTGTTACTGGAGGAGTTGTACTCATTTAAAACTTGCACTGCGCTTAATGCAGTATTGTAAATTTTAATGTCATCAAGTTTGCCTGCAAAAACTTCGGGGGTAAAGGTTCTTTCGCCTATTCTTAAATTACTGGTATTTGCAGCTAAGGAAGCAGGCTGGGCAGAGTTTGTATGACCGTTTACAGCATTGAGGTACACTTGAACATTAGAACCTGTTTTTACAAAGGTTATATAAGACCAAGCATTCAGCGGTGCTACTATATTAGTATTGACCCAAGCCCAGTCTGAACCTGTACCATTTGCACTTAATGCATATTGTATAGTTCCATCAGGGTGACGAGAAATTTCATAACTATTTTCTTTATTAATAATAGTTCCAATAGCACTATTCACCGTTGGAAATATCCATACTGAAATGGTAAAATTTGTGCTGAGGTCAATTAAGTTGTTGTCGGCAACTTCAATATAATCATCCACCCCATCAAAACTATAGGCACTATTGGCATTGCCGAAGCGATCGGTGGTAAGGGTTGCACCACTAACGGTACCATGATTTGTTCCGATAGCATCATTGGCATTACCGGTGAAAGGGTAGGAAGCAATGGGGCTTGAGCTTTCCGCCATAATTTGCGCTGCGGATAAGGCCGTATTGTAAATCTTAAGGTCATCTAACTTGCCATTTAAATACCGTATGAAACTATTACTACCGTTTCTCAGTCTCCCTAACTCAATAAAAATTGAACTGCTAATATTGGTTGCGGCTGCGTTTGTAACCGTATTATCTAATTGGCCATTTACATAGTAAGTTAATGTGATTCCTTGTTTTACACAAGACACAAATTTCCAGCTATTTGAAGGTAAAGTCTGCACGCCCGAAAGATCGACACCGCCGCTGTTACCCGCAGGATTTCGATGCAGGAAACGCCCAACGCCGTTATTCAACTCAGAAAGAATATAGGTATTGGTTAGAACAGATGGATCAGCTCCAGAAAATACTGTATTATCCGTGGTAGTAGAATTTAAGTTCACCCAAAACGAAATGGTATAGTCGTTCCCTGCAAAATTTAGATTGCCGAGTTCAATAAAATCATCTACTCCATCAAAACTATACGCACTGTTCGGGTTACCAAATCGGTCGTTGGTTAAAGTAGCACCGTTAACCGTTCCGTGGTTGGAACCAACGGCATCGTTGGCATTGCCAGTAAAGGGGTAAGAGGCAATGGGTGTTTGAGCCTTCATGCCAACGGAAAGTAAAATCGAAAGAAGTAGTAGTTTGATAGGTTTCATTTTAGGTAATTATAATCCGTTGTAAAATGAATTAATTTTTTTCAAGACAACAATATCTATTTTTAGATATACCCCTTTATGCCAATCGGACGCGATGCTTCGCGTCTCATTTGCAGTGCTTCGCGTCTGATATGTGACGCGATTTTAATTGAGACGCGAAGCATCGCGTCCGGGCCGAAAACAAAAAACTTGGCATCCATTGTGCGAGGATTCAAATCTGCCGTAACCATCCAGGCCAGAAAACAAGATCATAATTTTCAATGGCAAGCCAGATATCATGATCATATCATTCGAACAAAAACCGCTTTACAACATATTTCAAATTACATTGAACAGAACCCCGTAAATTGGTATAAGGATTCTTTAATGTAAATGGAACTCAACCTGCGATAACTTTTAAGGGTATTTGATTTTCTACATTTCTTTTGAGCCACTAGGTATTTAGAAGATGCATTAAGATCGCCATTGATGCTTATACACTTTACTAATAGCTTCTCCGGCTGAATGTACCTGTAACTTTTCATAAATTTTTTTGAGATGATTATTCACAGTACCTGACGCAATACTTAAACGATCCGCAATAAGTTTATAACTTAATCCATCTGCAAGTAAGAATAATACTTCCTGTTCTTTTGGTGTCAGTTGATTCACCAAATCATCCTCACGCGGTTTATTTTTAAAAAAGTTCATGACCTTCAAAGCAACTAAGGGTGTCATAAAAGCTCCGCCTTCGTAAACGGTTTTAATACTTTGAATTATTTCGGTGATAGGTGCGTTTTTTAAAATATAACCCTTTGCACCATACTGTAAGCACAGAAATATTTTATCTGCATCTTCATATACGGTTTGCATGATAACTTTTACATCCGGAAATAGTTCATGCAGTGTTTTAACTCCGTAAATACCATCTGCTTCGGGCATTTCAATATCCATTAAAATAATATCCGGAGGTTTATTTTTTGTATTTTCAATAAGGTGTATGCAATTTTCATAACTATCTAAATACATTAAATCATCACTGAGTTCAAGCAAAACCTTTAAACTTTCTCGGCGATGTTTATTATCATCGTAAATAGCCACACGAATCATGAAGCAAATGTAACAGACTTTAGCATGAAGTTTCTATCTAATACTAGACATAGGAATGGTTATTTTTATTGTTGTTCCGCTTCCACTTACACTCGAAATAACACATTCACCCTGTAATAAACGTGCTCTGCTTTCAATATTCTTGATGCCGTTTCCTGTATGATTGGAATGTATATTGAATCCTTTTCCGTTATCCGTAATTTCTAAAAGAAGTTGGTTATTCTGTTCATATAATTTACAGGAGCAATTGCTAGCCATACTGTATTTGGCCATATTATTAAATGATTCTTTTATAATGAGTAGTAAATGCTTTAAGGAAACGGTTGATTGAAAATACGTTACGGCTGAATCCTCTATTTCGTAGCTTGTTTTAATGCCCTTGGGTAATAATAAATTTTCGCCGATTTGCTGAACGCGTTGCGAAAAAGCATTGTCGGATTTGTAGTTTTTTAAAAGAAAAATTACGCTGGATATTTGTTGCATAACTTCATCACTTTGTTCAATAATTTTTTGAATGAGTCGTTCAGGTTCATTCGTTTTTTTCTTTAGTTCTTGTTGAGTTAATTCGCTGATCACTTTAATACTGCTGATAGTTGAACCTATTTCATCATGCAAGTCCATAGAAAGTTCATGTTGTAAATTGTTTAACTGCGAGCTCATAGCTTCATTTTCCTGAAGTAAGTTTATAGCTGCCTCTTTGGCTTGAATTTCTTGTTGTTGTATTAAACGAGATTTATAAAGGAACCCAATGTTCAAGCAAATAAATTCAAGAATAATACCAATTACAAAACTGACGTTAGAAACAAACATCGGCTCACCATGACGTATTTTAATTGTTTCCATAATTCCTTGTACTGAACCACCAATAATAGCCAAAATGCTTCCTATGATAATGAAATTATTTAAGACTATTTTTTTTCGAATTAGTATCACATTCATTATAGAGCTGTAAAGGAAAATTACAGTGTAAATGCAGAAGGATACATTTTCAAGATACACCAAGTTGCTAGTTATTAACGATGCAAGAACGAAAATTATAATGCAACAAAATAAGGTAAATTGTAATCGCCTTACAATAGGTAACATTTCAGGATATAATTTGTCTAGTTCAATAAACGCCCTACCAAATAAAATGTACGAGCCAAGTGTAAAAAATCCGATGGTGCGCAAGCAAATGAATTGGAAAAGGTAATTCGGATAGAACCAATGAGTTAATCCGATTATTTCTTCATTGTAGATATATAAAAATGCCGCTATGGTACTCAAGTAAAGTAGGTACCATAAAAATTCTTTTCTTCGAAAGAATAACCATTGCAAGGCTACTAAACTAGTTTGAAACAAAATGATCGACTGAATGATTACTTGCAACATCATAAGCTATGGAATGGTAGTTTAAAAGAACATTGTATTGTAGTACCACGGCCCGAATCGCTCTGAATTTTAAATGTTCCTTTCAGTTCTTCGCATCGAAATTTCATATTTTGTATGCCATTTCCAGCAGGGTAATTTTTGGGTAACCCAATACCATCATCGGTTATAGCTATATAAAGAATAGATTGACTTTCATATATGGAAAGCGTGCACGTATTGGCTTCACTATATTTAGCCACATTATTTAAAGCTTCTTTAATAATTAAGAGAATATTTTTTACGTCGGTAGGTTTCATAAGATTATTAAGAGCCTTCGGTTCTAATTTCAAAATGGGTATGATTTCTTTTGGAATCAATAAATCATGAGCCATTGTTTTTAAACGATTGGTAATTTTTTCGCCGGTAAAGTAGTTGTGTTTTAAAACGAAAATAACATCACCAATTCTACTCATGAGATCAGCACTTAAGGAGGTGATTTTTTGAGTTAAGGTTAATGCATACGGATTATTTTTTTCTTGTTCCTGGGCACTAAGTTCACTATATAATTTGATACTGCTAAGGGTGGCGTTTATATCGTCATGTAAATCTCTGCTAATTTGTTGACGTAAAGAGATTTCCTTCAAGCGTCGTTTAGAGTATAGCATGTAAAGTACCAAAATAACTCCGGTTGCTAGAAATGCAATTAAGGCAATTATGAATTGCATAGAAGTTATTTTTCTTTTTTGCTCCGATTCCGTAAGCGCTAAAAGATTCGCACGATTCTCGTTTTTAATACCATTTAGAATAATCTTTACAACTTGTTGATCTGTGATTTTATTGATACGCTCATTATTTTCTAAACTCCAAGCCAAACATTTCATTTTGTCTTCACGGCTTCCGATTTCATTATAAAGCAACAACGCTTCGTCTAAAAACTGTTTCGTAAAATAAAAGTTTATATCCGGATTTTTTTCTTTTAATAAAAACCCTGTATTAAGATAGCTAAGTGCCTGAGGTATTCTCTTATTTTGATAGAAGATGCGCGCCAGAGAAGCACAGGCAATCAAAGAAACATCTTCTTCATGATAATTTAAACCTTCCGTATAGGCCTGCTGTTGGTAGTAAAAAGCAGAATCGATTTCATTTTTTTTGGAATAAATTAAACCGAGTAAATTTTTAGCCACAGCCATGCCCCGCTTTGAATGAATAGCTATGGCTAGCTTCAACGACTCCTTTGCATTAAACAAGGCACTGTCTAATTGGTTATTTTTAAAGTATGCTTCCGCTAAATTTCCGTATAGGTGATGTGGTTTAGAGGCCACCAAATACTTCGCATCGAAGGGTGGCTGACGGGCATATTTCATGCCTTCATAAAAATAAGGAATTGCCGTTTTATACTCACCAATGTTACTATTGGCTAAACCCATGAAATTATAACCCGTGGTAAGCAACACACTATCCTTTAGAACTTTTGCGATACGCAGAACATGCATGCTTTCATATAAATCCATTTGTAATAACCCATTGTAGTAATAGGCAATGGATTGGAAGGCCGCATAGTGAAAATGAATCAATTGAACCTTATTTACAGGTAAACGCTCTATACCGGCATTTATCCAATATTGCATGCTATCAAATTGATTATGCTCATCGTAAAAGCGTGCGAGATACCAACAAGTCATCGCGTAACTGGAATCATGGGTAGCCTGAATTTTCAATTCATGCTTTAGGGAGTCTACGGTATTATTGGCTTTCACTTCTTGATTCCATGCGAAGCATATACTAAGCAAGCAAACACAAACCCAACTTCGAGTTCCAAAATCTGATTCAAACATGCCATTCAAATTTATACAGAATGTTGAAAAGACAGGTAAAATGGTTTTCGTAAATTCTTTTTGCTCAATCAAAAACCTACCCTATATTTGCCTGCAGAAAGGTCAGGAAGGGAATCGAAAGGTTCCCTTCTTCTTTTATCTACACTTCATGACGAATATCGAGCAAATAGAACTATTTATACAGGATTGCCTAGAAGGTACGGATTGTTTTTTGGTTAGTTTTAAGCTGAAACCAACGAACAATTATAAGGTATTTATCGATGCTGATTCAGGGTTTACTTTGGAAAAATGCATGAAAATTAATCGTGCCCTGCGCGATAAAATTGATGAAAGTGGTATGTATCCGGAAGGCGATTATTCATTGGAAGTTTCGAGTCCGGGTGTAGATGTTCCTCTAAAACAAGCCCGTCAGTTTCGTAAAAATGTAGGTCGAAAACTGGAAATTCAATTTGTTGAGGAAGAAAAGGATATGCTGGAAGCTCGTTTGCTTGCTGTGGAAGAAGATGGGATTGTGGTAGAACCCTTAGGTAAAGCTGTAAAAGGTAGACCCCAAAAATCAGGTGAACCGGTAAACATTCTTTTTAATGAAATAAAAGAGGCCGTTGTTGCAATTGAATTTTGAGAAATGAGCAAAAAATAATGAACAATTTATAATTAATAATATGGCTAGTATAAACTTAATCGACTCCTTCGCGGAGTTTAAAGATGCCGAAAACATCGATCGTCCCACCCTTATTAAGGTTATTGAAGACGTATTTAAAACCTTGATTCGTAAAAAATATTATCATGATGACAACTTTGATGTTATCGTAAATGACCAAACGGGGGATTTGGAAATCTTTCAACGTCGTGAGGTTGTTGCAGATGCAGATATTATGAATGATGATACGCAAATCGAATTATCTGAGGCTAAGAAAATGGATGATAGTTACGAAGTGGGTGATGAGGTGTATCAGGAATTAACGATGGAAACCTTTGGTCGTCGGGCTATTTTGGCAGCTAAACAAACATTGGCATCTCGTATTAGTGATTTGAAGAAAAATATTCTTCTTGAAAAATACCGTGAGCGTGAGGGTGAAATCATTCATGGTGAAGTGTATCAAGTTTGGAAAAAAGAAATCATGTTGTTAGATGATGAAGGCAACGAATTGATTCTTCCAAAATCGGAACAAATTCCGTCCGATTATTTTAAGAAAGGGGAAAGCGTTAGAGCGGTAGTGAAGAAAGTTGAATTAAGAGGTAGCTCAGCGGTTATTATTCTTTCTAGAACTTCACCAACTTTCTTGGCTAAATTATTGGAATTAGAAGTTCCTGAGATTTTTGACGGGTTGATTTCTATTAAGAAAATCGTTCGGGAACCGGGTGAACGTGCTAAGGTAGCCGTTGAAAGCTATGATGATCGAATCGACCCGGTAGGAGCTTGTGTGGGTATGAAGGGAAGTCGTATTCACGGTATCGTGCGTGAATTACGTAATGAAAATATTGATATTATCAACTATACTAAAAATATTCAATTGTTATTACAACGTGCGTTAACACCTGCGAAAATAACGAGCATGAATATTGATGAAGAGCGAAAATATGTAGAGGTTTTCATGAAAGCTGATCAGGTATCTTTAGCTATTGGTAAGCGTGGCGTTAATATTAAATTGGCTCAGGAACTTACAGAATTTACCATCGATGTATTCCGTGATGATTTAGAAGAAGGAGAGTTTGATATTGATTTGGATGAATTTACGGATGAAATTGATGCATGGGTAATTGAAGAATTCAAGAAAATTGGTTGCGATACCGCTCGTAGTATTTTGAATCTGACGGATGAAGAATTAATTCGTCGTACTGATTTGGAAGCGGAAACCATTGCCGATGTGAAAGGTATTCTTCAACAAGAATTCGACGAAGAAGCAAAAGGATAATTTTTCAATGCATAATATACATCGCGAAGAGGGTATAAATCTCTTCGCGATTTTTTTTGCGAAGGATTGTATGGTTACCTAACACCTTTGTTTCAATTAACGGAAATAATTTTTTTTTGTTACAGGAATAATTCACAAAAAGGTCAATTAACCTAGGGTTTATCGCAGTGGTTACCATGAGTTGCTCACTACGACTGGTTAAAATTTTGCCATATCCTCCAATCGCCCGTGCTTTAAGTAGAATATAGCAGAATTCATTCTAATTCAAAACTTACCCCGACTTCTATTCACCTTGTTAGGTATTCGTTCCCTTTTGAAAGGTTAAAGCGATTAAAAACGAAAAAAAGTTTCAATTCGTCCTTTTTATATCCTTTGGAAAAACCTATCTTTACCGCCTTAAAAAAGATTTAGGCAAAAAACTAACAAATAAACTCCGATCCATGTAAGCGAACATTAATCCATATTGCATTGCTGTTGCCTATCATGGTTTGGTAAATAAAAAAGATGTCAGAAACCACCACCATACGCCTGATGAAGGCAGCCAAGGAATTCAATGTGGGTAAAACTACTATCGTTGAGTTTTTAGGCAAAGCCGGATTCACAGTCGACAATAAACCCGATCCTGTTCTTTCTGCGGATATGTACGAAGCCCTCATACGTGAGTATGATACCGAGCGTGCCGCTAAAATGAAAAGTGAAAAGGTTGTTCTTAATAAACAGGCTGAGGAAAAGAAACTGGCAGAAGAAAAACGTGCCGCCGAAGAAGCTAAGGCAAAAGCCAAAGCGGAAGTAGTAAAACAGGATGCTCCTGAATTGGAAGGCCCTAAAGTGCTCGGTAAAATTGAATTAGAAAAACCGAAGAAGAAAACTACCAAAAAAGTAGAAGAAGCCCCTGCCGTTGTAGAGGAAGCTAAACCAGTGGTTGCGGAGGAACCAATTGCTACTCCGGAAGTGGTAGAAGAAGTGGTGGTTGAAAAGCCTAAGAAGAAAGCGGAACCCAAGCCTGTGGAGAAGGTTAAAATTGACGCTCCCGAATTGGACGGTCCAAAAGTGCTAGGCAAAATTGATTTAAATAAAAAGCCAGAACCACCAGCACCTGCCGAACCTACGATTAACAAAGTAGAAGAGCCTGCACCTCCTGCAGCTCCAACGCCCACCGAGCCGGTTAAAGAAGAGGTGGTGCTTCATACACTTAAACGCGAAATTCTTAGTGGACCAAAAGTTCTTGGTAAAATTGAGTTGCCAGTTTCACAACCCAACGATAACAAACCCAAGAAAAAACGTAAACGTATTCCGCTGGATGGTAAATCGCCGGAGGGAAGAACAAATACCGGAACAGGAACCGGAACCGGAACAGGACAAGGTAATCGCCCGGGTGGCGGAGGTGGTCATCACCATCGCCCAGGAGATCAGAATAACCGCGGCAACTTTGATCGTAACCGCCGCCGTGATGATGATAAACCGGTAGATGAAAGTCAAATACAAGATAAAATAAAACAAACCTTAGCCAAGTTAGGTAATACCACCCGTGGTAAAAGTTTGAAAGCTAAATACCGTCGTAATAAACGAGAGGAAATGGCTGAAAAACGTGCCAAACGAGAAGCGGATGGTGATAATAGCGGAAAATTACAGATTACAGAATTCGTTTCTGTAAGTGAATTAGCCACCTTAATGGATGTTAGCTTCTCGGATGTAATTAGTAAGTGTATGAGTCTTGGCATCATGGTTTCTATCAACCAACGTTTAGATGCTGAGGTTATAGAATTGGTGGCCAGTGAATTTGGTTATGAAGTGGAGTTTATTAACCTCGAGCAGGAAGCTGATATCGAAACAGAGGAAATTGATGATCCGGAAAATTTAGAATCACGACCTCCTATTGTAACTATCATGGGTCACGTAGATCATGGTAAAACATCTTTACTCGATTATATTCGAAGTGCGAATGTTGTTGCCGGTGAGGCCGGAGGTATCACGCAGCATATCGGTGCGTATGAAGTTACCCTAGCTAATGGCCGACAAATCACTTTCCTTGATACACCTGGTCACGAAGCCTTTACCGCCATGCGTGCGCGTGGTGCTAAATTAACGGATATTGCCGTTATCGTAATTGCTGCCGATGATTCGGTGATGCCACAAACCAAAGAGGCTATTTCGCATGCACAAGCAGCTGGCGTTCCAATGATTTTTGCCTTCAATAAAATTGATAAAGATGGCGCCAACCCCGATAAGATTAGAGAGCAATTATCCGGTATGAATATTCTGGTAGAAGAATGGGGCGGTAAACATCAAACACAAGAAATTTCTGCGAAAGCAGGTTTGAATATCGATTTATTACTCGAGAAAATAGTTTTAGAAGCGGATATCCTTGACATGAAAGCGAATCCGAATCGCGCAGCTGTCGGTACTATTGTAGAAGCATCGCTCGATAAAGGACGCGGATTTGTATCTACGGTATTAGTTCAAAATGGAACGCTCGAAATCGGTGATATGATTGTTGCCGGTTCTATTTTCGGACGTGTTAAAGCCATGACCGACGAACGTGGTAAAAAGAAATTGAAAGCTGGCCCTTCAACACCGGTACAAATTTTAGGTTTGAATGGAGCTCCTCAATCAGGAGAGAAATTCAAAGTGTATGAAGATGAAACGGAAGCGAAAGATGTAGCCAATCATAGAGCGCAAATCCTTCGTGAGCAAGGAATGCGCACCAAGAAACATATTACCTTGGATGAAATTGGTCGTCGTTTAGCTCTGGGTAACTTCAAACAATTGAATGTAATTATTAAGGGTGATGTTGACGGTTCGGTAGAAGCCTTGAGTGATTCATTACAAAAACTTTCTACCGACGAAATTGCTGTTGCTGTAGTACATAAAGCGGTAGGTCAAATCACCGAATCAGACGTGCTCTTAGCTACTGCTTCCGATGCCATTATCTTAGGCTTCCAGGTTCGTCCTTCGAGTCAGGCTAGCAAATTAGCTGAAGCTGAAAATATTGAAATCCGTTATTACTCTATCATCTACGATGCTATTGATGAAATCAAGAGCGCTATGGAAGGCTTGTTGGAACCTAAAATTGAGAAGAAGGCCGTTTGTAATATCGAGGTTCGTG
This sequence comes from Chitinophagaceae bacterium, assembly GCA_016787065.1. Lineage (GTDB taxonomy): Bacteria > Bacteroidota > Bacteroidia > Chitinophagales > Chitinophagaceae > OLB11. The sequence continues at coordinate 88,264 of JAEUVD010000033.1, forward strand.
AAGTATTTAAAATTACGGGCGTAGGTGCTATCGCTGGTTGTATGGTGATAGAAGGTAAGATTAAACGTGAGAATAAGGTGAACATCGTACGTGATGGTATTGTAATCTTTACCGGTGAATTATCTTCGTTGAAACGTTACAAGGATGATGTGAAGGAAGTACCATTTGGTATGGAATGTGGATTAGGCATCAAGAACTACAACGATCTTAAAGCCGGCGATATCATCGAAGGATTTGAAGAAGTTGAAGTTAAACGTACACTCTAAAAGCGAATTTTGGCGATCTCAAAAGGAGCATCCAATTTTTAGGTGAAACTCAGATTTCACTTGTAAATTGTATGTAAATCCTCCTTGAAGCAAACAGGGAGTGCTTACTTTTACCTTCCATCATGACCCGAATTTATCTTTTCTTTTTATTCTGTTTTTTAACCATACATGCGTCATCGCAGGTAATTATAAAGGGAGAATTGTTAGATTTTGGAAATGATAAACCCGTTGAGAATGCTAATATCCGTAACGTGTTTACGCTAAAAGGGATGACCACCAAAGAGAATGGATTGTTTCAGATAGAAGTAAAAAAAGGAGAGTTACTTGAAATTTCTAAATTAGGTTATCAAACACTTAGAATTCGCATTCATAGTGAGAAGGAACCGCTGTATTATAAGTTAGTATTGAAGAAAGCACCCATCGAATTGAGAGAGGTGGATATCAAAGGCCGAACGCTTGATTTTAAAAAGGATAGCATGCGCTATCGCGAAACCTACGACATTGTTATGCGGAAGGAACATAAGGAAGATGTGGATATGCGTAGCATGCCACTAGCCATGTTAAGTAAAAAGAATAGAGAAGAATGGGCATTCCAAAAAATGTATGAAGAATGGGAACGTGAAAAGTATATCGACTTTACATTCAATGAACGATTAGTAAATAAAATCACCTACCTCGAAGGGGAAGAATTGAAACAATTTATGAAAACATTTCGACCCAGTTATGAATTTTTACGAAGTGCTTCGCAATATGAATATTTAGAATACATCAAACGTTGTTACTATTTGTATAAGAAAAGAATGGAAAAATAGTTTGAATTTCTCTCATGATCAATTTGGCATTCGTTGAAAAAGTACCAGTTTAGTATTTTTATTTTCTTCGCTTATTATAAGTAGATAAGTTCCAAATGTTATTTGCGGTTCAAGTTCTAAAGTATGACCTGTAAAATTTCTTCTAGTCATGTGAACGTTACCAATAAAACATAAATACTTATATCTGTATTGTTCAACATGGAATTGAAATTAAGATTGTTACCTTACTTTAAAGGATTTGGATAGCCCCTCGTCTTTCTCGTTATGCAAAACAAACTGAATATATAGTTTGTTTTGAGGCAACGCATAATTCGAAAATTAGAGTGAAATATCAAAGCCACTTCATGATTTGGTTTGTTTTCAACTTAAAGATTATAGAATTATCCAAAAATTTATCTATAAATTGAAACAAGCGCAACAACGGCTTGATCAAAAAGTTGATGATAAAAATATCTTCTGTTTAAAAATAGTAAAACTCATTCAGTTAGTTTTGAAGGTACTTTCAATTTATTTTGTGAAGTACACCTGTTGATTGTTCATCTGGAAATTGTTTGTTTAACGGTAGCATATTTTTGAACTCGGAATTTGACTGCAAAGGTCTAATCGCACTATGTACCAGTTTATGTTCTATTGGTATGTTTGTGGGCAATCAAATTTTATTAATATCTTTATTCAAAATATTTACAGTTTGAAAATTCTCCTCCTCCTTCTTTCTATTCTTTTTTTGATAGATCCAAATCTTAATGCACAACCGAATATTACAGATAGTATTTATGTGCAGGAAAAAATTTGCCATGCTAATGAAGTTTCTTTTGCAGATTTGGTGGTTACCAGTACAGGCAGTGCGTTTGGCTTAAGAGCGATTGTGGAAACGGTAAATTTTACCACGGATTATAAGCTGTATAAAATGAATAGTCAGTTTGATACGCTATGGCATGTGCGCTATGGCGGAAGTCAAGATGATTATATAAGAAGCATAGATGTGCTAAGTGATGGCAACTTATTATTAGTTGGTGAAACCAATAGCATTGATGGTACGCTGCAAGGGGTAGGACATGCTGGAGTAGCTAATGAATTATGGGTGATGATTGTAGATACTACAGGAACCATATTGCATCAATATGCAACAGGAGGGAATGGCAGCACTGTTCCATACGCAGTGCAAATAGCGGCTACCGGAGATATCTATATTGGGGGGAGCACCATGGCAGATAACAATGATTTTATGCATACAATTGGTGGTGGACTAGACTGTTTTTTAGCCAAACTAAGCTCTACTCTTCAAAAAAAATGGATAAAGTGTTGGTATGGTAATGATGTTGATCTTATTCAAGGTGTGGACGGAGGTTTAACGGCTAACGAATTAGTTCTTTCTATAGGTACTTTTAGTACCGACAGTTTGTTGGGTAGTAATGGAAGTAAGGGCTCAGCTGATGGTTTATTAATGGTAATAGACACCGCAGGCAATGAACTCTGGAGCAGACGATATGGAGGTAGTTCTGGAGATCAATTAAACAAGACCTTTACGGACACTGTTAATAAAGTTTACTATTCCGTAGGGACTCTATTGTCCATAGATGGTGACATAACCTATAAAACTGGTGATAGTCTGTGGAATGATTATGATGGAAATATTTGGGTAACAAAAGTTGATAGTTTAGGGAATGTATTGTACTCCAAAGGATATGGCACAAGGCATGATAGTACAAATAATAATTTGAATAACGATCTCAATTATAAAGATGCCATTTTTTACAATAATGACATTTATGTGCTTACTTATACTTATGGTGGAGGAGGTGATTTGCCCTATAATTACGATGGGTTGGCCTATGATACTTGGATAGCGAAGATAGATACACAATGTAATTTAAGAGGTAAGATGTTAATTGGCACTTTAAAGGATGACTACCCCAATTGTTTTTTTTATAAAGATAAAATGCCCTACATACATGGTTACTCAGGTAATCCTGCGAATAGTTTACCCAATTGGTTTAGTTGCGATACAGCTGCCAACTTCAGATACGTGTTAGGTATTAGTGATGCACCATTAAACTTACCTAATCCTCCTGAGGAGGAAACAGAGACCTTGATAGTTTATCCAAATCCGACTAATTCAAAATTGCTTATCAAGACAGTACTTGAGTATAATATGAGCGAGAAAAGACTATATGATAGTGTAGGAAATTTAAGAATTAGCACCAAGAGTAATGCCATCGATGTATCCGGTTTGCCAAGAGGGGTTTACTATTTAAAATGTGGTGACCTAACCAGGAAGGTAGTATTGAATTAAATAGATCAATAATTTTTTAAACAAATAAATATTAAAACATGAGAAAAATGTATTACAGCTTGCTACTGATGACTTTAAGCATCGTAGTCCTTAGTCAACCCGACAGTAGTAACATAAGACAGATGCTACAAGGAATTGAAAATAGCAATGACCCGGGTAAGTTTTATTTGGAAAGGATGAATTATTTGGGGACATTCCGAATTGATAACCGTGAAGGTTTCAAAGTAAAGATGAAAAATATTCGGTAATCAGGCAATAAGTATTGAATGTGTTTCGCAATTAAAATTTTTAAACAAAAAAACGGCACTGATAAACAATGCCGTTTTCTATTTCGAAAGAACTTTCTATAGTTTGTTGAATGGAATCGTATGATGTTTACCATTCAAATTAACTACTACTAAATAGCTACCGGAAGCTAAAGCTGCGGTTCGAATGGGAATGATATTAACACCATTTGAAATGGTTTGCTTACTAGTTAACACAACCTTTCCATTCAAATCAATTACTTGAATTGAACCATTACCATATTCGTTCGCATTGATCTGAAGATTCATTTGATCGCCCGCCGGATTCGGATATACTTGTAAGATGCTCGGTTCAATTACTTGATTTGTTACACCAACCACATATCCATTAACGATGGCAGCATCAATGGTTGTTGAACTTCCATTTTCAATTTTTCCATCAGGAGCAATCAACATACCAACAATATGAATTTTGTTTTTATTGTATGAACTAATGTTAAACGTGAAATTATGAATATAAGTATTACCCGAATTAATTGGAGCTTGGAACGCATTCGATAAACCATCAAAACTTGGAGCAATTTTACGCGCCACATGATCGTATTGCATTTGCGAAGCCGGAACCGGATTCGATAACGTTTCAAAGCCTCCCATTACACCATTGGCACCTCCCGAATAATAATTCGCTTGCGCATAGCCGCTAGCAGTGCTTTTCACACTGTCTTCAACAATAACACATGCAATACGATAGTTGCCGGTAACATTGGAATTAAAGGTTGTACTTAAAGATACATCCAATTGTCCGTTAGAAGAATTATACTGAGCACCGTTCTTTATTTTACCAACCGGAGTTAATTGAATACGGGTAATAAAATCTGAAAGGGTTTGAGAAGGATCTATATCTGTTAAACGATCTACTAACATACTCGGATAGCCTCCAATTTTAGTTCCAATTCCTGTATCATAAATACTGTCTACCATCGGGTCACCATTGTGTACAGCAATTCCCTGAAAGAAGCCATCATATTTATCTTCCATATTCTTGAGTGCAACGGCACCACGAGGGCACCAGCCACACCAAGTTCCTGTTGCCTCTTCGCCGATAACTAATTTATCTTGTCCGGCGAGTACAGGGGTTAACGTAAACGTCTTACTATCATCGGTGGCATCACCATCACTCAGACTTCCATTTACATCCGCTACGGAAGCGGTTATCGTATTCAATCCATTTACTAAGTTAAAACTATTCGTAAGTACAGCGGTATACGCTGCTCCGCTTGCAATATTTAGACCGGTGAAATTCTGATTGCTATTGGTTCCGTTAATGGTCATGTTTAATTGAAAACTTGTAATCGGCGTGGTACCTAAATTACGAACAATTACATCGGGTCTGCGTGTTTGGGTTACAATACCATTTTCGCAATACAAATAGCTTAAAGCACCATTTACAGAAGGCATAGTGTACGGTGTATGATTAAAGGAAACATCATCTACATAAAATGCATCCGTTGTTCCAGTGGCAAAATAGTCGATGGAAGCAATACTAAAATCAGCACACTGAAATGTACCTTTAGAAGTACCGTCTAAAAATAATTCCCAGGTGTTAGTATTCAAATTCGCTTCGAATCTAAATTCAAACCAAGCATTTTGGGTATAGGTTGTAGCTAATGCTAACGCCTTCGAATTGAAAACTTCTAATGAACCATCCGGGTTCATAAACACACTGAGTGTATATAATTGTCCGTTAGTATTAGTTCCTTGTACATTAAAGTAACCGCCCTTACCGGCCAAGGTTTTAAACCAGGTAGTGAATGTAAAGTTGCCGGTTGTAAACGGTCCACCAAAAGGAAGCACGATATCTGCCGGTCCACCGCTTGCTGAAGTTGAAGTAAAATATAACGAGTTGGTTCCGCTATGCGCACTCGTATTGGTTACGTTTAAATCATCCGTTCCACCCTGAACACCGCTCCAGGTAGTCCATACCGGCGACTGGGGGCCAAGTGGTTGGTTTACAGTATACGAATCAAAATTGTCGGTAAACCCAAACGAAGGCAGGGCATAACTTGCCATGAAGGCAGTAATGAGTAAAAGTAATTTTTTCATGTGTGTGTATTCTAAACATTAAAAATAGAAATTTTTCCGACCAAAACAGCCATTACTATGAATAATTGATAAATGCCGAAAATTAAGAGATGAATCTATAAGCTGGTGAATGGCGTGTGCTTGAATTTTTATACGTTCTATATAACCGAATTGTAGTCTTTTTATCCAACACGCCGTACTTTCGCAACCGCATGAAATCAAAAAAATTACACCGCGATGTGGTTAATATTACAACCTTGGGTTGTAGTAAGAATCTGGTTGATAGTGAAGTGCTGAGTGGTCAGCTTGCCGCAAACGGTATCGAAGTTAAACACGAAAGTGAAAAACCCGATTACACCATATCCATTATTAACACTTGTGGTTTTATTGATAAGGCAAAAGAAGAAAGTATTAATACCATTTTGGAACATGTGGCGCTGAAAGAAGATGGTTTGTTAGAGAAGGTATATGTAACAGGTTGTTTAAGTGAACGTTATAAGGGCGATTTGGAATCGGAAATTCCTGGTGTGGATGCCTGGTTTGGAACTATGGAATTACCCAATATTCTGAAAGCATTCGAAGCCGATTATAAAAGTGAATTGGTAGGCGAACGTATGTTGAGTACACCTTCGCATTATGCTTATTTAAAAATTTCTGAAGGGTGCAATCGAACTTGTTCATTTTGTGCTATTCCATTAATGCGTGGAAAACATGTTTCGAAAACCATTGAACAGATTATTCAAGAAGCAGAAAATTTAGTGAAGAAAGGGGTAAAGGAAATTATGCTGATTGCTCAGGAATTAACGTATTATGGTTTAGATATTTACAAAGAACGAAAATTAGCTGCGCTTCTCGAACAATTATCGGACGTGAAAGGAATTGAATGGATACGATTGCATTATGCCTACCCACATAAATTTCCTATGGACGTGCTCGAGGTTATGAAACGTAAACCTAACATTTGTAACTATTTGGATATGCCGTTACAGCATGCGTCGGATAACATGCTCGCGGCTATGAAACGACAAATTACGAAAACAGAGATGAAGCAACTCATTGCCGATATCCGAACAACTATCCCGGATATTTGCTTACGAACAACGCTGATTGTTGGATTCCCAGGAGAAACAGAAGCAGATATTCAAGAGCTAAAAGATTTTTTAGAAGAGATGCGTTTTGATCGTGTAGGCGTATTTACGTATTCTCATGAAGAAGATACTTCCGCTTTCGCATTGGAAGATACCCTTTCAGACGAAGTGAAGGAGGAACGTGCTCAGGAAATAATGGCTGTGCAACAGGATATTTCGTTAGAAAAGAATCAAGCGAAAGTCGGACAAATCATGAAGGTAATTATTGATAAACGCGAAGCCGGACGCTATCTTGGTCGTACGGAATTTGATAGCGTGGAAGTTGACAATGAAGTTATTATTTCAACCAAAAAGAAATTGCAACCGGGTGATTTTGTTATGGTGAAAATTACAAAGGCGTTCGATTATGATTTGGAAGGGGAATTGTTATAGAACAATGAACAATGAACAATGAATAATGAATAATGAATAATGAACAATGAATAATGAATAATGAACAATGAATAATGATCAATGAATGATAGGTAATGAATAGGTTAGAATTAATACGGAGCACATTACTATGAATCGATTTATACTACATCATGTAAAACACTTTGAAATGCTGGGTGTTATCATGCGCATCATTAGCTTCTCTTTAGTAAGTTGGTTGGGCAAGGATAGTCCTTTTATGTTTGTTTGGATATTTAACACGCTCGATGCCATTCTTCTTTCTTGGTGTGCCGTGCTTAAAAAAGATAGGGCCTATACACTACTCAATGTATTTTGGATATTCGTTGGACTTGTTGGTATTGCTCGTGCCATGAATTGGCTATAACTTTACTGCCTTATGAAGAAGATGATTCAGGTAACTAACCTGGTTAAAAAATATGGTGATTTCACAGCTGTTGATCAAATCAGTTTTGATGTTTTTGAAAATGAAATCTTTGGCTTGCTCGGTCCGAATGGCGCCGGTAAAACTTCCACACTCGAAATAATTGAAACTCTTCGGATAAAAACTTCCGGTGAAGTATTTGTAGATGGAATGAATATCGATACACATCAGAACGAAATAAAGAAAATTATTGGTGTTCAACTTCAAGCTGCCGGATATTATCCGAATTTAAGTCTTCGTCAGTTACTCGATGTTTTTGCTGGATTATATAATATAACCATCGACAATAATCAGATTTTGAATAGTGTGAATTTACTCGATAAAGCGAAGAGTAAATATAAAGACTTAAGTGGCGGACAAAAACAACGTTTCTCCATTGCAACAACCTTGATTAATAAACCCAAAATAATTTTTCTGGATGAACCTACTACCGGTTTAGATCCTCAGGCGCGCAGAAACTTATGGGATTTAATTCGTAACCTGAAATCAACAGGAACAACGGTGGTTATTACTACACATTATATGGATGAGGCGGAAGAATTATGCGATCGTATTGCTATTGTAGATTCAGGAAGAATTGTAAAACTCGATACACCAGATAACCTCATAGATGATTTAGTGGCCTCGGGTTTTGAACGTAAAAAACAAGTGAAACTCGCAAACCTGGAAGATGTTTTTCTTCATCTTACCGGTAAAGAGCTACGAGAGGAATAGTTGAGAAATCGGCTTGAATTCTATTTGCAAATAAGATAATCCATTTACTTTCGCTTGGTGCCGAAAATTAATCGCAACGACGCGCTGAACTTTATTTCAAAACTTAGCTTCCGACGAATCTGGAATGGCGTTAAAGTGATGAGTAGTTTCTACATTACAAAGTACTTGCAGAAGCCTGTTCAATGGGGCTTGCCTTTTTCAATTTCTTTTGAACCAACCACGTCGTGCAATCTGCGTTGCCCGGAATGTCCGAGCGGATTACGCGCCTTTACACGCCCGATTGGCATGTTGAATAAGGATTTCTTTAGAAAAACCATCGATGAACTTCATCGTGATATGCTCTATCTCATTTTTTATTTTCAAGGAGAACCCTATCTCAATCCCGATTTTTTGGAGATGGTGAAGTATGCTTCGGATAAGAAAATTTATACGGCTACAAGCACCAATGCACATTACTTAAATGATCAGAATGCTCGTAAAACAGTAGAGAGTGGTTTAGATCGATTAATTATCTCGATTGATGGTACAACGCAAGATGTGTATCAACAATACCGCGTGGGTGGTAATTTAGAAAAGGTGTTAGAAGGTGCTCGAAATATAGTAAAATGGAAAAAGGAATTAAAGTCGACTAAACCTTTTGTGTTCTTTCAATTTTTAGTGGTGAAACCCAATGAACATCAAATGGAAGATGTGGTAAAATTAGCCAAGGAAATTGGGGTGGATGATGTTCGGTTTAAAACAGCACAAATTTATGATTTCAAACAAGGAAATCCGCTTATACCTAGTATAGATGCCTTTTCCAGATATAAAAAGCAAGCCGATGGCACCTACACCATTAAAAACAGTTTAGATAATCACTGTTGGAAACTTTGGCATGCTTGCGTAATTAGTTGGGATGGATTGGTTGTGCCCTGTTGCTTCGATAAAGATGCTGATTACCGCTTGGGAGATTTAAAGCAAAATGACTTTAAAACAATCTGGCATAGTCATACCTATAAACAGTTTAGGAGTAAATTAATTCAAGGTAGAAAACATATCGACATTTGTGCGAACTGCAGTGAAGGTACTCGCGTTTGGGGCGAGTAAGCCGCCAGTAACATTCGCGCACGACGGTTTATTTTACACCACTACATTAATCATTCTTCCTTTTACAATAATTACTTTTTTCAAAGGTTTCCCTTCCATCCATCGTTGAACCGTTTCATCGGCAAGTACTTTCTGTTCTATTTCTTCTTGCGTTGCATCTAAAGCAAACTCCATTTCACGGCGAGTTTTACCTTGTATAGCTACAGGGTATAAAAAAGAATTCTCCACCAAATACGTTTCATTCACTTCAGGAAATAGGGCTTGTGTTACTGAAGATTTATTTCCTAAGGCATGATAAAGTTCCTCACAAATATGAGGTGCAAAAGGCGCTAGGGTTATTACCAAGGGTTCCAATATTTCTCGTTTGTAGCATTTTAAGGCGCTTAATTCATTCGTGATAATCATGAACTGACTTACTGAAGTATTCAAAGCGAAATGCTCGATATCGTACGCAATTTTTTTAATGTGCTTATGCAAAATTTTAAGTTCTTCAGGAGTAGGTTTTTCATCCGTTACTTGTAAGCCATGCACTTCATCAAAAAATAATCGCCAGAATTTTTTTAGAAAACGATGCACACCCTCAATACCTTTTGTATCCCAAGGTTTACTCATCTCAATAGGGCCTAAAAACATTTCATACATCCGAAACGTATCTGCTCCATATTGCGTTATAATATCATCCGGATTCACCACATTAAATAACCGCTTACTCATTTTCTCTACTAAAGCACCACAAATAAATTGGTCGTTTTCAAGAATGAATTCCGCTGTTTGATACTCCGCTTTCCACTGTTTAAACTGTTCGATGTCTAACACCAAGCCATCACAAAACCTATACTCGGTATACAGTTCATCGGTTTCATACTGCGATTTTAATCCGGCAGAAACAAAGGTATTTGAACCTTTGATACGATACACTAAGCGCGAATTACCTTGTATCATTCCTTGATTAATTAACTTCTTATAGGGTTCATCAAAACGGAGATAACCTAAATCATGTAAGGCTTTACACCACATGCGAGAATACAACAAATGACCTACCGCATGTTCAGCACCACCCACATAAACATCTACTTGATTCCAATAATCAGATGCTTCGCGACTACAAAAAGCAGCCCCATTATCAGGGTCCATGTAACGGAGATAATACCAACTTGAACCAGCATACCCCGGCATCGTATCTGTTTCACGTACAAAAGCTTGTTCGTTTTGTTGCACGTTAACCCAGGCTGCTGCATTCGCTAAAGGGCCTTTGCCTTGAGGTCCCGGGCCATAAGTAGCCAAATGCGGTAACTCTAAGGGTAATTCAGTTTCATTCAATACCGAAACGTTTCCTTGTTCGTCGTATAAAACGGGAAAAGGTTCACCCCAATACCGTTGACGACTAAAGCCTGCATCGCGTAGTCGATAATTCACTTTTCGAGTACCCAGCTTTTTCTCTTCTATGCTATCAAGAGCTACTTTTATAGCATCTTTTGCCAGAAGACCGTTTAAAAAATCTGAATTAGCTATTCGAACTGATTTATCACTACAGGCGTTTTCACTGATGTCTACATCATCAAAAATGCAAGGGATAGGAAGGTTAAATTGCTTGGCAAAAGCATAATCGCGTTCATCACCGCATGGAACCGCCATAATAGCACCGGTTCCATAACCTGCCAAAACATATTCTGAAATCCATACAGGCACTGGTTGTTGTGTAAATGGATGTGTAACATAGGCACCGGTAAAGCAACCAGTTATTTGTTTTGTTTCGGCCAAGCGTTCCCGTTCACTCCGCGAACTAACATAATGCTGATAAGCCTCTACCTCATTGCGCTGCGCATCGGTAGTTATTATTTTTACAAGAGGATGTTCGGGAGCGAGAACCATAAATGATACACCGAACATGGTATCCGGACGCGTGGTAAACACCTTGATTTTTTCGTCGCTTTCCTGCAATGAAAAAGTAACCTCAGCGCCTTCACTTTTACCGATCCAATTTCGTTGCATTTCTTTCAAACTCTCAGGAAAATCAACCTGTTCCAAACCATCTAATAAACGGTCGGCAAATGCAGTGATGCGCAAAAACCACTGACTCATAAGTTTACGTTCAACCGGATGCCCGCCACGTTCACTCACCCCATTAACTACTTCATCGTTGGCTAAAACTGTACCAAGAGCCTCACACCAATTTACATAGCTTTCGGCACGATACGCTAAACGATAGTTCATTAGATCGTTTTCATGGAACGGTTTACCGGATGTTTTCCATTGTTCCTTTAAAGTGTCAATAGATTCTGCTTTGTTAGTGATTGGGTTGTACCAGCTATTAAAAAGTTGTACAAAAATCCATTGGGTCCAGCGGTAGTAATCGGGTGAAGATGTTTTCACTTCTCTATTCCAATCAAAGCAAAACGATATATTATCTAATTGTTCTTTATAGCGATTAATGTTTTGTTCGGTAGTAACTGCTGGGTGTTGTCCGGTTTCGATAGCATATTGTTCCGCAGGCAACCCAAAAGCATCAAAACCCATGGGATGTAACACATTGAAACCTTTTAGTTTTTTATAACGTGCATAAATATCACTGGCAATATAACCTAAGGGGTGGCCAACATGTAAGCCTGCTCCACTGGGATAAGGAAACATGTCGAGTACGTAACATTTTGGTTTGGAGGTGTCGTTCGTAACCTTATAGGTTTGATTTTCTTTCCAAAAAGATTTCCATCGGGCTTCGATATCGCTGAAATTATATTGCATAGTCGACAAAAATAGGATTTCGTAGAAGATTTTCGAGCATCAAATTCGTCGTTGTTGTTTCCATACTGCGTATAATTCAGCAGGTAAAAAAAAGCGTACTTCATAACCTTTGAAGACGTTCTCCGGAAAGGGTGTGCGTATTTCTAATTTAATTTCTTTTGAACAAAGTAATCCAAGCGCATGAAGTCGTTTGGCAATAAGTTGGGAACCCAAACTTTGATGATGATCTTTTGATAACGCTGCTTTTGCTTGAAAGCCCTTGCCATTATCTCGGATAGCATATTGAATTCCATCTCTTTTTTCTTCAATAAAAACTTCCAGTTTACCTTGTGGGTTTTCTTGTAAACTTCCATGTACCAAGGCATTTTCAACTAATGGTTGTAAGAGCATCGAAGGTATCATCACTTCTTCCGTATCAATTTCAGGATCAACATGAATAACAAAATCAAAGGATGATTCATACCGCTGTTGTTCCAGAGAAACATATTGATTGATATGAGCAATTTCATCATCTAAGGATACGAAGGTCTGTTGTGCCATCTCAAAACTTTGTCGGATGAGTTTAGTAAGTCGGCCGATATAATTTTCTGCAATTTCTTTTTTTGTAGTGTATAAAAAATGTTGAATACCATTTAATGAATTGAAAATAAAGTGAGGATTGAGCAAGGCAGTATAAGCTTGCTGTTCCAGGGTAGCAACCCGAATTTTTTCTTCATATTCTTTTTGACGAAGTCGGTGTTTACGTTGTAGAAAACGATACCAGTACCATGCAATAAAACTTTGACTTAAAATCAAAAAAGGAATCCAGAACCAAATATTTTTCCAATAGGGCGTTGCTACTTGAAAAGTTAGGGTACGTATTTTTTTACCAACAAGTCCGTTTATATCTACTGTTCGTAAATCCAAATTATAGTTACCGGAAGAAAGATTTATGTTCAAGGTATTTCCTTCTAATGGTACCCAAACTTCATTTTCATTTAAGCGATATTCGATATGATGGAAATGTCCTAGAAGTTCAATGCCACCTACCATCAGCGAAATAGCGTATTTGTTATAAGGAAGCTGATATGTTTTCAACATGGATGTATCCTTATTGTTTATAAATACACGCAATACCGCCACCGGGATGTCTCGGGCAGTAATTTTATAATTTAAGGGTATTTTTTGAACACCATTTTCGGAACTTAAAAACATAGTATCGCGTTGCTCATAAAAATGATGTACCAAATTATTTGTTAGACCATCGGCAGAAGTAATATTCTGAATGTCCATCGTACCATTACGTTGTAGCCTAAGAATACTCACTCCCATGGTAGTAGCTACCCAAAGTTGCGACAGATGATCGGCATAAATATGTTTGGTTTGATTTGAAGGAAGCCCATTACGTTTTGTTATTCGATGTTGAAGCTTGTTATTTTTATAAGAATAAATACCATTGGAGGCAGTTGCTATCCAAAGTGTGCCATCATAGGAAAAGGAAAGATCGGTAATTCGTTCTTTCATTAATGGATCAAAATTTTTCGGACGTATGGTTTTACCAAACTTTGTCCAGCACCACAAACCATCAATAGATCCTAACCAAACAGTATCTTCATGTTGAGCAGCACAAGCTGTTGCCCGAATCGTTGTGGTATTGAGGGTGATACTATCGGTGGTGAGTGATAAAAAATCAAGGCGGTTATATCCTCCAAGTGCAACTCTATTATTTGGTAACAAACTCATGCATTTATACTGATAGCGAATTACTGTTGGGGTGTTCATGTTAAATTCTTTGGTATAATTTACACAAACATTATTTTCACTAAAGCCGTATAGATTTTTATTGAACAACAGCATTCCAAATACATTTCCTGTTGCATTTTTTTTAATAAGAGGTTTTATGGTTGTGCCGGTTGAACTATGATGAAGAATGGTATTGTCGTTTAAGCCGGCATAGTATTCGTTCGGTGAAGGTGAAAGAAACGAGTACACTGCACGTTCCTGAAGTTCTGGTAGATGTAGAGGTTCAATCGCGGTTTTAGTAAATAAGATAAGTCCATGATTTCGTGTTGAAACCCATAAATTACATAACCGATCTTCATAGATAGCATTGATAGTATAATTCCCTTGAATAGTAAATAAATACCTCAATGTATTACAATCATGCACATCGGCACTTCCATTTTTATTATAAACGAATAAATAATTACGACTTACAAAGAACCGTGTCGCATAATTTTTTATTGCAAGAGTATCTTTCTTTGTAACATCACCATCGGCAGTAATTCGAATTCGGAGAATGAAGTTGGAATAGTAATCGAGCAAAAAAAGTTGATTATTTTCAAACTGAGTATTACTGAAACAGCCTTCTAAAATTTTCTTTTCTATGCCCGATTTGTTGTTTTGATTTATCCAATAGTAGTTTTTCTTGCATATGGAATCACGGGATTTAGAAAGACTACTTCCTGTTACCTTTAGTACTACCTTGTTATCAAGAAAATCTGAATAAATAAGTGTGTCTTTAGTATCCGTGTGATAGGTTATACTGGGTTGATTACCAAGAAAAATGGCAGCATATTTCGACGAACGATATTGTACACCACCATGCACTAAACCGGTAAGCATAATGTATGAACTTGACGTAGGTATAGTTAAACTAGGGTTTTCGCGTTCATTGATAAACCTGTTTTTTGTTTGATCAAAATAAGCCGCGCCTTGTTTATAGCAACTCACCCAAATTCGATTATCTAAATCGCAAACCACTTGCAAAACTTCGTTATCTGGTAGGCCTTGATCGGTGGTAAAATTCTGGAATTGTTTACCATCAAATCGCGAAATTCCCGATTCCGTACATATCCATAAATAACCTTCTTGATCTTCAACACATCGATAAACGGTATTACCTGCTAAGCCATTGGTGGTATTAAAACGCTTCATCTCGCGGTACTGAGCCCGGAGCGATGTGCTACTTAAAAGACCGAAAAGTATAAAACAGCTTATTCTGAATAACATAGAGAAATAGACTCGACTAAGTTCGACAATTAATTGACAATTTGTAAGAGCGGGTCATGTTTGCATCAAAACCTTAAAAATTCCCATTCCCGTATTATTTCTAGAACATGCCGAATACGAAGAAATTCGTACCGAATTCTCAATGGAGGTTTTTTAAGAAATCAGCGATGCCGACCTTTGCCGTTAAATTTGAATGAATCATGACACAGAATTACCCACTTACTAACATCCGAGGGAACCGTGTATGGCGGCTACTCTCGTTGGTATTGCTTTGGCAATGCCTATTTGTAGGTACTGTGTTGGCACAAGACAAAAAAAGCCAACCAACCTTACAAGATTATTGCGACCCAATGGAAAACATAGAGTTTTTCGTTTTTAAAAAGGGCGTAAACTTCACTAAAGACGAATTTTTGAAACAAAGTGTAACCTTATTGAAACTTACTCCGGGAAGCGAATTCAAGGTTATTCGAAGTCATACGAATGACCTGAAAATTACGAGTACCTTTTATCAGCAATACCTGAATGGGTATAAAATTAAAGGGGCTGAAATGGTTATTAATGAAGAAGATGGCCGAGTTAAATATGTGAATGGTAGATATATGACTACCGAACCCATGGCGTCATCTAAAACGGTAAGTTCAGAAAAAGCGTTAGAAATAGCGCTCAATCAAATTAATTCAAAGGATTATCTCTGGAATTATCCGGAGTCAGAAGCTGCGTATCGTAGATTCAAAAAAGATTCCAGCGCTACTTACAAGCCTAGCGGTGAATTAATTTATTTTCCAAATTTGGCCAGAGCCTTCGATCAACAACAATTTCGATTGGTATGGCGATATGCCATTCATGTAAACCCTCAAACTGAATCGTATGAATTATTTATCGACGCCGAAAGCGGTGTAGTTATAGATAAAATTCCATTAACTTTTAGTTGCAGCACAGGTACTTCAACCACCTTATGGAATGGAGCTCAGAATATATACACGCAACTGAATGCCGGATCTTATCGAACACTCGACGATTGTAGTTCAGCGCAAATACACACATATAACGGAAATGGTAACGACAATGGAGTAGGCGCTACTTATTACACCGATGCCGATAATGCATGGCCTAATACTGCTTTAGGAAATTATATTGCTCAAACGCATTATGGTAATCGTGCGACACGAAATTACTATTCTGCTATTCATAGCCGATTGGGATATGATGATGCAGGTGCCGACTATGTTACTTACATTAATCCGGGTTATACCGGCAACGCGTACTGGACGGGTTCAGGAACTTCTTTCGGAGGCAGTAGCACTGGTGCAAGTCCATATGTTACCCTCGATGTATGTGGTCATGAGCATACCCACGGTATGATTGATTATACTTCAAACCTTACCTATTCTTACGAATCCGGAGCGTTGAATGAATCCTTCGCCGATTGTATCGGTGAGGCCGTGGAAGATTATACTTTAGGGAGTGCCGATTGGATTCATCGTATGGAAATTAGTGGTGGAAACAGAAGTTTCATTAGTCCGAATGATAAAGGCGACCCTGATACTTATTTAGGTACAAACTGGTACACTGGTGCTAGCGATAATGGTGGTGTGCACACAAATAGTGGAGTTCAGAATTTCTGGTTCTATGTTTTATCTGTAGGGAAGTCGGGCACCAATGATAACGGAGATACCTATGCGGTAACCGGAATTACGATTGAAAAGGCTCGTATGATTGCGTATGATTGCATGATTGGTTTAATTTCAAGTTCTCAATATACAAATGCTCGATCTGTATCCATTCAGAAAGCGAAAGACCGTTATGGTGATTGCAGTAACGAAGCGAAACAATGTACGAATGCCTGGCGCGCTGTTGGTGTAGGTAGTGCATACATCGCACCATTACCTTTAGCGATTAATGTTTCAACAACTGCAACAAGTGTTTGTTCTGGTGAAACTATTACCGTTACCGCTTCTGGAGCGAGTACTTATACTTGGATGGGAACTTTCTCTTATGGCTCAGGAAATCCAAAAACATTTACAATTACTTCAACCAATACGTACACGGTTACTGGTACAGATGCTGAAGATTGTACAGGAACTAAGTCGTTTACTTTGTATGAAAATTCAATTCCAACAGTAACCCCTTTCGCCACAAATGATGATCTTTGTCCTGGAGGAACTACAACGCTTTCTGCTAGTTCTAACGGAACCTTGAATACTATTCTTACCGCTATGGATGGTACGAATGGTTTCTCTGCAAATGTCTTCAACGTATATGCTTATAACAGCATTACGATTACCGATTTTCAAATGAATATTGTTACAGGAGATTCAGCGGAAGTTTGGTATAACCCTGGTGGTTATGGTAATGCAAATGTTACCACCACAACAGGTTGGATTAAACTTGGCTCTACCGTGCCAATTACTGCAGCAGGTGCCGGTAACTTAACCTTAATACCAACAACGGTAAATCTAACAATACCTGCGGGTTCAACCTATGGTATTATCGTAGCTTGTAATGGTTCAAACGACTACTCTAACGGAACCTTGGTAGGTTCAATCTGGGAAAGTAATCCGGATTTATATATTACTCAAGGTCATGGTGGTTCAGCCTTTGGCGGAACGTTTAACTTAACGAATGCGCCACGTTGTTTTAATGGGGCTTTAATTTATAGAACAAACTATACAAATTATTCCTGGACGCCGAGTGCAACACTGTCAAGTGCAACATCATCTGTTCCAACGGCAACACCATTAGCAACTACAACGTACACCTTAACAGCTACCGATGGTAATGGCTGTACCAGTACAGGAAGTGTTACCGTTTATGTGAACAGTGTACCGGATGTTAATTCAATTACAACTTCACCAATAGCGTATTGTGCAGGAGGTAGTACGCAATTAACCGCTGCTGCAACAAGTTTGGAAATCGGCGCGTTAACAACAACGTTTGCAAATAATAACTCCTTCTCAGGAAATGTATTCGATATAACTGCTTCTAAACAAATTACTATTACCAGTGTTTATATCAATGCCGATGCTGCGGTAACACAAGCTGAAGTTTGGTACAAAGCAGGTGGTATTGGTGGTAGTCCGGTTACGAGTAGTACCGGTTGGACTAAACTTGGAAATACCGTCAACGTTGTTTCTAACGGTGTCGGAAATGCAACCTTCGTTTCCTTAACAACTTCGTTGTTCATACCAGCCGGACAAACTTTTGGATTAGCCGTGGTTGGTAACGGTACTATTTACTATACCAATGGAACAGGTGTTGGAAACACCGTTGCGAGTAACCCCGATTTGATTATAAAAGAAGGTTACGGTGGATCCGGTTTTGGTGGTGCATTTAGTTTTAATGCATCGGCAAGAATTTGGAATGGAACTATTAACTATACAGTCAATAATGTTGTTACCAATTACAGTTGGTCGCCAAGTTCCTTCCTTTCAAATTCTACAATTAGTAATCCGGTTGCAAGCCCGAAAGCAACCACTATTTATACATTAACAATTACAGACGGAAATGGTTGTACCTCAAGCGAAACAAAACGTGTTATCGTGGAGCCTCTTCCGAAAATACAGTTAAGCGCAACAGCAAATTCTGTGTGTGCCGGAGGTGCATCAACCTTATCTATCACACCTTCTGTTACAGAACGCGATTCATTGTTTACCACTACGGATGCCGGTAACGGATTTTCTCCGAATGGTGGTGTTGTTTTCGATATCGTTACCACAAAACAAATCACCATTCAAAATGTTCGAATGAATATAGATGCCGGTGCCACACAGGCAGAAGTTTGGTATAAAGTTGGTGGTTACGGTGGTGCAACACTTACATCGAATGTAGGTTGGACTAAACTTGGTGCTACAGTTGCCATTACACCTACAGGATCGTTAACCTTGATTCCTATTACCTCTACTTTAATTGTTCCCGCGAATACGACGTTAGGACTTGCAGTTACTTGTAACGGTTCGGTGAATTATACGAATGGTTCTGCCGTTGGTGCCGTATATGCATCTAATCCCGACTTATCTATTAAGATTGGTCATGGTGGTTCTGGCTTTGGTGGAACATTCAATTTTATCAATAGTCCGAGAGTATTTAATGGAGAAATTACGTATGATGTTGTGAACAGCTTGACCTCTTATTCTTGGTCTCCGGCTACCAACATTAATAATACTTCATCTGCAACACCCATCGTAACACCTACCTCGCCAACGGCTTATACCGTAACAGTTACCGACAATAACGGTTGTACGAATACGGCTAGCATTGGTGTAAATGTTATGGAAACTCCAGCGGGTTCAGTAACAGCTACTCCTTCCAGTGTTTGTTTGGGTCAAGGTGTTTCCCTGCAATATGGAAATATTTCAGGTACACAATGCAATGGTGTAAACCAATCTAATTTCTCAGGTACCTATGCGGTGGCTAACTGGACAACAACGCTTACAAATTCCAACGGAACGGTAAATACAGCCGGTGCGCCGAATTCAATTACTATGACTTCAAGTAACGGACTTGCTTCGAGTGGTACAACAGGGTATCAAATTGTAGTTCCTTGCTCAGGGTATGTAACGTTTAATTGGAATTATTCTACTGTAGATGCTGGACCACAATATGATGTGCCTCGTTATTCAATTAACGGCGGAACGGCTGTTGTTTTTCCAGGTTTTGAAGCTCAAAGCGGATACCCTAAAACGCAATTAGGTACTGCTAGTATTTATGTAACCGGAGGTTCTGTATTTCAATTACAAGCGTTTTCTAGCGATAATATTGGAGGAAGCTGTACTGTGCAAATTAGTGGTTTCCGAGCTCCTGTTTCAAGTGCTACAACTCAAACCGTTGCTTGGTACTCGGCTCCAACCGGAGGTACATTCATAGGTAGTGCCAACCCTCAGTCTACAACTCCAACAACTCCGGGTAGTACGCTGTACTATGCACAAATTACCAATACCGTGAGTGGCTGTACGAATGCCAACCGAGTAGCATCTAATGCCGTTGCGGTGAATGCAATTCCGGTTGTAACTGTTAGTCCTGGTAACTCAACGATCTGCAGTGGAACCACTCTTAATCTTACCGCCTCAGGTGCTGATACCTATTTATGGCAGCCAGGTAATTTAAGCGGAGCATCCATTAACGTAACTCCTGGTAGCACAACAACCTATACCGTTACAGGAACTACCTTGGCAGGTTGCACCGCAACTGCCGTACGTACAATTACTGTAAATACAACACCTACAGTGAGTACTTCGATTACGAATGGCATCATTTGTAGCGGACAAACAACATCTATAACCGCATCCGGAGCAAGTACTTACACATGGCAACCTGGAGCATTAAGTGGTACAACAGTTAATGTTTCGCCTCTTATTACAACAACCTATACGGTTATCGGAACAGCGGCCAACGGTTGTACGGCTAGCGCTGTGCGCTTGGTGACGGTGAATACAACACCTACGGTAAGTACGTCTATTACGAATGCAACAATTTGTAGTGGACAGTCAACGTCTATTACGGCTTCAGGTGCTAACACCTATACATGGCAACCGGGTGCATTAAGTGGTACAACAGTAAACGTAAGTCCTGCTTCCACTACAACGTATACCGTAACTGGAACTGCTTCGAATGGCTGTACGGCAACGGCAACGCGTTTAGTTACCGTAAATACAACGCCAACGGTAAGTACATCGATTACGAATGCAACTATTTGTAATGGACAATCAACGTCTATCACGGCTTCCGGTGCAAGTACATATACTTGGCAGCCTGGAGCATTAAGTGGAACAACAATTAATGTAACACCTGCGTCAACTACTACGTATACGGTTACCGGAACAGCCGCAAACGGATGTACCGCAACAGCCACTCGTTTGGTAACTGTAAATACAAACCCAACCGTAACAACCTCAGCAACGTTAACTACAATAAACTGTCCTGGTTCAACTACACTTTCAGCGAGTGGCGCGTCAACTTACACTTGGCAACCTGGAGCTTTATCCGGTACGTCTGTAGTGGTTTCACCGGCTACAACTACAACGTATACCGTAACCGGTACAGCGGCCAATGGTTGTACAGCTACCGCAACGCGTACCATTACTGTTATACCTTGTAGCAATGCAGTGTTAAATGTAAAAGCCTTTATTGAAGGTTATTATATTGGAGGTAATACCATGAATTCAGTATTGAATAATCAAGGTTTACCGAATCCATTAAGTCATGCCGATTCACTAACGGTAGAATTACATCAAGCAACAGCGCCGTATGCAACAGCATACACCTTCAAAGGCGTACAATCTGTAAACGGAAACATGACCTGTACCTTCCCAGGTGCAGCAATAGGCACATCGTATTACCTTGTGTTGAAACATCGTAATGCCATTGAAACGTGGAGTGCTAGTCCGGTTGTAGCGGCATCATCTTTTAGCTATGATTTTTCGAATAACATTACCAAAGCTTACGGAAGTAATCAAGCCAGTTTAGGCGGTGGTGTATTCGGATTATTTAGTGGTGATTTGAACCAAGATATGACCATCGACGTATTCGATTACTTGGTTTTAGACCCTGATGTAGTTGCTGGTTCCGGCGGTTATTTGAATACGGATGTGAATGGAGATGGAAGTGTAGATGTATTCGATTACCTGGCTATTGATCCTAATATTGTGAATGGTGTAAGCGCAGCAACACCTTAAAACATGCAAGCAATTTAATAAAAAAGTCCACTTCGTAAGAGGTGGATTTTTTTATTTAGAGAAGTGCTGCTTGTTGTTCACAAAAAATAAAATCTAACATACTCAGGTTAGGAATAAAACCATATTGCTCTGAAAATACCTGATGGTAATTAATATCGGTAGAAAATTGCTGATAATTATGAGATCGAATTTTAAGACGAAGATCCTGGTTTGTATAAGGTTGGAAATCGGAGCTCAGCGCAAACGATTTTGATTGACGCAGCATAGATTGAATACATGCAACACTAGCCAAATTCAGATCCAGAAGAAAGGTGAATTTCTTTTGATAAAATTTTTCAAGGATATCACTGAAATATTGGAAATAAGGTGATCGACCATAACTTGAAAAAATACTATGCCAATGAACATGTTGCCATTGATCATGATTGGAAACGCGCACATCTTTCATTTTTATTTTTTGATTTCTTCCACCCTCGATAGGAACGCTCAAACAAAGCACACCATGCGTTCCGGCTATATAACAGCGGTTACGTAAACTGGCACGTACGAAGTGTTCCTCTTGTTCGATGCATACTTCGGCGGACGAATTGAAGGTTCGATACCACGCTATACAAGGAAAATATTCACATTCTAATAAGATTCTATCCATGGCTCTGTACTTACTTTTACCCAATGCGCACAAAAGTAATTGTTCTTGCTGTTCTGTTGTGTTTATTCCAAGCCTTGCATGTTATCGCTCAGGATACCTTAGTTAAAATTGCTTCTCAGAATATAATACAGGAATCAGGTGAATTGCTGGCTATGGAACACGCTTTTTTTGATGCCGAAATGAACGATCTTTTTTTTTCCTTTAATCAACAACCTATTCCTGCAACGGCGGAGGCATACAGCGTGCAGTTTGAAATAAAAAAGAAAAGTATCGATCAGGATAAACATAAACCGCTCTTGGTTAAAACCTTGGAGCCGAATCATAAAAACACCATTTTAGTAGATAGCTTTCATATCGCTAATTTGTATTCCGGAAACTTTATTTTGGTAGTAACTGTTCGGAATGCTATGAAACGTGCCATCTATAAATCGGTTGTTCCTTTTCAGGTATATCATCCAGGGAATGCAAAAATCAAAACGGAGTACCTGGAGAGTGCAAGCGATACACAACATGCCGTGCCTTTGAAACAAACGTTTGTAGAACAATATAGCCTGAAACAACTACGTATCAATATTGCCGCTTTGATGCCTATTGCCAGAGGTGCAGAAGTAACCTTTATTCGCGGGGTTGAACAAGCAAATGATCTGAAAGTACTCCAACTTTTCTTTTATAATTTCTGGCTGAATCGAGATGCAAGCAACCCAGAGAAAGCTTGGAAGTTATATACCGAGAAACTCAATTTCGTTGCGAAAACATACGGCAATGCACAGGAGAAAGGGTATGAAACCGATCGAGGAAGAATTTACATAAACTACGGCCATCCGGATAAACTAGAACGTTGTTTGCAAGAGAAAAATGCCCGTCCTTATGAAGTTTGGTTCTATTACTCCGCCAACGGACGAAACAACGTAAAGTTTTTATTTGTTCAACCGGGTATGTTATCGAACCAATTTATACTTTTGCACTCCACCGAAACGGATGAACTGGTTAACCCAAATTGGCGAAGTAGTTTATTCCTCACAAATTCAACGAACGACAAAGAAAATCGAAGCAAACATCGTGTATTTCAATATTTTCAATAATCGGGTTAAGCAACCCCTTCTATTATCCGCATTTATTGCGATTATTCTCTTTTTTACATCAGCCGGCTGTACCAAAGTAAAGGAGATTGATTACATCGGTATTCAAAGTACCAAAGTCGAAAGCATTTCTATGAATAAAGCCGCTATTCGAATTAATTTAGAATACTACAACCCTAATAATTTTGGAATCGATGTAAAGCAAACGAACTTAAGTATTTACCTCAACGATAAATTCATTGGTATCGCAGATCAACCGGAAAAAACACAAATTCCTAAAATGTCGAAGTTTGTTTTTCCCGTTGTAGCCCATTTCGATCCTTGGAAGGTTTTGGGAACAGCCTTTACGTCGCTCTTTTCTAAATCAAACAAATTAACGGTTCAAGGTAGCGCTAAGTTGGGTAAAGGCGGTGTGTACTTAACCATTCCAGTAACTGTTTCAGAAAATATTTCGATCCTGCAATAAATTATGTTGAAAGAAAAAATATCCTTCAAGAATATCCTGTTCCTTTTATTATCTGTAGCCATCGGAGTAGTTTTCATATTTTCAGCCTGGTCGAAGATACCCACCCTCGAGCAGTTCGGTTGGATCATTGTAGAGAATACTTTTTTAGGTTGGAATGCCGCCGAAATTTTGGCTCGGTTGTTAATAGGCTTAGAATTTTTTATCGGACTACTCTTCATAAGTTGTTTCCGAATACGGAAACTGGCTATTCCCTTGTCGTTCATTACCCTCTTATTGTTCTCTGCCTACCTAGTAATAATTTTTATACAACACGGAAACAACAGTAACTGCGGATGTTTTGGTGAGGTGTTACCAATGACGCCCCTCGAATCGTTAGTAAAGAATGCCATTTTACTCGTGGCAATTTATATTCTTCATTTTATTAAAACGGAATGGCGATTGCCTTATGATCGATGGATTGTTTTTGGTACGCTTATGATTTGCTTGAGTTTACCTTTTGTGCTCAGTATTCCGGATTGCTTTTATTTATACGATAAACCGAAAATAGAAAACAATCCGATTCCCTTAAGTTTGTTGTACACCTCGAAAAATAACAAAGCCCCCGATCAGGAATTACGTAAGGGTAAACATATCATTGCTTTTATGAGTTTAACTTGTGAGCATTGCAGAAAAGCCGCTAAAAAAATGCGCATCATGCATGAAAAACATCCGGAAATTCCTTTTTACTTCGTTTTGAATGGCGATAGCACTAACATGACCAGTTTCTTCGAAGAAACTCAAGCGCAAAAAATACCACACTCTATGTTTAATGGGGTGGAACAATTTGTAGCCATGGCGGGTAAGAAAGGTGTTCCTTCGATTAAATGGATGGAAGACACCACTGAAATCAAGCACACGAATTATATCATTCTAAAAGATAAAGATGTTTTAGCTTGGCTGAAACAATAAGTTGATGGCTATTTTGGAAACATCATTTTGTAATCCACACTTACCTTTCCTTTCGTAATATTATCCAATTTCGATTTTATTAAACGTCGCTTTAGCGGACTAATATGATCGATGAATAATTTCCCTTCAATATGATCGTACTCATGTAAAATTATACGTGCCGTAATGCCATCAAAGGTAGCGGTGTGCGATTGAAACTGCTCATCAACCCAAGTTAAGGTTACTTCTTCCGGTCGCATAACATCTTCTCTTACCTTTGGAATACTGAGGCATCCTTCATTGTATTTCCAATCATCGCCATGCAGTTCTTCAATTTGCGCATTAATAAAAACTTGCTTTACCGGCTTTTCCTTCGCATATTTTTCCTTTTCATCCTCTTCAGCACTTTCAACAATCTGAACGCTATCTACTACAAATAAACGTATCGATTGATTTATTTGAGGTGCCGCTAAACCAACACCATTGGAATGATACATGGTTTCCCACATGTTTTCTATGAGTTCTTGTAGGTTTGGAAAATCAGCGTTAATGTCAAGGGCTTTTTTTCGCAGAATAGGATGACCATACGCAACAATCGGTAACTTCATGCCGCGAAGATAAAAAGCAAAATGATAGTTTTAGTTTGAAAGTTTTAAGGCTTGCAGTTACCGATAGGTTTCTTCGCTAACTCAAAATAGGGCGGAGCGAATAAATCAAGTATCCTTAAGGCACTTCACTGAATTTATAACTTAAGTTTGAACCTAATTTCTCACCATGACCACCCGCGATTTTTTTAAAACACTTATTTGTGCTATTGGTCTATATCTGTTTCTTTTTAAAGCAAAAGACCTTTTTTTCATGATCTTCAACACGCTCGGTGATTTGTATGCCGATAACGGACGTGTTGATTTGAATTATTTGCTGTATTTCCTTGGTCCTGTGTTTGAACTGGTTCTCTATAGTTTGCTCTGTATTTTTTCTGATAAGGTTGCAGAACTTTTCATACCACCATCTAAACGCGATCAAATCATGCTTGAAACCAAACAACTGAACATGATGGAGTTGGGTTTAATGCTCACGGCGAGCTATTTCTTGCTTCATGGTTTTAGTTGGATGCTGAAACATGCTATCATGGCTTTTAGTGAGAAAGTATCGAATAATGAAATCGCCATGTATACCACAAGTACCTTTACTGAGGGTTTCATTGAATTTATGCTCGCCTTAATGGTGTTTAAATACCGCAATAAATTATTTTCCATTTTATCCAAAGAGCAAAGTCGGGATATACCACCCCTCGAAGTAAAATCAGAACAAGATATACTTTAAAGAAACACGAAGAGGTAAACAACAATCACCATCATAACCCTGCTCGTATATAACAATCCCTCATTACCTTCGCCATCCTATGGCAAAGAAAATCGATATCGAATTCAATAAGAATGAAGATGGCATGAAACTCGCTGTGAGTGCCATGAAACAAAAACTTGCTCAAATCGAGAAAGGTGGTGGCGATAAAGCCATTGCGAAACAAAAGGAAAAAGGTAAAATGACCGCCCGTGAGCGTATTCAATACCTTATCGACAAGGGCAGTAATTTTATAGAAATGATGGCCTTTGCCGGCTATGAGATGTACAAAGAACATGGTGGTTGTGCTGCCGGAGGAACCGTTGCCGGAATTGGTTACGTAAAAGGCCGTCAGTGCGTTATTGTAGCCAACGATCAAACGGTGAAAGCAGGGGCTTGGTTTCCTATTACAGGGAAGAAAAATCTTCGTTTACAGGAGATGGCCATGGAGAACAGATTACCAATTATTTATATTGTAGATAGTGCCGGTGTGTACTTGCCTATGCAGGATGAAATTTTCCCAGACAAAGAACATTTCGGTCGAATTTTTCGTAACAATGCCCGAATGAGTAGCATGGGAATTACCCAAATTGCAGCCGTAATGGGGAGTTGTGTTGCCGGTGGCGCTTACTTACCTATCATGAGCGATGAAACCTTAATGGTTGAAGAAAACGGTTCGATTTTCTTGGCCGGGCCTTATCTGGCCAAGGCAGCTATTGGTGAAGATGTTGACATCCAAACATTGGGAGGTGCTGTTACCCATACCGAAATTTCCGGTATCGCTGATTATAAATTCAAAACCGAAAAAGAATGCCTTGATCAGGTGAAACGAATTATCGATAAAATTGGATCCCAAGAAAAGGCCGGTTTCGACAGAATAAAATCTCAACCACCTACGAAAAAACAAGAAGAAATTTACGGTATAATTTCTCCTGAAAATAATAAACAATATGATGTTGTTGAAGTAATTGAACGACTGGTTGATAATTCTGAATTTGATCAGTTTAAAAAAGATTACGGCAAAACAATTGTTTGCGGTTATGCTCGTGTGGATGGTTGGGCCGTAGGTATCGTTGCCAATCAACGTAAGATTGTAAAAAGCGGAAAAAATGAAATGCAACTTGGCGGAGTAATTTATAATGATAGTGCTGATAAAGCTGCACGCTTCATTATGAATTGTAATCAAAAAAAGATACCCTTAGTGTTTCTGCAAGATGTAACCGGATTTATGGTTGGAAGTAGAAGTGAGCATAGCGGTATTATTAAAGATGGTGCCAAACTGGTGAATGCCGTTTCCAATTCAGTGGTTCCAAAAATAACCATCATCATAGGCAATAGCTATGGCGCAGGCAATTACGCTATGTGCGGTAAGGCATACGATCCGCGTTTCATTTATAGCTGGCCTAATGGAAAAATAGCGGTTATGGGTGGTGAGCAAGCCGCAAAAACCTTATTGCAAATTCAGGTGGCTGCGTTAAAATCGAAAGGACAGGAAATTTCTCCGGAAGAAGAAAAAGAAATGCTCGATAAAATTATTTCTCGCTATTCAGAACAAACCACATCGTATTATGCAGCTGCCCGTTTATGGGTAGATGCAATTATTGATCCGATAGAAACTCGAAAAGTAATTTCAGAAGGTATTGCCGCCGCCAATCATGCACCTATTGAGAAGGAAATGAATGTGGGCGTTTTTCAGGTGTAATGAAATACTTTTTCTACATTCGTTTCAACATAAATTTCAAATCATGAGAAAAATACAATGGCTAACACTTGCTATCTTTCTTTTATTTTGTAAAACAAGTTTTTCGCAAAAAGGTAAATCCTCTAAATCGACAACACCTAAACGTGATGTTGCTTTTTTATCGATGAAGCCTCAATCAGGTCAAATAACGTTCAGTCAGGATAATAAAACCATTTTCTATTTTAATCCTTCCGAACAAAAAGGCAAGGTGAATGTATTGGGTAACGATTATGAATTGAATGAATATTTCATTGATAGCAAAACCAAAACGTACACCATCTTAGGGAAACAAATAAAAACCGGCGAACCGGTGAGCATTTCGGTACCCGGTTGTCATTTTCAAAAACCGAAAGGCGAAGATTGCTTTTATGGAAGTTGTGTAGAAGCCAGCGTAAGCATACCCGATTTTACGGCTTACCTAAAGGATATTAGTATACAAGATTGTTCTTCCAATTAGTAGTACGGTGCATGTGATTCGAGCTATTCAGAGGGAAGAAGCCGATGCACTAGCAGCATTGGCCGCCACCACGTTTCGTCAATCACATGGAAGTAGTACTACGAATGAAAATATTAACGCTTATATAGAAGAGCACTATACGGAACAACTTTTTCAACACAAATTAAGCAAGCAAGGAAATCACTATTATTACCTTTGTTTAGGCAACAAGCCGATTGGTTTTTTGAATTTTATTACGGATTGCAAACATGATTTATTGCGTTGCGAACATCCTTGCAAACTTGATCGGATCTATCTTTTGGAAGATTATCTGGGACAACAAGCCGGATTGAAATTATTTCAATTTGCTTTACAAGAAGCAAAGCGTTATAAACAAGAAGGTTTTTGGTTGAATGTTTGGGAAGGAAACCAACGTGCAATTAATTTCTATCGAAAGTTAGGTTTTGTTGAAATTGGTAAATCCCTGTTTCGTATTTCCGTAACGCACTCCAATCCGAATCTGGTTTTATTTCTTGAATTTTAGTTGTATTAAAAGCCCTTACTTTTGACACATGCGAAGGGTCATTTGTTCACTTTTTTTGTGTCTTTCTGGAATGGTGTTACAAGCACACAGCACAAACCTGTTTAAAGTACCTGATACCTTGAACAAAGAGCGATTTGCTTTGGTTTGTGGAACGCAAGCTGCAATTTGGGGTGGCAGTATGGTAGCTTTAAACAAAGCTTGGTATGCGAATTACCCAAGAAGCAAATTTCATTTTTATAACGACAGCAAGGAATGGCTGCAGGTAGATAAAATAGGTCATGGATGGAGTGCCTATTGGGGTGCGCAATTTAGTACGGCTTTGTTTCGATGGTCGGGTGTGAAGAAAAAGAATGCTGCCCTTTACGGTGCCGGAATGGGTATTGCCTATGTTACGGTGATTGAAATTTTAGATGGCTTTAGTGCGGAATGGGGATTTAGCGTTGGCGATATTGCCGCTAATACTGGAGGTGCTTTGTTGTTCTCAGTGCAAGAGTATGCGTGGGGTGAACAGCGTATTCAGTATAAATTTTCATCGCAGTTCAAAAAATACCCCGATGCAGAATTACAACAACGAGCCGATCATTTATACGGGAGTTCCATTCCTGAACGCATACTGAAAGATTATAATCATCAAACGTATTGGTTGAGTGTAAATCCTTCTAGTTTTATGAAACATACTAAGTTCCCGAAGTGGTTGAATATTGCAGTCGGTTACGGAGCAGACGGAATGTATGGAGGTTACAGTAATGTTGGTTTTGATAAAATGAGTAATCAGTTTTTCAATTTGAATCGGGAAGCACGCATTCGACAGTGCTATCTTTCACCGGATATTGACCTAAGTAGAATAACCATTAAAGGTAAAACACCGGCGGTATTAAAAGCACTGCATTTTCTAAAACTAAAAATTCCTATGCCCACCTTAGAGCTTAATTCAAAAGGACAGTTGAAGGGGCATTTGATTTATTTTTAATTGGAAGAAAACGTTTCTTGAAAGGGCATCCGAAGAACCGCTTCGTAAATACGCCCCACCGCAGGATGCAATACTTCGCGTCCTATTAAAATATTCACAGACTACAAGCGCACGGGCTAAAGGTTATTTATCTAAAACGGCCAGTTTACCACGAACAACAACCTCGTTGGTTGCATTACGCACTACAATTAAATAGGTGCCTGGATTCCAGGTTGCGGTATTTATTTTTGTCAACCTATGGTTCAATGGCAAACAATACACTTCTTCACCCTTCATATTATATATAAATGCCTTACAATTTTTAGAAAAATTATTTTCCAAATCCAGATAAGCTAAGTGATTGGTAGGGTTAGGATAAATTTTCAACAGGTTAGATTTGTTCTTAACAGTATTCAAGGTAAGTGATCCTATTATTTCCGTTGAGGTAGTATTGGTAACAATAGGTGCATTGTAATCAAAATAAATGTAGGCTGTATTCATTAACACATCACCTATTTGAACATTTTCTCTTGGCTCTATAGAGTACTTAACAAAACCATGGCTTTCTGTTTCATTACTTCCTGAATCGGGCAACATAAGTGGGTTAAAATTAAAACCTATAATTCCATTGTAATTCAGATCCATTGATACAGGGTGGCTAGATCCTATGAATTTAAAAGTTGATAAATCCATCTTGGAGCTGAGGGTATCTAAAATTTTTACAAAACTTGTTGGAAAGCTACCAGTGTTCTGAAAGCGAATAGTATATTCAAGAGCTTCATCATTTGCAACCTGTGATGTTGTAAACGTAGTACCTTGTTTGCACGTTTTATCATTAGGATCAAAAGATCCAACTACTTCGGAGCTGAGAATATAGGTATTATTGGATGGTGAAACATCCGCAATTGTATCCAATTGTGCAATGCATAATATAGGTGTTAATAATGCTGTTCCTACGTTGGTGGCAACTATCATGTCTACGTTGGTGGATGTTAATTTTTCCAAGGTTGGTATGGTAAAGGTATATACATTGCCAACAACACTAGTTGGCGTGGGTATCGAAGAAACAAAGGTTAAATTGGTATCAATGGTTAAAGTAAGGGTAGGATTAGAAGCAATGCTACCTTCATTTTTAATTGTTGTAATCAGGTGAGTTTGAAAACCAGGATTGAACACTGCGGTATTGGTTAAGTCTACTTTATTATCTATAAAACTTATAGGACAATATATTCCGAAGTTTTTTTCAAAAAAGGAGTTATTGTCTATTAAATGATAAGCGGGGTTCGAAATATAATTCTGTGGTAAGCTTACCTTCAAGGTGTCATTATTGTTAAAACAAAATAAGTTAAACGAACCCGTTGCATTGGTATTGGTGAAGTAGTTTGGTGTAGCTACAATGGTATTCGGACACGATGTTTCTATAGCGTCTTTAATGCCATTATTATTGTCATCAAAGTACACCTCGCCCTGATAACTATATAATGTATCATCTAACACCCAAACGCTCCTAAATGTACTTAACTTGTATAATTTACCATTATGGGCGGTTATATCTCGGTAATTAATAGGCATCACAGCATCATAGAATATATTCATATCCAAACTTTCAGCTTTCTGCCATTCTATCCCATTTGCACTAAAATATAATTTATCACGATCCAGAGTACAATAATAAATACCATTTAAAAACACAGGCTGACCCCAAATAGAGAAACTACCGATAGGTCCCGTATTGCAATTCGTCCAAAAAATACCATCCAAACTGTATTGCAAATTATTTCCGCTATAAAATAACCAAATTCCATTAATCCTGATATAGTTCCCACTCATTGGTGAATTTGATATATAATCAAAACTATTTGTTTGAGTATTTAAATAACAAAGGGCCGGCCATGAACCATTCTCGTAACAAAACAGGGTATCTCTATCTGTGAAAAAATTACGAGAGGCAGAATTAGTTAGAACGCCTCCATTAGCAACATTCCACGTTAAACCAAAATCGGATGAATATTTAAAAGAGTCGGAAAGTGTGTAGAGTAAACCATGATGTAGATAATAGTAGTTTTGGATCCAAGGCAGAGTATCAAGCGTATACGACCAGCTATTGCCTTTATTGAAACTATAAAATAAGGTATCTACATAAGTAACAAACAACGTGTCATGCTCTACACCATGACACGAATATGGATTTTGGTAGAAAGCTTTATTGGGAGAAATATTAGTCCAACTGACGCCATTGTCATCACTTCTATAAAGGAAATCTAAGCCATAACTATACAACGAATTGTTAGAGGAAATGAGGTCGAATATTCGCCGCCCCTTAATTGAATTATTAAATAACGTAAAGGTGTCTGTTAGCTCATTAAACTTTTTTACCTCTTCTAAATATTCGTACAAAAATTCGTTAGAAGCTGTTTTGACAATTTCATTCTTGTATTGCGAACTAAAATTATTGCTCATCGGCTGCCAGGTAATTCCTTTATTCAAGCTTCTGTAAACAATATCATTTTGGAGTGATGATACATTTATTGCAGTAAGATAAATAGTATCGTTATTTGGATGAAAATTTGAACACCCCCCAAAACTATAGCCGAATGGAAGTTGTAACACAGTATCAAAACTAGCTCCGAGCGTTGTAGATCGTAAAAGCTTAACAATTGATGTAGAAGAATTTTCAAAGAAAATAATAGAATCCATTACTCCAACAACTTTATTCGGATAGGACGGTGCAGAATAAACTATTGAGTTATGATCATCAAAAGATACCGTACTATATCCTATGGTTGTTTGTTCGTTTTGGGCAACATATTGTTTATAGGCTTGTATTTCGGATATGGTTGCACCCAAAACACCTGTTGGAATCGGAGACCAAGTGGCACCCATATCCGAACTTTGCCCCATCGTTATTTGATAAATTTTCGATGTGCTCTTCTCAACATTATATAAGTTTACGCTGACATTTAAGCTATACCATTCATTGGTATCTGGCCATGATATACCATTGTCATACGACACAATTGAATACGAATTAGATGGAATACTTGGAACATAAATTGAGTAATCTGTAATTACTGCAAAAATAGTATCTCCAAAAGCCAATACATAATTTCCAATATTAGTATTCGGGAAAGCTTTCTGCCAAGTGTTTCCATCATTAGTTGAATATTGAATTCCATCTGGAGTCGATGCCCAGAGTTTGCCACCCGTTGATTTTGCAAAATGTATATTATGACCTCCCAAGGGCCCGCCAGTTTGCATCCATTGCGCTTGAGCGGAAAAACTAAAAATAAAGCAAAGAATAAGACAGATGCTATATTGAGAAATTTTCATAAACTAAAATTTGATATGAATTAGTATAACGCTTAAATAGAAACTTTTCAAAAATAGGAAATTTATATTTATAAAGCAATCATTTACTCTTCTTACAAATAACCCGATCAACAGTTAAGTTTAATTCCTGCTCTGGCAATAGGAGCTTAGCGCGTCGTGAGAATACTTTGTGTTATATTTTTGAAGCAAACTTTTATTGAGTCAACCCACAAGCAGCGAGAATTATCGAAATACAGATTTTATTTCTAACGCTTATTAATTAAGCTAGTTATGATAAAAATCTTTCAAGTCTATTATTCCATCTAAACCGTTTCCATTCATAAACATTGGAATACTGATTTGAAGGATAAAGTGATGAACGCAGATTTACTAAGATTCAAGTCACACTGGGTATTGCGTTATATGTTATAACTGATTAACTTGGCCGCAATGCTACTCCGCAAGGAATAGACAAAAAAACTCCCCCGAAGGGAAGTTTTTTTAATGGTATTTAAAGCTGGGACAATGATGGGTCTCGAACCCACGACCCTCAGAACCACAATCTGATGCTCTAACCAACTGAGCTACATTGTCCATTTGAGGAGTGCAAATATAGAGGAAGAAAAAGAATATTCGTTTTCTTACCTTCATTTTTTTAAAGAATCAAGTTGGATACGCTTACACGAGCAGCTGTACTTGCTTCAAAGCAATAACCTTCATCACATCATGCTAAACAATTAACCGAATGTGTTCCATCTTGAACCTTACCGGATAGAGAATTTTCCTTGAACTTTTCTTCCGTCTGAACTTATGTACATATAAGTATATAAACCCGGAGCTTGATCGTGTACATCAAGTTGTTTTCTAAATTCATGTTCCGCAAAGAATAGGTGTTGCTGCTTTCTGCCAAACATATCATAACATAGTACTTCAGCAGTTTCTTCTTCCCTTTTTTGAACTTCAAAAACAACGAATTCGCTACACGGATTCGGATATACACTTAGTTCGTTCATGTTTGTTTGAGCCTCTGGAATACGTTCCGATACCGTTGGATTTAATTCGATCAGTTGATCATTCCGTGTGTACCAAATAGGTGCCGTAATAATGCGTTTGCCATCTGCTTCTGTAATATCAACATAATAATAACGTGTAGAGAGATTCGCTAAACCAGTATGGGTGTAAGTTAGAGAAGACGATGTGGTGCTTGTTAACTGGGTTGCATTAGAACCACTACCCGGAACTCCGGAGAATAGTTTAATAGAGGTCACCGGACTGCTTGTATTTGCATTAATAACCAACGTAGGTGCTGAAATATTTGTTGTAATACTGCCCATCTCAGCTGAACCAATTTTAAAATTTACCAAAGCACCGCAATCTTGTGTTGCATAGAACCTTCTGTTTCGAAGAGCATCCATAATATGACGTTTATGCACCGATGCTGCCAGCACAGCCGTGCGCGAATATGCCGTATGGCCATGGGTTACATTATGATTGTCGTGATCTATTGTTGGCCCTACATGATACCCTCTCGCTAATAAATTTCTAAAGTATGTTAAATAGGCCATCGATGCCGGATAGTCGGTATAGTTAACCACCGTTGATGTACTTGGTCCGTTTTCAACAGCACTACCAATTATGGCAGCATCGGCAGACGCATCATACGTATCAACCAGGTTATTAAAATCAGCATTATTCGGATGTGCTAACGTTGCAAAAACCCTTCCGTTGTAATTCGCAATGGTTTCAAATAAACCACCGCTACCTAAATAAGTATCTTCAGGAACAAAAACTTGATACTGTCCGTTTTCCCAACCCATCAACGAATCCGTGCCATACACTACCACATGTCCTCCACCCGAAATGGTTCCCCATTCCATACCGTATAATGCGCAAAAGCTTGATGTGCTGGCCGTTTTAGCAGCCGCTACACCTTGTAGCCAGTTTGTAAGCGACATGCCGGCGCTGGTATGATTATGGTCGCTGATACCTAAAAAATCCATACAGGTGGCGGCATCTGCATAAGCCAAATTGCCACTTACAGTTCCCGTGCCATCACTCAATTCACTATGCGAATGCAAATTGCCTTGGTAAATAGAATAGGTGGTAAGGTTGGTAGTTGTATAACCTCGTAAGGGTTTAAGAGATAATAAGTAGCGAATTCCTCCGGTACAGGCTGTTGTTTTAGCGCTAAATATTTTATAGAAGTAAGTAAGGTTTCCATCTAATCCCCAATCAAAAAATGAATTGAGTGGACCGCGATAAACAACAGTATAATTCCCTAGTTGATCGCCAGTTTGATAGAGTACACCATTAACCGGATTAGCCGTTAAAATATTATCGTTACTGCGAAGCACAAGGTATTCTTCGGCGGAAGGAACTGCAGTAAAACTTCCGGAAATACTATTACTTGTAACATTCGTAAAAACCAAATTCGTAGGTTGTGCCAAAGGTTCTGCACAGTTAGTATTCGTTGTTACCGATTGCTGTAAAGGGGCTATCGTTCTGTATTTAGGACCACCATTGCAAGATGTACTTTTAATAGCAAAAACCGTGAAGTAATACGTTGCGCCATTGGTTAATCCGGTTGCAGTAAACGTATTTAAGTTACCTCTGTATTGAACTACCGCATTGCCCAGTATATCCGAGGTTGAATAGGTTGTTCCATCAACAGGCAATTGGGTGAGCGTTGCACTGTTACTGCGCAGTACAAGGTATTCATCGGCAGCAGCTGTTGTGGTAAAACTTCCTGTAACACTTACATTACTCACCGAAGTAAATACCATAGTGCTTGGTTGTGAAACCGGTGTGGTACATAAAGTAGAAATATGAAAACCGAGATAGGCACTACTAGAAATTAATGCTGTTTGAACATTTGCTAAGGAAGTGTTTGTCCACTGACTTAAAACAAAGGTGCTGCTTGGGTTGGTAACTGACGTATTTCTAACATAACTAATATCAACCGCATTGATTCCTGTACCAAAACGATCAATCACATTATTCGCAGCATCCAGTAAGGCAATGCCATCGTTACCATTAAAGTTAATTACGGAATTACTGTTTTGAGCAGCACTGCTTCCATTGAGATAAGGAACCTCGGTGCCGTTACCGGTATTACCAATAAGCACAGTTCCGTTAGCCGGAATGGTGATGTTTAAATTAAGCGTTTGTGAAGGGCTTCCGGTGAACGTAATATTGCCGGCAGAACCACTCACCGCCCAGAGCCCGAGTTTTAATTGGGGTGAGGCTGTATTAACCGCCGAGCTACCCATATTCGTTAATTCAATCCATTTATTCGTACCACTCCCTTCGTAATACTGCGAAATGATTATTTGTGAATGAAGGGATATGCTGTAAAGGAACAACATACCAAACGCGATCATGCGTAGTAGTGTTTTATGCATGCTTATGTGACTAATAGGTTGTGCAAATATACCTTTATGCACGTTATTAAATTACAATTAAGCAGTGGCGTGTGCAGGTAGGATATTTCCTGCAACTGCGCTTACCTCAAGAATTTCCTTCCTTGCAATCGTTCAGCTTGTCTAATTATCAAATTACCAAATTATATTTGCGCCCATGATTGAGATTAAAGTTCCACCGGTAGGCGAAAGTATTAATGAAGTTACCCTTGTTAAATGGACAAAGCCAGATGGGGCGTGGGTTGAACGCGATGAAGTACTTTGTGAATTAGAAAGTGAAAAAGCCACGTTTGAACTCAATGCTGAACAAGCCGGAATTTTAAAACATGTTGCAGAAGAAGGTGCTACTTTAGCTATTGGCGATCACGCTTGTTCTATAGATGAAACGGCGGCTCGTCCTGCCGATGCTCCGGTAGCTTCCGAAGATACTACACCCAAAGCGGTTCCGCCTAAATCAGAAACACCACCGGCACAAGCAACGCTTAATTTCGATTCTAAAGCCACTCCCGTTGCAGCTAATATCATTGCCGACAAAAAAGTAGATGCAAGCAAAATTCCTGGAACTGGTCCGGGTGGTAAAATAACTAAACACGACGTACTAGCTTCACTCGAAAAACCAGGTACTATTCCGGGTAAGGAGTTGTTTACACGAAATGATAAGCGCGACAAAATGAGTAATCTTCGTCGTACTGTAAGTCGCCGCTTAGTAGAAGCTAAAAACAGCACGGCCATGTTAACTACCTTTAATGAGGTTGACATGACGGCCATCATGGAACTGCGTTCTAAGTACAAGGATTTATTTAAAGAAAAGCATGGTGTTGGTTTAGGTTTTATGAGTTTCTTTACCAAAGCATGTTGCATCGCTTTACAAGAATGGAAAGCGGTGAATGCCTATATAGACGGCGATGAAATTGTATATCACGATTACTGCGATATTTCGATTGCGGTAAGTGCTCCGAAGGGATTAGTGGTTCCTGTAATTCGCAATGCGGAAAGCTTGAGTATGGCAGAAATTGAAAAAGAAGTTCTCTCTTTGGCCGGTAAAGCACGTGATAATAAATTAACCATCGAAGAAATGACGGGTGGTACGTTTACTATAACCAATGGGGGTGTTTTCGGTTCGCTCATGAGTACACCGATCATCAATATACCACAGTCTGCCATTTTAGGCATGCATAAAATACAAGATCGTCCGATGGCTATAAACGGACAAGTTGTTATTCGTCCGATGATGTACCTTGCCTTAAGCTATGACCACCGCATCATTGATGGCCGCGAAAGTGTTGGTTTCTTAGTACGAGTGAAAGAACTCTTAGAAAACCCTTCCTTGTTACTTACAGGTATCGATCCAAGTAAAATGTTGCTCGAACTGTAAACTATGTTCGCATCCTCTTATTTGCAAGTTGCTGAGCATCTCGTTGAACAGTACAATTTGCAAATGCCGTTGTATTTATTTCTTAAGAATTATTTCAGACAGAATAAAAAATTCGGTTCACGCGATCGGAAATACATAACTGAATTGGTTTTTGGATTCTATCGGATTCCATCGTTCAATCGTCTTAAAAAGCAAGATCAAATTCTGTATGGAAGTTTTTTAAGTGGAAGATTACCTCAATTATTTTTTGAGAAAACATTTCCTGAAGGAGCACCATATTACCATCAAACGCTTCAGGAAAAAATCAATTATCTAAAACAACAATACCAAGTTGATTTCGATTTGTCTGCAACGTTAACGGAAGGTGTTTCGATCACAGATTATATTCATTACCTCTTTCAAGAGAAAAGCGTATTTCTTCGAATACGGAGAAACAAAGAAGGCATCCTTTCGATTTTAAAGAAACAAGGAATATCCTTTCAACAACCTACTATCGATTGCATCGCCATTCAGGATAAGATCGATTTAGAAACAGCACTACCTCAAAAAGAGGATTATGTAATTCAGGATTTATCTACACAACAAGTAGCACGTTTTTTACATCCACAATCCCACGAAACCTGGTGGGATTGCTGCGCAGCCAGTGGTGGAAAATCTTTATTGCTTCTCGATAAAAATCACGACCTGCGATTATTTGCAAGTGATATTCGGTCTTCAATTCTGGAAAATTATCGTCAACGTTTGCGAACGTATCATTACGATTTAGGAAAACGAGTTTTTCTACACGATGCTTCTCAACCTCTGGTAACTAAAGACTTTAAAGAAGTGGATCATATTATTTGTGATGTGCCTTGCAGCGGCTCCGGAACTTGGGCGCAAGCACCCGAACAAGGTTATTTCTTTACCGAAGAAAAGTTACATGAGTTTCATAAACTGCAATGTAAAATTGTTAAGCAAGTTTGGCATTACCTTAAATCCGGAGGTAACTTAATTTATATTACTTGTAGTATTTGGAAGATGGAAAATGATGATGTAATTCAAACACTTCTTCAAAATGGTCAAGCCAAATTAATTCAAAGCGAAGTAATTAATACAAGTGCATTTGGTGGCGATATTATTTTCGTTACGGTAGTAGAAAAAATTTAGTGTTGAATAAGTACTCTTGAAATTTGTTTCCTGTGGTTCGAGGTTTCAAGTTCAATCCAATACATGCCATCGGAAATAGAATTCACAGATACATGGAATTCCTGAACTGGTTTTTGTATTTGATATTCATAGAGCGTTTGTCCGGTTAGATTGCGAATCGTAATGCGTTCAATATTTTCTTCACTATAAATTTGAAGTATATCGGATACAGGATTCGGATAGATAGTCATGCTTTTTTCTTGGAATGAAGAAATTGAAGACGCAAATTGAGGACTTATTGTGGAGGATTTTGAGGAGTCGGGTTGATAGCATCCTGTTGGAATGATGACCGCATAAACCGTATCGTTTAAACTTGAAGGAATGGTTTGGTATTGATTGTTTGGATTATTCGTAGTACTTACCAAACTTCCGTTTTTATACCACCGAATTTGATAAGTGGTAATACCACCGGTATTTAAGGTATAGGTAGTGTTTTGTGCTATAACTACCGGGTTAGGATTTGTTGATAACGATACATTGATGGGCAGATTTGGATTGGCGGTTACGGCAACCACCGAGGTAGAAGTACAGCCATTACTAGCCGTACCCGTAACGGTGTACACGGAGCTCGCCTGAATGGAAAAAGGTACATTATTGCTTACGCCACCTGTCCAGCTATAACTCACAGCACCGCTTCCATTCAGTGTTACCATATCATCTTCGCACACTATATTCGATGGCGTTACAGAACCACCAACCACTGGCGAATTGA
This sequence comes from Chitinophagaceae bacterium, assembly GCA_016787065.1. Classification (GTDB taxonomy): domain Bacteria; phylum Bacteroidota; class Bacteroidia; order Chitinophagales; family Chitinophagaceae; genus OLB11. The sequence goes on from JAEUVD010000033.1 coordinate 128,263, forward strand.
TTACACTAACTGGAGTAGTGAGCGAAGAGGTACAGCCATTACTTGCTATAGCGGTTATTGTATATGTAGTATTTGAGGTTGGGATAAATGGAACACCACTCGTTACAGCCGGTACAATCTGATAGCTTTGTCCGCCAAAACCGGTTATCGTTACCGGATTCCCAGAACAAATTGTGCTCGTAGGTATCACAGATAACGTTAGAGATGGTACCGCACCAACGGTGAACGACAGGCTATTACTCGTGTCGTACAAGGGCGAGGAACAAACCATACTGCTTTTTACTATACAGTTTACCACATCGCCATTTGATAAGGCTGTGGTTGAAAAGGGGGGCGTGGCTATTCCGAAGGGTAAACCGTTTTTTGTCCATTGAAAGGTAGGTGATGCACCGGCATTACTTAGGGTTGCATTGAAAGTTATCATATCACCCTGACAATGCGGACTAGGCACTGTGGCATTAATAGAAATCGTGGGCGTTGTTGACGCCGGTATGGTAATATCGCTTCCATTATCATTGCCAATAAAAACAGGATTTGAGCTTACCACACGAACTCGATAAGCATTACCTAAGGTTTGCGTGCAAGGGATTGTGCATGGAATCATATCATAAGGATGAGTACTGATCACACTTCCAATAACGGTTGGTGATGCGAAACTTCCAAAAGGATCAGATAATTGTACGCTGAAAACATTGCCCGGATTGAAGGTAGCATTCGACATATAACTAAGGGAATGATTGCCGCATAAGCACCATGTAGTAGAGGCAGTTTCTGAAGAAATTAATGTGCTCGAACCAGGACTTGCAACTACATATATATTATCAACACCAATGCCTGGTTGAATAGCCGTCATATCACCATCTTGCGTCCAATTAACAGCTATTTGTACATTAGGATTATTATTAGCTGAAGCAGGAAGCGCAATTTCATAATGCGTCCATTGAGGTGTTAGACTGCATAAGGTAGTTTTAGGAAGATCCTGTAGCATACTCCAAGTAACGCCATCAAAATAAAGTAGTTTGGCATTATCAGCAGTATCACCACCTTCGAAATATTGAAAGCGAAGGATTAAGTTATTGTATCCCGAACAATTGATGGTAGGTGAAATCGCATTTCGGTTTGACATGGTAGCACTGGAAAACCAAAAATCTGGTTCAAAAGAGCCGGGGCCACCACCACCTTGTATGCATAAAGCTCTATTGTCATTAATTTCAGCACAGGATGACGTGTACCATGTATAGGGTATATTAGAAATTACGAAATCATCTGGTGTTTGTCCTTCGGGCCCGTTTACAACATTTAAATTCCAGGCACCGGGAGTTGTGAAATCTTCATACCAAATAATTTGGGAAGTAGAGGAAATGTAGCATGAAAGTAAAACGAAAAGTAGAACTAGATTTTTCATAATGGTCATTTGATTAATCTAAGATAACTTAAAACGAAGACAGTAAGGTTTTTGAAAGGATTTTTTTTCGTTCCCTTTCTTCTTTCAGGAATCCTAGAATTTCGCATGTATCAAATCCTTACATTTGCCCGAATGATTCGTGCATTAGAACATTTTGGAAGATACCTGTTGATGCTCAAGGATATGTTTTCAAAACCTGAAAACTCTAAAGTGTATTGGAAAGAGTTTATCCATCAGTGTAATGAAATCGGTATCCGGTCTTTAGGAATTGTAATTATTATTTCGGTGTTTCTCGGGGCGGTAACCACCGTTCAAACTGCATATCAGTTAATCAGTCCTTTAGTTCAGAAATATGTTATCGCACAAATTATTCGCGATAGTACCTTTCTCGAATTATCGCCTACGGTAGTCTGCATTGTGTTAGCCGGGGTAGTTGGTTCAAAAATTGCCAGCGAGTTGGGTAATATGCGTGTAACCGAACAAATTGACGCACTGGAAATTATGGGCATTAATACAAAAACGTACCTTATTCTTCCTAAAATTGCGGCCTCTTTTGTAGTTATCCCTTTACTTATAGTCGTATCCATGTTTCTAAGTGTTTGGGGCGGTTACATAGCTGCTGTAATGAGCGGCGTTATGAATGAAGAGCAGTTTTCCTTAGGCTTAATAAAAGACTTTATTCCTTTCAATCTCACCTTCGGATTAATTAAATCATTCACCTTCGCTTTTATTATTTCTAGTATCTCAGCTTATTTTGGGTATCATGTAAAAGGTGGTGCACTGGAAATCGGACAAGCCAGTACAACGGCCGTTGTGATAAGTTGTATTCTTATTTTATTCGCAGATTACGGTCTTGCAGCTTTATTACTCTAAACCATTTTGTATCATGATTGAAGTAAAAAACTTAAGCAAGTCGTTCGGACAAAAGCAAGTACTCGATAACGTAAGTTGTGTATTAGGCAGTGGACAAATGAATTTGATTATTGGTACAAGTGGAAGTGGTAAAACCGTATTCTTAAAATGTATGGTTGGACTAATGGATCTTGATCATGGAGAGATATTATATGACGGTCAGGATTTCATTCACATGAATGATAAGGAAAAGAAAGAATTGCGTACACAAATTGGAATGCTCTTTCAAGGCTCTGCCCTTTTTGACAGTTTAACGGTAGAGCAAAATGTAATGTTTCCATTAGATATGTTTACGAAACAAACGCTATCGGAGAAATTGAAACGTGTGAATGAAGTGCTAGATCGCGTGAATTTAAAAGATAGTAATAGAAAATATCCGGCAGAGTTAAGTGGTGGTATGAAGAAGAGGGTGGCCTTGGCTCGCGCTATTGTGTTGAACCCAAAATATTTGTTTTGTGATGAACCGAATTCGGGTTTGGATCCCCAAACCTCTTTAGTGATTGATAAACTTATCACGGAAATAACAAAGGAATATAACATTACTACCATCATGAATACACACGATATGAATACGGTAATGGAAAGCGGCGATAATATTGTGTATTTATATCAGGGTAGTAAACGTTGGGAAGGAAATAAAGAAGATATTATTTTCTCGGAAGATGAAAAACTCAACCAATTTATTTTTGCCTCCGAGTTTCTACAAGACGCTAAACGAATGCGTATGCGAGGTTAAGCTATTTGAGTGCTTTAACCTTATAAGAATTTTTGGTTGAAACACGAAATTGTTGTCACCCATTGGATGAGCATAAATCGTATTAATCTTAGGCAATCTGCCTTCCTTACTTCATCCAGAGATTAAAAATCCTTGATTCTTCCACCGTAAATAAGCTCAAATAACCAAATTAACCCATTAACTTGCGCCCGGATGCAAATACAAGTCTTAAAATCAAAAATTCATCGTGTAAAAGTTACACAAGCTAACTTGAATTACATTGGCAGCATCACAATAGATGCTGATCTCATGGAGGCTGCTAACCTAATTGAACATGAAAAAGTTCAAGTAGTTAATGTGAATAATGGAGAACGTTTAGAAACCTATATCATTCGAGGGCGCCGCGGTTCAGGTACCATTTGTTTGAATGGTCCGGCTGCGCGAAAAGTAGAACCGGGCGATATCGTAATCGTAATTTCATACGCACTGATGGATTTCGAAGAAGCAAAAAAATTCAAACCATCTATTATTTTCCCAACAGAAAATAATAAACTGAAGTAAATGCCAAACTTGTTGAAGACAATAATTACCTATGCAATAACCTTCGGGTTAAGTGCCTTTTTGGTATGGTTTTCAGTTAAAAATTTAAGTTCCAACGATATTCAAGCCATTAAAGAGGCCATTGCAAAAGCACGTTTGTGGTTACTCTTTCCTATTGTGTTAATGGGTGTGCTTAGTCATTGGAGCCGTGCGGTTCGTTGGAAATATCTCATGCAACCGCTAGGCTATAAACCCTCAACGGCCAATACCATGTTCGCCATTATGATTGGGTATTTTGCTAACCTTGGTTTACCTCGTTTCGGTGAAGTATTAAAATGCACCATTCTCGCGAAATATGAAAAAATACCTGCCGATAAATTAGTGGGCACCATTATTACAGAACGCGCATTTGATGTGGTTTGTTTATTGCTCATTTTCGGAATTACCTTTCTTATTCAAATCGACTTTTCCATAGATTATCTTAAAGCCTTATACACTAAGTGGACGATGCAGCGCGACGGAGGAACGAATTATTTGTCGTGGATTGGTTTGGCGATGGTAATTGTGATGATCCTTGTCGTGATCTTTCGGAAACGAATTGCTTCGCTCGGTTTTATAAAGAAGATAATTGAAATACTGAAGAATATCTGGAGTGGTGTAATGAGTTTTAGAACAATGGAAAATAAGGGTGGTTTTCTTTTTCATACCATCTTTATTTGGGGTATGTATTACGGAATGATATTACTAGGTTTTCAATGTTTAGAAGCCACACAACACTTGGGTATAAAACCAAGTTTTTCGGTTCTTTCTTTCGGAAGCGTGGGTATGATTGCTACCCCTGGTGGTATTGGTGCTTACATTCTTATCGTTAATGAAATTGTTCAATTGTATGGCATTGATAAAATTTACAGCAACGCAATCAGTTGGATAATATGGCTTGTGCCAACGTCTATACTTATTGCCGGCGGCGCGCTCTCTTTAATTCTCTTACCACTTTATAACAGAACAAAACATGTTGAATAAAATAGAAATCATTCAAAAGAAAATTTATGCCATTGATGATTTGGCACGACTCAGAAATCAATGGCGCATGTTATCGAAGAAAGTTGTTTTTACGAATGGATGTTTTGATTTAATACACCGCGGACACAATACGTTTTTACTGGAAGCTGCCGAATTTGGCAACCGCTTAATAGTGGCCGTGAATTCAGACAGTAGTGTTAAACGTCTGAAAGGAGAAACCCGACCGATTGTGGATGAACTTAGTCGGGCGTTTAACTTGGCTTGTCATACCTATATCGATGCCGTTATTATTTTCGAAGAAGATACTCCCGAAAATTTGCTTCACACGCTGCAACCGGATGTATTAGTGAAAGGTGGCGATTATACGTTTGAAACAATAGTAGGCGCACCCTATGTACAATCATATGGCGGTGAAGTAAAAATTATTCCTTTCCTTGATGGTTATTCCACTACAGGTATCGTGAATAGAATACAAGCTTAAGAGTTGTTTATTCTAACTGAAGATTGCCTAAGTGTTTAGCCAGAGTAGCATCTATCATTTCTTGTTCTAATTTACCGAAGTCGGCTTGTTCAACATGTTTTTGAATGCGGCCTTCATGCAGTACAAAAATTTCGTCACAACAATCTTTCAATGTGGAAAAAATATGTGATGATAAAATTACCGTTTTATTAAGCCGTCGAAGTTGTTGAATGATTTCAGTAATCAACATGCTACTTTGGATGTCTACACCATTATAAGGTTCATCCAGAATGAAATACTGGTTACCTTGAAACAAGAGCGCTGTGAGCGCTAATTTCTTTTTCATACCGGTTGAATACGTATCGGCATATTGTTGTAAGGGAAGTTGAAAAATATTCTTCGATGCAATTTGTTGAATGTCTTTATTCCGTGCTTGCGCTAAAAGTTGGATGTACTCTTCGCCCGTAATTTTTTTATAGAAGAAAGGATCTGTGAGTAAAAAACCGAGGTGATTTTTAAGGGGTGATAGGTCTGAAGATATTTCGCCTTGGTATTCTTCTAAACCGGCTATGCAACGAAATAAGGTTGTTTTACCGGCACCATTTTCACCAACAATACCATAAACCTTCCCAGATTCAAATTGAATAGAGATGTACTGAAGAACTTCTTTGTTACCGTATCGTTTGGATACTTGTTTTATAGCTATCATGATAAAATGGGCGAAATATTTTTTCTGGATTTGGCGTAAAGAAATGGAATAGCAAAGAGTAGAAAGGGTGGAAATAAAAAAGATAAAGAAATGATTATCGTTATCGGTAAATTTATTTCATTCGGATACGATGCATATTTCCCAAGTAGAACAACAAGTAAGTAGAGGCAACCAATTCCTTCTATGATTAGAACTTCTTGTAGCTTACTGGGATAAGATACCACCATTAAAACCGCAGCCGGAAGAGTTAATAGCACGACTTGTAGCGTTAGTTGCTTCCATTTTCTCACCAAAAAAGCAACCGTATTTTCTTTATAAATCCAAATAAAATATTCCGGTTCAGGAATAACTAGGTAAGAATAAGAACAGAAAAACAAAATAGCTAACGCGGCGGCTGCTAAATTAAAATTAGTTACGAGCAGGGCAAGTACTTCGATCAAATAACATAACAAAACGGCAAAGATTGTAATTCTGAATCCGGCAGTGAATTCAAAAGGCTTATTTGAAAATGGTGTTGGGAAGGCACGAAAATGCTTCTGACTAAACGATAAAAAAGATAGTCCGAGGGAAAAACCTATTCCAATAAAAAAATACAGCCACTGTTGGTAGATCAGTAGAACGAATAAACTAGGTAAACTAACCAACAAGTTTTCTAGCATGCGTAATTTTCTATAAGGGTGTATTTGAAAAATAAGTTTTAAAAAATCATTTCTTTTTTTGGTGCTTAGTTTAACGCAAAGCGCAGCAAGAAATACTATTTGTATTTCCGAGGCCCATACCGTTTGTTGATAGAGATAGTAGGTACCTCCAAAAAATAAAACAAACAAGATCATAACCGCAAATACGGGATGTAAACCGAATGCTTTAATAGTTCGATTTATAAGGTCTAGATGAAGTTTGAAATAGGAGTGCAAGATGAGGTTGCTAAAGTACAAAAATAGAGTTAGTTCTTGTGTGATAACACAAGCTGGAGAAAGGTTAAAGATTACCGTTTACGTCATTCATATACGCAATACCTCGAGTTGCGTATAGCTTTCAAGGTTAATTGCTAGAATTTTCGGGGTTATTAATATTCTCCTAACAATACAGCCCATAGCGGGTGCGCATTTTCGCTTCTTACGCGTTATCTTCGCGCGTCAAAAAAAACAGGCATGTTATCTACCAATAATGTATCGTTGGCATACGGGAAACGCGTATTGTTCGATGAAGTGAATATTAATTTTACACCGGGCAATTGCTATGGTATCATCGGGGCCAATGGTGCGGGCAAATCTACTTTTTTAAAAATAATAAGAGGTGAAATCGAACCTAACAAATGCTCGGTTAGTCTTTAACCTAACGAACGACTCAGTGTCTTGAAGCAAAATCACTTTGAATTTAACGAATGCACCGTGCTGAATACGGTTCTCATGGGGAATAAAAAACTTTGGGATATACAGCAAGAAAAAGATGCCTTGTATATGAAGGAAGATTTTTCGGAAGCAGATGGTATCAAAGCCGGAGAATTGGAAGCCGAATACGGTGAGCTGGGTGGTTATACCGCTGAAAGTGATGCGGCTCAGTTACTTGCTAACCTTGGTATAAAGGAAGATTTACATCATACCTTAATGGTTGATTTAGCGGGTACCCATAAGGTAAGGGTATTACTTGCTCAAGCCTTGTTTGGTAATCCGGATGTTCTACTTTTGGATGAGCCTACCAACGATTTAGATGTTGAAACTATACGTTGGCTTGAAAATTTCTTAGCCGATTATGAGCATACTGCTATTGTGGTGAGCCATGATCGTCACTTTTTAGATACTGTTTGTACTCACGTTGCCGACGTAGATCGAGGAAAAATTAATATCTATACCGGTAACTACACATTCTGGTATGAGAGTAGTCAGTTGGCTGCCCGTCAGCTTGCCGACAAGAATAAGAAGAATGAAGAGAAACGAAAAGACCTTCTTGATTTCATTGCCCGATTTAGTGCGAACGCCAGTAAAAGTAAACAAGCTACTTCTCGAAAGAAGGCTTTGGAGAAATTGGTTATTGAAGATATCAAGCCTTCAAATCGACGTTATCCGGGTATTATTTTCAAACCTGAACGCTCCGTAGGGAATGATATTTTAAAAGTGGAAAAGCTATCGGCTTATCAGGAAGGAGTTACCTTGTTTGAAGATATTAGTTTTGATTTAGGAAGAACGGATAAGGTGCTTTTTGTAAGTAGAAATCAAACAGCCATCACTACCTTCTTCCGTATGATTAACGGGGAAGCCAAGCCAACTACTGGCACGATAGAATGGGGTACTACGATAACCAAGGCCTACCTACCTAATGATAACCAAGAACATTTTCAGGCGAATCTTCCTTTGTTAGATTGGTTACGACAGTTTGTTCCGCCCCATATCACCGATGTAGATGAAGATTTCTTACGTGGCTTTTATGGTAAAATGTTATTTCAGGGAGATGAAATTAAAAAGAATACGGGTGTATTGAGTGGAGGTGAAAAAGTTCGTTGCATGATTAGTCGAATGATGATTCAAAATCCGAATTGTATTGTGTTAGATGAACCTACGAACCATTTGGATTTGGAAAGTATTACGGCATTTAATAATGGTGTGCTCGATTTTCCTGGAGTGGTTTTGATGGCAACGCATGACCTTGCTTTTGCAAATTCTGTTTGTAACCGCATTATTGAGTTAACACCGAAGGGCGTTATCGACCGTATTTGTACCTATGAAGAGTACCTTGAAAATGACCGTGTGAAAGAGCTTCGACAAGAGATGTATGCCGGTGCTGTTGCCACCTTCTAGTTGAGTTTTTAAGGAAGGTACTTCCTTGTTTTCAAGAGAAGCAGGTTGAACTAACAAGGGAGGTCTATCGGTGTATTCTGTCCGCTTCACATTTTCTATGGATGAATCATTAAACCAATTACTTTTACCATTCTGAAAATTAGTGCTCAACATATTAGTAAGCGTTACGGACAAGAATGGATTCTGAAGGATTTTTCGTACGAATTTCAATCACCGGAAAGCTATGCGCTTTTGGGCCCTAATGGTTCCGGTAAATCAACCTTATTGCAAATCTTATCCGGATTTCTTTCACCAGGTTCAGGAAGTGCGTTGAGTTTTTATCGGCATGATAAATTAATAGAGGATGCTGAAAGACATCAAGTTGTTGCGCTCGCAGCACCTTATCTAGAACTCATTGAAGAGCTCACGTTATTGGAGTTTTTGAATTACCATTTCACGTTTAAAAATTCCATTTTGCCAATAAAGGATATGCTTCAGGTAGTAGGATTGGAAGCACATGCAAACAAGTATATTCGTCAGTTTTCCAGTGGTATGAAACAACGCGTAAAGCTGATGCAATGTATTTTTTCCGACACACCTGTTGTATTATTAGATGAACCTTGCACGAATCTTGATCAGGATGGCGTGCAATTGTACCAACGTATGATTCAAGAGTACACAACGAACCGATTAGTAATTGTGGCATCGAATGATCCACAGGAATATGGTTTTTGTAAACTTCAACTTCGCATGCAACATCTGAATGATGTTCCAAAAAATATTCTTTCAAAATAGTATTCGGGCGATGTGTTAAGAACGCTTACTTTTAACAGAAATAATTACTACGAGTGACTTCAATAAACCATTTGAACGAACAGAAAACAGTAACGAATAAGAAAGTAGTTCGAGCCTGGACCTTTTACGACTGGGCTAATTCGGCCTATTCGCTTATTATTACATCTGCGATATTTCCGATGTATTATACTGCCATAGTACCGGAAACGATTTCTTTTTTAGGTATTGAAATTAAACGTGCTGCAATGGCTTCGTATAGTATTTCGTTATCTTTTTTAGTAATTGCCATGCTGTCGCCTATTTTGTCTTCCATTGCAGATTACTACGGCAACAAAAAAGCATTTATGCGTTTCTTTTGTTATTTGGGTGCTTTGGCATGTTTGGGTATGTTTTTCTTTTCAAAAAATCCAATCACCGGAAACAGCAATTATTTCTATGGATTAATTTGCTCGGTGATAGCCTCTATTGGGTATTGCGGAAGTATTGTTTTTTATAATGCTTTTCTTCCGGAAATCTGTAGTAAAGAGGAGCAAGATCAAGTAAGTGCCAAAGGATTTTCGATGGGTTATATAGGAAGCGTTTTACTGATGCTACTTTGTTTTGCCTTAATTCTTAGCAACGATCAATATCATTTTTTTAAGAACGATGCCATGCCGGCTCGTTTGTCGTTTGTAGCGGTGGGTATTTGGTGGATAGTTTTTGCACAGATCACCTTTCATCATCTTCATGAATCAAAACGAGAACATAGTTTGGATACCAAACGGAATGGATTGATGAATGGGTATCGTGAACTGCAAAAAGTACTACATGAACTACAACACTGGCCTCAATTAAAACGTTTTTTAGTAGCTTTCTTTTTTTACAATCTTGGTGTGCAAACTGTTATGTATATGGCCACATATTTTGCAAGTGATGAATTGCACATGGAAGCAACGCAATTATTAGCCGTGGTTTTAATTATACAATTAGTGGCTATTATAGGTGCATTTCTTTTTTCTAAAATCTCAAAACAATATGGCAATCAAATGTCGTTGCTATTATTGATTATTGTTTGGATAGGTATCTGTGTAGCGGCATATTATGTGCAAACGGTGCAAGCTTTTTACCTGCTAGCCTTTGCGGTAGGTATGGTAATGGGCGGTATCCAATCCTTATCACGTTCAACGTATTCGAAACTTCTTCCACCAACAGGCGATACCGCATCGTACTTCAGTTTTTACGACGTCTGCGAAAAAATCGGTATCGTAATCGGTACCTTGTCGTTTGGGTTTGTAGCAGATCGTTTGGGCGGTATGCGAAATTCTGTGATGGTTATTGGTTTATGCTTTGTGATCGGATTACTTTTGTTACTTCGCGTTTCAAATAAACAATTTCTTCAACATGAAAGTGTACAGCATTAATACCGGATTATTTAAGTTAGATGGCGGTGCTATGCATGGCGTAGTACCTAAAAGTATGTGGAATAAGGTGAACCCTGCCGATGATAATAACATGTGTTCTTGGGCTATGCGTTGTATGCTCCTTGATACCGGTGATAAACGTATTTTAATAGATACCGGAATGGGTACAAAGCAAGATGCGAAATTTTATAGCTTCTTTTACCCACATGGCAGTGATACCTTGAAAGGTTCTTTGCATCAACTTGGTTATCAGGATAGCGATATTACGGATGTGTTTTTAACCCATCTCCATTTTGATCATTGTGGAGGAGCTATTGAACGAATACAGGATACCCTTCAACCTGCATTTCCGAACGCAACGTATTGGAGTGAAGAAAGTCATTGGCATTCGGCTAATCATCCTAATATCAGAGAAAAGGCTTCCTTTCTCAAAGAGAATATTTTACCAATTCAGGAAAGCGGTAAATTGAAATTCTATAACGAACAAACGTCCTCCTATTTTGATGGCATTCTTGAAGTACTTAGGGTATTCGGACATACCGAAGCTATGATGCTTCCGCTTGTTAACTATAACGGACGAAAAATTCTTTTCTGTGCCGATTTGGTTCCTTCTATGGCTCATGTATCGATGCCTTGGGTAATGAGTTATGATATGCAACCACTTCATACGCTGAATGAAAAGGCCCAGTATTTTAATCGCGCAGTTCAGGAAGACTGGGTATTATTTTTTGAACATGATTTGCATACGGAATGCGCCACCTTGGAACAAACGGACAGAGGAATTAAGGTGAAGGAAAGTTTCGCGTTGCGCGATTTGAAATAATACCTTCGATTTTAAAAACATGAGTTTAAACTATTCGACTCGTTTTGATTATTATCCGGCATAACTATGGAACGCAGATTTCTTAAAATTTTTAAGATCACTTATGATTTTATCGAAGAAACTATTGCCTCCCGAAATTTGCATGAATATTGATCTTAACCCCAAAGGCAAAAATCATAATAAAGTCCTTCATCCCATTTAATCATAACAATCCTAAAAAATCAGCGTTCTAAAGGAACGTTGGGGGGAATTTATTTACGACAACAATAATATAAAACGTATTTTGAATCAAATAAAGTGAACCTTTCGTTTTTTTGTTGATAATCTAAACTCCAATGAAATACCTTCGCATCATGAAAAAAATAATTTTGTTTATGGGTTTTCTTACGTTCCTTTTTTCTTGCGGGGCCAAAAATAAATTGGATCCGAAGTATAAATCGATTTACGATTTTAAAGTGCAAGGATTGAATGGCGAAACCATTGATATGGCCTCGTTTAAGGGTAAAAAAATTTTAATAGTAAACACGGCTTCTAAATGTGGGCATACGCCTCAATATAAAGAGTTACAAGAACTTTACACAAAATTTCAAGACCGCCTGGTAATCGTCGGATTTCCGGCAAATGATTTCTTTTCGCAAGAACCTGGTAGTAACGAAGAAATAAAAACATTTTGTACTAAGAATTATGGTGTAACGTTTCCTATGGCAGAAAAAATTACCGTTAAAGGAAAGGAAACAGCGCCTATTTATACCTGGTTAACTCAAAAGGAATACAATGGTTTTAGCGACAGTAAAGTGAAGTGGAATTTTCAAAAATACTTGCTCGATGAAACAGGGAAATTAATTGCGGTATTCGATCCGGGTGTGAAACCTATGAGTGATGATATTGTTTCAAGTATTGATAAATAGTATTGCTGCTTCCTATGGAATTGAAACAACTTTATAAGAAAGCATTCAACTTAGAATGGTTAAGTTTAGAGGAAGGTATGCATCTCTTCCAGCATGCCCCACTTACTGAATTGGCACAACTTGCCAATGAAATCAGAAAAAAGCAAGTTCCGCATGGTAAGGTTACTTGGCAAATAGATCGTAATGTAAATACAACCAATGTGTGCATTGCGAATTGTAAGTTCTGTAATTTTTATCGCGTACCCGGTCATGCCGAAGCTTATATAACAGATATTGAAACCTATAAACAAAAAATTGAAGAAACCATCCGATGGGGGGGCGATCAACTTTTGTTGCAAGGTGGTCATCATCCTGATTTGGGTTTATCGTTTTATACGGACTTATTTCGAAGCTTAAAGCAATTATATCCTTCTATAAAACTACACACCTTAGGTCCGCCGGAAATAGCACATATCACTAAAATTTCCGTGAAGGAAGACGGTACTAAATATACGCATCATGAAGTGTTGCTTGCCCTGAAAGAAGCAGGTATGGATAGTTTGCCGGGCGCTGGTGCAGAGATTCTGAATGATCGGGTGCGTCGGTTAATTAGTAAAGGAAAATGCGGCGCTCAAGAATGGCTAGATATTATGCGTGCTGCCCATCAATTAGATATTACAACATCTGGTACCATGATGTTCGGCCATGTTGAAACGATAGAAGAACGCTTTCAGCATTTGATAGATATACGTCAGGTTCAAAGTGAAAAACCCGAACATGCTAATGGTTTTCTAGCGTTTATCCCCTGGACGTTTCAAGATGTTGATACGCTGCTCGTAAAAATTCGACGTGCTAAAAACGACACTACTGCCGAAGAATATATTCGTATGATTGCACTGTGTAGAATCATGTTACCGAATATCAAAAATATTCAAGCTAGCTGGCTTACCGTAGGTAAACAAGTGGCACAACTTGCGTTACATTCTGGGGCAAATGATTTTGGCAGTATTATGTTAGAAGAGAATGTTGTAAGCGCTGCCGGAGCTCCTCATCGATTTACATACTTAAGTATTCAAAATGCCATCAAGGAAGCAGGTTTTGAACCGCAACTACGCACACAGCAATACACGTTCCGTGATCTTCCTAATACCATCGAAGAGCAAATAATTAATTACTAAGTGGTTAGGCCGATCATTGACAGACAAGCCGTAAAAACAGGAATACGGAAATCAAGTATATCAGGTTCGATGCTGAAAATACAAGGGGCATAAAAAAAGGGATTGTAATAATCCCAACTTTTAGCTACATAAAATGTTTGCTATTCAATTAAGCTTTACCACGCTTTGCAGCTAAACGACGAGAGGTGCGTAAACGATGTTTACCATAACTCCCTTTGAAAATTTTTCCGCGTTTGGTTTTTTTGTCTCCACGACCCATAGTTACAATTTTTAAGGGCGCTAAGATAAGGTATAGTACTTTCTTAAAATAAAAATGCCGGGTAAAATTCCCGGCATTTAAAAGCATTGAAGCAACAATTATTTTGAAACTTTTGCGCTAAGCTCTTTACCAGCTTTGAATTTAGCTACTTTCTTAGCAGCAATTTTAATTTCTTTACCAGTTTGAGGATTACGACCCACACGTGCAGCACGCTTAGAAACAGAGAATGTTCCGAAACCTACTAAAGTTACTTTGTCACCTTTTTTCAAAGCAACAGTAACAGCGTTAATGAATCCGTCTAAAGCTTCTCCAGCTTGAGTTTTTGTACAGTCGGCAGCTTTTGCCATTGCTTCGATTAATTCTGCTTTGTTCATTTTTTTTTAAATTTTTGAGTTATTAAAGTTTGTTTAGACCGCTAAAATACTACGTTTCTGTGTCTCGCAAAATTTTTTTTCCTCTGAAAGTGCCACCTGTCAAGGATTTGCACAAATTATCAACAAATACATGTTTGAAAAGCGTTGACTAGTCAGTATTTGAGGCTAAAAAATCATGAAATAATTCTCATAAACGTGCGAAAAGCTATAAACTGATCTCCAAATTTAGCGAAGCCCTTGTTACGTAAATCGGGTGCAAATTGGGCAATATAGTGCTGGTATTTTTCTCTACTGTCGGTAAAATACTGAACGATATAGGTTATGCCTTCTTCATCTATAGGTTCCTCCAAGTGAAGCAATTTAAAATCATGAAACATGTTAGTAGCTAATACCTCCGGAATATGTTCTTCCTTCATCCATTGTAACCATTCGGCTTCAATAGCATGCATAATTTTCACAGTAACATTATATACAAACATGAAGAAGCGCTGATACTTAATCCAGAGATAGAACAATTATTTCTTCACGATTCGAATTGTTTGATGCTTACCATCTTTATCTACATGTAACATGTAAACTCCCGTATTCAAATGACTAATAGAAAATTGCTTAGATGCATTCGTTAAGGCTAACACTTTTCTGCCGGAGAAATCATAAATCGAAATAGTTGCATTTTCTGCCGTACTACTCAGGTAAATAGTGCCTGATGTTTCGGTTGGATATACTTGGTTAGCATCTTCACTTACTGTTTCAACACCAGTAGGTGTGGCATAACCATTTAACTCCATGGTTTTGCTAAGTGCACCAGAACTTGTTACGGTTAAATCGCCTTGATGGTTGCCCGGTGTTTGTGGGTTATAGCGCACAAATACGGTTGTTAACGGAACTGCTCCTGTAATACTTGGTTGCAATTGTAACATCGATCCAAATCCATTTGTAGAATTTAATGAAATCTGCCAATGCTGTGGTGCTGTTACGTATAAAGGTGATACCAAATACATACCACTTACTGCTATCGATTGCACTGCTGATGGGATACCAAAGGTGGTTAAAAAGTAATTTAAACTCGTTGGCGCTAAAGTTACAACCGGGGTATTTGGAATGGCAACCCCATTTAATGGTATGGTAATGGTTGTAACCGCTGTTGATGCGATCGTTAAATCTCCGGTGTCAGTATTAGGCATTTGCGGATTGAAACGAACATAAATAGTTGTAGCAGCTAACATACCTGCGGTGGGAGTTAACGTAATCGACTGACTATAACCGCTTCCGGAAGTTAGAGAAATTTCAAACGGAGCCGGTAAAGAAAGAACTACGTTACCCAGTAAATAGGTTCCGGAAACACTCAATGTTTGTGTTGCCGATGGAATACCTACTACGGCATTGAAATTCGATAAAGAGGTTGGCGTTACTATAACACTCGGGGCGGGTGGCGCTGAAGCGGTACCGGTAACCGGTATATTTATCGTGTTAGATCCGGTGGAATAATTGCTTACATTACCCGCGTGTGAACCCACAGATCCAGGGTTATATCGTACATAAATGGCCGTACTCGCTAAGGTTTGTGCCGTTGGAGTGAGAATCAAAGATGAGCCATAACCACTTCCAGCTGTTAAGGAGATTTCAAATTCCGCCGGAGCAGAAATATTTACATTTCCACTTAAGTACAAACCACTTAAATTATAGGTTTGAGGTGCCGAAGGATAACCAACAAATGCCGTGAACGGAGTTAAATTAACCGGATCTGGATTTGTAATAAGTGTTGGAATTATGGGTGCGGTGGATGTTCCCTGTACAAAAACATTTTGATCTACCGCGCCTAAACAAGTATGACTAATAAATCCATTATGACTTCCTGCTACGGAAGGATTGTAACGAACATAAATGGTTGTATTCGGTATAGTTCCTGCTGTTGGTGTTAACGATAAGGAACCACTAAAACCGGAACCGGCTGTAGTAGAAATTTCAAAATGAGTAGGTGCCGTTAAGGTCAGATTACTCAACATATTAATTGCACTAACAGTGTATGTTTGATTAGTGGATGGCGTACCAACTACCGTGCTAAAAGAAGGTAATGCATTCGGATTTACGGTAACCACAGGTGCAATAATGTTCACGTTAAAATCATAAGTACAACCAACGGTATAGTTTAAACCAAATGAATAACAATCATTATAAAGCATAAACGGATCGTAGATATTTGGTGTAGGACCAAAGTAATCGGAATATCTAACTAAACGCATGCGCGTTGGACCATTAGTAACTCCAAAAGGAATGGTGATATTGGTATTAATGGTTTGAGGAAAACCAGAGAAACAAGGTAAAGCGGCATTCGTTGTGGTTGAATTATCGACCACTATTTCCGATACGTCGAACATTTGATCCTGATTCATGTCGATCAACACGGCGAAATACATAGGCTCAACATCCGGAGCATCATAGAAATTTATAGAAAGATTCATAGGTGTTCCTACTACCAAATTGGGCAACACCGTTGTATTGTAATATAAAATCGTATTCGGATTGGCGGAACTTCCTAAAGGGCCAAAATTCACAGTTGTACTTCCCATCGTCATATAGTTGATGGAATTATAATTACCATCAAACGCTTGATTACAATAGGGCGATGCATCAGGAATCTGTGCAAAGGTTAAAAACGTAATTAATGACAGTATTAAAGAAGATAAAACTTTTTTCATTCGGGGTAAGTTTCGATAAAAGACAAATCTAATAGAATTTTAGTTGGTTTGAAAGCCTATTTTTCCAAGGAATTCAGCTTTTTCGGTGAAAGCTTACAGTTTTCTGACATTATCGCAATTCAAGTTGTGTATTTTTTCCTGATTCCACGCGGAAATCAACAATTTTTGAACCTGCCAAAGGCACCTTAGGATCAACGGGAATAATTGCTTTATAAATGCCTGGCAGCAACTCCAACGTCTGCTCATTAATTTTACCCGTTATGTTGATTTCATGAAAGGTAGCGAAGCCATCACCAAGCACACATTGTAAAGCAATCTTTCCTAAAGGACTCGAATTCGTAAATTGTATGGTTCCCGGTTCCTTCAGAAAGACATAATTCTCCGCAAAAAAATCAATGAATATTACCGTTTTATAGGCCGGTAAAGTATTGATTTCAATATAGTATTGTCCCGGGTCATATTTCAAAACATCCGTACATTTTTGAAGTACATTTCGTTTATCGGCAAAACGTTTTATAACAACAGCATTGTACTTAACCGGCTTGTATAGTTCATTCGAATACGCAAAATTCAAGGTGCCCTTTCGAAGTTTTAAAGTAATCTTATTAATCTTATTCGGTTCAATTTTTACATCGAACGAAGAGGCTACGTTATACTCTTTAATAATCACATCGTAATTGCCTGGATTTATCGATTCAATTTTGGGTTTTCCATCTTCCATGGTACGAATAAAACGGTATAAGGTATCCTTTGTGGTTGGATTTAATATTTGAATGGTTGGTTGCGCCTTAGGATATTCCTTACCATCTTCACCAACTAAAAAAATCTGAATTTTGGTTTCAGCACTTGCTTCCGTTTTAACCTCGTATTGCATAGGGTCAGTTGCATTATTTTTCGGCTTGGAGCTAGAATCTTTTTTTACAACCGGCTTCGCGCTTTCTAAGGTAAAATGAATTACAGCTTTGCTTTTAAGCATGGGGTAGGTGCGCGAAGGTAAAGCCATCGCATAACCTGTTCGTTTCGGATAATCTCGGAATTTCAAGTTAAGCATGTTCTCCTTTTTCAATACCTCATAATCGAATCGTACGAGTGCTTTTTCTTTATTATTAATTTTTTTTGCTTTGCCTAGAAGGTTATTTTTTGCACTCTGTTTAAGTTGGATATAATATCGAGGTTCTAATTCGCTAATTACACTGAGGTTTCGAATTACGGGAACTTCATAATCGATTCGAACCACCGCTTTGTTTTTGGAATTATTTTTAAACTTTTTTGCCACAAAATTTATTTCCTTCTTTTTTACTTGAAGAAAATTAAATGCCAGCATTTCCTTTATTTTAAATGAATCTCTTTTTACGGGTTCATCGTAATCAAAGCGAAGTTTTACTTTCTTATTTTTTATGGCAAGTGCTTTTCCGTTTATCCGTTTTAAAGTTGGAAGTTTAACTTCATAGGGTTCAAATCGAAGGGAAGAAAATATAAGTTTATCACGCTCCACAGGTTCATCATATTCGAAACGAAGTGTTGCTTTTTTGTTTTTAACTGGCTTTGTTTTGGCGGTTACCTTCGGTTTGAATTCTTCACTTCGTGTAAACCAAGTAGGTTGAAGGCGTTCTGAATTAGGTTTAACCAAAATTGGTTTGGTAATTTCAACTTCATCGAATGTAAAACGCAAGGTAGCCTTATGGTTGCTTAACATAGGCATACTGCGGTCTGTTGTTAACTTTACCTTGTTTGTTTTAAATGGAAAAGTGGAGAAATCTAACACAACCATTTCATCTTTTTTCAACGTAGGTAGAGGAATTACTTTTGGTGTAGTATCCTTAATAGGTTCAACTTTTGATAGCGTTGTATTTAAATTCAGCACTTTAGGCTTATCAATTATTTTTTGATTTGCATTTACTATTAACGCAACTGCTTTCGGAATATCACTGCTTTCGCTAACTTCAATATAATTGCCCATGCAGTCATAATAACTTTTCAGTTTATCATTTTTATCTAAGCCAATCACATAGGGCTGAATCGAAATTTTGTTTTTAAGAAAATGATTAAAGGTTGCACAAATATCACCATTACAACTTTCACCTCCATCCGTTATAAAAATTATACTGTAGTCGTATTCA
This sequence comes from Chitinophagaceae bacterium, assembly GCA_016787065.1. Lineage (GTDB taxonomy): Bacteria > Bacteroidota > Bacteroidia > Chitinophagales > Chitinophagaceae > OLB11. Next base: position 147,336 of record JAEUVD010000033.1, read on the forward strand.
TTCGGTTGTCCTAATTCATTTTTAGAGGCCTGTTCTAAACTATAAGCAATGGGTGAAAATCCGATGGGTTTCAAATATTGTAACCGTGTTTTAATCTGATTTACATTTTGAAAATTGAAGGGAACTTCCAATTTGGTATCGGAACAATTTTTTTCTTGAGCGGGATGTTGCGTTCCATAGGCACGTACAGCAAATTCAATTTCATTGTTTATCGCATAAACACTGTCAACTATGTTCAATAAAATATTGGTAGCTACTTCATACCGCGAATACCCCGGATTCCAAGGGTAGGTCATACTGGAAGAGGCATCTAATAAAAAAAGAATACGCGTTTTTTTTCCGGCTAGAGTAGTTAGGGAAAGAAGTAATAAGATAAAACTTAACGCGTATCGAAACTTGGATTGGTGCATTAATAGTCGCCCAGGGTTTCCTTCAACTGACTAAGTGCTTTTTGCAGTTGATCATCATTAGGAGCAATACCGTGCCATTCATGTGTTCCTTCCATAAAATCTACACCTTTACCCATAGCGGTTTTCATTAATATACAGATGGGTTTACCATGACCGCTTTTAGATTTGGCCGTATTTATTACTTGAACAATTTCATCCATAGCATGTCCATTCATATCCAAAACATCCCATCCGAAAGCTTCAAATTTTGCACGTAAACTCTCAACATTCATAACGTGCGCTGTACTACCGTCAATTTGTTGTCCGTTCACATCTATCGTAGCAATCAAGTTATCCACCTTATGATGCGCGGCAAACATAATCGCTTCCCAATTTTGTCCTTCTTGAAGTTCACCATCACCATGCAGTGAATAAACAAAATGAGGATCTTGATTTAATTTTTTCGTAAGTGCTGCACCGATAGCAACGCTTAAACCTTGTCCGAGTGAACCGCTTGCAATACGAACACCTGGTAAATGCTCGTGTGTAGCGGGGTGTCCTTGCAAACGTGTATTTATCTGACGAAATGTTGCAAGCTCTGAAACCGGAAAGTAACCACTGCGTGCCAATACACTATAAAACAATGGTGAAATATGACCATTAGATAGAAAAAAAAGATCTTCTTGTTTGCCATCCATATCAAAACCTTCGTTTCGTTTCATGATATGGAAATAAAGAGCCGTTAAGAAATCGGCACATCCGAGTGAACCTCCGGGATGACCGCTTTGGGCTCCATGTACCATGCGAACGATGTCGCGCCTTACCTGACTGGCTATTTCTGTTAATTGTTGCATATATTTAAAAAGGTGAGCAAAGGTAGGTGAACAATGATGAAATTTAAATTTTCAGGAATGAAAACTGTGACGGTAAAGGTTAAGTGTTTCTGAAAATGTGGTGAAGTTACTTTTTCTTAGGGGATAAGCAGTTTGCTTAAACGGGTATTTCTCTATCTTTTCATGGTGAAAATAAGATGAAACGCTAGCGATATTCTCCCCATACTTTGCGCAAAGCATGTGCTATTTCGCCGAGTGTACACTGGTTTTCCACCGCCTCAATAACCACTGGCATAAGGTTTTCATTTCCTTGAGCCGTTTCCTGTATGCGTTGTAAATAATCATCCACTGTTGCTTGATTTCGATTGACTTTGAAGGATCTGAGTCGGCTAATCTGATCTGTTTGCACCTGATCATCGATTTTCATAATAGGAATCGTTTGGTTCTCTTCAACCTTATATTTATTTACCCCAACTATTATTTTCTCGTTGCGCTCAATTGCCTGCGTATAAGCGAAACTCGATGAGGCAATTTGTTCTTGAATAAAACCTTGTTCTATGGCATGAACAGCGCCACCCATTGCATCAATTTTATCCATTACTTTTTTCACTTCAACCTCCATTTCCTGTGTCAGGCTTTCCATAAAATAACTTCCTGCCCAAGGATCAACTGTATCGCAAATACCGCTTTCTTCCGCCACAATTTGTTGTGTTCTCAACGCTATTTGTGCTGCTTGTTGCGTGGGTAAACTGAGAGCTTCATCGAATCCATTCGTATGTAAACTTTGCGTGCCACCCATGGTTGCTGCAAGCGTTTGAATGGTAACGCGCACAATGTTATTCATGGGTTGTTGTGCCGTAAGGGTACTACCTCCGGTTTGTGTATGGAATCGTAATTTTTGAGCCTCCACGGAAGTTGCACCTAGGGCCGATGTAATTTCTGCCCACAATTTACGTGCTGCTCTGAACTTTGCAATTTCTTCAAATAAGTGATTGTGAGCATTAAAGAAGAAAGACAAGCGTTTGGCAAATACATTAATGTCGAGTCCTTTTTCAATTGCTGCTTTCAAATACGCCTTACCATTGCTGAGTGTAAACGCAAGTTCTTGCACAGCGGTACTCCCGGCTTCACGAATATGATAACCACTAATCGATATGGTATTCCATTTAGGCACTTCCTTACTACAGTACTCAAAAATGTCGGTAATAACACGCATACTTGGTTTTGGAGGATAAATGTAAGTACCTCGTGCAGCGTATTCCTTCAAAATATCATTTTGAATGGTGCCAGAAATCTTCTTTATATCGGCTCCTTGTTTTTTAGCAAGGGCTATATAGAATGCCAATAATATAAAACCCGTAGCATTGATAGTCATGGAAGTGCTTACTTGTTCTAAAGGAATGCCTTTAAACAAGCGTTCCATATCATCGAGAGTATCAATAGCCACACCAACTTTACCTACTTCGCCGTTGGCCATCGGGTCGTCGGAATCATATCCTATTTGTGTTGGTAAGTCGAAGGCAACACTGAGTCCGGTAACTCCTTGATTCAATAAGAAATGGTATCGTTCATTGCTGGCTTCTGCGGTACTGAAACCGGCATACTGTCTGATTGTCCATGGTTTATCACGATACATGCCTTCATGAATTCCTCTTGTAAAAGGGAATTGGCCCGGCAAACCCGCGTTAAAAACTTCGGTGGGGTAGATTTTTTTTATTTCGATTCCTGAATCTGTTTTGACGATTTTTTCAGACATAGCCGCGAAGGTAATACAGTTTAGGTGTTTTGGAAAAGTGCTTACACTAAGGGCTCAAAGCAGCGGATTAAACTTACACTTTTTGGATATACTTCTGATATCCTCACGAGCTACGCGTATGCATACAATTTTTCTTTCTAGTATATTTAACCCGTGTTACAAATAAGTCATTTACAACAGCAAGATGTTTTGTCGATAATTAGTTTAGCGCATGAAACCTGGTGGGCTACTTATCGTTCCATAATTTCAGATGAACAGATTCATTACATGCTCGATAGGTTTTATAATGAGAAATTAATAGAGGAGCAATTGCAACAGAATGACCATATATTTTTGAAAGCAACGGAGGAAGGAGTGCTACTGGGTTATTGTCATGCTATTTGGACGGATTCTTTCATGAAACTAAGTAAACTTTATATTCATCCAAAAGCACAAGGTAAAGGCGTTGGAAAGCTTTTGTTGGAGGAACTGGAAGTAAGGTGTAACGCGAATCAAATGCATAGCATCCAGTTGAATGTGAATATTCATAATCCTGCACGATTTTTTTATGAGCGTATGGGTTTTGCCATTGTACAACGAGTGGATATTTCATTACATACCTTTTGGTTGAATGATTATGTGATGTCCAAAACCCTTTAGGTGCGAATCATTATTCGCCCGTTTGCAGGAACATGTTGCATGAACACCCTCATTTTCATTCATTATTTATAATAAAAACCAATGTGCTTTCATTTATGTTAAGGGCATGCCATTGCTTTTTTTGTTTGTATGATTGATGATTTGGAATGCAGTGTTTGTTAGGGTGAACGTTGTTTGTTGGGGCGAACGGTGTTTTATGGGGCGAAGGGTGTTTTAAGGGGCGAAGGGTGTTTTTTGGGGCGAATAATGATTCGCCCGTACGTCGGATTAGGATTGTTTTTGGTGGTAGGGGCGAATCATTATTCGCCCAATGAGTTCATTATTCATCATTATTCGCCCAACGGGGTCATTATTCGCCCAATGTGACCATTATTCGCCCAACGTGACCATTATTCACCCAAAGGAACCATTATTCACCCAACGTAATCATTATTCCCCCTATGGGAAAAAAAACAATCAAATTAAAATCATTCAATCTTATTTTCGTTCAAATTATTTTATGGTATTCACATATTACGGTCATTCATGTTTTGCTGCTACCCATCAAGGAATTACGATCTTGTTTGATCCTTTTATTTCTGGTAACTCTTTGGCTAAATCAATCAATATCGATGAAATCCATGCTGATTATATTTTCCTATCGCATGGCCATGCCGATCATGTATTAGATGCTGAAGGCATTGCTTTACGCACGGGTGCTAAGGTGGTATGTAGCTATGAAATTCATGAATGGTTGAATGAGAAGGGCGTTTCTAATACCCATCCTATGAATACCGGAGGCCGATGGAACTTTGGTTTATTTAACGCGAAATGTGTGGTAGCACAACACAGTAGTGGCTTACCGGATGGTTCCTACGGTGGTAATCCCATGGGTTTTATCATTACCTTCAACGATTACTGTTTTTATTTTAGTGGCGATACCGCGCTCACCTTAGATATGCAACTGATACCGAAATGGGCTAAACTCAACACCGCTATTTTGCCTATCGGCGATAACTTTACTATGGGCTACGAGGATGCCATTGTGGCTGCAGATTTCATTCAATGTAATCAGATTATAGGAGCTCACTTTGATACCTTTGGATATATCAAAATTGATCACGACCAAGTAAGGAGTGCTTTTCTTTCAACCGGCAAACAAATTAAGTTACCTGCTATTGGTGAGCAGTTTGATTTATAACAATCCTTCATCATGAAAACTGTAATAAGTATTTTCATGAATAATAAGATGGTCGGCTAATTTAATTTCAAATAGGGCAGAAAGGTCACGTATTCTGCGGGTCACATTTTTATCGGCTTCACTTGGTTTTAAATCGCCGGATGGATGATTGTGCGCAACGATCATTCTTGTAACCGCCGGAAATTCAAAGGCTTTTTTGAAAATTAATCGAACGTCAATTTGCACCGAAGCAACACCACCACTATGTAATAAATGGATATATATTAGTTTATTGGCATGGTTCATATAAAGTACATAGAATTCTTCCCATTTTTTATCCATGAAATAGGGTTGTAACACTTCAAACACTTTAACCGAAGTATCAAGTCGTGGATGTTCGAGCGAATTCGCTTTTTGACGGCGTTTACCTAGTTCGAGGGCTGCTAATACGGTAATAGCTTTTTTGCTTCCGATACCTTTTACTTGTTGGAGTTGACGTAAATCTTGTTTACCCAATTCTACCAGATTATTTCCGCATTGTGAAAGAAGTTCCTGAGCAATATCAATGGCGGTACGTTGCGCTGTTCCGGTATTAATTAGTATAGCAAGAAGTTCTGTATTTGATAAGGCCGGTGGGCCTTCTAAGAGTAATTTTTCTCGCGGGCGATCTTCTTCGCTCCATTCTTTAATGGTTGAAAGTGCTTTCGTTGTTTTCATGCGTCAAATATCTTGTAATTTTGTGTGCGAATCCTGAATAATATATTCCAACAGCATGATCGAATTACAATCAACACGATTTCAAAAAACCTACTATCTTAAAGCAGGCAAGGGTCCTGCGCTTATGTTAGTACATGGTTTTGCAGAAGACCATCGAATTTGGCAAAAGCAGGTTTCTTTCTTACAACATAATTTTACTGTTATTGTACCTGATTTACCCGGCTCAGGAAAATCGCATTTGCCAACGGAAACAATGAGTATGGACTTATTGGCCGCTTATTTATTAGAAATTTTAGATCAAGAGGAAATACAGCAAATTCAACTTTACGGACATAGCATGGGTGGTTATGCGGCACTAGCCTTCGCGGAAAAGCACGCATCACGATTGCTCTCCATGGGATTAATACACTCTTCAGCCTATGATGATGACGAAGAGAAAAAAATAAATCGCCGAAAATCTATTTCACTTATTCAATCGGGTCAAACAGGAAAAGAAGTATTTCTGAAAGCTATGGTTCCTAATTTATATGGAAGTGAGGCCGGAAGTACTATTCCGGAACGAATGCAAGAACATCTAACAATGGCTTTGGAAATTCCGTCTGAAAGCTTAGTGACTTATTATCAAGCATTGATTAACCGTCCGAATCGCGTCAACGTATTGGAACAACTTCAACAACCTGTATTATTTGTTCTAGGTGATGAAGATAAAGCTGTTACCTTAGCTTCAGGATTAGACCAATGTTATATACCACAACAAAGTAAGGTTGAGATTTTCAGAAATACCGGACATACTAGCATGAATGAAAACCCACAATTATTGAATGAAACCCTATTAAAATTTGCCTATGATGTTTTAGAGCTACAATTGACTTAATTTTGATGGGTTCTATGAACAAAATTTTTCTGACGTTGGTTTTGATGGTGACTATGACGTTATCCGTTGTTGCTACTCATATTGTTGGGGGTGAAATGAGTTACGTTTGCCTTGGTAATAACAACTATCAATTCACCTTAAATATTTATCGAGATTGTTTACCTCCTTCTCAAGGAGGCGGAAATCCGCAGGCTTTGCAGCAAGACAACCCTGCATTTATATCCGTTTTCAGAGGAAATAGTTTGTACAGCGTGGATTCTTTTTTTTATTCAAGTATTTTATTAATACCGGCAAATTTCTCGAACGATTGTATCAACAATCCTCCGAATACCTGTATCAGTCGCATCCAATTTGTATTTAATTTACAGTTACCATCTTCGCCTTTAACCTATACCATACTGAGTCAGCGCTGTTGTAGAAACGAAACAATAAACAATATTAATAATCCCGGCAACACGGGATCCACCTACTTCTGTACGGTACCTCCCACGCCTGTGATTTGCAATAACAGTGCAACATTTATTAATTATCCTCCCCAAATTATCTGTGCTAACAATCCATTTTACTACGATCATTCTGCCATTGATCCGGATGGCGATTCATTAAGTTATGAATTTTGTAATGCTTTAGTTGGCGGCGACCCGGCAGACCCCAAACCAATTATTACAAGTTTCCCTTCGATGGCGCCTGTTTCGTACAAATCACCTTTTTCGGCAGCTATGCCTATGAGTGGTTTGCCACCGTTAACCATTGATCCAACAACGGGTATTATCACCGGAACACCCAATATGCAAGGCCGTTTTGTAGTAACTATATGTTGTACGGAATGGCGTAACGGGGTAGCTATAAATTCGGTATCGCGTGAATTCCAATTTGTGGTTACAAACTGTTCAAAGGCAGTTGTGGCTAATATTCCGGTGCTTAGCCAGGAACCAAATACACATATTATAGAATGTAAGAGTTACACGGTAAATTTTCAAAATTGGAGTGCAGGCGGGTTTACCTACGAATGGGACTTTGGAGTAACTGGAATTAATACGGATACCTCAACCTTATTTCAGCCTTCCTATACTTATCCTGATACGGGAACTTATGTTGTGCAACTATGGGTGAATAGGGGATCAACCTGTCCGGATAGTATTAAGCGATTAGTAAAAATTTATCCGCTTTTCAATACCGATTTTACGAGTAGCGGTTTATTATGCCCGGAAGAACCAATTAGTTTTATCGATCAATCAAGTTCGCAATATGGTTCTGTAAATTTTTGGAACTGGAATCTAGGAGATGGAACAACATCAGGAATTCAGAACCCTGTTAACAGCTATCCTAATTTCCAGAAAAACTATTTTGTATCGCTCATCTCAGGAAATACATTTGGTTGTCGCGATACGGCCAGCAAAGTAATTACGATACCCGAAGTGAAAATATTTGCCGGAAACGATACAACCATTATCAAAGATGAATCGATTTTCTTTAATGCTACGGGCGGTGTTACTTATTTCTGGAATCCATCCAATTACTTAAGTAGCAATTCTCTAAGTAACCCCATCGGAACCTATACCGATACCGGTAGAGTTACCTATATTTTGCAAGGCACAACGATCGATGGATGTATTGGCTATGATACAGTAACAGTAACAGTTGCTAAGGATCCGTATTTAATTATGCCAACCGTTTTCTCTCCCAACGGTGATGGATTAAACGATTATTTTAAAGTATTCTTTGCTGGGTTTAGAAAATTGAACTCATTCAAAATTTTTAATCGATATGGAGAAATGGTATTCTCTACCATGGATTTTAGAAAAGGTTGGGACGGTTATTATAAAGGCAGACTTTGTGATTTAGGAACGTATTATTGGCTTGTAAGTGCCGACGATCTAGCGAACAAACCAAGATTCTACAAAGGTGATATTACGATTGTGTACTAACTTACTTACGAAGTAAAACCTGCCAAGCTTCTTCTACTTTATTCTCTTGAAGAAATTGTTTAGCATCAATATAGTGGTTATTTTCCTGATAAATGAATGCCGGGTTTAAAGAAGGTATTTGATGCACATTAGCAAGCATGCCTAAATCATTTCCACTTAATACATCATTGTTTCTAATATGCAATGGAAGAGCATCAATACCAATACCTAAATTAAGGTTTGGTTTAGCCACTTCAAAAACCGCATGGCCACTTGCTCTGCAATAATAATCGCCACCCATACGCGCAACTAGATCTATTTTGTGAGGGTCAATTTGCTGTTTTTCATTTAATACTGAATCTTGAATGTGCATGGTAAGCATATCACAAATGATCAGATTACCTGCTCCTCCTTGTTGGCCGGTTTCAATAATTTCTCGAACACGACATTCCATATTCACCGGACTCTCTTTCACTAAAAAGGGTTTTACATGAGAAGCTTTTACCGGTGTGAAACCCGCTTTTTCAAATTCATTAATTCCTTTGGGATATTCGCAACTCGACAAGCTCATTTGCTGTACCATGGCATAATTTACAACACTAATTACTACCTCACCTTGCTGCATACAATTTTCAAGGGTATGCTTAATGGTATTATCGCGAACGCGTCGGGCTGGCGAAAAGATTAAAGTGACCGGGTTGCTTCCAAATACATTGAAAAAACTAAAAGGAGAAAGATTCGGCTGGCCATTCTCATCGATAGTACTTGCAAAACAAATCGGACGAGGAGCAACACTTCCTAATAGATAAGCATGTAATTGTGAGGTTGGAATTTCTTTTGGATCAATTATCATAGCGGCGCAAAAGTAGACAATTATAAAAATGTATTTGCTTTCATTATCAACTTCATTGTTTACTTGTGACTAAAAATTACTAGCGTTGGACTAAATTATAGGAAAGCAGATTTTTATGATCTTGATGATTTGCATTGATTTTTTTGCTTACTAAAATTCATATTTAATTATGATCCAAGGCCTATTAAGCCTTCATCTTATCACCGAAGGTGAAAATCATAAAGAAATTTTTGCAAAAAGAAATAATAATGAATCTGCAACATCTTAAAGATCATAAAAATCCGCGTTCTAATATTTTAGTGAAGGTAGTAAAGAAATTAAATGCACGAAATTCACGTCATTACCACGTTTGAAGGAAAGAATAAATTATATCTCGGACTTCAATTGCTAAAAATAACTACCGTTGATTGCATTGTTAATCAACTTTATTTTCATATCGTTTTTTGCGGAAGAAGAACCAAGCACTCGCAAAAACAAGGATGATGGCTACCGGAATGATGGTATTCGTTAGTTGCCAAGTAAGTTTTTCTTTCTTAACACGTGCCATATCCAGTAAGCGTAACTTAACGGTTTTGTTTCGCGCTTCTAAAAGGCCGTAACTATCGGTCATGTACTCTAAGCAATTTAATACAAAAGTTTTATTTGAAAAATACTGATCGGTGTACTTGTAATAACCACATTCCAGTGGGCCGGTTTTTTCTCGAAAATCATTAAATAGTATATCCGCATCCGATAATACAACCATACTTCCGGGTTCTTTACTTTGAGAAAGAAAATCACGTTTCAGGCTGTCTTTATATACCCGAAGAAAATTTGGATCGAGTCGGTTTGTGAAAATAGATTGAAAGGTACCTTCCAACAGAACCGCAACCGGGATATTCTTTTCTCTAAACATCTCAGGGGTTGGTTTGAATCGTAGGTTACTTAGGCTAACACGCACGGGCGATGGTACCCGACGACTTCGATTCGAACTAGTAAGAAGAATTGTTTTTTTAATGGAAGGTGTGTTAATGGTATCTAAGCTGCTTGCCATTTTACACATTACGGCATCCATATTATTTACTATGGGATGTTTGCTCGTTGGAATACAATATGGGTAATAACTCCAAGGTAGTAATCGGATGTCTGGTTGATCGCCCACTTGTCCTACCGTTACCGGAATCGGATTTGCTTGTTGATAATCTTCAATATAATCTCCATTCAACCTAACACCATATTGGAAAAGTAAATCGTCTAAATTCAAGTCGTATGCCATCGCTAAGGTAGCATCACTTGTTTTAAGCGAATCCATTGAGTATTGCATAGGATCTATAGCCCATAGTACATGACCACCATGCATCACATATTGGTCTAATTTGAATTTCTCTTGTTCGTCGAAAGCCTTAGTGGGCGCAATAATTAGGGCAGCTTTGTATAAAGCAGAAATTTCAAAATTTCGAGTTAGATCGATGGTGTCAAGGTCATAATATTTTTCGAGAGTGTATAAAATATCAATGGTATGGTATCCTAATAAATTATCATTACCTACCACTACAGCAACCTTTTTGCGGTCTGGTTGTTGTAACATTTTGATGGCATTAATAAACTTATATTCCAGAAGGGTTTCGGCGTAATTTAATTTCTCATCCGGATTCATATTCAGCTTACTCTCTAATAAACTTACTACATAGTCTTTTTGATGACTGGAGAATTTCGCTGAGGGGAAAATGATCTTTTCTTGAAAACCATCATCGGCGTCTTGTTGTACTTGTAATCGAACCGGACTAATACCTACATCATTCAATTTTTTATACATGTCGATAGCGGCTTTATTATCCAATCCTTCTACAGGATTAATAAACTGAAACCGAATTTTATTACCTCCATATTCTTTAAATTGTTGCAATACTTCACGCGTGCCTTCTTGCAGTTTTTGAAACCCTGCCGGAAAACTACCTTTCAGATAAACCTCAATGGTAACAACGTCATCCAGGTTTTTAAGCATTTTTTTAGTAGGTTCACTTAATGAAAACCGTTTCTCTCCGGTCATATCGAACCGGTAATGCAATTTCGTTCCGAGTATGTTCACCAAAATAAGGCTAACTACCAGAAGAATAAATTGAGTGATATGTTTACGTTTAATGCTCTTCATTCTTACCAAGTTCGCTTACTTAAAACCAATTTTGCTGCTAAAATAAATAATAGGGTTACGGAAATGAAGTATATAAGGTCGCGTGTATCTAATAAACCGCGACTAATTGAATTGTAATGGAACTGCATACCAATTTGGGCTAAAATAAAATCGGTACCATTTTCAAATGCTTTAAAGTGACTCAGTGTCTCAAATCCGGTATATAAAACGAAGTTCAAGATTAGGGCCACCAAAAAAGCAACAATTTGATTTGCAGAGAGGGTAGAGGCAAACAAGCCAATGGCTGTGAAGGCTGAACACAGAAAGAATAAACCAATATAAGACCCGATGATACCACCGGAATCTAGGTTATTCGGAATTACCGACAAACTGGACAATGTAAAAACATATAGTAGTGTTGGTAGAATGGCCAGACAAACAATGACTAAATTAGCAAAGAATTTCCCGGCGATAATACTTTGATCTTTGAGAGGTAAGGTAAATAATACTTCTATAGTTCCTGCACGATATTCATCAGCAAAGGAGCGCATGGTTATAGCCGGTATCAGAAAGAGCAAAATCCAGGGGGCGAGGTCGAAAAACTTATCCATCGTGGCAAAGCCATAATCCAACATATTACTATCAGGAGATATAAACATGAAAAAGCCCATAACCACCAGAAAAACCAGAATAGCAATATAGCCAATAAGGGAACTGAAGAATGCACCTAATTCTTTACGGAAGATACTGTACATGCGTTTGAAAAGCGAACAAAAATAGGGTAATTGCTTGAAAGGTGAAGAATATTAATATGTATACTTTTTTTGCCTCTTTAACCAACTTAACTTAATTTTAGGCCGTCTTTCGCTCACAACATATAAGTTCCAAATATGAAGAAAAGTTTTATCCTTTTATTTTTGTTGCCATTCGTTGCATTTTCCGGCTATGGTCAGATTGCTGTAACTCCCAATAATGTGGCTACTCAATTAGTTCAAAAACTTGTAGGTTTTGGTGTAACATCCTCTAATGAAACCTTAGTTTGTGGCGATCCGGCCACCGTAGGTACAGATTATCCTTCCGGAATTTTTACTGTAACTTCTAGTAATCTAGGTTTAGACAGCGGTATTGTTCTAACTTCTGGTGCTGCAGCAACGAATACAGCCGCGTTTACCAGCGGTGTGAACGGAGCTCCAACAACGGTGTTCGCCAGTAATGTTTCATATCCGTTTGCGGCAGCCTCCGGAGATGCCGATTTAACACAATTAGTAGGTGGCGTTACAAAGGATAAATGTATTCTTGAATTCGATTTCACGACTATTGGCGATTCAGTAAAATTTAATTACGTATTCGGATCAGAAGAATATACGTCTTATACCTGTTCTAGTTTTAATGATGTATTCGGATTTTTCTTATCCGGGCCTGGTATTACCGGTCCATTTTCTAATAATTCAAAAAACTTGGCTTTAGTACCTGGTTCAACAACTTGTCCGGTAGCTATTAGTACCATTTTCTGTCCGAATAGCGCAGGATGTTGTCAAACCACCCAATATTGTTTTGGTAACACCCCTGGATGTGGTGCCTTCAGTGCTGCTAATAATACTTGCGCTTATTTTGTTTGTAACACAAGTGCAACCGGTACGGTATCGTATAATGGTTTCACCGTGGTGTTAAAAGCAGAATCTCAAATTATTCCTTGCTCTACTTATCATATCAAAATTGCAATTGCTGATAAATCAGATCAGGTGTTAGATTCAGGTGTGTTTTTACAAGCTGGAAGTTTTTCTTCTAATGTAGTTGATGTAAATCTTACAACAGGATTGAGTTCTTTGAATGGTAATCCGGTACTTGTTGAGGGTTGTGATACTTCAAACAAATTAGTTATCACCCGTGAAATTTATGGTGGTATAGTTTCTCCAGATACAGTAAGTTTTTTAATTCAAGGTTCTGCTTCTAACGGTATCGATTATACGTTACTGCCAACGCAGGCGTTCTTTACAGGAAACGGTTCCGGAACAGATACCCTAATCACTTGGCCTTTACAAGCCTTCAGTGATGGTATTACCGAAGGAACAGAATTTATTAAAATCTACATTTTAAGCGGTTGTATGTCTATGGTTATCGATTCAGTAATCATTGAAATTCGCGATTCTTTAGAATTTAATATGGTAACGCCAAGTACGGCTATTTGTTTAGGACAATCCGTTACAACCTCAGGAACCTTCGATAATGGTTTAACCTTTCAGTGGTCGCCGGCTAGTAATATGACGAACCCGACTGGTTTAGTAACTACAATTACTCCTACCACGGTTGGCTCACAAACTTATTCTCTAACGGGAACTTATATGGACTGTCCTTCGGTTACACAAAGTTTTGTAATAACCACTGATCCCAATCCTATAATAACGCCACTCACGGATATGGAACTCTGTGAAGGGAAAACATTAACACTCACAGCCTCTGTATCGCCTGCCTTTAATTATAACTACACTTGGAATCCGAATGGTAACTTGATTAATCAAATCAATACACCGAATGGTTCTACGGTAACCTTTAATGGTACAAGTACGCAAACACTTCAATTTACTGCAACATCACCTAATGCTGGTTGTACAGCTTCCGATGATGTAATATTAACCGTTTGGCCATTTATGCAAGGACAAATCAGTCCTGATACGCTCGTATGTAATGCTGAGCCTGTGCAGTTATGGGTAACTGGTGGTATCGGACAATATCAATGGTATCCTGCGGCTACTTTGAGTTGTGAATTTTGCCCTAATCCAGTAGCAACGGCTTTAGGAACAACCATCTATTATGCTGTTCTTCTAGAACCACATGGTTGTCAGGATACGCTTCAAACCATCGTTGAAAATCATCCTCCATTTAATTTAGTTCTTGCTAATAATGATACAACCATTTTCATTGGTGAATCAGTAGAATTATTTGCTACCGGAGCACCTTATTATTATTGGAGTCCTACGAAATACATGACTTACACGCAAAGTAATAATCCTTTGGTAACACCTATTGAAAGTACCACCTATGTGGTAACTGGAGTAAGTGCTTTACAGGGTTGTCCTCAACGCGATTCGGTACGTGTGAATGTAATTGAGAAAGACGTTTGGGTGCCTTCAGTGTTCTCTCCGAATGGTGATGGCAAGAATGATATTTTCAAAGTATTGGTCGGTCGAATGAAGTTAGTTCGCTTACAAGAATTCAAAGTGTACAATCGTTGGGGCGTAGAATTATTTAGTACGAAAGATATTAATAGCGGCTGGGATGGAACCTACAAAGGGAAACCTCAAGATGCTGATGTGTATTTCTATCAGATTCGTGTAGCCTATCCAACCGGTCGAACTGGTTATCTCAAAGGCGACGTTACAATCATAAGGTAGAGTGTTAAGCTAAAAACTAAGCATTACCAGCTTTGTACATGGCTTCAATTAACGCAACAACCTGTTTGCCTTCAAATGCATTGGTCATTACCGTGTCGGTTCCTCGAAGCGTGTCAATTACGTTTTGAATAACCTTATCATGATTACTCATACTTCCTTGATACTTGCCGTAGTCGTTAGGTTTTACATAATGATTTAGTTCCGGAATTACATAATCTTTTACACATTGATATTCTATGGTGTTCAGGTATTGTCCTCCAATTTTGATTGTTCCGTATTCCCCGAAAACCGTAAAAGAGCCCTCCATGTTTTTTTCATAACTGCACGTTGTGAAGTTGAAATTAACCAGGGCGCCTTCTTCTGTTTCCATACAAAAAGAACCACTGTCTTCTACTTCTGTATAAGGATGATTCAAGTTTCGCAATTTCCCTTGTACGTTGTTCATCGTTCCAAAAAGGTAAAACAAAATGTCGGTGAAATGACTGAACTGAGTAAATAAACAACCGCCATCCAAATCTTTTTTACCTCGCCAGGAACTTTCTTGATAATAATATTCATTGCGATTCCAGAAACAATTCACTTGAACCATCAGTATTTTCCCAAGCGTACCTCGTTGAAGAAGTTGTTTTAATTCCTGAACGGGTTGATTGTAGCGATTCTGTTTTACAACAAAAATGGTTCTTTGATTTCTTTCAGCAGCCTCTATCATTGCGTCGCAAGCCTGAGAACTAATAGCCATTGGTTTTTCGCAAACAACATGTTTCTTTTGTTCAAGAGCTAATAGAGTATGCACATGATGCAAATAATTCGGGGTACAAACATTGATTACATCTGCCTGCGTTTGAAACAAAAATTCTTCCGCAGATGAAAACACAGGAATGGTTGATGTTATTTCTTCAGGAAATTTAAAACCTGGTAGGTCGCATATACCTACTAACTCGGCACCCGGATGTTTGAGTATATGATGGGCATGTCGTTTACCAATATTTCCGAAACCAATTATTCCAAATTTAATTTTGTGCATAGCGAATTAAACAACCATTTGTATTCAATAAAAGTATCTGTTCATCCATGAGAATTCGAACTGTTTTCATAATGGGTTCTCGTTCATGTAACGGAAAACTGTTTGCAAATTCTTCTGGAATTATAGAACCGTTTTTATGAATGGCCTGCAAAATAACTGTTTTATACTGATCGAACTTTTGGATTTGATTCTTTTTATTTTTCATCA
This sequence comes from Chitinophagaceae bacterium, assembly GCA_016787065.1. Lineage (GTDB taxonomy): Bacteria > Bacteroidota > Bacteroidia > Chitinophagales > Chitinophagaceae > OLB11. The sequence goes on from JAEUVD010000033.1 coordinate 163,196, forward strand.
AACAACGATCGCATTTTCCGCAATCCTCTTCTTTGTATTCTTCAAAATAACTTAGTAAATACCGACTTCTACAACGACTACTATTCTGACAATAGGATAGCATAAACAACACTCGTTTTTCATATCTACTTTTGAGTTCTTTAAGTAAAGCCGTATTTAATGGTAATAGTTTTTCCGGCATTCGTTCTTGTAGCATGACGAGTTCAGGCTGACTGTTTCTTTCCGAATAGGAAATGTAGCCATGAAGGTGAAGTTTCTGAAGCATTTCTACAATATAATCTTGTCCAACTCCTATCGTTTGAGCCATATTGAATTCATTAATGGCCGTTTCAATTTGCATGATGCCGGGATAGGTTCTTAATACTATTTTTAGTACTTCGTCTAAATCCGGTAGGTCCTTTTCAAGTTGATGAATAGCTCCTTTATTTGCCGTTACAAGTACCTTCGAAGGTTTATGAAACGCATCGGTTAGATAGAGGATTTTATGTTGTTCCAGAATTTTTAGTGTTCCTAATACCTCGAAAACAGCAAAGGAAAACTTATTTGCAAAATCACCTAGTTGAAATGGAAAACTCTCTAATTCACCATATCCGATGGGAATTTGAAGGTACTCACACAAGCCTTTGTAAATTGCTCGGATGGTTTCCGTAGAAGGGTACTTAAGAGCAATATGTTGTTTTAGGTTTTCTAAATCATGTTCGTGAAAAAGTAATACATGCCATGCTTTTTCACCATCTCTACCGGCACGACCAATTTCTTGGTAAAAAGATTCTGGTGTGTCGGGGGTGTCAAAATGAATAACTAAACGAACATTCGCTTTGTCGATACCCATTCCAAACGCGTTTGTACAAACCATAATGGGAACCTCTCCTTGCATCCAGCGTTGCATTCTGAATTCCTTGTCGGAGTAGTTCAAACCGGCATGATAATACGTACTTTGAAATCCTCGGGCATTGATTGTTTCTGAAATTTCCTGACATCTTTTTCTATTATTACAATACACGATAGTGGTTTCGGAAATTTTTGTAATAATTTCTATAAGGCGATTGATTTTAACCGGAGCATTATTTACAGATAAAGAAATATTCGGACGTTCGAATGATTGAAAATAAGAAGATGGCTTGTTCATCTTTAATTTATCTTCAATATCTTGAAGTACAAGCTTCGTAGCGGATCCGGTAAGAGCGATAACCGGAACGGTTGGAAGGTATGCACGAATAGTTGCAATTTCCAAATAGGCCGGACGAAAATCGTACCCCCATTGAGAAATGCAATGCGCTTCATCAACTGCTAGTAAACGAATGTCCCACGCGTGTATGTGATCTGTTACGAAGGAAGAATTTAATCGTTCCGGAGAAAGATAAATAAAGCGAATGTTATCAGATTCCAAGGCATACAACGCATCCTGCGTTTCTTGTTTGGATAATCCGGCATGCAGAGCGACGGCGGAAATACCTAGTTGTTCCAGTCTTGCTACTTGATCTTTCATGAGGGCAATAAGCGGTGAAACCACTAAACATTTACCTCCTTGAACTAAAGTAGGAATTTGATAACACAATGATTTGCCACCTCCGGTAGGTAAAACAACTAAGGTGTCCTGTGCATCCAAAACAGATTGGATAATCTCTTCTTGCATTGGCCTGAAGGCAGCATGCTTCCAATAAGTTTGTAGTATAGATAAAGGTGTTTTCAAACTTGGGGCAAGTTAAGTTGCTTAACGCTTAATTGATAATTCTACCGTCATGAAAAAAAATACTTCACGATGCTCAGTATATATTTGCACTATGAATACTACGCTTAAAACCGTGCTTCTGACCGTACTAACCCTTTCCATTTTTGCTGTAGCCATTTTGGAGTTAAGTGGTGTAAGTTCCTATTCGATTTCTAACTTGTTTAAGAAAGAGAATCCAAATAAACTCAGTCCGGAAGAGCAAAGCAAACGTGATGCAGTTATAAAAACCATGGAGAAAACCACCATGGAGGTTCCGGATACGAAATTCAATTTCGGCAAAATTAAAGATGGCGATAAAGTGCGTCATACCTGGAAAATCAAAAACACCGGAACAGCACCATTGATGGTATCTAATGTTGTTACCTCTTGTGGTTGTACAGCACCCTTCTTTTCCAAAGAGCCTATCGCACCGGGTAAAGAAGGAGAGGTAACCCTCGAGTTTAATAGTTCCGGTAAAGCCGGGCATGTGGCTAAAAATGCGCACATTTTAGCAAATATTGAAAACTCACCGTTTCCAATTAGTTTTGAAGCCGACGTAGAAAAATAATTGTATTCTAACTTTGGCACTACCACGTTTAAAACGATCTAAACAAAATTCCAACGAATCATCGGAGATGGGCTTTCTAGACCATTTGGAAGTTTTACGTTGGCATATTATCCGCGCGGTTATCAGTATTGTAGTGGGGGCCTGTTTTATGTTTTATTTTATTGATGACATTTTTGATAAGGTAATCATGGGTCCGTTGCGACCAGATTTCTGGACTTATGATGCCTTATGCCGATGGAGTAAAGCTGTAGGCTTAGGAGAAACCTTGTGTATGCCTTATCCCAAGGTTCAAGATATGCAGGTAACCGCTTTTGGATCGCAATTCATGAATTGTTTAACTATTGCCTTGTTGGGTGGTTTTATTCTAGCCTTTCCTTATATACTTTATGAAATTTGGCGTTTTATTCGCCCGGCATTAAGCGAGAAGGAACGTAAGAATATAACAGGCAGTATTTTTTGGATTACTTTTTTCTTTCTCCTCGGATTATCCTTTGGCTATTTTTTATTAGCGCCTTTTACATTTAGTTTTCTTTCTAATTTTAAATTAGGTCATCTTCAACTTATTCAAACGCGCCCAACGCTCGATGATTATTTAGATAACATGATTAATATACTTATCGGAACGGGTATATCGTTTGAACTTCCTGTGTTCTCCTATGTGCTTTCGAAAATGGGTATTATTGGTCCTAATTTATTAAGGAGCTATCGAAAATTTGCTGTTGTTATTATTCTCATTGTGGCCGCTGTAATAACGCCTTCTCCGGATTGGATATCGCAAGCTATCGTGGCTATACCGTTATACAGTTTATACGAATTAAGTATTCTGATTTCTGCTAGAGTAACTAAGAAGGAAGCTATGCTCTAAAAAGAGAAACCATCCTTACTTTTGCAAGGATGGCTTCTACTAAACCAAATATAACGAGACAGAAAAACCTATTGTTTGATTATTCTGGTGTGCATGATTTTATCATTTCCTGAGATGCTCAGATGATAAATTCCATTAGAAAGTGTTGATGCCTGAAGGCTGTATGTTTTTGAAGCTGATTGAATATCGTTTTTAACAATTGTTCTTCCAGCCATATCTACTACTTTAAGTTCGTAGGTTTTAGTATCAGGAAGTATAATATGAAATACATCCTGCGATGGATTCGGATAAACTTGTAGTTGCTCTTTCACAACATCATTCACATTGCTGCTACCAACAATCACAGTATAACATGAGGTGTCAACGCAGGTTGTTCCGCTAGCTATACCGGTTGCAGTTAAACATACGGTATAAGTTCCTGAAGATGCATAGATGTGATTTGGGTTTGTAAGTGTAGATGTTGAAGCATCACCGAAATTCCAGTTATAGGATATCGAAGTACATCCAGTACAGTTCGTTGTGTTAGTAAACATGGCTGTATTACCGGAAGTAGTTTTAGTAAAGTTTGCTGTTATGTTACAACCCGTACTGGTGCCTTGAACATAAACACTATCACAATGCGTACAAGTAAATGTTTGTTGATTGGAATCGATACCACTTATCGTTAAACATACATTATAGTATCCTGAAGCTCCGTAGGTATGCGTTGGATTTTGAGCACTCGAAGTTCCACCATCGCCAAAGGTCCAGGCATAGCTATTAATCGTTCCACCAGCAGTACTTGTATTGGTGAAGTTAATGGTAGTTCCGGTAGACTGTACATAGCTGTAATTCGCATTGCACGGTCCGCTGGCCGCATTTACATAAATCATACTACAAGAGGTACACGTGCTTACAGTGCCGGCATTCATAACGGTAATAGTTAAACATACATTCATAAATCCTGATGTCGTATACGTGTGAATAGGGTTTGCTACGGTTGATGTACCGCCATCTCCAAAGCTCCAGTTATAACCAATGATAGTGCCTGAAACTACGGAGGTGTTCGTGAAATAAAACGTACTACCAACGAAGTTATAATTATAGCTCGCATTGCAGGTTGTGTTCGAAACATAAACGGTACTATCGCAATACGTACAGCTAAAAGGATTCGACATAGAGTCGATACCACTTATGGTTAAGCACACATTATATGAGCCGGAGCTAGCATAGGTATGCGTTGGATTTTGTAAGGTTGAAGTACCACCGTCACCAAAGGTCCAGTTGTAATTACTAATAGGGCCTGGTGCGCTCGACATATCCATGAAAGACGCTGTTAAACCTGTATTCGTCCACATAAAGTTTGCCATACATGGTGTAACCAAACTACCAATTTGAATAGAATCGCAGTAAGTACAGGTGTAAGGATTTTGCATAGAATCTACTCCGAAAATAGTTAAGCAACAATTGTATAAACCAGGACCAGGATAGACATGCGTTGGGTTTTGAACAGTTGACGTAGTGCCATCACCAAAATCCCACATGTAACCTAAAATAGTGCCAGGGCCAGTACCGAAGCCAGTAAAGGAAACTCCTCCAATAGCGCTAATTGTATAGGAATATGTTGCATAACAAGAAGAACTTGCTTGAGCAAATAAACTATCGCACACGGTACAAGTATAGGTAAATCCTGAATCAACAATTGTAAGTGTAACACAAGGTGCATAATACCCTGTGTTAGCATAGGTATGTGTTGGGTTCGATGCAGTTGATGTACCACCATCACCAAACAGCCAGTTATATTGAACAACGGTTCCAGAGAATGGGGTAAAACTAAAGTTGAAGGTATTGCCACTCGTTTGAGTGAGGTTGATACTACCACAGGCATGGGCATAAACGCCGGCGAGTATCAGAATTAGGGTTGAAATAATCTTTCTCATATTCTTTAAAAATAATTTTCTTTTCAACATGGACGAACCATGGAAATTATATGTTAGTCTTTCAATAAAAAACTTTGATGTACTAAGGTATCGTTGCAGTTCTATGACAAACTTATTACATGCTGAATGCGTTGTTGTGTTGCCTCACGACCTATCATCGCAGCTATTGTAAATACAGCCGGGCCAAATTTTCCGCCAACCAACATCAGTCTAAATGGTAATTGTAACTCACCAGGTTTAATGTTGTGTTCAGCAGCAAGAATTTTAAAGGTGGTTTCAATCTGTTCTGCACTCCAAGTTTCTAAATTTTCTAAATGATTCACAAAGGCACTAAAAAATGCTTTTTTCGAATCATCCCATTTCGCTTTCAAACTTTCCATATCAATGGTAGTTGGGTGATGGAAGAAATACGATGCTTGTTGCATGAAATCATTCATAAACGTACAACGGTCTTTTACCAATCCTATCACTTCCGTTAAATACAAATCATCGGAACAAATGATACCTGCCGAACTCAGTGTACTACGAACTTGTGCAAGTAATTTTTCCGGGCTACTATGTTTTATCCATTCATGATTAAAATATTTTGCTTTTTCAAAATCAAAACGAGCGCCTCCTTTATGCACGCGTTCCATTGAAAAAGTTTGTATCAATTCTGCTAACGTAAAAATTTCTTTTTCCTCTCCACTATGCCAACCTAGCAAGGCCAACATATTTATAAAGGCTTCTGGTAAGAAGCCCATTTCTTTAAAGCCTTTATTAATTTCACCAGTCTTAGGGTCATGCCAATCCATAGCAAATACGGGAAACCCTAAACGGTCGCCATCGCGTTTACTAAGTTTGCCGTTACCATCAGGTTTTAAAATTAACGGTAAATGGGCCCACTCCGGCATCGCTTCTTTCCAACCTAAATACTCCCATAACTTTATATGAACCGGAGCACTCGGTAGCCATTCTTCCCCTCGAAAAGCATGCGTGATTTTCATTAAATAATCATCCACTACTACCGCAAGGTGATAGGTAGGCATGCCATCCGCTTTCAACAAAACTTTATCATCAACCAAATTACTATCATTTTTTATTTCTCCTCGAATCATATCCTGAAAAGAAATGATTTCATTGGAAGGCATGTTAATACGAATTACATAGGGTGTTTGTTTATCCAATAAATCCTTAACTTCTGACACCGACAAGGATAATGAATTCTTCATTTTCATACGTGTTGTATGATCGTATTGTGGTGATGGATTATTCGGCGTGCGCAATTCTTCGCGCATTTTTTCTAATTCTTCGGATGTATCGAAGGCATAATACGCAAACCCATCTCGTATTAATTGTTCTGCATAACTGCGGTATTGTTCTTTGCGTTCGCTTTGACGGTATGGGGCATAAGGGCCCGGATGTATGGGACTTTCATCCGGATTAATTCCACACCAAGCTAAACAATTCATGATGTATTCTTCTGCTCCGGGAACGAACCTACTCTGATCGGTATCTTCTACACGAAGCACAAAATCGCCACCATGTCTTTTAGCGAAAAGATAGCTGTATAAAGCGGTACGTACACCACCTAAATGGAGTCCGCCGGTAGGACTCGGGGCAAAACGTGTTCGAACTCGTTGCATAGTAGAATTTTTAAGGGTGCAAAAGTAACAGAGTGGAGGCACTTTTTACTACGATTAAAAATATATTTGTGGTTATGCGTGCCCTGCTTCTAATGAATTTGTTCTTCTTGTGTAAGCAAAGCTTTTCGCAATCAGATTCGATTCTACTAAAACGTCATGTTGACTATTTATGTCATTTTGCAGAAGAACGCAATGCTTCTTCCATCGAAATCTTAAATGATGCGGCACAATATATTCATGATGCATTTGAACAATATGCAACATCTACGTTTTATCAACGTTATGAAATTAGCGGACAAGTGTACCGTAATGTACTGGCATCTTTCGGTCCGCCACGAAGCCGACGCCTTATTATAGGTGCACATTACGATGCGAAGGGTATGGGGGCCGATGATAATGCATCCGGTATTGCCGCTTTACTTGAGCTAGCTCGTTTGCTACAAGCGGTGGATAGTAATTTGGCTTATCGGATTGACTTGGTTGCATGGTCGGGCGGTGAAACTGCTTCCGACAAACCACGAAATATGGGTTCGTATAAACACGCCTTATCGCTGCATGATGCCTCGGTTCCGGTAGTGGGAGTTCTACAGCTCGAAAGTATCGGTTATTATTCCGATTCCATTCGGTCGCAACGATATCCTTTATTTTTCTATCGTGATTTTCATGGCAGTAAAGGCAATTTTACCGCACTCTATGAACGTTTGGGTATGGGCGTGTTTGGAGGTATGATGAAGTCATTGTTCAAACAATACAGCAAGGTTCATTTGCTTTCGTTCAAACCTTTAATCCGATTTAAGAAGTTTGAAACAAATGATTTTAGAAGTTTTGTACGTTTTGAGTATCCCGTTCTTTTGATAACCGATACCGGAAAGTTCAGAAATAAAAATCTGCACACTACCTTTGATTCACCAGATCGGTTGAACTACCATCGCATCATGCAACTTGTTGATATGATTTTTCAATCGGTCATTCGATTCAGAGAATGAGAAACTATTTGGTTAAAACACCTGTGCTGTTAAAAGCTATTTACAATCGTTGTGTTTGGCACATCAACGAGCATGCTAACAGTGTGTACATAACCTTCGATGACGGGCCTCATATTGCGGCTACGCCATTTGTTTTGGAACAATTACGAAAGTACAATGCGAAAGCCACCTTCTTTTGTATTGGAAAAAATGTAGAAGAGCATCCAGCCATATTTCAACAAATTCTAGATGAAGGTCATGCTGTTGGTAACCATACCTTCAATCATTTGAATGGCTGGAAAACAGAAAATTTTTCTTATTTCAAGAATATCAAAAAAGCTTCGGGTTTTATTGAAAGCAATATGTTTCGTCCGCCATACGGACGAATAACCTTGAACCAGGCTATCGGTATTGAGCGCATGTTTCCGAAAATGAAAATTATTATGTGGGATGTGTTAAGCGGCGACTTTGATATTGCGTTAGAGCCGAATGCATGTTTGAATAATGTAATTCAAACTACCAAGCCGGGGTCAATTGTGGTTTTTCATGATAGTGCTAAAGCTTGGGATCGTTTATATTATACCTTACCTGCGTTTCTTAAATATTGTCATCAAAAGGGATGGAATATGAAGAAACTTAATTTCTAAAATTTAGGAAGAAGACTTATTCCAATCGTAAAAAATTATACCGTAACCGGTTCTTGATTCATTTTTTCTTCATCCAATTCGCCTTCCCAGCGTGCGATTACAGCGGAAGCTAAACAATTACCCATCACATTCACACTGGTGCGCGCCATATCCATCAAAGCATCAATGCCAAAAATCATGGTGATAGGCCACATCGGCAGATTGAATGTAGCTGCGGTTCCAATAAGAATAACCAAGGAGGCACGAGGCACACCGGCAACCCCTTTACTGGTAAGCATGAGTGTAACTACCATAAAAATTTGTTGTCCTAAACTTAAATCGATACCGGCAGCCTGTGCAACAAACACAGATGCTAGTGATAAGTATAAGGTGGTGCCATCTAAATTAAAACTATATCCTAACGGCATTACGAACGACACTACTTTACGAGGCACACCAAATTGTTCCATCGCATTCATTGCTAAGGGCAATGCGCTTTCTGAAGTAGAGGTTGCAAAAGCTAAAGCAACAGGTTTGCCAATGGCTTTAATAAAATGTTTCAAATGCAAACGAGCAGCTAACGCTATAGGAAAGAAAACAAGAATTACAAACCCAATTAAAGCAACATACAAAGTAAGCAGTAAATTAAACAAGGGTTTTACTACACCGATTCCCATTTTACCTACGGTGTACGCTATGGCCGCACCAACGCCTATCGGTGCATAGTACATAATTATTTTGGTGAATTTGAACATGACTTCCGAAAGGCTTTCACAAAAATCGAGCATGGGTTTTCGATGTCGATCGCTGAGCATGGCAAGGGCTATACCGAAAATGATGCTGAACACCACGATCTGTAATACTTGTCCTTCTGCCACCGACTTGGCAATATTCTCCGGAAAAACATGAAGTAAAATATCCTCCCAGTTTTGTTTTTTTGTTTCAGGAAGATCCGCATGATAATCGGGAGGTATTACGATGCCTACACCGGCTTTTGAAAAGTTGATGGCAAACAAACCGATAAATAACGCAAGGGTGGTGGCGAAATAAAAATACAACATCGATTTCCAACCCATTCTACCCACTTGTTTTAAGTTTGAGTGTCCGGCTATTCCAAATACAAGTGTTGCAAATAACAAAGGCCCAACAACCGTTTTTATTAACTGAAGAAATATTTTAGAGAATACTTGTAGATGCGTAGCAACATCCGGAAAGTCGTAACCAACTTCGAGTCCGATGAGCATGGAAACTAAGATCCAGGTGGTGATCGTACGTTTTGTAAAACCGAGATAAATAAAACCGGCTAAAGCGGCATAACGCGATACAGCCAGAGCATTTGGAGGTATACTAAGTTGATGTTGTTGAATGAAATGCAGTATAGCTGCGAGGGTAGTTAAAAACAAGGTAACCAGTAAGGGGATATACTTTTTCATGCCGTGGTATTGTGGTAAAAATAGAAACTTTCTGTTGAAATAATTAGAGTAATACTTGGCGAGCCATTTGTTTTTAAAATGTACGTGTAAATGGTTAGTAGCAACTTGGTTGTAACGTATGATTTAAACGAGGAACAGGGTAGATTTGAACAGGTTAGTAGATCGCATGGATTGCCTTAAATAGGCAAAAAAAGTAAAAGAAAAGCTGATTTTAGAACAGGCTATAAATTGATAAAATTCAGGAAATTGGCATAGTATAATGAGTACATTTGTAACAGACAGTTTATCAGATAGCGGTTGGTGCTGTTTGAAGTTGGTGTTCTTTTGATAAATTGTTGACAAGGAAACATATAAAACAAACACCACAAACATGATAAAACTTTTACCAGGGGAAAAATTCAGGGATTTAACTCTAGATGGAAAACTATCATTAAATTATGCTATTTCCAATCAAGGCCGATTAGTGAGTTATAGCGAATCGATCAAAAAAGATGCACGTTTATTGGAAGGCGGTTTAATTAAAGGCTATCGCGTGATGCGCTATAAAGTTAAACAAGGAAAGAAGCTTGTGTATAAGCAAAAACTATTCTTTAGAATGGTTGCAGAAACTTTTCTGAAACCTAAAACAGCGAATCATGCTCATGTTATTCACCTCGACTTTAACCGGGCTAATGACAAGGTATCAAACCTTAAATGGGTAACTTGGGAAGAAATGCAAAAGCATCATGCCAAGAGTCCGGCAAGGAAAGCACAACTTTTAAAGTTACAAGAGTTAAACCGACAAAACCCAAGAAGGAAGTTAAGCATAGCCCAAGTAAAAACGATCAAGAAAGAACTTCAAAACCCGAAACGCAAATTAACGATACGCGCCATGGCGGAAAAATACGGCGTAAGTGAAATGCAACTTTATCGAATAAAATCAGGGGAGAACTGGGGGCATTTGAAGTAAGTTGCTTTTAGCAATGAACAATGAATAATGAACAATGAATAATGAGGAGTTTTGTTCAAGTGTAAGCTTGTTCTTGATTGGCGCTAAGGCATGTGTGTTGGTTAACCTGTGCCAATGAATTTTGTTCTCGTCATACCCTAAGTTCCAACAACATGATAAACATAATGGTAGAGGCGCGATGCTTCGCGTCTCACCAATGGTTTCAATTCAATTATCATACTTCCTTCTATCTGTTTAACTGCTGATTTGTGGTTTTAAAAAATAACTGAGCATACTAAGCTCGTCGTTTAACTACTTAACTAAGGTAAATTCAAAAGCTATCACTGGTGTGTTCTTTCTCCAAAACCAAGCATTAAGTTATGCATCTTAATGCTTGGTTTTTTCTATAAAATGCCTCAATGAAAACAACTTCATGGTTTATTTCTTGACTCTATATCATCTGTGAAATCCGTTTCATCCGTTTTAATCTGTGATTCAGATAATGAGCGTTGCATGAAATTTATGGTATTAATTTCTTTAATGAAAGCTAAATTATAACGACATAATAATCCAATATTGCTGAGTTCTATTTCAGTTATACGGGGTATATGATTCAAATAGCGAAAGTAATAGTGCAGACTGAACCTTGAAAAGACAGTATTGAAGCATCGAGGGGCTAGAATGTAACCATTAACCTTCATTTTATTCCTCGCAATCATCATCTGATGAGCTACAGTGATCATCTGAAAAAAAGGATGAATACTCGAGCTGACAAGCTGACGGTTCGTGTAAGTCAAACAACAACTCGAGTTCGCAAAATCCGAACTGAGGTTATCGAAATGTGCACTGCGGTTTACTTACAAGATGTCTATGATCGTCCGGTTAAGCGTTGTTGTTAGCAAAACGGATACAGTAGTTAGCAAAATGGATACAATTGTTAGCAAAACGGATACAACTGTTTCTATTTACGAAACTCGAGATGATTATTTGGCATAATGGGTTTGTGATCAGTCACCTACTACATGTAAGACCTACATGAAGTGACTGTAAATGGACTTAGCATTATTTGAAATTTACAGTGTGAATTTTTTCAATGAAAGAACGCGAATTACTCCGATTTAATAGATAAATACCGCTGAGTTGCTTTTCATTTATACCTAGAATGCGCAAGAGGTGGTAGAGGACGCAATCTTGAGAACTTGGATTGAATGATGTGTTTTAAGATGAGATGATGTTTTATTATTATCTAACTCTGGATTGACTTGTATTAAATAAATTAAGTGCAGATTTTATCTGCACTTAATTTATTGTCATTGAATGCTAAAATCTTAATTTATTGAACAATTAATTTTTTAGTTTGAACCAATGTACTATTAGAATACAAACTACAGAAGTAAACTCCTTTTTGTAATTCAACTGTTGAAATGTCGATTTTATCAGTAAAATGATTTAGGGAGATCGTTTGAATTTTCTTTCCCATTAGATCTGTTATAATAACTTCTGACAAAGTGGTTGGCTGTATGGAATAGGCTAAAGTTACCTTGTCGGTTGCAGGATTTGGATACAAGTTAATCTTATCGAATTCTCCTGATTCCTTTTCCAATATTTGATTACTTGAAACACCTTTTTGGTTGAAGTTAGTAGTACAAAGAATTTCGTCATTATAAGTTTTAGATGGGTCTATATTAGCATAAAGAGTTCGAGCTAAGTAAACACCCTTGCCACCGACATAAGGACACTGAGAAGCCAATAATTCTAGTTGCAGAATTTCTTGAGGTGTCATTAATTCCATTTCATTATTGATAGCTTTCGCCAAAAAATAAACAATTGAAGCTTCGCTTATTGTCATAATGTTGTTAGTGCTTAGTGAGTTGCTATAAACTAATGCCAAATTAACAAGACTATCCACTGCAATTGAATCTTCCAAAACAATGGTATCTCTTAAAACATCACCAATCATATCAATTTTTGATATTAAACCTTCGTCACTTGTTTGTTCACTGATATAATATTGTTGGAACATTGGGTCACTATTTCGGAAAAGAACATTGTAATGTAACTCCGTAAGTAAACCTTCTTTGTCTATAGAATGCGCAACTAGATTATTTGAACTATAAGTAGTGTTATTGTTTATGATGTCTAATGCGGCTTGCGTACTATATTTATTACTGGTTGTAACCATGAAGTTTGTTGGAGAGCAATTATACGCGGTACCAATAAATGGCGGTATAACATATCTAGCATTAAAATTTGTTGCTCCTGATAAATTTTGAGTTATTTGTTGGGTGTAAATTCTATCATCAAATTGCGTTGTCCCAGTTCTGAATATGTAATAACCATTGCTATAACCGGAAGCTAAAAAAACATTGTTATAATCTAAAGAGGTTGTTGAACCTATTGTACCTAATGTACCTAAAGTGCTATTGTCTACAAAATACATGCCCCATCCAAGGTATGAGAATGAGTTCCCTTTAATTTTATCAATAATTAAATTGTTTGTTCCGCAATTTCCTTCTATATATAATCCATATTTCATAAATTCAAAATTGTTACACTTTAAATCAATGTGCTGACTTTGCGAGAATTTCATTCCGCTAAATGTATTCGGTTGATTTACAAGTTCTAGAGTATTAGGCCCTCGAAGAATATTTTCATCAAAGAAACTACCATAACAATCAACACCATAGATTCCAGCACTAATAACGCCTATAGTAGGTAACTGTGGAGTAGTTATTTGCAATTCAACTAAATTACTACTTACTTTCATACCTCTCCCCGTTTTATTTAAATATATTCCGGAACCGGCAGCATGATTATACACATGTACTATATTGGATTCGATAGTGATTATATGAGACCAGTTATTACTTAATTGATCTATTTTAATACCCAACGGCGGATTAGTAGTGCCATTCATTTCTAACTCCCTTATATAAATTTCATTTTCCTTTATTGTACTTGATTGCATCATGTTACCATTAACATAAATAGTGTTAAAACAACCAGTCATAATACCATTTTGTATTATTTGTTTCTGAAGGTCAGATTCAAACATGGCAACTCCATAAAAGCAATTGACGATTCCTAGCATCATTAAATAACTATTATTTCTATGTCCAACAATCGCTTTATCACAATTTTCGAAACCATTATCAATAAGAACATCGTATACTACGTTCAAACGATGTTTCATAGTAAAACCTGATACAGTTTGGAAAAAAATGCCTGCTCCTTGACGTGAAGAGGCTATCTGAGAGTTAATTTGTTGTTCACTCCAACCGAACTCATTGTGAATATTTTTAAATCGATTGTCATAAATATTATAATTCTCGATTTGAGATAAACTTCCATGTATTATTAGAATTCCAGTAACTAAATTCTCGAATACATTCATTGAGTTACCGAAATCCAATTTGCCTATATCAACTGTTTTACAAGATGTTAATTGAATTCCAATATTACTTTGATTGGAACTATTAAAAGGAGGTAATAGGAAGCTATTCGAAGTTGTAGTAAATGTATTTTGTTCTATAATACAATTGCCATTTAAATTCGTATAGTTGGTTGGTGCATTAGTAATTTTGACGCTTCGCCAATTATCAATGAAGGTATTATGTATTAAACTGACTTTTGCTCCATCCATATATTGAATTCCTGTTAGCATATCCCGAATATTGCAATCACGGAATTTAATAGTTTCATTCGGAGTTGAGGCAATCATCCCATTCCACATATAATTGCATTCTGATCGTAATTCACAGTTTTCGAAACTTAAGGTTGCACCATTGGAGATTATAAAGTTCGTTCCGGGAGCCATTAGAATATTAGGACAATTAATAAAAGATATGTTCTGTGTTATTAAAATAGTTCCATCGAATACAATAGGGTTTGAAAAATTATTTATTACTGAACCAAGAACGCTGCTAATGCTTGCGCTTGTTCCGTTATTGTATGGTGAGTTGGAACTAAATTTTGGAATAAAAGTAGTATTGCTGAACACATTTGGATTACAACAAAATGGATTCTGTATATAAGTACTAGTTTTTGTATTTACACAACCATTCGCATCGGTACATGTTACGCTAAAAATACCATTTAATGGGGGAGTAGGTGGAGAGCTTAAGGGCGCAATAATGGTACTACCGGTTTGATTACTTACAATTCCAGACCAGGCATATGTGGCATTTCCTGAAGTATTGCAAGTGGCAGTAAATGATGGAGAACAATTAGCATTATTTGAAGTGATAGTTATTATAGGTAATGGATTCACATTTACGGCAAGTTGATTAATAGAATGACATCCAATATCCGACTTAACATCGCAGGTGTATATGGTAGTTGAAGAAGGTGTCACATAAATTGGATTGGTTGTATAAGCTCCTGGAGCCCAGTAATATGATAATAATGAAGCTGGAATCACATTGATTGGGGGCATCGTGATATTTGCGCCTTGTCCGATACAAATAGAGGCGTAGGAAGCAGGATTTTTTACCTCCATATATTGGTAAGTCATGGTACTTGTATTAGAACAACCATTTGCATCTGTAACTTGAATGGTATACACATTGGGAGTAGAAATGGTGTGATTGACGGATGTGTTATTGGCTATATTGTTTGCAAATATTGTGGCTGTGTTGAGGTTTTTGAATGTTAAGGGTGCAAAACCTGGACTGTTAGCTTGAACTGTTAAGGTGGCGTTGGAACCCAACGTGTTCGTACAAAGTTTTGGAGTTGTTATTGATATACTTGGCTTGCCTGTAACTTTAACTGTAGTGCTAGCCGTGCAACCGGAGGCATCTATAGCGGTTACGGTATATGTTACATTATTAGTTCCGATAAAAGTGCCTGGTGATGAGAATGAGCCGGGTGAAACTGAGTAATTAAGGTTAGGGTTATAGTTACTTATGTTAACATTGGTCGTACTGGAACCAGGAGGTATACAGTAATTAGTTAACACCGGGGTAGTTAGCAAGGCAATTGGAGGAAAACACCCCCAAGGTTGTGTTGGTATACTTGTATTTGGGATGTAATGTTTATTGTCTAGAAAAATTTGATTGGATGTAGAAATTGAACCAGTTAAAGCAAACCGCATCGGGCTTGTATTTCCCGAAAACAATTGACGATTGAGAATATTTACAGTTATTGTGTTTTTTCCTGGATTTACAACAACATTTAATGATACAGTCTGATTTCCAGGGGTACAAGTTGTAGAGAATATTTGAGTCGAACTAGTGCCAGAACTTAAGATCATTGATTCAATTTTATCATCCCAGGCTACAGAGAAGTTTAAGGAAACAGTAGTAGGGGCAAGAATATCAACCCAAAAATCTCGTACAAATGTGTAGTAATTGCTATTCTGTTTTAAATTACATAACCCATTTGCATTATTATTTACATCGCCAGTGCAAACAACACTTATTGGTCTCCAATTGGTATTGTTGAATGGAGAAGAAGCAAGTGGCGCCCATACTTCTGCGCACATGGGTACGGTCTGACCATCATCTGTACTTGTTATTTTCCAATATGCATCATTTTCGCAGGATGAATAGAAAGATCCAGTCATGTGATTTTTTCCAGTGGTAATATCCAGAGACTTTGTTTTCATACAACTAGGTATCGGATTAATTATTGGTGCTTGAGCGAAAATCTTACCCATATATAGAAGGCTTAGCACGCTTACTATAATGACTTGATAGTTAAAACAATTTTTTTTCATTTTATTTATTTTGATGTTTGAAAATTTATTTGAAGTTTTTAAGAAGAATATTTACAAGGATATACTGCAAGTATTTGATTGAAGTTTCGTAGTTCATGGTTATTTTCTTTCTGGGAACTATCTTTAAACCCTAATTTTAGGCATAGTGATAGTGTTGTTTTTAGTCTATGTAATAACTAAAAACATCTAATGACCAGATTCAATAAAGCATATTACCGTGACTAGTAATAGTCATTTCAGTTTGCGTATAGTACCAAATTTTAGTTTTGTTTGCTTTATTTTCAGCAAACATTTAAAAATAGATTTTATTTGTATGGCGTATTACCGGCATTTAGCAAACGATATTGATTAAATAAACTAGTTAACAATCCAGAACATACAATTGATCGTTGCATTTCATTTGAACGTGTTAATCTTGAACTTAGGTTGAAAAAGTTCGTATAAAATACCAATTTATTTAAACGCTTCCATTCGATTAATATGGAACAACATGGTGTTTTCATTGTGAAAATCTTTTAGAATTAAAAGTTAATAATTACTCAAACTTACGTTTGTCTTCATTTACATAATATGATATAGTTGAGAACCATACGAATTGTCTTGAGAATAAGTAATTAGGGATTGAGATCGAATATTGTAAATAGGTAAAATAGTTTGCCATGTACAATTTTCCTTATCGGTTGGTATCTTCATCACAAGTTTTCGTATGAAAATGGTTTTCTACAACGAATTGAATGTTATCCCACCACTGGCGATAAATAGCGAAGTGGTTCTCATGCCCAAGCGATAAAAATTGTATGGTAACGATTTTGGTCCACTCTGATTACCCTTAAGTTACACAGCATAGGAGTTACATTTGGTATGAGCCGAGGACAAAAATGAAACCTACATGCTACACAGAACTATTTTATTACTTACTGGCACAGGCTGGCCACCGCACAAACCTACGCGCCAAGCCTGCGCCAGCTTTCGTGGATAATTACTTTCGCGAGCTAGAGCAAAATGCCTCAATGAATATAACTTCCTGATTAATTGCTTGTACTCTATATCATCTGTGAATTCCGTTTCATCCGATTTCATCCGTGATTCAGACAATGATGCAAGAGGCCCTATAAAAACTAAAAAGAAAATTTTGTTTGCTAACTCCTAAAAACTATCTCCCCATCAATTCATCTTATACGGTGCTATCAAATCAAACTCGGGAACTTCAACATAAAATAATTTTTTATTCAGCATGTTCTCCATTTGATAACGACCTACCATACGACCCATATCCGTTTTGATATTCGCGCCGGAAACATATTGGAAACTTTCACCAGGTTCAAGTACCGGTTGTTGTCCTACCACACCATCACCTTCTATTTCACGCACTGTTCCGTTGCTATCAAAAATTTGCCAGTATCGTCGTAATAATTTGATAGGAAAATTTGAAAAATTGTCGATAGATATTCTGTAATTGAAGGTGTACTCATTCAGCATCGGGTTTGATTGTTGTTCGTTATAAAACGTCTCAACGGTTATGCTAACGCCTTCTGTAATTTGTTGCTCCATGACGTTTGTAAATGTAGGATTTTTTTCAAATCAACAAATTTTTTATCCGTATTCCTTCGTGGTTATTCGCGTTCTTAGTCTTCCAGTTTAACTCGCTGTAGTACGGTGTCATCTTTTTCTGCCAAACGTGCTTCAATCTCAAATGGATTTTGATAATATCCGTATTTAATCGAGTAGAACAGGTACTTCATCAAAAACATAAAACCTCCATGTTCCTGATATTGAAGTACATGCTTTATTTCATGTTGAAGCATCGGTTTGTTGGCTATTAATTGAGCCTTACTGATGCCATGTAAATAAATAGTACGAAAAAATACAATAGCCAAACCATTCTTTGCGCCAAGTTTCTTTGCTGCCAAACGAGCTATCCAACTTCGCTCCTGAAAATGAATATGTATTAGAGGTCCTTCCAAATTTTTCGAATCTGCTCGATTTGTTTTTTAGAAATTACTTGTTTAATTACATGATCGATATAACCATCCTCATTAATTAAAAAAGAACTTCGCTTCACACCCATGTGCTTATGCCCAAACATCGTTTTCTCTACCCATACACCATAGGTTTCCATCATGGAATGATCGGGATCGGATAACAAACTAAAGGGCAACTGAAATTTTTCGATAAAAGCTCCATGACGTTTTACATCATCCGGACTAACACCTAAAATCACAATATTCTTTAGTTGAAACAAATGGATATGTTCCTTTAAATGACAAGCTTCTTCCGTGCATAACGGTGTATCATCTTCCGGATAAAAATAAAGGAGTACTTTTTGTCCTTTAAAATCCTTTAAGGAAACCTTTTTTCCGTCCTGATTTTTTAGCGTAAACGCTGGAGCTTTGTCGCCTGCTTGTATTGCCATATTATCGTGTTAAGGTGAGTGTTGCTATTGCACAATTATTATTTTCATCAAATGCTTTTAGCTGAACTTCATGTTTTCCTTTTGGAAAATGCGCATCCAATTCATAATAAAATACATCGCCTTTTTGCACTACACGAAGCCAGTTGCCATCAACAAAAAGTTGGCACTTGGCAACAGAGGTAACATCATCTTTTATTATAAACGACAATGTTTTGAGTTTATTGATGGAGGCACCATTTTTAAGTGAAGTAGAAATCTGTGGAGGCTTGGTATCAATAACTACTTCATACGTTCCGAAGTCGCGAACCGATGCCGTTACCACTTGCCGATTTACCGATGCCGCCTTACCCTTTTTTTGTGTCTCACTTCCAAACGGGTAACGTACAACCGCAACTTTACTTTGTAAGGACTCGGGAATTGCTTTTTTTGTTTTCAAATTCAAATCAAAATAAGTATGCACCGGAACATCGCTGGAATGCACTTGGTACTTCCAGCTATATTCCGAAGAAGATGGCGAAGAGGTAATATCCGGACAAACAGCATCGTACAAGGCCTCAGCCGGAAGATTGAACGAAAGGTTAGCCTCGTTTACCTGATGTATCTTTCCACAAGGCCATAAAGCCGTACAGTTATTATTGGAGGAATTCGAAGTTGATCGTATAAAGAAAACTACTTCACTGCCTTGAAGTTTTGTGTCTAAGGCAACTACTTTAATTTTATGCGTCTTCTTATCACTAAGAGAAATCATACCGTCACCGGCAACAAAATTCTTGTAAACGTTTAAATGGTCGCCCGGTAATTTGTGCGCAAGCTGTATCCAAGGGCCATTATTTTTTTTCGTTTTATAATCAGCCAACGCATTCATATATCGTGTAATATCATAACTAATATCATCCATTTGCCAGGCAAATTGGAGTTCGTCATCCACATAAAGTTGAAGTTCATAGACACCTAAGGTACCTGTTGCTATTTCACTAAAATCGTCGGCAGAAATACCAACATACATTTGTTCCGAAGGAAACAATAGTGTGTCTTTAGTCAATGCGTTATTCTTTACCATAAACAATTGCGGTTTTTGATGATAGATACTCTTGTTACCATCATACAATGCCACTTGTTTAATTTTTGGTGCTTTGCTGTCGGGTATCTTGGTAAAAAACAACAAAGGGTTCAACGGATTTTCGGTTTTTGTATCGCGAATTTCTAAATGAAGATGAGGGCCTTGTGAAGAACCTGTATTGCCACTCAGTGCAATAAAGCTATCTTTATTAACCGGAAACTGATGCGGTAGAAAATACACATCTTGCTTCCAACTTTTATCTTCATACTGTTTGGAGCGGATGAAGGATTCCAATTCAGGAAAGAAACGATTTAGATGTGCGTACAATGAGGTATAACCATTGCCATGAGTTATATAGATGGCATTACCGAATCCGCCGGCTTCAATTTTTACTCTGGAAATAAAGCCATCACCAATGGCATAAACCGGAACATTTTCCTTACCATCGGTTCGGATGTCGATACCTGAATGAAAATGATTCGGTCTGCATTCTCCAAAATTTCCAACCAAGGAAACAGGAATTTTCATCGGATAGGAGAAAGAGGTGGTTGGGTATTTTTTTACCGGAAAAACACTTTGTGCTTGCGTATTAAAAAACACAGCACAAGCGATAATAAACAATAAAATAGGGCGCATCACGAAACTACGGAATGATTATTTTGTTCAGTTATTTCTTCTGGGTTTACAACCTCTTGTTCAACAACAGGTCTTACTTCAAAACCAGGTTTCTTCTGAAGAATACTTCGTTGAAAAACAAATATGGCAATTACTCCACCACTAATAGCAGCATCGGCTATGTTGAAAATAGGACGAAAGAACTGAAACTCTTTGCCACCTACAACAGGAAACCAAATAGGGTAGTGGCCATCAATTAACGGGAAGTAAAGCATATCAACCACTCGACCATGGAATAAGGAAGCATAACCCTGTCCCCATGGAACTAGTTTAGCTGCTCCTGAACCATGAAACGGCGTGTCGGTGAATATCTTACCATAGGCTACGCTGTCGATGCAATTACCTAAAGCCCCTGCTAAAATAAGTGAAGCACAAAAAATGAGGCCATTCGAATAGCCGGCATCAATAATGTATTTTTTTATGAGAAAGATACCAGCAATACAGGCGATAAGCCGAAAGCTAGTTAAGATGAGTTTGCCATAAGGCCCGCCAATTTCCATACCAAAAGCCATACCTTCATTTTCAATGAAATGAAGTTTAAACCAGTTACCAAGAACATTCACTTCCTGGCCATAATGAAAATGTGTTTTAATATAAATTTTGAGTACCTGATCAAGGAGCAACACAATGAACACGGTAAACAGCACATGTTTTAATTTCAAGAGAAAAAATTTCGAACAAAAGTAAGGTATTTCAAAGAATACTGCTTCGTTACAGGTTAATGATTAGTCCTTGATGCTGTAGGTGACTCTGTTGCCGTTTTGATTTGATTTTTTGACGTGAATTCGTAGTTGGGTCATTGCTTAGTACTGTTTCATTCACATATCCGGATTTCTCTTTAACCAGCACGCTTGCGCTGAAAGTCTATTTCAATCCAAAATAAATTGTGATTTATGAAAAATGAAACTACATTTGTTTGATTAGTTTACACCTCTATGAAGTTGACACGCATCGTTTCTCTTAGTATATTGTTAGTAACAGGCTTGGCCTTATTCAATTCATCTTGCAGAAAGAAGAAAGATGAACCGGTTTCTAAAATTTGTGCGAGTAAAACGTTGTACAACAAAGGCGATACGATTAAACTGGAGAATTGTTCGGATAATTACACCAAGCAGCGTTGGCGTTTTCCTGATGGAACACAATCAACAGATAAGGTAATTTATTATGTTCCGGCCACAGTTGGATTTTATAAGTTTACCTTGTATGTAAGCAATTCCGATTATGTGTACGACTACGAATCATACACCTATGTTGAAGTTAAATAGGTAGTTATTTTACACGTACGATTAAATCAAATTGAACTCTTCGGTTATCATGGTTTATATCCTGAAGAGCGAATACTTGGGAATCGATTTATTCTTTCCATTGATATAGCCTTAAGAAAAACTGAAATCCAAACATTAAACGATAGTATAGATTACACTCAAGTACTAGACATTATTCGTACGCGTTTTAATAAACCAAGTTTGTTACTAGAAACCTTATTACTTGAAATTGAAAAAGATCTTTTGCAGCATTTTGCACCAAAGATGGCGAAGCTTTTTATCAAGTTAGAAAAATGTAATCCTCCCTTATCGGGTCGAGTTTTTTCAAGTGAGGTAATTCTGGAAAAAGATTACATCTAAATCAATTAATGAATAACATTGATGTCTCCTTTCTTAAGGTACTTCTTACCATCACTTAAACAGGTATATCGCAAGAGGTAGAAATAAGTACCATTATCAACCAACCTACCGTTTTGACCTCCATCCCAAGTTGCTCGTTGATCCTCTTCATCCCAAATTTTTTGTCCCCACCGGTTATAGATTTTAAATTGTTCTACCTGAATTCCGGTGCTGCTTACAATGCGCCAAATATCGTTATTGCCATCTCCATTTGGTGTAAACCCATTCGGTGCAAAAATATTTTCACAACAATTTCCGGGTTTTATATATACCGTATCTTTTGTTTCACAACCGGTGGCATCGGTGGTTGTAACAAAATACCATCCATAGTATAAATTGGTAATCGATTTTGATTCGGAGGGAGGAATTTCTCGGGAAGTCCATAGGTAGGTATAAGGCGTAACACCACCGCTGGCGAATACTTCAGCGCTACCTTCGTTGCCTGCACCCTGACAAGGTAAATCCTGATGAGTGATGAAGGCACTAAAATCGTTAGGTATTGTACTAACTGTTATCACCGTATCATAAGAGCAGAAATTTTCGTTTCTAACGCTTAGAGTATAGGTGTTTGGGGGTAGGTTGCTAAACACACCATCGGAACTCGCTCCTATACCAGGTTTAAGAAAATAAACAATACCATTACTTAAATTACATTGGGCAACAATTTTCCCATTCATTTTATCGCAGGTTGTGGCAGCAATAGAAACATCTACAAAGCCAATTTTAGGTGGTTCAATGATGGTAGCACTACTTGTTACCGAACAATTATTTCCATCCATAACAAGAATAGTGTAAATACCTTTCTCTAAGTTTTCAAAATAGCCGATTGGGCTCTGGATGTTAGTAGGATTTAAAGTTGCCAAGTAAGTAGATGAAGGCGTTGTCACATGAAGTTGTATAGAACCATCTTGTTCTCCAAAACAGGAAATATCTTTTATTGTAATACTATCAATAACCGGAACTACTGTTGGCGGAATATAAATAGGTAACTCGGTTATGCAGCCTTTTACATCGGAAACAATTACGGTGTACGAACCTGCATTCAGATTATTATAAAGATTTCCGGTTTGATAGGGTTGTCCATTAAGCGAGTATTGTAAACTACCACCGTTAGAACTACTACCAGAAATTTGAATAGAAGCATCGCCACCCGGATTGCACGTTTCCTGTGTTGAAACCGTGCTTACCGTAAACGGATTGATTAAATGGATTGTGTAGGCAATGGTTTGTTTACTGGATAGCGGACAACCATCATCCTGAAAAGTAATAAAGAATACATAATCGCTGGTTACAAATGGTTTAGGAAGAACATACTTCACATTTACCTGCGGTGTAGGTGTATTGTTATTCGTTATGGATACTAATAAGTTAGCGCTTGTACCGTTTACCGTAACAGCAATATTCTGGAGATCAGGATCGTTTGCTGCAATGGTAAAAGACAGTGTGTCGGTAATACCTTCATCGCACAACGTGATGTCTGTACCTACTGTATCAATAATACCAATATTTGTAGAATTAATTAGGCCTCCCGGAGATTGGTTGTTACAATTATTTTGAATCACAAAAACCATTTCGCGCATGGTAGTACCTACTACAACACCATTTCTTGTTTCGGTTACTTTGGTTACAACTAAACTATTACTCACCATATTTGGCGTGAAATTCATTTGTCCACTCGAACTATTAAATTGAAACGTACCAGCTTGAACCGGAAGTGGATTGTTATATGTATATGGCGGATTATAGGTAACAGCACCGCCACCAACTTCAAGGCCTTCTACGAGGGAATAAGTCATTACATCACCATCAGCATCAATAGCACCTTGGTTATATTGCTGCCCGATATTAATACAAAAAAATGGTGTTGGAATGGTGGTGTACAAAGCCGAATTATTTCCATTAGCAAGGGTGTTGTTAAGGCTAGCCTCCAATCGCATAATTGAAAAACCCGTGCCTTGTATGATATTGGTAATTAAACTCGAGCGGCCGGAGCTTAATGACGCCCCTTGGTAAGTACCTAAATCACCATCAAAAATGAACCGCCAATTGGCGCTAGTGCTTGGTAGCGTTACGTTCGATTTGAAAATGAACCGAGCGATACCGGGAATAGTTCCGCCGTTACACGTTGTATTTTGAATTTCAGCCGGACAAACTGGTGTTACCTCTAAACCAGGTGTACCAAAGGGTTGCATGAGAAAGGTAGCATATACGGAATTTGCATTTTGAACTATAAGCTTAGGCGTTGCATAAAACAAATTAGAAAAAGAGGGGTTGCCTGAACAATCGCCGTATAAAGTTAAAGTAACCTCATAAGTAAGTCCGCTAGTATTCTTATACGAAAGGTCTGCTCCAAAAATATGTTTCGCGTCGGAGTATTTGCTTAAAAGTAAAAGCGTAAGAAAAAACGGAATTAGGAATTGCCTCATGAAATCAGTTAACGAGCAAAAGTAAGTTTTGGTATGCTGTTTACAGCCTTACTTATTCGTTAACGTACCCAAAAAGGTAAAATCAAGATTTTAACCTGTAAATGAACCTTAGCAACGCTCAATAATAACGGCTGAGCCACCGCCACCGCCATTGCAAATGCCTGCAGCGCCCAGTTTTGCGTTATTTTGTTGTAGCACATGAAGTAACGTTACCAGGATACGACAACCACTACTTCCTAATGGATGTCCCATCGAAACTGCACCACCATTTACATTCACTTTATTTTCGTCGAGCTTCATAATTTGATTATTCGCTAAAGAAACCACACTGAATGCCTCATTTAATTCAATAAACTCGAGTTGATCTACTGTCAATCCTGCCTTTTGCGCAGCTTTTGGTAAAACAAGACTCGGCGTTGTTGTAAACCATTCCGGTGCTTGCTCGGCATCGGCATATGAAAGAATTTTAGCTAAAGGTTGCAATCCTAAGGCTTCAACTTTCTCTTTACTCATTAACACCATAGCCGAAGCACCATCATTCATGGTACTGGCATTGGCTGCAGTAACCGTACCGTCTTTAATAAATACCGGTTTGAGGGTAGGTATTTTATCAAATTTTACGTTGAATGGTTCTTCATCTTTCGACATCAACTTAGGCTCACCACCGCGTTGTGGAATTTCTATACCAACAATTTCTGCATCAAATTTACCGGTTTCCCAGGCAGCCTGACTTCGTTGATAACTTTGAATAGCATGTTGATCTTGCTGCTCACGGGTAATATTCATCTCCTTCGCACATAATTCAGCAGCATTACCCATCGGGTAGTTATGATATACATCCAATAATCCATCCTTCACGATACCATCTTCTAAAGTTATATTACCATATTTATTTCCCCAACGTACATTTTTATTGTAGAAAGGAACGTTGCTCATGCTTTCCATTCCTCCGGCTACAATTACATCGGCATCTCCTAGTTGAATAGATTGTGCAGCCTGCATTACAGCTTTCATTCCGCTCGCACAAACCTTATTAACGGTGTTGCAAATTACACTATCCGGTAAGCCGGCAAATTTTGCTGCCTGACGGGCAGGAGCTTGTCCGAGACCGGCTTGCATTACACAGCCCATCATTACTTCTTGAACATCTTCCGGTTTTATACCGGCACGTTGCACGGCTTCTTTTATTGCAGCAGCTCCTAATTGGGTTGCAGAAAAATCTTTTAATCCCCCACCAAAGGCCCCCATAGGCGTTCTAACAGCCGATACAATATATACTTCTTTCATTTTTTTAAATTTCGGCGCAAATATAGGTGGAATATTGGTGACGATTTTTGATAATCTGCAAGGAAACGAAAACTAATCATGGAATAGAAGGATTAGGAACGCCATCTTGAAAAGTAGATGATGTCTTGCGAACGGAATCTTATTTCAGGTTGGATTGGGAAGAATGCTATTAATGCTTTTCTAGTTGAACAAGGGGGCTCCTACGCTATTTGTTTTTAAACTATGGAAGCCTTGGTAGTTTATCTTTTTCTAACATTATTTATTACTTTTACGCCCTTAACAAAACCGATATGGCAATAGTAGATTTAGTGATGCCCAAGATGGGCGAGAGTATCATGGAGGCAACTATCTTAAAATGGCATAAGAAGCCCGGTGATGCGGTTAAAATGGATGAAACTATTTTGGAAATCGCTACCGACAAAGTGGATAGTGAAGTGCCATCTACTGCTGCTGGTGTAATTGAAGAAATTTTATATAAAGAAAATGATGTTGTTGCTGTAGGAAAAGTGATTGTTCGAATTAATAGTGGGGGAGCTGCAGCAAGCACACCCGCACCCGTGGCTGCCGCCGCACCACCACCAACGCCAACGCCTTCTGCGGTAAGTACACCAGTAACACCGGTTACACCTCAGGTTTCAGCGGCAGGATCGTCGAATCGGTTTTACTCACCGTTAGTTTTAAATATAGCTTCTTCAGAGGGCATATCCATGTCGGAGCTTGAGCATATTCCAGGTACAGGCAATGAAGGTCGAGTTACCAAAAAAGATATACTAACTTTTGTGGCTAATCGTAAAGCAGGAGTAGCTCCTGTTGTTTCTGTTGCCTCAACTCCGGTTGTTGCGTCAGTCCCTGCTGCGGCTCCAACAGTGGTATCAGAAGCGCCGGCAACCGACTACAGTGGTGCCAATGTGGAGATTATTGAAATGGATCGAATGCGTAAGCTAATTGCCGACCACATGGTTAAAAGCAAAGCAACCTCACCGCACGTTACTAGTTTTACCGAAGCTGACGTTACCAATATTGTTACCTGGAGAAATAATGTGAAATCTTCTTTCGAGAAGAAATACAAAGAGAAAATTACGTTTACACCAATATTTATTGAGGCTATCGTGAATGCTATTAAAAAGTATCCTATGATCAATAGCAGTATCGATGGTTCAAATATTGTAGTGAAGAAGGATTTGAATATTGGTATGGCAGCAGCATTGCCTTCAGGAAACCTGATTGTTCCTGTGATAAAAAATGCGGATACTAAAAATTTATTCGGACTAACCAAAGAAGTAAATCTTCTTGCAAATAATGCGCGCACGAATAAACTAAAACCGGATGATACCCAAGGTGGAACCTTTACCCTCACTAATGTGGGCACGTTTGGTAGTTTAATGGGAACACCAATTATTAATCAACCTCAGGTTGCAATTCTAGCGGTGGGTGCTATAAAGAAACGACCTATGGTTTTAGAAACTGAACATGGTGATGTTATCGCTATTCGTCATATGATGTATCTTTCCTTAAGTTATGATCATCGCATTGTGGATGGTTCGTTAGGCGCTAGTTTTCTTACCGAAGTTGCAAATGAATTAGAACGATTTAATCTTAATCGCGAGATATAGGAATGAAGGATGAACGTTTGAGCGAAGACCAGATTGTCAAGGAGGTTTCTAACTTGATTGGTTGGTATTACAATCAATCGGTTTTGGAAAAGCAATTTCTTTTCGCTGATTTTTCAGAGGCTTTAGCGTTTATTGTTCGGGTTGGAATAATTTCTGAAAAGCTAGATCATCATCCGGAACTATATAATGTGTATAACAAGGTTCACCTCAAAATTTCAACGCACAGTGCACAAGGTATTACCCAGAAGGATTTTGAGTGGATACATCAAGTAGATAAACTTCAAGCTAAATCGTAATCTTATGAACTATTGGCTAATAAAGTCGGAACCTAATACCTACAGTTTTGAGCAATTACTAAAAGATAAGAAAACCTGTTGGGATGGTGTGCGCAATTATGCCGCTCGTAATAACCTCCGAGCTATGCAAAAAGGAGATCAATTATTGTACTATCATTCCATGGAAGGATTAGAAATAGTTGGTATTGCCGAAGTGGTTAAAACAGCCTATCAAGATCCTAAAACGGATGACCCGAATTGGGTAGCCGTTGATGTTAAAGCCTTAAAAAAGTTAAAACAGCCAGTTACGCTAGCTGCTATAAAAGAAAATAAAAAATTGGCCGAAATGCAGTTAGTGCGAATTAGTCGGCTATCAGTAAGTGCCGTTACTCCGGAAGAATTTCAAATTATTCTGGCGATGTCGGAAAAGAAATAAAACTAAAACACGAAGCTGTTGCCAAAACGCAATGAGGTTTTCTTGATTTTTATGAAGTTATCGTTTAAACAGAATAACACACTTTCCAACATTAGCCTTCAAGGTCGTAAATAGGCAAATCAATAAAGAAGGTCGTACCTTTTTGCAAAGCACTTTCAAAGGTAATTCTACCGTTAAGTTGTTCAATGATATCTTTACACATCGCTAAACCTAAGCCGGTACCGGAAGTTTTTGTAGTGAAATAAGGTTGAAACAAGCGTTCCTGCTTCTCTTTATCAATGCCCATTCCATCATCCGAAATACTTATTCGAACAAAATTATCCTTGATTTTCTTTACACGTAAAGTAATCATTCCTTTATTGTCTTCGGGTATCGCCTGTATAGCATTTTGAATGATATTCGTGAACACGCGAATGAGTTGTGTTTTATCGGCAAAGATTTGAATGTCGTAACTCGGAATAATGAAATCAAATTCATTTTTAGCATCACTGTTGTACATGCCGGTAACAGAGCTTAATACCTCGTTTAAATGGATAACTTCATTTTTATTTTCAGGCATACGTGCGAGGGTAGAGAAATTGGTAGCGATAACCGACAATGTTTCTATTTGTTCAATAATCGTGCGGGTTACACGCTGAGTCATTTCCATAATATTCGGTTTGCCTTCCCGAATGGCTTTGTCAAGCATTTGCATGGAAAGCTTCATAGGTGTAAGCGGGTTTTTAATTTCATGCGCTACTTGTTTCGCCATTTCCCGCCAAGCCATTTCTCTTTCCGAACGGGCTAATAATTGCGAACTATTTTCAAGCTTCCGAAGCATCCGATTATATTCCCGTACCAACAAACCAATTTCATCATTGTATTGCCAGGTTAATGGTTCATTCGTTTTAGAAAGATTAATTTTTGTGAACTGACGAACAATATACGTGAAGGGTTGAACCACCGAATTAGTTATAAGTAATGCAATAAAAGAGGAAATAAGAAACACCACCACAAAGGTGTTAATGAGAGTTACAATTACAGAGAAGGTTTCTTGTTGAAAGTAAATTCTTGAATTTTGATATGGGAGTTGAAGTATTACACTGTGCTTGTTTTTGGGCCCGGATAGAATGCCATAGGTAGCATAATAATCACTTTCTTTTTTTGTTTCAGATAGCGAAACGAATTCCAAATTTTTTTGTTTGAAGTCGCTAAATGCTTTTGGTGAAATAAACGAAACCCGAAAGCTAATATCATTTAATAGGCGAGCGGTAGAATGTATGAGTTGACCGCTATGGTAATCAAATAAATTAATTGGAACACCATTTTCGCGCGATAAATTTTCGCAAGCTAAAATGATATTTGGTAACGTGAAGAGTGAATCATGTTGGTTTTGAAAAGTAGAAAGTAAACTATTTTTAACAGAAGCCATTTTTTCGATAGCTTTATTATTTGAATTTGTTTTATAATGTGAGATCAGGTAATACGAAGTAAAGTAACCCACCGCAACAAAGGAAAGCAGAATAACAAGAATGATGGTGCTGTGAATGCGCAGTCGAAGATTTACGTTCAACAAATTAATAAATCTCTTTTTTACTAAATTGGAACGCGCAATGATGTTGCCTAAAATATACAGCGATACAACACTGAAATAAACAAAAAACAAACAAGCAAAAAGGGTTAGGAAACGAGAAAATACACTGTAATCTTTAGAAATAAGTACGGTAAGATTACCCTTGTTATGTTGATACCATAATTCAGAATTAGAACCGGCATCTTTAAATACTTGGTTTTTTGTTTTGAAAATAGTGTTGGAAGGAAGTGTAGATCGTATGGCCTGATTTCCACTACTGGCAATGAGCTTCGCATCTTTATATACACCAACCGTATAATCATATTCAATTTCTTTATTCGGCGACGCAACTTGATGAGCATAATTTTCAACTATGGAGAATTCATCTAATTTCTTAAATAAGCGCACTACGCTATATATATCAGCATCTCGATAAGGTTTTAGTACAAAGTACAGTTTAGTTTCTTGTTGATTGCTTTCACAAAATAAAGAATCGCTATTGTAATGAAGAATAGAGGTTGTTTTAAGAAAGGTAATTACACTATCCATCTTGACAGCGGGAAATGATTCAACCTTAATTTCAAATTGATCTGCAATATTTCGAAGGTATCGATAGTATAATTCGTTCAAGTAAGTGGTAGAATCTTGCAGCGGAATTTTTTGTTGATTATATTCAACATCCACCGCTTCTTTTAACTGAAATACCGGTACACTTAATTGCTCCGGAATAAATTGGGATGCAATGCGTTCGGCTAGTATAACCCGATTGTTTTTTTCTTTTTGTTCAATAGTTAAGATTAGAAACTGTGTTGAAATTAAGGAGAAGATAATTATCCAAAGAATGAGTTCGTATGAATTAAAATCAAAACGAATACGCATTTTGCGATGATCCATTAAGATCAACAACACAATGGCTAATATGAATAGAAAGTGAAGTCCTTCTAAATTTATTTTCTTATAGAACAGTAATAGCGATGAAAAATAAAGCAAACAAACTAAGCCATACTTTATCCAAGGGTTTAACTTATAGGAGTTGCAACGATTACTGAAAATTAAACACAACAACAGTAAATTGGCCATGCCTACCATACACGTAAGTATGCCAATGAAGGATAAATAATCAATACTTGAAAAGAGGGTGGTATCGAACGTGATTTCCGTATTCAGAATGATGGAACTGATTAAATGAATTTGGTAAATGGCAAGAAGAGTTAGAAAAATACTCTTGATAATAAAGAACCACGGAAGGCGTTTGAAAAATTTATTATCATTATTGGAACCTTGCACATTCATGATGTAAAACAGCAGTATCCAAAAAAGCAAGCAAAAGTTTACAAAGGTATCTCCAAGGCTTCTACTTAAAGGATCATTGTAAAATACTGTATTACTAAACGCGCTAAACTCGGAAAAATTATTTGGAATACCGGTATATAAATTGAACGCTCGTAAACCAACTGCTGTGAGTACTACTAATAGAAAAATCCAATGTCGTGATCTGTGTTGAACAATTACTTTATAATAGGTATGAATGGAAATACCCATAAAGATAAAGGGAAGTGCACTGAGAAATAATTGCCAACCAACATGATCGTTCATGGTTACCGGTGTTTGTTTGTGCATGAGGTAATAAGGAACCTCGTTTTCAACGCGAATAGGTAAGTACCCATCATGATACGCTGTTTGAATATCAAAACCATAATCACTGTCTTGTCCTAAAGCATCAAAAAACCGCTTGTTATTCGCATTATGTAAGTCTTCTTTAACAGGGAGTAACAGTAAAATTTTAAGCGTTCCATGAGCCCCTTTGGGTAATTCATATTGAACATAGCTTCCTTCATAATGTTGGTAAGGAATGA
This sequence comes from Chitinophagaceae bacterium, assembly GCA_016787065.1. Taxonomy (GTDB): domain Bacteria; phylum Bacteroidota; class Bacteroidia; order Chitinophagales; family Chitinophagaceae; genus OLB11. The sequence continues at coordinate 194,809 of JAEUVD010000033.1, forward strand.
TCTTTTTATTCTTTTGAATTTTAGGCGTAATATGGTTATTTGTCCAGAAAATTAAAGAGTCATGTTCGAAAAGATAAATATCATAAGGTGAATCTAAAAACTCGGTAGCATGTTTCGATTCGAAGCGATGAAGATGTAAATCTGTTACGATATCATCGGTTAAACTCTTTCGAGCCAACTCAATATCCAGATGTAGTTGCTTTTCAATTTTATTTCTAACGGTTTGGATATTGTATGTTCCTTTCAGAAAATTTTGTACAGGTTTTAAGGAGAGAATAAAAAAGAACACCGTGAGTATTAAAAACACTCTTCGGTCTATGTCAAACGGGAACCTAAATATCCTGTCGTTATTCCTTTTCATGTTGTTTAATTCTATTCCATTCCTGATCCATTTCGTCTAAAGTATAGTCGTTTAATGATTTTCCTTCTCGGGTAAGTTGCGATTCCATTAATTCGAATCGTCGTTTAAATTTCTTATTCGTTCGCTCTAAAGCCGATTCCGGATCAACCTGCAAGAAGCGCGCTAAATTGATCATAGAGAATAACACATCCCCAAATTCATTTTCAATAGCTACTTGATTGCCGATTTCAATTTCATGTTGAAGTTCTGCAATCTCCTCTTCCAATTTCGCTTTTACCTGATCTCGAATTTCCCATTCAAAACCAACTTGTTTGGCTTTTTCTTGCATGCGAAGTGCTTTAATCATAGCAGGTAATCCATCAGGAACACCATGCAAAACCGATTTCTTGCCCTCCTTCAATTTGAGTTGTTCCCAGTTTCGTTTTACATCGTCTTCATTGTTTACGGTAACATTGCTGTAAATGTGCGGGTGGCGATGTACTAGTTTATTGCAAACTGTTTCAATGACTTCCCCAATTGAAAATTCGTTCTTTTCTTCAGCAATTTTGGAATAGAAAAAAATATGAAGGAGCAAATCACCAAGTTCCTCTTTCAGATCTTTCCAGTTTTCTTCTAAAATAGCATCACCTAATTCATAAGTTTCTTCTATGGTGAGTTGTCGAAGTGTTTGAATAGTTTGTTTATGATCCCAAGGGCATTTTTCCCGTAGTTCATCCATCATTAACTTCAATCGTTCAAACGACTGGTGAAAAGGTTTATCTTGCATTTACGAGGTCAAAATAACTTTAATTTTTTTTTAATTGAAATAAATTACTCCACAGTATTTTCACCACCGGAATGACTCACATTAATATTGAACCTTTACGGAATAGAATTCGGAAGAATTTAAAACTGTTAAAACCATGGATTCAGCGAGAGAATGTTAGCTGTTATCGGGTGTACGACTGGGATATGCCGGAGTTTCCTTGGTGTATTGATTACTATGAAGGGCGCATACATGCTGCTGAATATGCCACCCGACACCCTTTATCGGATGAGGATTACCAGTATTGGCTCACGGCTTGTAAGGAAGTTTTTATAGACCTCTTCCAATTAACGGAAGAGCAACTTTATCTTAAATTGAGGGAACGAAAAAAACAAGGACAGTACGAAAAGGTAAATGACAAGAAGGAATTTTTTACAGTAAAAGAAAATGGATTGTTGTTTCAGGTGAATTTACAAGATTACTTAGACACTGGTTTGTTTCTCGATCACCGACCACTTAGAAAACAAGTGATGCAAGAAAGTAAGGATAAACATGTGCTCAATTTATTTGCTTATACCGGTTCTTTTTCTGTTTATGCTGCTGCCGGAGGTGCTTTTACAACAACAACCGTTGATTTATCGAATACCTATTTGAATTGGGCTAAAGAGAATTTCAAACTAAACCAATTGCCTTTAGCAAGACATAGTCTTATCAAAGCGGATGTAAAGGAATGGCTGAAACAACCAAGCCACAGGCCTTTCGACATAATTGTTTTAGATCCACCAACGGTTTCAAAAAGCAAAATGACTAAAACAAATTTTGATGTACAAACAGATCATGTAGCGATGATACAAGATGTGATGCGCCATTTAAGTCGGGATGGGGTACTTTATTTTTCTACCAATTACCGCGATTTTATTTTAGATGAAACGTTGTTTCAAACCTTCGAGGTAAACAATATTACCCTTCAAACAATCCCGAACGATTTCAGAAATAAGAAGATTCATTATTGTTGGAGTATTCGCCATCAACCATAACATAAACGAAATAGCCACCGCGGTTAACAGTGGCTATTCAATTTCGAAACGAAAAGGATCGTATTAGTTAGTTTTTTGCAGTTGAATGGACCGCGCAATTCGGAAACCGCTTTCCGTAATTAACTGGAGCATATATTGTCCACTGGCAAATTGTTCAACCGGAATAGTAAGATTGCTCATGCCTGCATTTGCGGTATGATTTTCAGAAAGAACTGTTTTGCCATCCATTGAAATAAGTTGTACAGCGTACTTCGTTTTTTCATTACAGCGTAAATTTAAAGTGAGCGTGTTACTTGCCGGAACCGGATAAACATCATCCAGTTGAAGTGGACTGTTTACAGGGCTCAAATCCTGAACATCGGCAGGCCAAGCTGTGTAGGTACTTACATACATTTTTGGTTTGCCGGTTCCACGTCCGTCACTCCAGATATTATAAATCTTATTGTCGGTGCGAACAGCATTATAATAATCACCAAACCAAGAACCATTATTCGATGCCGATTTAAAGTTTGTGCTTGCCGTGCTAAGTTTAATTGGAGCCGACCAGTTTTGTCCGTTATTATCTGAGTTGATAATATAATAATCACCTGTTCGTGTTGCTGTATTAATAGCATAGGCACCAATGGTGATTCTATTACCCGAAGTGCTAACCACCGGCATCATAACACGCAAGCCGGCTGGGAACAGGGTATTCAAATCTAACGGGGTACTAAACGTTGATCCACCGTTGTTTAACTTACTATAAAAAGATTTGAAATTAGAGTCAGGTGTTGCACTATAATCACTCCATACCACATGCACATTATTTGCACCATCCACTTCCATATTGGTAGCACTATTTTCACGGTCATGAATAAATCCTGAACCTTGTGTTCCAAAAAGATTTGTACCTGTATAAATAGTGGTAGTAGGTGAAAAGGTATTTCCACCGTCGGTGCTTTTACAATAGATAACTTTATTTAAATCTACGTCGGCACCGGTTAGGTGCACGGTTCCGGTGTTATCTACCCGAATATTGTTAAACTGTACTGTGCCAGAACTAGCTTGAATCTTATTTCCAAAAGCTGTTCCTCCACTATTCAAACGTTTTATGGTTCCTCCCATTAAGGATATGGGTTCAGAGGGGGTATTGAAATAAATAAAAGAACAATATAGCTGACCACTATGTGATCCACTTGAATTATCAACGGCTAACCATTGCCGGTCATAAAAACCATCACTACCAGGCAACACATCGAAGTCTGGTGAAAATGGGTCGATGTAAGCGAGACCCACATAACGGTTGTTACCATTTTGGAGATTGAACGTTGCTCCGCCATCGATACTTTTTGCCCAATGCATAGCGGCAATAGCGGTATCAAAGGCTTGATTAATGGTTAGATAGATCCATGAGAAATATAGATTATTATTCTTGTCCCATGCAAAAACAGGATCGCCACCACCTATGAATGAATAGCCCGGAAATTCTGTGGCTAACAAATTGAAGGTATTAAAACTACTTTTAGTCCAACTTGAACCTCCGTTAGAAGAATAATACACCGGATATTCAATAGCGCCTGCAGCCGTGTTATCCATATAACTCACTACGAGTTGATTTGGGTTATTGGGGTTGATGCAAATTTGTGCTTCTCCTTCTTCATTGCTATTAGCGACGTTGCTTAGTTTTGTGTCGAAGGCGCGCTTTTTTTCGGTGCTTTCCTTTTTTTTTACATCCTGATTGGAAGTAGTTAAGGGTATTGGTTTGCGCATTTTTTCACGCCTGATGCCATCAATAACTTTTTGCTTCGATTTGGTAGCAGCATCGTTTTGTTGTGCATCAGTACTTAGTATGGCAGTGCTACTAAGTAGAATGAGTAATAGTAGTTTTTTCATGTTGCAAAGTTTACGAAAACAACGTATTCCTCCGCTAAATATTTTATAAAAGGTCTCTATTCTAGATGAAAAAAGGAAAATTACCTTTTCAATTTTTCAAAAATCGATTCAGCCCATAAGCGGTAGGCTTTCTCGGAGTAGTGAAGTTTATCGTTTACCAAGTATGATTCATCGTTAGCATGTATTCTACTCATGGGCGTAATATCTACATAAATACAACCCATTTGCTCCGTAATTTCTCGGTTGATGGCATTATAAGCATCAATTTCTTTTGAAACTTGTGCTTTATCTTTTTCTACATTGAAAGGTGTTAATCCCCAATCCGGAATGGATACCACTACCACTTGTTTTGTATTTCCTTTCGCAAATAAAATAGCCATACACAGTAAAGCATAAAATTGGCCACGGTATTCTTCAACCGTTCTTCCTCGATATTGATTGTTTACGCCAATTAGTAAGGTTACCAAATCATAATCAAAAGAAGGTTTATCTTTTTCGATGGCATTCATCAATTCATCGGTAGTAAAACCAGTGACGGCAATAAGTTTATCAAGACTTATTTCAAAGCCATGTTGCCTACAAATTTCGATAAGCTGTGATGGAAAATTAAGGTGGTAAGGAACAGCCTCGCCAATGGTATAACTGTCGCCTAGGGCAAGATATTTCATCATAGCGGTTTGAAACTACTTAATATTTGTTCAACTTCTTTAGCGTATTTCTTTTCATTGCTTTTAACGGTAGTATATGCAAAATTATAACCAACACTATCCCGCATGCAAGTGTATCCGTGCACACAATATGCCGTTGTATTATTCTCAAATTGAAAATACCACTCGTTGTAAACCTGATTCCCAAATCGTTGCGTACCTCGGTTTTCAATCGTGAGATTCGGATTTTTTATACGAAGCTCAGCTATAGCCGATTGATGATAGAGCGAATCGCTAATACGCATAGGTAATACTTCATGATATACCTTCAAATTTTCTTGATAGCTATCTTCCTGATTCTCCAAAGGCGATAATATGGCCAAAATGGAATTGGGTAAATTAGAATCAGAGGTGAACGAATGAATCCAGGTTTTAGGATATTGTAATTCTATTTTTTGTGCGGTGGCATGAACAGTTTGTAGATTATCCGCGGCTTTTTTTTCTTGCACCGTATCAGAATCGGAACAACTTACAACTAGCAATAAAAGTAGAAAGGGGAAGTACTTCATTTACTTACCAAATTTCAGGGTTTTCCCTAAATAAAGCGCATCATCGCCAAGTTCTTCTTCAATACGTAAAAGCTGATTATACTTTGCCATACGATCGCTACGTGAAGCAGAACCGGTTTTAATTTGTCCGCAATTAAGCGCAACCGCCAAATCAGCAATAGTGGCATCTTCTGTTTCACCACTTCGATGACTCATAATTGTGTTATAACCCGCTTGTTGCGCCATGCTTACGGCATCAATGGTTTCACTTAAACTACCAATTTGATTCACTTTTACAAGAAGACCGTTCGCTATTTGTTCTTTAATACCCCGCTCTAAACGAGTTACATTCGTAACAAATAAATCGTCTCCTACTAATTGTACTTTGGAACCGATAGCCTCCGTTAACATTTTCCATCCTTTCCAATCATCTTCAGCTAAACCGTCTTCAATCGAAACGATAGGATATTGTCGGCACCAATTCTCCCAAAACTTCACCAATTCTTCGCTCTTCATTTTCTTGCCAGAAGATTTTTTAAACACATAACATTTTTGTTTTGCATCCCAAAGTTCACTGTTGGCAGCATCCATAGCAATTTGAATTTGCGAACCGGCTTTGAAACCTGCTTTTTGAATGGCTAATAATACGGTTTCGATAGCCTCTTCGTTACTTTGAATATCAGGAGCAAATCCTCCTTCATCGCCAACATTCGTACTATATCCTTTCGCTTTCAAAACGGATTTCAGTGTATGAAAAATTTCCGTTCCCCAACGAAGTCCTTCGCTAAATGATTTGGCACCAACCGGCATAACCATAAATTCCTGAAAATCGATTTTGTTATCCGCATGCGCTCCACCATTCAAAATATTCATCATGGGTACCGGAAGAGTCCTTGCATTGGTTCCGCCAACATAGCGAAATAAACTCAATCCGCTTTCTTCGGCTGCGGCTTTAGCAACGGCCATACTAACAGCTAAAATGGCATTGGCGCCTAATTTACTTTTATTAGGTGTTTTATCGAGTTCGAGCATGGTGCGATCAATTAATCGTTGATTTGCAACATCCAAACCAATAAGGGCATTGTGAATGGTAGAATTTACATTCTTTACTGCTTTAAGCACCGATTTACCTAAATATTGTTTTTTATCACCATCACGTAATTCAACGGCTTCATGAATACCGGTACTCGCTCCCGAAGGAACAGCAGCGCGGCCCATAGCGCCTTCGTCGGTGAAAACATCTACCTCAACAGTTGGGTTTCCGCGACTATCTAAAATTTGTCTTGCATGTACGTGGGTAATAAAACTCATGGTATAAAAATTTTGCGCAAAAGTAACAAGTAGCAGTTAAAAAATAAACCTTTAATAATGGATTCCAGAATTTGTAACGTAGCTACACTTTTTTGGTTAAGCGTTTTCGGCACTTGATGGTAAAAACTACACTTAATGCGTTGGCGCTAGAATTAAGTTGAAAAGAAGTGCTCCAATGAGGGCTATGCCTAAAGCGGTTATATAGGTTGTAAGAATGCCAAGATATTTTAAAATTGTATGACTTAATTTAGAAGGGTAAACTGTTTTAAGCGCAAGAAACAAATACAGAAACAAACTGAATAAGCAAAAAACCAACACGATCAAACTTATCATATCTTCAGGAATGAAATAGGTGGTGGTGAAGAATATAAAAAAGATCAGAAACATGATCACATGAAAATGTAAACTAAAAATGAGATGGTCGAAATAATGTCGTCTTCGATAAAATAAATTAATAATCGAAGCAAATACCGGGAGTAAAATAAACATTACTTTAGGGAGCGTATTTAGCACAGAAATGATTAAATTAACTTCTAACATTTCCTGATAATTCATGTGTGAATCATTAAACTTTAGTGCACGACGATGCACATATCTTACGAAGCCCTTTTCACGATTTTCAGGTGCTAAACGTTGTTGTATACTGTCGTATTCTTTCAACGTAAATACATTGCCATTAATAGTATAGCCCATATCCGTAAAGTCGAACATAACATTGTATTGGTAAGGGGTAGCTTTTCGAATGCTGTCTCGTTTTACCAGTACCTGTTCATAGTTTCGAATATTCTCTTCATTGGTATTATGGAAATCATCAAAACTCATGGTCATCTTTACCATGATTAAGAAAAATACAGCACTCACGAAAAGGTACATTTGTATAGGGTTCAGATAGGTTTTTCGTTTCCCTTCAATGTACTCATGTGTTAGTTTACCTGGTTTTAATAGAAGGTTTTTAATCGTGGAAAAAAACTTACCATCGAAGTGAAAATAATCGGCAGTAAACTCATAGGCTAAATGAAAAAAACTCTCTTTGTTAAGAAACGCTTTTTGTCCGCATTCCGAACAAAATTTACCGGATAGGGTAGCATTACAATTTAAGCATTGTTGCTCTTTAATAAATTTAGTTCGTTGTTTTTTCTTTTTCATGTTGAATTCAACGTGTTATGCTAATAAATAGCTTAATAAGAGGAGACCGATACTAAAAAACATTGCAAAGAAACAATACAATATCACAAAACCTATGAACTTGAATACCGTAAGCAACCACGATTCTTTAAAAACCTGTTTCATGGCAAGTAGCAGATAAAGCAGATTTACACAGAATATGAAAAATAAAAAATAGGAGCTAATTGTTGTTGAAAAAAAACGTTCGAAAAGAAAAAAAACAGCCAGAACCAAAAAGCCAACCACGTGATAATGTAAACTGAAAATTATATGTTCAATAAATGGTTTATGATTAAAGAACATCCAAAGGAACATAGCGAAAACCGGTAGGAGAAAAAAGAATGATTTAGGTAAAAAAGAAATGAATTTATCTTTGATTCCGTCATCGCCAACATGTCCGTTTCGTAAAAACTCCTCATTCATTTTCAACATAGAGAGGTTTAATCTTTTTTCAAACCAAGTATCACGACGTAATTCGGTAATAGATGCTTCACAACTGTCGTAATCTGCTTTCGTGAATACTTTCCCATTAATAACATAACCACCCTCATTTTTATGCATGCCATATTCTTTATGATAGCTATTATGAGCAAAAAAAGAATCTCTAAAGGCCTGAATTTGGTTATACTCGTGTATTTTTTGTTCGAACGTGAGGTGTTCCACGTCATCGGTTCTATGTATAATTGAACCGAGTAACAAGAAAAAAATGGCACTAACGAAAATGTACATTTGAATCGGATGTAAATATGTTTTTCGCTTTCCATCCAAATAGTCTCGGGTTACCTTACCAGGGTTCAAAAACATGGCTTTCGTGGTATTCAGAAATTTTCCATCGAAATGAAAATAATCTGCAATAAAGTGCCATACCAAATGCCAGAAATGATCTTGTTCTAAACCCGATTTTTGTCCGCAATGGGCACAAAATGTATCGGTTAGAACGGCATCACAATTTAAACAGCGTGATTCGGCGATAAATTTTCTTTTCTTTCTTTTCACCTTGATAGGAAGGCAACAAATCTATAGCAATCTAACTTAACCTGTTATGTAACGCAAATTTCTTCTTTGAAAAGAATTTTTTTAGGTTGAAATGGTTTCCCATGCTAAAATTGACATTTTCATAGAAGGCTGTAAAAAAACAATTTAAATATATTATTTTTTGTATAGTGTTAAAGTGTTGAATCACAGTGTAGTAATTATAATTATCCGGTACTTTTAGGATGGAAATAACCTATCTACAGCTACTAAATAGCGTTTTATGAAGAGCTTATGGTTTCCGAAATAAACGAATTTCCTTGTTTGTTGTTAAAATAGAAATAGCCTCGGAACTTAAACCGGGGCTTTTTCCATTAAAAAATCCATATCAAAATAATACCTTTGGCCACTAAAAACAAAACATGCGAAAAGCTATCTTTTTGTTCATCTTATTATTTCTCCTTCTTTTAAGCGGTTATATCTATTGGTTCTTTTTTAATATTTTTAGTGACGGTTATCGGGAAGGGGTACTATTAAAGTTCTCCACTAAAGGAAATGTTTTTAAAACTCATGAAGGAATGATACAACCCGAATTGCGTTCTATTCAAGGGGCTATAAATAATACTAACAGCTTTTATTTTTCAGTTGTGGATGATAGCTTGAAGAAAGAACTCGATGATGCGATTGGTAAGACGATTAAAATACATTACATCCAATATCGTAAGAATCTTCCTTGGCGAGGTGAAAATTACAATGGGAAAAACCAAGAAAATGGTCAATATATTGTTGATCGTGTTGAGCGAATTACTGCTATTCCTTCGAATTAAGTTTTAGTTGCTTATGGCATACAACACAAAAACAGCGGGTCTTTTATGAAAGGAAATGGTATTTTTTTTCCATTCTTGTAGTGATTTTGAAATAATGGTTTCTTGCTCAGATGTTAGGTCTGCTGCAATACAAAGACGTGTATCCGGATGACCATGTTTCACTAATTCTTCAAGCAATTGCATATTCCGGTATGGTGTTTCAATAAATAGTTGAGTGCAATTTTTTTGTCGACTCTCTTTTTCAATTTCTTTAATACGGGTACTCAAGGCCGGTTGCTTATTGGGTAAATATCCAAGAAACTGGAAGCACTGACCATTAAATCCGGAGGCCATTAAGGCAAGCACGATGGAATTGGGGCCAACATAGGGTTTTACAATAGCACCAAATTGATGTGCGATGGCTACAAGCTCTTGTCCGGGGTCAGCAATAGCCGGACAACCTGCTTCGCTGATATAGGCAATTTCTTCACCTCGAGCTAAAGCTTCTTTCAATGCAATTAAACCTTCGGCACTATGTTCATTTACGAAATGAAATTGTAAAACGTCGATATTGATTTGTTTGTTTAGTGCTTTGAGTAATCGTCGGGCACTACGAATTTCTTCAACTCCAAAAATCTGAATACGTGAAACTACTTCTACGATATCCGAAGGCAAAACCGCTGTTTTACCTTCCGCTAAAACATTCGGTATTAAATGGAGCACGCCTTTATTCATGCTGTTTATTTTCATAGTATGAAATGCTGGCAGCCATGGCACTTAAAGGAGCCGCTATTATGATACCGATAAAAGGAATCATGAAGGCTAGGTAAAAAACGAAACCATTGCCCAATGCTAAACCTTTCCGTTGCATCATCCATTGTCGGCTTTCCCAAGGGGTTAACCGATCACGTTCACAATTATAATCTATCATCGCAAAACCATAATAGTAACAGTCTAATAGCATTATCATAAATGAAAATAGAAAACCAACTAAGGGTATAAATGACAATGTAAATAAAAGTAAAGTCCAAATTAATTGCTTTACAAAATTTCGCAAGGAAAGCTGAATACCACGAAGAACATCCTTTAAAAACTGAGAAGTTTGGAACGGATATTCCTGTCCGTTAATTTTCTCCGCTGTTCTTTCGGAAATATAAGCATACAAAGGTGATGCAATAGCCAGAAAGATAAATTTATACAATGAAACAAATACAAAAAACGAGGATAGAAAAAGGGCTAATTTGAATAACCATCCTATCCACGGAAATTGATTCATCCAATCGAGTAATTGAGAGAAGAATTTAAGGTGTAACAGGAAGTCAATCGCCTTGTCCATTCCCAACCAAATAAACGCGGCACTAATTAAAACGATAAGTAAATAAAAAAGTAATGATAAAAAAAACAGATTTCCCATGCGATGCGTTGAGATCATTTTTAGGGCATCGCCATAATGGAGCATGGCATTTTTCATGTCTCGTACTAATCGCATGCGGCTAAATTACAAGAGGTTCATTGAATAACAAGAAATTTGCTTTAAACAATTGTACTAAATAATGAAGGTTCTATTCCTTTCTCCAGTATAATTATCCTCTATCAAACATGCTAGTTCTTATTTCCAATGTTCTTCTATACCAAGATTGAATAAGGCAAAATCATACTTCACCGGGTCGTGCTTGTCGAACGTACTGAGTTGATGTGTTAAGTCTAGCACTTGTTGCCAATTATTTTTTGGGTTCAAAAGTAAACCCAGGCGCAGGGCTACCCGAGATACATGTATATCTAAAGGGATCATTAGGTTGGAACAAGGAATCCTTTTCCAGATACCAAAATCTACTCCTTTTTCATTCGATCGAACCATCCAGCGAAGAAACATACACAGGCGTTTACAGGTACTTTGTTTGGCAGGGGTCGCAATATGTTTTTTAGTTCGGATCAGGGCGAAAGGAGAATTGAAAAGCTGATGATGAAATTGAATGAAGGATGATTCCACGGATTTAAATTGGCCTTCTGAAAGAAAAGCCTCTTCCAAACTTTCATGGTTCAAATAAAATTCGTGTAAGTACGAAAGAAGAAAAAATAAATCATCCGGTTGAAAGGTGCGATGACGAAAAGAAATCATTCTTTTCAAATCCTGTTCACGATGATTTACGATAAAATCATATGGGGCAAAATCCATACGCTCCAATAAATCGTTACTTTTTTGAATAATGGTTTTGCGTTGTCCCCAGGAAAAGAGTGCTGCAAAAAATCCGGCTAGTTCAATATCCTGTTTTTTGGTAAAGCGATGCGGTATACGAATCGGGTCGTGTTCAATAAATTCAGGCCTTTCATAAAAGGCGGCTTTGTGTTCTAAAAAGTCGACTAAAGACGTTTGATTTGTCATAAAACAACTGGAGCAAGATGCATCGAATTTGACGAAAAGCAGATTCTTTTTGCTTTTATTTACCATTTATTGCCCTACTTTTGAGCAACATTAACACCATGGAAGTTACAGCAGGACCACTACTCGCACAAATAGAATTTCCTTCCGATTTGAAGAAATTCGGTAAAGAGGATCTTACTCAAATTAGTAACGAGCTTCGTCAGTTTATCATTGATGTGGTTAGTGTAAATGGTGGCCACTTTGGAGCCAGTTTAGGTGTGGTGGAATTAACCGTTGCCCTGCATTATGTGTATAATACGCCCTACGACCAATTAATTTGGGATGTCGGTCATCAAGCCTACGGTCATAAAATTCTTACCGGTCGGCGAAAAACGTTTCACACCAATAGAAAATATCATGGTTTAAGTGGGTTCCCAAAACGTAGCGAGAGTGAGTATGATGCTTTTGGCGTTGGTCATAGTTCAACTTCTATTTCTGCGGCTTTAGGTATGGCAATCGCATCTAGCATTAAAGGAGAAACCGATCGGAAACATATTGCTGTAATTGGTGATGGTGCTATGACGGCCGGATTGCCGTTTGAAGCACTTCAACATGCAGGATCTTGTAAAGAAGATATCCTCATTATTCTGAATGATAATAATATGAGTATCGACCCAAATGTGGGTTCGCTCAAGGAATACCTAACGGATATTACCACCTCCAAAACGTATAACAAAGTACGTGATGATGTTTGGAATATGTTAGGGAAAATGCCCTTTGGTAAAATGCACCAGAAAATGGCGTCAAAAGTTGAAGCCGGCATTAAAGGTGTGGTAAGTAAAACCTCTAATTTATTTGAAGGACTTGGATTGCGTTATTTCGGTCAGGTTGACGGCCATAATGTTGTGAAACTTGTAGAAATACTGAAGGATCTTCAAAAAATTAAAGGTCCCAAAGTGTTACATATTAATACCGTAAAAGGGAAGGGATATGATTTGGCCGAGAAAGATCAAACCTTGTGGCATGCACCCGGAATATTTGATAAAGTAACCGGTAAGATTAATAAGGTTGTCTACGATTCGCCACAACCGCCAAAATATCAGGATGTATTCGGGAAAACAATTATTGAATTAGCAACAACGAATCCAAAAGTGATGGGTGTAACTCCGGCTATGCCGAGCGGATGTTCGTTGAAATACATGATGGCCGAAATGCCTGATAGGGCTTTTGATGTTGGTATCTGTGAACAACATGCGGTAACCCTTAGCGCAGGATTAGCTACGCAAGGAATGAAAGTATTCTGTAATATATACTCCTCCTTCATGCAACGAGCCTATGATCAGGTTATACATGATGTAGCCATTCAGAAATTACCAGTTATATTTTGTTTAGACCGTGCTGGTTTAGTTGGTGATGATGGCCCTACGCATCACGGAGCGTACGACATACCTTATATGCGTTGTATTCCGAACATGATCATTGCCGCACCTATGAATGAAAAGGAGTTGCGTGATATGATGTACACGGCACAGCTGGATTCCAATGAATTACCATTCGTAATTCGTTATCCTCGCGGAGAAGGCGTTATGCCACACTGGCAAACTCCGTTAGAGCCAATGGCCATCGGAAAAGGAATGTGTTGTTCGGAAGGAACAGATGTGGCCATTCTTAGCATGGGTCATCCCGGAAATTTTGTTACAAATGCGCTGCAGGTTTTACAACAAGAAGGTATTTCTGTAGCACATTATAATATGCGTTTTGTAAAACCTTTAGATGAAAATTTATTGCATCAGATTGGAAAGAAATTTAAACGTGTGATAACTATTGAAGATGGAACAATCGTTGGAGGTTTCGGATCAGCCTGCTTAGAGTTCTTTGCTGCAAACCACTATCATCCTCAAGTAGCAATGTTAGGTATACCGGATCGAATAGTGGAACATGGCAAACCATCGGAATTACATGCAGAATGTGGTTATGATACCACAGCGATTATACGCACTGTCGAAACAATGATGGCTAAAACTAATCCGTTAGAAGTTGCTACCCTGTGATTGATTCCCTAGTTGTAAAACATAAAACACAAGATACTATTGTTGCTTTGTCTACGGTTCCCGGACAAAGTGCTATCGCTGTAATTCGTTTAAGTGGTCCGCAGGCTATTGCCATAACAGATAATATTTTTAAAGGTGCTGTGCTTTCTCAAGTTGACAGTCATACTGTGCACTACGGTAAGTTATTTAAAGATAATGTCTTGTTAGATGAAGTTGTTGTAGCTGTATTTAAAAATCCTCATTCGTATACAGGTGAAGATGTAATAGAAATAAGTGCCCATGGGTCGCCTTATATAGTTCAAACTATACTGCGTGTTTTACAAGAAGAAGGGGCACGCATGGCTAGGCCGGGAGAGTTTACCCAACGTGCTTTTTTTTACGGTAAGCTTGATTTGAGTCAGGCTGAAGCAGTTGCAGATATTATAGCTAGTGAGAATGCCAGTCAGCATCGTATAGCGTTTCAACAAATGCGAGGTGGTTATTCAGAACGAATAAAAACGTTGCGTCAGGAATTAATTGATTTCGCAGCCTTATTAGAATTGGAATTAGATTTTAGTGAGGAAGATGTGGAGTTCGCCAACCGGGAGAAGTTAGTAGCTTTAGTGCATCAAGCACAACAAGAAATTAGTAGGTTAATACAGTCGTTTAAGTTAGGAAACGTTATTAAAAAAGGCATACCCGTAGCAATAGTTGGTAAACCGAATGCAGGGAAGTCGACGTTACTTAATGTGTTACTGCAAGACGAGAAAGCGATTGTAAGCGATATACCGGGAACAACACGAGATTTTATTGAAGATACCTTACAAATTAACGGTATTACCTATCGTTTCATAGATACTGCGGGTTTGCGTGAAACTTCAGATGCTTTAGAAAATTTAGGTATTGAACGGAGTTATGAAAAAATGAAACAAGCCGGATTGGTTTTAGTAGTTCTGGATATTCGAGAATCATTAGATGCATTGTGTGCACAGGTAAAGGCTCTTTCCTTTGAACCCGACCAGAAAGCGATTTTGGTTTTGAATAAATCCGACGCGATGGATAACCTGTGCAATGCCTATGATGTGGAAGAAGCTATGGCAACTCTAACACGTTTACCGGTGCAGGAAGTGTCTGCCAAGCAGCATAGAAATATTGATAAATTAATTGAAAAGATAGAACAAGCCGTACAGTTGGATAAACTATCTACTAATGATGTTGTGGTATCGAATAGCCGGCATTGGGAAGCCTTACAAGAAGCGCATACCCATTTGGTACGAGTTTTAGAAGGATTAGAACAAAAAATTAGTGGTGAATTTATCAGCTTAGATATGCGTGCCGCATTGCAAGCTTTAGGTCGCATAACCGGACAAGTAAGTAATGAAGATATTTTGAGTTCGGTATTTACTAGGTTTTGTATAGGGAAGTAATACCTCACCTATTTCTTAAACATGAACCACACCGCACCTAAGAGCAGAAAGAATGAAATAAGATAATTCAATTTAAAAGGTTCTTTTAAATACAGCGTGGCAAATCCGCAAAAAACAACTAAGGTTACCACCTCCTGAATCATTTTCAATTTAAAGGAAGAAATGCCTTCCAGAAAACCAATACGATTGGCAGGTACCATCAAACAATATTCAAATAGCGCTATCAACCAACTTATCAAAATTACTTTCCATAAACTAACCTGGGTATGACGAAGATGTCCGTACCACGCAATGGTCATAAAAATATTGGAACAGAGTAACAACACAATTACTTTCACCATACAAGAAATTTATTTACACGAAGTACGCAAGATTTTTAGTTGTATCACGTTATCACTAAAAATTAGTTTGTGATTATATGCTTATTTCAACGCGACTATTTTTGGAAATTCTAGCATTATTTTACTTTCTGAGTTGATGCAATAATTGAGTATCTTTTTTCATATCAGAACGAATCAAACTATCGAGTAAAGGAGATGATTCCAGTTTGAATTCAGGATTATAACTGCTGCTACAAGTGCCTATAGAAATTACTATTTTCACAAATACAATTCCAATCCATATCCACGAGCCAACTGAAATTCCTGAGCCTCCTCCTTTATTTTGTTGTGAAACATTGCTTTTATAAATCTGATGATTTTTAAGAACAATTTCTTTGAGTTCCTGCGATGCCCGTGTTAAGAAACATAACTGCTCACTTAAGGCTAAGCAAAGTTCACGCTCGAGCTTTTGAATTTCTACACTGAAATTAATTACATACAACGCCATTTCGTCGATGTAATAAAACAAGGAATCGGGTAGCTTGTTAAGAAATGGCCCCCAAGAACCATATTCCCATCGTCGTAACTCCGTCATGTTCCGCAAATAAGTTTGCTTGTTCATGTTCTTGAAGAGCGACAACGATTCATCCAGAAAAATACGTGTGCCTTGATACGCTTTATCTTCATCTTCAGGGGATAAGAAAACATGAAAACGCTGCCATAATTCGGCTTGAGTAAAATCATAGTTGAGTAGCAACGACTTCATCACACTATTATAAGCGCCGGCAAGAAGAGGGGAAAGAAAAATTCTAAAGTCTTCATCTTCATGCAAGGAGAACCATTGCTGTTGCGATTTTGGAATATCAATGGCATCCTGTTCAAGTAGTTCCAATAATTCGTTATGATCCCAAATCAGTTTATGATATCGAATCCTAGCTATAAATTCGGGATGTTCCAATTCTGTGAGAACATCATTTTTATTATAGTCGATACCCTCTAATGTAAGGATACCGTCTTCTTGCATCGTAAATTCAGCCTGAAGTAATTTCTTCACTCGGGGAACAGGAATGTTCTCCGGAATGGAATAATCTACTTCAACATGATGGAGTAATCGAATGAATGATTGATAATACATTAACCTATTCCTGTTCCGGTAAATTCTTTTGAAGGTTTAAAATCTTTATAGGCTTTTACCAGATGTGTTAAGCTATAAATATGCTGTCGGAATTCAACAAACTTTTCTTGTTGTAATGCGGCTTCGGCAAGTTTAAAAATGCTTTTAGCCGTTGAATAGGAGGTGTACTCCGATTCAGGCATTTCCTTGAACTCCGTATATTTTGTAATTAGGAAACCATTGTTGTTCCACCAAATATCCCAACCTAAACTATTCAATTGATAGATTGCGCGTTCTAACGTACTTGCATTTTTCGAAACCAATAATTGTTGTTCACTTTGAAGAATTTTTTTATAGCGTTGAACTAATTTGTCTTTACCATGATCGGCCAATTCTAAATGCTGTTCGATATATTCTTTGGTTTCGAAGTATTCAAATTGAAGTTGCTCTAAGCGATCATTCCCTCCTAATTTGTCCATCTCTTGCGAAATGCGTTGTATTGTATCGGCAACAATATATTTGGTATCTGATTTATCGCCTTCTTTAAGTTGAGTTATACTTTTTTTATGTCGAAGTAAATCTTCTAACAGGTTTTCGCCTTGTAGTTGCCAAACGGTATTTTCTTCATAGCTAAATAACTTCAAATTATTCCGAAGTTCTTGTTCTAACTCAAAATACTGTTCTTTTAATCTGGAAACTTGTACTTGTTTTTCTGCTACTGCGAACGTGTTCTTGAAATCTTGCTGTGTAACTACAAGAAAAACTTCAACATTCAACGACCGCGATTCAGACATGGTAATCTGAATTTCAATATCAGAACCTTTAATTAAATCGGAACTTAAATTCTTTCCGTTTATCGTTATACAACCAATTACCAAATTACTAATCGGCCGGGCATAACGATCGCCTTCCAGAATATTAATAATTACTTCATCGGTATCTCCTTTCTTGATGGTTTTAGATATGGTTCGGTATAGTGTTCTTTTTTGAGGAAGAATACTGTTCTTTTCAAAAATAAGCTCCAATTTGGTGGTCTTGTTTTCAGGGTCATCAACCTCAATACAAATATCCTTTGGTAAGGGTTGGCCACTGATACTAAACTGACCTTGTGATATTTGAATTTCTTCAAAAAGCGACGACAACTCATGGCCATGTTGATCAAAAAAACGAAGAAAGAACTTATTTATTACGCCGGGAAGCAAAGGAAGAAATTCGGTGAATTTTATTTTCGCCGGAACTAACCCAGTATCGAAACCGCCATCGGCACGAATAATACGATACGACATGCCTTCGGCTATACTTTCATCCAATTTAACTAACAAGAGTTCTTCTTCTTCTTTACTTGTTTTATTGTAAGCGAGTTGTTTTTTGGGTTCTGTAAGGTTTGACTGATTTATTATTTCCGATTCGGTTGTATTGATAATATCTTCAAGCAGATGATCTATTTCTTTATCAAAGGTTTGAGGAGGAGTATAATATTTGTTAGCGGCATAATATGCAGCACCAACGGCTACAGCCGTAGTAGGATCTATGTCGGAACTTAATGCTATGCCAGTACTGCTCAGCGTTTCACGAACATAAGGTATCATGGTACTACCTCCAACAAGCACAATTTTTTGAATGCTAGATTCAGGCAGTTGGTTTCGTTGTATGATACGCGACAACATATCAATCGTTTGCTTAACTGCCGGCTGAATAATTTCTTCAAATCGAGAACGTGTAACCGGAATAATAAAACTATACGATTGGTTGTTGATAAGGGCATCAAATTCAATTTCTGTTTCTTCCTGATTACTTAATTCTTTTTTAGCTTCTTCTGCTTTATACAATAATTGATAATACAGCTTTTCATATTTGCCGTAGGTAGTTTTTAATTCTTCTTCAAAATTGGTTTCTCCAGTTTCAGCGATGATGGCAGGAATAATAATTTGATCCAATATGCCGTGATCAAAATCTACACCACCCAAAAAATTATTGCCTTCATGATCGATCACCTTTAAATCACTTTCATCGATGCGAACGAGGGCTACATCAAAGGTACCACCGCCCAAATCGTACACTAACCAATATCCATTTTGATCTTCTTTATTTTGGTTGAAATAGGCCAAACTGGCTGCTATTGGTTCTTGCAAAATAAATACCTCGTTGATGCCGGCATCTTTCGCGGCTTGAATGGTGGCATTACTTTGCATCGTGTCGAACGACGCAGGAATGGTTACAATACAAGCTTCTAATTTTTCTCCGGTATGAATGAAGTTCTTCAATTCTTGCAATACGCAGGTTGACAATTGAATTGGGGTGATGTTCTCATCGAGGTTTACTACATAATAGCGTTCATCAGTGCCCATTTTACGTTTAAAACTTCCAAACACATTCACAGGGTCTTTCAATAAATACTCCCGCGCTTTATCGCCAACCAATCTTCTATCTGTACGAAAAGCTACAACCGAGGCTAAGGTTTCTTTATGCCCTATAGGGTTTTTGAAAACCGTTACCTGACCGCTATCGAATTTCGCGATCAACGAATTGGTTGTTCCTAAATCAATACCAAAATTTACCGATTTCATTTTATTTGCTTTCAACCATTACCACTGCTTTTTGCAATAAAGTAAGGGCGTTATTTTCTTTTTTATAAATTATAGGTTTTAACACTTGCGAAATAATCATGTGCTTTGATTCTCTGCCAATAATATTGGCTTCGCAATCGGTTCTGGTATCATTATACACTTCACCAATCGGATTTTTTAAAAGATACCCTTCTTCTTCAAGCGTGTTGAAAATTCTGTGCAGGTTACGTTCTACTTTACTTTCCAGATTTTCTTGTTGTAGTTTTGATCTAAGTTCAAACAATTGATTTATCAGGATATGTACTTGCGTCATGGCCATTTTCTAAGTCGGTAAATTTAAGGAAAAGGAAGTATCTAACCTTTATTTCTAGCACAACATAAAAATAAAACATAGCAGCACAGAAATGGAAAAAAACGTAGAAGGAACGTTTACCTAAATGATTTCTTTTACAGGGAAATGAAAACATTCAACCTATGATGTGGCGAAATGACACGTTGAATTTTTTTTCATATAAAGCAGCCTTGTTTGCGAAGGTTGCTACCATACCAAGGTTAAATCGCCTTGTAGTTGTTTACTCACACCGGTGCAATCGTAAATCAGTAAATAGAAATACGTACCTGGGTCGCAAGCAACACCTTTGTATTTTCCATCCCAACGATCTTCTTTTTTGGTAGAGTAGAATACCTGTTCTCCCCAACGATTATAAACGTATAGGGAGAAACCATGTAGTTCTTCAATCTCAATAACACCAAAAGTATCATTGAGTTTATCGCCATTCGGGGTAAAGCTATTTGGTAAGGCAACCCGCGTACAACAATTTTCTACAAATACGGTAGTCGTAGCCGTTGCGTTACAGCCGTTGGCGCCGGTTACAACAACCGTATAGGTCGTTGTGGATTCCGGATTAACGGTAGGCTGTGCAATTTGGTTGTTACTGATATTCTTTGAAGGAGACCAGAAATAAGAATAACCGGGAATAGCCGGAGAACCAAGAACAACGCTCTTATTCTTACAATCTATATGCTGCTCTGGTCCGGGATCCACAGGTGGTGGTAAGTTATCTACATTAACCGTCATGGTTTCAAAACAATATTTATTTGTAGTGAGGGTGTAGGTTGTAGTTGTAGATGGAGATGCGAAAGGTTGTGCAACATTCGTTGCATTTAATCCAATGGCGGGAGACCACGAATAGGTATAGCCATCTTGAGGAATTGGTCCGATCATCATTATTGGATTCGCGCAACTTAAATACACATCTTGAAGTGGTACATCTTCACATGGAATAAAACCAATATCAAAATTGAATAAATTCTTTGCATTGAATTCGGTTTGTACCACAACCGTAGGAATGTTATTTTGAAGTTTCGCGTCATTATCTCTAACTTCAGGGGTACCACTACCGGGCGTTTGAAACTGAGTTAAGGTATATGAGAGTAATTCATTAATTCCTTCGCCCGCCGTCCAATCACTTGGTGCAATTTGAATTAAATAGGTTCGGAATGCTAAAGGACCGGGTTGCGCACCAGCAGTTACCGGATCTCCGTCTGAAACATTGTTTACATCAAAGTAGTAGCGTCCGCTGGCATCGGTGGTTGAAGAACCCAGCGCAGGCCCGTCGGGGTTATTATCGTTATTAAAATCGGCAAATAGTTCTAACGTAACATTCTCAATGCCGGCTTCTTCCGGATCTTGAATACCGTTGTTATTATCATCTTTCCAAACTCGATTTCCAATTTGAATAGAAGGCACATCGCCGCTCACTTCAATGTCACCCATAGAGTTTGCCTTACCGAATTGTGTTCCCGTTGCCATAATCAAGGTACTCGATTTAGCACCGGTATTACACGATAAAATACAAGTACCGGCATTAATTAAACCTTGTACGTCCATCATGGTAAACATAAACGCATTTTGTCCGGGTAACATGGCGAGTGAACCCTGACTGCCTTCGCTTTCAGCTGCATTACCCGTATCACCTACATAAAATTCTCCTCCGCCAATCCCTTGATTATTACCAACGCCTGCACTACTGTAATTCGTACCGGATGACGTATAGCTTCCATTATTTTCTAACGTGTACACCCCTGAAGTGCAATCGGCCCCGGCAGTAATAATATCACCACCAATATCTACGGCAACTGTGCTTGTTCCAGAAAGTTTTTGGAATGAACCACCGTACCCGAATTGATGACCTGCTCTATCCATAAAGTCAAGAATTAAATCTTCCCGATCATCGAAACCAATATCACTTAAAACCGGTGAAGGATAAGCTTTTTCACCATTGCCAATTAACACCGATGTTAAGTCTGTCCAAGGATGCCAAAGATCGGTGCCACTTCCTATGGTTCCTACTGCAGTTCCTTTATGATAATTTAAGGGCATGGTGAAGAACGGAGAGGGATTCATAACCGGATTTATCCCATTCGGATCAGTTAAAGTGAACACATAAGCATACATATCGGTTAGTCCGTTTAGAATATTCACACCGCCATTTTCTGCAGTAGAAACAGCTCCGATATAGAGAACTCCTTTTCGAATACATAATCCAAACGGACGAAGTACACCGTTATTTACCGGGATGGCAGGTATTGCAAATGAATCAACAGCAATAACACCATTGGGATTCATCACATTATCGAGTTCTAAACGATAAATTAAACGAGAATACAAATTGGTTACAAATAAGAATCTTCCGTCATCGCTTATATCAATATCACCCAGGCCCACTTTGCAAATTTGATCAAACACAGAAGAATCAATAGTATAGGTTAAGGTTCCAATTAATTTTCTTCCGGTGGCATCGTTCGCACCAACAACGCCTAAGCCTTCGGGCTCACCGGTAAGTGGGTCGGTTGGACCAAGATAAGAAATTTGAGTAGAAGCTGCATTAATGCTAAACGATGAGTTTAACCCAAAAGGGGTTGCGCCGGCTGCTGCACGGGTTCGATGTCCGTTCGCATCCATATCATAAAAATTAGTACAGGTGAAGGTATTCCCCGATGGCACTAATTTGTAAATGCCCCCTGTACCTAGAGGTCCCAAACCGGAATATCGTTTTAGGAAGGCGGCACTAAAAATACATTTAGCATGCTTGCTATACGCCATACCAAAAACGGATCCGGTTGCACCAGTACGAATTGAATTGGGAATCGGGGCGGTAGCAACATTTCCGGTAGTGGTATTTGGGAAACCGTAAATAGCCCTCGTCGTATCGGCAGCACTTCCAACTAAAAGTGGATTGCCTTTGTTGAAACGACTAACATAAACGTTTGGTGGCCCCGGAAGTATAAAGTCTTCGGGATTCTGAACTGCAAAATCAACATTGGTAGCACCGGCATTAAAAAATCGAACGTTGTCGCCGTAAGGGTAGGCACCACAATAATCTTTCACTTGCATAAAACAGGTACTTGTTATGGGTAGTTCAAATTCAACACGAACCGGAACCGTGTAAGGAATAGAGTAGGTTCCGTTAGCTGCCGTAGTTGTTGTGTTTAAAAGTGTATTGTTAGCATCATAGGCGTTGATTACGGCTCCTGCAATGGAGGGTTCCGCAGCTTGTTGCATGCCGTCGGCATTCAAATCTCGAAAAACTTTTCCACTGATCTGCGCATAGGAAGTTGTGGTTAACATGAAAAGAAACAGTGTATGAAGTACGCTTCGCATAAAATTCATGTAGTTGGTGATTAATCTTATTGAAAGACCCTGAATTAACAAGCTTGGTTTGGTAAATATAAAGATAAGTTTTGAACCTTCTATAGCCAAGGTTTCAGTCTACTAAATAGGTAGAGTAAATAGCATTCTATTTTCCTAGGCATCCAGCTACAAAGCAATAAAATCCGTACATGATCGTTTTGTGATTGATTAATTTTGAAGCCAGAACCTTACTACCGATGCGGGGGTAGTTGAATGCTCTAAAAAAGGAAATCCTAACGGATACCTTGTTGGTGCGTAAGTTGTTCGTACTATCTTCTTTCGTTGATGGTCTTACTCAGTCAAATGAGGTATTCAAATAGTCTCGATTTATCATGATAAAGCCGAATTATGATTCTATGCTGTCTTGAATTTAGGATAACTTTTGCACCATAAAGAAATGCCACAAGTTTCGCATTTAGGTTTACGGGCTAAACAAACATATCGGCCGTGCAAAATCAACCAATGATGTGCTTTATGAATGAGTTCTGGTGGAATAAACCGAATTAATTGTTCTTCAGCTTGAAGCGGATTTTTAGCATGAAGGGTAAGTCCGATTCGGGCTGAAACCCTGAATACATGCGTATCAACTGCCATATTCGGTTGTTGATCAATTACGGAGGTTATAACATTGGCTGTTTTTCTTCCAACGCCGGGTAATTTTACTAGCTCTTCTACCGTCATAGGAATAACACCTCCGAAATCTGCTTCAACCATTCTGGCCATGCCAAGCAGATGTTTGGTTTTATTGTTTGGGTAGCTAATTGATTTTATTAGTTGAAATAATGTTTGCTCCTCGGCGTTTGCCAGAGCAGCTGTGGTTGGGTAGTGTTTGAAAATCGCTGGGGTTGTGAGATTCACTCGTTTGTCGGTACATTGCGCGGATAGTATAACCGCTACTAAAAGCTGATACGGATTATCGTAAAGCAATTCGGTTTCAGCTTCGGGATGATGTTGACTGAAATAATCAATTATTCCTTCAAAACGCTGTTTTCGGGTCATGGAGTAAAAATAACCGACAATAGTACACATTAAAGAAAATCTTTTAGATTTGTTGGTTTATGAGAAAACTGGCCTTATTGGCATTTTTGCTTGGAGCTACCATACAACTAACCGCACAAAATACCGATGCCGGTTTGTCGGGTAAGGATTTATATGAGAATGCACGAACCTATCTGCAAAAGGGCGATTATGCCAATGCTATCATGGTATACAACCAGGCCATTCAGGTGGAACCTAAAAATTTGATTTACCGTCGTGAGTTAGCCCATGCCTATTTTTTACAAGGTGATATGACCCATGCAGAGGCTATGGTAAAACCTTTACTAAAAGCTGAGGAGGCCGATCCGGAAACTTATTTGGTAGCTTGTAAAATTTACATGAAGATGAATAATTCGGAAGAAGCAAAAACGGCGATTAATAATGGTATTGAGAAATTTCCGAAACAAGGTGAATTGTATGAACAAAAAGGACAACTCTACACGTCTCTCAAAAACTATAAAGAGGCAGCCGAAGTATGGGAGAAAGGTATTGAAAAAGACCCTGCCTACTACATGAATTATTATAACCTTACCAAATCGTATTACTTTAATAAGCAATATTTGTGGGCTATTATTTATGCCGAACATTTTGTTACAATGGAAAGCTTTAGCAGTCGTTCCGAAGAAATGAAGAAAATGATGTTCGAGAGTTATAAATTTCTTTTCGCAGAATTGAACAATCTGGAAATTAAGAAGAAGTCTACGAAAGCACCGAAAGAACCCGATACGTTTAACGAGTGTTACCTGCAAGTGTTAGATAATTTAAAGAATACGGTAACCGGTGGCGTTACGACGGAAAATTTAACCATGTTGCGGGTACGGTTTTTGTTAGAATGGAATAAAAACTACGCAAAATCATTTCCAATGGAACTCATCGATTATCAACAACGTATGATTTTAAATGGTTTCTTTGATGCTTATAATACCTGGTTGTTCGGACGATTGGAAAATGAGAATAGCGTAAAAAATTGGACTCAAAAAAATGCTGTACTTATGAATAGTTTCGATAAGTATTTTAGAGCAAATAAACTTCAACCAAAATTGGATCAATATTACCACCACTAGCTATGAAAGAGCCACAATTATTGTATGAACTGCTTTACGCGTATGAAGAACGTTTTCCTGAAAAGGATATGTTGCATGCGAAAATAAAAGGACAATGGCTGGGTATTAAATCAACTGAAGTAAGAAAACAAGTTGAACAACTAGCGGTTGCCTTTATGGAAATGGGCATGAGTGGTAAGGATATGAAACCGGAAAGTCAGGATAAAATAGCCATCATTGCCAATAACCGTCCGGAATGGATTATTACTGATTTCGCCATACAGTTAACCGGTGCAACGGTGGTTCCTATTTATCCGAGTATTACTCCGGCGGAATGGGAGTATATTTTGAATGAATCTGAAATTCAAATTTTGTTTGTATCCGATAAAATGATCTATAAGAAGATTTGTTTGATTAAGGATAATGTACCTAGTTTGAAACACATTTACTGTTATGATCCTATTGAAGGTGTTCCTATGTGGAATACCTTATTGAAACCAGTAACAACTGAGCAACTCCAACGTTTAGAAGAACTCAAAGTAAAAATAAAGAAAGAGCATTTAGTAACTATAATTTATACAAGTGGTACTACCGGCAACCCTAAGGGAGTGATGTTATCGCACAATAATATCATGAGTAATGTGCGTGATTGTATGGAGGTTTTTGATTTTTGCACCGCCAATGAAAACGTATTAAGCTTTCTACCTTTAAACCATATTTTTGAACGCACGGTGATGAATATCTACATCAACAAAGGGGTGTCGATTTACTTTGCCGAAGGTATGGAAACGATCGGCCCTGATTTACGCGACGTTAAGCCGGTGGTGTTTACAACGGTGCCACGTTTATTAGAAAAAGTGTATGAGAAAATAGATCAGAAAGGTTCTGAACTCACAGGTTTCAAACGCTCGATTTTTGATTGGTCGGTGAATCTTGCATCTCGCTTTGAAATTAATAAAAGTCGCGGGTTGTTCTATAATTTGCAATTGATGATTGCCGATAAGTTAGTGTACAAAAAATGGCGGGAAGCCGTGGGAGGCAATATTAAAGCCATTGTAACTGGTTCTGCTGCATGTCAGGTTCGTTTATTACGCCTGTTTACCGCAGCAAAAATTGTAGTAATGGAAGGCTATGGTTTAACGGAAACTTCTCCGGTAATTAGTGTTAACCGATATTGGGAAGATAGACGCGGTTTTGGAACGGTTGGACCTCCCATACAAAATATACAAGTAAAATTGGGGGATGACGGTGAGATTATGTGTAAGGGAGACAATGTGATGATGGGTTATTATCGCCACCCTGAACTGGATGCGGAAGTGATAAAAGATGGTTGGCTTTGTACAGGAGATATTGGTGAATTTAAGGACGGTAAATTTTTGAAGATCACCGATCGTAAGAAAGAAATTTTTAAAATTTCCGGAGGAAAATACATAGCGCCCTTGCCGATTGAAAGCAAGATGAAAGAAAGCAATTTCATTGAGCAGATTATGGTGGTGGGAGCTAATGAAAAATTTGCCGGCGCTTTGATTGTCCCTGCGAAAGAAAAAATTAAAGAGTACTTCGCGAAAATGAATATGGTATTGGATGCTTCCGTAGATATTACTACCGATAAAGATGTGCTTCGTTTAATACGAACGGAATTAGATAAGTTCAATAAGTTTTTTGCGGCGCATGAACAAGTAAAGAAATTTCAGATTGTTCCGAATGAATGGACGATCGATGGCGGCGAATTAACCGCAACGTTGAAATTGAAACGTAAAAAGATTATGGAGAAGTATGGGCATTTGGTAGAGCGGATTTATGCTTAGTGAACAATGAACAATGAACAATGAACAGTGAATAATGAACAATGAACAATGAATAGTGAACAATGAATAATGAACAGTGAATAATGAAAACGACTTAGGATGGGTATTGAAAAACAGTAATATGCTATGGTTACTAAAATTGTGACCCATTATATTTCCTCTTTTGATAATTGTTCATTGTTATTTGTTCATTGTTAATTGAATTGGCCCCGTAGTTCAATGGATAGAACGAAAGTTTCCTAAACTTTAAATCCAGGTTCGATTCCTGGCGGGGCTACTAGGCAAGAAAATTCCGAATCAATGTCGGAATTTTCATTTTGGCAATTTTCTAAAGGCCTTGATAGTTTTGCAGTTGAGAGGAATGCAGAATTGGTTCTTATGGTTCGACACTCGTCATTTTTTCGGTTGTAAGTAATTCCTTCTGGGAATACTAAATTTTGTAATTTTTGTTTTTGAAAGTAATCGCTAGAATCCCATACTGTGTTGAGTTTGGTGGCAAGATGAATAGCTAATTCAATGGCTTTTTCAGGGTTCGACGCTTCATTTTCGGGTAGGTTCAAATTTGCTTCAATTTTTGATTTTTCAAGCTTTAATTTCTTATGGAATTTCTCAAAAATCTCTTGGCTCACCTCCTCATTGATAAGGCGTTCTTCTAATCGTTCAATTTTCTTATTCACTTCCTTTTGCTGAGATTGAAACGCAATTTTTGATTCAATCTTATGCATGTTGCTTCGAAAATAAATATCTATCATGTCGTTTTTCAAAATGGGTACATTACTTGTATCGATATTTACAATATGCTCATTTAATTTTTCTTTAAATTTACCACGTATTTTTTCGGCTCTTCTATTATTTGCACGACCTCTTGTGCCACATTTGCAATAATAATCTTGGTTCTTTTGTGCCTTGTAACATATCTACACATAGGTTATTTTATGTACAACTTTTCCAAATTTGTCGAGTTTTGTTGAAGTTAATCCATTTAATATTAATTTGTAAGAAGCCAATTTATTTAGAGTAATCAAGACGATAGAGCAACGCATGCTATGAGTAATTAGAAAATCTGAATTAATTGAGTATTGTTATCAAAAGATTAAGGGATGGTAATCAAAGAATTAGAGTAAAGAAGACAGAAAACTTATGATTTTAATAACTCCAATGTGGTATTAAAGTTTTCAAAATTATTATTAATAGTGAAGGCTTCCCTTTTTTAGTACAATTCAAAAGTAGAATTTCTTATTCATAATTATTAGATTTATTTAATTCCTTGTGGGCATAGTGCAGCGTAGGCGTAGCCGAAGCGGAACGGAGCCCACAAGGAACAATTTCATTTT
>JAEUVD010000001.1 GCA_016787065.1 Chitinophagaceae bacterium
TACTTGGACACATACGTTACGTATGAATAATGCTTCGGTATATGGTTCAACCTTATACCGTGAAAGCAACGAAACGGTGAAAACTGAATTGCCTACCACGCTTGAATTAAATATGTATCCTAACCCTGCAACGGATAAAATTAATCTATTATTCAACGGACAAAAAGATCAAGATACAAAAGTATTAATTACGGATGCCGTTGGTAAAGTAGTATTTCAACAAACGTATAATAAAGAAACTTCAACTACGTCGTTAGACGTTAGTAGCTGGAACCGTGGTATTTACTTTGTAAATATGAACGGTAATACCTCCCTAACTAAAACGATGAGTTTACGATAGTCATATCCCCCATCCTTTGTTTGTAAGGAAATTTAAGCGTAGGAACCATGCACTAGTTGCATGGTTTTTGCGTTTTGTACATGCTCCTTCATAGCTGAGAGTAAAACACAATGGGATGCCCTTTATTATTTGGTTTGCGATACTTTACTAAACCCATTAAAAGCTTCCATGCTTTCTAGATAGCAATTTGTGCCCTTTGAATAGAAGTCCAATAATCAAGAAAGGAACACGCGTGTGTACCGTTGTTTTAACATAAATTTGCTTGAACCTTTTTTGACTGCCTTGATGTGCACGTTACATTTGGACAATCAAAAAAATAAAATCATGACGCTCACTATGTCTGAAACAATCAACACCATCGAAAACGATGCAGTAAAAAACAAAGTACTTCTTGTAGAAGATGATACTAACCTAGGTAAAGTTCTAAAAAAATATCTCGAACTAAATGATTACGAAGTTGAGCTTGCCCGTGATGGTAAACTCGGACTAGCTGCATTCAAAGCGTCGCATTATGATATTTGTTTGTTAGATGTAATGATGCCTAATATGGATGGCTTCACGCTGGCTGAAGAAATTCGTAACATCGATCCGGACATTCCACTATTCTTCCTAACTGCAAAAAATATGAAGGAAGATATTATCAAAGGCTATCAGCTTGGAGCCGATGATTATATTATGAAACCTTTCGATAGCGAAATTCTTCTTCATAAAATAAAAGCGATTGTAAAACGTAATACTGAATTTATTGCTGCACATGACACGGAAGAGTTTACCATCGGAAAATACTATTTCAATTCACGCAGAAGTATCCTTCAGTTAGAAGGCGAAAAAGAAGAACGTCATTTATCTATCAAGGAGAATTCATTATTGAAACTCCTTTGTGAAACTAAAAACGATATTATGTTACGAAGTGAAGCCCTTAAAAAAGTTTGGGGTTCCGATTCCTATTTTAATGGTCGTAGTATGGATGTGTATATCACTAAACTCCGTAAACACCTGAAAGATGATAGCAATATCGAAATCAAAACCGTTCATGGTAAAGGATTCCGCTTGATGGTTCCTGATGAACAAACAAGCTAGTTTCAACTTTTTTCTTTTATAGAATACCATTGTAAGCCGCCGAATAGTTTCGGCGGTTTTTTTATTGACTTATTTCATGCTCAAACCGTTGTAATTTGCAGGCCGAATTATTATGGCATACGCATCCCTCGAAGCATGTTTACTTGATTTAGAAAAACACAAGCAGCTTATTCGTATAAAAGAAGAAGTTGATCCCTATCTTGAAATGGCTGCCATCCATTTACGCGTGCAAGAAACCGGCGGGCCAGCCTTGTTATTTGAGCATGTAAAGGGCAGCAAGTTTCGATGTGCTTCTAATATTTTTGGAACCTTAGAACGATCTGAATTCATTTTTAGAGAAACGTTTCAACAAGTGAAAGATATTGTTCGTTTGAAGAACGACCCTATGAGTGCGCTCAAACATCCGGTTAAAAATCTACCTTTAGGATTAGCTGCTTTGAAAGCCTTACCGCTCAAAAACCCCTTATCTAAACCGGTGCTATTTCAGGAAATTGCGATCAGCGATATTCCTCAAATTATTCATTGGAAAAAGGATGGTGGCGCCTTTGTTACACTTCCTCAGGTGTATTCGGAAGATATAGAGAAACCCGGTATTATGCACGCTAATTTGGGTATGTATCGTATACAGTTAAGCGGCAATGCGTATAAACCAGATGAAGAAGTCGGCTTGCATTATCAGTTACATCGTGGTATTGGCGTACATCAAACCAAAGCCATAAAGCAAGGCGCTGAACTTAAAGTAAGTATTTTTGTTGGAGGCCCACCCGCCCATACTGTTGCTGCGGTAATGCCTCTTCCAGAAGGACTCAGCGAAATGACTTTCGCCGGATTATTAGGCGGGCGGCGTTTTCGATATACTTATCAAGACGGTTTTTGCCTAAGCACCGATGCCGATTTTGTAATTACCGGAACGGTGATTTCTAATACGGTAAAACCCGAAGGTCCTTTTGGCGATCATTTGGGTTATTACAGTTTAACACATCCCTTTCCTGTGCTCAAGGTGCACAAAGTGTATGCACGTAAAAATGCGATATGGTCCTTCACGGTCGTAGGGCGTCCGCCACAAGAAGATACGCGTTTTGGTGAACTGATTCATGAATTAACCGGCGATGCTATTCCTGCTGAGATACCGGGGGTTCAAGAAGTACATGCGGTGGATGCTTCTGGAGTTCATCCGTTATTATTAGCTATTGGCAGTGAGCGTTATACTCCATATACCACGCAGCAAGGACCGGCAGAATTGCTTACACAAGCGAATCATATTCTGGGAAGCGGACAACTTTCATTGGCAAAATTTTTATGGATTACCGCGGATCCGAGTCAACAACTACGAGCAAAAAACATTCAGGAATTTTTTCAATTTATGTTAGCGCGTATCGATTTGCATCGCGATCTTCATTTCCAAACGAAAACAACCATCGACACCTTAGATTATTCTGGTGAAGGGTTGAATAGCGGTAGTAAATTAATTATTGCTGCGTTCGGACAGCCTATCAGAAAACTTACCAACGAATTGCCTTCGGTGTTAACTCAATTTTATGCTCGATTTGTAATGCACGGAGTTGTGGCTTTGAAAATGACCGCGTTCAAACATTATGAACAGGCAAGATTGGAAATAAACGATCTTGCGAATAAGCTATCAACACATAAAGATGCTTTGCACGAAACACCTATGCTTATTCTTTGCGATGATGCCGATTTTGTTTCAGCCACGTTGAAGAATTTTCTTTGGGTGTGTTTTACGCGTTGCAACCCTTCGCATGATTTGTATGGGGTGAACGAACAATTCATAAACAAGCATTGGCAATGTGATGTGATGATTTGGGACGCCCGAAGTAAACCTCATCATGCTCCCGTTTTAGAAAAAGATCCGGAGGTTGAAAAACAAATTGACCGAATTTTTGCTAAGGGAGGTTCACTGGAAGGATTGTAATACCTGCTGTAGCTGAACAAACGAGGTTCCTTACTTTTTACGAACAGACTTGTTTCGGATTGAAAATTCATCCTTACGTTGAAACATGTACCTTCGTTGCGTGACGAAAGAAGAATTTTCTCCGATACAGAAAACCCTTCCTCAAGAACCGGGTATCTATAAGTATTTCAATGAAGATGGTAAAATTATTTATGTAGGTAAAGCTAAAAATTTACGCAAACGGGTAACGTCTTATTTTCAGAAAGAAGATCATCGTTATAAAACGAAAAAGTTGGTTTCTGAAATTCATCGTTTAGAATTTACGATAGTACCTTCTGAACAAGATGCACTGTTACTCGAAAACTCTCTCATCAAACAATATCAACCGAAGTATAATATTGTTTTAAAAGATGATAGAAGCTATCCGAATATTGTAATAAAAAATGAACCCTTCCCAAGAATTTTTCTTACCCGAAAAAAAATAAAAGACGGATCGGAATATATTGGTCCGTTTACGGATGTATTTCAAATTCGATCATTATTACAGCTTATTCGTCAAACAATTCCACTTCGAAATTGTAATTTAAATTTGAGTGATAAGTATATTCAGAAAGGAAAATACAAACCCTGTTTAGAATATCACATTGGCAATTGCAAAGCACCGTGCGCCGCTTTGCAAAGCAAGGAAGAATACGATTTTCAGGTGCAACAGGTTCGACAAATGTTAAAAGGAAAATTAGGTGATATCATTCGATACTACAAACAGGAAATGCTTCAACATGCTGAACTTCTCGAATTTGAAAAAGCCGAATTGGTAAAAAAGAAAATAGAATATTTACAAAACTATCAGAGTAAATCGGTGGTGGTAAGTAAGTATGTTGGTGATGTGGATGTGTGTTCGGTTGTGAGTGATGAGCATAATGCTTATGCAAATTATATGGTGATTAGTCAGGGTACCATCATACACACACATTCCGCAATAATTTCGAAAACCATGCAGGAATCGGATGATGAAGTTTTACTGGCTATAATAGATCAGATGCGCGAAAAATTCAGAAGTACTTCCAAAGAAATTATTGTGCCTTTTGAGGTCGAATGGGATCAGGAGATAACTCTTACCATTCCGAAAGGTGGCGAGAAGAAAAAACTGCTCGAGCTTTCATTACACAATGCGGAATATTTCATGCGTGAGTTCCGACGAAAGAAAACACTGCTTATCGATGAAGAAGATCAGAAAAACAAGAATGAAATTTTGCATCAGATTCAGAAGTCGTTACATCTGAAAGAAGTACCGGTGCATATTGAATGCTTTGATAATAGTAATTTCCAAGGAAGTTATCCGGTAGCGGCAATGGTATGTTTTAAAGAAGGCATTCCTTATAAAAAAGAATACCGGCATTTTCATATAAAAACGGTAGAAGGCATTAACGACTTTGCCAGCATGAAGGAAATTGTATATCGAAGGTATAAACGGGTATTAGAGGAAAAGAAGCCTATACCACAATTAATAATTATTGATGGGGGTAAAGGACAATTAAGTTCAGCGATGGAATCTATAGAGGAATTAGGTTTAATCGGGAAAACCACCGTAGTTGGGTTGGCAAAAAACATAGAAGAAATCTTCTTTCCGGGCGATACTGAATCGGTTAAATTAGATTACCAAAGCAATGCGTTGAATTTGATAAAACAAATACGCGATGAAGTACATCGTTTTGGAATTACCTTTCATCGAGCTACACGAAGCAAAGGAATTATTAAAAACGAACTAGAAAAAATTGATGGTATCAGCAGTAAGAACTCCCAGTTATTATTGATCCAGTTTAAATCGGTAGAGAAAATCAAAAAAGCGCGCCTTGATGAATTAGAGGCTATTGTAGGGAAGGCACGAGCTGCTAAAGTTTTCAAGTATTTTCATCCAGAAGAGACGTAAAAGAACCTTAATTTCGCGCCGGATTTTAAAACCGGTTTTTTTATGGCTAAAAATAGTAGCACACCAAAGTATCGCATTGAAAAAGACACCATGGGTGAAGTTCAGGTTCCACTGAACGCAATTTACGGAGCACAAACACAACGCTCCATCGACAATTTTAAAATTGCTCAAGACATTAATCGGATGCCGAAAGAAATTATTGAGGCTTTCGCGTATTTGAAAAAAGCGGCGGCTTTTACCAATTATGATTGTAAAGTATTAAGCAAGGAAAAGCGTGATCTGATTGCAGAAGTTTGTGATGAATTATTAGAAGGAAAACATGCTGATGCCTTTCCTTTAGTTGTTTGGCAAACCGGTAGTGGTACGCAAAGCAACATGAATTGCAATGAAGTAATTGCCTATCGTGGTCATGTTTTGAAGGGAGGAAAACTCAGTGATAAAGACAAATTCCTTCACCCGAATGATGATGTGAATAAAAGTCAGAGTAGTAATGATACCTTCCCAACGGCCATGCACATTGCAGCTTACAAGATGTTGATGCAAACAACCATTCCGGGTATCACGTTATTACGAAATACCTTAGATAAAAAGAGTAAGAAGTTTATGAAGGTGGTGAAGATTGGTCGAACGCATTTTATGGATGCCACACCGTTAACGCTCGGACAAGAATTTAGCGGTTATGTAGCCCAGTTAGATCATGGGTTGAAAGCAATAAAAAACTCTTTAGCACATTTAAGTGAGTTAGCCTTAGGCGGAACGGCCGTAGGTACCGGAATTAATACACCGAAAGGTTATTCTGAAAAAGTAGCGAAGCATATTGCCAAGCTCACGAAACTCCCCTTTGTTACTGCTAAAAATAAATTTGAATCGTTGGCAGCTCACGATGCAATTGTAGAAGCGCATGGAGCATTAAAAACGGTAGCCGTTTCATTAATGAAGATTGCGAATGATATTCGTATGTTATCGAGTGGCCCTCGAAGCGGTATTGGTGAGATCTTTATACCGGATAATGAACCGGGAAGTTCTATCATGCCGGGCAAGGTGAACCCAACACAATGTGAAGCCTTAACGATGATTGCGGCTCAGGTAATGGGTAATGATGTGGCGATTAACGTTGGTGGCAGTATGGGTCATTTTGAATTGAATGTGTTTAAGCCGATGATGATATACAACTTCTTGCATAGTGCACGCTTGCTTGGTGAAGGTTGTGTTTCGTTTAATGATAAATGCGCCGTGGGGATTGAACCGATTGCTGCAAACATTAAAAAACATGTAGATAATAGTTTAATGTTGGTAACGGCATTGAATACCAAAATAGGTTATTATAAAGCGGCGGAGATAGCCCAAAAAGCACATAAAGAAGGAACCACCTTAAAACAAATGGCGGTGAAACTGGGTTATGTAACCGAGAAGCAATTTGATGAGTGGGTGAAGCCTGCCGACATGTGTTAGATAAGTTTTCTGTGTTCTTAAACAGGCCGATCGTGAATACACAATCGGCCTGTTTTAATTTATTCAATAGCTAGCTCACGCCTGTGGCGTGTGTAGGTTAAGTTTAAAACCAATAAATCCTGAGCTATCTAAATCCAAATTACAAACACGGCTAGCGCACGCCTTTGGCGTGTGCAGGTTAAGTTTAAAATCAATAAATCGTAAGCTATCAAAAACTAAATTACATACATCGGAATCTCGTAACTTCAGGATTCGTTGTAGAAGATTGGCATTGGAAATATAGTTGTGCAAGAAGTTATACCGAAAAGAATCGCTTTTGGAAATTGATTATGTTTTGTCGAGCAGAACCTACACGCGCCATAGGCGCGCGCTAGCTAGAAAATGAATTACTTAATTACGGCTAGCGCACGCCTATGGCGTGTGCACGTTTAGTTTAAAATCAATAAATCTTGAGCTATCTAAAACCAAATTACAAACATCGGAATCTCGTTACTTCAGGATTCGTTGTAGAAGATTGGTATTGGAAATATAGTAGTGCAAGAAGTTATGCCGAAAAGAATCGCTTTTGGAAATTGATTATGTTTTGTCGAGCAGAACCGGCACGCGCCATAGGCGCGCGCTAGCTAGGGGTGGACAAAAGCTGCGCGCCCTTGTGTTGTGCGCGAGCTATGCAAACTTACTTTCAACAAAAATTACATTAGCTCTTTCAGTTTGTTATCCAACCACGTATAATTTTTTTCATATTCATGAATTTCAGGAGCCATTGCTCGGATTTCCTGGTATAATTGAAAGGCCTTTTCCAAAAGTTCCTTTGCCGCTGCCTTATTTAAAATGTTCTCGTTGAGTTGAATGATTCCTAGTTTAATATACGATATCGCTAAGCCGTTTTTATAACTCAGATTCTCTGGGCTGCTAGCATAGATTTCTAAAAATAAATTTAGCTGTGATTCATAGTTCTTTAATGCGTTCTGCCAGTCGCCTGTGGCTTCATAAATTCCGCCTAATTT
>JAEUVD010000046.1 GCA_016787065.1 Chitinophagaceae bacterium
ATTACGACAACTATTAATACAAATATGAGTGTTGATTTATGATTTGATTTCATTTTTATGAAGCGATAAATTATAGCATTACTCTGAAAAGTATAATGCAGTTTGTTAATAATAAATTCAATTAAGAAGAGTCTCAACCATGTACGTCTTCAAACTAAAGTGGACTTTTCCTAAGAGAGTATTTAGTTAATAATTCAAAGATAAATGTTTTTTTCTTGGGTGTTTTCATAATAATTCAAATTTAAGGATTTTGAAAACACTCTCTTAGTTTTGAACTAAATCAGTCCACTTTTTGCTGACGATTTACATCAACCAGATTTGGTTAAGAAAAAAAGCGTAGAACGCTATGAAAATATTTTTGCCTCATAATGGCACAAATATAAACAAAGTTTAAGACGTCAATGTCGAGTTGCGAAAAATAATTAACAAGACCAACGAAGTGTTAGTTTTTTTGTCGGGCGTTTAATGCTTGTACATTTACAATGACCGCTAACGCGTAAATATACGAAGGTCCTTGAAACAATGAAAGTAGTTGAATACTAGGTAATTTCAAATAATGAAGTTATTAATCAAGGATTCCAATATTAATCTATTTATTATGCGCGGGAAGATGGTAATTCGTATAGAAAATAGATTCATGCGTTTAAATAGATTAAATGTTACGATACATTGAAGGAAAGGCGTGTTTGGATATGTTTTTGAATGAGACAGGTCATATCTTGCGTATTAAAAATAGATTTACATTCAAATTGTTGATTGTTACAGATTTAAACCAATTTACATCATAACAATACTGCTAGAACCGCTTTGGTTTATATGAATCAGCTTTGCATCATTTTTAATTCTGTCGGAATGGATTTTACGAATGATGCTAACTAAAGGGTTTACATTTCATCTACGTTGTATTGGCTTGAAATTACTATTTGTTTTGACTAAACTGATTGGATTTTCCTAATAATATTATCTAGTGGTTTTCAATTCTTTCTTAGTTGCGCTGTCTTGAAAGTATTACTCCTCTCAACTAAACTTATATGATCTGAATTTCCGTATGATGCTATCTAAAGGGTTTACATTCCTTCTCCGCTGTACTGTTTTGAAACTACTTTTCATCCTGATTAAACTGATCTGATTGGATTTTCCGGATGATCTTATCTAAGGGGTTTTCAATTCTTTCCAAACTGCGCTGACTAACATGCGTGTATCGTATGGTAGTTTTTATGTCGTTATGGCCAAGCAACTCCTTTATAAAACGAATATCGGTACCCGCGTCTAATAAGTGTGTTGCATAACTATGTCGTAAGCTGTGAAAGGTTAAATGATCGGGCAAACCACATCGCTTTAAGGCAGATTTGAACAATTCTTGTGCCGATCGGGGGCTGTAATTACCTCCAGTAAATTGTCCCTCAAAAAGAAACTCCAAAGGTTGATACTCAAGGATATAGCATTTTAATAATCCTATTAAATAATTGCCTAATGGTATATACCTATCTTTCTTTCCTTTTGACTTCCGAATGAATATTTGCTTCCTGTCAAAATCCAAACAATTCAAACGTAATGCAACAACTTCACTAACCCTTAATCCACAACTGTAGGCAGTCATTAAAA
The DNA here is from genome assembly GCA_016787065.1 of Chitinophagaceae bacterium. Classification (GTDB taxonomy): domain Bacteria; phylum Bacteroidota; class Bacteroidia; order Chitinophagales; family Chitinophagaceae; genus OLB11. The sequence continues at coordinate 1,606 of JAEUVD010000046.1, forward strand.
TTGTTTTATGTTTGAGATTCGGGGTATCCAATAGTACTTTAAGTACCTTTTCTTCACTCACAACTTTTGGAAGTAGCTTGTGCTTTTTAGGACGAGGTATATCATAAAAAAAACGTTCCCGACCCAACACCTTTTCGAAATAAAACTTAATGGCATTAATCCGACTATGTATTGCATTCTCTGAAAGTTTCTCCTGATTTTTACAATATTGGAAGTAGCTTCTTAAACGTTCAGGCGATAAATTTTGAACAGGAAATGACTTCAACACATAAAGCAATTGAGCAAATTCATTCAAATACGTTCGAATAGTATTTGCACTGTACGACAGCAACTCTAGTTCCTGACGCATTGTTAACATGGCCTCATGATTATTATTATGTATAGCAGACCATACTCGTTTACCTGTCATTTTTGGTTCAAGGCCAAATTGCTTTCGGTACGTTTCATTGTCGGGCAGATGCCATACTCCAAGACCAGAACTCCATTTAGCGCCAACTAAGGCTCGAAATCGTAAGGTTACTTCTTTGTTAGGTGGAAAGTAGACTGCTATTCGAGGCCTGCCGTTCACTTCAATAATTTCGGCCTTCCATGACATCAAGCCTGTATTTTGGTCTTTTTAGTTTTGGCTTTGTCGAGCATAATAATTGAGTCTGCAATTATTTCCGTGATATAATGGGTTATTCCATCTTTACCTTCATAGGAACGTGTTCGCAAACTGCCTTCTACAAAAATGGTGCTGCCCATCTTTAAGTAATTTTTGGATAATTCAGCGAGTCCGCGCCAGGAAATTATTCGATGCCATTCCGTTCTCGGTATTAACTCTCCCTTCTGATTTTTGTGAAACTCTGTGGTAGCTAAATCAAATTTCGCTACCGGTATCTTCCCTTTCAGTTCTTTGTAATCGGGGTCCTTCCCTAAATTACCGATAAGATTTACTTTGTTTAATCCACGCATAGTAAAAAGTTTTAGTTTGTAAAAAATGTTTCATTATAAATTTTGAAAAGGTAAAATTACAGAGAGGTGCTAGATGTTTCGAGAAGATTTTTATCACAAAACGAATGAATTTTTTATTCTTAAACTGTTAGCCGCATGTCGTAGTTAACTAGTATCGTAATATTCATTAAGACTCTTAAAAAGTTTAGAAATGAACTGTTCTATAACGTGCAGTTTTATTCCAGTTGACAAGTCATCTACAATTGATGAGCATGTAGTAGTATGCTGATTGTATTGCGGCAGCGATTGGAGCGAAAAGCCCGCACCGACGACGTTAGGAGGAGGGCGGACTTGTAGCGGAAAGCGCGAGTGCCGCCCAAAAAAGATCGAATTCGTTTTTAATTTCGTAATTAATTTTTACAGCACCCAAGAGATTTTTATAGATGCAGTGTTTGTATGATGTTATACCGTTGCATCAGATCCACATAAGTTCCAGTTTACATGTAGGCCTCTGATTTGGGTTCATTAATTTTCGAGAATATCTTCTTTGTTTTTAGGTTTTCGTTCGGTCCAGAGTTTAAAATTATCAAGGAAGCGATCGGATTCCTGAATTTTGTCGATGGGCTTAAATTCGCCTTTTGGATTTTCGTGCATGACGATATGATCTAGCTCGCCAACTTTAAAATATACGTTCATCGATGAAGCTTCACATTGATTCAGACCGATGTAGGCCTGTTGTTCATCTTTAGCATAGTAAATACTTCGTGCATTTTGATTTACATAGACTTCTTTGATTTGATTATTTTCAAAAAAGGCATCGATAAAATTTCCGTTAACCTGATCAAAATAGCCATCGTACCCGGTTTTAGAAATTAAAAATGCGTTGAGTTTAAGATTGGCCTCCGATAATTTATTATTCACAGTTTTGCCGAAAATGGTATCGGCCACAGCTTGTTCATTTTTGCTCCAAAGAATTGGCGCTTGATAAAATCGAAACATTGAATCTAAACTTGAATAGCTTAAACTGTCGCAAACAACTTGCATAGAATCGGAGAACATGCGCACTAGCGGAAAGGCGAGTATGAGTTTGGGTGTAGTACTATCGTCGTCGGAGCGATAGGTAGAATCGGCATAAAGTAAATTATACGCTACCAATTTTTCTTTGCTTTTTTTATCCTCACCAATTTCTATTTGCTTTAACTCTGTTCGATCTTTTTCGCGCATCGTTAAAATGGTATCCGCTCTCAGATACATGGTATCTGTATTATTAACGGTTATAAGTTTAGGCTTTTTTGTTGCCAATAGAAATTTAGAATTTTCGTTGAATTCAACTACACCTGCCAATAGTTTGGTGTGTTCTGTTGTATCTTCCAAAACTACATTGCTAACAGCCTTGGCGTAACCGTTCTTTTTATTGTAATCTACCTGATGTGCCACCAGCGTATTCTTTCCGTTCTCACGAACGATATACACATGTCCGATAGCACTTCCATTACCGGTTTGCTTGTTATACTTTGCGGTATCGGAGTAAACGATACTGTTATTTTTTATATCGGTAACAATAACTTTACCCTTGGCAAAAGCTGAACCGGATTTATCTTCGTAAGTGATATAATCTCCTTCTATTTTTTGATCTTCATTTTCAACAGTTGTTCGAGACGTGAAGACCGCATTGGAAGTTTTAGAATTATAAGTACCCGATTTGGTATGAATTGTACTGTTCTCGGTTACGATTTCTGACTCACTCAGAAATTTTACAATCTCTGTTTTCGAATTGTACGTTAGCTCTTTGGAAGTAATGTTGTATTTCGGATTTGTTACAATTACATCATTTACAAAATAGGCTTGTTCGGTAAAACCATTATATGTTCCAACTTGTGATGTGATGGTTGTTTCATTGTTTTGCAAATTACCGCCGTTAGCGTATTTCCCGATTTTGGTTTTTATGTTATAGGTTAATTCTTCCGTTTGCAAGGTGTTTTTACCATCAATTATCTGCACAGCACCGCGCATAAATGCTGTGTTGTTATCACCGGTATAACGAATATAATCACCCATTGCATTGGCACCATTCGCTTTTGAAATATGTACATTACTGAAGGCTTCAACCATGTTCTTATCTTGATAAAAATGAGCGCTATCACAAGTCATGATTACCCCGTCATGCTCAATACCCACCGCACCAATTAGGCTTTGATATTTGCGTGTTGCATCGTTAAAACCAACCACACTATCCGCGTGTGTAATTTTAATCACTTTTAATCCGAGTGAATCAAACGTTACTTGCGAAAGTTGCGACCACACGGCTGAGGGCAGCAACATAAAAAGGAAAAGTAATTTTATATATTGTTTCATTCAAACAAATAAACAGCGTTAATCGTTGCTGTTTGGGGCTGGTTGGGGCGGACAAGTATCCTTTTGTTTTTTTCCAAAAATATTAACGTTGATATATCTTGAAGGACGAGCGTTGATATCGTAGAGTAAATTATTTGCGGTTGACAATGTATTTTTCAAATTCTTATAAAGTTTGTCGTCATTCATTAGTAACGCCAAACTCCCTTGTCCGTTATTTACTTTATCTAAGGTAGTTTGTAAACCGTTGAGAGTAGTTTTAAGTTCGGCAACGGTATTTTCCAAATCAAGTTTGCTAAGTTTTGCAGTAGTTTGTTCTGCATTTTTCAGCATGCTATTAATGGTAGTATTATTCTTATTTAAATTATCCGTGAAAGCATTCAGATTATTTAATAAGGAAGAGATTTTTGTTCGTTGTGCATTCAGCTCATTTGCAAATTGCGTAAAATCAGCCATCGTTTTATCGAGGTTTGCAATGGTTGATTTAAGATGTTGTTGTGTATTCACATCTATAATTTGATTGACACTTTGAATGGTTTGATCGAGTGAATGTATCGTTTGTTTCGCGCCATCAACTGCAGGTAAAGCTGCGGCGCTTAAGGATTCAATAGCACCCAGTTCCATATCACCATTCAATAATTGTTTGTCTTTGATATTTGTAGTAGACGAACCTTTTATTACCGTAATTGCTTTGGTTCCTAACAAATCGAGGGAAACGATGCGCGCTTTCGAATCTTCCGGAATGAACACATCCTTATCTACGGTCATTTCTACTTCTACTTTCCCGGGATATTGCTTCGACATTGAAATCGTTTTTACGGTTCCGATGTTTAATCCTTGAAGTTGTACATAATTGGCCGGTGTTAAGCCTTGCACCTGATCGTACAGTGCCTTCACCGTTTTTGTTGAGGAAAATAAATCGCTTCCTTTCAAGTAGTTATATCCGAAGATAAACATTACAATAGCAACAATTCCTAACAGGGCAATTTTTATTTCTTTACTTACTTTCAAAATATGTATGTAGGTATTTAATTTTCAATTTTTACTTCTATTGGATCTTTTTCAATCTCCTCCTTATAGTATTTTATACCGTTGAAGATTGCAGTAGCCACTGCGGTTTGTCCTTCTTCGGAATTCAAATATGCTTCCTCTTCCGAATTGTTCAGGTAACCAATTTCCACCAGAACACCGGGCATTGCGGTACTGGCTAGAACTTGTAAACTTTGTTGACGAACTCCTTCGGTAGAGCGACCTTGATTTTGGAATTCTGTATTAATCTTCTCTCCTAATACAATACTCTTGTTTAGAAAAGCCTGACTGTATTGTGCAATGATAATAGAAGTGGCAGGGTCGTTTGGATCGAGTAATTCCTCTTTCTCTCCAATATTAGGAACATTCTCTCCTATGGAACCTTCCTTTTCGTCGATACGGGTAGGACCACAAACTAAAACGAGCGTTCCTTTCACCGGAGAATTTCTTCTTGGCGTTGAGTTCACATGAATAGATATAAACAAATCGCCCTTTTCACGATTGGCAAACTCTGTTCGATAGATTAACGACTGCGAAACAGAAACAATATTATCCGGTGGTAAAATATCATAGGTTCGAGTATACGCTACCGAAACATCTTTCTTAAATTCCTTATCCAAAAGTTCTCCGACCTTTTTGGTCACCGAAAGGGTGATATCTTTCTCGAAGGAATATAAACCATGACAGCCGGGATCTTTACCACCATGACCTGCATCGAGAACAATTTTTCGAACTTTCTTCTTGGCAAAGGCCGGAATATACATGCAGCTAAAAGCACTCAGGAGCAATACCAAAAAGCAACCTTTAACTGTAAAATACCTCATTACCATGGTCATTTCTTTTTTAAGTTTCTTTAACCAGAAAACAGCAGATAGCATCTCTGATTAATTACCTTTGTTCGCCTTGATGGAGCAACCGGGTAAAAATAGAGTAAAAATCAAATTTTGGAGTATAAAAGTCCTTCCAATTTTGAGCCTCTGTATTTTATTTTTGAATTCTTTAACAAGAGCCCAGCAACTGCGTTCTGTGGCCGATACTGCCATTCAAGTAATCGATACAAGTGAAATAAAAAATAAGGTGCTTGCCGATAGCACGAAAAGTATTCCTATTTCGAACGATAAATTACAATCTACTGTTGCGTATGAAGCGAAAGATTCCATCGTTTATGACGCCAAAAAGAAAATGTTGTATTTGCACCAAGGTGCTGTGATAAGTTATGAAGACATGAAAGTTAATTCAGACTTCATTGTGTATGAGCAAGATTCGAACCGGCTCACAGCGCTTCAAATTGATAGTGTGCAGCAAAGTAAAGATAGCTCGGTAGTACCGTCCAGATTATCGCAGGGTACAGAATCATCCACGTTTACTGCACTAAAATATAATTTTAAGTCGAAACGAGCTTTGGTTGAAAATGCCTACTCCCAATATGGTGATGGGTTTATTATTAGCAATCAGGTTAAACGAAATAAAGACGAAACGATTAACGGGTATAAAAATATTTACACTACCTGTAGCGATCCGCATCCTCATTTTGGCATTGGAGCAAAACGAATAAAAATTATACCAAATAAAGTGGCCGTTTCGGGGTCGGCCAATTTGATTATTGAAGATATTCCTACTCCCCTTTTTCTTCCTTTTGGATTATTTCCATTGAAGAAAGGACAGCGAAGTGGTTTTATTCTACCTACCTATTCGGTATCCGAAAGTGTTGGTTTTGGGTTGCGTGGTGGTGGTTATTATTTCGCGCTAAACGATCATTATGATTTAAAACTCATGGCCGATGTGTATACCTTAGGTTCGTGGACGCTTGGTGCGTTTACAAATTATATCTATCGGTATCGCTTCAATGGTAATTTTGGTTTGAACTTTGCCTATAATAAAATTGGCGAAAGCTATGAACCCGGCAACATAAACTCACGTGATTTTTCATTAACATGGCGACATACTGTAGATCCTAAAGTACTCGTAAACAGTAGTTTTTCAGCGAATGTTAATATTCGAAGTTCAAAATATAATACCTATAATACGTATGATGCAAACTCGTATTTGCAAAACAGCTTAAACTCCAATATTAGTTATTCGAAAAACTGGCCGGGAAAACCCTTTAGTTTTTCAGCTGCTGCACGACATAGTCAGAATACACAAACTCGACGGTATGATGTTACCCTTCCGGAATTGAATTTCAATGTTAACCAGATATATCCTTTTCAATTCAGGAAAGATATTATCAAGCCACGTTGGTATGAAAAAATAACGGCATCGTATAATGCGCACGCCTTAAATATGCTCTCGTTTTATGATAGCAGCTTCTCCTTAAACACGATGCGTTGGGATGATTTCAATAATGGCTTGGAGCAAGGAGCTAATGTAGGTGCTACCTATAACGTGTTGAAGTATTTTAACTGGACTATCAATGCCGATTACCATGAATATTGGTACACTAAAAAATTCTTTCAACAATATGATTTTCAGGAAGAAGGATTACGAAAAGATACCTTGCGTGGTTTTTATACGGCACGTTCCTATTCTGCCACTACGGCTTTATCCACACGTTTTTATGGCATAAAATTATTCAAGAAAGGCTGGCTTCGTGGTATACGACATGTTCTAACTCCTTCCATCAATCTTAGATATAATCCGAATTTTGGTGCGCTTTATTATTACACCACGTTTAGCGATAAAAGTTACAACCGTGCGCGATTGTCGTATTTTAGTGGCTCGGTAATAGGTGGCCCTGGCGATGGCAAACTAGGTGGTATTGGTTTTAATTTGGGTAATACGCTTCAGATGAAAGTGCGAAGTAAAAAGGATACCTTGAATGGGGTATCGAAAATTAACTTGATAGACGGTTTAGATTTTTCATCCTTTTATAATTTGGCGGTTGATTCGTTTCAATGGCAAAATTTAGGCATTGGGTATCGAACTACGCTGTTACCAAACATCCAGCTATCAGGCAATATGTCGTATTCCTTTTATGCCCTCGATTCAACCACGGGGAAACGTATCAATCAGTTTTATTTCAAATCGGTTGGCAAACCGTTGCGTTTTGAGAATGCTTCTTTAAACCTATCTGCTTCGCTGCCGGTTAAGAAAAATAATTCAGGAGCAACACTTACTGAAACACAAAAACAAACCATTGGCAATAACTATTCAGCCTATGCGGATTTTAATATTCCGTGGACGTTACGTGTGAACTATGGTGTTCGATTTAATAAAAATTATTTAATAGCACGTCAAAAAGATACCCTTCAAATTAATCATGATCTTATTTTTTCAGGAGATATAAATCTAACGTCGAAATGGAAAATCGGATTTAATAGTGGCTATGATTTTAAAGATAAAAAATTAAAGTTTACAACCTTTGATATTTATCGTGATTTACATTGTTGGGAAATGCACATTAATATGATTCCATTTGGTCTACGGAAGAGTTATAATTTCACACTCAATGTAAAATCTGCCGTGCTGCAAGATTTAAAATTAGTGCGACGAAAAGACTTTCGTGATTTTTTATAAACGCTATTCTTTCCCAAAGTTTGTACAAGCTTATAGTATATTTACCCCATGTTCTATTCATATAAAAACATTGTGCCGGTAGTAGATCCTAGCGCTTATGTTCATCCTCAGGCAGTAGTAACCGGCGATGTTGTTATTGGCAAAGATGTTTACATCGGTCCCGGAGCCGCAATTCGTGGCGACTTCGGTAAAATAATTATTGAAGACGGATGTAATGTGCAAGAGAATTGCACGATACACATGTTTCCCGGCGTTACGGTACTTTTAAAAGAAAATGCCCATATAGGGCATGGCGCTATCATTCATGGAGCTACCATAGGAAAAAATTGTTTAGTTGGCATGAATGCAGTAATTATGGATGATGTAGTGCTCGGTGATGAATGTGTAGTTGGCGCCCTTAGTTTTATTAAAGCAAAAGAACAAATACCACCTCGAAGTTTAGTAGCCGGCAACCCGGCAAAAATTATTCGCGAAGTGAGTGATGAGATGATTCAATGGAAAACAGAAGGCACCGGCGTTTATCAGCAACTGGCTCGTGATGCGCATGCCGAGTTAGTACCTTGCGAGCCTCTTTCAGAACTTCCGGAACAACGTGAATCAATCACGATGAATTATAAAACCTGGAACGACACAAAAAAATAATTATGCAAAAATTAGATTTTCTTCAACACGATTTTCCAAAGTATTTGGAAGCACTCGATATTCATACCATACCTGTATTCGGCAAAATGAATGTGCAACAAATGATAGAGCACATGGCCTATGCTTTTCAACAGGCAAACGGCAAACTTGTAATTCCAAATACACAACCTGATTCGGTAACTGAAAAAATGTATCTGTTTATGATGAGCGACCGGCCATTTAAAGACAACACACCGAATCCGAACTTACCGGTTGAACCTGAACCGGCCAAATTTGCTTCAAAGCAAGAAGCTATTGATGCGCTGCGTTCTGAAATACAAACTTTCATTTCCGTTTTTAAAGAAGATGAAACTTTACGTATTGTAAATCCTTTTTTCGGTAATTTGAACTTTCAAGAATGGGTACATTTACTGCATAAGCATGCCTTGCATCATTTACGTCAGTTTAATATTATACCAACATCATGACCTCCATTATTAAAACTATATTTGCTGCGGTTTTAGGCATTATTATTAGTTTATGTGTTTACGAATTAGTAGACGCCTTAAATGGCAAATGGTATCCAAGTACCCATTTACAACCCACCTATGAACAACGATTAAAGGATTTGGAAAATATGCCTTTGGCTTCCATGTTGATTGTATTGGCTGGTTATATTGTGGCGAGTTTTATGGGCGGCTATGCCGCAGCACGTGTAGCACCCGATGGCAAAAAATGGGTTGCCGCTGGCAGTGTTGGTTTTTTTCTTTTACTGGGTGGCATTGTGTATTTCATGGCCCTTCCCCATGCGCTGTGGTTGTCGATTTCAAGTTGTTTGGCCTTTGTGGTAATGAGTTTAGCGGGTGCGAAAATTGCTTCCAGATAATTTCTCCGTGCTAGTATAATAGTTTGTACCAAATTATTCTAAAGCCAAGTGCGACCTTGTTCACAAACAGTTTCCACCAACGGTTGTATTCTAGGTAAGCGTCTTGTGATTGTCATGTATGTAAAGAAATATTTTTTCAACTTCCAATAATTATTTACTTTGAGCGTTTATTATCCAAACCCGAAAAACATGAGTAAAGAAAGCTATGCGATGAATGTTCCAAGTTTGGTGGAACTATTATTTACATGGAAAAACAGGTTAGCACTTTTTGCTACGTTATTAGCTTTCGTAACCGCCCTCATTTTGTATATAACACCGAATCAATATTATTCTTATTCATCTGCTATTCCTACGAACGCTGCTATCACGGATAAGGCTTATCTCTTCAACGAAAATTTGAATGATCTGCATCAATCTATCGGAACGTATTCCGATTTGGAACGACTTTATGCTACAGCAACATTAGACACTGCCTATAAATTCTTGATTGAAAAATACGACTTAGTTAAGCGTTATAATATCAAAGCACCTAATCATAATATTGGCGTACAGAAAGCCATATTAATGTTGAGTGATGAAAACATTCGTATCGAGAAATCGGAAAATGGATTGCTACGAATTCACATAATAGATTTTAGTCCGGATACAGCCGCAGCTATGGCAAACGATTTGATGCAATGGGTGAATGAGGTAAACAGTACTTTATTACTAGCATACAACCGCAACAGTTTTCAAAAACTAGATTCCATGTCTGTAGTAATGAGCAAAGAGAACAATCCGGAAATAGACCATGTACAGCGTTTAAAGAAACAATTTGAAATTGCTATGCGCATTCAACAACCTGCCTTACGGATTGTTGAAAAGGCAAGTCCGAGTTTAAAGCACTTCAAACCAAAGCGTTTAATTACGTTTATTTCTACCATGCTGTTAGGTATGTTATCTGCAATTGCTTTAGTTGCTATTTGGGAATCAATTCGTGTGCAACGAAGCTAGGCTATGGGTGCGCAACTAAATCGCTGGATCTGGTTTTTAGCAATGGTTTTACTATTGTTTGTATTCGGAATTAGTACGGCATTTCAAAATTGGTATTTACCGCTTACCCTCCTCGGCGTTTTATTTGTTCTACTGATGATGTTATACCCGAAGCAACTTTTTTGGTTGTTAGTTGTAAGTATACCTTTATCCTTCGAGTTTCACTTAGATAAAAAATTAGGTCTCGATTTTCCGGATGAACTCTTGATGCTAATTCTTGTTGGTGCCACTTTACTTTGTTTAGCGGTGTATCGTTTTAAACAGCTGCAAACTTTTCTGCAACATCCGTTGTTTATGCTGTTATTCATTCAATTTATTTGGATCATTGTTTGCTGTGTTCATTCGCAACACCCCTATCTAAGCTTGAAATACACCTTATCGAAAATCTGGTATTTTATACCATTTACCGTTGTGCCCTTATTGGTACTTAACCAACGCAAAGCTTGGGTAACATTAGGTTACTGTATTGTTTTACCAGTTTTGGCAATTGCAGTTTATACCATGATACGACATAGTGTAAGCGGATTTTCGTTTTTGAAGATTAACGATGCCGCTAAACCAATTTTCAGGAATCATGTTACCTATGGTGCTTCCCTATCTATTGGGTTTTCGGTATTACTCGGTATGTGGATTCAATCCAAACGATGGCGAAAAAATAATTGGCTGGTGCTGGCTATGCTATTTCTTCTTACAGCTATTTACTTTTCATATACAAGGGGTACCTGGGTTTCTGTAGTGCTGTCTGCCATTGCTTCTTTGTTTTTTCTACGCAATAGAATTATTCCAGTATTAGTAATTGTATTTAGTTCAATTGTAGTTTTTACAAGTTACATGATTTACGACGACCATTATTTTTCTCTTCAACCCGAGTTTGAAAAAACTATCATTCACGATAATCTATCCGACCACTTAGATGCCATGTATTCGATGAAAGAACTTTCTACTTCCGAACGATTCTATCGTTGGATAGCAGCCTTTCGCATGAGCACGGAACACCCTGTTGTGGGTTTTGGACCTTCCACTTTTTATTCCGAATATAAACCTTACGCCGACGCCCGTTTTAGAACCTATGTAAGTGAAAACCCGGAAAAGTCTACCGTTCATAATTATTTTCTGCTTACTATGGTTGAACAGGGTTTCCTTGGTTTAATTATTCTAACTACCTTACTACTTGTGTTTTACGTGTACTGCCAACGACTTTATTTTCGTTTCCACGATACTTTCTTTAAAACTATCGTGTTAATTTGTTTTCTTATTATGACCAATATCGTTATTATAAACTTCTTTAGCGATATGATTGAAACGGATAAAGTAGGAACGTTTTACTTTATGTGTTTTGGTGTGCTAATACTTTTGGATAGTTACCACAGGAACAAAGCTGAAGAATCGCTGCGTATCGAATAGCACTTAGTTTCCTCCTTTTAAGATAATCTTGACCCCTTTGCTGTAAGCGTATTTATTAGCTTGATCTTTAATAGAAACCTTTTCGATATAAATGGTATCCCCTTTAAACGCGCGCTCCTTAAAAATCTGTTTCCAGTTAGCAGTTACCGAATCGCCTTTGCAGTGATCGCTGGTATAATCAACAGTAATAATCGGCAGTCCGGTTGAATCCTGATACACACCACGTTCGGCATAGGTTATATCATAACTTTCTACTTTGAATAGGTTATTACTGGAATCCTTAGCACAAATTGGTTGATTCAGCATTTGAATAAACTGATTCACATCAAGAGTAACGATTCCTGCATGATGGCATCCAAAAAAAGTATCATATCGAGGTTTCGGTTGCTCTTGCGAAAATGAGCAAAGCAATAAAGCAAATGAAGCTGCGAATAATTTTTTCATCAACTAAAAATTACCCAAGCAATTTAAGGCTTTCTTCAATTACACGTATTTTTTCGAGGGCATCATTTTTCTTCTTTAACTCCATATCAACAACTTCTTTTTTCGCGTTCTGAACAAAACGTTCGTTACTTAATTTTTTGTCGATGCTGGTTAAAAACCCTTGATAATACAGTAAATCCTTTTTCATTTGTTCAATTTGCTGCGTATTATCCACTTCCTTTTCCGAACTCATTGCACAAGCAAATTGTGCTATCGTAAATGATGTAGCCTTTTCGGATTTTCCTGTTCCATAAACCACTTCTACTGCAGCACACTGACGTTTTAAGGTTAACGCCATTAGCTTAAAGTCGGCAGTATCCGGTAAAAATAAACTTACCTCATCTTTAGGTTTTAAGCCTTGCTTTACTTTAAGGTCGCGAATGGTGGTAATGGCGGATTTCAATAATTCTCCTTGCTTGAGAACGGCATGATTGATGTTTTGAACGTTGACCAAATGGGATACCATAAGGTCATCCCCGGCTGCACGTTCCGACAACGCATGATATACTTCTTCTGTTAAGAATGGCATAAAAGGATGCAACAGTTTCATCAATTCCTCGAAAAAGTGAAGTGCCTGTTCCATATTATATGAACAGATAGGTTGATCAGCCGCTGTTTTAATCCATTCCAAATACCAACTGCAATAGTCATCCCAAATAAGTGAATAAATTTTCTTCAAGGCCTCACTTAATCGAAACTCCTTGATATCCTGTTCAATTTCGTTTTGAACTTCAAAAAGTCGTTGTTGAAACCATACCGAAGGGAAAAGCACTTCCTCTTCCGTAGAATCCATTTTCTCTTTTTCATTTAAAATCTGCAAAAGTTTTAACGCATTCCAGATTTTATTTGCAAAGAGTTTTCCTTGTTCTAACGTGGATTCATCAAAGAGTAAATCATTCCCGGCCGGAGAAGAAATGAGCACACCAAAACGTGTGGCATCTGCTCCGTAATCATCTATGAGTTTTAATAAATCGGGCGAATTGCCTAACGACTTACTCATTTTTCTACCTTGTTTATCCCGAACAATTCCGGTAAAATAAACCTGATTAAATGGTATTTGTTTTCGATATTCTAAACCGGCTACAATCATTCGAGCTACCCAAAAAAAGATAATTTCAGGGGCAGTAACTAAGGTTGCAGTTGGATAATAATAGTTGAGATCGGCATTTTGATCTTTGTTCTTGTTCCAACCGAAAACTTCCATAGGCCATAACCACGAAGAGAACCATGTATCGAGTACGTCCGATTCTTGCTTCGGTTCTTCAATATCCGTTCCGAACTGAGATTTGAATGCGAGTCGTGCTTCCTCGATCGTTTTAGCTATAACGAAGTTTCCTTTAGCATCGTACCATGCAGGTATTCGATGTCCCCAACGTAACTGCCGACTGATACACCAATCTTTGATGTTCTCCATCCAATGACGATACGTGTTTTTGAATTTTGGCGGATAGAATTTAATCTCATCCTTCATAACTGCATCCAGCGCAGGTTTGGCGAGGTCAGTCATGGTACACCACCACTGCATACTCAAACGTGGTTCAATAACTACATCGGTACGCTCACTAAATCCAACCTGGTTTCGGTAATCTTCCACCTTTTCAATAAACCCTTGTGCTTGCATGTCTTCCACAATCTTCTTTCGCACCTCAAATCTATCCATACCCACATAAAGCTGAGCGGCTTCGCTCATTGTTCCATCTTCGTTCAACGTATCTATAACCGGGAGTTGATGCTTAACACCTAAATTATAATCGTTAATATCATGGGCCGGAGTCACCTTTAAACAACCCGTTCCGAATTCTATATCAATATATTCATCCGCAATAATTGGAATTTCGCGTTGAATAAGTGGCACGAAACAAGTTTGTCCGACTAGGTTTTTATATCGTTCATCATCGGGGTGCACACAAATAGCAACATCACCAAGAATCGTTTCCGGACGCACAGTGGCAATGGTAATATGCGTTCTACTAAAATCAGTGGCCTCTTTTGATTTTTCAGAAAGCGGATAATTCACGTATACCAACTTACTGTTTACTTCTTTATGAATAACTTCTTCATCGCTAAGCGCAGTTTTCGCTTTTGGATCCCAGTTGATCATTTTAACACCGCGGTAAATATGCCCTTTTTTGTAGAGGTCGATAAATACATCAATAACGGCTTCGTAATAATCAGGATCCATGGTGAACGAGGTACGATTCCAATCGAGTGTACAACCTAATTTCTTCAATTGCTGAAGAATAATGCCACCATATTTCTCTTTCCATTCCCATGCGTATTTCAAAAATTCTTCGCGGGAAAGGGCATTCTTATCAATTCCTTGCTCACGCAACATGGCCACTACTTTAGCTTCGGTTGCTATAGAAGCGTGATCGGTACCGGGTACCCAGCAAGTATTAAAACCTTTTAATTTCGCATAGCGAATGAGAACATCCTGTACGGAGTTATTCAGAGCATGGCCCATGTGTAAAACACCGGTTACATTGGGCGGTGGAATAACTATAGTATAAGCCGGCTTATCATTCGGTTCAGAATGAAAATAACCGCTATTCATCCAATGGCTGTACCAGAGGTTTTCTGCACGTTGATGTTCGAAATTCTTAGCTAAGGTCATAAGGACGGCAAATATAGTTTATATCATGAATGAAATAACAATCGCGAAGGGCATACCTAAGGGTAGTTTTTAGAACACCTTATAATGATTGAACTAAAGAAAATACTTAACGATTTTATTAGGTTCCGAAGATATTTATTCATCAGAGAAAAACACAAAAAAGTGTATTTTCGGAGATGCTTTCATTATTTGCACAAGTAGATCAGTATATAGAACAATTAGTAGCCAATGAGGATACAGAATTAGTGATGGCCCGACAAGCGATAAGCAAAGCAGGATGGGCCGATCAAAGTATTTCACCGGTACAAGGCAAGCTACTTCAATTTTTTGCCAGAAGTTGTCAGGCTAAACGAATATTAGAAGTCGGAACCTTTGGTGCGTATAGCACCTTATGGTTAGCCAAAGCACTACCCCCGGAAGGAAAACTTATTACGATTGAATCGGATCAGGAACATGCGGAACATGCTATTCACATCATACAACAATCAGCGCATCAACATCAGATAGAACTACTTCAAGGAACTGGCTTACACTGCATGACTGAACTTCTTTCGCAACGAGGAGCGCCGTTTGATTTCTTCTTTATTGATGCCGACAAGCCACCCTATCTCGAGTATTTTCAACTAGCCATCAAGTTAGCTCGCAAGGGAAGTATTATCGTTTGTGATAATGTTATTCGCAATGGTAAGGTATTAGATGAAACCAGTAACGATGAAAAAGTGATTGGTGTTCGTCGGTTAAATAATTACTTGAAAGATTGCAAGGAAGTAACTGCTGTGATACTTCAAACGGTGGGAAATAAAGAATATGACGGCATGGTTTTAGCGGTGGTGAATTAATAAAAGATGGATAAGTAATGGATGATGAACTGATTTCAAAACTTTGAGTAAAACAATTGTTGTATAAATTTGATGATGCGTTTATTATTACCAGTTTTAGTTTTATTAGTAATTCCAATGCTACTCACCGGAAAAACTAACTCCTATTTTCTTTCTGGGTTAGGAAACTATGAAGGTTTATATGTTGGCTTTCAAAAAGAGTATAAATCCAAATGGTATTGGGAAGGATCTTTAGGACTCAATCCATTTCAACCTCAATATCAAATGTTGTATGTAGCATCGGGTTATCCTCTTTTAACACACAAGAAAAAACCTATTGTGTTATATGCACAAGTAAAGGCACTCTGTTGGAATTTTAGTAACCAATACAATCATTTCTTGGTGTTTACACCCGATCTTGAATTACGTTGTAGGTACAACCGCAACAAATTAAAGCTAGCACTTACAGCAGGATATGTTTACAATACACCATTAATCTACACTCGTAAAACTAATTTAGAGGTGGGTTGGTTAAACGAATGGCAACCTTCTTTTAGTTTACAAACACAATTTCGTTTACGATGAAAACAATATTCAGTTTAACAACCTTCGTTCTTCTTCTTTTATTTTCTTCTTGTAAAAAAATTCATTATTATCCAGATAAGATAATACCGCACTGGAATACAAAGAGTATTGCACACAGAGCAGGTGGCAATAGTATCTATCGTGAAAACACACTGGAATCAGCCATGTTTGCTTTGAATTTATCCACCATTGATGGCATTGAAACCGATGTTCAAATTAGTAAAAGCAATACCGTTTGGATGAGTCATAATACAAAGGTAATTAGTTGTTACGGCGAAGAAAGATGCTTTTTCAGTACATGGGATAAGGATATCGAGCTTATTGATTCCTGTAAAGGAATGCAAATTAAGTACACGAAACTTGAAACCACATTCGCTTACATGCATGCTATGCAAATCAAAAAAATGGTGAGTATTGATCTTAAATCTTGGACGGCTTGCGGTATAAACGGATTAGATGTTGAAGGAACTATGCGATTTGAAACAGAACAGATAATTAATCTGTCTCGTAAATATGAACTCGAAGATTATCTGTTATTTGAATCTGAAACTGCTTCTGTACTAAACTGGGTTCAAAAAAATAGCAACAAAGCTCAAACTTACTACCTTGAGTTTGACGACCTAGAGCGAGGCATGTTGGTAGCACTTGAAAATAATTTTACTGGCATATCCTACGATAGTGAATCCGAAAAAGGCAAATTAAATAAACCATTTATAGAACTATTACATAAGAAAGGTTTGCGACTTATGGCCTGGCACATTATTTCAGAGGAACGAACACAATACTTAAAGGAAATTGGTGTTGATATCTTACAAGTTGATTTGCCTTAATTTCATCGTGATAACGCAATTCAAATAAACAACAACACTCAAGCAAAAGTGTCTCCTTACTCCATAAAATAAATTTGCTGAACCGTTTCTTTTAACTTCTGAAAGGGCTTCTTCGTGCGCTCTTGAATTTGTATAAACTTACCATATACAAAGAGAATTTTATACGATTCAGACGAGAAAAAACCAGGATCGCTATACTCCACATAAATAGATTGTACCTGATTCGTGAAGGCGTCCAACACAACATTTACCTTCTTTGTTTTTAAGGTAATATCTTCCGGTTCATACATATACGTAATCGTGGTAGACATCTCCTCACTTAATGGCGTAAGCTTATAATGATGATCAAACCGCTTGTTGTAAATATTCGTTTTCAACAAGTTTCCCTCCCAATATTTCCAATCAATTTTAGATGCCAACATGCGTTGAGAATCTTTTTTTGCTCCAACTCCGTTAGTAATTAAAAACGATTTAGGAAATGTTTTAAACGGACTTAAATTATCGCGAACTATCATACTCATGTCCGGGTAGTTCTTATATCCTTCTCCTTGTGGTTTTTTCGTTCTACATGAAGTTAATAGCAAGACCAAACTTGTAAACAAAACGAAGTACATGTATTTACTTAACACCATAACCTTCTTGTTTTAATAAGAGCATGATCTTTTCTTTATAATTACCCTGAATAATTACTTGACCGTCTTTTACCGACCCTCCTGTTCCACACTTTGTTTTCAGGAGCTTTCCAAGCACTTCTAAATCGTTCGACGTACCAACAAACCCTATAACTAAGGTAACCAGTTTACCTGCTCGATGCTTCGAATCTGTAACAACCTTCAATCGTTGTTGATCTTTCGCTAAGGTAACCTGTTCTTCTACTTCGTCTTCTATGTTAAAATTCGGATCGGTAGAATACATGATACCACTACTATATTTTTTACTCATGTTTAAATAGATCTTATATGTTCAGGAATCATCAAATGTAAGGCATCTTTCATGATGCGAAAGGTACATATACCCTCGCATTGGTGTGCATCGCCATCTGCTTGAAAATAAGAAAGTGCATCCGCTTTTACTTGAAACACTTCACCACGTTCATATAAACAATGTTTATTATAAATTAGTTTCTTTCGCCATCCATCCCAAACAAATTTTATCGATTGCATTATTCCCATGCGTTGCACCACAATTAAATCGAGCATGCCATCTTGCAAACTAGCTTCAGGGGCAATTTCAAATCCATATCCAAACTGTTTACCATTGGCAATATTCATAAAGAATCCTCTGCGTTGAACGGTTTTGCTATCATCAATTCGAATATCATATAATTCGGGTTTATAAGTAAGATAGCGTTTCGCAACATACCAAACATACATTTTCAATCCTCGTTTAGTAGAATTTTTAATATCGGCGCAAACCAAGGCATCAATACCCACACCGGCGTTACTAATAAAATAAATATTATTCGCCTTCCCTAAATCGATGCAAACCGAATGACCGTCTAACACATTCCGAACGGCTTCTGAAATAGCTAATGGAATACCACAATGACGAGCTAAACCGTTTCCGGAACCACAGGGCACGATAGCAAGAATAACTTGGGTATTCGCCAACACTTGAATGATTTCATTCACCGTTCCATCGCCCCCCACCGCAACCACATGGGTATAGCCCTCTTCTAACGCTTGTTTGCACAAACTTGTTGCATGGCCACCAAATTTTGTTTTACCAACATAGGTTTTCTCCGTGGAGAAATGTTCCGCCAAGGCATCCTCTACTTGCTGTATTTTTTTTACACCAATTCTGCTATTCAGTATAAAAAAATAGGATGCACTCATGCGCTTATTACTGCTTTTAAACTCAAATCCATGCTTACCGCGTGATGAATAATTGCACCCGCCGAAATAAATTGCACACCGGTTGCTGCATACGATGAAATGCTATCCAATGTAATGCCACCACTGGCCTCGGTTTCAATATGACCTGGCACTAACAATACCGCTTCCTTCATCAGGTCAACACTAAAATTGTCGAACATGATACGTTGAACACCGCCATGCGCAACCACCCTTTTCACATCGTCTATGCTTCGCGTTTCAACTTCTATAGCCAAGTTTTTCTTCGTAAGCTTCAAATAATTATTCGCAGCATCAATCGCTTTTTCTATTCCGCCACAAAAATCGATATGATTATCTTTCAACATAATCATATCATACAAACCCATACGATGATTTTGTCCGCCACCAATACGTACAGCTTCTTTTTCAAACCAACGAAAATTAGGTGTTGTTTTACGCGTATCGAGTAACGTAGCAGCATAACCCGAAAGTTTATTTACATAAGCACGTGTTAATGTGGCTATGCCCGACATTCGTTGCATGATATTCAGTATTAAACGCTCTGTTTTTAAAATGGTATGCACAGAAGCTTTGATTTCAAACGCCAAATCACCTTTTTGTACTACGCAACCATCTTCCAAATAAATTGTAATACTTGCCTGAGGTTCTACTAGCTGTAAAATGCGCTGAGCAACCGCAACACCAGCAAGAATACCGTTTTCCTTTACTTTTAAAATGGCTGTGCCTTTTGTTTCCGGTGGAATGCAACACAAGGTGGAGTGATCACCGTCTTTAATATCCTCATCTAACGCAGCTTGAATAAAATCGTCGAAATTCATGCGCCAAAAGTACAAGGCAGCGTGTTAATTTTCAAAGCGAAGTTCTTGCATCACCCAATTATTCCCTTTCTGAACGAAAAGCATATAGACCCTGTAAACTTTATTGGAGGTATGTAAATAGCCAACGTAATAATATCGGTTGTACGAATTACCCTTATCCCAAGGCTCATAATTTTTTGGCTCAATTTTTGAAAAGAAGGTTTGAAGGGCTTTTTGGGCTGAAGATCGTGTGAACTTTTTACTTTTTTCGAAGAAAGTAATCTCTATTTCCGCATCAAAAAATTTAGACATAGTTTGGGCATTTCCATGTTTCATAGCATTTCCTATATCTGTCATGTACGCAGGTTGTGCAGACAAACAATGGATGCTCAAAACAGAGACAAACCCTATTAGAAATATTTTTCTTGTTAGTAGGTCAAAAAATATTTTATATACCGAGTTCAACTTTTTCGGTTCGTAGTGCGGAGCAAATATATTACTTAATTTCGCACAATGTCGAAGAAAAGCTTCTTGATCATTATGGATGGCTGGGGTTTAGGCCAAATTCCAGAGGCCGATGCTATACGTGCCGCAAACACACCCTTTGTAGATTCGCTCTATCAACGTTACCCTCATAGCCAGTTGATGACCTGTGGGGAATGTGTAGGATTGCCTAGTGGACAAATGGGGAATTCGGAAGTTGGGCATCTCAATATTGGAGCCGGACGAATTGTATATCAAGAACTTGAGCGCATCAATGTGGCTTTTAGAAAAGGTTCCTTTGAAGCTAATCCAACGGTTGAAACGTTGATTTCCTATTGTGAAACAAAACAAAAACCATTACACCTCATAGGATTGTTGAGTGATGGTGGTGTTCATTCTCATATCGAACATTTTAAAAAAATTATTGATATATGTCACAGCAAAGGGCTCACTGATGTGTACATCCATGTATTCACCGATGGTAGAGATACCGATCCGAAAAGTGGACTCGGCTTTCTTCGTGCTTTTAAAGAACATATCGATACTCGTTGTGGAAAAATAGCCAGTGTTTGTGGTCGGTATTACGCTATGGACCGTGATAAACGTTGGGAACGGGTAAAATTAGCTTATGATGCTTTAGTACATGGTGTGGGGCAACGAACCCACAATGTATTAAACGATATAGAGGCCTCCTACCATGCAGGCATTACCGATGAATTTATTAAACCTTTGATTGTTTGTGATGATAACGAAAAGCCCATTGCAACTATTCAGGAAGGTGATGCCGTTTTTTGTGTGAATTTCAGAACAGACCGCTGTCGAGAGATAACACAAGCCCTCACGCAACAGGATTTTCCGGAACAAGGCATGAATACACTACCACTGCATTATGTTACCATGACCGAATACGATAAAACCTATAAAGGTATTGACGTTATTTTTCGGAATGATGACCTTAAAAATACACTCGGTGAGGTTTTAGCTAAGGCAGGAAAGAAACAAATTCGTATCGCCGAAACAGAAAAGTACCCGCATGTAACGTTTTTTTTCAGTGGTGGAAGAGAACAAGAATTCGAAGGTGAACGCCGCTTAATGGCTCCTTCTCCGAAAGATGTTGCTACCTATGATTTAAAACCGGAAATGAGTGCCCACGAGCTCACCAACCTTCTTCTTCCAGAAATAAAACATCAACAGGCTGATTTTATTTGTTTGAATTTTGCGAATGCCGATATGGTTGGGCATACCGGCGTTTGGGATGCCGTAATTAAAGCGGTAGAAACCGTGGATCATTGTGTAGAACAATTAGTAACAGAAGCCTTGAGGATGGACTACACCGTATTCTTAACGGCAGACCACGGTAACAGCGATTATATGATTAACGACGATGGCTCACCGAATACAGCTCATACCTTGAACCCGGTTCCTTTTTTTATCATATCCAATTATTTTTCCGGACCGATTAAAGATGGAAAATTGGGTGATATAGCCCCTACGATACTCCATTTTATGGACATGGAAATTCCATCGGAAATGACCGGAGATTGTTTAGTTTAATTTACATTTACAGCAAGTTGCAACCTTGAAGAAACAACAAATAATAGGTTATGGTATGTTAGGGTTATTTTTAATTTCCCTTTCTGTATCCCTTTTGTTGCAACTGGCTATCCTATTTCACAAACAGCATCACACCTTTAAGAATTTGGTTCAAGTGCGTATTGACTTGAAGGAGTGGAAAAACACTGTTCATGTAGGACATGATGAAATTCTATTACATGGAAAACTATTTGACTACAAGCAAAAGAAAATCATAGGTAATCATATCATACTCACCGGATGTTATGATAACAAGGAAGAAGATTTGATGAAAGCCAATCAGCAATTATGGAAAAAGAAAGTATTGGCAAGTTCCTTGTTTACATTTTTATTTTATGAACCAATAAACGCATCCCCTCTTTTTCATTTTATACCTGTTGCGCAACGCTCTTACTTAAATCTTTATACTTGTGCTCTTTTGCATCGTTATGGTCGTATAGAAATACCACCGCCGGATAGGTGTTAAATCAACAATTAGTCTTTTTTTATACTTATTACTTACACAAACCTTTTCGTTCAGGTTTGTAAACGTATGAATGGTACATGACCTGCATTACACGTCAACACTACCATTCAACTATTGATTTAACCTTATAAATTTCAAAATGAAAAAAATAATATTTTTATTTTTAGCAACCACATGTGTTGCCAGCATATATGCACAAACCGAAAGTGATACTACCAAAGAAGTATCGCTGCGTACCGTTTTAATTTCTAACAATAAATTTCCGGAGAAAAAGAAAAATGTGGTTCAACCTATAGAGGTTATCACAAAAAAAGATATGAAACGTATGAATGCCCAAAGCATAGCAGATGTTTTGATAAATACAGGCAATGTATTTGTACAAAAGAGTCAGCAAGGTGGAGGAAGTCCTGTACTGCGTGGTTTTGAAGCTAGTCGCCTTGTACTATCCGTTGATGGTATCCGTTTAAATAATGCTATTTATCGCGCCGGGCATTTACAGAATATCATCACGGTAGATCAGAACGCTTTGGATAAAGTAGAGGTAATGTACGGACCATCTTCCGTGGCACATGGTAGTGATGCCTTAGGTGGAGCCATTCTTATGAAAACAAGAGAAGTTCGTTTTGGACGGAAGAAAAACGTTGAACTTTTAGGAGCTAATGCCTTGGTTCGATACAGTTCAGTGAATACGGAAAAAACAGGTAGCGTTGGGATAAACTTCGGAAATAATAAATTTGGATCTGTTACACAACTCACTTATACCGATTTTGGAGATATGGTTCAAGGGAAGAATGGTGTGGATTCGATCATGAATTTATGGAAAAAGAATTTCGTTGTTGATCGTATCGATGGAAAAGATACCATGTTGGAAAATGCTGATCCTTATAAACAGGTGAGCACTGCTTACCATCAAATGGATGTGCTTCAAAAATTCTCGTTCAAACAAAATAATCAACTGAAGCATACTTTAAATCTTCAATTGTCGAATTCATCCAATATTCCTCGTTACGATCGACTCACAGAAACGAGTAATGGCATTGCTAAAAGTGCAGAATGGTATTATGGCCCACAGTTCAGAACACTGGCCGCCTACACGATGGATATAAATAACCTTCAAGGTTTCATACAGGATGTGGTGTTTACATTGAGTCATCAATGGGTGAAGGAAAGTAGACATAATCGCAATTTCAAATCAAACAATTTAAATCATCGAGAAGAAGATATTAAAGTGATTGCATATACCCTTGCAGCGCGCCATAAAACAGATGAACATGAGTTAACGATTGGCACCGACGGTCAATTCAATAACCTAAAATCTGTTGGCACTCAAACAAATATTGCTACGGATATTGAAAAGAAAATCGATAGCCGTTATCCGGATGGAAAAAACAATATGAATCTGCTTGGTGTTTACTTACAACACACTTGGAAACTAATGGATGAAAAGGTAGTAATCAATGATGGAATACGTTTCGATTATAACACGTTAAAATCAACCTTAGTAGATACAAGTATTATGTTTAAATTACCATTTCAAACTTTAGAGCAAAAGAATACAGCACTTACCGGAAACATTGGTGTAGCTTATATGCCGGAAAAAGAATTGCGTTTCATAGCAAATATTTCACGTGGATTTCGTTGTCCGAACTTCGATGACATGACGAAAGTTTTTGGATCAAAAGCCGGAAGCGGTTTAATTGTTCCAAACACTGAATTAAAACCGGAATATACGCGTACCCTCGACCTTGGTATGCAATTTAACAACGGCCTTATTGAAATGAACGTAAATGGTTTCTATACAAACTATACGAATGCTATTGTAACAGACAAATTCCAATATAACGGACAAGATTCTGTGGTTTACGACGGTGTGTTAACGCCTGTTTTTGCCAGTGTAAACAAAGCAAAAGCCTTTGTATATGGAGGTGGCCTTCAAGTTGTTTACCATCCTATCCGTAATTTCAGTATAAGCGCAAGTAGTAATTATACCTATGGTCGATTTAACGACGATACCGTATTGGTTCCATTAGATCATATTGCTCCGGTTCACGGTCGCTTTGGCACTCGTTATGATGCCAGCGATTGGTACACAGAATTGTATTGTTTGTATAATGGGAAGAAAAAAATATCCGACTACAATCCTGATGGAGAAGACAACCTTCCTTATGCCACGCCTAATGGTATGCCCGGTTGGTACACCATAAATTGGCGCATGGGAATAACAGTTGCCAAATATGTTCAACTTCAATTAGGGGTTGAAAATATCTTAGATAAAAACTACCGTTATTTTGCTTCCGGCATGAGTGCACCCGGACGTAATGCCGTAGTTGCTGTTCGTTTGAATTACTAGCCCTCCGAATTCATACTCTTTTTAGAAAGTCGCTTCGGTAATTACCGAGGCGGCTTTTTTTTAGGAAATAATCCAACTAAACTTCAACTCTGTTTCAGGGGTTTTGATCCTTTCTGCGAGACGATGCATTCTATCAGGTAATTTCATGATGTAATCCCGTGCACGCTCTCCCGTTTCTTTTAATTGTTTCAAGTTAGCAATATCATATTCTTGAATTAGTTTTTTCAGAATATCAACATAATCAAACGCCGTGTACACACCTAATCGTTGTGCCGCATCTGAAAAGTTTGAAAAAGTATTCGTAATACCACCAAGTTCTCGAAGTGCTTGAGCTGGCATTACAATCTTTTTACGCATCATATCTTCAAAAGCCAACATCATTTCATTCGTATCTAATTCAAAAATCCGTTTGATGTAGTGAATATAGGCACTGGCATGTTTTGCTTCGTCGGCGGCAATTGTAGCACAAAGTTTGGCCAAAATAGCATTCCCACTTTTTTTAGCTAACGTGGCAACGCGTCGATGAGAAATATTCGTAGCCAACTCTTGAAAACTAGTATAGGTAAATGTGCGATACGGATCATGATCAATATCCAGATTAAACCCATCGGAAATAAGATATTGTGTAGATGCTTCAAAACTGCGCATATCAATACGACCAGAAAGATACAAATACCTATTCAGCGCATCGCCATGACGGTTTTCTTCCGCTGTCCAGGCTCGAATCCATTTCATCCATGCTCCTTGCTGACGATCTCGAACACCTTCCAAAGCACCTAACCAAGTTTCATAGGTTGGTAAGGCTTCTTCCGTAATGGTATCGCCAACCAAAACGGCCAATAAATCATAGCTTAAATTTTCAGCTTGCTCTTGGATTTCTTTCACAGCTGAAAAAAAATCATCACTATTTGAAGTTGGAAGCATATCGGCTGGTTGCCAGCAAGTTTCGGGATCAGCAAGAAATTGCCTGCCTGATTGTTCAACTTCATTCTCCAAAAATAAAAGTACTTCTTTTCGTGTGGGTGTGATCGCTTGATTCAACGGTTTGATTTCTTTTAAGAATGAAAGGCGAATGTAATCCGATTAACTCATATTACGTAATTGCTATTGAAAATGGTAGAATAATTCTTAACTGCAGTCTACAGCATACTGAGTTGAGGCGACATGCCTCAACTAACACCATAACGCTGGCATGCTAGAAATGTATCTTCCGTATTTTATAAAGCTATTATTTTATCGGCTTCTCTAATACCACTCAAATAGGCTCCGTGTGCGGTAGAAAAGTAATCTCTGCTGGTATGTTCTCCTGCAAAAAATAATTTGTCATGAATTTCTTCTGCTAAATCATCAAAATGATACATTTCTGTTTCTTTGGCAGTGTAGGAATAAGCACCAAAAGCATTTTCGTTAGTATCCCATGTTGTTCTTAGTAAATGGGTTGGATTCGGAATACTGTTGCCGTAAATATCTCGTAAATGAGCCATTACTTCATCTATTATTTGAGCATCTGTCATGGCTTCAGTTTGTCTACCATAATCCGCATAAGCAAACGTCATTAAAGCATTAACAGCAGGATGAAATTTTTTAACATTTACAAAATAGTTAAATTTGTTTCTTAGCTCCGGGGTATAAGCAATGTAATTTTCATCGTCCCAAAAAGCTATATTCCACACAAGCAAAAATTTATTGACACAATTCATGCCTACTTTTTGTATTGCTGTTTGTTTAGTTGCTGGCAAAGTAGGTGAAAATTGAATTGAATTATTTTTTAGCACACCAAGTGGTACTGTCACCAAAACGAAGTCAGCTTCGCTGGTTGAGCCATTATGTGTAACCTTTACTTTTGCATTGGTATAGTCTATGTTACTTACTCTCTGATTAAGCCTTACATCTAATCCATTCGCTAAATAATTTGGAATCGTGTCATAACCATTCGTAGAAATTCTTTCTTCTCCTTCAAATTCTTCTCCTTCATCGTAGTATAACGAAGAAACCTTATCCAAATCACCTCTGTCAAAAGTAAAATAAGTAGATAAAAAGAACTTCCATAGTCTGTCATTAACCTTAGTAGGATGCAAATTGTTAAAAACAGTTTCAAAACTTTGTGTAAGACTGCCACTATTTTTCAGGGTATCCAAAATAGCATAATATTCCGTTTCTGTTTGATTATATAAGGTGTCACTCCTCAAAATACCACCTATGTCATAACAAACAAAGCTATCATTATCTGTGAAATAGGTTGTCATACCTGCTTCTTGAGCAAGTGTAGAAATAGGATTACCATTAACTCCATGTATCCAGCTAGCCCCTTCGTCGAATGCAATTCCTAAACTTCTGTTGGTTCGTAATCGTCCACCTATTTTGTCTTGTGCTTCTAAAACGATTACATTAAAACCATTGTTCTTTAATTTTCTTGCTGCGGCAAGCCCCGCTATCCCTGCACCAATTACTAATACTGTTTTACCATTTGCTTTAATGTCATCCTCATTTTTACTACAACTTGCTAAAAGAGAAGGCGCAAGTAAAACGAAAGGTAACCTTGCTAAGGTGTCTTTAATGAATTTTCTTCTATGCATAATGAATTAACTGTTTTGCTTGAATTGACGGTTGTTCAATTGTTTATACAACTGAGCGATATATTCCGGGTCGCTCCAGGAAAGGTTATCATTAAAAGCCGGATTGAGTGTACCTATTCGTGAAGGAATTTCCTTTTTCGCAGTAGCATGCACCTCGCTTACCTCACAAAACTCAACAATGGATCGAATATTTCCTGTGGTGATACCCGCACCTGGCATGATGATAATATGTTGACCGAATTCCTTCTGCATAGCAAGCAGTTTTTCTTTACCCTGATTTACATCCTTTGCTCCGCCACTACTTAAAATTCGTTCAAATCCCATGGCACATATAGCCTGCGCTGCATGCATGATATTGGCTGCGCGATCAATTGCCCGATGAAACGTGATTGATTTAAAACGCCACAATTGTTGCAATACTTTACAACGATCTGTATCAACCATTCCATCTTCTTTTAAAATGCCAAAAACGATGCCATCTACATTCAGGTGTAAACATTGTTCAACATCGTGTTGCATAATCTCAAACTCATCCTTGGAATAACAAAAATCACCACCACGAGGACGTATCATTACATACACCGGAATGGAAACAGTTTGTTTTACTTGTTTAATCATTCCGAATGATGGTGTGCAACCACCGTCTGGTAAATTTTCAAATAACTCTATGCGCTGCGCACCATGTTGTTCAGCATGCAAACAAGATAAATAGTGATTACAGGCTATTTCCAGCTTAACAGATTCCATGCGCTACTATCCGATTAAAAAATCGCTATCAAATTTTTCATTTTGCAAGGTGGCGCTGTAAACGGCATAATCAAAACCACTTTGCAAACTATAAGCACCAAACTCCCCTTTTTTATTTAATGCTATAAAACCTATCTGAAGTTTATTCAGGTTACGAGGAGTATGTTTTTTAATTCGTTCAACTGCTTTTTTACAAGCCTCTTTGGGCGAATAGCCTTGTCGCATAAACTCAACCACCAAATGACTGCCGCTAATCCGAATAACTTCTTCGCCATGACCTGTTGCTGTGGCCGCACCAATTTCATTATCCACGTACAACCCTGCTCCAATAATGGGTGAATCACCAACTCTTCCGTGCATTTTAAAGGCCATACCACTCGTAGTACAAGCTCCGGAGAGGTTGCCTTGGGCATCCAGCGCTATCATACCTATGGTATCATGATTAAAACCATTGACATTAAAATAGTCTGGTTTGTTCGTGTTAGTATCCTTTTTCTTTTCAATATTTATATAATCAATATCATTTTTCTTTTGGAAATTACGGAATGCCTTTTGTGCATGATCGCTTAGATCAGTTGGTTGTAACTCAAAACCTTCTGAAACAGCAAAATCCTGAGCGCCCTGTCCGGCTAACATCACATGTTGCGTTTTCTCCATCACTAAACGCGCAACTCGTATCGGATTTTTAATTCGTTCTAAGGCGGCCACACTGCCAATGTTATGTTTATGATCCATGATGCAGGCATCGAGAGTAACGATACCGTTTCTATCCGGATTACCACCTAAGCCCACACAGCAATTTTCAATATCATTTTCGCATACCTGAACTCCTGTTTCTACCGCATCTAACGCGTTACCGCCTTGTTTTAGAATATTCCAAGCCGGAATATTGGCCAGATGTTGATCGTACCAGGTACTTAACACAATCGGTTTTGTATCAGAATCAGCAAGAGCTTGTAAGGGTTTAAATGCCGTAACGGCTACAGTACTTAATGATAAAGTTTTCAGAAGTTCTCGACGATTCATGCAATTTGTAGTGTGGTTATACCATCGAAGATAATGGTTAACTTCATGCTACCCTTTTTTTTAGGATTTTTTTTACCGACTACCCTCCTTCTTTCAATGCTAAGAAATACATTTGCCAACATTAAAATTTCAGCAATGAGTGAATATCCTTATGTTCCATATGGTACTACAGTACATGGTCAAGAAGAAATCGATGCCGTAGTACATGTTCTTAAAACGTCCACCCAAATGGGTAAGCATGTTCGCGAACTGGAGCAAAAAGTTGCTGATTTATACAATAAGAAATTTGGAATTGGTGTAAACTCAGGTTCTAGTGCCTTATATCTGGCTGCCGATTTACTGAATTATGATGCCGGCACCGAAATAATAACACCGGCGCTCACCTTCTCTACAACCGTTGCCCCATTGGTAAAACGTGGATGGGTACCCGCTTTTGTAGATGTTGAAGAGGGAACTTATAATTTAGATGCCAATAAGGTAGAAGAAATGATAACGCCAAAAACAAAGGCTATGGTTATTCCTAACCTCATTGGTAATTTACCGCATTGGAAGCAATTGCGTGAAATAGCCGACAAACATCAGTTATTTGTTTTAGAAGATAGTGCTGATACGATTGGAGCTGAAATTGAAGGCGGCTCCAGCGGACGATTTACCGATATGAGTACCACCAGTTTTTACGGATCGCACATTATGAATTGTGCCGGTAATGGTGGTATGCTTTGTGTAAACGATGAAGCTTATTTTAATCGTGGAAAATTACTTCGAAGTTGGGGGCGATCATCCTCGCTCTTTGTTGAAAGTGAGAAAATCGAAAATCGTTTTAATGTAGAAGTTGATGGCATTCCGTATGATGCGAAATTTGTTTTCGAAGAACCGGGTTATAATATTGAACCTTCGGAGATGGGTGCCGCTTTTGGACTTGTTCAACTCGGAAAATTACCAACCAATATTGATCTTCGAACGAAACATTATACTCAAATTCGTAAGTTCTTCGAACAATATGAAGAGTTTTTTATTCTACCAAAACAACTCCCTAACTCCAGAACCGGTTGGTTAGCTTTTGCCGTAACAATTCGCGAAACAGCTCCTTTTATTCGTCGCGACTTGCAGATCTTCTTGGAGAAACGCAATATTCAAACGCGTACGGTTTTTACAGGAAATATTTTGCGCCAACCAGGGTTTAAAAACTGCGCTCACAAAGCTTCCGTGAATGGATACCCTGAAGCCGATAAAGTAATGCGCGGCGGCATGCTCATGGCTTGTCATCATGGCTTAAACGATATTCAAATTAACCACATGATGGAAAGCGTTACTGCTTTCTTGAAACAATACGAAGGCACTCACTAGTTGTAATAAGAGACCGAAATTTTTACTCCTCCATTTAAGCTGCACGTCCATCCCAAAAAACAATGGACTTGTGAAGATTGCTTTCCTTTTTATTGACAACATGATGATAAGATGCAGCATTAAAAATGTCCGCTAATTCTTCCAAAAGAATGAATTTCAGCGATTATCTTTAGGCTTTATTTTATGAAAACATGTAACAATTGTGATTATCAACCACAAACGGCACACGAAGATTTTTGTGCACAATGCGGACAAAAATATCACTTACACCTTCACTCGTTCAAAGACACTGTGCTTCATTTTATTGCTGATTATTTTCATTTCGACAATAAACTATGGAAAACCATATTGAAATTATTTCAAAATTGCGGTAAGCTCAGTGAGGAGTATATTAATGGAAAAGTTGCATCAAATTATAATCCTTTATCCTTATACATTTTTATTTCGGCTGTATTCTTCATGATCTACTTTAGTATGGTTCAGTATTCTTATAACCTAATCAAGGAGAGGCCAAGCGAATACCATGAATCGCTACAATGGAATAGCTTTCAAACTTTAGAACTCAATTCGAATGAGTATAAGGATAGTATTTATGTATCACCTGATTCGGCGAGGCAACTCATGCCCATTTTACTGGAGGATTATCAATTCGAGCTCATGGAAGATAGTAAAACCTATTACCTCGGAGCGCGACTCATTGGTGCTATTCGCGGACTACAACATAAACCGGTGTTTAGTTTAGGTAACGCCATTACCTATTTTACGAATTCATTTATTAAAGATATACCTAAACTTTTCTTTGCTTTCGTTCCTTTACTTGCACTCTTTTTTCGTTTGTTTATCCGAAAGAGAACCTATATGGAATGCCTTATTTTTGCGGTGTATTTTCAGTGTTTACTCTTTTTACTTATTCTTATAGCAGCCCTGCTTGAAGCTTTAGCGCATTTTAGTTATGCCGCTTCTACAAGTTTGCTGTTGGGCACCATGCTCTTCATGTTAACGCAATCGATTCAGTATTTTGGTAAGAAAAAGCGCATAGGCGCTATACTTTCTTCCTTCTTTATACTGGTAATTTATTACGGCAGTCTTTGTTTTTTAAGCTTAGTGTATTTACACATCAAAGCATTTTACTTGTAATCAGTTGATGTTTTTCGTTCGATTGAATATTTTCTACCGTGTACTTGATTCGCTGCACAAAAGCGTGTTTCCTGAACGTACAATCCTCGTTCAAACAAAGCGCACATTGAAATGGCAAACAAGCATCAACATGTATAAAAAACTCCACTCGGTCTTTGAAATGCGATCTAAAGGAATGTGAAATTTCATCAACTATTTGATGTGCTTCATTTACGTTTAAGTAGTAGGGTACGGTAACATGACAATCGATATGATAGAAACCGGCGTAATCAATAACTCGTAAATTATGAACATCAATCCAAGAAGTTTTTGCATGACCATTCATGAGCGTAACAATTTCGGCA
This sequence comes from Chitinophagaceae bacterium, assembly GCA_016787065.1. Lineage (GTDB taxonomy): Bacteria > Bacteroidota > Bacteroidia > Chitinophagales > Chitinophagaceae > OLB11. Next base: position 33,431 of record JAEUVD010000046.1, read on the forward strand.
ATGATCGATTGATCCGCTTCATCCATCATACCCGATACCGATTTACGAATGATTTTATATCCAGTGTAAACAATAAAAAGCGCAAAAACAATGGCTACTGCACTATCCAGTTTAAGGTTTCCTGTAAACCAAACGGCAAGTATTCCGAGAATCAAACCGAGTGTTGAATAGGTGTCTGATTTTAAATGTTCGCCTCCGCCAATTAACACGGGTGAGTTTTGTTTCCGTCCTTCTTTCACACAAAAATATCCGACAACATAATTCACCACCGCTGTTGTTGCGATGAGCAATAAACCAATATCCAAATGTTTCAGTTGATGCGGATATCGAAGGTTGTTTATCGCTTCATAAATGATAATCATTCCGGCAAGTGAAATTAAAATACCCTCTATGGCAGATGTAATAAATTCAACCTTACCATGACCATAAGGATGTTCCTTATCTTTTGGTTTGGCGGATAAAATAACACTATACAATCCTAGAAATGCAGCTATTACATTTACCGTGCTTTCGATGGCATCGGTTAGAATGGCAACGGAATGTGTTAACAGCCATGCTACTAATTTCAACACAAATAACAACACCGATACGATCACCAGTAATTTCTGATAACGGATTGTGTTGTTCTTCATGATGTAAAACTACTTAACTTCTTGCATCAATTTTTTCATTAATGGCGAAATCGCTATGAGTATAACTCCGGAGATAATCGCATATAATGCAAATTGCTTATAACCTTCTGTATAAGAAATTAGTTTATCCATGGCCGTTGGATTCTTAACTTCAGAAACTATACTCGCCCCAAATAAACCGGCAACGTACTGTCCATAAGCACTAGCCAAAAACCACATCCCCATCATGAGACCTTGCAAGCGAGCCGGGGAAAGTTTGGTCATAATAGATAAACCAATGGGCGACAAACACAATTCACCGAGTGTAACTATGAAATAAGCTAAAGTAAAAATGTCGAGTGAAGTCATACCTTGTGCATTAGCGAAAAAACGTGTTGCATAGAAGGTATAGAAGGCCAATCCAAGGAAAATAAATCCAAGTCCGAATTTAATCACGGTATTCGGTTCCAAGTTTTTCTTAGCCATCGCTATCCAAATAATTCCAACGATAGCCGCGAAGATGATAACGAACAATGAATTCGCGGCATTATTAACACCGTTCGGGTCGAGTTTAATAAAGCCAAATAATTTATTGTCAAGGTTATTTGCTGCGAATAAAGAAAGCGACCCTCCTGCTTGTTCAAAAATGGCCCAGAAAATAACTGAGAAAAGAATAAACAACAATGCCGCAATTAATTTCTTATTTTCTGCTAAGGAATGTTTCGACATTTCATAAAACAAATACATCAAGCTAAACGGTCCGATAATATACATGAAATAATCGGTATACTGAGTATTTGCAACCATCTTCATAATTAAAGGAATCGCCAAGAGTCCGCCGATATAAACGGCATATTCATACCATTGTTTATTCGCATCTACCTTGCCGTCTCCATCCGTGTCATTTACAGCTTTCAATGGAGATAAACCAATAGGACCTAATGTAGTTCGAGTATATACAAACGTTAATAAACTAATTGCCATTACAACAGCGGCTAAACCAAAAGCCACATTCCAACGTAATGTTTCAGGAATAATAGAACTCCAAAGTTCACCTTTACCAATAGCAATACAGAAATAACCGCCAAGTAAAGCACCTATATTAATACCGGCATAAAACAGAGAAAAGCCTGCATCGCGACGCACATCGCCTTGCTTATACAAGGCTCCAACCATGGTTGAAATATTGGGTTTGAAAAATCCGGTACCAATAATATTGAAAGAAATACCCCAAAAGAAATAATTCTTAGGATCGATGGATAGAATAATACTTCCGATGATCATTAAAATTCCGCCCCAAAATAACGACTTTCTGAAACCTAGAATTTTATCGGCAAAGAGGCCGCCAATAAACGTGAAGGCATATACAAAAGCCTGAGTTGCACCATACTGAAGGTTAGCCACTTTTTCATCCATCAATAATTGATTCACCATGAAAAACGTGAGCATACCGCGCATACCGTAAAAACAGAAACGCTCCCACATTTCACTAAAAAATAAATACCATAATGGCTTTGGATATTTACCTTCAAAATTTTGTATTTGCTCGAGGGTTATCTCTTGTTGCATGTATCAAGATTTAATGGCGTAAGATAATAGTTTTACCGGAAAAGTGAACATGGAAATTCTAGGACTTACACTAAACTGTATTTTAGTTTTTCCGAAGCCTTTTGCATAGAAGTGTTTCAAATCAAAACAAGATCGCTACGAAATAATCTACAGCTACCTTTTATGATGTGCTGAATGAATCGATTTGAAGATCCACAAAATTAAAGGTTGCCCCATCAAACAAACCTTTATCACTCAATTTCAATTGAGGTATTACTAACAAAGCCATAAACGAAAGGGTCATAAATGGTGCTCGCAGTGTTGAACCAAGTTCTTTTGCATAAGCATCAACCTTACTATATTGAGATGCTACTTCTTCTGCCGGTAAATTACTCATTAAACCTCCTACCGGGAGCGGCAACAAACATTGTTTGTTATTACCTAAGGCTACCACACCGCCTTCACAAGCAATAATTGCATTCACCGCGTCACATAGGGCTTTATCGGTTACACCTACGGCGATAATATTATGACTATCATGTGCCACGGTGCTGGCGATGGCACCTTCTTTCAAACCAAAATTTTTAATAAACGCAACCGCAATTGGCGCTTCTGAATAGCGATTTACCACCACCATTTTAAGCGTATCGTTATCTATATCAGAAACCAAATTTCCATCTTCCTCTTTAATATTTGCTAACACGGTTTTGGTTATGAGTTGTCCTTCAATAGCCTCAATAACGCGAATGGAATGTTTACCCGGTACTTTCGGTAGTATAAAATCATGAACCGCTTTCGGCATGATTTTAAATTGATTAATTGTTCCTTCTTGAATAGATGGAATGCGTGATTGTTTGTTTTTAGCAACAAGCTTTCCTTGTATCCATGTTTCAATTATATCAAAGGAATTCAGATCACGAACAATAATAAAATCAGCAGCGTCTCCCTCGCGTAATAAACCTACCGGGAGCTTATAATGTTCAACCGGATTTATACAGGCTGCTTGCAGAACCTTAAAAACATCTATGCCGCGTTGCACAGCTCGTTGAACATGATGATTGATATGATGAATAAGTAATTCATCAGGGTGTTTATCGTCACAACAAAACATCATCTGTTTTTCCCAAGTTGGCAACAGATCGATGAGCGCTTCAAAATTTTTAGCTGCACTTCCTTCGCGTATTAGGATGTTCATACCTGCTTGTAATTTTTCTAATGCCTCTTCACGCGTATAACATTCATGATCTGTAGAAATACCAGCTTGTATATACTTCAAGGCATCTTCACCACGTAAACCTGGAGCATGTCCATCAACAGGTTTATTGTATTTTTGGGCTAAAGCTATTTTCCGCATCACTTCTTCATCCTTAAATAATACGCCGGGGTAATTCATCATTTCAGATAAATAAAGAATCTCTTCGCGTTGCAAAAGTTCATCTATTTGTTGTGATGCCAATATTGCACCTGCCGTTTCAAATGCGGTAGCGGGCACACAACTAGGTGCTCCAAAGAAAAAATGAAAGGGTACTTTTTTACCATTTTGTATCATGTATTCTATTCCTTCCATACCACATACATTGGCTATTTCATGCGGATCACTTACCGTAGCAACAGTACCATGTATAGTAGCTAATCGTGCAAACTCGGAGGGTATAAGCATCGAACTTTCAATATGAACATGAGCATCAATAAAACCAGGTAATATATAATGCTCGCATGGCTTGTTTGTTTCTTGAATACGTACAATAACATGATCCTGAATTACTACTTCTCCCGGAAAAATACGTTTGTTATGTATGTCTACCACATGATGATACATTGTTTGTTCCATGTGTTAAAAGTAATATGAATTCAGTATTGAAATTCAAAATTCAGGATTCGGATTTGTTCACACATGATGCCTGGATGCTTACACCTAATAAACTTATTTAAACGAATACCTAAGCTTGGATTAACGCAAATTATTTCTACCGAAAAAAATACCATTTAGTGTGCAATACACGAGTTGCAAATCAAATTCGCAATCGTATGCAACAAACTTTCTAAAAACGATAACCTAACCCAAAGTTCAACTGAAACGCTAGACTTACCGGATTATTTGTGTTAGAGGCATTATAATACGTACTGTTATCATAAGGCATTGAATCGTAGTAAATAATACCCAAACTACTTTCAACGGTTAAGTAAAAATGTTTCGACATGGTAACATTTAAACTAGGGTTAATCATAAATCCGAATTGCTTTTTAGTTCCAGAAACTTCTTGGGTATAATAGCCATTGACCTGATCGAACTTGGTAATATTGTATCTGCCATTTCCATACCCAAACAAGAGTTGCGGACCAACCGCAAAACGCACCAACCCTTGTCCGAAAGGATAAATTTTCAACGTTGGCATAATATAAAAATATTGTTCCTGGATAGACGCGAATACCGGTAGTTTAAAAGATAAATGCTCATTATTAAAAATGCGTTCATACGACACTCCAACGGTAAGATCAGGTTGGGTTTGATTGGCATTCGTTAGTATAACCTGAAACGGATAAAAAGCAAGAATATCCTTTCCCAAAATTTCTTTTTGTTTCTTTTCACTATTCTTATCCATGCGTTTATAACCTTGAGCATGAACTTGAAATAACCCAAAACTGAGTAAGAGTATCAAGAGTATTTTTTTCATTTTATATCGATTTTATGTTTTACAAAATTAGTTTTTATCATCGCATCCATTTCAAACATTGTTTTAACATGGCTTGCATATCTTTCGGGAGTGGCGCTTCCGCACTTACCTGTGTACCATCTTCCTTTTGGAATGAAAAAGAAAAAGCATGCAAAGCTAATCGGTTTAACAAGGGCTTTTCTTCTTCTGCCAATTTAGATAAATGGTAGTTCCGTTTCAAGGACGAAACAAAAACCGGATTTGTTAGTCCGTACATAGCATCACCAATGATAGGATTTCCGATATTACTTAAATGCAGGCGAATTTGATGGGTACGTCCGGTATGCAGTGTGCAAGCAACATAACTAAATTTTCCAAAATCTTCTAAAACCTGATACTCGGTAATAGCTTCTTTACCTTGCTTCTGATGAACCATCATTTTCCCATTTTTGGCAGGGTGCTCCATAATTGGATCTTTAATGAATCCGGATGGTGTTGCTAAACTTCCATGAACCCAAGCATGATATACTTTATGCACTTTGCGTTGCTCGAGTAATCGATTGAGAAATTGATGCGCTTGTGGATGTTTGGCAAAACTCAAACAACCACTGGTATCTCTGTCGATACGATGCGTTACTAAAAGTCCAGGAAACTGTTTAAGCAGTTCATGATACGCACTCGGTATGGTGGCATCAAACCGATCGGAAATAGACAAGAGTCCGGAAGGTTTATTAATAATTACATAATCGTTATCATTCCAAAGTACTTCTAGCTTCATGAATTGTAATGCTTGAGAAAAATAATTTCTTTTGTTGAAAGCTCTCGCCAATGACCTCGTTGTAAATTTTTCTTGGTAAGTCCGGCATAATAAACACGGTCTAGTTGCTTTACTTGATAGCCCAAACTTTCAAAAATTCGTCGCACAATTCGGTTTTTACCCATGTGTATTTCGATACCGATTTCCTTTTTATTTTTAGCGTTGATATACGCGAGTTCATCAACGGGCGCTTTACCATCTTCCAGAACAACACCTTGTTGAATGGCAATAAAATGTTCTTTCAGAAGTGCTTTGTCTAAAACCACCTGATAGATTTTTTTAATTTTATACTTAGGGTGTGTTAGTTTTTGTGCTAAGTCGCCATCATTAGTTAACAACAATAAACCGGTTGTATTACGGTCTAATCGCCCGACCGGAAATACGTTAGGCTCAGGAGCATCTTTAAATAAGTCCATAACAGTATGTCTTCCTTCCGGATCTACCGTTGTGGTGATCATATTTTTAGGTTTATTAAGAAGGTAATACACTAATTTCTTTTTAGGAAAAATGCGTTGTCCTTCATACAAGATATAATCTTCTAACGACACCTTAGTTCCAGGCTCTGTTTCTATTAAACTATTTACTTTAATTTTTCCTTTACGAATAATATCTGCTGCTTCGCGTCGAGAACAAATACCGCAATGAGCCACGTATTTATTCAAGGGCATTTTACCATCTACAGCACGTTCATCCGGAGCGAGAACTGGTTTCACTGATTTCTTAGCAACCGGTTTGTCGATGGGCTTTGCCGGTTTAAATTGTCGCTTATCCAACCTTGGTTTTGCCTTCTTGGCTTCATCCTTTTTATGAAAGACTCCTGCCTTCGGCTTAGAGAAATCGGATGGTACGTGCTTTACTTTCTTTGCCATGAAACAAGTTTTATTTAGAAGGGTGGTTTACGTTGGCAAGTTGTCCGCATGCCGCATCAATATCTTTACCGCGACTGCGTCGGAGGCGGGCATTCACTTTATTCTGATCGAGATATGCCATAAAGCGATCCACCTTATCCTCGTCTGGTTTTTTGAACTTAGCAAATTCAATCGGGTTATACTCGATGATATTTACTTTAGCCGGAACTTGTCGACAAATTTTAATAAGCTCATCCGCATCCTCCACATCATCATTAAAATTAGCGAAAAGAATATATTCGAACGTGATAGGATTCTTCGTTTTTTTATAAAAATAATTAAGGGCTTCTAGCAATACCTTAATATTATTCGATTCATTAATCGGCATGATTTCATTTCGTTTTAAATCATTCGCCGCGTGCAACGATAAGGCAAGGTTAAACCGTACCTGATCATCGCCGAGTTTACGAATCATTTTTGCGATACCCGCTGTAGAAACGGTAATTCTGCTTGGCGACATACCCATACCTCCCTCTGAAGTAATTTTATCAATTGCCCGTAATACGTTGTTGTAATTAAGGAGTGGTTCTCCCATACCCATAAAAACAATGTTCGATAAATGCCGTTGATAGTGCTGTTCGGCCTGATCATTCAAGTGTTTCACCTGATCGTAAATTTCATCAAATTCTAAATTTCGTTTTCTATCCATGTAACCGGTTGCACAAAATTTACAACTTAAACTACAACCTACTTGCGATGAAACGCAGGCCGTCATGCGCGTTGGGGTTGGAATTAATACGCCCTCCACATAATCACCATCGTGTAATACAAAACGGTTTTTAATGGTGGTATCTTCACTAAACTGACTATGATCTATTTTTAATTTATGTAAACTATATTCTTCATTCAACCGATCGCGCGTTGCTTTAGAAACATTCAACATATCGTTTATCTCATTGATATTCTTTTTCCAAAGCCATTCCTGGATTTGTTTAACTCGATAAGGTTTCTCCCCGATCGATGCTATCAACGATTTTAATTCTTCTTCCGATAAATGGCGAAGGTTTTTCATCGGCGCAAATGTAATCATTGTTTACCGTTGCTGTACGCTTATTTCAAGAGTAACCCGATTATTCTATACTCTCGTAACTAGATGGGCATTTATAGGTAGGTAATCGAAACGATAAACCGATCTGTGCCGTCATAAATTGATCTTTGGTTGTACTGATGCCTCGTTGTTTGCCGGCCACACCAATTCGATCATAACCGCCTTCTACACTCCGATCTTGAAGCGAAGCCGAAACAGAAGGATAAGGTGACGGATTGTTATCAACAAATTTATCGATACCCACATAGGTGGTACTTACATCATCAATATAATCTGTTGTAGTGCTTCGATTAATAACTTCCATAAACAAGGTAGTTCCGCCTCTCAACCAATATTTAAAACCTATACCAATGGGCAGTGAAAATGCATAACGTTTATATCGACGATCGGCATATTCGTTATATAACTGGCCTTCGGTACCTAAAGGGCGAAGATCATAGCGCTTGCCATCAAAATGAGCATACGGATTGTGCCAGAACATGCCTAATCCTAAAGTTACATAGGGTGTAAAGCGATGATTATAATCTTGCACGCGATACTTAAAAAAATGAAAGTCGAACATAAAAGAAGCTTCCACAATGTCTGAATAGAAATTCAGATTTCTGGTTTTCTGATATACATTCGGAGAGTACTGATCATCACCATGAACTTTTGCATAGTTTCCGGCTAGCTTCATAGCTATATACGGTGTAAAGTTATACTTATAAAAAAGGGAACCACTATAAAGCGAAGTTTGGAAAATTAGATCCTGATTTAAATCGCCAAAATAATTTGAACCTCCAACACCAAAACCGAATTCAGAGCGACGATAATAAATTTGCGCTCCGGCAGACAGGTTGATAATCAGAAATAGGAGAAGCAATAATCTCTTCATAAAAAGGGAACTCAAAAGTAGGGTAATTATTGTGGCATCGCTTAACTTTTTTGGTTGTTAGGCTTACTTTTACAATTATGAAACGAATTCCAAAGCCAAAACCAGAAGAGTATGCCGTTTATTACAATCGGTATATTGATACCATTTCAGAAGATACACATATTTTAAAAGCACTTAAGGAAGAATCAAAGGAATTCGAGAAGCAATTACTTTCCCTTTCAGAAGATAAATTACACTACCGATACGCCCCAGGCAAATGGAGTATTAAAGATATACTGATGCACCTAATAGATTGCGAACGTATTTTTTTATACCGAGCGCTTCGGTTTTCTCGTAACGACCAAACGCCTCTTCCTTTTTTTGAAGAAGATCAATATGCTATGGTGGCGGAAGCCGATAAATTATCTATTCGAAAAATTGTGAAAGAATACAAAACGCAACGGGCAGCTACGCTGGCATTTTTTGATAATCAAACTCAAAAAAGTTTGAAACGCACCGGCATTGCCAGTCAGGCTGCTATGAGCGTGCGTGCCTGCGCTTGGATTATTTGTGCCCATGAACGCCATCATCGAAAGATAATGGAAGAACGTTATTTAGGCTCTGAATAATGCCGTAGAAGAAGAAGTAAACTTTATGGTAGGTCATGCTTTTAAGTCGCTCGCTTCGTAGAAATTTCGAACGTATTTAAAAATCACAACATCAATTCTTAAACACCAAATTGTTTCAAATGATGATCGAGGTGTTTGTAAAACATATTATTCCATTCTACACTACTAAGTTTTCCAAAGGAATGTGATTCACGATTATTGAAATATGCCGATCCTAATTCCTGTGTTTTACGAATGTAGTTTATCAAACGACTTTTTTCCGTTTCAAATACGCGTTCATCTTTAATAATGAACTGCGGTGCGGTTGGACTGTTCTTGGGATACTCTCCATCGTTCACAACTTTCTTCTTCACAAACAATTTTAGAATAAGTTTCATAAACCCACCGGGCTTAGGATGTTTTCCTTCTTCATAAACCATTTCGTACGTTACGTTGCAATGCGCAAGCATAGTATGTACGGGCATCTTCCCCCATAATGCCGGTGTGTCGGGTTGCAAACGTTCTATACGTTGAATTATTTCTTCCGCTATTTGTTTGTCGAATATATTACCTAGTGCCATGTTTCAATTCTTAGAGGCGCAAATATCTGCATTGATTTCAGATTGCCAAATCAATTAAAAAAAAATCAATTCTTATTTGAAGTGTACTTGCTTGTATGTTTATTATGAAAACATGACACTTACAAGAGGGTGTTCATGCGAAAGTCTTTTCCGTTACTTTTGTAGCATGAAGACCAAACACGAAATTGTATCTAATTGGCTTCCTCGATACACAGGCGAAGAAATTAAAAATTTTGGCAAGTATATTCTACTCACCAATTTTTCGAATTATGTAGAGATGTTTGCACGGAAACATAAGTGCAAAATAATAGGGAAAGATAAGCCCATGAGCTGTGCCACCGCGAACGAAATAACCATCATAAATTTTGGTATGGGTTCGGCTTCAGCTGCAACTATTATGGATTTATTATCTGCCATTCAACCTAAAGGCGTACTTTTTTTAGGGAAATGTGGCGGTTTAAAACGTAAGAATAAAGTGGGTGATTTAATACTTCCAATTGCTGCAATACGCGGCGAGGGAACGAGTAACGACTACTTCCCGCCGGAGGTACCTGCCCTACCCGCCTTTGCTTTGGAAAAAGCTATTTCTACTACCATTCGCGATAGTGGATACGATTACTGGACCGGCACCTGTTATACAACCAATCGACGAGTTTGGGAACATGATCAGGAATTCAAAGATTACCTCAAACAAATTCGTGCTATGGCGATCGATATGGAAACGGCAACAATTTTCATAACAGGTTTCCATAATCATATACCTACCGGTGCGTTATTGCTTGTGAGCGATCAACCGATGGTACCCGAAGGCGTGAAAACCGCTGAGAGCGACAAGAAAGTAACCACAGAATTTGTAACTCGCCACCTTGAAATTGGTATTAATTCGCTGAAACAGTTGATTAATAATGGTAATACAGTGAAACACCTTAAGTTTTAACCACCGATACAAGCAACTATTTTGGATGAAGTAGATTTTTTTAAGCTTGGATGATACAATAAAAAAAAGAACTTGCTCTAATTAGCAGATACGACGGAAGGATTTGTAATTATAAGAGATTCCAAGGAAATCTTCTTCTTACAAAACACCGTACGAATCTTACATACATCGGCGTACTTTAAAAACAATTAAAAATTTATTACTTTAAAAGCAACGCGTCGATTCACACGCCGGTTTTCTTCTGTAGATTCATCTTTATGGATTTTATAGGCCCCACCATAACCTTTATATTCTAATCGAATTTTTTCGATACCATTCGATACCAAATATTCATAGATTACCTTCGCTCGCGCCAAGGATAAATTATCTAAACCGGTATCCCAATCATGGCCATCAGTCTCCACCGAGGTACAACATACGTGGCCTTGAATTTCAAGTTCCAATGAAGGGTTTTCATCCAGAAGGTCAAACACCTTGCGTAAAACAGGCAACGATTCTTCACGCAAAATATGGCGACCGGGTTCAAACAAAAGATTTTCAAAAACCAAACTCCTTCCTTTGGCTAGCACCTTCTTATCAATCGAATCGCCATCCACTAAAACATAAGGTTTGGGTTTATCTTCAAGGGATTCTTTGATTTCTTTAGTTTGTGTTTGGGTAGTTACGGGTTTCTTATAATCTTCATCAATAAAAAATCGAATGAGTGCCCTTCGATTTAATTGTCGTTCATGATCGTTTCTATTTTCATTCAAAGGTTTATCCTTTCCAAAACCAATACAGGTTTTAATGTACTTATCGGCAATACCATTTTGCGCTAATAATTTTCGCACTTCCAGCGCACGTCTTTTCGACAAATCCAAATTATAGGCTCTACTTCCAACACTATCACAATGGCCCTCTATAAGAACCCGACTAATTCGCTCGCGATGAACAATATGAATTAATTCAATCAAAGCCGAATCGGGTATTTCGGTTTTGTCGGTTTCAAAATAAACTTGATAACGTAGCTCTTGGGCATGCAAGACGATGCTTGCAAAAAAGAACGACAATAAAAGAAAAAACGTTTTCACGGACTTCAAATATAAATCGAAGTTTTGGCACGATTAATATCCTATTAACTGTGAAACTTAGAATGACTGTTCTGCGTGAAGTTTGTATGACTAGATTTGCGGCTATAAAAATTTCACTTCATGAATCCTAAACATCCTGCAGAAACCTTAACCACAATGAGCGAATTGGTTCTTCCAAATGATACGAATACCCTGGGTAATTTGATGGGTGGACGCTTAATGCATTGGATGGATATAGCGGCGGCCATGGCAGCCATGAAACATTGTGGCTGTCCGGTGGTAACCGCATCGGCGGATAATATTTCATTTGAAAATCCGGTTCGACTTGGTAATGTAGTAACCATCGAAGCGAAAGTAACCAGAGCGTTCAATTCTTCCATGGAGGTTTACATTAAAGTTCAGGGTGAAGACCTACCGAATAATTTTCGTTACCTTTCGAATGAAGCCTATATGACCTTTGTGAGTTTAGACCCGAATAGCAAACCTCGTAAAGTTCCCGAAATCATTCCGCAAACCGAAGACGAACAACATCGCTTTGAAGGTGCACTGCGTCGTCGACAATTACGACTCATCTTGTCGGGAAAGATGAAGCCTGAAGAAGCAACCGAATTGAAAAAATTATTTGTAGAGGAACTTATTCAGAAATAAAACATCCCTAAAAAAAGGAGCAGTCTAGACATAGACATGTGAAGACTGCTTTAACCCCTAACCAAATCAACCTATGAAAAAAAGGTAATAATAAGATTACGTTGGGGCAAATGTAATTTCATTTTAGAACTGAACAAAAAATTCCGAAAAGGAATTTTAAAATAATTTGCTAATTTGAGGTACTTTTTATAAACAACACGAACTACACTTGCTTAAAAAACCGAATAAAAACTCCTTCAGTTTATGACACTACTTCATAAGCAATTTGCTTTTAATCCTTTACGTGCATTTCTTGTTTTAGGTTTTGTAGTAATTACTCTACAATCCTGTAACGAATCCGCAACAACATCTGGAAATGGCGTTGGAAGCACGGCTCTAGCCAAAATTTTTCAACACTATTGGGAAGAAAAAATGCAATTATTTCCTTTGGAAGCCACTGCCACAGGTGATAATCGCTACAATGATCAATTACCTGTAACTATTTCTGATGTTTACCAAATGAAGCTAAAACAGTTTTATCAACGTTATGTAGATACGTTAAAAGGCTTAGCTGGCAACTTAAATCAGGAAGATGAACTGAGTAAGGAAATCTTTGAATATGAGTTGAATAATAACCTCGAAGCACTTCAATTCAAAAGTAATTTAATGCCTATTAATCAGTTCTGGAGTTTCACCTTAGAGTTTCCACAGCTCGGAAGTGGTGAAGGCAATCAACCTTTTAAAACAGTAAAAGACTACGATAATTTCATTGCCAGAATGGAGCAATTTCCAGCTTGGATAGATACAGCAATTTTTAATATGAAGCGGGGTATGGCTGAAGGTTATGTACTTCCGGATATTCTTTGCGAAAAAATAATTCCTCAAATTGAAGGTGTTTTAACCACCGATCCAACGAATAGTATTTTCTATGCTCCGATCAAAAAGTTTCCGTCAGAATTTAGTGCAGCAGATAAAAAGCGAATTGAACATGCTTATTTTTATCAAATAACGCATGCTATTTTACCCTCTTATTCCAAACTCAAGCAATTCATCAAAGAGGAATATCTACCCAAAAGCCGTAAAACACATGGGTTGAGTTCACTTCCCAATGGATTGGCAATGTATCAGTTTCTGGCCAAAAATTATACCACGACTACTTTAACACCCGATAGCATTTATCAACTCGGTTTAAATGAAGTTGCTCGCTTACGAACAGAAATGGAGAAAATAAAAACTCAGGTTGGATTTAGCGGAACCCTTGCCGAGTTTTTTGAACATATTAATGCCGATCCTCAATTCTATATTTTCAAAACACCTAAAGAAGTTTTAGATAGTTTTCGCTCTGTTCAAAACACCATTACACCAAACTTAAAAACAATGTTTGAAACTGTACCGAAAACTAAGTTTGAAATACGTCAAACGGAAGCTTTCCGTGCCGCCAGTGCCAGCGCCGAATATAACGCGGGCACAGCAGATGGCAGCAGACCGGGCATTTTCTATACACCAATACTCGATGCTAAAAAATTTAATGCGGTAGGTATGGAAACATTGTTTCTTCATGAAGCAATTCCGGGGCATCATTATCAAATTTCATTACAACAAGAAAATAAATCACTTCCTGAATTTCGAAAATACTTAGGATATAGTGCCTACGCTGAAGGCTGGGCTTTATACACCGAAACGCTCGGTAAAGAGTTAGGTGTTTACAAAAACCCATATCAATACCTTGGCCATCTAAGTGATGCCATGCACCGAGCGATACGGTTAGTGGTTGACGTGGCTATTCATACAAAAGGAATGAGTCATGATGATGCTATCCACTACATGATGACCAATGAACGTATTTCAAAAGCGGAAGCTACTGCAGAGATTGAACGCTACATGGCTATACCCGGACAAGCGCTATCGTACAAAATCGGACAATTAAGTTTATTGGCTTTGCGAGCCAAATACGAAAAAGAATTAGGTCCGAAATTCAAATTGGCCGACTTCCATACACAAGTTTTGAATGGCGGAAACATGCCGCTTAAAGTTTTAGAGAAAAAATTATCGCTTTGGGCGAAGAGTTTATAAATTGCAAGGGTAAATTAATCTTGTGCGTTTTGTACCCGATTTTATAGCTAATTTTTTTACGAGTGGAAGCTCGGTGTATAAAGAGTTACAAACCATTTTAGGTTATACCCCCGGCAATGTGGCTATTTATGAACTTGCGTTGTGCCATAGAAGTAATAACATTAATTCATCTGAAAATAATGAGCGACTTGAATTTTTAGGTGATGCTATCCTGGGAGCTATCATTGGTGAACATCTATTTACAAAATATCCTACCAAAGATGAAGGCTACCTCACCGATATGCGCAGTAAGATTGTAAACAGAAAAACACTCAATCATATTGCTTTAAAAATTGGGCTGAAGAATATCATGAAGTTTAACGATCAAGATTATTTCCTTCGCGACTCCATGATTTTCGGTAATGCCTTAGAAGCTCTTATTGGTGCTATTTATATCGACAAAGGTTATGCACGAACAAGAACTTTCGTACGTAAACGAATCCTCTTGCCTTTTGTGGATATCGAACTTCTTGAGAATATGGAAGTGAATACCAAAAATAAATTAATTGGTTGGGCTAGTAAACAAGGTAAAAAAGTGGATTTTATTCTTATTGAAGAAAAAGTAGAACGCGGTAGAAAGCGTTTTGTAGTTGGTGTTCAACTCGATGATGTTGTGATATGCAAATCAACAGCAGGTAATAAAAAGGAAGCTAGTAAAATTGCTGCCGATGAAGCAATTAAAGTTTTGGCTATTCAATAAAGCCGGCTATCAAAATAGATTCATTACAACATTAATCGTTTCATTTTTTCGGCGGCAGCCTTTAAGGTTTCTTCTTTTTTCGCGAAGCAAAATCGAATCAACTGATCATCCTTTCCGTTTCGATAAAAGGCACTTACCGGTATGGTGGCCACGCCAATTTCTTTTGTCATCCAAATAGCAAATTCTTTATCGGATACATCCTGAATAGCCTTAAATCCTGCGAGTTGAAAATACGAACCTGGCGTTGGGTTGTAAATGGTAAAAGGTAATGCGGATATCAAGTCAAGAAATAGATCTCGTTTCCTTTGAAAGAAATCAGGAAGCGATAAATAAGCCGTCTCATCCTGAAGGTAATTAGCTAAGGCAACTTGCATCGGCGTATTACAAGAAAAAGACAAAAACTGGTGCATCTTTCTAAACTCAAGCATGCATTTCTTTGGTGCCACACAGTAACCCATTTTCCAACCGGTAGTATGAAATACTTTACCAAACGAAAACGTTACGAAACTTCGTTCAAATAATTCAGGATAGGCTAACACCGACTCGTGCTTTCTTCCATCCAAGGTGATATGTTCGTACACTTCATCACTAATTATATAGATCGAAGTATCCCGAAGCATGTGTTGCAGTTGAACCATATCTTCTTTACTCCAAACATAGCCACACGGGTTATGCGGCGTATTAATCACAATCGCTTTTGTTTTAACCGTTATAGCCTGTTGCACCACTTCCCAGTCCACACTAAAATCAGGAAACCGAAGTGGCACACAAACTGCCTGTGCTTGCATTGATTCGATATTAGCAATATAGGAATCGTATGCAGGCTCTAACACAATTACTTCATCACCGGGATATAAGATCGTTGCCAATGATGTGTAAATCGAATAGGTTCCACCGGGAGTAATCGTAATCTCTTCGTCCGGATGAATTGCCCTTCCGTAGAGTTTATTTATTTTTTCAGCAAGAATTTCTCTAAGCATGGGCATACCCGTCATGGGAGCATACTGATTATGTCCATCTCGCATAGCTTGATGCACGTAATCAATAAGTTCATCGGCTATCGGAAAATCAGGAAACCCTTGCGATAAATTGATCGCTTGATAATCTTTAGCCAAGCCACTCATCACCGAAAAAATATTGGTTGCTACCTGAGGCAGTTTACTTTGCATGAAAGCTAAAGTAAATGGTAATGTTTATTTTTTCAAGGAAATAAATTGAAATGAATAAATTATAAAAGTAAACACCTTCGCCAAAAGCCTTGTAAACACTAGCAATTCAAAGACTAATTTCAATCAATTAACTAACCAAAACACGCCTTCGCAAAAAAATATTTGCTCGTTTCATTTTTCCAAATATACCTTTGCATCAGTTCTTACACAGATGATCTTATCCAGAAAGACGGAGGGAATTGACCCAATGATGTCTTGACAACCCTTCTGCGAAAGCAGAAGAAGGTGCCACATTCAACCCCAATTATCGGGGAACAGATAAGTTAGAAATTGAGACTCAAAGAAACTCGCGATATTTTTGAATGCTCTTCTGACTTTTCGGAAGAGCATTTTTTTTTGCTCCTCTGTGAAGTCATACACCTCTGATTTTTTGGAAAGATGATTTGTTCGAACGCATGTTTAACAATCAAAAAAAAATAAAAAATGTCAGAGCAAACTAACATCCTTCACAACATTCCCGTTGATGCCCTAACAGGCGCTATCTCCGTACCCATTTACCAAACATCCACTTTTGTACAGGAAGCTCCTGGTGTACACAAAGGTTTTGATTATGCCCGAACCAATAACCCAACCCGACAAGTTCTTGAGAATTTAATAGCTAAGCTTGAGGAAGGCACACATGGCTTTGCATTCGCTTCCGGCTTAGCAGCAATTGATGCGGTTTTAAAGTTACTTAAAAGCGGCGACGAAATCATCGCCGTTGATGATATCTATGGCGGTGCTTTTCGTTTATTCACACATATCTATGAAAAGTTTGGTATTCGGGTAACCTATGTTGATACGTCCAATCTTCATGAAGTAACTAACGCTATTACGAACAAAACAAAACTAATTTGGATTGAGAGTCCTACTAATCCAACCTTAAAAATCTCCGATATCGCAGCTATTAGCAAACTTGCAAAAGCCAATCATTGTTTGCTTTGTGTAGATAATACGTTTGCTTCACCGGCAGCGCAAAAGCCAATCACGTTAGGTGCCGATCTAGTAGTGCATAGTGCTACCAAATACTTGTCTGGACATAGCGATGTAATTGCTGGTTTGGTCGTTACGCGTTCGAAAGAATTAGGCGAGAAAATTAAATTCATCCAGAATGCCTCCGGTGGAATTCTAGCACCCTTCGATAGCTGGCTTACCATACGGGGTATCGAAACCTTAGGCCTTCGTATAAAACAACATGCAAGCAATGCGCTTGAAATAGCACGCTATCTACAACAAGAAGATTTTATCAACCAGGTCTATTACCCGGGTTTAACATCACATCCCAATCACGAACTGGCTAAACAACAACAACGGTACTTTGGAGGAGTTGTTTCCTTCGATCTAAAAGTTGACGACAAAGCACTAGCCCGTAACATTGTTTCAAACACAACATATTTTAAACTTGCTGAAAGCTTGGGTGGCGTTAAAAGTTTGATTTGTTTACCTTCTGAAATGACGCACAAATCAATTCCGGAATCCATACGCAAAGCAGCCGGTGTAAGTGATAGTTTAATTCGTTTATCGGTAGGACTTGAAGATGTTGAGGATCTTATAACGGATTTAAAACAGAGTATTCAAAAAACTAAAAAACAAACCTTACTCACGGCTTAAAACAATATAATATGTCACGTAAAAAAATTAATATAGGATTATTCGGATTTGGTTGTGTAGGACAAGGCTTGTACGATGTGTTAAGTAAAACACCGGGATTAAAAGCCAATATTCAACGCATTTGTGTAAAAACAAAAGGTAAAACAAGAAGCATCGCTGAACATCATTTCACCTTTGATGCGCAGGACATATTGAACGATCCTGCGATTAACGTAGTGGTTGAATTAATCGATGATGCCGATGCAGCTTTTCAATTGGTTTCGGAAGCGTTGCGAAAACGAAAAGCGGTTGTATCCGCAAACAAGAAAATGATCGCTGAACATTTTCAAGAATTACTGACTTTGCAAGAAACCTATCAAACACCTTTTTTATACGAAGCCGCTGTATGCGCTAGTATTCCTATCATTCGTAATCTGGAAGAATATTACGATAATGATTTACTGGAATCTATCAGTGGTATTGTAAATGGAAGTACAAATTATATACTTACCAAAACAGGTAGCGAAGAAATAAGTTATCAGGATGCGTTGAAAGAGGCGCAAGCAAAAGGTTATGCAGAAAGTAATCCGGAGTTGGATACTGGAGGTTATGATGCAAAATACAAACTACAAATTTTGGTAGCTCATGCGTTCGGATTAATCGTAAAACCCGAAGCACTTTACCATCATGGCATCAATGAACTCGGTCCGTTAGAACTTAACTACGCAAAAGAAAAAAAGTTAAAAGTAAAATTAACAGCGAATGCCTTTCGCAATCAATCCGGAAAAATATCCGCTTTCGTGGTTCCACAGTTTATTCGTCCTGAAGAAAAATTATATCAAGTAGATGATGTGTATAATGCCGTAGTAACTAAAACAGCTTTTGCCGATACACAGTTTTTCTCCGGAAAAGGAGCCGGCGCCCACCCTACCGCGTCGGCTGTTTTAAGTGACTTATCCGCCATCACATACGACTATCGGTATGAGTATAAAAAGCGAGGATCCAACGACAGTCTTGAACAAGATCAGGCTATAAAACTTCGTGGCTTATTGCGATTTAGTGTTCAAGATGCTTCGTATTATGCTCGCCATCTTAATACGATTGAAGAGAGCTATGCGAATCAGGAAGAGGGTTATTTTACCGGTGAAATTGGTCTGAATAATTTAAGAAAGCTTCAACAAGAACGAAAAGGAAATTTCAACTTCATTCTTCTTTCCAAAAACTAAATACGCTGTTTAAACACACGAGGTGAGTATAATTACTTCGTGTGTTTTCATAATATCAACATGCAATAATTTGAAAACTACACGTTCCAATCTGGGTATAGCGGAAACTGTTTCATATATTCATTAATCTCGCCGCGCACCTGCCCAAGCGTAGATTCATCTTGAATATTCATCATGATTTTGTCCATCCATGCAACAACTTGTTCCATATCTTGTTCCTTTAAACCACGAGTAGTAAGGGCCGGTGTTCCAACGCGTATACCGGAAGTAACAAAAGGTGATTTATCATCGAAAGGAACCATGTTTTTATTTATGGTAATATCTGCCTTCACTAAGGTATTCTCCACTTGCTTACCAGTAAGATTTTTATTTCTCAAATCAATTAAAAGCAAATGATTATCTGTTCCACCCGAAACAATGTGATAATCGCGCGCTGTAAAAGCGCTCGCCATAGCTTGCGCATTGGCAATTACTTGCTTCGCATAAGTGGTGAATTCATCTTGAAGAATTTCATAAAACGCTACAGCTTTTGCGGCAATCACATGCTCTAACGGACCACCTTGTACACCCGGAAATACAGCAAGATTTAACACATCACTCATCATTCGAACTTCGCCTTTAGGGCCGGTAATACCCATCGGATTTTCAAAATCCTGAGGCATTAAAATTACACCGCCTCGTGGGCCTCGAAGGGTTTTGTGTGTGGTACTCGTTACAATATGACAATGCTCGAACGGCGAGTTTAATAAACCTTTGGCAATTAAGCCTGCCGGATGAGCCATATCGCAAAGCACCAAGGCACCAATCTTATCGGCAATGGCTCGTATACGCGCGTAGTCCCAATCACGACTATAAGCCGAAGCCCCGCAAATTAATAACTTCGGTTTTTCCGCTAAGGCAGTTTTCTCCATCGCATCATAATCTACTCTTCCATCTTCCTTACGAACTCCATAAAAATAAGGTTGATATAATTTACCACTAAAATTTACCGCGGAACCATGGGTAAGATGGCCGCCCATACTTAAATCTAACCCCAAAATTTTATCGCCGGGTTTCAACACGGCCAGCATAACCGCTGCATTCGCTTGCGCTCCCGAATGGGGTTGCACATTAGCATAAGCCGCACCAAAAATTTGCTTTACCCGATCTATCGCTAATTGCTCACTTTTATCTACCACTTCACAACCACCGTAATACCGCTTTCCGGGATACCCTTCCGCGTATTTATTGGTCATTACATTTCCCATAGCACGCATCACTTGCGTACTGGTAAAATTCTCAGAAGCTATTAATTCTAAACCATGTTGTTGTCGGTCGAATTCCTCCTGAATCAAACTAAATAGTTGTTGATCAATTTGCATGGCGGCGAAGATAATAAAACAAATTTTGTCGGCTCCTTTTATGATTTCCACCGTCGTAATTTCATAGAAAACCTTACTTTGCACAGGTGCTATTCGATACTCATAACCGGCCTCATGATTACTTGCGTATATCACTAACCGATGCTTGCAATTTTCGCTGTTTCTATTGTATGCCGGATGAAGAGGTGGATGTAACACCTCAATCTAAGTTGATGCAATTCGATGAACTCGTTGCTATAGCCAAGATTTTTGTAGAACAAGGTATTCGTAAAATTCGTTTAACCGGTGGCGAACCCTTAGTTCGAAAGGATGCGGCCGACATCATGCGCGCTTTAGCCAAACTACCCATTAAACTAACACTTACAACCAACGGCGTATTATTACACAAATACATGAATACCCTGCATGATGCCGGTATTCAATCGTTGAATATTAGTTTAGATACCTTGCATGAAAATAAATTTGAATTGCTTACTCGTCGCAATCAATTTCATCAGGTTTATCAGAATATACAAGCTTGCTTAAAGCAAAACCTTTCTGTGAAAGTGAATGTGGTTGTGATTGATGGTATCAACGATTCTGAAATTAATGATTTTGTTGCCCTCACGAAAGAACAACCACTGCATATTCGGTTTATTGAATTTATGCCGTTTACAAGCAATCATTGGTCGAGTAAAAAAGTATTTACGTATGAACATATTGTGCAGCGGATTCAAGAAGAATATGATATAATAAAACTTCAGGATGCCCCACACGATACGGCTAAAAAATATAAAGTACCCGGCCACGAAGGCACCTTCGCAATTATCAGTACCATGACGCAGCCCTTTTGCAGTACTTGCAATCGGTTACGTCTCACCGCCGATGGAAAACTTAAAAATTGTTTATTCTCTAAAACGGAAACAGACTTACTTACTGCATTTCGTGCCGGGCTCGATCTTGTGCCTTTTATTCAAGATAATGTATCTAAAAAAGAAAAAGCTCTTGGCGGACAATTACTTCCCGATTATACCCAAATTGAAGAAAGTAAACTTGAAAATAGAAGTATGATTAAAATTGGAGGCTAAGAAATAATGTTATTATTGGCTGAGTTTAATTGGTACTTTCATTCAAACGTGATAATATCGTGCATTTCGTTCGTATAATTTCTATGCTACCTTCCCTAAAATATTGGCGCATAGATTTTTAAGATGTAGCAGGTGGATTAAGGTTTCTTTTTTCAAGAATTTCATTTTGATCTTCACCTTCGGTGTTAAGATGTAGGTTTTAAAGGCATTGGATGATAATTATATAGGATTCTTTAAGCACAAAAAACAAACTCAAAATATAAAGATCATAAAATTCTGCCTTCCAATAATTTAGTTTGACTAGATTGAAATAATGTCCCTTTTCATAGGTCATTGCGAATACCTTTCAATTTTTGTTGAAGAAAATTATTGCCTACACGCTATCTTTGAAAGCAAATTTTCTTCTTGAAAAAAATAGAACAACCTCAAGTAAAAAAATGGCTGGGAAAAATTTCCAAGCAAAAAATATTTGTCATTGGTGATGCCATGCTCGACTGTTATTGGCAAGGTTCTGTGCAACGAATCTCTCCTGAAGCACCAGTACCTGTGCTTCAGGTATTAAACAAATACGAACGATTGGGAGGAGCGGCGAATGTGGCTTTAAATTGCAGAAAATTAGGGGCTGAAGTACATTTATTTACTGTTCTTGGAAAAGACCTATCGGGTAAAACCATGTTGTCGCTATTAGAACAAGAAGGTATTCATACCGATGGTTGCTTGGTTGAAAAAGAGCGCATTACCACAACAAAAACACGTGTAATGGCTAAGCATCAACAAATGATGCGTATCGATGAAGAAGTTTCTGAAGAAATTTCAACTCGAATCGAACATCATTTTATTGATGTCGTTATGCGTGCTATTCAAATTGACGCTCCGGATATTATTATTTTTGAAGATTATAATAAAGGACTGCTTCTACCAAATGCGATTCAGAAGATCATTACACATGCCAAAGAGTTACAATGCTTCGTTGCTGTTGATCCTAAAAAAGCAAATTTTTTCAGTTATACCGGAGTGGATGTATTCAAACCTAATTTAAAAGAAGTTCGAGAAGCTCTTCCTGAGCTTAGTATAACACCCGACAAATCGTCGTTGAAGAAAGCTCATACTGCTTTACAAAACAAAATAAACCATCAAATAACGTTAATTACCTTATCTGAACATGGTATATTCTCAGAGCATCAACAAGAAGTTGTTATGCTTCCGGCACATGTTCGTCAAATTGCCGATGTAAGTGGCGCCGGAGATACGGTGATTGCCGTTTTTGCCGCATGTTTTAAAGCAAGTAATAATTTAGCATGGGCAACACAGGCCGCTAATTTGGCCGGTGGTTTAGTTTGCGAAACCGTAGGTGTGCATCCTATTAATAAAGTACATTTAGTGAATGAATTGATGAAACTATGAGAACCGGAGAACAACATCATTACGAAGAAGAAATCGTAACGGAAGAATTATTCGATGAAGAATTTCCGTATAACCTTATCATGTGGAATGATGATATAAACACCTTCGATTGGGTTATTCAAACCCTCGTTGAAATTTGTCATCACCAACCTGAACAAGCAGAGCAATGTAGTTTAATCATTCACTTCAAAGGAAAGTGTGTGGTTAAAAATGGTTCTTTAGAGAAATTAAAACCCATGCGCGATGCAATTCTTGATAGAGGCATTGGTGCTACCATAGAAGAAACGGAAGGCTAAAACGATGGCTGAATTTTTATACCACGAACTTGACCCATTCCCTGATTATTCAGAAGCAGACGACGATGGCTTGCTAGCCATTGGTGGTAGTTTATCTGTACCTCGATTAAAGGAAGCCTACTCCAAAGGAATTTTCCCTTGGTATGCTCCCGACGAGCCGCCGTTGTGGTGGTGCCCCGACCCACGTTGTGTGCTTTACACCGATCAGATAAAGATCTCTAAAAGTATGAAACAAACCTTGCGAAGAGGGCATTATGAATTTCGTTATAATACCAACTTTCCGCAGGTGATACAACATTGTAAAATGACTTACCGTCATGGACAGCCTGGCACCTGGATTACCGAGGAATTCATTTATGCCTATACAACTTTGCATCAAGAGGGAATGGTTGTGAGTGCCGAAACTTGGTGTGCCGGTGAGCTAGTTGGTGGTTTATATGGTGTATTGCTTCCTCATCTTTTTTGTGGTGAGAGCATGTTCAGTCATCAGAACGATGCCAGTAAATTTGCTTTAATTCATCTTGCACAGAAGCTATATAATGAAGGGATAAACGTAATTGATTGTCAGCTCCACACGCCTCATCTTGAATCTTTAGGTGCGAAAATGATACCACGAACAACGTTTCTTGAATACCTGCAGCCTTAATACGCTGTGCGATCTGCAACTTGGGAAAGACTCAATATGTCGGTATGTTGTCTTTTGAAATATAGTTTGTTTTTAGCGGCAGTATGTTTTATCAATATCTTTGACACAAAGTTCAAAATATGAAACCCATCCTTTTCCTTGCTATAAGTTTATTCTTGTTTTCTTGCAAAGAGCAAAAAGAAACGTCAATAAATCATTTTGAAAAAAACAAAGCCGTTGCGGATGCATTGTTTGAAGCCTTTAATGCCCATCAATGGGAAAAGATGGCTGCGCTTTACAGTGAAAATGCCGAGTTTAAAGATCCGAGTTTTGGCACATCCGTTATTAAGCAAACCCATCCTCAGATCATTGAAAAATATAAAGGATTGGAAGAAGGAATACCCGATGTGCGCGATAGTGTGGTAGCTTATTATCCTTCCGGCGATCATAGTGTAATAGTTGAATTTATTTCACAAGGCACCTTGCCTGATTCGAGTAAATTATTCCTACCTATTTGTACGATTTTTACCATCAATGAAGAAGGGAACATAACGAAAGACTATACGTATTACGATAACCAGTAGAGATGCGATGCACCTTAGACGCGAATCATCGCGTCTCTACTGGCGCGAGAATGTTACCACAAAGGCTGGCGTAGGCTTGGGTGAAACTAAAAGTAAAAAATTAATACGTTCAAAAATTACCTATTCCTTGATAAATTTTAATGTAGCTTTTTGTCGTAAATTTCTGACTCTTAGATAATAAATACCCGGATTTAAAAAGGAACAATCGATAGGATAAGCATCCTGTTTATTTTTTCTAAACACAACACTTCCCATGGAATTAATGATTTCAATTTCGCCAAACACGTTATTCATAAATACAGTGCCATTTGCATAGTAAAGTTGAGGATTTGGATCTAATAAATTGCTTGTTGCCACAGGTAAATAACAATATACTCCGGTATCCGATTGGTATATGATCATGCTGTCCTTACAAAAGCTCCGCATACTATTACCTCCCTCAAAAATATTGCGGAAGGTATATCCAATACCTTCTACTAATGTATCAAACTCTAAAGGTTGCGGACTCATTGTATCATGATAATAATAGCGACGGTGCCAAACATTATTTATAAGAATACTATCAATTGATCCTAAAATACGAGGCGATGAAAGTTCCAACATAGAATCTGTTTTCAAAGTGTCGCCAATCTGTAAACTAAAATCGTACAATAGGTATTCTGAGGGTGTTGAAGTCATGTTGCCCACGTACACTTTTCTATTAGGTATATCATTTCGTATATACATGGTTTCATACGGTACAATGTACATAGGGCAATCTATTCGTTGATTATAAACAAGAACTTCTTTATATACTTTACCATTAAAACCGATGTAAGATGTTGGCACACTATATACATCATATAAACACCACGGACCTGCTCCGAAAAGTTTTCTTATACACCAACTTGTATTATCCAAATCAAGTGGAATATAAGGACTTTGTGAAAATGATTGGGCAAAATTGAAAATAACTAGAATGAAGAGTAATCCAAATTTCATAATCGGTGTTTTTGATGTTATTAAAATTAATAATTCGAATAGTCCTTTGAAAGAAGTTCAAACAAAATAAACCAATTCTCTATCTGAAAATATGTTTTTTTAAACAATCAATCGCAAGAACACTCGTTTTCTAGGTAAAAATGAGTTTTTCTCCCTTTAGAATTTATTTTTATACATGTCTCTACTGGCGCGAGAATTAGCGAAGCGGTTCTCGTGCCTTTATATTTTGCAATATGAATCGTTACTGTTTTTCATGTCAATAAATTCAAGATGAACCATTAATTCTTCTTAAAGGCTCTTTCCTTTCTTTATCCTAAAAATAATCAAAGGCACTTTAATAATCAAATCGAGAAGGCACGTGAACCGCTTCGCTAATTCTCGCGGCAGTAGGGTGATTCACCATCACGACTGAAAATCTTATTAACGATTATGATATCTCCCACCAGTCCATGGATTAAAAAGACGAACACCATCATAATAACTATTAGACAAAATCCCATCAAACAAAAGTTTAGCATATTTACTTTTAGCTTGATTACTTTGAACACAAAAATCAATGGTAATCGAATCTTGAATTAAGATATAGGCAGTATAAAAATAAAAATTTTTACTGTTTTTTTTATTAGTAATGCTATATTCAAACACATTTATACTATCTAGGTTTAATGGCAATTTTTTAAACCCCAATACCTCATAATCTAATTTTGCAAAGTCACTTTCGAAGATTTCTCTTGGATTTTTAATTTTCAATATTGCTTTACTAACCAAATTCTTTCCTAATTTAAATTTAATTTTTTCATCTTTAATTTTGTATTCAACAATGGCATGTTTATACCCGGAAAACGAAGAATCCACATTCTTGAATAAGTTAGTCTCAAACTTGAAATCACCGAAATCAAAATAATCCCACTCAATTAATACCGTAGATCGTGAGCTTCTATTTTCCTTATATATCCATTTGTCATTCCTAAACCCATTTTCATAGCCCCCAACTATTAAATAATCATCTACACTTGAACCTAAATCCTGATAAAATCTAAACACCCCATTTTCTCTAACCAAAATGCTATTGTCTATGTTTTCTACAAAAAAATGATTAACTGAAATATACTCTGTCCTTGTTTTAGTTGAACAGCTTAATCCCAAAATTAAAAACAGCCAGTATAATCTTGACATAAAATTAGATATTAATTTTTATTCTCAACCCACCCGCTTGCATTTGACGCGAAGGTCATGTGCATATGCTAATACTAAAGCAATGCAATTTTCACTTAATAAATTTTTCAATGTACTAAAATAAGAAATCAACCTCTAATAACCAGAATGACTATCTGTAATTATTATTAGTTGCAATACGCTCTGGCATGATAAGGCATGAGGTTATGTAGACGCAAAGCACCTTACACGCGAAGCATCGCGTCCTACCTAGGGACGAATTTGGACAGCGGTTCTTGTGCTAACCTAAATTAAACGCCACGTTTTCCTAACTCAATAATTTCTAATTCTTGAATACGATCGTTATTCACTTTGAAGCGAATTAAAGTGGAAACTTTATGCCATCCATGATTGCCACAAGCGCCCGGATTGATATGGAGTAAATTATGATTCGCATCCGGCATAACTTTCAAAATATGTGAGTGACCACAGATAAACAAATGAGGTTTATACTTCTTAATCAGATCTAAAGAGGATGCATTATATTTTGGAGGATAACCTCCAATATGCATCATTAATACCGAAACATGTTCGATAGTAAAATACAAATGCTCAGGATAACGAAGGCGCAAGTCATGCCCATCAATATTACCATATACCGCACGAAGTGGTTTAAACATTTCTAATTTATTCGCCGTATGTACATCGCCAATATCACCTGCATGCCAAATTTCATCAACCTCGTTAAAATGAGTAAACACAGCTTCCGGTAAGAAACTGTGTGTATCCGATAGCAGTCCTATTCGCTTCATTTAAACGAGTTTCAATAAATACTTATTCTTTTTGCCATTCTGAATCAGAATGTATTTATCATTCAATAAATAAGAAGTATTTATTTGAGCTTCTAGATCGGTTATTTTAGTCATGTTAAACTGAACCGCACCTGCCTGAACACTTTTGCGTGCTTCTCCTTTAGAAGGTGCAATAGCCGTTTCGGCAAGTAATGAAATAAGGTCTATTCCCTCCTGAATTTTTTCTTTACTCATTTCCGGAGAAGGAACGCCATCCATAATATCTAATAACTGCTCTTCATTCAATTGCTTCAACGCTTCCAAGTTATTGCTGAAGAGTATCTGAGAGGCTTGCACAGCAGCATCGTAATCTGCTTCACTATGCACCATAGTAGTAAGCTCTTTGGCTAATCGTTTTTGAAGTAATCGAAGGTGCTCCGCTTGTTTATGTTCTTGAAGTAAGCTTTCAATATCGGCAGGTTCTATGAACGTGAAAATTTTAATATAGCGTTCAGCATCTTCATCACTCGTGTTCAACCAAAATTGATAAAATTTATACGGAGACGTTTTCGTACGATCAAGCCAAACATTACCCGATTCGGTTTTACCAAATTTTCCGCCATCGGCTTTTTTTATTAAAGGTGCTGTAAATGCGAACGCATCACCTCCGTTTTTCTTGCGAATGAGTTCAGTACCGGTTACTATATTTCCCCATTGGTCGGAACCTCCCATCTGACAGGTTACGCCCATCTCGGTAAACAAATAGTAGAAATCATACCCTTGGACTAATTGATACGTAAATTCGGTAAACGACATGCCGCTTTCCAAGCGTTTCTGCACCGAATCTTTACTGAGCATATAATTTACTGTGATAAACTTACCCACATCACGAATAAAATTAAGAAACGTAAAATCTTTGAACCAATCGATATTGTTTACCATAACCGCCGCGGAGGTTGAAGTCGAATTCGAATCAAACGTTAAGAATTTAGACAGTTGCTTTTTAATACCATCCACATTACGTTCAATTTGTTCGAGTGGAAGCATATTACGCTCCTCACTTTTTCCGGAAGGATCGCCCACCATACCGGTAGCACCGCCAACGAGGGCATACGGTTTGTGTCCACGACGTTGTAAATGCATCAACAAAATAATAGGTACTAAGCTTCCTATGTGGAGTGAATCGGAGGTTGGATCAAAACCAATATACGCCGACATCTTTTCCTTTTCAAATTGCTCATCGGTGCCGGGAATCATATCCTGAACCAAACCACGCCATTGTAATTCTTCCAAAAATTTCATGTCGACAAATTTGGAATAAAAAAACTAATATATCCTTCCCGGAATGCCTTTTTTCGGGCTTTTTAAAATAAATTTGTTGGTTATCAAAATAAAAGATTTAAAAAAACGTTATAAGTACTTCTAAAGTTTACCAGGATGATAAGAAAAATAAGTGTGGCAACGTTGCTGTTGCTTTCCTTTCTACAACTAAGCGCGCAACAACGTAAATATGTGAATGAGTTTTTGAGTATTGGTGTTGGTGCACGGGGTTTAGGCATGTCGGGGGCACAAGTAGCATCCATCAATGATGTTACATCGCCATTCTGGAATCCGGCTGGTATTTCCTTTATTCGCAATGATATTCAAATAGGGCTCATGCACTCCGAGTATTTTAGTGGTATAGCAAAGTACGATTACATCGGTGTTGCAACGCCAACCCGAAAAAAGAAAGGAGTTCTTGGTTTTTCGGTAATACGCTTTGGTATTGATAATATTCCTTACACCTTGAATTTAATTGAACCGGATGGTTCGGTAAACTATGCTAAAGTGAAAGCTATTTCGGCGAGCGATTACGCCGGGCTAATTACCTACGCGCAAAAAATAAAATGGAAAAAATTTGAAAAACGTTCGGATGTTGATTTTCGTGTTGGGGGTAATTTCAAAATCATTCATCGTAACGTAGGTTCCTTGGCTAATGCGTGGGGCGCCGGTATCGACTTGGGTTTACAGGGTCGGGTTAAGCGTTGGTGTTTAGGTGTTTCTCTAAAGGATATTACAACAACGTATACAATTTGGTCCTTCAGTTTTACCGAAGCTGAAAAGCAACAATTAATTAAAACAGGTAATGAAGTTGTTTCTAAGAGTACCGAAATTAATACACCCCGTATTGTTTTAGGTGCCGGTAGGTATTTACCTATACGTTTTCGTGATACCACGAAAGCAGCCTATTTATTAGTTGAGATGAATGCTGATATAACTACCGATGGTTCTCGCTACAGTAATATTATCAATATCAATCCGCTGAGTATCGATCCAAAATTGGGTATGGAATTCGGTTATAACAAACTATTTTTCTTACGTGCAGGCATTGGTAACTTTCAGAAAGTGTTGAACGATAATGATACTACGAATACCCTTTATCGAACGATGTACCAGCCTACATTCGGTTTAGGATTGAAAATCAAATCGTTGAATATCGACTATTCGTTTTCTAGCTTAAATGTGCAGAACAATCCTTTATACAGTCATTTCGTTTCCTTGCGTTTAAGCATAAACAAGAAAGCAAGTTTTTATGATGCTAGCAATTTGGATTTAGATGATGTTCAAAAAAATAAAAACAAAGGACCTAAACGTAAAAACTATTAATTGTTCATCTGTATCATTTGAAATCATGAAAAAAATTTTAACCCTGATTCTTGTTCTTATAGGTGGCCTTGTTAGTAGTTACGCGCAGCCTTATGGCAACGAATGGATAAATTACAATCAGAGCTATTATAAATTTCGGGTATATAAGGATAGTATCTATCGTGTTCCGATAGCTAACTTAACAAACCTTGGCTTACCCTCTTCGGTGCAAGGCGCTAACCTTCAAATTTTTAAAAACGGAACGGAGATCCCTATTTATGTTTCTTCGAATGGCAGTTTAACCGGCACCGATTATATTGAATTCTATGGAGAGCGTGCTACCGGTGAATTAGACCTGCCCCTTTTTCAGAATCCCTCGTTACAACTCAATCCGGATATGAGTTTGTTATCCGATTCCAGTTATTACTTTATCACTTTCAACACCAGTACAACAAACAAACGTTTTGTGGAGCGAGTGAATACGATTGTGAGTCCGCCTGCTAAAGAAGATTATATTTGGATAAAGCTGAGAAATAATTATCGCAACGAATTTTTTAGTGGTGAATCGGCAGCAGAAGGTAATACTGCCGACCAAGCGCATTATGAGCTTACTTCTTCCCAATATGAAACGGAAGGTTTTGTTCGAAAAACCACTACCCTTCCTGATTCAGTGAAATTCACTTTAACAAATGCCTATAAAATTAGCGGTGCCCCTGATGCCTCGTTTCAAACAGCCGTAATTGGAAAATCGTATTTTACACATGGCATGAAGGTTTATGCCGGCACAAATTTAATGGCAGACAGTTCGTATGGCTTTTTCAATAAAAAGCAGTTTAAGTTTAATGTACCCATGAGTTATGCGAACGCCGCGAACGATATTTGGTTTCGCTATTTCAACAATCCATCCTCTGCAACCTATACCGATCGTTTTGGTATATCCTATTTAGAACTTCGATATCCTAGCACACCAAACCTTCAAAATAAAAATGGATTTAGTTTTGAATTAAATCCAAAAACAGGTTCTTATTATCTTGAAATAACCAATTTTGCAACCGGCGGTGTGGCACCACGTTTATACGACCTCAGCACAAACGAGTATTTGGTTGGTGACATATCGGTTTCCGGACAAGTACGATTCCTGATTCCAGGGTCAACAACAACAAAACGTTTAATTCTTCAAGGTCAACAAACCGCAGCCATTCACCAGGTAATTGGACTGGAAGCTATTACCTTTAAAAACTTTACTCAAACAAGTAATCAAGGAAATTACTTAATCATCACCGATCCGTTTTATTGTGATGATGGCAACGGACATAACTATGTAAACGATTATGTTACGTACAGAGCGAGTAGTGCAGGTGGTGCTTACCAACCGAATATTGCATACGTGAATGACCTATATAATGAATTCGGTTATGGATGTAATTACAGTTCTTTAGCCTTACGAAATTATTTGAATTTCGCATATTCCTCTACGCAATGGACGAATAAACCTAAACATCTTTTTATCATTGGAAAGGGAATAGATTATAATGCCTTCGGACAATATTCTGCTAATAAAAGTAGCTATCCCTTTATACTTATCCCGTCGTTTGGTGAACCAAGTTCCGACTTGTTACTATCAGATTTTGGCAAGAACAATAAGCCTCAAATTTCAACAGGTCGATTAACTTGTTTTAATGGAACGGAAGTTGGAAACTACTTGCAAAAAGTTCAAGATTACGAATCGGTGTTAGCCAATAACACACAAACAACCGATGAAAAATTATGGCAAAAACGTTTTCTTCATATCGCTGGTACGAGTGATATTTTCGAACAACAACTCATCGTGTTATGGTTAAATAATCAACAACAACGTATTTCTTCACCGAATCTTGGAGCCAAGGTTACCTTACTGAAAAAAAGCTCAACTCAGGAAGTTGAAACCATCAATAGTAAATTGATTGATGACATGATAAGTACCGGAGTTTCTTTTATTCAATTCTTCGGACATTCATCGTCTTCCAATATCGATTATGGATTAGATATTCCGGAAAACTATAGCAATTACAAAAAGTACTATTTCTTTATGGCCAACGGATGCTCTGCGGGTGATGTGTTTATCTTAACGCCTGCGCCGTTGTTAAGTGAACGTTTTGTAAGTGCCCCGAATAAAGGAGCCATTGGGTTTATAGCTAATGTAAATACCAGTTTTTCCGACGACCTTGGAATTTATACCGATTCGTTATATAGTCATTTCGGAACAAAATCGTTTACCATGTCTATTGGCGAACAAATGCAACGTAATGTTTCTTCGCTCATGTCGCAACCTGGTTTTGCCAATTCATTTCTATTTCGAATTCATACGCAGCAAATTCAACTTAATGGCGACCCGGCGGTTCATTTATACGCTTATAATAAACCTGATTACGCGATTGAAGAAAAGAATGCGCGCTTTCGTCAACTTAACTTAACCACGACCGTAGATTCAGTAGACTTTGATTTTGTGGTACATAATATTGGTCGTTTCATAGCCGATTCGATTCGCTTAATTGTAAAAAGAAAATTACCCGACAACTCAGAATCGTTTGTGATGAATGCGAAGCTACCAGGGTTTACCTTCAGTGATAGTTTCCATATTCGCATACCTACCATAGGCGATGCTGCGGTAGGTTTGAATGCCCTTACACTAGAAATTGACAGCGATTTTGATGTTGATGAAATCTCGGAAAACAACAATAAAATTGTGGTGCCTTTTTCAATTTACAATGATGATGTGGTGCCGGTATTCCCTTATAATTTTAGCATTGTTTCAGCCCAAGATGTTGAACTGAAAGGTTCAACTTTAAATCCGTATGCAGCATCACGCAAGTATATTTTTCAAATTGATACAACCGAAAAATTTAATAGTACTTCGTTAAGAACTACAAGTATAACCTCGAGTGGAGGTGTTTTAAAATGGAAGCCTCAACTTACGTTAAAAGACAGTACGGTATATTATTGGCGTACAGCTATGGATACCTTATACGGAAATCAAACACATCGTTGGACAACATTTTCTTTTATATTCCTAAATCAAAGTGCTCCGGGATGGAATCAATCGCATACGTATCAATGGCTTAAAAACAGCTTTACCGATTTATATGCCGACTCCACCAATGGAGAATTGAAATTTGTTGGCGAAACAAAAAAAATACAATTGCAAGATGCTTGCATGGGCGGCCCACTTGCTTACGACTTCCCTGATTTATTTATGAAATTAAACGGCGTAACGTTGTACAATCATGGTTGTATGCCTTCGAATTATGGCAGTTTTCAGTTCATTGTAATCGACAGCGCAACGGGTAAATTATGGCAGAATTACCGTCCGGATACAACCATAGCTGCCGGTCGATATGGTAGTTACGACCCTTGTAGAGGTGGAGAACCTAAGCCATTCACGAAAGATTATTTCTTTGAATTCTCCTTCAAAACACAGGCTTCCCGAAAGCTCATCATGGATTTTATAGACAGTATACCGGAAGGTAATTATATTATTGCCATGGATCGAATTTGTTTAGGTGGTGGCTGTGGATCCAGAAATACGATTTTTATTAATCAATGGAAAAATGATACCACCCTATTAGGTTCCGGTAATTCCTTGTATCATAAATTATCGGGAATGGGCTTTACAAAAATCGATTCGTTTACCAAAAATCGCCCTATGATTTTCTGGACTCAAAAAAACCGACCAACAACCGTTCAGCAATTTATTGGCATCGATTCAACAGTTAAACTAACAGCGGAATTTCAATACTATAGTAGTGTATTTGAAGGAAGTATGTCGTCGGTAAAAATTGGTCCGGCAAAAAATTGGTCCGCTTTCAAAAAATCTTCTTTTAGTAACGACCCAAACCCTACCGATTCTGTAACCTATGCAATTTATGGTGTAAAAAATAACGGACAAGATACCCTTATCACTTATGTTACCCAAGATACAACGTTAGCGTTTATTGATGCTGTTAATTTTCCCTATTTGCGATTGGAAACAGTTCAAACCGACAATACAAGTAAAACGCCGGAACACTTGAGATATTGGCGTGTATTGTACACTCCAATTCCTGAAGCTGCATTAAACCCAGTGTTGTATTCAAGCTTTAAAGATAGTTTGCAACAAGGTGAAGTGCTCTCTTATGGTGTAGCCGTAGAAAACCTCACACCTTATCCGATGGATAGTATGTTAGTGAGTTATAATCTCATAGATAAATCGGGCGTTCAAGTTAACCTAGGCTCAAAACGCTATCGACCCTTAGCAGGTAACGATACCTTGATGGTTCAATATGATATACCTACTCGAACTTATCCGAAAACGAATACACTCTATATTGAGGCTAACCCAAATGATGATCAAGTAGAATTATACCATCCTAATAATTTAGCCTTGAAAAGTTTTTATGTTTCACCAGATAACAAAAATCCGTTTTTGGATGTAACCTTCGATGGCATTCATATTCTGGATAAAGATATTGTTTCCGCAAAACCGAATATTCAAATTACCCTGACAGACGATAATCGTTTCTTAGCCTTAGACGATACAAGTTTGGTGGAAGTGTTTTTAAAAATGCCTAACAGTTTCAATGAAGAACGAATACCGTTTGACGGCACTATACTTAAGTTTTATCCGGCAGAGGAAGTTGCTTCAGGCAAAAGAAACCAAGCTAAATTAGAATTTAAGCCAACGCTTACTGATGGTGATGATTATGTACTCACCGTTAAAGCCGTCGACAAAACTGGAAATACTACCGGTATGAATGAATACAAAGTGGGTTTTGAAGTAGTTAACCAACCGTCGATTTCTTCGGTATTAAATTATCCAAATCCATTTACATCGTCTACACAATTTGTATTCACCTTAACAGGATCTGAAATTCCAAGTAACATGAAGATTCAGGTTTTGTCGGTTACAGGAAAGGTTGTTCGTGAAATTCTTCAATCCGAATTAGGGCCTTTACATATTGGTAGAAACATTACCGAATATAAATGGAAAGGAGATGACCAATTTGGAAAACCATTAGGAAATGGTGTTTATCTGTATCGTGTTATAACCAACTTACATGGCGATAATATGGAGCATCGTAAAACGGATGCCGATAAATGGTTTGAGAAAGGCTTCGGTAAACTCTATATTATGCGTTAGTATGTGCTGCTGACGAATCGGCGTTCGGATTTCTAAAAAAACTGAACAACGTAGTTCCATAATTTTTCACCCGAAAAAACCCAGGAAACGTTTCATAATTATTCCGAGGGGTGTGTTCTAACACAAAAATACCTTTGTCGCTTAGTTTTTGTTGTTCGATGATAATTTTAGGAAGTTCATCTATACTACCTAACGCATAGGGAGGCCCGGCAAAAATAAAATCGAAGCTCGAAGTATTTTGCTGCAAAAATCGAAACACATCCATTTTAAAAATTTGCGCATGCGTGAAACCAAATTCCTTCAAATTTCTCTTAATGAAGTCGTACATTTTCGCATCTTGCTCAATAATTATTTGTTGCGTACACCCTCGTGATGCCAGTTCATAACTGATACTGCCTGTACCACCAAACAAATCCAATGTGGAGAGCTCTTCAAAGTTGAGATAATTCTGAAGAATATTAAAAAGACCTTCTTTAGCGATATCGGTAGTGGGTCGGGTATGTGGCATATTGGTAGGCGGACTAATACGTCGACCGCCATGTGTTCCGCCTATTATGCGCATGAAAACAAAGCAAAAAGATTATAAAAATAATGGGTTGGATGCGTGTATAAACTGTCGGGATAATGTATTTCCCGAATACGATTACAATAACGCACCTGATCAAAATGTTGTTTCAACAAATCATGAATGCGATTAACCGTTGCATGTTCACCATGAATTTGAATTGCAATCTGATCGGTAGGCAACGATTTCAAATCAACTATATTACAGATATGATATACTACATCCATCTCTTGCGAAAGTGGATACTGCTGATGCAGTTGAAGCGTAGCTTGTTGGTACAAACTAATAATTACTAAATCATCTTTAACCGCAATAAAGAACTGATGCTCTTTACCTGTCATTAAACTGGCCGGATAATGCTTTAATAAAGCCGCCGACGCACTAATAATTTTAGGTTCATTCAGCAAACCGGTAAGTGCTACACGCGTAGCGTTTTTAATCGTGTACAATTCAACCAATGAACTTGCAATCGTATGTTCACTAATTTCCTCATCCGGATAACGATCTTCGAGGAAATTAAAATAATCCTCTTTAAATTCAGGTTGATACAGTGAATAAGGAATTAATACCGACTTGTAACTATCCATGCCTACCAAAACCGATGATGCTTTTACAACTTCGGCTTGGGTTAAAATAGCCTGAAGGTCGCTTCGGGTAATGGACTTAGTTCCGGTTTGATAATGATGTATCAGATACACCGTATCCATGACTTCATTACAAATAGCCAAGGATAAATACATTTTACCTATAAGTACCACACAACGTGTTTTCTCTGCTTCTTCAAGCAGATAAATATTATTTCGTGCAGCTAGAACGGGTGTCAACATGAAAGGTTGAATGTACAATAATACTCCAGATTTTTTATATGACGAAACCATGACTTACCTCTTCCGGTATAATGACGGTTTTTTATACTTTTACTTTATGAATAAAACCATCATCCTTTTCATCCTTGGAATGATCTTGGCTAGGTACTCCGAAGCTAGCTCTAAACGAGTATTATTTATAGGTAACAGCTATTGCTATGTGAACGATTTACCAACAGTATTAAAGAAAATAGCCCTTTCTAAAGGAGATACCATTATTACGGATGGTAATTTGTTAGGTGGATACACTTTAGCAATGCATGCGAGCAATGCAACTACGATCGCTAAAATTCAGCAAGGTAATTGGGATTACGTGGTTATTCAAGCCCAAAGTCAGGAACCAAGTTTTGATCCCAGTCAGGTTCAAATCGATACCTACCCTTTTGCACAACAATTGGATAGTTTAGTACGAACATTTAATCCATGTGCTGAAACACTTTTCTTTATGACTTGGGGAAGAAAAAATGGCGACGCATCAAACTGTCCTGTTTACCCTCCTGTATGTACCTATGCCGGCATGCAACAACGTTTACGCGAAAGTTATTTGGAGATGGCTCAGTTAAACCATGCCACGGTTGTTCCGGTAGGTGTATCTTGGAAGAATTGTCGCGCGCTCTACCCAACCTTAGATTTATACCAAGCCGATGAATCACATCCAAGTGAAGCCGGAACCTACCTTGCTGCCTGTACATTTTACAGTAGTATCTTTCATCGATCTGCCCTAAATGCCGATACCGTTTTCACGTCTATGAATGCCTCTACAGCAAGTAACTTGCAAACACTTTGTTTTCAAACGGTAATGGATAGTTTGGAAAATTGGCAACAATTCGGTGATATGCCTTTTGCTAATTTCAGTTCTATGGTATCGGGTTTATCCGCTACGTTTACCGATCTAAGCGAACGTAATCTTACTTGGTTTTGGGATTTTGGAGATGGCACTACTTCCACACAGGCAAGCCCGGTAAAGAATTATACCACTGCCGGCAATTATAATGTCAGTTTAATTGTTGCTGATTCATGCCAATCAGATATCAAAACGAGTTTGTTGAATATAGGTGTTCCTTCCGGATTATCGAATACAAGTAAACTCCTGCCTTCGGTTGTCTGTAACAACCGAACACTCGCTATTCAACAAGGAAAAGGATTTACTTTAGAAATTAGAACGCTCTCTGGCACGCTCATTCAACAAAGCCAAGTTGATACTCAGAACTTTAGCATAATTCTAAGAGAAGTTCCAACAGGCACTTATATTTATCGTTTAGAAAAGAAACAGGAGAATGCGCTAAGCGGAAAATGGTTAATCAAATATTAGCGTTCCTCGAATATTTCCTTTTTTTATAAAACATGCTACTTTTGGCAAAATAATTTGAAGCATGAAAAAAATACTCTTTTCACTATTTGCTGTTGGTATGCTTGCAACACAAGCGTGTAACAATGAAGCAACAGTAGATCCTGCCCAAACGGAGGCTATGGTAAACGAACAAGCCGCTGCGAAAATCAAAGAAGCTGAAGCTGAGGCAACAGCAGCTTGCGAGCAACGCATGGCAAATGAATTACAGCACATGACCGATTCTATGGTTCACGATGCTCAAATGGCAGCAGCCACAACCGGACGTTAATCTTTAAACCTTCAATTCAAAAAAAGTACAATGAAAAAAGTAGCATATATCTTGATTCCTGCATTAACAGGATTATTTTTTACCGCTTGTCAGAACGAACCAAAAGGTCCGAATCAAGCTGAAATCGATGCACAAGTTGCAGCTAAAGTAGAATCGCGTATTCAAGAATTAAAAACAGAATGCGATAGTCGTATTATGGAAACCGCTAAAATGAATGCGGATAGCATTATGGCTGCTGCTAAAGGTGGCGCGAAAGCTAAACCAAAAGCAACACCTCCAGCATCTACTCCGAAAACAACAACGAAAACTATTAAAACACCTCCTCCTCCACCGGTTAAAGAAACTAAGAAGACCGTTGAAGGTGGTGGCTTACGTAGTCAGTCGGACCAAAGCAAATTAAAAGACAAAAATTCTGTTCAAGGCGGTGGCTTACGTAGTCAGTCTGATGAGAAAAAAGTTGAAAATAAAAACTCTGTTCAGGGTGGCGGTTTACGCGGTCAATCTGATCAAGCGAAACAAAATAAATAAGTTCATTTGAACCAAGAAATAAAGTCGTTCCTCGGAGCGACTTTTTTATTTCCAAAAACAAGACAAAAATTGCCTTTTTTTAATACAATTCAACCAATTTCTAATTCAACGACAAGTATTTAAAGGAATGCCTTTACTTTTGCGGAAAGAAAAAAAATCATGAAAAGAAATTTTGTAATCACAGCAGCGGTTATCCTGATAGGATCAGTTTTGCTTTCCTCTTGTTCTGCCATTAAGAAAAAACTGAATGTGGATATCGACATGACCTCATCCAATGTTGAATTTACGATTCCGGTAATTACTACGGTTGGCACCACGGATATGGGCGAACAAACGATTCCGGTAAACATTGATAGTATTATTAAAGCAAATAACGCCGAGCTTGCTGCGAGTAATATTAAATCCGTTAAGTTGAAATCTTGTACGATCACTTTGTTAGATGGTGATGGCCAAAACAATTTCGCTGCGCTTCAAGCTTGTAGCGCTTCATTTTATAGCAATACCCAAACAACTCCGGTACAACTTGCCAGTATTTCCGATAATCCAGATGTTGAATCATACAATTTAACTTTACCTGTAAATGCTTCTATTGATTTAAAAGACTATTTCGGAGCAACCTCTTTTACCTATCATATTACAGGTACTTCTCGTAAAACAACTACGAAAGAATTACATGCAAAAGCTACGATTCGCTACACCTTAAATGTAGGATTGTAATTGTATCTTATGTAAACTTAGAAAGCTGCCTTTAAACCGGCAGCTTTTTTTATGCATTTAAGTAATACTAAACAAGGTATTTTTTACACATGCTATATTTGAACCATGAAAATCGTGTTGTTCTTACTTAGCTTTTGTTTGATGCTGTCCTGTCAAACAAAAAAAACCATTTCGTTTAATACATTAAAACATACGGAAAGAAAGGCTTTATTCTGTTATAAAAATTGTCAAGCTGATAGTATCAACTGTACTTACCTCCGGTTGAGTTATCCTTACTTCGACAAGAATAATCAAGAGCTTGATTCATTCTTAAACCATCAAATTCAACAAGTATTACTGCAACGACCAGACAGCGGTCAATTCATATCGATAGATGCTATGCGCGATTCATTATTTAAAGAATATGAAGCGTTTAAGAAAGATATACCTGATTCGGAATTGCCCTTCACTGAAGAAATTAGTATAACGGTGGAAGGAGGAAAAGACTCACTATTAAGTTTAGAATGTCTACATTATTACTATCAAGGTGGGGCGCATGGATCAACGGTAATTAAGCGACGGATGTTCGACTTGGCGAAACGAGAGGTGTTGACACCTCACCACTGGATTCAATTAAAGAATCCCGACTTGCTTACCTTAGCCGCTAAGGCCTTCAGAGCTTATCAAGAAATACCTGATTCCATGTCGTTCACGGATGCCGGTTATTTTTGGGAAGCCGATGGTTACGCCGATGGTGAATTTCGACTGAACGACAACTTCCTCATTAAAAATGATTCCGTCATGTGGCTCTATAACCAATATGAAATAGCAGCCTACGCGGCTGGTACGCCTGAGGTAAAATTACCTTTGCAACAAGTACTTCCCTATTTGAATAAAAACGGTAAGTAACGAGGAAAACAATTGAAACGCCATGGTTCTCCAAGGTTTTCCGCTACTTTTGCCGGAATGAAAAAGACTGCGCTTTTAGTTGGGTTACTTAGTTTGTGGCTGATACAAGAGTCGTGTATTTCGGCAAGAAGAGTAGCTCAGTACATGGCCATGCGCCAAGCAGAAGATACAAAAAGTGTTGAGTTAAGTCCGATTCATATTAGTTCAAAAACATGGACTTCACCCGATAAGCAACTTGATATATTGCACATGGATTTGGATATCCGTTTTGTGATCAGTCAGCATGAAGCCTTAGGCAAAGCAACACTTACCTTGAAGCCTTACTTCTACAAAACCGATTCGATCGTTTTGGATGCCAAGGAGATGGTTTTTAATACAATCACCTTAACCAATCAACAGGGTGAAACGATCCAAACGCAGGTAAATTACAATAAGCTAAAACTCAAATTATACCTTGATCGGAAAGTGAGTGC
Source organism: Chitinophagaceae bacterium (assembly GCA_016787065.1). Classification (GTDB taxonomy): domain Bacteria; phylum Bacteroidota; class Bacteroidia; order Chitinophagales; family Chitinophagaceae; genus OLB11. The sequence goes on from JAEUVD010000046.1 coordinate 74,229, forward strand.
CGATGATACCTTAACGCTCGTACTAGGTTATGTTGCTCGTCCGGATGAAGTAAATGGCGTGAAAGGCAAAGCGATTCGCGATGATAACGGCCTTTACTTTATTAATACCGATCATGCTGAGCCATACCAGCCTTTGGAATTATGGACGCAAGGAGAAACGGAGAATAACTCGGCCTGGTTTCCTACGATAGATCATCCGAGTGAGAAATTTACTTCTAAACTCACTATTCATGCCGATAAGGATTTTACAATTTTAAGCAATGGTATTAAACGCAGTAGTACGGTTAATGGTACGGTTAAAACCGAAATCTGGGAGAATACCAAACCCATGCCGGCGTATTTATTCATGATGGCCATTGGCCCCTTCGTTGTTCAACAAGATTTGGCAGAACAAGTACCGGTTGACTATTACCTCGAAGAAAAATATGCTCCCCTAGCTAAACAAATTTTTCAACATACGCCTGAGATGATTGAGTTCTTTGGAGCGAAATTAGGTGTGCCTTACCCATGGGATAAATACAGTCAGGTGGTGGTGCGCGATTATGTTTCGGGGGCTATGGAAAATACCAGCGCCACGCTACACGGCGAGCAGATTCAAAAAAATGAAAGGGAACTAGAAGATGATAGTAATGATGGTATTGTGGCTCATGAATTATTCCATCAATGGTTTGGCGATTTAGTAACCTGTAAATCGTGGTCGCATTTGGTACTGAATGAAGGATTTGCTTCTTATGGTGAACAACTTTGGCAAGAGTATAAGTACGGACAAGATGCGGCTTTGCGTGATGGACAAAACTCGCTGGATAAATATTTGAATCACGTTCGAAATAATGGTGAACAGCCTATTGTGCGTAACAATTACCAAACACCTGATGATATGTTTACCAGTATAACGTATCAAAAGGGGGCACGTGTATTCCATCTGTTGCGTTTAGAATTAGGTGATATGGCTTTCTTTAAAGGTATTAATCAGTACCTCTTGAAGTATGCTTATGGCAATGCAGATATACATGATTTAAGAAAAGAATTTGAAGAGGTATCCGGAAAAAACCTAGAACCTTTCTTCACCCAATGGATGCTGGAAGACGGGCATCCAACGCTTCAATTGCGCTATGATTATATTGATTCCATTAAAACAATAGCGGTGCATGTTGAACAAACACAAGGAGGAAACATCTTTAAATTTCCATTGCAATTTAAAGTTCGAGATGGCAATCTGTTTAAAGAGTACACTTTCCGTATTGAAAAACGAAAAGAAGTTTTCTTTGTAAAAAAGATCAATCAGCAAACCGAAACCTATCCTAATATTATCGTTGATCCAAATGGTTACTTCCTTGGTGAAATAAATGATTCCAAACCTTTACTTTATCAAATTCAAACCTATACATCCGAAGCAAACTACCTAGAAAAATA
>JAEUVD010000037.1 GCA_016787065.1 Chitinophagaceae bacterium
TCAGAATCATACTATTTTAGGGAATAAAGATTTAAAACCAGAAACAGGAGTTCGTTTCGAGCATAGTTTGCAATGGAACACTACCATTAGCAAAGTAAAATCAACTATCGGATTGAGTTTTGCCTATAACGATTTACACAATATGATTACCCTCGCTTTAGTGAATGGGCATCAGGTATTACGTGAATACCGAAATATTGAACAATACCGAAACTTTATTTCTGGATTGAGTGTGGTGAACCAATGGAATAACCTATCCGTGCGACAAGGAGTGAGTTATACCTATGTTCAGCAAGGTATTTATATCCCTCAACATCAAATCGTGGAATATTCCTTCTTAGGTTCTTATTATTGGCATCGGGTTAAAACACGTTTGAATGTAAATTATAAGTACAGCTCTACACAACCACTTATCAGTACTGATAACCAAGTGCTTTTTACAGATGCAATTCATGTAGCTACTATGTCGGTTCAGCGAACATTCTTTAATCAAAGTCTTCAAGTGCAACTTGGGGTGAAAAATATCTTCAATATTCAAAACTCAGGAGTTAATGGAGCTACCGATTTACAGGGTAATCCACATGTAAGTACACAAGGTTTAAATTTATTTCCTGGAAGAAGTATTTTTATTGATTTGAATTACAATTTGTAATACATTAAAAAAATATCCACTTTATTTTCAGCCTGCTATTTGGCATAATGTTTGCCAAATTTCTGTTATAAAAACACTACAATGGGCTATAATAATAGTGAGATCCTGTTTAATAAGAAGAATCTTAAGTCACCAATCGAACAAAACACCGTAACAGCGAAGAAGCTATTATACATTTTAGATGAAGTAAACATTGTAGAAAAGGGAGAGGATTCTTCGGAATTGGTGAACTTATATACGAAGCGAATTAATAAACCGTCGCAGGCATTAACAAAAAAAATCCTTCATAACGATTTTAGACCCTTCGAATTTTTGGTTAATAGGAATTAACACTTATATTTACCTAAAATTTAGAAGCAAAGAAATAATTCTACACTAAACTAATCTTGTTTTTCTCGAATTACCCAACATATATGTTGGCATGTTCGTCTAAGAAATTAAACACTGGATTTGTTTAGTGATTTTTATTTTATACCTAAAAAGAAACCATAGCGAATAGACTTCTACGTTAACTCATATTTCTTAACGCCAAAACCAGAAGTTTATGCTTGTAACAAAAAATCTTTCCGACGAAGTTTTATTCGATTTAATCCGTAATAAGGATGAACGCGCCATTGCCATCTTATTGGAACGCTATAAAAAACAATTCTTTACTTACATCCTCGTTATTATTAAAGATCATACTACTGCTGAAGATTTATTTCAGGAAGCTTGTATTAAGATCATTAACAGCATTCGCAATAATAAATATTCCGAAGATGGCCGTTTTGTGCAATGGGCTTCGCGTTTAATTCGCAACTTGTGCATGGATTACTTAAAAAGTAATAAAAGAAAAATTATGGTTCAACTTCCTGATGGAGGCGATATTTTCAGTGTTCTACAAATCGATCATCGCAGTGCAGATCACAGAATACTTCAAACACAATTTGTGAATCGTATACATTACATGTTGGATAAATTACCTCAAGAGCAACGTGAAATTATTATTCTTCGATTTTTTCATAAAATGAGTTTTAAAGAAATAGCTTCCATGTTAAATACTAATGTGAACACCGCAATGGGGCGCATGCGCTATGGGATCATTCGTTTACGTGATATGATGGAATCGATGACGGAGAAGGTATAAGGTTTTGGTCATTATTAAGGAAGTTCAAGACTAACATTTACCCATTCCGCATCAAATCGGGCTTGGTATTTTTCGTAGAATCGAATCGCCTCAGTATTCCAATCCAAAACCTGCCAAACTACAGCCGATAGCTTGCGTTCTATAGCATCCTGAATAACAGCATCCATGAGTTTTTTGCCAATACCTTTCCCACGATAGTCTTCAGTTACAATAATATCCTCCAAATAACAGCGTTGTCCTTTCCACGTACTGAAACGAGTATAGCACAAAGCAAACCCCACCACACGTTGATCTTGTTCGGCAACCCAAGCCCAATAAACCGGATTGGAACCAAAGCCACTTTCAACAAAATGATCAAACGAAATGGTAACTTCCTCCGGAGCACGCTCAAAATCAGCAAGTTCTTTTACCAAAGCTAACATGGCTGTGCAATCTTCTATCGTTGCTCTTCGTATCATCGCGCTAAGATAAAGGTTCGGATAGTTACAATGCGCTAAGAATTTATTACCTTGCGGTCGATTTTTTTTGAATATGAAAAATAAGATTTCCTACTTCGTTTTATTCCTAGCATCCATTCTGTTCTTTTCTTGTACTAAGAAAGAACTCGATATCCCAAAAATCTATTTTAATACGGCAAGTTCGTATCAGGTTGTGAGTGGCACTTATTTGCCAGGAACTAAATGTTCCGTAGCTGTATGGTGTGTTCAATCAGAAAATGAGAAAGTAAAAAACCGCGATTTCCGTGTTTTAAAAAATGTAAATGATACTTCAGAATCCGTAGTTTTCTCGAAAACATTTGCCGATAAAGAAAAAGAACAATATCAATACCTCATGCAACATGTTTGTGGCAATCAAGTTGGTGAAGTAGTGCGCTATACTTTTATAGTAACCAGCGATAAAGGTGTTGAAAACAGAATCAGTCAGGCTTTTACAGTAGCTAACTAAATAGCCTCCGTCTAAAATCACTTGGGTAAATATCATGGAAAGGGCTAATCAAAGCCCTTTTTTTCTTCATAAAATTGTCTTTCTTTTGTAAGACTATGGTATCAGCCTTGCTTACCGGTTTAGCGTTTGGACTAGTTATGTCGGTTTCGGTAGGGCCAGCAATTTTTGCTATTATTAAATATTCAATTACGTACGGATGGCGTGCGGGATTAAGTTTTGTTTTCGGAATTAGTTTAAGCGACACGTTATATGTTGCACTCGCTAATATGGCTTCTGGTTTTTTGAGTGAATTGCTCGACTATAAAACACAAATAGGTTATGTTGGGTCTTTGATTTTTATTGTACTTGGAGTGTATGGTTTTTTTAAGAAAATTAAAGTAACCCGTCATCGAGGCGATATGGCTACGGTTTCATCCGGTCAATATTATAAGATCTTTGCGAGTGGTTTTTTGATGAATACGTTTAATCCTGGTGTGATTCTAACTTGGATTACTTCAGTTGCCGCCATTGCCACCATGGGTAGTGGGTATCGATTTGTTTTTTTTGGAAGTTGCTTAGGGCTCATCTTAAGCTTTGATTTACTCAAAGTTTTTCTTGCCCAATTAATTCGAAGAAAGCTAACTCCTCGTAATATCGTTTACTTGAATCGCATTTCAGCGTTGTTTCTCTTTGGGATCGGATTATTCATCTTTTTGGCCATTTTTCTTCAAATTAAAATCGGGCATAACTTGTAAAAAAAATACCCTGAGCGTTAATCTTCAGGGTATCTCTTCAAATTTGAATGTATTATTTTTTATTCTGGTTTGATGGTATAATAATAAGACCCTTGATAGTTAGCGTAAATTCCGCCGAATTGAAATTCTTTATCTTCTGAATTCAAAATTTTATCAATGTCTTTTTGGTTATTCACCGGTTTATCGTTGATATCGGTAATTATAAATCCACGGCGCATATTGGTTTGCTTAGCGATAAGGCCGTTATTCTGAATTCCCGAAATAAGTACACCACCACTAACTCCAAGTTGTTGTGCTTCTCGCGAATTTATATCACGCATACTGGCACCTAAACGCTCTTTAGAAATTGGCTCGCGTTTCAACATTTTCGTTGTACCAAGTGCATTTTTCAACTTTACTAACGTGTTTAATTCGCGGCCATCACGGAGATAGGTAATATTTACTGTTTCACCCGGGCGATACGTTGCAATCCGTTCCATCATTTGTGGGCCCGTTTTAACCTCTTTGTTTCCAATTTTTGTGATGATGTCGCCAACTTTCATACCTGCGTCGGCTGCACTGCTGTTATCCATAACTTGATTCACATAGATGCCATCAATCTTATCTAATTTGTAAGCAGAAATTTGTTCAGGAGTAGCATTTTTGCTATCCACATAACCAACACCTAAATAAGCACGTTGTACATTACCGAACTTAACCATATCATCTAACACCTTACGCACAATATTAGATGGTATAGCGAATGAATAGCCGGCGTATGATCCAGTAGGAGAGGCGATAGCTGAATTAATGCCTACCAATTCACCTCGAGCATTTACCAAAGCGCCTCCACTATTCCCAGGGTTAACTGCGGCATCGGTTTGAATGAAACTCTCGATAGCACTGCTCCCACTTTTGTTTTGATTAATTCCTATGTTACGATACTTCGCACTAACAATTCCTGCTGTTACCGTTGTTTCCAAAGTTAAAGGATAACCAACAGCAAGCACCCATTGCCCTAGTTTTACATCATCCGAATTTCCAAAAGAAACAAATGGTAAATTTGTTTCTTCCACTTTAAGAACCGCCAAATCGGTACTTGCATCTTTACCTATTACTCTAGCGGTTAGATTTTTTTTGTTGTTTAAGATTACCGTTACCTGATCGGCACCATCTACCACATGATTATTTGTTACGATATAGCCATCAGGGGAAACGATTACGCCACTACCACTAGACTGTTGAGGGCCTTGTTGAAAGAAACGCTGTCCGCCTCCAAAAAACTGATCAAAAAAATCATCTCCAAAAGGATTGAAATATTGCACTTGTCGCGCTTTGGTTTCACATTTTATATGAACTACTACTTTACTAGATCGTTCGGCGGCATCTTCCAGATTTACATAACCGCCACCACTTCCACCGCCATCCGGGGCATCGCTATCGGTGTAACTCGCAAATCTAAAATCTGAATTGTTTTCGGAAGAAGGTTGTTGCCATGCGTACGATTGGTTGGAGCTACCTATATTTTTTACAAGTGCATAGGTTAGAACAGAGGTGCAAAAGGCGATGATAATGGTTCCTAAAATCTTTTTCATGTTCTGTTTGTTTTTTACGGCACAAAAGTAAAATGACAAGAAAACATGAACAACCTTTCCAAATTGTATTTAACCAATATTTAAACGCCGGCAGGTTACAACGAGTTTAGAAATTCTACCGTATTTATTCCATCGGCAAAATCATATATAGCAGGGGTTTGAGCCGCACCGAACGGTACATAGGTATGACCTACTATTGCTTGTAAATCTTGATTGGAAATTAGGCTAGCTTGAAGCTCTTGCGGGTTAGTATAATATTCAATATGTAAAACTGCAACCGCAGAAAAAACACTTTTATTTTCGATCAATAGAATACTTTCATTGCTCATGTACTTTTGATTGTTGAGGATATAAAGCGCAAGTTGGTAGTCATAATTATTTCGGTATTTATTATGATGTTTTAGATCGTCGTACTTTCTGAATGCCTGCAAGAGCGGCACGAAATCATAATTTTCAGGAACATAGATCTTGGTAATGTTTCTACAGCCTAATCCGAAATAGAGGTAAACATCATCGGCAAGAAGTTCTAATTCTTCGCGTGTTTCAGTTCCGTCGAGTACACCAACAGAGGTTTTAGAACGACGTATGATATGAGGAAATTTCTCGAAGTATTGTTCGAATATTCTTGCGGATTGATTGCTTCCGGTAGCGATATACGCATCACAGCCTTTGAGCATTTGATGAAATTGAAATGAATTTTCGTTTCCATCCAATTCGCGTAACTTTAATACAACATGTTTCATCAGCACATCATCCTTAGATGATAACTTGATATGCACTTCATGGCCACTCAAATAGGTACAAAGTAAATCATGGAACCCAACCAGAGGAATATTGCCGGCCATAACAAGTCCAACTTTTTTAGTCGCATCGGTATGTTCTACGGGTTTAAAAAATGATGAAAACGCAACTAGCTTTTCTTCGTCTAAATATTCTACGCAAATAGCCTGTATGGCAGCTTGAATAAATGCTTGTGTAAACCAGGCATTATTTCGTTCTGTGAGTTCTTGAACATGAAGCCATTCTTCTGAATTGGAAAGCAGGTATGTTTTTAAATTCAGAAGGTTCTTAATACGTTGTTGCAGCATGTGAAGTGCATTAAAGATTTTATGTTACTTTTGTTCGCGAAAGTGCAACTTTCTTTTTTACCAACCCTAAAAAAAGAATCAAGATGGCTATTAAAATAACTGATGAATGTATTAATTGCGGAGCCTGCGAACCTGAATGCCCTAACAATGCAATTTATGAAGGCGGTGTAGAATGGGCCATAGCAGATGGAACTTCCGTTAAAGGAGATTTTATTTTAATGAATGGAGCAAGCATGGAAGCTTCACAAAAAAATGCTCCGGTGGCTGATGATACGTATTTCATAGTTTCTGATAAATGTACCGAATGTCAAGGGTTTCATGATGAACCACAATGTGCTGCCGTGTGCCCGGTTGATTGTTGCGTACCCGATGAAATGTATCGTGAAACAGTGGATGCATTACTTGAGAAAAAGAGCCGACTTCATTTATAATTTGAATAATGAACGTACTCCAGAACTTTAAAAATGTACGTCATTTTGTGTTTGATATTGATGGCGTACTCACCAATAGTCAATTACTGATAAATTCAGATGGGATGCTTTTGCGAAGTATGCATATCAAAGATGGTTATGCAATGCAATTGGCTATTAAACAAGGCTATTCAATTAGTATTATTTCTGGAGCCAAAGGAGATCATTTATTAAGTCGTTTTCATCATTTAGGTATTCAAGATATTCATTTAGGTGTTGATGATAAACTCCCTGTTTTTACTTCGCTTGCATTAGACCCTTCAACTTGTTTATATATGGGAGATGACATGCCGGATGTTTCCATCTTGAAACAAGTGTATTTGCCTTGTTGCCCTTCGGATGCTGTGGAGGAGGTGAAACAAATTGCTTCTTATGTCTCGCCTTATCAGGGAGGCATGGGTTGTGTGCGCGATGTTATTGAAAAGGTGCTTAAACTTAATAAGCATTGGAAGTAGGTTGGGGCTTGAATTAGCGCATCAATATAATATCGCCTTTCTTCATATATTCTTTCCCATCTAATTTACACTTATAAGTTACAAAATAGTAATAAGTATCAGAAGCTGCGGGCTCATTTTTATAAGTTCCATTCCAGGATGAAAGCGTTTCTGATTGATATACTAAATTACCCCAACGATTAGCAATAACAAATTTTATGAGTTCGATGTGATCTGCGTTTAAAATATTGAGTTCGTCATTAAGTAAATCACCATTCGGCGTAAAGGCATTTGGAATTTCTATATCCTTACAACATGGAATTCGAGTTATTTCAACAGAATCTCCCTTCATACAGTTTTTGCTATCTGTTACTACCACTTGATATTTTCCTGGAAGCAGTTGATCAAAATAGCCGGTTATATTCGTGATATTTGGTGGTAATAACGTAAACGTAAGTGCGCCATTTCCACCAAAGGCACTACTTTGAATTGAACCCAATTCGGAGACATTACAAACACTATTGATTACTTGAGAAATTTGAACCGTGATCGCTGGCGGTTCTATCATAGTAAAAGCGGTTGTAGTGGAGCATCCTGAAGCGTCCGTAACGGTTATTGTATAACTGCCTGAGGCTAATTGAGTGAAGATGCCATTCGATTGATTATTATTTCCGGGTTGTAAAACAATTGAAACTAAGGTGGTATCTCCAAATGCAATTACTGAAGCACTTCCATCTGCCTCTGCCGGACATAAAGGCTGTTGCAAGGTTAAACTACTTATCGTTGGAGGATTTTTAGTTAGAATTGAAAAATTCGTTGTATCCGAACAACCATTGGTGTCCACTACTATGACAGTATAATTGCCGGATGCAAGATTCGTGAAATTATTACTTACCTGAAATGGTCCTCCAATGGAAAATTGAAAGGGTGTTGCATTTCCGTTAGCATTAATTACCGCCGATCCTGTATTAATTCCATTACAACCACTGGAAGTGGTAGTTACATTTTGAATCTGAACCGCATTAGGGGCGAATAAGTTCAAAGTAGTGCTGGCTGAACATGCGTTACCATCAGTTGCCACAACGGTATAAACACCTTGTGCTAGATTATTAAAATAACCGGTGGTATTTGTTATACCCAAGGGTTGTAAGGTATAACTTAGGGTGCCTGTTCCTCCGGAGGCAAAAGCTTGCAACGTGCCGGTAGTAGTATTGCAACTTGGTTGCGTACTTGTAACGATATTCGCTACAATCGGAGCAGGTTGCACAACGCTAACAAGGGTAGTTAAAGAACAATTACCTGCATCGCTGGCTATTAGCGTATATACTGCGGCAGTTAGTCCTGTAAAAACACCTGTACTATTATTAATATTCAAAGGTTGTATGGTATAAAGAATACTTCCTGTACCAAGAGCATTTGTATTAATACTTCCATTGGCTCCACCAAAGCAAAGTACATTCACACTGGAAACACTATTCCAGGTTAAGTTTGAAACAATGACCGAAACAGTTTGAGTATCGGAAGGACAAGCACTTCCGCTGTATCCCGAAACCAAGGTATATACGGTGTTCGACGAAGGTGTAACTAACACAGAACTGCCACTCGTATTCATAGGTAACCATAAAAATTGCATACCTACCGGTGGATTGCTTACGGAAAGCAAAGCACTTTGTCCGTTACAAATCGTATCGTTCATCAAGGGGTTTACAAGAGGTAGTGTGTCTACTTGAATGGTAAACGATACCATGGTGGGAGCTACACAATCTTGATTACTACTTGCGGTAATCGTGTAAGTAGTTGTAGATATTGGATGAAAACTAATTTCAGTATTGGCAGCGTTGATAGCAGTTCCGAAAGAAGGAGCTACTGTGTATGTTTGTGACGGAAGTATAGAAACCAATACACTATCACCTAGACAGATTTTTGAATTCGGAGGCTGACTCAATACCGCAAATTGATTCGGAGTCCATTGAACGCAACTTGTATCAGGCGTGAAGCGCCACATATTATTATTGTTTACCGCCACATCGCTTTTTCCTCCCCAAACCCAAACTTGTTGATTTTTGTCGACCCACATGGCATGGCCATTCATACTATACGGCATCGTTGTAAGTGAAGGAACTCCTTGTACACCGTAGTTACCCGCTGTAAATAAGGTTGAATCTCCAGAAACCCATTTCCAAGTATTATTCAAACGATTATAAATCCATAAATCATTGTTATTCGGAATCAGTGGTGGAATGCTATGGGCTCCGCCATAAAACCAAAAAATGCTATCGCCGGAACAACCTTTTCGATCTAAATAATTACAACCTCGAGCTTCTAAACGGTGCCCAGGATCACGATCTACTGAGGCAACACACTGACTAATAAATTTTCTGTTTTGCGTTCCGCTGTTTAATGCACTATCGCCGCTATGCCATTCCCACTGATTCAAATCCATATGGTACATCCAAACCGTGCTTGATGTACCGGGCAAACCATTGGTAGCAATATAGAAATTATCATTTCGATCTTGCCATTGAATAT
>JAEUVD010000008.1 GCA_016787065.1 Chitinophagaceae bacterium
GGTTCGTCACATCCTGGGGCTGGAGAAGGTCCCAAGGGTTCGGCTGTTCGCCGATTAAAGTGGCACGTGAACTGGGTTCAGAACGTCGCAAGACAGTTCGGTCTCTATCTGTGGTGGGCGTTACAGAATTGAGAAGACATGCTCTTAGTACGAGAGGACCGGAGCGTACGTACCGCTGGTGTATCTGTTGTGCCGCCAGGTGCAATGCAGAGTAGCTATGTACGGCAAGGATAAGCGCTGAAAGCATCTAAGCGCGAAACCTTCTTCAAGATGAGTTCTGTTTTAAGGGTCGTAGTAGACGACTACGTTGATAGGCTACAGGTGTAAAGTTGGTAACAGCAAAGCCAAGTAGTACTAATTGCCCGTAAGCTTTTACTTTTTTGTTTCTATTTATATTTCTTCCAATGTGTCGATCTTATTATAGGTTAATTCTTAAGCGTGAACAGTAAGAATTGCTAAAACCTAACCTTATGGTGGTTATTCCAAGGGTGTTCACCTCTTCCCATTCCGAACAGAGAAGTTAAGCCCCTTATGGCCAATGGTACTTGGACCGAGTCCTGGGAGAGTAGGTAGCCGCCGTCTTATTGATCCCCCTCATTTTTGAGGGGGATTTTTTTTTTGCTTCTATGCCTTCTTGTCTTTACAATGCTTAATAATTTCAACGCTTATTGCTACAGACAAGTAATATGTATAGCATGGTATCCATTTCTTTAGTATTTTCACTTGGTTGAAATCTGTACCTCCTAGAAAGCATGGTCGTTATTTAAACTATTATAGCTTTATAATTGTTTGTTTATTCTTTTTCCCACTGGTAATCGACTCCCCATGTTACGCGCAAAAACGAAGTACAGGTCTGATTCTCGATGATGTTAATTATCAACATGTAGATCAACTTGCAAAAGGATTGAGTTTTACAGATCCGCCTAACAGTTATTCTTTAAAGAAATATGCTCCGCTTCCGGGAAATCAAGGACAGGCAGGTTCTTGTGTAAGTTGGGCTTCAGGTTATGCTGCTTTAAGTATGTCGTTAGCTATTCAACTCGAGTTACCAGACTCTAATCTGGAAAAGTTAACTCGATCCCCAATGTTTATATATAACCAAACCAAATTTGCTAGTTGTGAAGATGGTTCTAGTTTGGTTAAAGCGCTTGATTTTCTCAAACAAAAAGGAACATGCTCCATTAATGAATTTAACCCAAAGGATTGTACTATTCAACCCGATTCAAATTTGTTGAAAGTTGCTTCAGAATTTAAGGTCAAGGAGGTGTATCGATTATTTGATAAGGATGCGTCACAAGACGATAAAGTTATTGCCACCATTCAAAGTATCGCTTCTAATAAACCTGTTATCATTGGAATGAAAATAAAGTCTTCTCTTTTTAAGGTAAACAAATCGGGCAATTATAAACCCTCACCTACTGAACAAGATGAAGGAGGTCACGCCATGTGCGTAGTTGGATATGATCAGAAGACACAAGTTTTTGAAATACTAAATTCGTGGGGGCCGCAGTATGCCAATCAAGGCTACTTCTATATTTCTTATCAGGATTACGCCTTGTACACCATGTATGCGTTTCAACTTGTTTTAAATCGAATGCCTCCATCTAATTTATCCATTTTTGACAGAGATACAGACTCACTTAAAACAGCATCAAGAAGCATTATTCAAGGCGAATTTATGTTTAAGAAATATAGAAACGAAGAAGGCTATTTTGAAGAGATGAATACAAAATACCAAACAAGCTACTACGAATTACCGTTTGGCATCTGCGACACAAATAGTTTTTTTAGAGTACGTGCCCAAAATTTAACGGCTAATACTTATGTATATGTATTTAGTTTGAAACCTAATAATACCGTGGATTTACTCTTTCCAACGTACCAAAGTTCCGACAGCATATCTATGCAAATACCAATAATTCCGAATGAAAACGTGACCATCGAAATTCCTGAAAACCGATACAATGGTTTAAGAACAGATCAAGTAGGAGAAGATTATTTATGTATCTTATACAGTGAACAGAAATTAAATGATTTAAGTAATGTTTTGAATACAATCCGACAATCAAACGGCAATTTGGAGGAAAGACTCGAATTAGCCTTGGGCGACCGTTTAATTTCCAAAAAGGATATCGTTTATAGTTCAGAGAAAATGAAAGTAATTGCGAAAGTTACTTCCGGTTATATAGCTCCATTAATACTTAAAGTTCAAGTAAAGTAAAACCACCTTTAATTAATAAAACTGGCTAAACATGATAAATACCCGAAAAACGAGATAAAAATGGGGAAGCAGTTTTATTTTATATACTTTTACGTAAAGCACAGTACAACCATGAACCTATCCGCTTTCATCAGAATTTTAGCGCTCTTGGTATTTTCACATTTTCCTTTTGTTTTAATAGCGCAAAGTAGTGGTGTAGTATCATTTTTTTCAGATGATATCGATTCCAGCTTGTGTAAAAATCATGTGAGCAATTTCAAGGAAGATCAGCAGGTTAGAAAACTAATCGATACAATTCTACATCGAATGCATCTTCGAAATGCAATAAACATAATTGGTTGTAACGATGATCGTAACTGTAAAGCCACTTTAGTGGAAGCTACCCCTTATATTATTTACAATAGTGATTTCTTAAATGGAGTTAAGTTGCTTCATTTTACCGAAACAAGTTTACCAAATAAAGAAGATGATTGGGAAGCACTTTGTATTCTGGCTCATGAACTGGGACATATTTATAATTTTCATTTTGGAAGCAGAAACACGGGCCGTACTTCGATCGATTTAGAACTTGAAGCGGATGAATTCGCTGGGGTAATGATGAAAACGTTAGGTGCAAATCTTGCCCAAGCGCAAAAAGTAATGCAGCGACGAGGAATTTCTGATAAAGGTTCTGAAACACATCCATCACGACAGAAAAGATTAGAAGCAATTGAACGAGGTTGGAATAATGCCGGTAATCCTTTCGCAAACTCTGAAGCAGAAAAGAAGGAAGTGATTGTAAAGCAAGAACTTTTAGAGGCAAGTCGGCACTATGATCAACAGGATGTAGCTAAAGCACTGCCGGTTTATCTGAAATTTACAGAATCCGAACACTTCAATCCAACGTATCAAACAGATTTAGGGTTAATGTATTATAGAGGAAATGCAAGTACATCGCCGAATTACACAGAATCTGCACGATGGCTTCAGAAAGCAGCTATGGAAAACGATGATAGGGCTCAATTATATCTTGGGTTTATGTATATGAAAGGATTAGGGCATGAAGTTAATTACGAACAAGCCTTGCTTTGGTTAAAGAAATCAGCCGAAGCCGGTAATACCAATGCCATGCTAGCGCTATGCGAAGTGGATAGTTTATCGAATGAGATACTATGGTTAACTCAAGCCGCATCAAAGGGTAACAGCACCGCACAAGCTTTGCTTGGAGAAAAATATTTATACGGGCTGAATAATTTACCTATCGATACTGCTCTCGGATTTGCCTATTTGCGAAAAGCAATAAATCGTGATAATGCACTTGCTTACGTGTTGTACGGCAAAAAAATGGCTGAGAAAAAATCGAAAGAGCAACTCGAAAAAGTAGTGACTACCTTTTTAGAACCTGGTGCAATTTGTTTGATCCAAAACAAAAACTTGTTTTTGACTTCAGATTCATTGAGCAAAACAGACGAAAGTGATTTTGTAAATCGCCTTTACTTTAATAATGAACACGTTGATATTTTTGTTTCTGCATGTGCACCTATCGTCAGTTATTATAGTGGTGATGGCGATATACCAGTTAACATGGAAACCTGTATTGAATGGATGGAAGTAATGGCGCGCTATGGCGATACGGAAGTTGCCTATTTTCTAGGGCAGCTATTTGAAAAAGGGAAAATGAACAAATTTAAAAGCCCGGTGAACTACAAAAAAGCGGGAGAAATGTATAAGCTGGCTGCTAATAATAATCATGTTAAAGCTAAAGAAGCGTTGGAACGTTTTAAGTAACTACGATAAAAATAAGTTCCTTGTCTATTCAACCTTGTCCGTTTAACATCCTGTTCTTGATTTATGGATATTTGTTTACAAACGCATGCTTAACGAAGGCCAGAAACATCCACCAACCGCAACTCCGGATCACCTAACAGATCGTCGTAACCGTACAATGTACATCGAATAATTCTTCCGGCGCAAAGGTGATTTAAAATGTACTCCGGGCGACCTCCCCCAACGGCCTCTTCTAAAAAAAACACGCTAACTTTTATTCGCTGATTCCTTGTTAAACCAATTTGATTGGTGCCCGGATCCGTATTTCTAATTTGTAACAATAAATCAAATTGTTGTCCGCCATAGTCTTGAAATGTTAGGTCATTCTTTCGAGAGGCATAATTTTTTAATATAACAGCTTCTACATTTTCAGAACGTGATATAATAATCTCATTATTTGTTGTATCCAGAATATGATAAGTACTATTTGGCGTATCCCATAAAGCTAATTTACCGTAATGAAATTCATTTTCGTGTTGATCTGCAGGTTCTGGAGGAATGGCAGATTGAGATTCTAACCCGGAAGCCTGTAACCATTCATTACGTATGGCTTGCAATCGCTTTCCCTTTGCCGGATGGGTTTTAGTGTCCTGTTCATTGGAAATAAATCGAGAATTAACTGCCAACAATACCTGATTGGAATCTGCTCCCATTTTATACATGATATTCGTTGCAAACTTATCTGCATCAAATTCCGCCTGCAGCGCATTCAAGGTATCCGTTAAATTGAAGGCTAAATGATGCCCTATTTCATGTGCCAATATGAATACGGATGACCAATAAGAATCACTCATACGATCGATCGTTTTTAATAAATTCTTGTTGTAAATAATCAAGCGTTTTTCCTCTACGGTAAGCGCCATAGCATTATCTATATTTCCTCGAAATATCAGGAAATTCGCTGGTAGACCGGCATAATTCATAATTTCATTCACTGCGTTTTTTTCTCTTTCATCGGCAACGTCTAAGGCAACATGTAGTTTCTTTTCAAAGGAGTCAACATCACTAAAACAACAAACCCGTGTAAGTATTTGTAACGTTCCCGGAGTTGACCCTGTTGGTAAAATCAAATTGGTATTCTTCGTTTCAGGAGGATTGTTGTTACATGCTATAATGAAAAGTAATAACATGGCAATGAAAACCAAATTTTTCAAGTAGAGCATAACGTTTAGGTTTAGGGGTAAAGTAATTTCATGACTTCCTTATCTTGTTCCGATAAATTGAAATTTCGATGCGTGGTATAACCATTTCTTGTAAACTCTTTTGGGAAAGCATAAAGCATGATAGATAAGGAATCAAAAGTTGAACCGTTGATTTGAAGATCTTGATACTTTTTAAAAATATTGCGCTCAATGGCGTCTAAACTCCAATGATTAGGTTCAGATTGATAGTATGCTATAACCAAATCCTTATTCCATTGAATGGGGTTGTTTTTCGGGTTTTGATGCTCATGAATTAATCCCAAGGCATGTCCGAACTCATGTAATACAACATGCCTGAACTCTTCTTCTTTGGTATCGGCGTTGAGCCAACCTAAATTCATGGATGGTACTTTTTCAGCAGATGAAATTCCTATAAACGACCATGAACCTCCCGGTTGAAAATCGATACTAATATCAGCCTTGTTGTTACTATGAAAGTCAAAAGTCATTCCACAACAGCGTTCCCATTCTTTAGCAATTGCTTCAACCTTATTTTTAATTTCTTCACTTCCTGAAATAAAAGAAACATACAATATTCTTTTATCTTCCGGCCACAGTAAAAATTTTAACGAACTAGCATGACCATAAGAACTGTCTTCTCCAAGCATAGGAAGTTCAGTGCAAACAGGTAACGATAACGTGATAGGGTTGGGTTGCGTAGTTTTACTTGTTTCTTTTGAAGTGGATGTTTTTTCCTCTTGACTGAAACAACCCGCGTCACCAACCAGAATTAATAATAGAACGCAGTATAGAATATTTTTCAAGGTTTATTCGGATTTGTCTTTTTCAAATGTAGTTAAAATTCTTTACTGATTGGTTGTGGCAAAAATCACTTCGAATCGTTGTAAACCACAGCTACTATAACTACATTTTTTCTGGTTAAAAGGCGTTCGGCAATGACAATAGTTACAAAGTTTCAACACTCTTCTTTTTGGCTGATTGCATTCAGTTTTTTCTCTTTACATTCGCGACAACTTTTAATAAAATGGGCGTAATTAAAGATGAATTTTATACCGAAGCGGTAAAATTATCGAATGAAATCAAAGCTTTACTAAAGGAACATGGCGAAACCGTAATTGATCAGGTTCAATTAGCACAGGTGTATCAGGGTATGCGAGGCATCATTGGTCTTGTAACCGAAACATCGCTGTTGGATGCTCAGGAAGGTATTCGCTTTCGAGGTTATTCCATCCCTCAATTGGTAGAGTTATTACCTAAGGCCGAAAATGGAAGTCAGCCTTTACCGGAAGGCTTGTTTTTTCTGATGTTGGTAGGTCGTTTGCCAAGTGAAGCGGATGTAGATCATCTTACCTCTGTTTTAGCTCGCCGCTCTCATGTGCCTAATTATGTATTCGATGCCATTGAATCGTTGCCTGTAACGGCGCATCCAATGACGCAATTGAGTATTGGTGTGATGGCGCTTCAAACAGAATCGTTGTTTGCAAAAGCCTATAATACGGGAATTAGCAAATCTGAATATTGGGCGTATATCTATGAAGATTGTATTAATTTGATTGCTCGATTACCTCGAATTGCAGCCTATATCTATCGCCGTAAATATCGCGGTGGAGAACATATACAACCTAACGGTATGCTCGATTGGGCTTCAAACTTTGCACACATGTTAGGTTTTGAAGACCCAACTTTCCATGAACTGATGCGTTTGTATCTTACTATTCATGCCGATCATGAAGGGGGTAATGTGAGTGCCCATGCAACACACCTCGTAAGTTCCGCTTTGAGTGACCCTTACTTATCCTTTACAGCCGGAGTGAATGGATTAGCCGGCCCGTTGCACGGTTTAGCCAATCAAGAAGTTGTTCGTTGGATAGAGAGTATGTACGAAGCGTTGGAAACAAACGATCCGTCAAAAGAACAAATTGCTGCTTACGTGCAAAAAACGCTCACCGAAGGTAAAGTGGTGCCTGGATATGGCCATGCCGTATTGCGCCAAACAGATCCACGCTTTATTGCTCAAATGGAATTCGCAAAACGTTATTGCCCGGATGATAATATGATTCAAACAGTTTGGAAGGTGTATGAGGCGGTTCCTCCAATCCTAAGTTCTACCGGAAAAATTAAAAACCCATGGCCAAATGTAGATGCCCATTCTGGGGCTTTATTAAAACATTATGGCTTGGTGGAAGAAGATTTCTATACCGTGATGTTTGCCGTTTCACGTGCGCTTGGGGTTTTAGCAAGCATGTGTATCGAACGTGTATGCGGTTTCCCTATCGAACGTCCGAAATCAGTAACTACAGAATTGGTGAAACGTTATTTAAACAAGGAAGTTACTACCTTAGAATAATCCTATTCACATACCTTATTACAAAAAATCTGATGAAAGCCTCATCAGATTTTTTTTGTTTTAGGATATTGTATTGTCCATGGAATATGATTGTCCTTGCAAATCCTTTTGGCAACATCTCTCGCCATATTGATGGCCACAGGTACACCACCGCCGGGTCGGCTCCAATGACTAGCATAGTAAAAATTGTCTAATCCGGGAAGGTTGAATTTAACTGGAGTAGATGCTACCAATTTCTGATTATCAGGTAACCAGCCTTGTGCTGAACCTTGCCAATTATTCGTATAACGCAGAATAGTGGCTGGGGTGGAAAAATCTTCCTCCTCAATATCTGCATTGATTCCGGGATATTTTATTTCCAATGCTTCTTTCAAGGCATTTATAAACTTCTGTTTTTCTATCCGGTATTGTTTCCGATCGTTCTTACGTAAATCGATCCAGTATTGTCCGTTCTTAGTATAAAAACTACATGCCATAACTGTTTTACCGGCAGGTGCCAACGTTGGATCGTAATGATAAAAATGGGTTTCTAAACGTTTAAATTCGGTTCCACAAGGAGAAATCAATTTCTTTTCAATTGGAAATCGGTTGAAATGAAGTTGTTCTTTATAGTCGCGTTTCAATCCAAAACTCACCAATAATACCGAGTAGTATAAATCTATTTTTTTCTCACTTGCGAGTTCTTCAATGACCTTATCGGTGTACTTGCCATCAAGAAAATCAAATACCGTGTGATGCCAATCGGCCGCTGATAACACGATGTCTGATTCATGCACTACATTATTTCGTACAAGCAGGCCTGTTGTTTTATTATTTTCTACTAAAATTTTCTTTACGGGTGTTTTATAATGCATAACACCACCAAGTTCCAAATAGCGTTCCTCCAATCGTTGTGCCCAGCGAAGTGAACCTCCAATAGGGTATCCCGCTGAGTTCAAATCAAAACAGGCCATGGGAAAATTGAAAACCAACATATTTACTTCATAGTCATCGAATAATAATCGAAAGGCTTCTTTCAGAAATTCATTCTTAAAGCCTGCAGACAAAGTGAAATTGGTTTTCTTTTTTTGTTTGAGTATCAGATAAAGAAATTTAAGGTATCGCGACATTTTAATACCTCGAATTATAGAAGGAATCAACGGTAATGGATCCATTAAAGGGGGCACCTGAAATGCCTGTAACGATCGGATATCTTGTATAAACGATCGGATATGTTTTTCGTCCTCCGGAGCTAGGTCGATAAGATATGCTTGAAATTCATCTAAATGGGTGTAAACCACAAACTCCTTCGAACCATAACGATTAGTATTTTTCTCAACGGTTAAACAAAGTCGGTCATCATGATTTACAAACGGAATGGCTTGCATGTCGAGCAATTCCGACCACATTGCATAAAATCCACTTCCTTTATCTGAACCTAAAATCCAATGCACCGAACCATCAAACGTATATTCTCCCTTTTTCCACGACGTGCATAGTCCACCGGGGATATCATGTTTTTCAAATATCTGTGTTTGAAAACCATTCATCTGCAAATAACAACCTGCACACAAACCGGAAATTCCGGAACCGATAATATTAATTTTTTTCAAACCAATAATTGAGTCGGCAATTTAGGGTAGAAAAATTAATTCAACGTTTTCTTATCCCAACCATAAATATCTTTGAGATACATTACGTTGCCAACACTATCAATAGCATTTGTAAGATATACCACGTGAACATCAATATTTCGATTCATCGGAATGAACTTTGTACGTCGTAATTTGCAAATAGAGTCGATTTTTTGTAAAGAATAATTTAGACTATCTCGCAACAAAAACGCCGCAAATTCCTTTGGATGATGAACCCGAATACATCCGGAGCTATAAGCTCGATAGGCTTTTACGAAGTCTTCTCGGTGAGGCGTGTCGTGCATATAAATTGCCCAAGGGTTTATCATATTAAACTTCACTTCCCCTAAAGAACTTCGATAGCCGGGTGCCTGCCCGATAGAAAAACGTTTATAGTTCGATGCATTGATAGCACTCGCATTCACCACGCGACCACGACTATCGTATGCCTTTAAGCCTCTTCTTGCTAAATATGAACCTCCTCTGCGGGCAATGCCAGGTACCACTTCTTCTTTCATGATGGTTGGTGGTACTGTCCATGGCGGACTCAACACAATGTTTTCAACCTTAGATTTTAAAGAAGGCGTTGGTCTGGATGTTCTACCTACTACCACGCGCATATTGAATAGCACCGAATCGTGTTCCACATAATCCAATTCCATTTTAGGAATAGCCACCCAGATATAAGGTTGCTTAAACTCGTGCGCCATCCATCGCATGCGCTCCATGTTTAAGGCGAGCAACTTTAATTTTCGTTCCGATTTGGTACCTAGCGCTTTCACGGTGGAGGTATCTAAGTGCCCGGTTTTTTTAAGTTGATGCAGATGTTGAAAATGTTTTAACGCATCGGCAAGATCTTCAGACCAAACCATCGACTGTGTATCATTTGGTAAACCACAGATACTAAAAAGCTGTTTTCTTAAGATGTGAAGTTTATCAGATACCAAATTTGAGTCAATGCTATCTCGCAGTAAGGTAAGGTTAAGATCAAATTGATTAGAGGAATCGATGGATAATCGAATATACTCTTCTCTGAATTTTTTATACCAAGCATGTGAAGGGCGAAGATTTTGGATATACTCAAACGAGGATAGTGTATCGATCGCTCGACACCATGTACTTTCGTTAAAGAGGGTATCGTTTTTTATTTTCCATTCTTTGTTCGAATCAATCACGGATCCAAGTATCATTGCTTTCGTAACCTTAAATAAACTGCGCGTTAATAATAATTCGGCTTCCAAAGCATGTTCCGTTGTAATCGGATCGGAAGTTGTTAAGGATTGCGCTGTTTGTATATCATCGTAACCTAAATCTGAAAGTTTTAAGCCGTCAAAAATTAAACTATCAAAGGACAGAATAAAATCTTTAGCCTTTTTGTTTAAACCGGTTTTATTAAACCAAAGCGATGAAAAACTACGACCCTGATAGAATTTTTTAAATTCTTCCATGGGTTGTAAACTATCTTTTTGTAACAAATAGGCTGTTTGGGCTTCACTAAAATGCAACTGCAACTGTTCCTCTAATTCATCCAGTTCAACTTTCGCCGGAGTGAAAAAGGAGATATCTTCTTCTTTTTTTTCTACTGAATTTGATTCTTCCGAAGAACAACCAAACCAAAAAAGCGACAGGAACAAAAGGGTAGGTAATTTATGTCTGACGATTTCCATACGGTTTCGCAACAAACTTAATCCACTTTGTTTGATCGAAAAAAATAAATTACCCACCAACAATATTCCTGAATAAGTTTAAGTTTACACCCTCAAGAAATTAGATTCAACGATGACTCCGGATTACCTAAATATGCTGGATGAAGAACTGGTCGAGCGTTTCAGACAGCCTGAAACCCGGGAAAAGGCGTATTCGCATATTGTGAAACGACATCAGGAACGCCTTTATTGGCATATTCGGCGTATGGTTGTACATCATGAAGATACCAATGATGTACTTCAGAATGTGTTTGTGAAAGTTTGGAAAGGTCTTGATAATTTCAGAGGCGAATCAAGTTTATTTACCTGGTTGTACCGAATAGCTACCAATGAAACCTATACTTATTTGGAGAAAATGAAGAAGCGAAGAGCGCTTTCAATTTCCGATCATGAAAGTCATATAGGTAATTTAATCAAAGCAGAAAAGGGGTTCGACTACAATAAATTGGAATGGAAATTACAATTAGCTATTCAAAGTTTACCGGAAAAGCAAAAAATAGTGTTCAACCTTCGTTATTACGACGAAATGCCCTACGATAAAATGTCGGAAGTGTTGGATACCTCAGTAGGCGCATTGAAAGCATCCTATCATTTTGCTGTAAAAAAAGTAGAAGAATTTCTAAAAAATGAATTAAACCACGATAAAAACAGTTAGTCAAGGCGCACGATGAAAAGAAATCCGGAAATAAATCAGGAATTAAAGGATCTCGGTGTTAACATACCAGATGTTTCCCTTCCAATGGGAGTTCCTGAAGGCTATTTCAATTCCTTTGAATCAAACCTTTTAGAACGTTTAGAAATTGAAACTGTTCTGGAAAAACTCCCCAAACAACTTCCTTACCAGCTTGAATCAGGCTATTTTGAAACCTTTGATTCGGAGTTACAAGATGCTATTTTTGCTGATTCGCTACCTAAATCAATGCCTTATGAGGTTCCAGTTGGTTATTTTGACCAGCTTGAAGCTTCCATAAATAAAAAAATCATATCTCCTAAACCGGAAATGAAGCCTATGCGAAAGGTTTCACCGGTTTTTTCTTTTTTATCCATTGCGGCCTCTATCTTACTTGTTTTAGGATTGGCTTTCTGGATGATGAATCAAAAGAATACCCTAAGTGTTGAACAACAAATGGCGAAAATATCAACCCATGAAATTCAAGAATATATGAACGCTCATCCATCGGAATTCGGGAGCGATTTAAGTTTCGAGAATATCGATGAAAATCAAATAGATATTATGTCGTTAGAAACGGAGGTTTATGATAACTTTGATTTGAAAAATATGAGTTCCGAAGAACTGGAAAAATTCGTTTTTTAATATGAAAAAATTATTACTTCTACTTAGTCTTTTTATTGGTTTAACCTTAACCACAATCGCACAACGTGGCGAGCGCATAGAAGCTTTAAAAATTGCATTTATAACGGAACGACTGAGTTTAGATTCAAAAACGGCCGAGAAATTTTGGCCAATTTATAATCAATATGAAGTTGAAATGAGGGCATTTATGCAACAACGCAAAAAGGGGAATGATGATCTTTCTGCTGAAGATATGCTTGAGAATGAGCAAAAAGCCTTAGATATTAAAAAGAAATATGCACCTCAGTTTCTGAAAGTTATTAGCAATGATCAACTTTCAAATTTGTATCGCGCGGAAAAAGACTTTCGCCAGATGATTATCCGAAAAATGAAAAAAGGATAACGCAGTCTCGAACTTATTTTACTATTAATACCGGTATGCGCAACTGATGTCGAACGGCATCTATGGTTGCACCATAGAGAATATCTTTAACTCCTTTATGGCCATGAGCTCCCATAATAAGTAAATCAACCTGATTATCTTGGCACATGCGAACTATTTCATGTACTCGGTTTCGATAACCTAATTCTATGTCAACCGTTTTCCCGGTTTCTTGCTCCAGATAGGCTTTATAATAATTCAATTGATCTTTATCCTGGTTGCTTTCTTTATCATCTGTTTCTTTTCCTAGAATTTTTGCGTTGGCGCTTTCAACCACATGAATTAATAATAGTTTACTTGAATCGGAAGCATTCCGTAAGGCATGAGCTATAACCGTACTATCGGTATCACTAAAATCAAGTGCTAAGGCTATTCGTTCATAAGGGACCAATTTGGGTAGATCGAGTTGAATTGGTTGATGCAAAACTCTTTCCGTTGATCGGATTCTGCGAGAAACGAGTGGATATCCTATAGTAACTGCCAATAAAAAAACAAATAGTAAAAGCCCAAGAACAACAAGCGATTTCCAACCAAAACCACTACTACCTTCCAGAAAATCAATGGCCTTACCGAATACCATTTTTAAATTGAGGTAGAGAATGATACTCGCAATCAATACCGCAACCACCAAGGTAAATGGTTTGATAACAAAATTCTTCATTCGTTCTTTATTGCTTACGGCATAAATAAGGGGTATTACTGCAAACGCTAATTGAATACTTAATATTACCTGACTTAAAATCAGCAAGTCGGTAACCTTTTCTTCTCCGGCTATAAAAATGGTGAGCATTGCCGGAAGTATGGCTACTAAACGAGTTATGATTCGTCGAAGCCAAGGGTTAATTCGAAGATCTAAATAACCCTCCATCACAATTTGTCCGGCGAGGGTACCGGTAACCGTAGAACTTTGTCCGGCGGCAATAAGAGCCACCGCGAACAGAATAGGGGCTAATGATTTACCAACCAAAGGTGCTAATAATTCATGCGCCGATTCGATAGAGTTAATTTCATTATAACCGTTTTTATGAAAAACAGTTCCCGCTAAAATGAGTATAGCGGCATTCACGAAAAGGGCAAGATTGAGCGCAATGGTAGAATCAATATTATTTAACCGAATGGCTTTCCGTTTTGACGCATCATCATCGCCAATTTTGCGTGTTTGCACTAGAGCAGAATGAAGGTATAAATTATGTGGCATAACGGTTGCACCAATAATGCCTATGGCAATGTAAAGGGCATAGGTGTCGGGCAATCCTGGAATAATACCTTTGGCAATTTCCGTGAATTCTGGTTTGCTGAAAAACAATTCAAAGCCAAAAGAAACAAAAATGATGGCAATCAAACTTATGATAAAGGCCTCCATTTTTCGAATACCTAATTTTTGCAAATAGAGTAACAAAAACGTGTCAAGAATGGTGATACCCACCCCATATAACATCGGCAGATGAAAAAGTAATTTAAGTCCGATAGCCATGCCCAGTATTTCCGCTAAATCACAAGCAGCTATGGCTACTTCGGCCAGAACATACAAACAAAAATTGATGGCCGGTGGATAGGTTTCGCGGTTAACCTGAGCGAGGTCTTTTTTATAAACGATTCCCAATCGGGCGCATAGCGATTGCAAAATAATAGCCATGATATTACTCATAACCAACACCCAAACTAATGCATATCCATACCTGCTTCCGCCTTCAATATCAGTAGCCCAGTTTCCAGGATCCATATACCCAACAGAAACCAAATAGGCAGGACCGAAAAAAGATAAAATTTTTTTCCACGGAGATTTAGAACGGGTATCAATACTGCCGTGTACTTCTTCCAGACTTTTCGACGATTCTTTCGAACTCATAGTTTCACCAAATGTATTGAATTATCGGGTGATAAGTGTACGATGCTTATTTCGCCTTCATCGCTCGTTCAATTTCATCGGTGGTAATAGGTATGCCTTTGAACAAATCAACATTACCTGTTTTTGTTACCCAGAAATTATTTTCTATGCGAATGCCAATTTGTTCTTGTTCTACGTAAATGCCCGGCTCGATAGTAAATACCATGCCTTCCTTAATAGGAGTATTTCGTGAACCTAAATCATGCACATCGATTCCTAAATGATGACCTAACCCATGATAAAAATACTTGGAGCAAGCCCGATTATCCGGCGTTTCGTTCTTAATATCTTCTTTGGTAAGTAATCCAATTTTTAATAATTGCTTGTTCATTTCATCCTGCGATTTAGAGGTTATCTCTAACCACGTGATGCCCGGTTTCAATAATTTTTTCGCATAAAGATGCACATGTAAACAAGCGTCGTAAATTTCCTTTTGACGTTTACTGAACTTTCCATTCACGGGAATGGTTCGAGTTAAATCGGCGCAGTAATTACCATATTCAGCTCCAAAATCCATTAATATTAATTCACCGTCTTTACAAACCTGATTGTTTTCAACGTAATGTAAAACACGAGCACGATCGCCACTTGCGATTATACAACCATAGGCATGACGCGTTGCACGATTCCATAAAAACTCATGCGTAATTTCTGCTTCAATGTGATGTTCATATACACCCGGTTTAATGAACTTGCAAATGCGCAGGAAAGCATTATGCGTGATGTCTATTGCTTGTTGCATCACTGCCACTTCTTCTTTGGTTTTGATGCCGCGAAGTTCTTTCATGATTTTAGCTGCACGCTCATAATGATGTAACGGATACTGTTTCATGAAATCGCGAACAGATAATAAATCTATTCGAGGTAAGGTTAAATCGGTACGATCATTTTCGTTGCTATCTAAATAAATAGTATCCGCATGATGTACCCAACTATGCAACAGCGCCGGAAGCTGATCGGAATAGATTACTGTTTTCATTCCAGAAATGGCCGTAGCTTCGGATTTGCTGAGTTTATGTCCTTCCCATTTTTCCAGTACTTCATTCGGACGAAGTATAACTAATACTTCGCGATAAGTTTTATCGAGATTGTCGGGATAAAGAACCACCATCGTTTTTTCTTGAACAAGACCACTCAACCAAATGATATCGCTATTGGGTTTGTATCGGTGTTGAGCATCTCCATTTTCAGGAAGTACAGCATGATCATGAAAGATAGCAATGCTGTTCGGTTTCATTTTTTTGGCGAAACGGTTTCTGTTCTGTGTAAAAATGGCAGGGTTGAGGGCGGCATATTTCATATTGAAAAAATTATGATTGCGAAGCTAAGAAATGCTTGAGGGATAACAAAGTTTATAAGGGATGAATGGAAAATTTGCTACTTTTCGAATTCGTTCCTCCATTCGTTGTAGGTTAATGGCAATTAAGCCTGTGTATTAAGTTTATCGTCTGTTCCCATATTGGGTCCGCACAAACCACAGTGGATTCTTATTTAAATAAAACTTAAGCCTTACATTTAAGTATAAGTTTAACACCTAACATGAATCGCATTTATCTTTCGCTACTTTGTTGTTTTTTATTTCCATCCTTGAACCATGCTCAACTATGCAACTACCTCCTGTACGATGGTTTTGATTACGCTCCCAATACAGCCATGGTAGCACAAGCTGGAGGTGTTGGCTGGTCGAATGTTTGGGATGTTCAAAATCAAAATAACAATGTTCCGGGCTATCAGTCGGCTAGTAGCAGTCTTACCTACGCAGCATTACAAACGTCCGGTCATAAAATGCAAGGCGGACAAAGTTACCTCACTGCTGGCCGCGCTTTAGATGTAAGTAATACCGGGCCGTTCGCTCCCTATCTCCAAAACGGGGGTATTGGCTCAGGCACTTTATATTTTAGTTTTCTGTTGAACAAACGAAGCAACAACAATCAAGAAGTATGGGCCGGTTTACATACAAGCTCTATTGCATGGTGTAACGGCTGCACCAATCAGAAAGTGGAAGCGGGGTATTTCGGTTCGGCCAGTGATAGTGCCGGACTTCGCTGGTGGAGTGTACGAATCGACAACACGATTTATAAAACGAATCAAGTTATTGCTATCAATACACCTACGCTATTTGTATTTCAAATCAGTTTATCAAGCAACAATACCTTTCAGCTATACGTTAATCCAACTAGCCTTGGTAATACCACGCCAACCTCACCGAATTTAACTCTAACCAATTCCACTTCTTATGCATTTCGTTCCTTCGCTACCTATTTAGGAAACGACCCGTCTCAAGGTGAACTCGATGAATTGCGAATAGCTGCCTCTTACGCATGTGCTACTCCCGATAATACTGTTCAGGTAAATACACCTCCAATATCTCAATTTGTTGTTACACCAAATTCGGGTACGATTCCTTTTTCGTCTTCCTTCGATGCTAGTTCGTCGTACGATAGTGGTGGAAGTATTATTGATTATACGTGGAATTTTGGTGATGGCACAGCTTTACAACATGGTGTTCAAGTAAATCATACGTTTCAAACTGCAGGTAGTTTAATTGTTAGCTTAACCGTTACCGATAATAATAACGTGAGTCATACGAGTTACCAAACCATGACTTGTTTTAATAGCAACGGCAGTTTTGAATGTCCGTTAGCGGTTCAGTTATTAAGTATGGCGAACTGCAGTGGCCAGAACGGTAGTTTACAGGTAAATAATACTGCATCACAAAGCTTTCAATTATTCAATCAGAACAATCAACAAATTGCACCTAATGGTAGTGGTATTCAATTCGAAAACCTGGCTAGTGGAGAATATACTCTGTTTGTAAGTGGCACGAATGGTTGTGCCGACACGTTTACACTACACGTACCTATTGATAGCAATACCTGTACTAATTGGCAACCTAACCCCTGCGATTTACAATTGGGAGTTGGGTTGGAAGGAATTTCTTACTACAGCAACGGTCGTGTGTTTACCGATTATTTTCGTAACGTGGGTGAATGGGTAACCTATCCGATTGGAGGAAACACATGGAGTACCAATGAATTCAGCGCTATCCCTAAAGATAGCAACGGTTATCCCTTAGTGCTTCCTTTCAACGGCGATCGAGGGGTACGTGGTGTAATTAGTGCGTTAGGGTTTCTGCCTGTAGCTCAAACCATGCGGTTGATGTATGATGGAGAGGGAACCATACAATTACAAGGTGATGTAAATAATGTTGTGGCCGGCCTCCACTACATTGATTTTAATGTTGCCGGCGATGGCAATATCTGGTTTAATATGCCTTACTCCAATAGTTTAAATCCGGTACGAAATATTCGTATCGTTGAAATAGCCGATACGGCAACCTATCTTACACAACCGTTTCAACCAGACTTTCTAAACAAAATAAACTATTTCAAATGTTTACGTTTTATGGATTGGCTCATAACGAATGGTAATGAAAATAGAACTTGGCAAGAACGAACTAAACCAACCTATTATTCGCAAAGTATTACCCCTCATGGCGGTGTAGCCTACGAGCATATTATTGCTTTAGCGAATCTGTATAAAAAAGATATCTGGATTAATATTCCACATCTTGCCGATGATTATTACATCGAACAAATGGCGCTGCTTTTCAAACAACAACTGCATCCGGGTATTCATGTGTATTTGGAATACAGTAATGAAGTTTGGAATTGGCAATTTGCTCAAGCACACTATGTTGCCGATAGTACCAATCAGAGTATCTCCTACCCCCGACGTTATGTTGAACGCGCAACACACGCCTATCGTATTTGGTCGCAAGTGTGGAACAATGCTAAGCATCGTTTAACGCGCATACTGGGTTTACAACTCACGAATAATTATTTAAATCGGGAAATCATGGCACATGCCGACCCAGATGATTACGATGCGCTTTCACCATCATTTTATGTTGGCTTAGATTATAGCAATACCGGCAACCCGAATTTGAATACGCTTGGTGCAGAGGCAACACCACAAGATATTATTCAAAACGCCACGAACGGATTTCTAACTATCTATTCACAATGGGAAGAAGTATATCGGGATGCTCGCATGTTTGGCAAGGATGTAATAAACTATGAAGGCGGACAACACTTTACGAACTTCAGTATACCTCCGTTTATCAATGCCATGTATAATGCACAATATGCACCGGAGATGTACACCCTGTACGACCGAGTTCTGGATAGTTTGAATAAACTTGGCAGTAAATTAGCCATGGCTTTTACCTTAAGCGGACCTAATAATAGTATTTACGGAAGTTGGGGGCATTTATTGAATTTTGAGATACAACCACCATTTACATCCATTCCGAAATTTCAGGTTTTGCTCGATCATGTACATGAGAAACCGAATGCATTGTTTATAGGGCTGGATAGTGTTCATGCCGGACAAATTTATGGCTACAAGATAGCGCTTCCGCAATCCGGACAAAATTATCAATGGCAAGTAAATCATGGAATTATTTTAAACGGACAAGGAACGGATTCTATTACAGTACAATTCGGTTCTGAGGCTAGTGATAGTGTACAGGTTACGGTAAGTGGTACTAGTTGTTCATCCTCGTTTATAAAAACTATTTCAAATGATATTCAGGTAGACGGTGTTTTGCAGATGAAAATTTTCATTGAGGGGTATTATTCAACCAGCACGAATGCCATGATGCCTGTGTTGTATAATCAAGGTGCCGGCAATTCCGCAACACAAACAGATAGCATCTCGCTAGCTATTTTCGCAACAGGTTCAACGAACAATGCGTTACAGGAAGTTCATACTATGCTTCCAACAAACGGTCTGTTGCAAGTACAATTCGCTAACATTACTTATGGGCAATCGGTTTACTTACGCGTTCGTCATCGAAACGCATTAGAAACATGGACTGCTCCAATAACCTTTCTTTCCGATACAGTGGTTTATGATATGACAACCTCCTCCGTGCAAGCCTATGGCGGTAATTTAATAGAAATTACGAACGGTGTATTCGGATTATTTTCTGGAGATATTAATCAGGATGGAAGTATTGATGTATTCGATTATCTGATCATGGATCCGGATATTGTGGCTGGTTCATTTGGTTACTTTTCAACCGACTTGAATGGCGATGGAAGTGTAGATGCCTTTGATTTTTTAGTTGTTGAAAATCATATTGCGGAAGGAATTACAGCGAATACACCTTGATCGTTTTCTTAAATAACAACGTTTTGCAATCATTTGTTGGCTCGAGAGCTTCGCTCATGCTCGCCACTATAGATGCCTTATCAACCAATAGCAGGAAGCGAAAAACGATTACTCCGCTTCGATAACTAACAAACGATGGCCCTCGCCATAAATATTTTCTAGTTTAACCTGATTACTTTTTAACAGGATCTTTCTCAATTTAGCTAAGTGAACATCCATACTACGTAGGGTGTATTTATCTTCTCGTTCCCAAAGCTTCAGCAATACTTGTCTCCGGTTAACTACCGCGTTCTTCCTCTTCAAAAATTCGGATAATAGATCGCATTCTCTTCGGGTTAATTTGAATGAGGTATCTAAAACTTGAAGTGTTCGCAATCGTTTATCAAAAGTGACATCACCAAAAAGAGTTATATCTGAAATAGAGTTTGTAGTTCTGCGCAGTATAACCTGTATTTTGTATTCTAACTCACGAAAACTAAAAGGCTTGAAAATATAATCTTCTGCGCCTAATTCATACCCCTCAAATTTCTCAGGTTCTGTATTCACCGCTGTTAAAAAGAGAAAGGGTTTATTTTTATCGTATTCCTGAATTTTACGTGCAACATCAAAACCATTTTCTTCAGGCAACATCACATCCAGTATATACAAATCAAATGTTTGCACCTTAAGCTGTTCATACGCTTCCGATCCTTTTTCACAAACTGTTACTTGATAGCCTTTTAACTCAAAATTTTGCTTTAGCAAAAAACCAAGATGTACATCATCTTCTACTAAAAGTATATTATATCCTTCCATTAGTTTTTCATTGGAAATTTAAGTTCAAAACAAGAACCCTCGTTGATTTTCGAATTCACCCAAATCGATCCACTGTTTAACTCAACAAAGGTTTTTACATAATTCAACCCAAGACCAAATCCTTTGGTATTATGAACGAGTCCAGTTTCGGCTCGATAGAATTTATCAAATACTTGTTTCTTTACATCCGTCGACATGCCGATACCATTGTCACAACAACTTAGAATCCAAAAATTACTTTCGCGCTTTACAGTAAATTTCAGTTGTAACGGAACATGATGTCGTCTGTATTTAATGGCGTTATCAAGTAGAGCAGAAATAATATTCGTAAAATGTAATCTGTCTGTTTTATATACAATATCATCACCAGAAATCGTACAGGTCGCTTTATCTAAACTATCGAGTATCGGTTGAAAACTAGTCAAAACATCACTTAGCACTTCCTTAATATTTACCGGGATAAGATGAAGGTGTAGCTCTTCATTTTCCAGCACACTGAGTTGAAGTGTTTTATCTACATTCTGTTGCAGTCGAAAAGCTTCTTTACTGGCAATTTCTAGCAGTTGACGAGAAGAAGCTTGAGGATATTGTTCTGTGAGAGATTCTAAAACTAGAAGGATATTGGTGATAGGTGTTTTCATTTCATGATTCATATTATGTATGAAATCTGATTTGAGTTGCGATAGTTTTCGTTGTTGCTTGTAAAAACGATAGAAATATATTAGGAGTATAAAAAGTAATACCAATGCCACTAAGGATAATAAGGCCCAAGTTGGCTGCCAGGGATGAAAAGGAGACGTGTAGAATACCAAACTCAACAAATGGGGCGTTGTAAATTCATCCTGTTGCCATACGTCAATACTATAGTTAGGATGGTGTAACTCGGTTGAATCTTTGATACGATACATGGATGAAATAGCACCAGTCTTCATATTCTTCAAACCAAATCCAAAACTATCCTGAATACCTTCTTTCAGTAATTCATCCTTTAAAAACTGATAGAACGCTTCAAAGTTGATTGCTTTTGGGGCATGCAAGATTTTATCAAACGGATAAACATTGCCTAATGTAGTTGGCATGCTATCAGAATACATAACGCGCAAACTTAGTTCAGCATAGGTTGGCAAAGAAGAATGATAAGCTTGATACCGGAGAGGTATGCTATCACGAATAGGTGCCGGAAGATCTTCTTTTTTCAACCATAAGCTAATCGTATCAGCCTTTCCAAAATATCCTTTATCATTCCATTTTTGTTTAAGCAGAATAACCGCTTCATGAGCATTTACTGAAGGTTTACTATAAAATGTAACGCAATTATTCTTATCATGTAACGCACGCTTTGCTCTATTAAGAACGTACAACACATGAATGTAATATTCGCTCTTTTGTTTTTCAATTTGCTGGCTATGCCATAAAATTTGGAAAATAATCAGCCCACCTATCAAGATAGGGATCAGAATTAAAAGCCACCGTGGCAAGTTGCGTTGCAAAGCAACTCAAAGCTACATGCGTTTTATTAGGATTAATATATAGGATGAAGTTTTAAGTTTGATTTAGGTATGTTTCTCAAACTTGATGTGCTTGCCGTTTGTCTTTTAGGCTTAAAGAAAAAGTATGAAAAAAAATTGTTCTATTCTGATGGTTATAGTTTTCTTCTCTACCGGCCTTTGTGCTCAATGGCTGAGCAAGCCAGCCATACCTCAAGCGCAGGCCGGACGAGGAGGAGCAAATTCCTTTGTTCTGAATAACACCCTCTATGTAATAGGAGGCTATGTAGGTTTTACAGCGGGCTATACCGCCGATATGTATGCTTACAATCCTAGTAGTAGTTCTTGGACAACCAAGACGGCACCTACGGAAGCAAACCGAACAGCCGGCATAGCTGGTACCGTAAATAACAAAGCTTATGTAGGTTTAGGTTCATCGTATTACTTAAGTCTTAGTCCTTCCCCTGTTTATCTTACCGATTTAAATGAGTATGATGCCGTAGCCAATACCTGGACCGCTAAAGCAAGTTTTCCGGATTCAGGAAGAGTTTTCGCAGCTAGTTTTTCCTTGAATAATAAAATTTATGTAGCAGGGGGTTCAACAAAATCAGGAGTTAGTAAACAGCTATGGGAATATAATCCCGCCTCCAACACTTGGACTCAAAAGGCCGATATGCCTGTAGCGTTAGAAGCGGCAACAGGGTTTGCATCTAGTACCAAAGGGTATTTGGTTGGGGGATTAAATTCAACAGCGATTGCAACCAACAAAACATACGAATACGACCCGGTTGCTAATACCTGGACAACCAAAGCAGACATGCCCGTTACGGCTACTCAAGGTGGAACAGCGTTTACGATAGCCAATAATGCGTATTATGTTTTGGGAAGTGATAAAGATTTAGGAATGAGTGGTTCGGTATTTTCTAAAACCGTATTAATGTATTCCATGAACACCAATACTTGGTCTACTACCACCTATCAACACCCGGGCGATGGAAGATTATGGCCGGTTTCCGGAGTAATAAATAATAAGGCTTACATTGGATGTGGTTATAAATATGCCAGCGGAGAATTTGCTTATAAAGATTTATATGAACTCACACTGGCGCCAAGTGCTGTGAAAGATATTTCCACGGTAAACGTTCCAACCGTGTTTCCAAATCCTTGTAAGGATGAACTTTATATTAATTCAGAAAGCGAGCTTGCCGTTTCGCTATTCAATTTACAGGGTGAAGTTGTTTTATCTGGAATAAGTTCAAAAACAAAACCATTGTATCTTTTTGATCTCACACCCGGAACCTATGTACTAGAAACGATACAGGGGGAATACAAAAACAGTCAATTCATTCAAAAACAATAAATCGTATTCTCAGGTAAAACCTGTCTGTTTGCATTCAGTCGTTTCTTCTAGATAAAATCTATTTTTCAATGCTACTCACAGGATGAACGTTGAGTACAAAAAATAGTTTTATCTCAATCTTCACCTGTTGTCTTGGAGTTTGATTTATTAATCGCTTACATGCCTCGTGTGTACCTGTATCGATTACAAATCACAGAAGTTGAAGAAACGGCTGACCCTTCGGGGTACGATTTATCAAAATAATAAAATCGCTTTAATCTCTTTACTTTAGTACCATGAAAAACATTGTCTGCCTCTTTATGTTGTGCATTACCCTTACTCATTCGTTTAGGATGAACGCTCAAG
Organism: Chitinophagaceae bacterium; assembly: GCA_016787065.1. Classification (GTDB taxonomy): domain Bacteria; phylum Bacteroidota; class Bacteroidia; order Chitinophagales; family Chitinophagaceae; genus OLB11. Next base: position 23,646 of record JAEUVD010000008.1, read on the forward strand.
GTTCTTGTAAAACAAGTAAACATCGTCAGTTTGATTTTTGGCTGGGTCGTTGGGACGTTTTTAATCCTGAAGGAAAAAAAATTGGAGAAAACACCATACACTATTTACAGGATTCCTGTTTGATACAAGAAAACTGGATAGCGTCTCAACAAACCGGCACCAGTTATAATTACTACGATTCGAACGATGACTCCTGGAATCAACTTTGGGTGGATAATACCGGTACTAATTTGGTTCTTAAAGGAGGATATTCTGATGGAAAAATGATCTTACAAAGTGAACTTCTCACTTCTAAAAGAGATAAAAGTTACTATCGAAATCAACTCGTTTGGGAATTATTAGCTGATGGTCGTGTACTGCAATCGTGGCATATTCTCTCGGCAGAAGGCAAGTTGTTGCAAACGGTATTCCAAGGTTACTATCAGAAGAAAAAATAAGTAATAAAAGGCCAAACAGACAGCTTGATACAATCTGTTTAGCTTTCTTTTCTTCCGGAAATTATTCTATAGTTAGTTTAGATGTACTTTATCTCCATGGTTTGTGTCCGCACAAACTATTTGCGTTATAAACGTTGTTTCAGCGATTCGTGACAAAGATGGTTTTTGTAGACACAAATCATGGGTGAGTGTTTGTACGAGAACTGCTACGCTAATTTATACAAGTGTGCGATCCTTATTAGGGAAAGAAATTAGGTTTATTAAAAATTGATTTCTTATTTTAGTAAATCGAAAAATTTATTTAATGAAAACTACATTACTCCGATATTGGCAAATACATATGGCCAACACGTTAAATGCCAGAGAGTGCAGGAGGCAGCTCTTTACAGTCGTATGGAGAAATATCATGGTTCTATGTTTTACATTTTATTTGTTTTCCTGCAATAAGAATGCAACATGTGATGGGGGATTGACTCATCCTAAAACGGAATTTAGTGCATCGTTGCGAATTGATGGTTTCTATTACAAAAAGGGGGTCAAGAATATTAAGCCACAATTTTTCTATAAAAATGGAATAGGTCTTGTGGAATTAGTAGGAACAGATACAAGTGAATTAGTTGAATTTAGTACTAGAATTTCAAATGGAAGCTACTATACAGATAATAAAGATAATAAATTCAATTGGGGGTTGATTCGATTAAACAATGACATAATAGAAATAGAATTTTTCGATAAAAGCTCAAATCTAGAATGCTTCAGACCTTTTATTAACCGGGGTATAATTCTTAACGACTCTACAATTGCAATGACGGAATATGAGTTTGATAATCAGATTAATCAATATCCAGATACTAATTTCTATTATTTCAAAGAATTCCCCAAACCCGACAGTACAAATTCATTCATCGAATAATCACCATCATGAAACGTATAGTATTAATTCAATTCATTCTACTTTCTCAACTTACTTTAGCACAAAAGGGATTCTACCTTGGAGCGCAAACTAATTTCGGTTTTAATAGCGCAGTTAACAAGGAGGATGCCAAGGCGGGTGATCGATTAAAAAAGAAGAGTAATTTAACGGTTGGATATGGCATAGCAATTGGATACGGCCTGAACTCAAGGTTGAGTATTGGATTAGAACCCTCCTATTCAAAATTCAGTTTTGATTTTAACGGACAATGTGATACAGGACAAGTGCTCAAAGTGAGAAGTGAACATAGATATCAATTTGTGAATCTACCTTTATTAGTTAAAATGAATCTGATACAAAAAAATCGATTTGAATTGAACGCCTCATTAGGAGTTAGCTTATTATACTTGTTGCGGTATCAGGAAGAAGTATATGAATATCCTAGTTTTAATCCTACTAAGGAAGACGTATATCTTAACTATGATATCAATTCTTATTATGTAGTTTATAATAATAAAAAGGACACTTCATTTGCATTCTATGATTCCGATTTGTATAAACGAATAAACTATGGTCTGATATTCCGGTTAGGTATGGGGCTATGCCTTTCTGATCAATTGAAACTAAACGCAGGGCTTAACTATCAAATTACTCTAAATGATTTTGAAAATAAAAATGAAGAAATGACGGGCTATGGATATTATGCTTATGATAAAGATACTCATATACCGATAAAACATTACCCTTGGAATTATAAATATCAACGCTACTACCAACGTCCTGCTTCGGTTCCTGAACGACCAATTACACTGTTAAGCAGCATGACTTTTTCAATCGGCATTCAATACTTTTTTAAAGGTGGGTTATTGCCTTCAATACATTAATACGTTAATAAATGAAAACTATACTTAGCTATCAATCGTATCTTCATATACGGAATGCAAACAAGAAAAAACTAATGATACGGTATTATCTGCATGATAAAGATTTGAACAACAAAAACATCACATTTTGGGTAATATCAATCTAAACTAATTCTCTATGCGCTCATTTTTTATACTATTTCTAGTTTGTATTACCAATCAACTTTTTGCTCAATCGTATACAGGTAAGTCGTGGGAAATTGGCGTTTTTGGATATTCCATTGATTGTAGCCAAGCAAATGAAATTCATGATACATTATTATCAAATTCAGACTTTATACGAGGCGTATCAAACATTTGCGACAGCCTAGGCAATATGCTTTATATGAGTGACGGGATGAATGTTTACAACAAATATGGTATTTTGCTTGATGGGGGTGATTCTTTAGCTTCACCAGATTACTATACATTTTCTACGGGGAATAGTATCTATCCTCAAACATCTATTTTCTTACCAATGGATAGCGGAAAAATATATTTTATTACTCCAACATGTAATGATACCAACTTGGCAAATATTTGGCAATATGGTGTTGGCAGTAAAGGCCCTTTTAATGTTTTGTTGTATAGCGTTATTGACCGTTATGCCAATGGAGGTGCAGGTAAAGTAGTTAAACGTATGCAACCCATTTTAGAAAATGTGGAACTCAATAAGCCGCAAATGATGGCTTGCAAACATCGAAATGGTAAAGATTGGTGGTTACTTAAAATGGCTGCCGATAGTAATAATTTATACACCTTTTTGGTTACTCAGGATAGTATTTACTTTAAGGGATTACAACGCATGCCCTATCAGAATACTACATACGGTGATGTATGGGGGCAAATGATTTTTAGTAGAGACGGAACAAAATGGGCAGCAACCTGTAGCTCGAACATGGGTAAATTATTTACAGCCGATTTTAATCGATGCAATGGGGAATTAAGTAACTACCAACAAATTCAAGTACCAGAACTCATGACGCCTGATGGGCCGGATAATGGTACGGCCGGTGTAGCTTATTCACCCAATAAGCGGTTTATTTATGTGTCTAAATACGCTCATGTGTTACAATACGATACTCAAGATAGTACCTGGTTTACAGTAGGCGACTGGAATTCAGACACGGTATGGGCCTATTTTAATGGCTTCCAAAATTTAGGTTTAGCGGATAATAATAAAATTTATGTAGGTACGTTTCATGGGTTCAGGAAAGCACTAAATACTATCAACAATCCGGATGGTAAAGGAGTTTTATGTAATTATTGTCCGGTGTGCTTGAAAGCTCAAAGTACAGAAGGGGTTTTGAAAAACATTCCATGCATGCCTAATTACGAATTAGGGGCTATAGCCGATACTTGTTTCCCGTTAGCCGTATCGCCGATACCAGATGATGTACAAAAGTTCTCCGTTTATCCAAATCCTAGTCATAGTATGTTGTATTTTGAAAATGGCAAGCAAGCTAGTAAGTACCTCTACACTATACAAGGTGTTTTCGTTGCACAAACCAAGCAACAGCAATTAGATATAAGCCATTTACCCAAAGGCATTTACCTAGTGCGTTGTGGTGCAGAGGTGTTGAAAGTAGTGGTTGAGTGATAAAGGATGGAAGGTGAACTTATAGGCTGTTCTCTTTTTCAATCGAAATAATTTGTATCGTTTGTGTTGCCAGAAACCAATTTCAGGATCAAGTAAATTATATTTTTTTGACATTATAGGAGATTGGTGTCTGCACAAACCAATTATCTAACAATGATTCTTTAGGTTAGCACTAAGCATGATGAAAAGGAAAAAAGTCAAACAAACAGCCTAACGCTATCTGTTTGACTTTCACTTTCTTCCGGAAATTATTCAATGGTTAGTTTAGTTGTACTGTTACCATTACGCAACAAGTATAAACCTTTCGGCAAACCACTGATATCAAGTAAAATTCCTTTCGTGAGATCACCTTCTTGCTTTAAAACACAACTGCCTAAAATAGTATATAACGCTACTTCCTTATCTACCGATTTTCCTTGAGTAATTACAAATACTTTATCATTGGCAGGGTTAGGATACACCTCCAAGGTTCCTTCAAGGGTTTCACTTTTTACAGTAACCGGTAATGATATTGTATTCTTCGTTGTGTTCGTAATAACCGGGCTGTTATAATCGAAATAAATGGCAGCCGTATTTAAAATCACATCACCTAACTGATTCGTAGGTTTATGTTTAATACGATAGGTAATATAACCGTTACTGGCTTGCTGATTTGTTCCGGAGTCTGGTAGCATAATATTATTAAACTTGAACTTCAATACATTACCATTGAGTATTTCTATTTGGTAAGGATGACTATACCCATTAATATCTAGGGTTGTAATATCTAACTTATCACTTATGGTATCCAGTATGTAAATATTATAAGCCGCTGCTGTTCCTGTATTTTGAAAACGTATTTGGTAGTCCATCACGTTTTGTTGTAGCGTAATGTAACCTTCCGGCCCGTAGCCTTCAGGTTGAACCTGTTTATCATTCGGATCGAACGACGTGGCAACTGCTTTGGTAATACAAGCACTATTATTCGCCATATTCAAATCGGTAGCATTTTGCGGTGTTAACGTTGCACAAGAAGTAAGCATACTTCCAATACTCAAGGTGGTTGGTGTATTTATATAAACAAGTATTTCATTGGTCGCGCTGTTACCCCAATTACTAAACGGTGGGTTCGTTACAAACCATGTTAGTGAATCACCATTCGGCGTTGGTGTTATGCTGGCAGGAGGAATAGATGCTGAGGCAAAATCAAGAGAATCATTTAATATCAAGGTTACCTTATTTTGAATTTGATACTGGGTGTTATTTACAATTTCAACCTTTATCCAAGCACCCATCCAAGTAGGTGAAAGGCCCGGTATATACCGAGTTCCTATAAGGTAAACATATTCATCCACTATATTATCCAAGGAATCTTTAAAATCATTATTCATACTAATAGAATTACTTGCATTCAAGGTAACTGCAGCCGGAGGAGTACAACTATTCTGATATAGCGGCGGATTTAGCATTTGAGTTATGGTATGTGTACCATAAGGCACATTATTGAACTGATAATAACCGGATGCATCGGTAGTGGTAATATCACCGGTTGAGAGACTGATGAGTTTATTAGCCAGATAATAATCTCCGGCATCAAAAACACAATTATTTAGTGAATCGGAATAAACATAACCTGAAATCGTTCCACAGTTAGCACCTTGTACACCGATCACATCCGAATAAATCATACAATCGCCAGCGGCATTACTAATGGTTACCGTATAGCTACCATTCACCGCATTAAACAGATCTTGAGTGATTGATCCAACACTACTCCAAAAATACGTAAGTCCTGCAGATGGGGTAACGTTTAAATCAATACCGCCATCGGGCACCATAGAACAACTTGCGTCGTAACTTGTTGAACTCACAGTAACACCTGTTAAAGCATTAGAAGATGTTCCAATAGTATTCGTAGAAGTAGCAACACATCCATTGGCATCCGTTACAGATACTGTGTAGGTTGTATTACCACATAAACCGCTAATCGCACCTGTTCCAACAACACCTCCTGTACAGGAAACAGTGAACGGAGGAAGACCGCCAGACGTGTTAAAATAGATATTACCTGCACAGCTTATTCCGCAGGAATCATTGCCTGCTAAGGTAGTTAGAACCGGTGGTGTGGGGGCCAATGCCATCAAAGTGGTACTTGCAGTACAGCCATTGCCATCCGTTACAACAACAGAATATTGAGTATTCGCACATATAGAGCTTATGGTGTTACCACTTATGGATGCCGTTGATGGCATTACCGAATAGGTATAACTCGGATTACCTCCTGTTGCTACTAATGTTGCTGCTCCATCACAACCAGGTGTGCAACTTGGAGGAATTACATTAAAAGCAGAAACTAGAAGCACCGGTGGAGGGTTTAGTGAAAAGACTAAGGTAGTGGAACAACTCGCAGCATCAACTGAGGTAATGGTATAGGTAGAAGGACAAAGCTGCGTAAAAAAACCGGGTGAAGTTTGTAAACCAATCGAAGGGTTAATTGTGTACGTGTAAGGTGCGGTACCACCCGTAGTATTCACCGAAATAATTCCATCACAAGTACCCCAACAAAAGGGTGGCATAAAGGATTGCATATTTATGTTGCATTGGGCAATAACCAAATGGGTTAACGCCATAAAGAGGAGGGTGATTAATGTTCTTATCATAGTTACAAGTTTTATTCTTACGTAAATATGATAATCCTTAACGGAAATTTATAATATTCATTGTCACATTCCAATGACAATTCAAATTGTTTCAATATGGTGACACAACAACGATGTACTATACGATTATTGTCCTAGAAGGAAACGCAACATTAAACCGGCTCGGGTGCTCGTAATGGGGTAGGAATTAGAAACGTAAGGAATACTTTGACGACGATCATAATAAAAGCGTAGCGTTAAATTTTGCGTCAGTAAATAATCAATGGAAGGTGAAATAGAAATTACTTTTTGTCCGCGTGTTGCACGAGATTCACGTTGATCTAATCGATTGATGGTGGTATAGTCATCACGTAAACTAAAATCCATTTTAATATTCACATCGCTCTTCTTTTTATTCAATCCGAAATAAGGGGTGTTAATAGTTACCCCTTTAATTCTGTAACCTCCACCAATGGTAATTTCTTTACTCTTCGTTTCGCTCATTTGATAATCAATCAAACTCATACTCAAGGTTCGAGATTTCTTAATTTCAACTTTAAAATTCAGCGAACTTTTAAATGTAGCATCAATACCAATCAATGGTCCAAGTGTTTCATTAATCGTCATATTCGGAACCATGAAGTAAGGAATATAATTATGCGAAACGGAATCAATAAAAGAAGGAAACCCGAGTGCAAACTGATCGCGATACAATAAAGAAGAATTGAAGCTATTCATACTCATCGTACCGGTATAAGAATGCGTTAGCGTGAAGCTTTGGAAAATATTTTTAAACGCTTTTGTTCGTGCTAAACCATTGTAATTAACGCGCCAGTTCGGCATCGGCCAAATATTCTTAAACGGATTGGAACGAATATTATCATGTTCATTACTTACTAACGGATAGGTTTTAGGATCAGAACCAGTGTACGCTGATAGGAAGGCCGGTATCAACACTTCTTGCGCATAACGAGTATATCCTTTTTTATAGTTTTCATCTTCAGGTGCATTCAAATTATTCGTGTAAGGATTGCTTAAACCTAATCGTGATGAAATAATTTGACGGTTATTTTCAAAATCCAAGAAAGCTTCGGTAAGATTATTTGTTGAATTTCTTTTCTGAAACATTGTTCTTATCGCAATGTAAGAAATAGAAAATCCACCTGTTTCGTATGGGTTTAAGTGAATATAATCATTCGTACCACCAACGGTATCCTTAAATAATTCAGTATGTCCTTTATTGAAGGTTTTATTTAAATTCAAATCAATTTTAAAATCTTTGAATGGTTCGAGGTTAGCCGTAATATTCAACGACTGACTATACATCTGTGTAAACGGTGCGTTGAACAACGAATCACGAGTAAGCACATTATCTTGTCCTTTGGCTTCTAACCAATATCTATCTGGTTGATAACCGAAGGCAAATGGTAAGCCGGGGTTCATACTGCTCGTATTAATACCTAACATACGGGTACTATCCATATAGCCGGGCAAGGTGCTACCTAAATTTTCGGTATAATTAAAGCTGGCTCGTTTAACCAACATTAAGGCATTTCCTAAAATACGAACTCCTGTTGATGGATTGAATTCCTTTTTCTTTTTCTTACGTTTTACAGCAACTTTCTTTCCATTTTTATCCAACACCGAATCCACTTTAGGTTCTTTGTTTGCTTTTGAAATTGCGGAGCTCTTATCTTTTAATTTCTTATTCTGATCTTCAACTATTTTCTTGAATTCCGCTTCTTGAGCATCACGATCTTCTTTACCACCTTTATCGGTAGATACTCGATCTTCTTTTTTGGTTTCTTCTCGATCAGTATCTGAAGACGACTTATCGGTGCCTCCACCAGAGTCTTCACGATCGGTGCCACCTTTACCTGGAAATCTATCACCGCCATCTCTACCATCTCGTCCGCCTCCACCTTTGCCCGGTGGCATTCTATCATTTCGTTCGCCACCTCCCGGTTTTTCGCCTTTTCCTCCCGGTACATCTTTACCTTTTCCGGTTGGTTTTTTAGGCTGCGAAATAATTTTTAAAACCTTCCATTTATTATAGAGTTGAGTAAAATTGAACTCACCATTTATTTGTTTGTTTTGGGTATTGCCTATTGTATTTCCTAAACTCTTCGCTAAAAGCGAAGCACTCGTCCAATCATAGGTGGCGCCATAACTTCCCCGAATAGTGGTCCAATCGAGTAACGGTATTTTATTCAATGGCATATTATAATTGGCATTGAATGTTTGACCGAAGTGTGTATTTCTTCCTAAGCGTTTTACATTCGTCCAGAAGGTATCTTTCTTTTCTTTGGTATCAATGCGGCCGTAAGGTTCATCAATACGTGATTGATTATTGGCTGAATAATCGAAGGAAATGGAACGCGTTAGATCCCAACGTAAACTATAGGTTCTTGCCCAAGTAAAAAATTTGAAATAGTTAATTGGTAGTGCGTAATTTCCATCATCAATATTCCGCACTTGTGTTTCACCTAAGGTTCGTAATAAGTTGTTCCGAATTGTAACGTTGGCAGGTAATAAATTCAGGTTTACATCACGAATAAGTTGAAAGTACTTTTTCTTCTGCGGAACTATTCGTTTAAAAGGTTCAACGTAAAATGGCTTCACACTATAGGTATAACCTAACGACGCATTATGTTCATCTAACTGATCTTTAGCTATCAGTGCGTTATGTTTATTCGTTTGAGAATACGCATAACTCACATCAAAGTTTTGAAGATCCCACGGTTCTTTATGTTTATTCTTGGTTGGTGCTATACGTACATTCTGCACATTAATACTTTTAATGATGGTTGCATCTTGCGCAGCTTGTCGAATCGAATCGCGTTCTGAAGGATTATAATCTTTTAATTTATCTTCTAGTTTAATATCCTTATCGTAAGGGTCATAAATAGGGTTGCTAGCTTGGCGTGAATAACCAACAAACAAAGGCAATTGAACTCCCCAATCTTTTGGTGCAAGCTTACCTAAATTTACATTGGCGGAAACGGCGTATTGCGCATAGTTATCTTGAAAGCGCTGATTTACTTTTTGATCGATATTACCATAACCTGCGGTATGCATTAAACCGCTCGCTTTAATTGTTGCAAAGTCGGCAAGGGTTAAATCAAGTTTGGCAGTTGCCGCATAACCACCATCTTCATTCATGTCGGATAAACGAAGTTCATTAAACCAAACCTCAACACATTTTTTTGCGCCATCATCGGTAATATCATTCGGACCTTTCTTCGGATTCAAAACACCTAACATGGCGTTCTTCACATCACCCATATTCGGATTACCTATAACCCGAATATAATTTCCCTTACTATCTTTTTGTTCGTACGGAACAGCAAAATTGGCACCACTTGCGTTACGCTTTTCTTTTACCGCAATGAGTTCGGCTAAATCAATATCTAGATTATTTGATTCCGGCCAAACTTTGTAAGGATCAGCGGTTCCAGCAGGGGTTAATTTTAAAGGTATTTGATACTCGTAATAATTCGCTACGAAATCGGAACCTAAACGAATAAACCCTCGCACATCACCATCTTTAGCCGGCGACTCGCCATCTACTCCTTCCGCATGAATAAACATCCGTAGTTTTTTAAACTGACGCATATCCATGCCTAACGATTTAAACGCACCTCGAGAATCACCATCATCTAAACCACAAACAAAAAGAGAAATAGATTGCTCGTTGTTCAAAACACTTTGTCCGTTAGCAACTTGTTGTTGTACGCGTTGAATACCGGGCGGAGAAACATAAGGCACAGGAGATCGACTGCTATTCTCTTCTAAACTAACCGACGTTAGGTTGAAGGTTGTGGCGTTATTATCTAATACCGGAACTAATTCGCCAGGATTCTTTAAAGAATACTGATAACGACGCCATGTATTTCTACCTAATTCAAAACGCCCGAAACGAAGAATGACAGAATCTTGAAATCCATTTAGAAATAAACGGATAAATCGAATCGAACGGAAATCATTGATAGCGCCGATGCGATCGGTGAATTCACGAATAGGTACTTTGAATTGATACCAAGTTTCTTTTTTCTTTGAACGATTCGGTAAGGTAACCATCGTATCCTGACGGTTTACAATATAGTTCTGCCCAACCTGCATGTTCGGTTTAATTTCTATCCGATACTGATAATATTGTTCGTTTTCATTAAGGGTATTATCACGATTAATATCTTCTGATTCAGGAACATTCGTAAAGGCATTCGAGTATTTTGAATTGTTATCACTTACCGGTGAATTACCTTGAGGGTTATTGAATTTTCTGTAACGATGAAAAATATCTAATTGTGCATTATCATAATCTTCGCCACGGAAGTGATGGTAATCATCATTAGCCGGATCTGCAAGAGCGTTCAAATAAGCTTTGGATTGCGCTCCGAATTTAGCGGCTAAGGTATCCACATAAAGCTTAAAGGCTGTTTTCTCTTCTTCATTATTCATCCCATCCAAACCAACGTCTTGGGCTTTACGGGCATCTTCCCGATTATCAAAAGCAGGTGTAAGTTGTTGTTGAAACTTTGGAATTTTCGACCACGCTGTTGTTTCCACTTTGGTAGGATCATCCGGGAAAGGAAGTCCGTTCTCGAAGGATTTTCTTGAATCTTTTAAAATATCTTCTGAAACATTTCCCAAATTAATGTAGAACTCACCACCTGGGTCATTCGGTCTGTCGAGATATGGATCTAACATCCAGAATTCAATAAATTCAACATTCGATGTTTCGAAATCAGAGAAGTCGATCGGACGCATAATACCTGCCCAACGTTCGGTTGGAAATAACAAATTACCTGCGGTATCGATCTTTGTAAAATCAAAATTATAGGGCCCACGTTCCTTCGGATAATACGCAAGATCGAGTGTGGTTAAATTCCCTTGTAAGGAGGTATAAGAACGCATCGGAAATACCTCTTGTTGTTGAATGAGTCGTAAATAATGATTCGACAACATGGCAGTATCATTCAAATGTGAAGGCATACAACCTTGTCGTGGATCTACCATACAAGGATCCAAATTATACCACATTAATCGGGCACGATTCGCACCATACTTCCAATCATTTACTGCATTGGCTTCTGGGAATAATATTTTACCTGTACTTCCTTTAGCGTTGAGTGGTGTGGAAGCTAACGACCAACTCATAACCGGAAATTTCAAATCATAGCCACTTCGTGTTCCTTCAAAATCATCGATATAAATATTCGATTCTCCATTCTGATCGTTAATCAATCGGTTATGTCCGGGAATTAATTTGGCTACCTCCGCTTGAGCGTTAATTAAAGAAGGTGCGGTTGTATTTAACAAAGGTAGTTTATCCAGTTTACGGGTTAGTCCGGGTAAATCATTCTGATAACTTCCATCTAAACCAAGCACCGTATTTTTTATAGGGTCTTCGCCAAATGTTACCTTGTTGAAATAAGGTCGTTCTGATAAGCGTAGCGCGGTACCACCCACACTTACTTTATCATTCACAAAATAATCAAGTCGGGTACCAACAAAATTTTGCTGTTGAATACCAAAGGTTGCGTTGTTTTCATAAGAAACGTTTACAGGAATACCGCTACTTAAAACGCCCGAGTTGAGAATCTTTAATTTACCGATACCATAATCGATGGTGTAATCAACATTCTCCACCAATTGCGTACCACCGGCACTTACATTCACGGAACCTTGAGGGATATTAAAACCACCTAAATAAATTTCTGAGGAAGTTGCCGACTTCATCGTTCCTTTCATCAGGAAGCGATTGAACTGTGGAAACTGTATGGCAATATTCTTGGTAGAATCGTATAGTATGGTATAGAGGTATTTCTTCTCTAAAGCAATATTACCTCCAAACACAGATCGTAAATCTTCTCCAAAAGGTTCTAGTACAGGAAAGATAATTTTACCCTGTTGGGAGTTAATTGTAATTCCTTCTACAAAATCAAATCGACCATCTGCTTGAGGATCATTTTGATTATTTAAACGGTCGAGATTAAGAAGGTTCAGCAAGGGAATACCCGCTTTAGGCCCTTCAGGTAAATAACGTTTTTCTCCACCACCCGGATCGAGGTACATTACATTCAACACAAATTCATCATTGCTCACACCGGTAGCTCCTAACGAATAAATATTCTTCATCATTAAATCCCAAAGGGGTACCGTTGGATCGGGTGCAGTTGATTTCAACATTTTCAAAAACAACATCTTTGGGTTAGTGCTATCTGGAGGAAGGTTTTGCGCGAAATCACCTACCTGGTAAACTTTACCATTATTGGTGTACTCCATTGCAATACCAACCACATCATCGGGTTGTAATTGTGCGTTGATTGAGATAAATCCTAACTGTGAGTTGAACGTGTACTCCGTTGGATTTAATTTACGAGCGTACGTTTTTTCATAATCGATGCGTTGATTCAGATTTAAACTGTTCATCGCACTTAGAATAGTTCCTATGCTACGCGCTCCCTGTGTATTATTTAAAGTAGTGTAGAGGGTATTCGAATTATTATCGGTTACATCGGCAGTGGCCTTTGTAAAGTTCTTATTATGTGGATAGGGTTCTCCTAAATCCATAAAACAAACTACGTCGCGGGCATTATCTACCGACCCGTTTCGGTTGGTAACCCAAACTTCCAATCGGTTGATATTGTTGAGCGATTGAATGATAGGGAATTTTGAAAGCGCATTATTAAAATTTCTTCGGAAGGAATGCGACAATAAAAAGTGACGAAAATCTTCGTAGTTATCGCAACTTACTTCAAAGTTCTGCGTTTGCGAACCATTCTTAAATGATAAACTTTCGCGTTTTGATCGCTGTTGAGAAGCTACAGCACTTACCCTTAAGCGACCAAATTGTAAATCCGTTTTCAAACCAAAAAGTGACTGAACCCCTTGAATTAACTGCGTTTTTAAAGGGAAGGAAATATATCCGGCTTCTATTTTTTTGATAATATCGTCTTCCTGTCCGGCATAATCCAACTTTAATTGGTTTTCAAAATCAAAGGTTGCTTTAGAGTTATATGAGAAATTGAACTTCATCTTCTCGCCAACTTTAGCCATCAGACTGATGTTCATATTCATGTCGAAATCGAACACGCCATACCGTTGTGCACTTTGCACGAGGGTAGGGTTCTTTACATTTTGCCAATTTCCGCCAAACGATAAATCCACATTACCTTGTGGTTTCACTTCAATACCTGTTCCTCCAAAAATCCGATCGAAGAGGGCATTGCCCAAATTAACTTTTGGAATGATGCCACCTTTTTTGGAAATCTGTGCTAAGGATTTTTGTCGTTTCTTGAAATACGCCTCTTCATCGTGCTTTGCTTTCCAGGCCATATATTCTTCAAAAGACATATAGGTTGGTGCACGATAATATTCCTTTCCTATTTTCTCTGAAATCGAAAATTGTTTGGGAGAATCAGGTTCAAGTTCAATGGTAGTTTTTAAGTTGGAAGGGTCTTTTAAATCGAATTGCGTTGGAGGATCTGCGGTGAGCTTATCGGAGGTACGGTCATCCACATAGTATTTCAGCGAATCGTTATTCTTTTTAGTATCGGGTGAATCTGCTAGGGGCACATCATAATCGGCATAGGTATCTTCCTCCTTATCCTCATCTTCGGGCGTTTCCCATAATAAATCGTTCAAGCTTTCGTGCCAACGGGGGCCGCCATGCACTAACACTAATGAAAAAAACACGAGGCCGAACATGGCCAAAAATCGCGCTGCATATTTTAGATTCGGATTCAATACCGTTTAAATACTTTTTAGAGTTTGTTTAATTAAGTCCTCCAAAGATAACCCGGGATTGGTTTTCAGGGTTTTTTGAAGAGCATTTTGAGCGGTTGCACGGGCGATGCCTAAACTAACCAGAGCATATAACGCGTCCTGCTCCAGATTATTATACCCGGAGACAGAAATATTCATAGTTGGCTGAATTTTAACAACTTTATCTCGGAGTTCGAGTATCAAACGCTTGGCCGATTTCGCACCGATACCTTTAATTTTTTCCAGGGCTAATTCATTGCCGGAGGCGATATGTTGCATTATTTCCTCCGGTTTCATCGAAGAAAGCATCATACGAGCTGTGCTCGCGCCTACGCCACTCACCGATAATAGTAACTGAAAGAGCGATCGTTCTTCTTCATCGAAAAAACCGTACAAGCTATGCGCATCCTCCTTAATTTGAAGGTGGGTAAACAAAATACCTTCTTTTAAATGTTGAATTTTAGAAAAGGTATGCAAACTGATATTGACCTCATAGCCAACTCCGTTAACATCTACCCAAACGGCAGCCGGACTAACACGCTCAAATTTTCCTTTCAGAAATACAATCATAGCAAGTGAACAAATATAGGTGATTTTGACTAATGGAAACTATAGCGCAATATCAATAAATTACTACCCCAACATGGGTTGAGAAATAAAATCTAACTACTTCATTCACAACAAATAAGGGTATTTTTTAATCTTCCAACGCAATACCCTGAACCAGCCTTGTCAAATCGTACATGGTTGAATTAAAGTAGCCTTACAAATTGAACTATTTATTTTCGAAGTAATTTAAAATTAAGCCTCACCTTTAGCCCGAAATAGATCTATTCATAAAATCATTGTACAAAGCTGATGTCACTCATTGTAACCTTATATGTTCCGGAAGGAATGGTCATAGCCGGCGATAGCCGCTTAACGCTTAGCTGGACCAACAAAACAGCCGGAGGCGATCAGCTGCACATGATTTCGGCTTCCGATTCAAATACTAAAATCTTCTGTATCAATCAACGCTTCGGAATCGGAACGTTTGGCGCTGCCGATATTAAGGGCGTTCCAATTGCCGGTTTTATTAATCAATTTGTTGAGGAGAAAATAACAGCACAAACAACGATCGATCAACTTCCGCAATTGTTACTCGACTTTTTCGGTATGAAGTACGACTATCCAGCGGCCCATTTTCATACGATAGGGTATAGTCATGAACAAGGTATTTCAGTACCACATGCCTATGTGGTGAATATTGCGGCACGGCAAATTTCGCGGGTGAATGCACAACAACAGGAAATACGTTATGGCGCCGTGTGGGGTGGTGAAACGGAAGTGCTTTCCCGATTATTGAATACGGTGAGGATGTTCAATGGAAAAGATTGGGTAGAAACACCTGTTACGCCGATACCATGGAATTTTATGACCTTACAAGATGCTATCGATTTTGCGAAATACGCTGTTCGAACCACGATTGATACCATTCGCTTTCAGCAAAAAGAAAAAACAGTTGGTGGCCCTATCGACATTTTAGTTATTCGTCCCAATGAAGCTCCAGATTGGATTGCCAAAAAGAGTTTGGTTGCTTAGTTTTATTATTTCAAATCGTACACCGAACATAACAATGCTTATAAGGTGAATGGTTTGTGTGGATATAAATTTTGGTGTCGAGAAATTAGAAGAAATATCACCAATTTGTATTTAGTCTGGATAGGTTAATAACTCACGATTTTTTTCCTGCCGGCCAACGAGTATTATACAAAGCAATAAAATCAGATACGCTTAATTGCTCCGCACGTTTATCAAAAATAGAATCTGTAAGTTGATCTGCCGGAAGAAAGGACTTTAATCCGTTTCGTAAGGTCTTTCTTCGTTGATTGAAGCAGACTTTAATAAATTTTCTGAAGGCATTATAGTCACCATCAAACAAGGGCTGCTCTCTACGGCGCATACGAATAACGCCCGACATCACTTTGGGTGCTGGAGTAAAACAATGCGGTGGAACATCCATTAAATATTCCAATTCAAAATAACATTGAGTAAGTACACTTAAAATACCATAGTCTTTATTGCCTTCTTTCGACGCAATACGAACTGCCACTTCCTTCTGAAACATACCTACTACTTCATCTACCGCACCACGCCATTCAAGGAGTTTGAATACAATTTGGGAAGAAATATTATACGGAAAATTTCCTATCACAGAGAAATTATGCCAGCTTGGTTTAGGTGCTTCTAAAAAATCGAGTTCACGAATTTTTCCTTTCAAGCTAGGTATTGTTTGTTCCAGATAAAGAACTTTCTCACGATCTAATTCAATACAATAAAAATCATCCCATGCATGTTGGATTAAATACTTGGTGAGTGCGCCGGCACCCGGTCCAATTTCAATCAAGTGTTTGGTGTTCGGATGAAGCGAAGCAACAATCTCCTTACAGATACTTTCATCATGCAGAAAATGTTGACCGAGTGATTTTTTATGTGTGTACTGCATGCAATAATTACGGATTAGAATAACTCACCTTGCTTGGCATCGTCGCTTTCGGTTTCATTCTGTAAATTAATTTCCAATAAATCCTTGTCACATAGTTTCACACCAATCGCTTTCCATCCCATCACATCTACAAACTCTTCGAGATGAATTATTTGTTCGCTCGGAAGAAATTTCTTTTTCCCTGTTTTCAATTTGATAATCGGTGAAGGAATATTGGTAACCCATTCTAAATAATTTCCTTCGCCTTCTTTTATAAATTGAAAACGGGTATTCATGGTAAGCGTTTCAATCTTAAATCGTTTAACATTGAATTGCTTTTTTTCTGCATCAAAATAAACAGAAGTTACCACCGCATCGGGCTTAAACTTACCAATCATTACTACTTTTTCTGCATCAAAACGGTTACTTAGTTCGGTTGTGTTTAAGGTATAGGAGCCATCGTTATAAAACGTGAGTATCTTATCATCTTCGGCAAAACTACCCAAGTACATACCTTTTTCTTCGATGTTTAATCGACCAACTACATCATCATACCAAATCTTCTTACCACCTAAACTAGATGTTCCTTTTTGCTTTAGTTTGATGTTTTTGATAGGATATTTCGTAACCTGATTACCCATACTGCTTCGACCTTTAATGGCTAATTCTTCAAAGTCGAATTCAAAGGATTTAATTTTTGCTTTACACGCAGCAGATAAATTCACTGTTACGATTTCGCTTTCACCATTGGCATTCGACGTATAGTATAACACTTTACTTTTAGGTGTTCCTTTGGTAAGGTCGTATTCTTTATCGCGTGTGATACCGGTAACATTAAATCGTTTTGCATAGCTTACACCAGTTTTACCGTCAACATAAATCATATTGTATGTAGTTCGGTCGTCGTTCTTTTTAAAAATTTCAGCATGAATAATGTCTTTACCAATAAAATTCTTATCGGCTACCTTAATCACTTTCATTTTACCTTCTCGGGTGAAGGCAATAATCTGATCCACGTCGGAGCATTCCAAAAGCAATTCATCTTTCTTTAGTCCGGTTCCGATAAAACCTTCTTCCCGATTGATATAAAGTTTGGTATTAATGATAGCAATTTCTGCTACCTGTATCGTATCAAATATTTTTATTTCAGTTTTTCGTTCGCGTCCTTTACCGAATGTTTTTAATAAGTCTTCAAAATACGCAATAGCGAATTCAGTGAGATGCGCTAAATGATGTTTGGTATCTTCTAAATTTTTTTCAACTTGTTTAATATGTTCATCGGCTTTGAAGGAATCGAATTTTGAAATACGTTTAATTTTTATTTCCGTTAATCGAACGATATCTTCCTGTGTAATTTCACGGAAGAATAATTTCTTATAAGGTTTTAATCCTTTATCAATAGCTGAAATTACACCTTCCCAAGTTTCTTCTTCTTCAATATTTCGATAGATACGTTTTTCGATGAATATTTTTTCCAATGAACTATAATGCCAATTATCTTCTAGTTCACGCAGTTTTATTTCTAGTTCTTTTTTGAGAAGTTCTTTCGTGCTATCTGTCGATATTTTTAGTAATTCAGTGGCCGTAATAAAACGCGGTTTATCATCAATAATCACACAAATATTCGGTGATATTGAAACCTCGCAATGGGTAAAAGCATACAAGGCATCAATTGTTTGATCGGGAGTAACACCGGTGGCTAATTGAATTTCAACTTCTACCTCCGCAGCCGTATTATCGGTAACTTTTTTAATTTTTATTTTACCAGAGTCATTCGCTTTCACAATACTTTCAATTAAATTAGGTACTGTGATTCCGAAAGGAACATCTTTAATAAGTACGGTTTTGTTATCCACTTTTTCGATATGACAGCGCACACGCACTTTTCCGCCTCGTTTGCCATCGTTGTAATTGCTTACATCAACCATGCCTCCGGTTAGAAAATCCGGAAAGAGTTCAAACTTTTTGTTTTTAAGATATTTAATCGATGCGTCGATAATTTCACAAAAATTGTGTGGTAAAATTTTTGTAGATAAGCCTACCGCAATCCCCTCAGCACCTTGCGCAAGAAGCAAAGGAAATTTCATGGGTAAGTTAACAGGCTCGTTCTTGCGGCCATCATAACTCAGTTGCCAATCGGTTGTTTTTGCATTGAAAGCAACAGCCAGTGCAAATTTGGAGAGACGTGTTTCAATATAACGTGGAGCCGCAGCGCCATCGCCTGTTCGCACATCACCCCAGTTACCTTGGGTATCAAGCATCAAATCTTTTTGTCCGATGGTAATTATAGCTTCGCCAATACTGGCATCCCCATGCGGATGGTATTGCATGGTTTGTCCGATTACATTGGCCACTTTGTTAAAACGACCATCGTCCATTTCTTTCAAAGAATGAAAGATGCGTCGTTGCACCGGCTTTAAACCATCGATACCCGAAGGCACGGCCCGTTCCAAAATAACATAGCTGGCATAATCGAGAAACCAACTCTGATACATATCACTTACATGATTGGCGTGTGCACCTTCCTGATTTAATTCGTCTGACATGGCGCAAATGTAGAGTTTGCCTTTTTTGAACCATCAGAATAGTTAATAACATACTTGTTGAATAAATTCTGATTCTGGTTTGGAATACATAATACATTTGCCAGCCATGAGCTTGCCTCGCGTATTTTTTCTAATAGTATTGTTGGTTTTTTCGGTTGCCGGCAAAGCAAGTTCGTTCCCCGACTTAGATTCATTGCTTAGGCAACAACCCCAAGCAAGTGCTTTTCAACTACAAACAACATGGCTCAAAAGCCACCCGATGTTGTACCCGCCCAACACGAATACGATTATAGAACGTCCGAGAAAACAACAAAATAAAACCGGGTTATTTCTCTCGGCCATTGTGTTACTTTACGCGTTCGCCGGTTTTCGTTTGGCCTTCGGAAAGAATTTGCAAGATGCATTTTCATGGTTACGAAAAACTGATGAGCGTGGTGCGAACCGACGAACATTAAATAATTCCGTTCGCTATCCAGGTATCTTTAGTGCCGTGTATTTGGCTTGTTTAGCGTATGTGTTGTATCACTATATCGCATCAAACAAAATCTTTATGAATATACATACAAAGGGCTCCTTGCTACTCTTTAGTATTGCCCTTTGCTTCGGCTTATATGCGTTGCGTTATTGTTTGCAGCGCGTATTGGTATGGACTTTCCTTACCAAGGAAGTGTATGAAGATTATCAAGGTAATATGACATCCATCACGCAAATCGGGTCTGTTATACTTTTTCCGGTGTGCATTGTGATGTTGCTTAGCAGTGGTAGTTTCTTTCAGGTTATTTTATATACCTCTATTCTTGTGATTGGATTTATTACCCTATGGCGCTATGCCCGAATGATACGAGGGCTAAAAAAAATAATGTCGATCGATTTTGTTCATTTTTTTCTATACCTTTGCGCCTTTGAAATTTTACCTATACTCGCTGCTGGGCGGTTTATGTTGAAGTAAAATGTCGGAAAACCGGAAACATTACTCGCTGATATGTCAAAAGCTGTAAAACAACCAGGTACTGAAAAAGTTAAAGAAGGTAGTTTGAAACCAATCAAATCGGTACTGGTGGCGCAGCCTCGTCCGGAGTCGGAAAAATCACCTTATTTTGATTTAGAAAAGAAGTATAATGTAACCTTTAATTTTTGTCCGTTTATTTTGGTTGAAGGTGTGCCCGGTAAGGATTTCCGAAAACAAAAAGTAGATATTCACGATTACTCGGCCATCATTTTTAATAGTCGCAATGCGATCGATCATTTTTTTCGAATTGTAGAGGAATTAAAAATTAAAATTTCACCGGAAATGAAATACTTCTGTATTACGGAAGCAATTGCGCTTTATTTACAGAAGTTCATCATCTACAGAAAACGTAAAATTTTTTATGGTGAAGATGGTTCTATCCAAAGTATGCTGGATGTGATTGCCCGACACAAGAGTAAAGAGAAATACCTTGTTCCTTTAAACGATATCTGTAGAAATGAAACCTTAGAATGTTTACAGAAGAATAGTTTGGAATATGTAGAAGTGGTTTTATATCGAACCGTTATCAATGACGTAAAAGAGGAATTGAAGAAGAAGCCCGATATGATTGTGTTTTTTACACCGGGTGGAGTTAAATCGCTCTTTCATAATGATCCGGATTTTGTTCAGAATGGAACGCTGATTGGTGCTTTCGGTCCAATTACTTCAAAGGCTGTAGAAGATGCCGGGTTGCTACTCGATATTAAAGCCCCAATACCTAATGTGCCTTCAATGCCAAGCGCACTCGATTTGTTTTTAGCTACGCGTAATAAGGCTATAAAATAATTTCACACGACGTTGTATTTATTGAATGACTTGTTCCTATTTCAAGTTGCTTTGCGTTTTTCGTTCAGGCCAAAAAAAAGAGGCTGTAATGTGCTACAACCTCTTTTCCATTATAGATGAAAATACTTTATTTCTCTTGGTTATACTCACTATTCCATTGAGCACCGTCATCACCTTTTTGTCCGTCCATTTTGATTAAGAAATTCTTAGCCGGGAAATAAGGCTTCATATGAATATCTAAATGAATTTTATCTTTCTGAACCGGATCTTGTTCAAAACGACGAATACTGAAATCTTCAATTAGTTTATCCGGACCCGTTATTTGATCTAAGAATTTAACTATTTGGTTCATGAGATCTTTACGGGTATTTGCATTGAAATTTTCAAAGGCTCTGCGATTCAGAAAATCCATCAACACTTTCGTAACGTAATCAAATACACGCACTACAGAATATGTTTGCAATCCTAAATTATCGCCATTGAAAAGGGTTTTAGCAGAGAAGGCCATTACTTTGCCGTATTCTTTTACCATGGGTACTAAGCCCATTTTTTCAAGGTTGGCAATTTCACTTTTTTTCAAATCAAATTTAACACCATCCACTTCATTCATGCTACCGAATTTCTTTCCGGCTGTAACCTGACTCATGAGGGTTTTATAAATTTTACCGGCAAGAGCACCACTCGGTGGTACATACAAATCATCTTCTTCTCCTAATTCCTCAAATTTCTCACGACCAACTAACCAGTTTGCCGTCATCATTACATTCGAACGGTATTTATCGCCACCCGTAAGGTTCGCCATTTCAAATAATTCCATCACGTCGTCCGGCGCATCAAGGTTTTCAAAATCGGTCACGAGCATCACTTTATTTTCATGAGCTATTTTAGCCCATTTCTCCACTACTTTATTAGAACCCAGATATCCAGGTATACACATGATGCTGTAATTATTTCGAAGATCTAAGCGGTCGAAACTCATTTTTAATTCTTCATTCACCGAATCAATAAAACGAGTATTATCTAAATCTTTCAATTGATCTAATTCGCAATTCATGAACGACACATTCTTGAGTTTATCGCTTTCGGTATTCTTGAAGAATAAAGCTACCGAACGATAGCTGCGTTCCAGATCTTTTGTTTCTTCCACCGCTTTCGCTAGATTTTCACGAAGTACTTTCTGACACTGTTCCGCTTTCTTATCGCAAGAATCTACCATGCTACTGATGTCGCTATTAGCAGATAAAATTTCCGACCACAATTCAAGGGTACGTTTCAATGTTTCGCGTTCACTTTTTTTGGCCGATTCGCTTAAGAATATATTTTTTCTGGCTTTACGTTCAGGGTTCAAGTTTTGAGCTCCTTCTACCGAAGCTTCAATTAAATCGAAGCCTCCAAACTTGGCCAATTTATCTACGCTATCTTTTAAAACCTGCGCGGGATTGGCAATTACGGGTTGTTTGGGTGCTTCCGCAAATTGTTGTTGTTCCTGCTGCTGTTGTTCTTGCATATTGTCCATAGTGTATGTTTCTATTTTATTTATTATTATTTAATTCTTGTATTAACGAATGAATGGAGTCTAACAAGGCTTGTTTAGCATCAGAATTTTCGAGTGCTGATTTCAAAATTTTATTTGTTTTAAGCTGCTTGATTATTTTCTGATACTGATCTTGTTGTGTTGTAACATCTTTCAGAAATGCACTTTGTTCTGTGATACCTTTTACACCGAAATCACCAAGGTTTGCAAACCGCAGCGATTCTTTTCGAGCCATGCCATTGGCGTCGTTAAACTCTACTTCAACTTCCGGTTTAAATTGATCAAACACTTGTTCAATGGTTTGTAAGCCATGTACAATTTGTGGTTTCACCGGAGCATCTTGCGTCAGTTTCTCCATCATTAAGGTTCTGTTCTGGGGAATATCGGCAAAGGCTTCGCTAGCATCCGTTTTAACTTCATTACCACCTATTCCGTAATTGCTATCCATCATAGTATTAATTTTTTAATGTTGTTTATAAATTTTCTGTGTAGAACGCCAAAGTATGACGAGTTAAAAATAACGGTTTTATTCAGAGTTCACAAGTATTCCTTTTTTATTGTTTATTGAATCGTCCATTTTAATTCCTTATTTTCATCCATATCCAAGTGAACCTGACTGCCTTTTTTAATTTCTCCGGTAATTATCATTCGAGAAAGTGGTTTGCGCAACTTCGTTCGTATGATTCCTTTTAAAGGTCGAGCCCCGTAACGAGGTGTAAAACCCATCATGGCCACCGCTTCTTTGGCTGTATCGGAAATGGTAAAGGTGATGCCTTGCAGATCGAGTAATTTGAATAAATGCGCTGAATGAATATCAAAAATCTTAACCACATTCTGTTCGGCGATTGGGGCGAATGGAATGATTTCTGTTATTCGAGCTAAGAATTCAGGACGGAAAAACGAGGCCATTTTTTCTAGTAATTCATCTGATTTCGGAACAACGCCTTTATTGAAGGATTCGATAATTTGCTCGGCTCCGATATTGGAAGTGAAGAGAATTACAGCATTTGAAAAATCTCCTTCCTTACCTAAGCGATCATGCATTTTTCCTTCATCTAAAACCTGAAGAAAAATATCAAATACACTTGGATGAGCCTTCTCTATTTCATCGAATAAAACAATCGCATAAGGTTGCTGACGAATTTTATTTACCAACATACCACCTTCTTCATAACCCACATAGCCTGGAGGAGCTCCGTACAATAAGGCGGCTGAATGCTCTTCTTTAAATTCACTCATATCAAATCGTATGATTGAATTTTCATCTTGAAATAAAAATTCTGCCATCGATTTCGCTAGTTCGGTTTTACCCGTACCAGTTGGTCCTAAAAAGAAAAACGACGCAATGGGTTGTCCGCTTTTGTTAAGTCCGGAACGACTTTCAAGAATAGCTTCCGCAACTGTTTTTAACGCGTGATCTTGTCCGATTACACGAGCATTTAAATGCTTCTCCATGTTAATCAAACGTTCCTTTTCTTTTGTTTGAACTTTCCCGATAGGAATACCCGTTTTATTGGCTACTACCGCTGCAAGGTCGGCAACATCTACATGTTCTTTTGGCTCCTCAGCCATACCTAACAGATTCTCTAAAAGACGGTGGAGGTATTCAAGTTTTTCTGATGCTGTAGCGAGCTTTTTAAATTCTTTTTCTTCGTTCAATTTGGCTAGTAAAACCGGACTTAAACTATGTTGAATTTCTTGGTAGAACCAATCCAAACGATCTTCTGATGCTTCCGACATCTCTTTCAAGCGCGTTATTAAATCGGCTACATCATGTTTGGCTGTATCAGCCATCATACGGGTAACAGCGAGGGTTCTATCAATTAAGTCTATAGCAGAGTCGGGTAGTCGTCGTTCCTTCACAAAGCGTTTCGCTAAACGTACTGCTTCAGAAACTACTCCTTCTTTAAGTTTTAACTTATGATGATCTTCATAGAGGGTTACGGTATCCACAATCATTTTCTCCGCAACGCCCATATCAGGTTCGTCGAGTTTAATGCTTTCAAACCGTCGATTAAACGCTTCATCTTTTTCAATGCTTTTTCGATATTCATCGAGGGTTGTTGTTCCAACCATGGTGAGTAAGCCCTTGCCTAATTCAGGTTTCAACACGCCAACGGCGCCACCATTATTATTTTGTTTGTCGATAAGTGTATGTAATTCATCAATAAACAAAATACCTTTTTCCAGTGAGGTAATTTCCTTAATTATTTTTCGCAAACGATCGTCCATTTCTCCTTTGTACTGAACGCCTGCCATTAAAGCACCATTATCCACTTCGTAAATTTCTGTATCTCGAAGATTCAGAGGTACTTTATTATTCACAACGGCCAATGCAAAACCATCTAACAAAGCACTTTTTCCTACGCCGGGTTCGCCCATTAAAATGACATTACTTTTGGATTTCCGACTTAGAATTTCACACATCTGACGGATTTCTTTATCTCTACCTAAGATTGGTTGCAGACTACCTTCACGTGCTTTTTGTGTTTTATGTATACAGTATTTCAGCAAGGCATCGGTTGTGATAGGAAGATTTGTTTGTTGATTACCGGTAGGGTTATCGCTTGAACTGGAATCCTGGTTTGGCGACGTAGTTTGCGTTTGAAGTTTTTCAAGAAGTTGAAAAGAAGATACCGGTAGCGTTTTTAATTGTTCATAATTAAAACCTACGCCAGGGGTAACACAACTAATAAGTAAGGCTTCTAAATCAACTTCATCACGATTAAGCTTTAGTCGAATATGATCGGCTTCCGCTAGCACAGCGCTTGCTTCCTTATCAGGAAAAATAGTGTCGGAGGAAGAAGCTTTAGGGTATGACTCCATGCGAATTTCTGCCCATTCTTCAATATAGTACACATCAACCCCAAGCGATTCCAATTTTTTAAGAAGCGAAAAATCTTTATGCAAGAGTGCACGTAATATATGTGCTGGCGAAAATGCCGCATGCATAAACTCGCGCGCATATTGTTGCGCTATATGAATAACTTGTTTTGCATCAGCGCTCAGCTGCTGCGATTGTGCTATACTCATCTACATAACCTTTTACAATACAAACATAAAGAAGTGCTCTTGGAAGTTTCAATTTTTTTGAGAAACTGGTAGCCCAAACCACGAATTCGGCGTGGTATGAAGGAAAAAAGGGAAAATGAAGTTAAGGGATTGAGCTCAGCGAATGAAAATCGGAATGAATTCTGGCAGTCTATTCCTGCCTAAAAATTTGAAAAGGAATCGGTTCAAACATTTTTATTCTTCGAGGGAGTTTGTATATTTATACTCTGATACGAAACCAAATAAATCTACTTTCATGAATACAGGACCAAATCTTCATGTAGGCGATATCGGAACGCATGTTCTTCGACTGCAATCTATTCTTGTTCACGACAAACTTCTTTATTACAGTAATATTAGCGGAATTTATGATGCCGCAACGAAAACCGTAGTGAAGGATTTACAATTAGCCAATGGCTTACCGCAAACAGGTAATATGAATTCGCCCACTTGGGCGGTTTTGCCTGCTGATACCAAAACAAAGACCTTGCTGTTTGGTTCACGCGGATTAAAGGTTAAAAAACTTCAAACCGGATTGAATCGTTATTTTGGAAATCAGGTTGTATTAACTGTGGATGGCGTATTTGGTAGGCAAACGGAAGATGCTGTTTTCAGATACCAGAAAGAACGAAATATTACTATCGACGGTATCGTAGGCTATGCAACGTGGTGGGTTCCCGCTGGCGGTGCCGGTGCCACGTTGGCGAGTTTATCTGGTCTGGTTTAAAATGCCAGAATACCTGTTTTGGTGTAAGAACCTATAGATTAGCGTGCGATTGATGTTCACTGAAATCAACGTAGTGTTCGTGATTTATTTCGATGTTCTGAACTGCAGCTAAAATTCTTTTGAAAACAAGTCCAATCGTACACATAAGAATATTTTATTCCTTTTTTCTTTTCTTTTCGGCGACTATTTTTGGCAGTAAACATAATTATGAAAGAACCGTTTTCTTTTTCCCGAAAACAACGTTTGGGCGTTTGGGTATTAGGTGTCATTTTGCTTACGGAAATGCTATACCTTTCAATCCTACCCTTGCTCATAAAACCTAAACCACTGGTATGGAATAACACCGCTTGGCACGAATTACTTTCTTCTTTAGAAAAGGATAGTATCGGTTATCCTAAATTTCAACCACAACAACTAACACCTTTTAACTTTGATCCGAACACGCTAGACGAATCCGGTTTTATTCGTTTAGGATTAAGTGCAAAACTTGCAAGAACCATTCTTAATTATCGCGCTAAAGGTGGACATTTCTATCAAAAAGAAGGGTTCAAAAAAATGTGGGGTTTACATCCGGATCATTATAAACAATTAGAGCCCTTTATTCAAATTACTACGGCATCAACATTATTCCAGCCGAAACAATGTTCGATAGAACTAAACACCTGTGATACCAGTCAACTCATTGCCCTTTCCGGAATCGGAAGTTGGATGGCACAACAAATTATAACCTATCGCGGAAAATTAGGAGGCTTTGTTCGCAAGGAGCAGGTTCAAGAGGTGTATGGATTTCATTCGGAAATATGGCCTAAAATTAAAGATCAACTGTGGGTAAAAAAGAAACCGCTACATAAGATCAACTTGAATGCCGCTACCTTACAGGAAATTAATAATCACCCGTATTTGCACGGTTCAGTTGCTCTGTCTCTTGTAAATTATCGTAAGGAACACGACTACCATATTGCTACTTTAGAAGAATTACGACAGGTTCCGTTGATTAATGAGGAATTATTTCGTAAAATTGCCCCCTATATTTCACTTCAATAGCAACTTTATATGAACTATACTCCAACCGAATTACAACAACAAATTCAGGAAATGGTGCGCGATTTCGCAGAAAAGAATATTCGCCCTAAAATGATGGAATGGGATGAAAGTCAAGAATTTCCTGTGGAGGTTTTCCGTAAACTCGGTGAACTTGGTTTAATGGGCGTGCTAATACCTACCGAATATGGGGGTTCCGGTTTGGGTTATTTCGAATATATAACTGTGGTGAGTGAAATTGCAAAGGTTTGTGGTTCCATCGGTCTTTCAGTGGCAGCGCATAACTCTCTTTGCACAAATCATATTTACAAATTTGCTTCAGAAGAACTTAAGAAAAAATACCTTCCAAAACTGGCTAGTGGCGAATGGATAGGGGCTTGGGGACTAACCGAAGCCAATACCGGATCAGATGCCGGAAACATGCGTTGCGTGGCTGTTCAGGAAGGCAATGAATGGGTTATAAACGGCACCAAAAATTGGATTACGCATGGTAAAACCGGCGATGTAGCGGTTGTTCTGTGCCGAACCGGTGAACCGCGAAGTAAAAATAATATTACCGCTTTCGCTATTGAAAAAGGTACGCCTGGTTTTTCTGCAGGTAAAAAGGAAAATAAACTCGGTATGCGCGCTTCGGAAACTTGTGAATTAGTGTTCGATAATTGTCGTGTTTCAGATGCGCAGCGATTAGGTGAAATAGGAGAAGGTTTTAAACAATCAATGAAGATTTTAGATGGTGGCCGAATTTCTATTGCCGCCCTTGCCCTAGGTATAGCGAAAGGAGCCTATTTAGCTTCTATTCAATATTCGAAGGAGCGACAACAATTTGATCAACCGATTTCAAACTTTCAGGCTATACAATGGAAGTTAGCCGATATGGCTACTCAAATTGAAGCGGCGGAGTTATTGATATATCAAGCTGCCGATAAATTAATGCGTGGTGAGCCCATGACTAAAGAAAGTGCAATGGCTAAATATTTTGCCTCCGAAGTTTCCGTTCGTGTTGCTACCGATGCGGTTCAAATTTTTGGAGGTTATGGTTACACCAAAGATTTTCCGGTGGAGAAATATTATCGTGATTCCAAGCTTTGTACGATTGGTGAAGGAACGAGCGAAATACAGAAACTCGTCATCGCTCGCGATATTTTAACAAAGTAGTTATAGCGTTAAAGACTATTGTTTTCAAACCTTAGACTAGTTTAAGTTTTTCAATAAGTTAGGTAGTGCTGAAAGGCCTCGTGGATTTAGGATCTTCAACTTATGATGGGGTACCATCTATTCATCCTGATTCGGCTGCTTCAAAGTTCGGGATAGAAATAAATAACCTAATCCTGCTGCCGTTGCTGAGGAGATAATAATCGTCCATTTAATTTCCAAAATCATATCAGGCTGATTAAAAGCCAATAGGGTAATAAAAACCGACATGGTAAAACCAATACCACCTAAAAAACTACAGGCCAAAATATGCTGCCAACGAATTCCGGAAGGCCAGCTTGCTAATTTTGTTTTCACGAATAATACTGTCGCTAAGGTGATTCCGATAGGTTTTCCTAGAACCAGTCCTAGAAAAACACCAACATTATAAGTACCCTGAAAAGGATGTATGACCCCTGTACTAAACGGAATAGCTGTATTGCATAAAGCAAAAACGGGTAGTATAACATAAGCAACCGGTTTATGAAGCACATGTTGTAAGCGATACGAAACCGAGTTTTCACTACCATCTTCAAAGGGAATAACAAAAGCCAATAAGATACCACTCAGCGTAGCATGAATACCAGAATGATGAAAACAATACCACATACCGATACCCCCAAGGAGATAGAGCCCAATAGTTTTTATCTTCATTCGATTACATAGAAAGAGAACAAGCATAATACCTCCCGCAATTGCTAGGTAAATCCAATGAATGTTTTTTGAGTAAAACAGCGCAATACATAAAATGGCACCGAGGTCATCAATAACCGCTAAAGCCGTTAAAAATATTTTGAGTGAAGCGGGTACCCGTTTACCCATCAAGGAAAGTATACCTAAGGCGAAGGCAATATCGGTAGCCATAGGAATACCAAAACCATTTGAAAAAGGTTGTGTTTGATTCAAGAGGAAATAAATAAACGCCGGTACTAACATGCCACCCACTGCGGCCGCTACCGGTAACGCTGCATCCTTTATACTCGAGAGTTCTCCTTTATAAACTTCACGCTCCAGTTCCAAGCCAATCATCAAAAAGAAAATACTCATTAAACCATCATTCACCCAGTGCTCAACCGACAGCGCACCAACCTGAACTTCCCAAACATGTATATAGGGCGTATAAAACGTAGCAAGTAAAATAGAAACTACCGTGCAAAAAATGAGAATGACTGAGGAAGAAGTTTCACTTTGAAAAAAATCTTGAAACAATAAACTTAGTCGTGAGCCGGATTTTCGGAGCATAGTGCAAAGAAACAACTATTATACACCACAAAAAAAATGTAGTTCACCCTTTAATTACGACGCTTTACCACACGGATAAGGTGTTGTTGATAATACAACCTAGTATTGCTACCAGTCAAATAAATATCATAGTCATGCGAAATCTTATTTTATTATTTCTTGTTGTCATACTCGGATCGGCGGCTAACGCTCAAACACCAGAAACCATTGTTGGTTGGGATGGTGCCTCCTTTACCTATCAATCTACCGATAATGCCACGTATTGGCGTTACCCTTTTGCGAATACCGGTTTGGTAGGAAACATTTCGGTAAGTACCATGCGTACTTTTGGTGGCGTTTCTCCTTCCACAGCATCTGACGCGTATGGTAATGGCAATCAAATTCTATTCAACGAAAATCCGGGCAATGGATGGATCAATGGAACAGGTCAAAAGGGATGGGTTTTTAAATTTAAAACCCTGGGTTATGAAGGACTCAAATTCTCCGGAAAAATGGCCGGCTCTACCTCTTTATTTAATTTTAAAGGTCCGCGCGATTTTAAATTACAATACAGTACCGATAGTATAGCCTGGACTGATGTTAGTGGCGGAACAATAGCTGCTGGCAATGCAGGTGCAGCCAGTTATACCCTCACTACTTTAAGCAATGTGGTATTACCGTCAGCCTGTGATAATCAACCAACGTTGTTTTTGCGCATGCTAATGACTTCCGAAACATCACCGGATGGATTTACTGCAACAGCTTCAGGAATGAGTTTTGTAGATGATTTTGTGGTTGTCGGACAAAGTACGCCGGTTGCACCGAGCAATATTATACTTTCTTCCCAAACTTCTCTTGTTGCCATCGGCGCACAAGCAAGCGCAGGTACTACCATTGGAACCCTTTCCAGTGTTGATTTTAACTTAGGCAATACCTTCACGTACACTTTAGTAAATGGCGTTGGTGATACACATAACAGTTCCTTTTTGATTTCCGGAAATACACTCACCGTGAATACTTCTCTTCCGAGAGGAATTTATTCTGTGAGAATTCGTAGTACCGACAACGCCTCCCTCTTTCTTGAAAAAGTATTCCTGATTTATATAATGGAAACGCAACCGGGTATTTTTTCAAACCCTATTACCGGCACAGCGCCTGCGAATAACAATCCTTATACTACCGGCCAAACGGTTGCTGCTAATTTAACGGTAAGTGGCATTAAACGTGGAAGCGGCTTAACGGTTTCCACCTCAAACGATCGATATGCTTGTACAAATTGGGCTGCAACATTGGATGCAAACAAATACTTCGAATTTGTATTAACGCCAGGGGCTGGTTTCGGAATTAAATTTGAATATCTTGAGGCTACCTTACAACGAACGTCAACTTCTGCTAAAAATTTTACACTTCGATCGAGTGTCGATAATTATACAACGGATATATATAGTCTTACCAATATACCTACCACGGCAACCACGCATAAATTTCCTTTATTGGCTGCCATGTTTCAGAATGTAACATCACCGATTACGTTTCGTTTGTATGGATGGGATGCCACATCCACTACGGCAACGGCAAGCGTAAATGATTTTTCTTTTAAAGGTGTTATTGGAACCGGCACTTGCACACCTACCTTAAATAGTTCCACACAATCGGCATGCGCAACATATACTTGGGCTTATAATAATCAAACCTATACCTCCTCTGGTGTATATACGGTAATCGGCGTAAATGCCGGCGGTTGTACCCACACGGAAATTTTAAATTTAACGATTACCTCGCCTACCACAACCACTTCTACTGTAAGTGCCTGCGATACCTACACTTGGAGTGTGAATAATCAAACTTACACAACGAGCGGCACGTATAGCGTGAGCAGCGGATGCACCATAGATCAACTCGTTCTTACCATCAACCCATCATCTACCGTGATTCAAAATGAAACAGCTTGTACTTCCTATACTTGGGCGATGAATAATGTGACTTATACCGCTAGTGGAAACTACACAAACTTAGTGGGCTGTACCACACACAATTTAAACTTACAAATACAGGCCTGTGCCGATATTACCTTTTTGATAGAAGGATATTATTTGGGATCAGGATTGATGCAACCCGTTTTACAAAATCAAGGTGTAGCAGGGGCCCTTGCAACCGAATGCGATTCGGTTACCATAGAGTTTCGAGCGGCTACACCACCGTATGCGCAAGTATATAAAAATCGGAAGAAATTTGCTACCAATGGAAGTTTTCATGCCGTTTTACCGGAAGCAGCGAACGGACAAAGTTTTTACATAGTTGTTCAACATCGTAATGGCTTAGAAACCTGGAGTAGTGCCCCGGTGTTGATTGGAAGTAATACCGTGTACGATTTTTCTACGGCAGCAACGCAGGCCTATGGCGATAATCAGATTGAAGTGGCACCTGGGGTGTTCGCACTTTATTCAGGAGACATTCAAAAAGATGGCGGTATCGATGTTTCCGACTATTTAGTAATGGACCCCGATATTATTAATGGTAACACGGGTTACTTAGATACGGATTTGAATGGTGATGGTGGTGTGGATGTTTTCGACTTCCTGGTTGCCCAAATGAATATTACCAACGGGGTTAGCTATATCACGCCTTAAACAAGAAACACCTCATTTATATAGTATAAACCTTTTTTGTTTCGGTCTGTGTAAATGCTTTTGAACAAAATCTTACCTTCCTTTCCATTTTTTTGCTTTATTTTACGCTCCAAATTCATTGTATGCAGTTTAAACGGCTTGGCTTGATTATGGTGTTTACCCTCGGAATGATTCAAGGATTTGCTCAGTTTCGTGTGGGTCCGGTTGGGGGGCTGAATTTTAAACGCCAGGTTTTTAAATCCAATACCTATCGCTTCGATGCCTTGTTTAAAGAGCGGTTGGGTTTTAACTTAGGCGTGATGTCGGAAATTGTAATGACTAAGAATCTGAGCTTACAATCGGAATTGCTTTTTACTCAACGAGGTGGTTATTACAAAACAGAGGGTGTGAATATTTCTGAAGAATTCACCTCCGATTTAAGTTATGTTTCATTGCCTTTATGTCTTACGTATAAACTGGATGTTCGCTCCGCTTGGTTAATTGCCGGTGCTGGGCCGTATTTAGAGAAGCTGATTCATTCTTCACATAAATATTATAGCAATGGTGTGAATATTGAAAATGGACCTATGCGAGTTGGTAATTCTTTTTATACCGATCAGCTAAAACCATGGAGCGCCGGAGTTAAAGTAAAAGCAGGTTTTGAACTTCGCAGAGGAATGTACATGGTGGCCTATTATGATATCGGAACATCTGATATCAATCCGCAATTTACCGTTACCAGAAATAAAACATACGGTATTCAATGGTCTTATATCTTCAGTACTACCGAAGAAGATCGTTACAACCGCTTGGAAAATTTCTACGAATTCTAAAATAAGAGATACTTGAAAAAATACGCATTAGTAACCGGAGGAAGCCGGGGAATCGGACGCGCCGTATGTTTACGACTGGCAGAAATGGGCTATTCTATTCTCATTAATTATAAAGGAAATGAGGTTGAAGCACTTAACACAAAATCGCTTTGCGAAGAAAAAGGGGTGGAGGCTGAACTACTTCGATTCGATGTTGGAAATAAAAACGATATTGAAGAGATTCTCGGTAAATGGGTTCAGGATGCCGGTAAGGAAAAGTGCATTGAAGTTCTTGTTAATAACGCTGGTATCCGACAAGATACATTGATGGCTATGATGAGCGACGAACAATGGCGTTCTGTACTCGATACTAGTTTGGAAGGCATGTTTTACGTAACCAAAACCGTGCTTACTCCCATGTTGTTTAATCGCTATGGCAGAATAATTAATATGGTTTCATTGAGTGGTATTAAAGGCATGAGCGGACAGGTAAACTATAGTGCTGCGAAAGCCGGAATGATAGGCGCCACCAAAGCACTGGCGCAAGAAATAGCTAAACGCAATGTTACGGTTAATGCAGTAGCTCCGGGTTTTATTAGTTCCGACATGACGAGTGATTTGAATGAACAAGAACTTAGTAACCTAATACCTATGAAACGCTTTGGTAAACCGGAAGAAGTAGCCGACTTAGTTGGTTTTTTAGCCTCGAAGCAAGCATCTTATATAACAGGACAAGTGGTTTCTATTAACGGTGGTTTATATACTTAAACCTTAGATTCCAGATAATCAAAAACGGCTTGTCGATACGATTCACTCACCGGAATTTTATGTTTTTGAAGATAGATAGAAGTTCGGTCGTAGCGTGTTATTTTATCGGTGTTTACAATAAAGGATTTGTGTGTTTGAAGAAAAGAATTCGGTAATTTATTTAAGGCTTCTTGAATAGTTTCTCTACCCAAAATTTTATCTGTTTCGCAAACGTAAGTCATGTAATTTCCTTCCTTCTCTAAATACAAAATCGCAGTATGTTCAATTCGAAAGGTATCAAACCCGCTTTTAATTAAGAGCCATGTTGCATCGGAAATTGGTTTTGGTTTCGTAGTTTGAAGAACCTTGCCAATAGCTTGTGTAAAACGATTTAAGCTAATCGGTTTCAGTAAATAATCTACAGCATGAACAGTATAACTTTCAACGGCATATTCGGAATGTGCTGTGGTGAAAATAATGCTGCAAGTGTTAGGGATTATTTTAGATAGCGTTATGCCGGAAATATGAGGCATGTTAATATCCAGAAAGATTAGATCTATAGGTACTTTGGCAATGAACTCACAAGCCTTCAGACCATTTCTAAATGTTTCAACTAACTCAATACCATCGAAATGTTTGAGGTAACCTTTC
Source organism: Chitinophagaceae bacterium (assembly GCA_016787065.1). Classification (GTDB taxonomy): domain Bacteria; phylum Bacteroidota; class Bacteroidia; order Chitinophagales; family Chitinophagaceae; genus OLB11. The sequence continues at coordinate 58,275 of JAEUVD010000008.1, forward strand.
AGCAATTCTATGGCCTTTGGCTCATCATCTATAATTATGGCTTTCATGCGGTTTGAATAACTAAACGTACTTTAAATTCATCTGTTTTCGAAATGGTTAAACTGTGATTTTCAGGATAAATTAAATCCAATCGCTTACGAGCTGCTTGAATACCGGTGCCATTGCCTGCTTGTTGATGTGGAAATACTTTATTAACACAACAGAACGAAATACGATCCGATGAAGTGAGATCAAAGTGAATATGAATGGTAGCGTTTTTTTCCGGCTCAGTTCCATAACGAAATGCATTTTCAACAAAGGTTATAAAAATTCCGGGTTCAACTCGTTGATGCAAATGATCTCCTGCCACATCAATAGGTACATTTAATTCATCGTCATTGAAACGTAATTTCACTAACTCAACATAATTTTTCAAAAATGAAATCTCTTGTTGCATAGTAACAGACCCTGATTTAGTTTCATCAATTACATAACGTAGCATGTGAGAAAGTTTTTCGATTGAATGATGTAATTGAGGATTGTCGTTGGGGCTTACCATCGATAAAAGATTGTTCAACGCATTAAACAGAAAATGAGGTTCAAGTTGTTTACGCAACAACATTAATTCCGTTTGCTTTTTATCGATAAGCAGTTGATGTTGTCGCATGGTATTGCGATAAGATAAAGTAGCAAGTGCATAAGCTAACGCCACCGATGTATAAAATGTAAGGGTGCCATGAGCAATGGCCCTTGGTAAATGCAAGTTTGTTTCTGGAACATGCAAGAAACGAAGTAGTTCAAAGAACGCCACGCCGGATGTGTAGATCAAGAGCACATACCACCATAACTTGCTTTGCACTTCATTTTTATGTTTGAACCAAAACAAGATGAAGTAAAATTGAAGAGCACCAATTAATACACAAAAAAGAAGTTGAATGAGCAAGTCGTTATTTCGTATTGTTCGAATTGTTTCAATGCCATTCACAATTTCCACTTCATGCAACTGCACCGAAAAACTACTGATTAAAAACCAGGCGCTAAGAATCCAAAAAAGCCCATGAACGATAATCTCAATCCATCGATACTTCACACCACAAAAATAGCATGACTTGCGATTGGAACAGAGCGGTGTGATGAAACCATGGTTTGGTGTTATGAATCGATGTTAAAACTACATATAACATCCAAGAAGGGTTTCATCACGAAATTGGCGAAGAAGGTAACTCTGTTTGAAAGCACATTTCAAGGTGCGATACATTCGCTTGAAAATTTACACGATGAAGTATTGGTTAATTATGATGGGTATATTGTTGTATGGTTTTAACGGATTCAATCAAACGGTGGATGTACAACGTATTTCTAAAAAAACGGATTCTCTGGTAAGAGCGTATGAACAGCTTGGAATCTTTTCAGGAGTTGTTCTTCTTGCCGAGAAAGGCACCCCCTTTTATCATAAGGCCTTTGGCTTATCGGATCGATTATACAACATTCCGAATACCGTTCAAACCCAATTTATAATTGGTAGTATGAATAAATCCTTCACGCAAACCATTATTCTACAATTAATGGATGAACAGCGTTTACAGCTTTCGGATAACATGGTGCATTATCTGGATGGTTTTCATCAGCCTAAAGCCGGTAACATCACCATTCAACAATTAGTAGAACATAGTTCAGGTTTTGGTGATTATCATGGTCCGGATTTTTTCAATTTACCTTATGAGCAAAAAAATAGTTCGGGTATACTTTCTCTCATCAAAAATCTTGATCTTCTTTTTGAACCCGGAACAGAACATGCATATTCAAATGCAGGTTATATTGTGTTAGGCGCCATTATCGAAAAAATTACAGGAAAAAGCTATGCACAGAATGTAGAAGAACGAATCGTTAAACCTTTAGGTTTAACAACCTTGGTAACAAAAAATATTAAAGAATTTCCGAATAGAGCGATAGGCTATATAAAAACAATACAAGGCTATAAAAACAATGAGGATTTTGTTTTTGAACCGAGATCGGATGGTGGATTTTATTGCACGGCAAAAGATATGCTTACATTTTATCGTTCCTATTTTTATGATACCGTTCTCTTCAGTAATTCGGCTAGAAATAAAAGTGAATTTTTTAATACGATAAAACCAGCCTACCATCAACGTGGAAGTGGAATTCCTATTGCCGGTGGATTTAATGGTGCAAATACTGTTCATTTTGAAATGTTACACGATCAGATTAGTATTTTGGTTTTTGCTAATATGGATGAACCGGTGGCAGAAAAATTAGCGCTTGGCATTCATAAAATAATTAATAACAAACAACCTGAAAAGGCAGAACTTCCTACGATGCTGCGTGTTTATAAAGCGTATCAAGATTTTGGAAAGAATTACGTGAAAAAAAATTTTAATATGCTGATTGAACAGTGGTTTGAAGGTGACCCAAAAGATCGGATCTTGAATAATTTAGGCTACGAATTACTTCAATTACAAAAACGAACGGAGGCGATAGAAATTTTTAAACTCAATACTGAACTTTTTGCCGACATAGGAAACTGTTGGGATAGCCTTGGAGAGGCGCTTCGGTTAAATAATCAAAACAAAGAAGCACTTGAAGCGTATCGCATGGCTTTGAAACATTCACCCCAATTGAAGAGTGCCCAAAAAGCTATTTTTGAATTAGAACAGAAACATTAAACCAACATTTGGATGGAGAGATTTTATTACAATTTGAAGTTGCATTTTACCTAAACCGTCATCTTGTAACAGGGTATAGTTAAGGTATCGCGGCATTAATACCATCGGTAATATGTGGTTCAAGAATTAAATAATCAAAGCTATCTACTGAACCATCGCCATTCACATCTTCAGCGAGGTAACCGAAATTGCCGAAGATAATATCAGGTTCCATTTGCAAGTAATCAAATACATCTAAGGCATCATCTTGATTAATATCACCACTATAGATTGCGAAAATTCCGGGTTCCATTTCAACACTATTAGCACCATACGTTTGCGTTGCGGATGACGTAAAATTATACTGTCCGTTAGGAACAACAGCAACAGGAGCAGCGCTCCAAGATTTCAATCCGTTTCGATGTCGTAACTCGATATAATAATTCGTAGATAAAAGGTTTACGAATCGACAATCAATAACACCATTTGTTTTTAACACCGTTCGGTACGATGTAGTGGCAGCAAGGGTTACAGCATCATGAAGCACAACAGTAACAGAATCACAAATATCATTACACGTAATTTTACCTTGATTTAATAATACGGTATTCATCGTGTTAGCTCCAAGGTAAAAACCTTCAATCAATGCATGAATTTGAAATGGTGTAAGGTTACTGCTATTAACGGCATCACCACTTACCGTAAATTGAAACGATGCTTCATCACAATCGGAATTGAGTACCATTATCGTTCCACTATAATTTCCAATCGTAGAGGGCGAAAAGGTAACATCAAAGGAAACGGATTGATTTAAGGGAAGCGTATATGGAAAGCTAATTGAAGAAATGGTAAAGGCACTCATGGTAGATGTTATTCCATAAATCACAATGGGAGCAGGCTCTGTGTTTGTTAGGGTAAAGGTTCGTTGAAGAGAACCTCCAACCGGCACATGATCGAAATAAGTACCGTTTGGAATATTGAAATAAGATTGATTACTATTATTCGCTATGGCAACGCATTGACCATGTACATTAATTTCACCGGGGGTATCATCAATATTATTGCTACAATTCTCATCAATGCCGTTACATGTAATTTCTTGTGCACCCGGGTGAATGGCATTATTATTATCATTACAATCGCCATTTTGTAAAATATAACCTTGCGGTTGATTGCAACTATACTGATAAACACTACTGTTACCATAACCATCTAAATCATTATCTTGATAGTAGAAATTGGCAGCATCGAGATAACTCACATTGAAATACGAAGAGGTAAATGAACATGTATTATTCGCATTATCTCGAATATGAATGAGATGATTGCCTGAAGTAACATTATTAAAAAAAGATGAATTTTGATAACTACCATTGTCGAGCGCATATTGCATGCTGCTCTGACACGACAAACAATTTGCATAAACTGTTATGCTTCCATCGGCAACAGCATTGCAACTTACCGGTGTTGTTACAATACTGTCGAGCGTTATGATACAACTAGGATCTTGCACACAAAGGTTAACGGATGATCCATCATTGAGTAAGTCCCACAATCTCAAGTAAACAGTTTGACCGGCAAGTGAAGCATTGCTATAGTTTAAAACATTAACAGGCGATGTTGCACTCGAACAAATTAAAGGGGTAAACGAAGTACAGCTACCTGAGTACAGCGCTAGTTGAGGCTGAAAATTTCCGCTCGTACCTGTTGCGCTTACCTTGAGCATACCGGAGGCTGGCATAGTGAATGTGAACCACAAATCGGTAGTAGCACTCGAGTTACAAGAAGGCGTAGGCATAGAGGATTCACCTGTACAGCCAATCAGCGAATAGGTATTTTGAATACAAGAATTAGTTACGGTTAAATTTTGTGGTGTGCTGCAAAAGTCATTTTCTAATGTTGCAGGTTCCCAAACACAGAGTGAAAACAAAACCTCTAAGAAATTACTATTGGTGTACCACACACGGAGATATACGGTTTGTCCGCCTAAACCATGATTATGGATATTAATATAGTTAGTTGAATAAGCACATTCAAGGGGTTGGAAATTACCACAGCTTCCGGTGTAAACTGCAAAGGATGCAGCGTTACCGGTTGGTCTTTCAATTCGTGCATGTCCTGATAACGGCATCGTAAATTTATACCATAAGTCGCCGCCATCATAAAATCCGCAGGTTGGATTAGGTGCAACAGACAGCGGTTCGGAAGTTACCCCAATCGTAGAATAAGGGCCGCTGGCTGTACACATTGTATTTACTGGTAAGCTGATGGCATTGGCACAAAAATCATTGGCTAACGTTGGCGGCTCCCAAGCACAGATGGTAAACGTTGCCACACTATACGCGTTATTCGTGTACCATGCTCGGATGTATATGCTTTGATTAGCCAGGGCTGGGTCATTAAAATTTACAGAATTACTGGGGTAAGTGCAACGAATTTCATTGAAGTTGCCACAGCTTCCAGTATAGAAGGCATAGGAAACAGCTCCTGAGATGATATTCCTTTCGATTCTCAACTTCCCCGAAGCTGGAACAACCACTTTAAACCAAATATCACCACCGCCATAAAAACCACAACCCGGATTTGCAACAACAGATAAAGGCTCGGCTGTGGCTCCAATTGTGCTGTAAACTGGTGATGGTACACAGGTTGATTGTACAGGTAAAACAATTGCGTCGGAACAATGATCATTTGATGCAGTTGGAGGCTCCCAAACACAAAGGTTGAAACTGCCACCACCTTGTGAATTGTTTAAATCAAAAACTCGGATGTAAAGCGTTGAACCTGCCATACTAAGGTTGTTGATATTAAAAGCTTGATTACCTCCACAAAACAGTTGTGTGAATGCTCCACAAGTTCCGGAATAGATAGCATAATAGGCGTTGATACTGGATACATTACTTAATTCAAATCTTAATTTGCCACTTGATGGCACTGTAGTTTTGAACCAAACATCACCTCCCTGATAAACACCACAGGTTGGACTGGGTGCGGTTCCGGTGGTATCGGTAGTAGCACCATAGGTGGTGTAAGTGGTCATAGAACATGCGTTGCCCGGAACGATATCAAGCGCATTACTACAAGAATCATTAGAAGGGGTGTTTGGTTCCCAGGCGCATATGCTAAAGTTGGTTGAAGTAAGAGAATTATATCGCCATACGCGAATATAAAGTTCGGTGCCTGCTAATGAAGGATTATTGATATTGTGAAAAAGGGAACCCAGAAAGCAATTTGTTTTTACTAACGACGTACAAGAAGTGCCCGAGTAGAGTGCCCACCCTATTAGCGGGCCGCTTTGTTGAAGTTTTATTTGAAGATGGCCGGATGCAGGTATAGTAAGTTTAAACCATACATCATTCCCTAAATACGCATGGCATGCTGGCGACGGAGTCGTACTCGATGTTGCACCTAATGTTGTATAACTCGTTAAGGTACAGCTAGAGCCAACGGTGAGAAGAGTAGCGCTCGAACAATCGTCGCCGACTGATGATTGTGCTAACAACTGTTTTGATATAAAAACAAGAAGGAGGTAAACTATTCTTTTCATAAGCAGGGGTTGTTCTCCCAAATTTAATCTTTAAATTATTGATAACGATTAGAAGGAGACTTGATTTTAATTAAGACTTCGATGAAATATACCCTCTTCAGGGTATTGAAACCGGTAAAAGCCCTATCTAATTTTGCCTCTAAAATTTAATGTCATGAACTATCTACAAACTTCTATCCGAATCTTCATTTTCATTTGCTTTGTTCTTCAAAGTAATCGTCTTTTCTCTACCGATCTTATTGTTGCTCCCGGCGGAACCGGAGGGTCCTATGCTACTTTAGGAGCTGCTATTGCTGCTGCTAGCGCCGGCGATCGAATTATAGTTTACCCGCAACCTAATAATGCTGCGTATAGTGAAACTGCTTTAACTATAACCAAAAGTCTTCAAATTTTATCAGCCAACGAAGGTGCCTTTTATACTATTGATGCACCAAGTATTACCATTACACCTGCTACGGCGAATGCAACCATTACCATCATTGGTATGAAATTGCTTACAGGTGGAATTGCCACCGGAGCGGCATCGCCGGCAGGTGCACGTACCAATATTAATTTAATGAATGATTCCATTAAAGTTGGTGCGGTATCTATTACACACGATAATTATAACCTTACGGCTGCGGCTAATTATATCGACAATGGTGTTACGTTCAAATATGGTAAATTATTAGGGAATGCTATTTCATCGATTGTTACAGTAAATAATGATGCTTCTACAAACAACGTAGGCGATACAACATTAATTATTGGCAATCGAATTAATTTCTATACGAGTGTAAATACTGGTGGAATAAACTGGAATTCAACTTCGCAATTTTTTAATTTCCAGAATAATTTTATTATCGCTTCTTATCCTTCGAGTAATACCAATGTAGGTATTATTGTGAATACTTCTCGCGCGGGTAATGCAGCAACCAATTTGATTCTTAACAATACCATTTGTAAAATCACTTATTCCTTATATGGTGCTATGTCGGTTGCTTTAAACGCTACAGCTTCCGTAGATGTGTTAAACAATCTAGTAATTGCTCCACTCTATGCCTATGGCATTGGTTTAGGTACAGGAAACGCTAATGCACACTATAATTACTGTACTTCTTTTAGTGGTTTCACGAACGATGGTACCAATGTTTCGCCAACCAACACAACCCTTAATACAACTACCGGTGCCATTACAAATCCTTTATCCAATGCGATCAATGGCGGAACACCCGATTCAGCGTATGCCGATATTGATCTAACTCGGAATGATGCAGGATGTTATGGTGGTTCTTATACACAGGATAATTTCTTTCCAATTACAGCAAACGATTGGGCACGTGTTATTTTAGTAACAGCTCCACGTCGAGTAATGGTAAATAGTACGATTAATGTGCAAGCAATCGGTTTCGATAAATAGTCGAACCGAATTTGTTAACCATTAAATCGTAATCCAATGAAATTATTTTTTCGTTTAATACTTCTCTTTGCCTTGTTCGCAAGTAAAGAGGGGTTAGCACAACTCGGAAGAGGCAAAATAACTGCCGCTGAGTTTTACTTTGACACAGATCCCGGTCAAGGGAGCGCTACGTCATTCACACTCCAAGGAAATGCGAATGATGCCTTCCGAAGTGCCGTGAAAACAGCTACGCTCACGCTTTCTGCAGGTTCTCATGTATTGCATGTGCGGTATAAAGATTCTCTCGACCAATGGAGTTCAACATTTAAAACGGTATTAGTAGTTGATACCCTGTTAGGTGCTAGAAATACCGGTGCTTTGTTAGGCAGGGCATACTGGAATGGGAATACTTCCAATGCTACCAACCTCATTATTCTTAACGGTAATATTACGCATGCAGTAAATACCTTTATTGAAACTACGGCGTTAAGTGGGTTCAGTTCACCCGGACTTCAAAAACTGTCTGTTGAAATTATGGGTGTTGACGGACAGTTTGGAAAAACCTTCAGTACCGTAATACAATTTGATCAGACCTTAACTTTTACCCGAATTATTTCGGCCGCACTGGCTGAAGTTTATTGGAATAATAATGTTGCACAAAGTTCAGGATTAATTATCCTGAATGGAAATGGGGGAAATGCTATCAATACGTTTATTACAACCTCCGCCATAAACACTTTCAGTAGCGCCGGTATTCATAAAATTAATGTTCGCATGTATGATCCCAATCCGGGAGGCAATGTGAGTCCGGTTTTTACGACCTTACTTAAGATCGATGAAACCTTAACGCCTGATAGAACTATTCGTGTAGATGCGGGGAAAATTTGGCTCGATGCTAATGTTCCTTCTTCACCGAATTTGCTAGCGCTAGATGGCAATTATAATCAGTGTATCGAGGAAGCTATTCATACCTTGTCGGTGTTAACCCAAGGCGTGCATACTATTTCTGTTCAATTTAGAGATTCAACCACAACGAATTGGGGGCCTATTTTCAAAACATCGTTTGTTGCTGAAGGCCCACTTTCTTATCGAAATATAAACGTTGCCAGCGGACAATTATTTTGGGATAATGATACCAATTTTATGATGCTACCTTTAGTTGCTTTCGATGGCGCTTATAGTGATGCCATAGAAGCCGCTTTCGTAAATAATGTACCAACACCAGGCGCAGGATTACATTTACTCTGCGCACGTTTTAAAGAAGTTGCCAATAACTGGTCGGGTACATTTCGTATTCCGGTTAAAATTGATAACCCTATTTCTGTTCGGGATCTAAAATTAGTTCAAGGCGAAGTACAAATTAGTGATACGAGCTTTATGATTATTGCCTTGAATGGTAATTTTAATAAGGCTTTGGATGCAGCACAGACTTCTTTTCTCTCCGGAGGAATTCCAACCGGACTTCATAAAATGAAAGTAAGAATGAAAGGCCTGGATGCTCATTGGGGGCCTTGGTTTACCTCGGCATTATTAATAACAAATTGTATCTCTGCTGCAAACCCGACAATAACACCTTCAGGTCCATTATCATTTTGTAATGGCGGACAAGTTGTGTTGCAAGCTACAGCAGGATATAACACCTACACTTGGTATCGCAATAATGTTCAAGTTGGAACCGGTACCTCCTTTACTGCCACACAAACTGGTTCGTATGTGGTAGTAGTAACAGACGGTACTAATTGTCCGGGGGCATCCCCTGCAGCCACCGTGAATGTTGGTATTCCGGATGCAACCATTACAGGTAATCCAACCTTTTGTGCAGGAAGTACAGATAGTTTAATGGTACCACAAGGGTATACAAGTTATACCTGGTCTGGCGGTGGAACATCGTACAAAAAATATATTACCCTACCGGGAACGTATACGGTTACCGTAACCAATAGTGCTGGTTGTACGAATTCATCATCGTTCACAATAGCTATGCTTCCACAACCAACGCAACCTGTTGTAACTGCTAATGGACCAACATCTATTTGTCCAGGACAGCAAGTCACTTTAACCTCAAACGTAACAGGTAATATTCAATGGAATGTTGGCCCTTCTACACCATCAATTACGGTTGATAGTTCAGGCTTGTATTATGTAACGGTAACAGGTGCTAATGGCTGTTCAAATTCATCTACGCCAATTCAGGTGATAAAGAATAGTTCACCTACGGCGAATGTGTATGCGAGTGGCCCTTTAACATTTTGCGATGGCGAGCAAGTAACGCTTAGTACCGATGCGGCAAACGCTTATTTGTGGAATACGGGTGCAACTACCGCTTCTATTACGGTTACGACTTCAGGAAGCTATTCTGTAATTAGAACTGTAAATACTGGTTGTCAGGCGCAATCGGCCAATGTTACTGTTGTGGTCAATCCATTACCTAATGTTCCGGTGGTTAGCGCTAGTGGTCCACTTGATTTTTGTAATGGAAATTCTGTGGTATTAACTTCCAACTCTTCCTCTAATAATACTTGGAGTACACATGAAACTGCGCAAAGTATTACAGTTTATTCTTCAGCGGTAGTAGTAGATACCGTAACGAATAGTTTTGGATGTAAATCATGGTCGGCGCCGATTACCGTGAATGTTCATCCGGTAGCAACTATCCAAGCGTCTGGAGCAACAACTTTTTGTGATGGAGACCAGGTTACTTTAACGGCACAACCGTCAAGCGGCGTAAATTACTTATGGTCGAATGGAGCCACTACACAAAGTATTCCTGTTACTACCTCTCAAAATTTATCGGTAATAGTTACTGAAATCGGCCCTGGTTGCAAGGATACGGCTTACCAAAATGTTACCGTACATCCGTTACCATCAGGTACCATAAGTGCGTCTGGTTCAACAACCATTTGTGATGGTACTAATTTGGTACTGAATACCAGTGGTTCTCCGAATTGTATATACCAATGGTACTTCAATGGTTCGCCAATTACCTATAGCGTTTATCAATATTATTGTTCTTGTTATCAGACATACAATGTATATGGTTATTCGTTGAATGCAGGTAATTCAGGTTCTTATCAGGCAAAGATTATCGACACGCTAACAGGTTGTTTCTCCTTTACGAATAGCATTTCGGTGAATGTAATTTTGCCATCTAAACCGGTTATTACGGCTAATGGAGGAACTACGTTATGTATAGGAGCCAATACACAACTCACATCAACTCCTGCGGTTTCTTACCTCTGGAATAACGGCGCAACCACACAACAAATTACGGCAACCACTGCCGGTAATTATGTGGTTACCATTACCGATGTAAATGGTTGTACAAGAAGTTCCGACCCAACACCGGTTACTTTCTATCCTATTGCACAAATTGTACCTAGTGGACCTACAACATTTTGTAGTGGCAGTAGTGTGAATTTATCTTCTTCAATCAATGGCTCTTATCAATGGAGTACAGGTAGCACGAATGCCACACTTCAAAATATATCCGCAGCAGGAATTTATACCTTGGTTGTTACCGATATTAATGGTTGTACATCTCCAGCTACTTCGGTAACGGTTGTAGTTAACCCGTTGCCGGTTGGAAGTATTCAATATGCCGATTCGGCTGCTGCATGTGAAGGCAATGCGGTTGTTTTCCATACCAGTTCAGTTCCAAATTGTATTTATAAGTGGTATAGGAATGGTGTTGCACTATCCTATCCTGTTTATAATAATCAATGTGCATGTTATGTAACACATTATGTATATGGTTACAGTTATTCAGCAACTTCTTCTGGGAATTATAGTGCCGAAATTATTGATACATTAACTGGTTGCTCTTCCGTAACAACCCAGTTAACAGCTACGATTATGCCGTTACCAGTTCCATCAATAGTTCAAACTGCATTTATTTCATGTAACGGACAGCAAACAGCAACTTTAGTTGGAAGCGCCGGAGGATCAATTTCTCCTTATGCCTATTCATGGAGTAACTATATTAGTAATACTGTTAATTCCAATCTTGGAGCCGGTACTTACGCTTTAACGGTTACCGACGGTCATGGATGTACACAAAGTACAAGTTATACGGTAAGTCAGCCTGCGGTAATAACCGCCATGGCGAGCAGTCCGACGAATACTCGAGGTTATCAGATTTCATGTTATGGCGGGAATGATGGTAGCGCCAGTGTAAGTGCTTCGGGAGGAAACCCACCTTTTACGTATTTATGGAATACCGGAGCTACAACTTCAACTATTTCCAATTTAGTGGCGGGTACCTATACCGTTACTGTTTTTGATGCACTAGGTTGTACCCCTGGTACTGCCACTGTAACCTTAACACAACCTCCTATCTTGAGCGTAAGTCTTCAGCCAGTTACACACTATGGTGGACATCATATTTCTTGTTTTGGTGGACATGATGGTAAGATACTCACTCTGGTAACCGGAGGAACAGCTACAATGAGTTACGCATGGAGTAACGGACAAACTAGTGCAATAGCCGATTCGCTCTTGGCTGGAAGTTATTCCGTTATTGTAACCGATTCAGTTGGTTGTACGGCAACATCATCCACAACCTTAACACAACCAAGTTCTTTAACGCATAGTTTTAGTACATCACAATTTAGTGGTTATGAAATTTCCTGTTACGGATTAAACGATGGTACTATTCAAACATTGGTGAACGGTGGTATTTCTCCGTATCATATTTTCTGGACAGATACGAATTACAACTTCAACCGATCAAATGTAGCAGCTGGTTCCTACCATGTTGTAATTTCAGATACGCTTGGTTGTACGAATATAGATTCCATCGTGATGCATCAACCCGATTCGATTCAACTCGTTACAACCAATGATACCCTGAATTGTTATGGCGATCAGAATGGTGAAGTTATTGCAACAGCATCCGGCATGTTTGCACCGTTTACTTATCAATGGACTTCCTTCGGAGCGAATGCAATACAGTCAAATTTAGCAGCCGGTAACTACGTAGTAACTGCAACCGATACCCGTGGTTGTATGCGCGTTGCTCAGGCTACTGTTTCGCAACCAAGTGCTGTTCAGGCGTATGCTTTCGGAACCTTTATCGGATGCGGTACGCAAATAGGTTTGCTTTCGGTAACAGGTACAGGAGGCTTCCCTCCATACACCCAACTTTGGAGTAATGGTTCAACTGCTTCCTTCCAAAACAATCAACCCTTAGGTACCTATAGCGTAACCTTAACCGATATGCATGGGTGTATTGATACCGCAACGGCTATCATTATTCAACCGCCTACGTTAAATGCTACGGTTACTAATTATAGCACCACTTGTGATAGTATTACAACGGTGCCGGCAGCACATGTAAGTGTAGCGGTAACCGGAGGTGTTCCACCGTATATGTATTTATGGAGTAATGGTGCTACAACAAGTAGTATTCAAAACCTTAGCACCGGATATTATAATGTTATTGTTACCGATGCAAATGGATGCACCGTGAATCCAACGGCATATGCGTTTAACAACGATGCGGCATCGTTTACAGGTGATACCTTAGTATGTATTGGTGAAGCAGCGCATTTAACCGCCATGCCGGGAAGTAATTATCAATGGAAAATTGGTAACGTAACAGTAAGCACACAAGCATCGGTTAATCTCGATCCGGGAATTTATACCCTAACTATGGTGAACCTTAACGGTTGTACCGTAAGTAAAACATTCCATGTACAAGAACATAACTGTAATACGGTTATTACTATTGGTTGTTACTTAGAAGGTTATTACAACGGAGGTGGTTTGATGAAACCGGTATTATGGAATCAAGGTATTGGAAGTTCTTTAACAGATTGCGATACCATAACCGTTGAACTTCATGAAGCTGTTTATCCGTACAATGTTGTTCAGAGTAATCAGGTGATGTTACAAACCAATGGAACGGCAAGCGTTTCCTATCCGCCTTTTACAGATAATTTGTATTTAGTAATTAAGCAACGAAACCATGTTGAAACCTGGTCGGCTGCGCCACTAGCGCTTGTGCCTGGAAGCAATAATTACGATTTCACTACCCAAGCCAACAAAGCATTCGGTTCAAATCAAACAATGGTGGCACCGGGGAAATGGGCTTTCTATTGTGGTGATATTAATCAAGATCTAACCGTGGATGTGTTTGATTTTCTGATTATGGATCCAGATATTATTGCTGGTGTTGGTGGTTACTATGTAACTGATGTAAATGGTGATGGTGCCGTAGATTCTTTCGACTATATTAGTTTAGAACCTAATATTGTTGGAGGGGTAGGAGCGGCCACGCCTTAAATAACATTATCATTTAAAACGCCCATGTTTCCTTAAAAGCATGGGCGTTTTTTATATCAACTATTTTAATAACTAAATATGGAAGTTACTTCTAGTGTATAACGTGCGACTTGTAATAACCGAAGTAACCTTAAGTTAGGCGATAAGATGTTTAAATGTTTCAATTCGTTCTTTTGGAATGAAGATATAATCTCCGAATTCTTTCGGATTTCCTTCTGTTCTGTAAAGTTTCCCCTTATCCAAACTATGTTCGATGTAATCTAAAGGCTTTAAAATGCTGTCCACTGCTGCTTTGCCTAAACCCCATGTTTCAATTTGTACAATAGGACGATGTTTGGCAATTACATTTTTAATTTCAGGAATTACAATTTCTTCATACCCTTCAATATCACATTTTATATAATTTATTTTTTCTTCCTTATTAAAAAGCTCACTCCCTCTTACCATATCTACTTCAAATTCATATTGATCTTTTCCTTGATCATCCTCTGCGCGCACATGAGCTAACCCTGTTCGTAGATAAGGTCCTATTTTAGGAATAACCATTTGTATAGTTTTGGCTTCGGTACCTAAGGCAACATTGTGTGCGTGAACTTGTTTTTTATTACTCAAGGCGCGCAGCAAGGTTTGATAAAATGGTTTTACAGGTTCTATTGAAATAACTTTTCCGTTCGCTCCAACCAGATTAGAAAAAATGTAACTGTAGTACCCTAGGTTTGCACCAAGGTCTATAACCACATCTCCCGGTTTTATTAGTTCAGGAACAAAATAATGAACTTTGTAAATGTAATTATCTCGTAGGTACCCGGATTTATAAGCAAGTCGGAAACCCCAATGGAGTAATCGTAGATATCCTTTTAATCCTAAAACGTTAAATACAAAACCTTTTAATGCTGCTTTCATGGAAAGCATCAAATGTAAGTAAAAAGAAACGAAGCTAATCAGGAAGAAAGAAAAGGAAAACCCGTTTAATAAAGAAAATTATCTTCGAAAACGAATAGCGTGCATTCCGGTTTTTTTATCAACTATCGAAAGAAAACCCATGCCACACCTATAGCGGTAAGTACACAAATTAAATCAACGAGCAACATCATATACAGGGTGTATCGTGTATTCTTGATATTTACGGAACCAAAATAAACGGCAATTACATAGAAGGTGGTTTCGGCACTGCATTGAAAAATACAAGTGAGTCGGCCGGTAAACGAATCTGCTCCAAAATTTTTCATGGCATCAAGCATAAAACCACGAGAGCCTCCTGAACTAAACGGACGTAACATAGCAACCGGTAACGCATCGGTAATTTCTTTCGTAACACCCATCATAGCGAACAGGTTACTAATGCCACTTGAAATAATTTCAAACAAACCACTATTTCTAAATAAACTAATAGCAGCCAACATACCTAACATATAGGGAAACACCACAGCACCGGTTTTCAAACCTTCACCAGCGCCTTTTACAAAACTGCTGAAAACATCAGAATGAGCTGCAACAAATTTCTTCTCCTGGGTGAAAGCATAGATAAGAGTTAAACCAATAATAAGCAGAAGCATAATACTCGATAAGTTTCCGGTAAAGTAGTTTTTGCCAATAATATCTAAACTGTTAACGTAGAACAACAAACCTATAATAGCTGCAACAATCACCATTAATCCAACTAAAAGAGATCCACTTTTAAAACTTACTTTCTGTTTCCATCCAACTAAGAGCAAGGCAGCAATGGTACCAACGAAGGAAGTAATAATACATGGCAACATAACATCGGCCGGATTAGCGGCATTTTGCGCAGCACGATAACCAATAATACTGGTTGGTATCAAACATAAACCGGCAGCATGCAAACACATAAACATGATTTGAGCATCACTGGCAACTTCTTTATCTTCATTAATTTCCTGTAAACTTTGCATAGCTTTCAACCCGAAAGGTGTAGCCGCCGAATCCAATCCTAAAAAATTAGCCGCAAAATTTAAAGTCATATAACTGATACTTTCATGATTGGCCGGAATGCCAGGAAAAATTTTAATAAATAACGGACTACAAAAGCGCGCTAGTTTTTCGGCCGCACCGCTATCGATAAGCAATTGCATGAGTCCGCAGAAGAACGCCAAATAGGCTATCAAGGGAAGTATAATATCCATTATGGTATTCTTACACGTAGGTAGAAGACCATCACTTTTTTGCTTTCCGGAAAATACTTTTACAATACCATTGTTTAACACGTAAGTGGTATCCGGATTGTTTTTATCGTTGTCGAAAACGAGTGTTTTATTTTCTGCTTTCCCCAACGAATCAATAAAGACAGTTGGGTAGTGGTTCGGATATTTTTCTGAAATTAATACCGGATCATCTTTTTTTCCATTCAAGATATAATCTAACGAATAGTTCTTCTTGAGAATAAAGGTTGCCATCACAAAGAATACGGAGGAGATTACAATCGCCAACCAAAATCTGCTTAATGCCATAGCGGGTCAAGGTATGAAAAAAAATTAAAAAAAAGTGGTACCTGCCAAAGAGGTTATACCCGAATACTATTTTCTGTTGATGCTTCTTAAAACGCCAGCAACGTTTAGTACCTATATTTGCCGGATGAAACAATACCACGATTTGCTTCATCATATTTTAGAGCATGGTGTAGAAAAAACCGATCGTACGGGAACGGGCACCATCAGTTGTTTTGGCTATCAGATGCGTTTTGATCTGAACGCCGGTTTTCCTTTGGTAACCACGAAGAAACTTCATTTGAAATCGATTATCTATGAATTACTTTGGTTTATTAAAGGCGATACGAATGTTCGGTACCTTCAAGAACATGGTGTTCGAATTTGGGATGAATGGGCTAGAGCGGATGGAAGCTTGGGCCCCGTGTATGGAAAACAATGGCGTAGCTGGCAAGGGGCAGATGGTAAAACCTTTGATCAGTTAATGGATGTTATTCATCAACTAAAAACCAATCCGGATAGCAGACGCATTATCATCAGCGCTTGGAATGTTGCAGAACTTCCTGAAATGGCGTTAATGCCTTGTCATAGTTTATTTCAGTTTTATGTTGCGAACGGTAAACTCAGTTGTCAACTTTATCAACGCAGCGCCGATGTTTTTTTAGGTGTTCCCTTTAACATTGCTTCCTATGCCTTGCTTACCATGATGTTGGCGCAAGTATGTAACTTGCAGCTCGGCGAGTTTGTGCATACCTTTGGCGATGTTCATATTTATAAAAACCATCTTGAACAAGTTAACTTGCAACTCAGTAGAACCCCTTATGCCTTGCCACAGTTAAAAATAAACCCGGAACGTAAGTCTATCGAAGATTTTGTTTTTGAAGATTTTGAATTGATAAACTACCAATTCCATCCACATATTAAAGGCGAGGTTGCCGTATAATAATTATGATAGTTAGCATTCTTGTAGCGGTTTCTGAAAATAATGTAATTGGCGTAGATAATCAATTGCCGTGGCACCTTCCGGTTGATCTAAAATATTTTAAACAATTAACCGTTGACCATAGCATTATCATGGGACGAAAAACATTCGAGTCGATCGGAAAACCCTTACCCAATCGGCGCAACCTGGTTATTACCGGAAATGGAAATTGGCAGCAAGAAGGTGTAGAGCGTTTTGCATCCATACAGGAGGCCTTAGTAACTTGTAGCCATGAACAAGAAGTGTTTATTATTGGTGGTGGAATGATTTATAAGGAATCGATAGAACTTGCTGATAAATTATACATTACACGGGTAAGAACTCGCGTTGAACATGGAACGGCGTTTTTTCCGGAAATAGATCCTGAAGCATGGCGATTAATTTCTGAGACGGAACACCTCGCCGACGAAAAGAATAAATTTACTTGTTTGTTTGAAGTTTACGAACGCGCTTAATGAAATATTGGTTTTTAATACGTGCTTATGTTAAATACCAAATCCGGGCGCTAACCGCACACGGGGTGCATTCTCCTTTTGTTTATAATTTTATTAAAGAGGTGTTAGAGGATAAGCGTTCTTTTTATGCTTTTGATGAAATTGCTTCACTTCGTAAAAAATTAGTAGCAGATAACAGCACCTTAGAAGTACAGGATTTTGGCGCCGGCTCGCATACCACATCATCTTCTACCCGATCGATTCAGGATATTGCAAAGCATGCAGGAAGAACCGCTAAGTACGGACGATTATTGTTTCGAATGGTGAATTATTTTAAATCGAAATCGATATTGGAGTTGGGTACTTCCCTAGGTTTGGGAACAAGTTATTTAGCTAAAGCAAATGAACATGCTAAAGTAATAAGTATTGAAGGAAGTGCGCACATTGCAAGACAAGCTGCTGCTAACTTTGATTCGTTAGGTATAAAAAATATAGAACAACTGGTTGGAAATTTTGATGAGGTTCTTCCTTCCTTACTGCAGAAAAAGAAATTTGATTTTATTTTCTTTGATGGAAATCATCGGGAAGAAGCAACTATAAATTATTTCAACTGGGCCTTACCATATGCCGACCATCAAAGTGTTTTTGTGTTTGATGATATCCATTGGACGCAAGGCATGGAAAATGCTTGGAATTCTATACGTACACACGAAGCGGTTACCTGTAGTATCGATTTATTCTATTTCGGAATCGTTTTTTTCAATCCGGAAATTAAAGAGAAACAACATTTTGTATTACGGTATTAGGTTGTTGTTTGATAGCCAACATTAATCATGACGCATACCGGTTTGCACATCAAATAAATGTTTAATGGCTTGTATCGTAGCTTGTAAACTTTCCTGAGCACCTTTGGTAGAACCAGGTAAAGTAACAATTAAGGTATTGCCATGCATGCCGGCAATACCCCTTGAAAGCATAGCATAAGGTGTTCGTTGCATACCATAACTCCTTGCTGCTTCCATGATACCTGGAACAAGTGTTTGAATAAATGGTGCAACAGCTTCAGGGGTTTTATCGCGAGGCGATAAGCCCGTTCCTCCACAAAATAAAATTAAATCTATAGGCTGATCCAGTTGCTGTTGTAAACGTTGCGTAATGATTTCGGTATCGTCCGGAATTACTTCATAGTATGTAGTTTCAAGATGATGGTCATTTAGGAGTTGCATGATGGCCTTACCCGCTTTGTCTTCTTTTCTCTTCTCAAAAACAGAATCACTACAAACAAGAACGGCAATTTTAAGCGAGGAGTTTACATTTTTTAGATAAGACGATTTTCCCCCATGTTTCTCTATCAAACGAATCGATCGAATTTCAATTTCTTTATCAATTGGTTTTAGCATATCATACAGGGTAAGCGCAACCAAGGATGCACCATGCATAGCTTCTACTTCCACGCCGGTTTTATAGATCGTACCTACTTCAACCGTAATAATAATATGGTCGGTTTGAAGGTCATAGTGAATGGCACTAAATTCGATAGGCAAGGGGTGACAATCCGGAATAAGATCAGACGTTTTTTTTATGGCAAGCAAGCCGGCAGCTCGTCCAAATTCCAATACATCGCCTTTTGGTATTTGTCGGTCTCTAATGCGTTGTATCGTTTCTTCAGCACAATATAACAACGCTTGAGCCGTAGCCTGACGCAGTGTAGAATTCTTTGGGCGAATATCAACCATCGCTTAACCTTCTATAATAATCTTGTAAGTTTCCATTACAGGATTGTATAACATTTTTTCACAAGCTGCTTTGCAATGTGCTTCAGCTTCTTCCTTTGAATTCGCTTCAATCGTTAAGGTAATATGCTTCCCAATGCGTACATCTTGAATGCTATCGAGGTGCATGGTATGTAAACTTTCTTGCACCGCTTTACCTTGTGGATCGAGTAATTCTTTAAGCGGCATAATGGTAATCTGAGCAGTGAACATCATGAGTCGGTGGGTTTAAAAGCAATTGATAATGCAATATATAATAAGAATGAAAAAGGGATAATCAAGGTTTTTAAAAATGGAGCACCAACTACACTTAGCGCAAACCAAATATATTGTGCTTTGTTTTTAGCAAATGAAAGAGAAGAAAATTTGAGTGTAAATAATTTGAACTTACTGACCATCAGCCAACACAAGAGAGCAATGATGCCAAGTAAGACCCAAGGATTGTATAAAAAGACGGAACTATTTAATGGATTATAAAATGCGATTAGCGGGAAAGACGCACATACTACTCCAACAGCAGGAATTGGCACACCTGTAAAATAACTGGTGGTAGCCGGCATAACGTTAAAGCGAGCCAATCGCAAGGCACCAAAGCAGGCTATCAGAAAAGCCGGACTTAATGCCCAGATGCTGATATCCATCGCATGAGGATCTTTCATCCAAGCCGACCAAAGAAATTTAGACATAATCATGGAAGGTGCTACACCAAATGAAACTACATCAGCCAAAGAGTCAAGATCTTTCCCTATCGGTGAAAATACACCCAGCCAACGGGCAGTCATGCCGTCAAATAAATCGCAAAGGGCTGCGATAAAAATGCAGATGCTACCGTAATACATTTGTTCCGTACCGGTAATCCATAAAGGTTCACCATTCAATTCACCCTCAAATGGTTGTGCATGCAGCACCAAAACGATAGCCATACAT
Organism: Chitinophagaceae bacterium; assembly: GCA_016787065.1. GTDB lineage: Bacteria > Bacteroidota > Bacteroidia > Chitinophagales > Chitinophagaceae > OLB11. Next base: position 78,683 of record JAEUVD010000008.1, read on the forward strand.
CCGAAAAATAAATTTCCGAGCGTGAGAATATTAGGCAGATGCTTCATGCGGCAAATATATAGGGGCAAATTGGTTATTTGGTAAAATGTGCAACACGGGATGCCTGAGACTTATTTTTTTTTAGTCATTATACCCAAACGGTTTAAAATTTTCTTTTCGTAATTCCAGAAAAATTTAAACTGTCCGAAGGGAATTGAAACCAACAAAATAATTACTTGATAACCAAAAATAAGTACGCCACCTCGTAACAAAGCGCGTTTCCATAAAGCGGTTTCAGGGGTAAATCCAACCCAAGCTGTAATGTAACGAGAGATGTAAGCGGTAAGTGTACCGGTTATAGCAAATACACAAAGTATAAGTATAAGTTGAACGCCACCAACATGCCAGCGTTGCTTTAATTTTTCAAACATAGTTAGAGGCTAGTCTTTATTTACGTCGCTAATGCTATGAATATCCATCAACAGTTTCGGACTTCGGCCTATGACTTTCGAAACGGTTTCATCCACTGCTGTCTGTTTCATATACTGCCCTTGTGAAATAACACTATGACGGTCAATTTGCATAGGGCCTTCGATGACCCAATCGCTTGTTTTCTTCTTATCGAATCTACAGGTGTTGCAAATCCAACCCGTTTTACCATCCTTGGTGCTATTTGCTACCTCACCCCATTGATCTTTACGGGCGGTTACACGTAAAACATCTTCACCACGATTCCAAAGCGTTACTTCACCACAACAGGTATCGCAATTACGATGTGCTTTCATAGGCTTAGTAAACCACACTCTGTTTTTGAATCGGAAAGTTTTATCCGTTAAAGCACCAACCGGACACACATCAATCATATTGCCACTAAAATCATTATCCACAGCCTTAGAAATATAAGTTGAAATCTGAGCGTGATCGCCACGGTCTAGTACGCCATGACAGCGTCCTTCTGTAAGTTGATCAGCCACGTAAGTACAGCGGTAGCATAAGATACAGCGGTTCATGTGCAGTTGAATATGAGGGCCAATATCTTCACGCTCAAACGTTCGTCGTTTAAAATCAAATCGAGTTCCTTCATGTCCATGTTCGTACCCTAAATCCTGAAGGTGGCATTCGCCGGCCTGATCGCAAATAGGACAATCGAGTGGATGATTTAAGAGTAAGAATTCAACTACACCGGCTCTTGCTTCGGGAACCTTATCACTGGTAATATTTTTAACCACCATGCCGTCCATAACACCGGTTCTACAACTTGCTTGTAGTTTCGGCATAGGTCGGGGGTCTTTCGCTGAGCCCGCTGCAATTTCTACTAAACAGGTTCGGCACTTTCCGCCACTACCTTCCAATTTGCTGTAATAGCACATAGCTGGTGGTGTAACATCGCCACCAATCATACGGGCGGCTTGCAGCACGGTAGTGCCTGGGTTTACTTCAATGGTGATATTATCTATGGTTACGGTGAGGGTACTTTTCACCGGAGCTGTTTGATCCGACATAACCGGGCAAAAGTAAACAATTCTGATTAAGGGAAATGCCCGAAGTTGGGTGAAATTGACAGAAAAAGACGGATTAAAGTTTTTCTGTTTGGAATAGGAAAAACAATACTTTTACAGCCTTAAATTTTTAAAACATGTTAGAACAATTGTTCAACCTGATTCAAAGCGAGTCGGAAAATGAAATTATCAACAATCCTGCTATTCCGAATGAACACAATAATCATGCTATCGGTTTAACTACTGATGCCATTTTTGGTGGTTTACAAGGTGCCTTGGCAAACGGTGGTTTAAAAGATGTATTAGGTATGTTTACCGGAGGAAATGCAGGTAATGCAGGTATTGCAAGTAACCCCATGGTGAGCGGAATTGTAAATAACCTTGTTGGTAGTCTGATGAAAAAATTCGGATTAGATTCTTCAACAGCCGGGAGCATAGCCGGAAGTATCATTCCAAAAGTTCTTGGTCGTTTGGTTAGCAAAACAAACGATGAGGGAGATAGCAGTTTTGATATCAATGGTATTATTGGCGCACTTACCGGTTCCCAATCACAACCCGGCGGTGGTGTTCAGCTACCGGGTATTCAAGGCGGTGGAAGTGGTATAGATTTCGGAGGCATTCTGAAAAATCTTACGAGTGGTGGTTTGGACGCGAATCACGACGGGCAGCTTGGATTAGACGATCTTTCAGGAGTAATTGGGGGCTTAGTTGGTGGAAAACAACAAGCTCAACAACAAAGTGGAGGAGGGGTCATGGATATGCTGAAAGGATTGATTGGAGGATAATTTTAGGAATATAATATTCATAAAGGCCGACGTTCGATTGTCGGCCTTTTTTTATGTTCTTTGTTGAAAATAGTTAGTATGAAGATGAAAAAAATTGTAGTGCTTGGTTTGTTCTTGGTGGCAGCTTATACCAGTCGCGGACAATCCTGGAAGGATAAAAGTCCGGAAGAAAAATCGCGATACTATACCCGACAAATGGCTGAGGACCTTGCTTTAGATGATTCGGTTATTCTGAAAATCTTTCAAATCAATGTGGCGGTTTCTAAGAAATTTGATTCCCTCTATGCCGACAAAAACAACCCTAACCCCCGTAAAGGGGCTGCGCTTATTTATCAGTTCCGCAATGAGGCTTACCGCGAAGTACTCACTACCAAGCAATATTTAAAATTTGAGGATATGGAACGTGAGCGAAGAGAAAAGCGAGTGAAGGAGAAGGCTGATGATAAGAAATAAGTCCCAATAGGTAGTATGGAAGTAATACGTTCGTAGACTGTACAACCCTAGTCGTATTTAGTACTATATAAAAGTGAAACTTGGCATCATTTTCGACTGCTATTCATGCTTTCATCAGTTATTGTTTCGATGTTATCAGTTATACAGTTTAAAGGGTCGGTTATAAATCGGAGTGTTTGCGCAAGCTTGTCGGTTCGTACTTTTAACATCAAAACACACCGAGTTTCTAAATTTGAAAGAATTATCTTCGAAAGGATTCTCGCAAAACAAGGGTACATGGGATTAAAAGGGTTCATAGTCGTGTACTTGCTATTGGCATTTTTCTGCGATACAATAAGCGCTTGTCATTGTAATGTAAACAAGGTAAAGGGAATTACTCCGGAAAGCAGATTACGTCAGGCTCAACAACTGATGCATCAATCAGAATCAGTTTGTAAAGCCCTGGGTTTTGAACAATATGGGCGCTATTTACTCGATGAGAATGAACTCGATTCGGTGGAATACTATCTTCAAAAGGCCGAAAATATTTTCAAAAAGGAATCGTGTTCAGATAGTTTATTAATAAACACGTATACACTTTGGGCACAACTGTATTATACCAAAGCGGATTACAAAAAGGCATTAGAGTTCACGCTTAAACTTCTGCCCTGTGCAGAAGCATCGGGTGATTTGTTTGAGGTTGCAATGTGTAATACGATGATAGCGCAGTTGTTCAATCAAACGAAACAAGCTCAAGCCGGCTTGATATATTCTCAACGTGCGTCGGCCTTGGTTTCTAAAATTAAGAATCCAAGAGATCAAATGGAGCTTATAAGTATCATTGCAAAGCGATTATTGTGGCATTTTCAGGATACCAAACACCAACCTAGTTTAGATTCATCGGAATATTTTAGCCGACAACACTTGATGCTTGCGAAGCAATTAAACAATACACGTTACATATCCAGAGCCTATAATAATTTGGAAGCAGTAGCCTATGAACGAGGTGATTTTCAAAGTTCATTGAAATTACTTGACAGTGCGAAGTTGTTTTTAGACAGTAATCAGTTTGCGGATAGAGCCGTTATTTATTTTGATAAAGCCGATATTCTTATCGAAATGAATGATTTGAAACAGGCAAAAATTATGGCCGATTCGGTGGAATCAATCTACCGACGTCTTGCTAACCCTGTTTATATTGCTGAAGCACTCCAGTTAAAAGAGCGGATAGCCGCCTTGTTGTTAAATTATCGCGATGCGTATCAGTATCAGAAAGAAGCCTTGTATATTTTAGATAGTGTAAAAAATATAGATCAAATAACTGCCGTAACAAAGTTAGAGCGAAAATACAACCAAGCTAAGAATGAGCATACCATAGCCTCCTTGGCGTTTCAAAAACGAATTTATTTTTCGCTCGCTCTAATAGCGGTTCTGATTGCATTGGTTATAGCCTTCTTTCTTCGACAACAGAAATTGCAATTGAAAAAGAAAATTTTAGAAACAGAACAACGCCTTAATCGGGCCAGAATGAATCCGCATTTCTTCTTTAATGCACTAAGCACCTTACAAAAATTTGCGATGCGCGATAACGATGGACAGGCAATTGCCAGTAATATTTCCAAGTTTAGCCATATCATGCGAGAAACCCTTGAAAGCACCTATAAGGAATATGTTACCATAGAACAAGAAATAGATTTCCTGAATGAGTACATGGAGGTTCAGAAGATACGGTTTCCAAAAACTTTCAGTTATACCATAAAAGCAGATTCGGAATTAGATATCGATGAGATATTAATACCCGCTATGATTATTCAACCTTTTATTGAAAATAGCATTGAACATGGGTTTTTAGGAATTGATTATGCCGGTCATTTATCGGTTCATTTTTCTATCCAATCCAAAGAGCTACAAATCGTAATTGAGGATAATGGAAGAGGCATGCAATTGAATGTTTCTCAGGATCAGAATAAACATATTAGTCGAGCTAGTCAGATTATTAAAGATCGTATTTACTTATTGAATATTAAACTGAAAACAAAAGCCGGATTTAGTATTGATAATAATTCGAATGGGCCGGGAGTCGTGGTGAAAATTCATTTACCTCTATTATATATTAATGAAAATGTTTAAGTTTAACTTATGAAGATTTTGATTGTAGACAATGAACCTGAGCTTCGCTATGTACTACGCGAAATGATTCAACAACTTACATCGCATCATGCGATTGAAGAAGCAGATGGTGTACAACAGGGGATCCAAAAAATACGTGCTTGGAATCCTGATTTGGTTTTATTAGATGTTGAAATGAACGATGGCACCGGGTTTGATTTATTACAACAACTCGATCAACTTAATTTTCAATTGGTATTTACCACAGCACATAATAAATATGCAGTGCAGGCGTTCAAGTTCAGTGCAATTGATTACTTGTTGAAACCCATCGATCCGGTTGATCTGCTTGAAAGTTTACGTCGTGCAGAAGACAAAATGAAACATGGTAATTTACAGCATCAGTTTCAAATTCTTATGCAACAAATGAATCAACAGCAAGCGTCGTCGGATAAACAAATTGTTTTAAAGGATATCGATAAAACCTATTTTGTGAAGATGAATGATATCATTTATTGTGAAGCAGATGGATCGTACACTAAATTTTATATTTCCAATACAGAACCAATTTATGTGAGTCGAAATCTTCGTTCGTATGAAGAGTTATTAGAGCCCGCAGGTTTTATTCGTTCACATCATTCCTGTTTGGTGAATCCGAAGAAGATTAAACTGTTTGATAGAAAAATTGATAATGGGGTTTTGATTTTGGAAGATGGTCATCAGATACCTGTATCACAACGTAAACGTGATTATGTGTTACAGGCTTTAGAGAACAGATAAGTAGGGAATTAAGACTGTTTTCGTGCAGATGTGAATTAACTCACTTCGCTTGTGAAATGCACTGAAAATCAACTGGTATGTGATTTTACTTTTGAGTTGAAAATTCATTCTTTAACCTCAAAAATCAAATGTCATGTACAAAATCAAATTTCTTTCGCTGTTATTTATCAGTGTATTTTTCACGTCGATAAGCAAAGCGCAATGTCCTCAGGCTACTAACCTTACAACTTCCTTTGGTAACAATGTTTCAAATTTTTATTGGGATGCTGTACCCGGAGCTATGTATTACAAGATTGAAGTAAAACCGTATTACTCCAACTATTGGCTTGAACTGTCTTCTCAAATTCCTACCAATTCGTTTAGCTATCCTGGTTTCATGCAAAGTTTAACCATTAACTGGCGTATTACTACGTTTTGCAGTACAACCGATAGTTCATTTAGTGCAGTTGAAAGCTATACTGTTCCTTGCGAATCACCAAACACACCTACCGTAACGAATATTACCGGAACAACAGCACGTTTAAATTGGATACCTGCCCCGGTAAATTCCGGACAAATTCCTACTTTTTATGTAGCCTATCGTTTACTTGGTTCAACCGGAAACTTTACTTCATTAGGAAGCACAACAAACAATTATATGGATGTTACAGGTTTACAATCTAACACATCGTACGAATGGTGTGTGGCTAGAGCTTGTTCTTATTTTTATGGTGATCCTTTAATGGGTACGTTTACTACCGCTTATATTCCTTGTGATATACCTGTAAACCTTTCAAGTTCTAATATCACTTCCTCGTCAGCTAAACTTTCTTGGAATAATGTTTTAGGTGCTTCAAATTATCTTGTAGAATATCGAAAGGTTGGCAATACAAACTGGAGCTCGGTGTCGATTAATAATAACAATGTAACCATTAGCGGATTGTCGTCTGAATCGTTATACGAATGGCGTTTAAAAACAAATTGTACGAATTCGTTTCAAAGTGCTTATTCTGTCATCAAACAATTTCATACCTATTCGTCAACTTGTTCTTCTTGGGGAGTTACTGCTGGAGAATGGATTGATTTCGTAAGTTTAGGAACAATCAACCGCAGTTCCGGAGCTGATGCAAGTGGTTATTTCCGTTCTAATCAGAGTACCACTTTACCAAAAGGTTCTGTACAAACGATATCCGTAAGTGTTGGCTACAACCCTGGTATTGTTATGGGCGACTATTTTGCAGTGTACATTGATTTTAATAACAACGGTTCCTTCGCTGATGCCGGGGAACGTGTCGTTGCACCAGGAACACAAATGAATAGTTCTTCTATGAATTACACTGCTAGCTTCACTGTACCAACGAATATTTCAACGGGTACGCGAAAAATGCGTGTGATTGTTCGTCGACCAACATCCACTATTGTTCCTTGTGGTACCGGATTCCAAGGTGAAGTAGAAGATTATACTGTGGTGATTGCAGCATCTAATTCGAATAAACCGGAACCTACTTCTATGCTTGGAGAAAGTGAAGAAGGCATTACCATTGCGCCGAATCCTAGTCAAGGAAGATTTATTATTTATTTAGCGCAAGACATGGACGTGGTTGCTTGTGAGGTTATTGGTCTAAACGGACAAGTGGTTTACAAAACAACCTTACATGGAGAAAAGATGCTTCCGGTGTCACTTGAATCATCGCAAGCGCGTGGTATGTATTTAGTGCGTTGTGTGGCAGGTAACGGAACTCAATATGTAAAACGTATTTTGGTAAATTAACCTACCCCTGATTGATTAAAAGAAAGGAGGCTTGCGGGCCTCTTTTTTTATGCGCTAAAGTTGAATTCTTGATGAAGGAGCATAAAAGACAGGTAGGATTTAGTATGAAAGAGAAAGGAATTGAAATCGGTTGATATAACGGTATTATGTATCCTTTTGAAACACAACATACAAATAAGTTAATCTAAAATAAAAACTTTATTCTAACCGAAACACCTTGATTAAATCAGCATGAAACCGAATAAATTCAAGGTGTAAACCAATTAAATTGGAAAGTTATCGACTTGTGTAAAAGTAAAAACCCTAAAATCAATTAGATAGATTCGAATAATAAAAAAGGTCACCGTTACCGATGACCTTTTTTCGTTTATTTTAATTAAACTAAGCCTTAATTATTGTTTGGTGATACGTTTAACACCTAACACCTTCCCATGTGCATCTGCCAATTGTAGTAAATAAATACCAGAAGTTAAATTGTCCAGCGGTAAGCTAACCGGGCTTGTTGGCGTTTTGCCTAATTCAAACTTGGCAACTTTTTTACCTAAAACATTCAACACATTCACGGTTGTTACATTTCTACTATTGAACGAAACCTTTACGTTTCCTGTGGAAGGATTTGGATAAACCGACATATTTACTTCTTGATCAACTTGAGCCACTCCGGTAGGCCATGTAATAACAGCAAAGGTTATATTCCCTAAGTTTGTTGATGCTGTTACATAACTTGTACCTACACCCGGGTTGCTACCAACGGTTACATCCATCTTAAAAATACCATATTTACCTGGTAAATATTTCTTGCAAGAATGCTGTGTGGCTAACATATTACTAGGGTAACAGTTACATTCATCACAAATCTGAACATTGGTTAAGCCACTTTGAAGATTCATATTTGCACTAGGAATAGACCAAGTTACTAACATAGAATCTGTTCCGGCATTTAAAATTGAATCTTTCAACTCAACAATACTACCCGCTTGATAAACTGAATAGTACACCGTATCGTGTGCAATTTGGGCTTGACCTAAAAAAGCTTGTAAAGCCAAAACCAGAAGTAAGGTAATTTTCTTCATCTTGTACATTTTGTATGCAAGATAAATCAATTAATCTCAATTTCTAAAATTTAATTGTAAATCAAATTCACCAAATGCGGTTAAGCCACTATATTTGGTGTCAAAATTGCTTTAAATGAAAAAAATTTTATTCTCCTTAGGCTTATTGAGCTTAGGTTTAGCTGCCAATTCACAAGTTATCTGGCAGGAAGATTTTGAAGGAACTAGTGGTATTGCTATTCCTGCAACCTTCACTCAAACAACACTGGCAACCGATGGCGGTTTCAAAAGTGGAACTGGCGGTACTTTAGCCTCATCTGCTTATGCGCCAGGTGATCACACCCGTTTTTTGGCTACGAATGACGACGCTTGTAATTGTAATAAAAGTGCCGATGTTCTTATGACTCCTTCGTTCAGTACTGTTGGTTACACAGCGAATGTTTATTTGCAATTTGATGTTCATTTCTATGGAGCTACGTATCAAAGTGCAACGGAAACTGCGGAAGTTCAATATTCAACAAATGGCGGAACTACCTGGACTACCTTAGGAACTATAGCAGGAGCTGCTGGATGGCATTCCGTAGCATATCCTTTAACACAAGCGATGAATCAGTCGAATGTGAAACTTGCTTTCAAATATAATGATGGTGCAGGTTGGTTGTACGGTCTTTCTTTAGATAATATCAAGGTTTTAGTTCCACCATCTAAAGATATCAATACCGTTAATGCATACCCTAATTCTAAATACATGCATAGCAATAACGCTTTTTCATGCCGAATCCAATCATTTGGTTTGTCTGCTGTGAATAGCGTAACTATGAACTATCAGTTAGGTTCAGGAACTCCGGTTTCTCAGAATTTCACCTTAACACCAGCACTTAACTTTACTGATGATACTGTTCTTAATTTTAACGCCGGTACACTTAATTCAGGTCAATATTCAGGTTTGAAAGTTTGGGTTTCTGATATCAATGGTACAGGTGCTGATGCCAATAATTCAAACGACACGGCAAGTTATTCAAGTGCATTATATGTTAGTACACAAGGAACTACACGGAATGTACTATTGGAAGAATTCACATCTTCAACTTGTCCTCCATGTGCTAGTTTAAATACTACGTTCGATCCTTTCATACAATCTAATAATCCTAATACAGGTGGTCAATTCAATGTGGTTAAATATCAAATGAACTGGCCTTCTCCGGGTAATGACCCAAGTTATAACCCTGATGGATTAATGCGTCGTAATTTTTATGGTGTAAGCGGAATTCCAGATGTTTACATGGAAGGTCGTAGCGTAAATCCTCCGGGACAAACCGAATTGGATGCTGCGAAAGGTTTTCAAGCTTTTGCTAACATGACAGCTACACTTACACGTACAGGAACAACCTATAACGGTTCTGTAAACTTTACTCCTTATGTAACCGTTGGTAGTGGCGGAACATTAGCTTTATATCAAACCTATCTTCAAAAAGGTTATAACTATCCTGGAGCATCTACTTCTCAAAAAGATTACCACCACGCACAACGTAAAATGATGCCAAATGGTAACGGTACAACCATTACTTCTTTAACTTCTGGCACAGCGGTAACACAGTCTTCAAACTATACATTCAATACCGTAGGTACTCCAACTCAGGGTAGCTATGATTTGTGGAATACGAATAATGGATATGTTGAATATGTTGCTTTCTTACAAGATACTGTAACAGGTCAGGTGTTGCAATCTGCATCAGCTAATATTTCTGTTGGAATTGTTGACCTTGCTGACAATCAAAGCATTGGTTTGTATCCTATTCCTGCTAACGATTATACTATCATCGCAGCGAAATTAAATACATCTACAACTGTTGATTTATATATTACAGATATGTCTGGTCGTGTTGTTTACCAAAAATTAGGTGAGAAATTACAAGCTGGTCAACAAGAAATCAGAATCAATACAAGTGCTTTCGCAGAAGGAAATTATGCCGTTTTGGTAAAAACTCCTTTGGGTAATTTGAATGAGAAATTAACCGTGAAACACTAATTTACACGAATAACGAATTGTAAGGGTTGCTACTTCGGTGGCAACCTTTTTTTTTGTGCCAAAATCACGCGACCTAATTTACTTTCATTGTACCTTAGCAGCCTTCTCGATTTTCAATAATTAATGCAAGGAAGTTTCTAGTACATGAAAGATTTTTCGTTTATCACTAACGCACACCCATCCTTTATCGACCAACTTTATCAGGATTTTATCAACAATCCGGAAACTGTAGATGCCGAATATCAAAAGTTTTTTCAAGGGTTTGATTACGCCTTGGAAAAAGGAAACACGACACAATTAACTAGCAATGGTGTTACTTCCACGTCCACCCAAACGGCGGCCGGTACAGATTTATCCAAAGAATTTGGTGTTTACCAACTCATCCGAGCTTATCGTAAACGAGGGCATTTAGTAAGTAAAACGAACCCCATTCGGGAGCGAAAAGACCGTCATGCCAACCTCGAATTAGTTCATTTTGGCTTGACAGATGCCGATTTGGACACCGATTTTCAAGCCGGGAAATTCTTCGGAATGGGTAAAACAAAACTTCGTGATATTGTAAACGATCTAAAGTTAATTTATACGGCATCGGTTGGAATCGAATTTACCTATATCAACAACGAAGAAATTTGCAACTGGGTTAAGTCGAACTTTGAACAAACCATGCTTTCTGATTTAAGTTTAGAAAAAAAGAAACGTATTCTCGAAAAACTAAATCAAGGAGTCATTTTTGAAAAATTTCTGCATACTAAATTCATTGGTCAAAAACGATTTTCATTAGAGGGTGGTGAAAGCACCATCGCAGGTTTAGATGCTATTATTACCGAAGCAGCAGAGCATGAGGTGAAAGAAGTTGTAATGGGTATGGCACATCGAGGGCGACTCAATGTTTTGGCTAACCTATTACAAAAAACATACGAACAAATATTTACTGAATTTGAAGGTAATGCACCCGAAGATTCAACCATGGGCAGTGGCGATGTAAAATATCACCTTGGTTTTCGCAGTGATGTTACCACACTTTATGGGAAGAAAATTAATATGCAACTTACACCAAACCCTTCTCACCTAGAAGCGGTGAACCCCGTGGTGGAAGGTTTTGCCCGCGCGAAAGCCGATGCGTTATACAACAGTAATTTCGATCAGATATTACCTATCTTAATTCATGGTGATGCTTCTGTAGCCGGACAAGGTATTGTATATGAAATGTTGCAAATGAGCGACCTCCGAGGTTACTATACCGGTGGAACAATTCATTTTGTTATCAATAATCAAATTGGATTTACCACGAATTTTGATGACGCTCGAAGTGCCGATTATTGCACAAGCGTGGCCAGTATGTTGCAAGCACCCGTGTTTCACGTGAATGGCGACGACCCGGAAGCCGTAGTGAAAGTAGCTGAACTGGCATTCAAATTCCGTCAGAAATTTAATCGAGACGTATTTATCGATATGGTTTGCTATCGTAAACATGGGCATAACGAAGGTGATGATCCTAAGTTTACACAACCAACTTTATATTCCTTAATTGATAAACATCCTAACCCACGGGAAATTTATTCGCATAAATTAGAACAAAACGGTTCCGTGGATGCTGCTCTTTCGAAAGAAATGGAAAAGGTTTTTTGGAAAGATTTACAGGATCGCTTAGATGAAGTTAAACAAAAACCATTGCCTTATACACGTCAAGAACCGGAACAAGCTTGGTTTGATTTAAGAAGGGCCGAGGCATCAGATTTTATTAAGTCGCCGGAAACCAAAGTAAGCTCCGAACTTTTAAAAACAGCCTTCGATGGCTTAATGCGCCTACCTCAGGATTTTACACCACTGAAAAAAGTGCAGAAGTTATTGGATGAGAAAATAAAATTATTTCAAGAGCAACAACTCATCGATTGGTCGACCGCCGAACTGTTAGCATATGCTACTATTTTACTGGAAGGTAAAGATGTACGTATGAGCGGACAAGATGTTGAGCGTGGTACCTTCTCGCATCGTCATGCTGTTCTTTATGACGAGAAAACAAACAATCGCTATAATCGTTTAAACACGATAACGAAAGATCAAGGTGTATTTCGAATTTATAATTCTCTATTAAGTGAATATGCCGTTTTAGGATTTGAATATGGTTATGCTCTTGCCAATCCAAACACACTGGTAATTTGGGAAGCGCAATTTGGCGATTTCTCTAATGGAGCTCAAACGATTATCGATCAATTCCTTTCAAGTGCTGAAACTAAGTGGGGTAAGATGAATGGTTTGGTGATGCTATTGCCACATGGTTATGAAGGACAAGGGCCAGAGCATAGTAGTGCCCGTCTGGAACGATATCTGCAGTTATGCGCTGAAATGAATATGTATATCACGAATTGTACAACGGCATCTAATTTCTTTCATGCGTTACGTCGACAAGTGAATCTGCCTTTCCGAAAACCAATGATTAATTTTTCTCCGAAAGCTAATCTTCGTTTACCTAAGGCTTATAGTGCCGTTCAAAATTTTCTTGAAGGTGGTTTCAAAGAATTGATCGACGATGAAACCGTAACCGATAATAAGAAAGTAAAACGGGTTTTATTATGTAGCGGAAAACTCTTCTATGAATTGTTAGACTATAAAACTACGCATCAACGTGAGGATATTGCCTTGCTTCGATTGGAACAATTGCATCCGTTACCAACACAACAGATTACGGAGTTGTATCAAACAAAATATCGCGGAGCGCAATGGGTTTGGGTACAGGAAGAACCGGCTAATATGGGTGCTTGTGCCTTCTTGAAAATGAATTTGGAAGATGCCACTATTAAACTGGGTTACCTGAGTAGAAGTGCCGGAGCATCTACTGCAACAGGGTATGCAAAAAAGCACAAAGAAGAACAAGAAGCGTTAATAGCTCGCGCTTTTACCTTATAACATGTGGAGTCGCTTGCACATAACGCGCGATGTTGTAGTGTTATACGCAGCACAAGTAGTGCAAGTTATTATTAGCTTTGTTTCATCGGTCATTTTAGCGCGTTGGTTAGGTAAAGAGGCTCAAGGCGAAGTTACCTTGTACAATACCGCGTTATCTTTTTTAATCTTAGTTACTACCTTAGGAGTGCCTGCTGCACTCGTTTATTTTTTGTCGTCGCATCAACTTCGGAAACAACAGTTTTTTTTTATACTAAGCTTAACCACCACCGTGGCTATGGTTATCGCTATCCTTCTCTTACTAAACAACTGGTTTGTTTTTCCTGAATTCTTTCCGTCTTTTTTTAATGAACACCCCCTTTGGTTGCTGGTATTGCTTCTTCATAGTTTGATTGCCATAACACAACAAATAACGATTGCTATTCTTCAAGTTGAACGACATTTTATCCGTCAATCTATAATTCAGATTCTTGGAAACTCGCTGTATTTAATCACCTTATGGGCCCTTTATTTTTCAGATGCTCAACCAATATTTGCGTGGGTAATTGCTGCCATGATAGCGAATATTGTACTGCAACTGCTCATAATGTACAAGCACCTTTGGAGCAAGCAGCGAGAATATCTTCGCATGGAAAAAATACCTAAGAATAGCTTGAAAATTTTTTTAGGATTTGGCTTGCTTGCTTTTGTTACGAACCTCATTCAGTTTATGAATTACAAAATGGATGTTTGGTTTCTAAATCACTACTTCAATAATAAAGGTATGATTGGTGTTTATGCGGTAGCAGTTTCGTTAGCGCAAATGTTTTGGTTATTTCCTCAAGCTATGCAAACGGTTCTATTTCAACGTATTTCCTCAGATACATCACAAAGCGCACAATGGCGTCTTGCGATGAATCAAGCTAAAACAATTTTCTTATACGTTAGCGTTTTGGCCTTACCGGCATACTTTTTAGCAGAATTTTTTATACCGCTATTTTATGGCGAAGCATACCAAGAAACTGTTCATTTATTTCAATGGTTACTGGTTGCTGTTCTTCCTTTTTGTTTAACGATGCCTATAAGTGCCTACTTTGCAGGTACCGGAAGAGTTCGTGTTAATTTGTATTCCGCTATGTTAGGATTCGTGGTTTGCTTTTTGGCTAATTGGTTTTTCATTCCAAAATTACAAACCCTAGGAGCTGTATGGAGTTCTATTTTATCGTACGGAGCAACTACACTATTTCTTTTAATTATGTTTTATTTCGAACGAAGTAAAACCGAATCACCTAACTGATAACTATAATTCGTTCACCACATCACCGAATCAACACGGTGCGCAATTGCTTGAGTAATTCTAATTCGTTTTTTTTGAGTTCGGTATAAGCTAATTTAAGAATACGATCTTCTTCCAACATTTCTTCATGATCTGATTTCTCATTCAAGGCAATATCATCAAGCCAAAGCGTTAGTTGTGTTTTAATTTTTCGAAGTATGAAAAACAATACTGTTTTTTCTACTTCTTCTACGTACAAACTCTCGCGATCAGGAACCGGAATCGTATGACGCTCTTCCCATTTGTCTACTACATACGGAAAATACAACGCTTCAATAGAATAACTTCGAATGGCATTATCTTCATGAGCGGTGAAGATTTTCTCTTCCGGATAAACGAGTGTTTCATCAAGATGATTGAAGTAAGTAGTGTATATTTTTTGCCAACATGTATTCATGAAATCACCATCAGCAATTTTAACCCGAATATAGTCGGCTACACTTACTTGTTCATCAAACGGACGGTTTCCATATTCAAGTAATATTTTAATCAGTGCTTTTTCTTGAGCATAATCTTTTTGTAGTAACGAAGTAACTTCCGACTGATCAGGTATCACTTCCGGTTCCGCTTGTTTGGCTAACGCTTCGGCTTCTTCTCTCGGAAAGCGATCTTGTTTAACTGCTTTCTCTCTGATCTTTTTATTAACTAAGGAAATTAATCCGGCCTCCTCAATTTGCAATAGCTGCGAACACCTTCTGATATAATCCTGTTGTTTGGTAAATTCTTCTAGCTTATTAATTTTCGAAAGGGTTTCAGCAATATCGTTTATCAGTTCTGTTTTCTTAATCGTATCGTTATTGGCTTCCTTTAGGGAAGCTTCTAACTTAAACAGAATAATATCTTTTTTGTTTTCTTGAATGTAATTTTTAAAACCTTCAGCGCCCACTTCTTGTACGTAACTATCGGGGTCGTGGTTGTTAGGTAGTAACACAACCTGAACGTTGAGTCCTTGTTCAATAGCCATATCCAATCCTCGTAACGCGGCTTTAATACCTGCCGCATCGCCATCATACAAAATCACTAAATTTTTTGTGTAGCGCTTAATCAATTTAAGTTGGTCTTCAGTAAGAGAAGTTCCGCTACTAGCTACAACATGCTCCACGCCATTTTGGTGTAACGAAATAACATCCGTATAGCCTTCCACTAAGAGGCAACTGTTTTCTTTTGTAATCGCGTTTCTTGAAAAATATATCCCGTAAAGCGTTTTGCTTTTTAAGTAAATTTCGTTTTCCGGTGTGTTGATATACTTCGGCGTTTTGTCAGACGTTTTTAACGTACGTGCTCCAAAGCCTATTATTTTTCCAGACTGATTATGTATCGGAAAAATTACACGTCCGGAATAAATACTTTGAAGTTGATCATAGCGTTCAGATACTAAACCGGCTTTGATGAGAATCTCTTTATTATACCCTTTGCTTAATGCTTCGGAGGGTAACGCTAGTTTGTCTTCTAAACAGTATCCAAGTTGAAATTTTTTAATTGTTTCTTCTCGAAAACCGCGTTGTTTAAAGTACGACATTCCAATGAGTTTGCCTTCCTCGGTTTCAAATAGTTTTTGTGTGAAGTAATTACTTGCATACTGATTTACAATACGCAAACTTTCCTCCAATTGCATTTTCTCCCTGGCTTCATTGGATACTTCGGTTTCTTCGACCTCAATATTGTATCGTTTGGCGAGCCAAACTATGGTTTCAGGATAGGTTAGTTTCTCATGTTCCTGAACGAAGGTAATTACATTGCCGGCTTTACCGCATCCAAAACATTTGTAAATTCCCTTAGAAGGTGAAACCGTAAATGAGGGTGTTTTTTCGTGGTGAAACGGACAATTCCCTAAATAATTTACGCCACGTTTTTTTAGTTTAACGAACGAGCCTACCACATCAATGATGTCGGCGGTGTCGTTTACTTTCTGAATCGTAGAGCGTGTAATCACAAGTGCGAAAATAAGCTTCGAAAGATGAAACAAAAAACAAAAGGCCTCTCCTTAGCGAGAGACCTTGTTTGGCTATCCCTTTTTGCCGAATTAATTTCTAAGAATTCGCCCTGTGGTTGTTTGGTTGAGGTTGCTGCACCGAATCAGGTAGATGCCGCGTGTTAAAGCAGTTAGGTTTATGGTAGTGGATTCAACAATTACTTTTTCAATTTCCAGATGCCCGTCTAGGTTTAGCACTTGAACGGTCGTTGGGAGGTCTTTCGATAAATGAACAACTAATTTCATACTGTATGAAAAGGGTTTGCGAAAGGTTGAATTTCTATCATCATTCAACTTAATATACCATCATTTGGTTTGAAATACTTGTGCATGGCATATATATGATTTGTGATAAAGCGATGGGCATAGTTCCTAATTCTTTTTTCGATAACAAACTTAACTGTCCTAACTCAGCACTAAACGAATACTTTGTGAAACCATGTTTTTAATTTGTATAATTCGAATTCTATTATTTTAAGGGTTTCACTAACTGAAATCCGCATTTCACAAAAAGCAAGGAGCCTTTACTTATTTTTGAATCAACTTTACCTAGCGTGAAACAAATTTTTTCGGTACTACTTCTTCTTTTTTGTTATAAGTTGCTCTGCGCACAGCCTATGTGCTATCAGGTCATAACGGAAAAGGAAGGACTTCCGGATGATCAGGTTTATAATGTGTTTCAAGATACCAAAGGATTCATCTGGATTGCAACCGATGCAGGCTTATGCAGGTATGATGGCATTCAGTTTAAATCCTATTCCGGACGGAATATGAGCAGTGTAGCCGGAAGTTATATTCGAGAAGATGCGTGGCACCGAATCTGGTATGCTAATTTTGATGGGTTCCTTTATCATACCCAAGGCGATTCCTTGATACGATGGAGTACAAAGCTGACCGAACAACCGGAGTATTTTTTATATCAGAAGCAACTCCAATTTGCTCACAAGGGCAATTTACTTACCTATGATTTGGAAAAGGGAACTTGTGTAGCTAAAAATAATGTAGCGCAATCAGTTTATTTATTTCAGCATGACTCCTTGGTGGAGCTAGGTTTTTTTGAAAAGCAGCATATTGAGCTTCGCACACCGCAAGGGCATGTGCTGTATGAAGGCAAGGGCGCGAACAAAAATTTATTTCGTGTATTACCTGATGCACATGATTTTCTGAGAATTGAACTTTTGTTCCCGGGTTACCGCATCGTTTCAGCGAATACGGGTAACGTTATTTATAGTAATCACGAAGCAATTAGTTTGAATGCCTGCGGAATAAATAAGAATGAAATTTGGGTGGCACATACCCGAGGTTGTCATCTTATAAATAAAATAACCAGACAAGTTACCTTACTCGCACCGGAACAAATTTGTACTGCTTTTTTAAAAGACCGTCATAAAAATTGTTGGGTAGGTACTAATAAAGGACTTTTTCTATACCCTTCAGAAATGCAGGTGGATCGAACTTTACTACCCGGCACGCATTTTAAGTTACAAGGTTTCGACAATAAGATTTACGGATATAATCAAACCGGTCAACTGGTTAGAATTGATACGCAACATTTAGAAGCTAAGTTGCTTTATGAAAACCCTTTTCGACGTCCGTATTATCATTTATTGTTCAACACAAATAAGGATAGTTCGTTTGAATGGTTTAGGAATCGACAAACAAATTACTTAACTACTATTCAAGATCAACATATTCGAATAGGATTATTTAATCCGGGTGTTAAGCGGTTTGCTCGCTTAAGTTCGATGTATTATGTAGTTGCATCCTCTATGCATACCAGCCTCATTCGGAATACAGCACAAAGTAAGCCCGACGTTTGGGATTCAATATTTAATAGTTTGAAACGTAAGCCTACCAGCCATGAACCTTTTTCCGATATTTCCGTGCCACTGCAATTTTCGCGTTCCAAATGGGTGGTTTTTGATAGCACTGTTCAAAAGGCATACTTCGCATCCAGTCAGGGTGTTTCGAAACTAACTCCAAAAGGTATTGTTCCATTAATCTATCGTGGTGAAGTACTCTTCGCGGATGAAATAATTGCACAGCAAGGTTACACGTTATTATTACTTACCAATGGGTCTTTACTACGTTTGTATCGTAACACCTATCAGGAGATTCCTTCACCCATTGATATTAGTTTGGGAAAACAAGTTCATCTTCATTGTTTTGATTCGTTAATTTTCATTTTTGATCGAAGTCAGATTTTTGTTTCTTCTTGGAACGCAGTTAGGGAAGGAAAACCTGTTTGGAAACGTGTTTCTTTTTTTGGTAAAACAGGAAGTTTACAAGATATACTTTTGTTCAAAAACAATCTGTATGTTAGCAGTGAACATGAAGTCATTCGATTTCCATTTTTGAACGAGGCTATAACACCCAAAGAGATTTTTTACCTAGATGGCATTCAAGGTAGGTTGGAGGGAAGGTCTTATTCCATTGCTGAACATGAATTCAAACAAGGGGATATCCGTATTCATTTCAACATACTCGACTTCTATCACCAACTTCCTGAATTAAGTTATCGTGTTAATCAACAAGAATGGCGCGCTATACCTTCTACCCAACGCATGCTCGAATTTGCATCGCTTTCACCCGGTAATTATCGTATTCAATTTAAGGTTAATGGCGTATTACAACAAGCTATAGCTTCTTTCATAATACGCAGGCCTTGGTATGCACAATTCTGGTTTTATGGATTATTCATTGTGTTACTGTTTGCCTTGGTTTACTTATGGTACACCATTCGATTGAACCGACAACAAAAAGAGAATTCATTGCTGCTCGAGAAAAGCAGATTAGAGAAAGATTTACGCCAGTCTATGTTAAGCAGTATCAAATCGCAAATGAATCCACATTTTTTATTTAATGCCTTGAACACAATTCAGTCGTACATCATAACAGAAGATAAGGATAACGCCTCTGGTTATCTGGCTAAATTTTCGCGACTAACCCGAAAAATTCTGGATATGAGTGAACGAGATACGATAAGACTTCAAGAAGAAATTGAGGCACTCGTTTTGTATATCGACTTAGAGAAAATGCGGTTTAACGATTTGAATTATTCCATTCGTATTGCTCCTGATGTGCATACAGAACAAGTGCATATACCTTCCATGATTATTCAACCTTATGTTGAAAATGCGATTAAACATGGTTTACTTCACAAGACCGGAGATAAACAAGTAGATCTTTCCTTTTTTATTAAGAATGACATGCTTTGTATTCTTATCACAGATAATGGTATCGGAAGAAAGCGAAGTGAAGTGATTAATAAGCAACGAAAAGAAAGCCATCGATCCTTCGCAATGCAAGCGAATAAAAAACGAATTGAATTACTGAATGAAGAAAGGAAAAATATTACGGTTCAATTCGAAGATTTGTATGATGAATTGGAGAATGCTACCGGAACAAAAGTCTTAATTTCTGTACCCATTAAAAACCAACTATGATACGTGCCTTAATCATCGATGATGAAACCCAAGCTCGAAAATTATTGAGTACTTTATTAAAACAATGTTGTCCGCAAATTGAAGTATTGGAAGAATGTACTGATCTCCCGAATGGTGTTAAGGCAATTCGAAAGCTCAAGCCCGATTTGATTTTTTTGGATATTGAAATGCCGGGGCATAGTGGTTTGGAATTGCTCGATTTTTTTGATGAAAAGGAAATTCACTTCGGAATTATTTTTACAACGGCGTATAACGAATATGCCGTGAAGGCGTTTAAACTTTCAGCCGTAGATTATTTGCTTAAGCCAATTTCTGGAGATGAGGTGGTAGCTGCGGTGGAGCGTTTCGAGCGACGTTATTTTCAAGAGAAAAAAGAAATACCGATTTCAATGGAAAAATCGGAAGCTCCCATTGCAATTCCTGTAGGCCAGAGTATTCGATTTATTGAACCTCACGAAATACTTTATTTGAAAGCAGAGAACACCTATACCGAACTGTTTTTGGTAGATCAGTCGAAGCTATTGGTAAGCCGTACGCTTAAAAATTTTGAAGAAGTGTTAAGTAAGTACCCTTCCTTCTTTCGTTGTCATAAATCGTATATGGTAAATCGAATGTATATTCAAGATTATGTGCGAAGTGATGGAGGGTATCTCATTCTGAAAAACAAAGTGGAAATACCAATCAGTTCCGAGAAGGTGGATGAATTTTTGGAAGGAGCTAAAATGGTGCGGCGATAACGCCAACGTTAAAAGACCCTTTGCCAAAGTAGCATTCGTTGTATGGTTATCAGAATATGCTGCTTATCAAAAACATTATTGGATAGGTTTAGCAGGATCATTCATTTGAAATAAACAGTTGTAGCGAAATCGGCTTGTTTCAAACGTCGTTTAAAAATTTTGGCATTAAACCAGGTTTCAGGAAGCACCCTAACAATTCATAAACGATTTGGGGTTTCTCTTTTTATAAAAAAGTCAGAAGTTTGGGTTTCGAAAAAATACCATGAAAAATCTAAGCCTGATTTTCCTCCTGAACTTTTTAACACTTGCTTCCTTCGCAAAAGATGGATATCGAGTGCAAGTTCAATTCACCGATGTGAAAGATTCACTGGTCTATCTCATGCATTTTAAAGGAAGAAGTGCGGATACGAAAAAGGATGACTCCGCACGATTAGATTCCAAAGGCATGGTTACGTTTTCTTCAACAAAGAAAATTACAGGGGGTATTTATTTTATTTTGTTCTCCGGTCGAATGCCAAATCTAGAATTCATTTTAAATAATGGCGATGAGCTAGCCGTAACTACTACTAAAATTAATCCTTACGCCAATATTCAGGTTAAGGGCTCACCGGAAAATGAACAATATTATAAGTACCAAAAATTTTTAATTAACTATGGTAAAGATTACAGAGCATTAGAAGAAAAGTTGAAGAAGTCGACCAATAAAAAAGATTCCGATGATGTTATAAAGCAACTCAACGAAAAGGGAAAAGAAATTCAAGCCTTTCGTGTTAACATCATAGAGGAAAAACCGACCTTATTTATTTCGAAATTATTCAAATCTATTAAGGACGTGGATGTACCAAAAGATTATCCGAAATTACCCAATGGCGAAAAAGATTCTTTATTTCCACAGCGTTTTTTGAAAGCTCATTTCTGGGATAATTTTGATTTTAGTGATGCACGCTTTATCTACACTCCCGTGTATGATGGTAAGATGGATACCTACTTAGGGAGAATGGTTTACCCCTCGCCGGATTCGGTTAATCCGGAAATAGATATGTTACTGAAACGCTGTGAACCATATCCGGATATGTATAGGTACACCCTCGATAACCTCACAAATTGGACGGAAAAAACAAATATCATGGGCTTGGATGAATGCTATGTTCATGTTGTTGAAAATTATTTGATGAAAGGGAAAGCGCCATGGTTAGATAAAAAAACGTTAGACGAGAACTTTAAGAAGGCACAGGCTAAAGTGCCAAATATGATTGGTGCCAAAGCCCTCGATATGACGATGGTGGATACTAATAATAGCCACCCAACATCGCTCTTTTCAATTAAAGCAAAATACACGATACTCATTTTTTGGTCAACAGAATGTAGTCATTGCAAAGAAGAGTTGCCGAAATTCGATTCACTCTATCATGCTTATTTAAAGGGTAAGGATGCCAAGTTTTATGCGGTTGAAATTGATAACGATGTTACAAAATGGAAGAAATTTATTCGGGAGAACCACTTGAATGAAGGTTGGATTCATGTACATGATCCAAAACATACGATAAATTTCAGATCCTTTTACGACGTATATAGCACGCCTACTTTATATTTGCTCGATACCAACAAGAAAATTATAGGTAAGCGACTAGATTATAAATCGTTACCGACATTCATTGAAAAGTTAGAACAACAACAAAAACAAGGAAACATTCAAAAGAAATAAAAGAGAACAATGCACATGAAGAAATTAATGATCGTTTGTAGTATGATGGGTCTTTTCTCCCAAAACCTGAGTGCTCAGAAGAAAGACGCTGATCCCGTTTTATTTACCTATGGCGGACAACCTGTTGCAAAAAAGGAATTTCTGCGCATGTACACTAAAAACCTCAATACACAAAAACCCGATTTTAGTGAGAAGGCTGTTCGAGAATATCTTACCCTGTACAGTCGATTTAAAATGAAGGTGGCAGAAGCGCAGGCTATGAAACTCGATACATTGAAAAGTATTGATGGCGAGCTTACATCCTATAAAAAGCAATTAGCTAAAACCTACTTAACGGATAATGAAGTGAAAGATAAGTTGGTGAAAGAAGCCTACGATCGTATGAAAAAGGAAGTTGAAGTAGCACATATTTTGGTAAGCTACCCGCGCGGAACGGATGATACCTTGGAGGCAAAAAACAAAATAGATAGCTTGTATCGGGAAGTTACCATGAATAAAGCTGATTTTGCTAAGTTGGCTAATCAATATAGTGAAGATAAGCAAAGTGCAGTGAATGGTGGTAATATAGGGTATCTTACGGCATTGCAATTCGTTTATGCATTTGAGAATGATGCTTATAAAACGCCCATCGGGCAATACTCTAAACCGTTCAAAACCATCTTTGGTTATCATATCATCAAGAAACTGAACGAACGCCCGAATCGGGGCGAATTGCAAGTAGCTCAGCTTTTAATTCAAGTGCGCAAAAGCGAAGGAGAAGCCGGAGAGAAAGCAGCAAAACAAAAAGCCGATTCTTTGGTTGCCGTGTTGAGAAAAGGGGGCGATTTCAAAAAGATGGTTGAACTGTACTCTGATGATAAATTCTCTAAAAATTCAGATGGTGAATTACCAAGTTTTGGTGTAGGTGCCATGGACCCAACCTTTGAAAATGCCGCCTTTGCGTTAAAAAATCCGGGTGATATTTCGAATCCTATTCTTACGAAGTATGGTTTTCATATTATTAAGCTACTTAAAAAAATACCATTACGACCGTTGGATTCCATACGAGGTGATTTAACACGAAGAGTAGAAAAAGATGGACGTATGGATTTCGCTAAAGTGGAATATACGAATCGCACGAAAGAACGTTTACAGTATAAAGAATTTCCGGAAGCGTTAACGCAATTAATTAATGGTATTAAAGATTCCGATCTTCAAAATGGTAACTTCAAAGCCAATGATTACAAAAATTACACAAAGCCTTTGTTTGAAATGGCCGGTACGCAGGTAACTCAAAAAGATTTTGCCAATTATATCGAGGCTTACACGAAGGGTCGAATTTATGGAACAAAAGAATCTTCGTTGCGCAGTTTATTTAAAAATTATGCTGAAAAAGTACTTTATGATCATCAAGAGGAGAAACTTATGGAAGAGAACGAAGATTATCGTAACCTCATCAATGAGTATAAAGATGGCATTATGCTTTTTGAACTTACCGATAGAATGGTTTGGAGTAAAGCATCCACGGATACCGTTGGTTTGAAGAAATTTCATGAAGCCAATTCATCGAAATATATATGGCCTCCAAGTTTGAAAGGCCGGTATTGGAAAACACAAGATGAGGAAACGATGAAATTATTGGTAAAGGAATTGAGTAAATCGCCGAAGCCCTCGCCAGATGATATTATGAAGGAGTTGAACGCTTCTGTGATCAAGGCTACGTATGAGCAAGGCAAATTTGAGCAAGGTCGTTTTCTTGACGAAATTAAAATGGAACCTGGTAAATTCTCGCAATATTTCAAAAACGATGATGGTTCTTACAGCTTGATGGATGTTGATGAGAAATTTGATACCGGAACGGAAAAAACATTGAGCGAAGCTCGAGGTTTAGTGGTTTCGGATTATCAAGAATACTTGGAAAAATATTGGATTGCTGAATTGGAAATGAAGTATCCAGTAAAAACGAATGAAGCAGTATTGAAGAGTATTATTAAGTAATTATAAATAAATTCTTTTTAAAAGGCCATCTTCTCAAGAGATGGCTTTTTGTTTATCTGGTAAGCAAGGAGTTTCTTGAAAGTAGCATGCTACCATCATAAATTTGAAATCGGATTAGATCGATTATTCCTTCCAAAGAAAGGGAAATAACACAACAGACAAAACCACCAACATTAAATCCATCGCTACAAGAATACCAAAGTATTTCCACCAGCCTTGCAAGGCGCGAAGTTCAAAAAGGGGTTGGGTTAGATCTGAAAGAAGAATGAGTTGCGGAACCACCAACGGAAAACCTAAAATAGCAATGAGTGCTGAGTTGCCACCAGCCATGCCGGCAATAGCGGAAAGCATGGTAAACAGCATAGCCAAACTAATTCCTCCGCTCAGTACCATTAATAAAAATTTCGCCGGATTGAGAACGGGATAGCCTAGAATTAGCGTGAAGAGAAGATAACTCAATAAACTCATGCCCATCATAAGCACAATATTATAAACGAGCTTAGCGAGAATAACTTCTACCGGCTTATGAATGGTATAATAATAAATAAAGCGAGCCTTGCTTTCCTGAAGAAAACTCTTGGCTACGGCATTCACCGAAACAAATAATAGAATGAGCCAGTATAGGGAATTCCAGGTTGTGCCTTCCGGTTTTTCTTGTAATAAGTTAATAGCCATAACCGAACTCACGAGATAGAGAATCAAACCGTACACGGAATATTTTTGTCGCCATTCGAGCAACAAGTCTTTCCTTAAAATAGTCCAGATTCTTGTAATCATAAAATGCCAATATTCCTAAGTATTTCTTCAAGTTCTGATTCGGTATGAATCATCAATTCACGTGGTTTTCCACCCATGGTAGCGCCAACAATACCGGCTGCTTCCAGCTGATCCATAATTCTACCCGCACGGTTATAACCTAAATTGAAGCGTCGTTGCAACATGGACGTTGAACCACTTCCTGAACTTACCACCAAACGAGCACATTGCTCAAACATCTGATCAACATCCTTCAATGATTTGCCCGAGTTAACAGCCATATCGCCACCATCACTTCCTTCATATTCCGGTAGGTCGAAGGCCGTAGGGTAGCCTTGTTGAGAGCCTATGTATTCTACAATACGTTCTACTTCCGGGGTATCTACCAAAGCACATTGTAAACGCACCAGTTCGCTTCCATTTAAAATCAGCATATCACCTCGACCAATTAACTGATCGGCACCACCAGTATCCAGAATGGTGCGTGAATCAACTTTCGCAGAAACACGGAAGGCGATTCTACCCGGGAAATTGGCTTTGATGGTTCCGGTAATAACATTCACCGACGGTCGTTGTGTAGCGATAATAAGATGGATACCAACGGCTCGAGCAAGTTGAGCTAAACGGGCAATCGGCATTTCCACTTCTTTGCCGGCCGTCATGATTAAATCGGCAAATTCATCCACCACCAACACGATGAACGGTAAATATTGATGGCCTTTATTTGGATTGAGTTTACGTTTTATAAATTTCTCATTGTATTCTTTAATATTGCGCACACCGGCATCTTTCAATAAATCATACCGGTTATCCATTTCAATACAAAGCGCGTTCAGCGTGTTAATTACCTTCTTGGTATCTGTGATAATTGCTTCTTCTTCATTTGGAAGTTTAGCTAAGAAATGTTTCTCAATTAACTTGTAAATAGACAGTTCTACTTTCTTTGGATCAACCAACACAAATTTTAATTGTGATGGATGTTTCTTATACAGAAGGGAAACCAGAATGGTGTTAATACCTACCGATTTACCCTGTCCGGTTGCACCTGCCATGAGCAAATGCGGCATGGTAGCCAAATCAACCACATAATTTTCATTATCGATGCGCTTACCTAATGCTATAGGTAAACTATGCGTATTATTAATAAATTTTTCAGAAGCTAATAAAGTACGCATGGAAACTATTTGCTTCTTTAAATTCGGTACTTCGATACCGATTGTGCCCTTGCCCGGAATTGGTGCAATGATACGAATACCCAAGGCAGATAAACTCAATGCAATATCATCTTCCAGATTTCGGATTTTAGAAATACGCACTCCTTCGGAAGGAACAATTTCGTATAAGGTAACGGTAGGACCAACCGTTGCCGAGATTTTAGCAATAGAGATACCAAAACTTTTAAGGGTATTGATGATTTGGTTTTTGTTTTGTTCAAGTTCATTCTTATCGATAGAAATTTCTTCTATACCACGGTTTTCTAACAAATCCAAGGTTGGATATTTGTAGTTTCTGAGTTCGAGAGATGGGTCGTAAGGTTCTTGTGTAGCCACAGAAATATGAGCGTGAGCATCATCTACAACTTTATCGGATTCATGCGGAACCACTTCTAAGGTAAGATCTTCCGGTTGGTTATTACTACCTAAACTCTCTGTGGTTAATTCCAAGGGCTTTGAATCTATTACTTCCGTAAGCACCTCATTGGTTTCATCGAAGGTTTCATCTAAATTTTCCTCTTCAACGACCGTTGTTTCCTCATTCTTTTCAAAGAAGGAGTCTGGAACATCGAGCGGTATTTCTCCCTCCCCAAAAGGATTTTCAGGAACCGGAATATTCGTTTCTACTTTGTCGGATTTTTTACGTTTAACGGGTTCTGGATTTGTGCTAACAGGTACTTCTGTGTTCTGAATTTCCGGTGATTTCTTTTGAAGGAAGGAAAGATGAAAAATTGGATTGAAGAAGAGGATAACTAGAATCAGTATTAATCCGATAATGATAAACAGCGTTCCTAATTCACCGGCTACGCCATTCAGAAAATGAATAATCGTATTGCCCATGGCACCGCCAAAAGCAAAACGATAGCGTTCTGCCGCAAAGAAATAAGATAAAATAGGTGACAGGGTTAGAATAAATAAGGTAGTATAGAAAAAAGTCCGTAAGGGAGATGCTATTCTGTAATTAAATAGCAACTTGATTCCCCAGATGGCGAAAAAAACGGCAAGAAGAATAGATGAAATTCCGAAACCATTATAGATTAGCTGATGAGAAACCCAAGCCCCTAAACGGCCAGCGGTATTCTGAATTTCCCCTTGATGGTTAAATAAAAAATCAAGGCTATGTTTTGATGAAAATACGGCATCCTGATCTTCTTGCCAAGTAAAAACATAAGACCCCAAACTCATTACCAAAAAAAGACTCAGTAATAAAAAGAGTGTCCCAACTATCTTTGGTAACCTCCCGTCTACTAGTTTTAATAACAGTGATTTTACTGATATGGGATTATTGTTAGGATTGTTGTTCTTAGAGGCGTTGGAGTTTTTCTTTGCTGTACTTTTTGCCATGTGGCACAAACCTACATCAATTTCATAAAAAATTCGGCACCTGCAAACGAAGAACGTTAATTAAAAATGAAATGAAAGATCAACTCATTACAATCAAAAGGAACGTTGCAGTGCAAAGCACCAATACTAGCTTTTTGATGATGAATTGGTACGGCATGAAATTCATCGGTTTAGCATATCGGTCTTGTTCGATGAGGGTCACATTTCCAAAGGTTTTCGTACCGCACCTTAGAAAATTATGGAGGAGAACTACTTACAAAATAAACATGATTTTGAATAAACAAGCTTTCAGGAATTGGGGGAATTGTAAGGTCGAATTTCAGGATAATCTTTCTATTAGGATTTCTCCTGAAAGTATTTTAGATTTGCCTAGTCCATTGTTTCTTGGAGGGAAATCTGTTCCATTTAGAACATGTTAAACCTCTATTTGAATACCATTAGTGACAAACAAAAAATAAAAACAGTAAGAGTAACAATATGAAATTTCAATTACTTCGAAAAGCAATGATAGGGTTGGCCTTGATTAGTGCAACTTGGCAATCTCAAGCGCAGGATATTCATTTCACTCAATTTGACGCTTCACCGTTAATTATTAATCCTGCTTTTACCGGTGCTTTTTCCGGAATGTACCGTGCTAGTGCGATTTATAGAAATCAATGGGGATCGGTAACTACACCATTTGTTACTTATTCGGCTACATTCGATGCGCCAATCACTCGAGACATTTCAAGAAATGATTACTTGGCAGCTGGGGTTAATTTATATAATGATCGTTCCGGAGATGGTAACCTTACGAATCTTTCTGCGTTGGCATCTTTGGCTTATCACAAAGCCTTAGATGAGGATGGAAATAAGATGTTATCCGTAGGATTGCAAGGAGGATATTCTCAAAAAACAATCGATTTGGCTCGTTTGTATTGGGGGGATGAGTTTTATAATGGTGGTTTTCAACCTGGAACAACAGGAGAACAACTTAAACCAAAAACTAAATATTTTACCGGAAATGCAGGCTTGGCTTGGGGGCACCGTTTAGGAGATCGTTTTTCGTACCAATTAGGTGTTGCCGGTTTCAATTTGAATCAGCCACGTGAATCATTATTAAAGAAAAGTAATAATGAAGTAGGTTTAGGTATGCGCATAAATGCACAAATTGGTGCTGATATTATGGCAAGTGAGCGTTTATTCTTGCGCCCGGCCTTCTTATTTCAAACGCAAACTTCAGCTCGTGAGATGATTGCCGGAAATGAATTCTTATATATTGTTGGCCAATCTGTTATCAAATCCGACGCAACAAGCGTATTTGTTGGTTTGTGGGATCGTTTTGGCGATGCAGTTTTAGTAACCGGTGGTATTGAATCCCATGGTTTTCGCGTAGGAATTAGCTACGATTATAATACTTCAAGCTTGAAGGCAGTGTCAAACGGACAAGGTGGTTTTGAGATTTCATTACGTTATATTAAGCCGAATCCATTGGACTTTGCCCGCAGAGTTATCTTCCCTTGTGCTCGTTTTTAAAAAATATATATAGTTAGTTTTCTTATTTTAAGAATAGCTGCTATATTTACGGCTATAAATAACATTTCCAAGAAATGATGAGAAAATTTTTGCGATTATCGTTGATGACTGTGCTTATCGGATTGGTTAGCCTTTCTGCTTTTTCCGGTCCGAAAGAAGATCCTGCTGCTAAACTCCCTTTTAATAAAAAAATGAAGTGGGCGAATGCACTGTTTAAAGATGGTAGCTTTTATAATGCGGAGGAATATTATTTTCAATTGTTAAAAGAACAACCCCGTAACCCTTATGTTACGTTTATGTTGGCAGAGTGTATGAATAAAAATCGCGATTACCCTTCTGCCGCGAATTATTATAAAGAAGCCTATTCATTGGCACCTGAAATGTTTCCATTTGCACCTTATAAGGAGGCAATTATGCGTAAGAACAACGGTGAATATGAAAAAGCAACAGAACTCTTGGAATTCTTCATCAAGAATTACAAAGGGCGCAATAAGAAAATGAAAATTTACGCTAAACGCGAAATTGAAGGATGCGTAATGGCCTTAAAAACACTGGCCAATCCTGAAAGAGCCTTTGTGAAAAATGCAGGCCCGAATGTAAATACGGCTTACACAGAATTATCGCCTTATCCGATGGGAGATACAGCCTTGTTATTTGGTACTATGAGCGCCAATAAAATTATCGATGTAACACGTGATAAGCGTAAAGATTACGTGAGTCGATTCATGTGGTCTCCTAAAGAATTTGATCGTACCCGTGTGAAAGATAGTTTTGAAGTTGCCATGAAATTTAATGATGGTAAATTCAACGACCCTAAAATGCATGTTGGTAACGGTTCTTGGTCACCTGGAGGCACGCGTTTCTATTTTACTAAATGTTTAGAAAAACCAAATGATACGTTAGACATCATGTGTAAAATTTGGGTTTCTGAATTTAATAAGAAGGCTGGACAATGGGCACCGCCACAAGAATTACCGGCTGAAAGTGAAATTAACCAGTTCGAATCGTCGAATACCCAGCCATTCTGTGCTATGATAGGTAAGAAGGAAGTATTATTCTTCTCCTCAAATCGTAAGCAAGGTAGCGCAGGTGGTTATGATATATGGTATTCGGTTTATGATTCTGCTCGTAGATCCTATCGCCGTCCACAAAACGTAGGTAAGAAAATCAATACTTGGAACGATGAAATTACACCATACTATGATTCACGTAAAAATCGCTTATACTTCTCTTCAAACGGACAAGTAAATATGGGTGGATTTGATGTGTATTCTGCAGATGGCGGTCCTTCTCGTTATACCAATATTCGTAATATGGGTTATCCTATTAATACCTCAGCGGATGATATATATTACATTCAAGATCCGGGAGTAAAAGATAACGCCTATGTTGTTTCAAACCGTATGGGAAGTTACTATGTAAAAAACCCAACCTGTTGCGACGATATTTGGCGTGTTATTAAAGAACCAAATTTCTATGTAAAAGGAATCGTTGTGGATGAACAAACCAATGAGCAAATTTCAGAAGTTGTAGTAAAAATGATAGATGAAGGTTCAAATAAAATGAAGGATACTTTCTTCTCTAAAGCGGGCAACTTCTTGTTTTACACGCCAATGGGTAAGAACTATATCATTACAGCCGATAAGGCAGGTTATGTTTCAGGCCGTACAACAGTAAGTACAACAGGAAAATCAGTAATCGACCCGGATGACACGACTTTGGTTACATTATATATGTCGAAGATTGTTGTTCGCCCAATTTTCACCGTAAACAATGTTTATTACAACTTTAATAAGGGGGAATTTCAGCCAGATTCTTACGCTGCTTTGGATACATTGGTTCGCTTCATGAACGATAATCCATCGGTTAGTGTTGAAATTCGTTCCTATACCGATGCTTTAGGTAATGATGAATACAACGATGAACTCTCTGTTCGTCGGGCACAAGCTGTTCTCGACTATATGGAGGATAAAGGTATCGACCGTGGGCGTATGATCGCTCGTGGAGAAGGTAAGAAAAATCCTATTAAGCCTAACTCCATTGGTGGAAAAGATAATCCTGATGGACGTCAATGGAATCGTCGTACCGAATTCAGAATTATTGGAGATTTACCTGATAAACGCATTATTTACGAACAAAATCGTCCGGAGTATTTCGATAAATCAGGTACTAGCGAACGCGATCGTAATTTAATGATGAATCGTTCCGATGATGAAGATGATGGCACTCCGGATAGAGACAGTCAGGCTGGATCAGGCGTTCAATAATTTGTGACGAATCTTAAAATATGGAGTCCCGCAATTGTTTGCGGGACTTTTTGTAAAAAATAAATTAATGTGTTGCTATCTTTATACCAAACAAACAAAACCTTATACATTTACGTCTTCTCTCTAAATTATCATAACACATGAAAAAGATTTTATTTACATTATCCATTCTTTTCTCTTCATTGTTCATGTTCTCTCAAGGGAGTCAGCAAGTTGTTCCTGAAGCAGTTAAAAACCAAGTGGCTATTTTAAAGGCTTCTGATTTAAAATTAACTGATGTGCAGTTATCTCGAATTACAACTGTGCTGATTGCTGAAAATGATAAATTGGAACGAAGTAAAAAAGCAGTTGGAATCAATAATCAACAACTTCAAGAGCGCATGAAACTGCATAAGGAAGTTATGATTAAGAATATCAAAGGTGCCATGACTCCGCTACAAGTTGAAAAATTTGATATTGGGAAACTTGGCGACAAATTGTAATCGGAACAGTTTTTGATTACATTAACAAGAAGCACTAAACATTTATTATTCATTTATCGTTATAACTAAAGAGGCGAAAGCAAGAAAGTAGAATATGAGACAGCTTAAGATAGCTACCCAAATTACGAATCGTGACAGCCAGGCTGTTGAGAAATACTTACAAGATATAAGTCGTATTCCAATGATTAATGCGGAAGAAGAAACCGTATTAGCTCAAAAAATACGAATAGGTGATACCGCAGCACTCGATAAACTCGTTAAATCAAATTTAAGGTTTGTGGTTTCTGTGGCTAAGCAATATCAACATCAAGGGCTAACCTTAAGTGATTTAATTAATGAAGGAAACCTCGGTTTAATTAAGGCCGCGCAGCGTTTTGATGAAACCAAGGGGTTTAAATTTATATCTTATGCGGTATGGTGGATTCGCCAATCGATTCTACAAGCCCTTGCTGAACAAGGTCGTTTAGTTCGTTTACCGCAAAATAAAATTGGTACCTATAATAAGGCAAACAAAGCCATGATGGCTTTTGAACAAGAAAATGAGCGTGAGCCTTCAGTGGAAGAACTTGCTGGAATCTTGGATATGTCGGAAACAGAAATCGCGAATATTTTCGTTACAAATTCTCGTCATACGTCATTGGATGCCCCTGTGCATGAAGCAGAGGATGTAAGCATGGGTGATTTGCTTACAGGTGCAAATGATACAGATGATACCGTACTTCAAGATAGTCTTCGCGAAGAAATCAAACGTATTTTGAAATCATTAAGTCCTCGTGAATCAGAAATCGTAAGTGCTTACTTCGGATTAGACGGTAATGATGGTACAACCATAGAGCAAATTGGTGAGAAATATGATCTTACCAAAGAGCGAATTCGTCAGATTAAGGAACGTGCTATTAAGCGTTTACAAAAAGCGCGGTATAGCAAATCGTTAAAATCATATTTGGGTTAAGAGTGTTTGTTGGTTTAGTTTAAGAGAAATAAGGGGGAGCGAAAGTTCTCCCTTATTTTTTGATCACTGCGTTCATATTGATATTTTTTTCATCATTACCGGTACCAAAAATATAAAAGGGTAACTTTTTCGCTATATCCTGAGCTTGCATCGTGTTATAACCAAATTCAATGTTGTTCACTATGGGAATACCTTTATACGATGAAGACAAACGAATGATATCTAGATTGCCACGTTTGGCAAACTGAAGATCAACTAAAAAGTCATTTTTTTGCTTCACCCAACTCATATTAGTTTGTTGTAAAGCCTTTACAAATTGCAACTGTATGGGAGAAACTGCATTATGCTTTAAAGTAACTGGAATTGTAAATCCGGTAAAAGGTATAATACTGGGGTAATATTCCATGATGGCTGCAATGCAAGAGGCCATTTTCGCATCCTGTTTTAATTCTTTGTAACATAGTAACAAAGCCTCATTAACTCGGGCTAGAAATAACTTCTCATATTCCTGATCTACTTTCTTTTCCGTTCTAAGTGCTTCTAGAATGTCTTTGGCTTCCGCATACTTTTCCTTTTTAATAAGTAATTTAGCTACAAAGAACTGATAGTATCGTTGTATATGTGGACGAGGATCATTTTTCAATTCCTTCTTAAATTTTTCGAGGAAGAAGTTCGTAGAAAAACCGTCTATAAGTTGCCAAATTTCATCAAAAGAAACTGTACTCTCCGTTGAAAATAGTTTGTAAATCACCCGATCACGTTCAGGATTCGTTGCCAATTGATTGATGATCATGAATTGCAAACTGTACTTCTCCGTTGTTTTTTGTGCAATTAAAGAAAGGTTAGCCGGGTTATACCACCATCCTTTATTTAGATATTTTATACGCTCTATTTCTTTTTGTTTTAAAATAATTTTTAGCAAAGTAGCGGTAAAGTCATAATGACTTTGTCCGAGCGTTGTTCCAATATGAATCTCCTTGAATTGCTCCGCATTTTTCAAGTACTGAATAGCCAAATCAAGTTGCCCGTCATACAAATAGTTGCGGGATAAAGCCATATTATACCACCCAAACCCCGGGGTTGAACCATTCGCTTTTATTAGGCTTTTGAGTTCTTGTATGCCCTCTTTAGCGCGAGCCCGATAGGCATTCATAATCGAGAGATAATAATAAGATTCCTGCATTCGTTTATCCTGTCCTTCTTCCTTTTTGGCTAAATCGTATTCCGAAACAGCTTCACGAAATTTTCCTTGAATAGAACAGAACGTGGCGTAATTATTATGAGGGAAGTAAGGTGTTGAACGTAGTTTTTCATAGTAATAAGCACCGGAAGGTATGTTCAGTTGATAACTGTAAAGCATGGATTTATAGTGCCACACTCCGGGTATTTTACTTGCCTCGTAATCAATAGTGAGGAAGGGTTTAAATAATAATGCATCACGTTTAATTTTCATAGTAGCGCTATCGAGATAACGATTGGCCAGTTGTTCATTTTCATCAATATTTTTTTTCAGGAAGGAATATTTTGCCGTTGTATAGAAACGATTGCGATGTACCGTCCACGCCAGGTAGTTATACGAATCCATAAGTTGTTCATCTTGCAAATCAAATTTTCTGCATGTTTGAAGTAAACTCCATAATTTATCAACTTGATCGGTATTGCTATAACAATTCATCAAGCAATAGGCAACGTAATCCCAATCGCGATGGAGTTTCATTATTTTAATAAAATCAAATACATTGGAGGTTCGGGTTTTTAATTCTTTTTTGAAGTCCTTCTCCATTAATTTCATCGCTTTCTCCAACTGAGTGGATGCCGTTTTAAACCCTAAATAATCGGCGGCATGATCATACTTATATGTTCCTTCTAACATCCAACCTACGTAGTACGTTGAATCTATACGTTTGAATTCTCTACCCCTGGGTAACGCATCTCGGCTGGTAAAGTCAACTCCTTCTCGCTTGGCATCTATTTCGTGTCGACGTTGTGCGATGGATTGACCGTAAACCGTTGTGGTTTCCAGAAACAATAAACTTAACGTAATAGCTACAACAAATTTCATCTGCACGCAAAAAGGCTTCCGACAAATATAAATTCTAAAATCGTTGTTTAAGCGATAAGTATTAACGGTCGCTAATTTTCACCTTTTCTTATTACTTTCGTGCCCAAAATTAAACAACATGAAAAAAATCTCCATGCTATTTTTATGCTTAACCGTTTTGACAAGTTCAACCTTTGCGGGTAAGCGTGATGAAGACAAAGATGAAGTAGTAAAAAAGAATGCCGTTAAGTTGAATTTAACTGCTTTAGCATTTAATAATTTAGGAGTTCAATATGAGCGCGCACTTGGACCTAAAATTTCCGTTGCTTGCCAACTTCGTTACACCTATTCTCAAAAAGTACCATTAGGCGAATCTATTTCAAATCTTACAGATGATTCCACATTTACAGGTAGTATGAAAATGGGTGGATGGGCTATTACACCTGAATTTCGTTTCTATCCGAGAAAGGCAATGAAAGGGTTTTACTTAGCTCCTTATTTACGTATACGTAATATTTCGTTAGACGTGCCGTTGAATTATACCGATGATAACAATAAATCACAAAGCATTTTAGCTACAGGTAACCTGAACTCATTTGGTGGCGGTTTAATGATTGGATCTCACTTTAATATCGGAAAGTCGTTTAGTTTAGATTGGTTCATTATCGGTTTTCATATCATGACAAACAGCGGCTCTTTCAAAGGAACTTCTACCGAAACCATGAGTGCTAATGATCAAGCTGATTTGATATCTGATCTTCAAGATATTAAAGATAATACCAGTTGGACGATCAAGAAATTTGATTACAGTGTTACAAGTAATTCGGTTTCTATCGACGCTAAATATACAAGTTTCGGTTTCCGCGGCTTTGGATTGAATTTTGGCTATCGATTTTAAGTACTTAAAAACAATAGTTACAGGGCAGTAATTCTCAGGAATTATTGCCCTTTTTTTATTTGTTGAAGGATTTTAAACTCTCTCCAAAAACACTTAACAACTTTCCTTGAAACGCTTATCTTCGCCGAGTCTATGGCTTCAACAAAACGAATTTTAATTACAGGTGGCGCGGGTTTTATTGGCTCTCATGTGGTGCGCTATTTTGTAAATGCAGCTCCTCACTACCAAATTATTAATTTGGATGCTTTAACGTATGCCGGTAATCTTGAGAACTTAAAGGATATTCAGGATAAACCTAACTATACCTTCGTTAAGGGAGATATTTGTGATGCAGCGTTGGTAAATGCAATCTTTCAAGAGCATGCTATTGATGCCGTTATCCACCTCGCTGCTGAATCGCATGTTGATCGTAGTATTTCTAATCCGCTTGCTTTTGTGCAAACGAATGTAATGGGTACCGCTACTTTATTAAATGCCGCTCGAAGCGCATGGCATGGAAATTATGATGGAAAATTATTCTATCATGTTTCTACTGATGAGGTTTATGGAAGCTTAGGTGAAACCGGTTTTTTTTACGAAACCACCGCCTATGATCCAAGAAGTCCTTATTCCGCTAGTAAAGCTGCCAGCGATCATTTGGTAATGGCCTTTTATCATACCTACCACATGCCTGTGGTTATTTCCAATTGCTCTAATAATTATGGTCCGAATCATTTTCCGGAAAAATTAATACCGCTTTCCATCAATAATATTATTCAGAATAAACCATTACCTATTTATGGTAAAGGTGAGAATGTGCGTGATTGGCTCTATGTTATTGATCATGCATCAGCCATTTTTACCATTTTTGAAAAAGGGAGAATTGGAGAAACGTATAATATTGGTGGACATAACGAATGGAAGAATATTGACCTTATTCATTTGCTCTGTAAGATCATGGATAAGAAATTAAACCGTGAGGCGGGAAGTTCAGAGAAATTGATAACCTATGTAACCGATCGCGCCGGACATGATTTGCGTTATGCCATCGACGCTACTAAACTGAAAGATGAACTTGGTTGGATGCCAAGTTTGCAATTCGAAGAAGGATTAGAAAAAACAGTCGATTGGTATTTAGAAAATCAAGAATGGCTAAATCATGTAACCAGTGGCTCTTATGCCTCGTATTATGAAACACAATATCATAACCGATAAACAAACAACATGAAGGGAATAA
The DNA here is from genome assembly GCA_016787065.1 of Chitinophagaceae bacterium. GTDB lineage: Bacteria > Bacteroidota > Bacteroidia > Chitinophagales > Chitinophagaceae > OLB11. The sequence continues at coordinate 115,839 of JAEUVD010000008.1, forward strand.
TTTTAGCAGGTGGTTCCGGCACTCGTTTATATCCAATAACCAAGGCTATTTCAAAACAATTGATGCCTATCTATGATAAGCCGATGATTTACTATCCCTTATCGGTGCTCATGATGGCTGGTATTAAGGATATTTTAATAATAACCACGCCGGAAGATTCAGATCAGTTTAAACGTTTACTACAAGATGGTTCCGAAATTGGGTGTACCATCTCTTATGCTGTTCAAGAAGTACCTAATGGCTTGGCGCAGGCTTTTGTAATCGGCGAAGCTTTTGTTGGGAACGATAAAGTAGCCTTAGTTTTAGGGGATAATATTTTTTATGGAAGTGGTTTAGGACGCCAGTTACAAGCCCTTCAGGATGTATCAGGTGGTTATGTATTTGCCTATCCCGTTTCCGATCCGGAACGCTATGGTGTGGTGGAGTTTGATGAACAATTTAATGCCAAGAGTATTGAAGAAAAACCATCTCAACCGAAATCTAATTTCGCCGTACCGGGTTTGTATTTCTATGATAATTCAGTAATAGAAATTGCTAAAAATTTGAAACCATCTGCTAGGGGAGAGTATGAAATTACTGACGTTAACAAGGTTTATCTGGAACAAGGTAAATTGAAAGTATCAGTACTCGACCGTACTACAGCTTGGCTAGATACAGGTACCTTTGATAGCTTACATGATGCCTCGGAATTTGTTCGGGTTATTGAAAAACGACAAGGAACTAAAATTGGTTGTATCGAGGAAATTGCTTTTGTAATGAACTATATTAACAAAGAACAATTATCATTACTTGGCGAGAAATTGCGTAAAAGCGGCTATGGTGAATATTTATTGAATTTAATTCGCTAAGCTCAGTTTTCTACTTTAACGCTTTTAACATGGCAAACATGGCGGCTAGCTGGGTTGCCCAAAATACAAAGGCCCAAAGTATCATTTCCGATTTAGTTTTCGCTAAATCTTCTTTAGTCGCTAGATGTTCTGTTTTGTAACTCACGGTTTCTTCTACTTCTTGTTTCACAAAGCTAATTAATTCTTCCGTTTCTTGTTCACCTAATTTTAAACGGAGCAACTTATAAAGTTGAATACCGTTAATGTTAATTGTTTTCATTAGTCAAATATAAGATGAGCACATGAATCGCAAAAGGAATTTTATATTCCATAATCACGTTTCATTAGTTATTTTTTGCCCGAATAAATAGAGCATCCTTTTTTAAAAAACCTTAATTTCGCCGCGCATGAATTCCGACTATTACGCGCACGAAACAGCTGTCCTAGATGAAGGCTGTACCATTGGCAAAGGGGTAAAAATCTGGCACTTCAGTCATATTATGCCGGGTTGCACCTTAGGTGACGGGTGTAATATTGGCCAAAATGTGGTTATATCTCCTGACGTTGTGTTAGGAAAGAATGTAAAAATTCAAAATAACGTTTCCATCTATACCGGTGTTACTTGTGATGATGATGTATTTCTCGGTCCATCCTGTGTTTTTACCAATGTGGTAAATCCAAGAAGTGGAGTTAACCGTCGCGGACAATACACAAAAACGCATGTGGGTAAAGGAGCCAGTATCGGTGCGAATGCAACCATCGTTTGCGGACATGATATTGGAAAGTATGCCTTTATTGGTGCCGGTGCCGTGGTAACCAAACATGTTCCGGATTATGCTTTATTGGTAGGTAATCCCGCACGTCAAATAGGTTGGATGAGCGAATACGGTCATCGCTTACAGTTTGATGAAAGCGGTTTAGCCATCTGTGAAGAAAGTAAACAGGAATATAAGCTTGAACACAATCTTGTAACTCGAATAAAGTAATGAGCGATAATAAAATAAAATTTGCCGTAGTAGGATGCGGCCATATAGGAAAGCGTCATGCTGAGATGATTACACGCAATGCGGAATCGCAATTAATCGCCTTGGTCGATGTAAAATCAAAAGAACATTTAGGCATCGAATCGTATGATGTTCCATTTTTTGCTTCGCTGGAAGAACTATTGGCTTCCGACCTTGCTAAACAAATTGATGTTATCAATATTGCCAGTCCAAATGGTTTTCATGCCGAACACGCTTTACTAGCCCTAGATGCCCATAAACATGTTGTTATCGAAAAACCGATGGCTCTCAATAAGCAAGATGCGGAAAAAGTTATTTACAAAGCGTTGCATGTTCATAAACAAGTTTTTGCAGTGATGCAGAATCGTTATAGTCCGCCAAGTGCATGGATTAAAGATGTAGTTCAACAAGGCGTTCTTGGTGAAATTTACATGGTACAATTAAATTGCTATTGGAATCGCGATGATCGGTACTATAAAGCTGATAGTTGGCATGGAAAAAAAGATTTAGATGGCGGAACCTTATTCACTCAGTTTTCTCACTTCATCGATTTAATGTATTGGTTGTTTGGCGATATCGATAATATTCAATCTCGACTCACAAATTTCAATCATAGCCATCTTACCGAATTTAAAGAGGATAGTGGCGTTATTCAATTTGATTTCGTGAATGGTGGTTTAGGATGTATTAATTTCTCTACCTCTATTTGGGATAAGAATTTAGAGAGTAGTATGACCATCATCGCGGAAAACGGTTCGGTTAAGATTGGTGGACAATACATGGACAAAGTAGAGGTCTGCCATATTAAGGATTATACCATGCCGGAGTTGGCTCCAACAAATCCGGGAAATGATTATGGTGCTTACAAAGGAAGTGCCGCCAATCATCATTTCATTATAGAAAATGTGGTAGATGTTTTGAAGAATCGAGCCACGATTACTACCAATGCATTAGAAGGCTTGAAAGTGGTTGATATTATTGAACGTATGTACAATTAAAAATATAGTAGTATGAAATTAGACAATTCGAAATGCCTCGTTATCGGTGGCGCAGGTTTTATTGGGAGTTTTGTTGTAGCCGAATTATTGAAAGAAAATGTTGCGGAAGTGGTTATCTACGACAATTTCGCACGCGGTAAACGAGCGTATATTGAAGAGTATTTAAAAGATCCTCGCTGCACCTTATTTCCAATAGGTGGTGATATTCGGGAGATTGATATTCTGAATGAAGCCATGAAGGGTAAAGACTATGTATTTTGTTTAGCCGCTATGTGGTTACTACATTGTAAAGACTATCCGCGAACGGCTTTTGATGTGAATATTGCCGGTACGTTCAACGTGTTAGAAGCTTGCGTGAAGAATAATATTAAGAAATTAATTTGGTCGTCTTCCGCTTCGGTGTATGGCGATGCAGTTGAATTACCCATGACGGAAGTCCATCCTTATAATAACAAGAACTTCTATGGTGCCACTAAAATAGCCGGGGAAGCGATGGCAACAGCTTTCAACGATCGTTATGGGTTAGAAGTTATCGGATTGCGCTACATGAATGTGTATGGCCCACATCAAGATCAAACTGCCGCTTACACCGGTGTTATTCCAATTATGTTGAATAAAATTGATGCGAATGAAGCGCCCGTAATTAACGGCGATGGCAGTCAGGCTTACGATTTTATTTATGTTGAAGATGTGGCACGTTGTAATGTGGCTGCATTAACATCGGAAACCAAATTTGGATTTTATAATGTGGGTACTGAAGTTCAAACAAGTATCAAACAATTATGTGATTTAATTCTGGAACTGAAACAATCGGATTTAAAAGTTACTTACAAGCCCTATAGTGCCGATGATGCAAGAGCCTTAGTGCAAAATCGTATTGGCAGTAAAGCCAGAGCGGAGCAAGAGTTGGGCTTCAACTATAAGTACGAGTTGCGTGAAGGCTTAAACAGATTAATCGAATGGCGCAAAACCAATAAACACTAAAAACAATTTCATCATAAATAATTGAGCATGGAAAAAAGAAACATACCAATTGGCTTACCTAGCATGGGTATTGAAGAGTGGGAAGCTACTAAAGAACCTATTTTAAGTGGCTGGATTACGCAAGGCCCTAAGGTGAAACAATTTGAACAGATGTTTGCAACCCGTCATGAGGTGAAACATGCTTTAGCCGTGAGTAATTGTACCACCGCGTTACATTTAGCGTTATTGGCTTGTGGCGTTGGCCCCGGCGATGAAGTCATTGTTCCGGCGTTTACCTGGGTTAGCACCGCCAATGCTATTATGTATTGTGGTGCGAAACCCGTTTTTATCGATATTGATTTGGCGACCTATAACTTAGATGTTCATCAAATTGAACGACTCATTACACCAAAAACCAAAGCCATTATACCCGTGCATTTATTTGGTTTATGTGCTGATGTAGATTTTATTCGAACTAATTTTCCGCAACTTAAAATTGTTGAGGATGGCGCCTGTGCAGCAGGTTCTGCTTTGCATGGTAAACCTGCCGGTGGTTTAGGTGATATTGGTTGCTTTAGTTTTCATCCGCGCAAATCGGTTACTACCGGTGAAGGCGGTATGATGACAACCAATAACGATGCTATGGCCGACCGTATGGATAAGTTGCGAAATCATGGGGCATCTATTAGTGAAGAGCAACGCCATCATGGCCCCAAACCTTACATTTTGGCTGCGTTTGAAATGATTGGTTATAACTATCGCATGACCGATATTCAAGGTGCGGTAGGTGTTGTGCAATTAGCTAAACTCGATCAGTTTATTGATGAACGCGATACTTGGGCGAATTATTATGCGGAAGGATTGAAAAATATTCCTTGGTTAAGAACACCGGAAGTTCCGGAAGGGTATAAGCATGGTTGGCAGAGTTATGTAACCCAAATTGATGAAACGATTTCTCCGATGAAACGAAACGACATCATGGAAATTCTTCAACAAAAAGGAATCAGCACACGCCCTGGAACTCATGCTGTACACATGTTAGATGTGTATGCGAAATTGTTCAAAATTAAACCGCAAGATTTTCCGAATGCGTTTAAAGCAGATCAGTTTAGTATGAGTATTCCAATGCACAACCGCATGACGAAAGAAGATTTCGATTATGTGATTGAGGCTTTGCAAGGGATTAAATAGATTTTTTCATTTTTCTTCTTAAACAATCTAAAATAAGGTTGTTTGATACATTCGTTGAAAGATACCCCCTCCGTATTTGTTCCGCTCTATTACCATTCTTTTTCCTAATCTTGTATCTTTACAGCCTTTACCATGTGTGGAATTGCCGGAATCTTTAAATTGAATGGAAACCCCGTTACTTCGGGTGAGATAAAAAAAATGACCTCGGCCATTGCCCATCGTGGGCCCGATGGTGATGGCGTTTTTACACAAGAACATGTTGGTCTCGGGCATCGGCGTTTGGCCATTTTAGATATTTCAGCAAAGGGTGCACAACCGATGATGAGTAAGGATGGCCGATGGGTTATTGTTTTTAATGGCTGCATCTATAACTATCAAAAACTTAAACTTGAACTTCAGAGTAAAGGACATGAATTTGTTTCAACTTCCGATACCGAAGTGATTAGCGAAGGACTGGCCGCTTATGGTCCGTCTTTTTTTGAACGATTAGATGGCATGTTCGCAGTGGGTGCCTTTGATACACAACAACAAGAGCTCTGGTTAAGTCGTGATCGCTTTGGTGTGAAACCACTCTATTACTGGATGGGAAACGGTACCCTTTTATTTTCTTCGGAAGTAAAAGCATTTATGCAGTACGCCGATTTTAAAGTAGAAGTGGATACGCATGCCTTGAATGAATATTTCACTTTTCAAAATGTGTTTGCCTATCATACCTTGTTCAAAGGGGTAACGATGTTACCACCGGCCAACACAGTAAAGATTACGAAGGATATAACCTATGTAAAACATCATTCCTGGTGGGATTACGATTTCACTCAACCGGATAATACGATGACGGCTGATGAGGCGCGTTTGGAAACAGAACGATTGCTACACCTTGCTGTGGCTAAACAAATGGTGGCTGATGTTCCCGTAGGTTCTTATTTGAGTGGTGGAATGGATAGCGGTAGTTTAAGCGTATTGGCTAGTAAACATGTAAAACGTTTGTACACCTTTACTGCAGGTTTTGAAATGAGCGAAGTACATGGTAATGAAGTTGGTTTTGATGAACGTCTTGATGCAGAACTTACTGCAAACTTTATCAAAAGTGAACATTATGAACAAGTGCTCAATGCTGGAGATATTCGATGGAGTTTACCTCGAGTTGTTTGGCACCTAGAAGATTTGCGCGTTGGTATGAGTTATCCGAATTATTACATTAGTCGCTTAGCCAGCAAATTTGTAAAAGTATGTTTGCAAGGTACCGGTGGTGATGAGTTATATGGTGGTTACCCTTGGCGTTATTACCGTGTGTTTCAATCATTGAATCAACCGGAGTTCTTTCAAAATTATTATGGTTTCTGGCAACGATTAGTGAGTGATGAGGATAAACCTTCCTTGTTTCAACCATCTGCTTTGCAACACATGGATATTGATGAGCCACGACGCGTGTTTGAACGTGTGTTTACCTTCAATAAGAAATTAAAATACGATACACCGGAAGAGCATATTCAGAATAGTTTATACTTTGAAATAAAAACCTTCTTGCCAGGGTTGCTTTTGGTTGGCGATAAACTGGCTATGGCAAATGGTTTAGAAGAGCGCTTTCCGTTTTTAGATAATGATCTGGTGAACTTCGCACAGAAAATTCCGGTGAAATATAAGCTGGGCAACTTGGAGCATATGAAGCGTTTAGATGAAAATACGTCTGGTAATAAGAAAGCGCTATTTACTCAATATGATGATGGAAAGAATGTATTACGTCAGGCAATGGCTGATATTCTTCCTGAGAAAATTATCAATCGAAAAAAACAAGGGTTTTCAGCACCTGATGAAAGTTGGTATCGTGGAGAAAATGCAGGCTATGTGAAAGAACTATTATTAGGAAAGAGTGTTGCGAGTCATGAGTTTATCAACCCAACCTATATCGAGAAAATCATTCATGAGCACATGGATCAACGTATCAATCATCGCTTATTGATTTGGAGTTTTATGTGTTTTGAATGGTGGTGTCGATTATTTTTACATAACGAACGTATAAGCGATTAACACATGCATGATAGGGCTCTTAGAATTGTAAAAAAACATGTAGAAGCATTACAAGTTAACTTAAGAAATCAGGTTGTTCTTACCGAAACAGGCAGTAACTATTATTTATATTTACCTATCATGGCGGCTCTCTGTGGAGCTAAAAAAGTTTATGCCTTATCGAGAGATAGTAGTTATGGCAAAGCGAAAGATATTATCGCAGAGGCTCAGCAACTAGCTGATGTACTTCAACTATCTCAAATTAGTTTTTTTGAAAACAACTTACCCGAAGAAGTTTTTAACAATACCACAGTGGTAACGAATAGCGGAGCACTTCGACCATTAAACGCCGAGTTTCTCGCAAAATTTAAAGAACCTTTTGTGTTGCCACTCATGTTTGAAGCATGGGAAATTCGTGCATCGGATTTAGATATCCATTATTGTAAGCAACATCAAATTAAGGTCGCCGGTACATCTGAACATCACCCCGATGTAGCCGTTTTCCGTTATAGTGGCTTGTTGGCTATGAAATTGGCGTTTGAAGCAGGTTTTGAAGTTTGTGGTAATACGATTGTTCTGGTTAGCAACGATGATTTCGGTAAAACGATCCATGCTTACTTTGAAAGTCAGGGTGCAACCGTAATATGGGTTGATGAACCGGAAAAGGCAAAGCCTCATTTCGCAACTGCTGATTTTGTTTTTCTAGCAAAGTATGATGAAGATCGAAATTATTTTTCCGATAAAGACGCTATTTTTGTCGGTGAAGAAATAAACACGCTAAACCCGGCATTGGTTTTTGTTCATCTTTACGGTAACGTAGATATTGCCTATTGTAAGCAACATCATATTCATGTTTATCCGCAGAAACAAGGACGTGCACAGGTAATGACCCAAACCTTGGGTTATGTTGGACTGGAGCCTATCTTAAAACTTCAGGCAGCAGGGTTAAAGGTAGCTGAGGAAATGTTGCATCATAACTTGAGCAGCTTGAGTCAGCCTATCAGCGGGTTTTAAACCGATACGCATGAAGCAAACCATACGGGAATGTTTACTGGAGTTACAGCATGAATTACAAGCAGGTATAGATTTTGAGGTATTAGCGATGGTTAATTCTACCCAAGCGGGTACCTTATCCTTTATTGATGATGAACGATTTCTCGATTCGTTGCTACAAAATAATGCTATTCAAGGGGTAATTACCAACGAATCTTTAGCTGCGAAAATTACAACAAAGTATGTACTTGTGCATCCCGATCCAAGATGGTTTTTTTATACCTTACATAATTTAGTGGCATCAAAGCAACCACAGTTCCCAACGGAAATACATCCCAACGCGCGTGTTCATCCAACCGCTTCGATTGCTTCCTATAATGTGTTTATTGGCGATGGTTGTGTAATTGGGCCACACGTAACCATTGCGCATAATGTGCAATTAGAACAACGTGTCAATGTACAAGCGGGTGTTTGTTTAGGTAATGAAGGTTTTGAACATAAACGCACCGCACAAGGTATACTATCTGTAGTGCATGATGGTAAACTGATTATTAAACCGGATGTAGTTATCGGTGCTAATAGTACCATAGCGAAAGGATTTTCTTATAGAGATACGATCATTGGTACTCAAACTAAACTCGATGCACAAGTTTATGTTGCACATTGTGTGCATCTAGGAGAGCGATGTTTGTTAGCCGGACAATGCGCCGTAATGGGTTCGGTAACCGTAGGCAATGATGTGTGGATTGGTCCGAATGCGGTGGTTTCTTCGGGTTTGTCGATTGGCTCTCGAGCTTTTATTACGTTAGGTTCAACGGTAACTAAACATGTAGCAGAAGGAGTAAAAGTAAGTGGCAACTTCGCAATCGAACATCAACAATTTCTATCCATTCTTAAAAAGAATATAAACGAGTTGTAGTCGGATGAAAAAAATCAAAGTACTTATAACTCCTAATAACGTTGCTTCTATGCCTACCTTCTTAGTGGAAGGATTAAATGCAACAGGCGAAGTGACAGCTCGTGGTGTGTTTTCCGGAAGAAATAAATACATCTATGAAGCACAGGATGGAAGTTGTTTTTACTTTGACCATTTTCCAAACAATGCACTAAAGAATTTTATTTATCGAGTTCGATTTTTATGCTGCTATCTGTATCACATTCTTTGGGCGGATATCATTCATTATGTATGGGATGCACCTAATCTGAAAGGACTTGATTTATGGTTGATACGATTATTAAGGAAGAAAATTTTTGTGGAATGGGTTGGTAGTGATATTCGAATTCCGGAGATTGCCAAAACCATTTCACCCTTTGCAACGGCCATGTATGAACATCCGGGTTTTGAATATAAAGGCTTAGAAAGCTACGAAAAATCGATGGCTATTCAACGCAAATTTGCCGCTTATGGTGCCATACCCATGTTATATCCTGAAATGGATTTGTTCGTTGATAAGCAACTTTTTCCGAAACGTTATTTCACGAATCAACGATTACCGGTATCGCATCATCAACTATCGTTTCCTTCTGTTACCACAACAAAACCTTTACTCGTTCATTCGCCCACAGCGCCTATTTTGAAAGGAAGTGAATACATCATTTCGGCTTTAAACGACCTGCGCTCCAAGTATGATTTTGAATTTGTTCTTCTAACTAATAAACCTCGTGAAGAAGTTCAAGCGAAAATTCAATCTTGCGACATTTTCATCGATCAAATAGTATTAGGCGCTCACGGACTCGCTTTTTGTGAAGCCATGGCTTACGGAAAACCGGTGATTTGTTATATTGCAGAGAAGGTACTTGAGAATCATTTTCCGGAAGATTGTCCGGTTGTGAATGCCAATCCAACTACAATTCATGCACAGCTTGAAATGCTACTTCAAAACGCTACCTTACGTTATGAGTTAGGTGTGAAAGGAAGAGCCTATGCCGAAAAGTATCATGATAGCGCAGTTGTTGCTGCAGCGCAATTGGCCGTTTATAAAAAGGAAAGGAGTGTTGGCTGATGAAGAAATTACTTAAACAACTGGTAGGTGAATCGGCCATTTATGGTTTAAGTGGGATGGTGAGTCGTTTCATTAGTATTTTTCTAATTCCCTTGTACACGTCTATTTTGAGTAAGGAGGAATATGGTAGACTTAGTTTGGTAAATTCCACGTTTTACTTTGTAACCGTTTTAGCGGTATTTGCGATGGATGGTGCGGCAGCAAGATGGTATTACGATGAAACCGACGATGAGAAGAGAAAACCAATTATGGCTTCTTGGTTTTGGTTTCAACTGGGTGCTTCGTTGTTACTTATGTTATCGCTTGTTTTCGGATCAACGTTGTTATCAACTCAAATTCTGCATGATTCTTCGTATTATTTTCTTTTCATTGTTCCGGCACTTGGATTAGTTACCTCTATCTTGCCAACGATTGTAACAAACTGGTTGCGGTTTCAACGTAAACCGATTCACACCGTATTGTTTACGTTAAGCTCTGCTTTGCTTACGATACTCTTGAATATTCTGTTCGTTGTCTATTTAAAGAAAGGAATCTTCGGCATTTTGTTAGCCACTTTATTAGCCAATGCGGCAGCAAGTATTTATGTATTTTTTCTGATGAGGAAGTGGCTATTCATACGATATTTTTCAAAGAAGATAATGATGGACATGTTGCGCTATGCATACCCTTTAGTACCAACGGCTTTTGCATTTTGGATATTAAATAGTTCATCGGCTTTTGTTATAAATCGTTTTCAAGGACAAGGTGAAGTTGGATTATTTCAAATTGGAAGTATGATAGCCAGTGCCACGGGTATGGTAGCCGGTGCATTTCAAATGGCTTGGGGGCCTTTTGTGTTTTCTATTATTGATAAACCGGAAACAAAGCAGGTAATTTCTTCTGTACTTACTTTATACACTTTTTTGATGAGTAGCCTAGCGTTATTTATGGCTTTATTTGCTCATGAAGTATTGGTAATTTTTACGCGTAAAGAGTACTACGAGGCTGCTTCTGTGGCCGGAGTATTAAGTTTTAACAGCATCATTTATGGCTTTGCTTATATTGCAGTAATAGGTTGTAATGTGAAGAAGGATAATAAACCTTTGGCCTTATCTGTATTTGCTGCAGCCTTGCTGACTGCCTTCTTATATTGGTTATTAGTGCCTACGTATGGTAAACTAGGTGCAGCTATTAGTTCAGCGGCTGGCTACCTTTTGGTTCCAGTTTATTTGTTTTATAAGTCGCAACAATATTGGTTTATCCCATTTCGATTCGGATTGGCTGTTCAACTTTTCTTATTGGCAATTGGTTGTTTTTTGGTATCTTTTTTAATTCCAACCGGAAGTGCAACCCTTACCATTTTTTGGAAGCTAGCAATTTATTTGATTTACTTAATGATTGCTTTAATACCTATCTATATAAATTATAAACCAACCATATTGTTGTGGATACAACGTTTGAAGCAACGAAACCATTAATTATGTTTAGAAGATTTATTTTTTTTATAGCACTCCTGATGTTGTTCTCGGTTAGAGAAGGTAAGAGTCAGTTTACATCGGTTGATAGTGCCTTTCTTAGTTCAGTATTTACGGAAACGCCTTATTTGAATGATGGGCTATTTCCTGGTAATTGGTATGTGCACGATTCATTCAGTTCAATTATTAATTTCTTTTCGATGATGGATTCCATCTTTAAATTTAACAGAACAGATTGGAATCATGCGTATCAACAAATAGAATTACACGATATGGTTTATGATACGACACGTAATAATACCTTCAATTATTATTACCAGAATTTCGGTAATGCCTATCAGCAATACGATCCATTAATGATGCAACGGTTTACATTGAATGGTAAAGTGCAAAACGCATATTGTACCTATGTGCCGGGAACGAATAGTCAGGATTGTAAAACAGCTTATCTCATCATACCGGGTTCCGATAATAATCAAACCTCACAAATTATGTTAGGAAACGGATATCATAATAATAATTGTTATGTAAAGAATCAATTGCGACAAAGCGGAGATGTGTATGTTCTTTGTAAACCACTTGAGGATTATCGTGCCGTTCGTTGGAATGGATTTAAACTGAACTCCGCAGATTATTCCACACCCGGCCCTTCATCGTACGTGTACAACTACTTACTAGCTCAAGGAAAACCGTATGCCGTGAATTACCTTATTGAAAGTTTGGCATTACTTAAAATGATGAAATCAAAATATGATCGAGTAATAGTTTCAGGTTGTTCCTTAGGCGGTTATTCAGCGTTGTTAGCCGGTTTAGAATCTCCGGTAGATGGGGTAATTTGTTCGTCGGGATTTTCTGTGTTATTTGAAAGTACACCTTGGGTTCAACAAGAATTATTTCAAAATGTCGATTCACTCGTATATCAATATACAACATCTGTTATTAAAACTAAAATAGATCAAAGCCCATCCAAGAAATTTCTATTTTCATTTGCAGATGGAGATAATTATATCTATCAATTAGAGCACGACTCGTTGTATTTGAAGAATCTGTTTGCAGCTAATTCCAATTGTTCCTTCTATACCAATTTTACTACGCATTCCTTTCCGCCATGTGCTGTTTTCTCTACTTTCTATGATTCATTGATGGCACAACCTTCCGTGCGCTTTAAGAAAGTTAATGAAACTTCCACTGTATGCAGTAGTCGCGTAAAAATTTGTCCTGGTGCCAATTTTAATTTTTATTTGGTGCGTAATGGAGCCATTCAGAATAGTTTTTTTAATGTGCAAGATTCAGTAGATATTAATCTTTATGTTCCGGGTGTTTATACCCTAACCGGTATTACATCGTCATCGAATGTGCTCAGTTGTTTAGATACCTTGGTGTATAATCCGCTCAATCCAACCAATGAGCTTTTTGAAAGCATAGATGAGTTAAACCAAATTGTGGTTACCTCGCCAGCATCGAATTATATACAAATTCATGCAACCATTCCAGAACGAATTCAATGCAGTGTTTATACCGTTTTCGGTTCTTGTATATATCAAGGAAATATTCAAGCGAACGATCGTATTTCCTGTTCATCATGGACCAATGGTTTGTACCTCCTTCAATTCAAATACGGAAAAAATCAACTCCATAAGAAGGTCGTAGTTCAGCATGATTTCTAATAAATGACTGTATTTTTGAAGTCCATGTTTATACAACGTAGTCTGATCGCATTCATGTTCATGGTATGTTTCGCGGCTGCACCCTTGAAGGTGAAGTCACAAACAGTACCAAATGATACCACGTTGTTGAATAGTTTATTTACGGAAACATTGTATTCATCGTATTGGTTATTTTCTGGTACTTGGTTTACTGAAGACTCGGTGTCTACCTTATCGGATATGTATAGTCGGTTGCAAACAACCTTTAAATTTCATCAAGAAGATTTTGAGAATAGCTACCTGCAGATACAACCTGCAGATAGTATGCAAAAGGATTTACAAATAAACCCCACCATGAATTATTATTTTCAAACGATCAGTGGGGCCTATAAACAAATGAATCCGCTGTACACATTGGATTTCTCTCTGAATGATTCGAGTGCGAAATCGTACTTTACGTTTACACCAAGAACAACTACAAATACCATACGAACGGCTTTTTTTATTCTTCCCGGATCTAATAATAATCAAACTACTGAAATTAATCGAGGTGTAGGTTATCATAACGCGTTATGCTATATGCGCGAGTCGTTGAAAACTAAAGGTGATGTATTTGTACTCACTAAACCGTTGGAAGATTATCGATCGCTCTATCGCAACAAAAAGAAAATTAATACCGGCGATTATTACACCCCCGGCGCACCTTCGTATATTTATTCTTACCTCATCAATCAGGATAAGCCTTACGGCATTAATTACTTAATAGAAGGATTTGCCGTTCTAAAATATTTGCAAGCGAACTACGATAAAGTTGTTGTTTTAGGATGTTCTCAAGGAGGGTACGCAACTTTAATTACTACCTTGTTTGGTAAAGCGGATGCTAGTGTTATGAGTTCAGGCTATTCCATTGCCTTCGACAATTCGGCTTCGGATATTTATGCTCTTCAACAAAACTTTGGCACCTTGATTCAGGAAATGAAAGATACTTTTGTTCGTGATCAACTAGCACAAAAATCATCCGACTATTTATTTACCTATGGTAATAATGATAGTTATTACTATCAAATGGAACATGATAGTCACCCTACCCAAAATTTTTTCTCCGGTATTGTTACTAACGCTTCTTTCTTTTACAACTATAACGGGCATTCATTTCCTCCTTGTTCTACCTTAGATACCTTTCTTACAAGAGTAATTAATAAACCTAAAATTAAGGTGGAGGTGGTGAAGGAATGTCATACTGATAGTGCGCATATAAACATTACCGCCATAGGAAAACTACCCCTGGTGGCTGATTTATATTTGAATGGTAGTTTATACCAATCGTATCAATTCACTGCAAAAAATACAACCTTAACCTTAGCTAACTTCGGTAATTTTCAATTCAAGGAAATAAAGGATTCGTTGCTAACCAGCGGTTTTAATAGCGATGAATTCAGTATTGAAAAAGATACCTTAACGAATTTTGCGTTTGCATTCGATAATTTTTTGTGTAACAGTAATGAAATAAACTATAGCGTTTCTATTCAAAAGAATCAGGAGGCTTTATTATTTTATCGTGAGAATAGTGTTCCGAATACATTCAATCTATCTCAAAACACCGGAGTGCTTTCATTCCATAATAATGCAACATTTATGTTAGATTCAGTTGTTTCTGAAACAGGTTGCAAATTGATGTTAGAAGATACCATCGTTACCCAGTTCCAAACACCAAACTTAATCTTTGGAAATGTAAGTTATGTATGCGATAGTGGATTGGCTAAACTTCCAATACAAATTTCCGGAAGCTTTCCTCCTTTTACGCTATACTTCACCAAGAATAATATTGCTGATAGCTTAGTTTTTTCTGGATCTATGCACATGGATTGTACGGATGGTATTTACAATTTTATACGAGTGAAAGATGCTGCTTCTTGTGAGCAGATCATTAACACAACGCTTCCGATACAATTTTATCCTTTAAGTTTCCAATTAGATACACTAACTTATAACTGTGATTCAACGAAGTATGCACTTCCAATTCACTTTCAAGGATTACCTCCGTTTACACTACATTTCAGAAGAAATAGCATCGATACCGTAGTTACATTTTCTAATTATGATAACTTGTTATGGTTAACTAATGGTAGCTATTTATTCGATTCCATTGGAACTAACTCCTGTGATTATATTTTTTCTCCGGCAATAGCATACTCGTTGCAATACCTTCCACTTACGGCTACCCTTGGTGCAACTAGTTTCGACTGCACTACAGGAATCGCCTCCAAAATGATTCAAGTAAATCAGGGAATTCCGCCTTATATATTGTGGCATGAGTTTAATGGTAGTTTGATGACCACCACACTTAATCAAGGTTCAAATCAACTTACGGTGCAAAATGGTTTGAATAGCTTTCTGAACGTGAAGGATAGTATGCAGTGTCAATATGTTTTAAATCAAAATGAGTTTGTTGCGAATGCTGTATTAGATTTTCAACAAATTGATAGCAGCTATCACTGCGATTCCCTGAAAACAAAATTACAATTTCAAGTAAGTGGTAATCCGCCATTTACTTTATTTTATAGAGAGAATGCTATTCCTATGCAAAAGCAATTTTCAACCACGAACGTTGATATTTGGTTTGCTAATGGCGTTTTCCAACTCGATTCAATTCAAGACCAAACGTGTGTTAAAAGTTTATCGGGCTACGCGTATACATTTAATCACACTTCCTTCACTGCAATGTCTCCGGAGGTCACCACTGATTGTAACACCGGTACTACGTTTATTCATTTTCAGATGAATGGCGGACAGGCTCCATATACGATTCGTTACATGTTGAATGGTATAATGGATTCGTTGCAAACAACTTTTTCAACAGGGCAATGGCCTGCAACAAATGGTAATTATCAGTTTTTAACCTTCAGCGATAAGAATACCTGCACACAACCAAATTACACTACATTTCAGGTTAATTTTCAGTATTTGAATTATGCTATTGGTACAGCAACTTACCTATGCGATTCTAATTATTCCCTCTTGCCGATTAACCTTCAAGGTAATCCTCCATACACCATTTTTTATAGAAAGAATAATATTCCCTTTTCGCTAACAACCAATTTGAATAGTTATTCAATGAAACTTACAACAGGTATGTATATGATCGATTCTGTGAAGGATATGTATTGTACCCGCGTTAATAATACAGCGCCTATTACGATGCAAGAGAATACCCTAAGCTGTGTTGTTTCTCCACCTCAATTTCATTGTGTTGATGGTAGCATTAGCGCACAGATAACCTTTACCGGTAACCCACCATTCACGTTAAACTATTCGTTGAACGGTATTCAACAATCGCTCCTTCCATCGCAATCCACGGTGTTGCTATCTATGAACAATGGCGTGTATCAGTTTAATTGGGTGAGTGATGCTACGGCTTGCTTCAAACTTCTTCAGCAAACTTATACAAACAACTTTGAACTCCTTGCCGTAAGTATTGCTAATCCAATTTATGTATGTGATTCAAATAAAACAAAGCTCAGCATAAGTTTGTCGGGCAATGCGCCCTACACGGTGTACTATCGTAAAGATGGTACAGCCTCTCAGGTTACTACATCCGGTAACTTGGTCAATTTGTTTTTAGCAAATGGAAGTTACATAATAGATTCCGTACGCGATGCTTACTGTACGAAACAGTTTAGTACCTACAACTATAATTTCAATTATCAACCTTTAGCAGTTAACATTGGCACACCTGTTTATTCCTGTGATTCGAATAAAACGGCTATACCTTTTTCTTTGCAGGGTAATACGCCTTTTAGGTTGTATTACACTAAGAATGGAATAGCAGATAGTTTAATTACAATGCAGAATAATTTTACTTCGTTGTTTGCGAATGGCAACTATGTATTTACAAAAGTTAAAGATGCCTTGGACTGCGAGCAAACCATCAACCAACTCTTTACCTTTAACTACCAACCTCTTCAAGTTAGCATTGATTCTTTAGCCTATGCATGTTCTCTGAATCAATATCCCATTCAATGGCAAGTAAGTGGAAATGCACCTTTTGAAATTTATTATACCAAGGATGGTTTCAATCAGATCGCCCAAATTTCAACTTCGCCTTGGATACAAAATTTAGACAATGGAGCGTATCATTTTTTTCAAGTGAAGGATGCTACGAATTGTAGTGTAAATCCAAACTATCATCGGACCATAACATCTGCAAATCCTATTACAGCTTCCATACTGTATGATGATTTTGATTGTACCTTGAAAAAGAAAAAAGTGGGATTGCAATGCACCGGCATGCCGCCTTATTTGGTGTATTACCGCAAGTTAAGTGGTAATCCGGGTAGTTACTCGTCGTTAATTACAACCGCAAGTACCGAACTCTTATTTGATATTGGAATCTATTCAATCGACTCCGTATCGGATCAGAATTTATGTGTGAAAAATATAGGGTACACGATTGTGAATCAAGATTCAATTCTTAATGCTATCGTTACAGATTCCATCTTTGATTGTAATACCATAAAATTAAAAATTGAATTGCAATTGCAAGGAGTTGCGCCATTCACGGTGTTTTACCATGATATGAATAGTACTCAGAACTATCAGCAAATAAGTACAACCTCCACACTCTCCTTGTGGTTGCCTAAAGGTGATTATGTAATTGATAGTGTACACGATAATCGTTGTGCTTTCATTCTAAACAAGGTTGTTCATAACACGATTGATTCGTTGATTCATGTTGCCGGCGTGCAAACATTAAGTTGTGATTCGCAAAGGAATTTCACGACCTTGCAAACAACTGGTGGTGTTAAACCTTATACTTATTTCTTCAGTAAAGATGGTATATTATCATCGCTCACTACAATGAATAATTCGTTACCGTTTTACATGGATAATAATAGTACGTATTACTTCATAACCGTGTCGGATAGCTTGCTTTGTAATCATTCCATGAATTTATTATATACCAATAATATTCAGGTACCCGTTTTTCAGGGCGTGGATATAGTATATGATTGTTTCAAGGATAGTAACCTGGTGCAATTCACTATTGATAACGGTGCTAATACAGGGATAGAATATGTTTTTAATGGAACTTCCGTCGATACATTATGGCTAAACAATGGATCGTCTTTTTATCTTCCAAATGGTATTTACCAACTTAAAACCTTGCTATGGGGGCAAGCGTGCGCCATTAATTTATCTTGGTCGGATACTATTAACAACATACCGCTTAGGTTCAATATCGATTCGCTTAGTACACGTTGCGATTTACAACAATACCAATTGTTTACGAGCAGCGAAGGGAAATCGCCTTGGATTTTAGATTACAGTTATAATTCCGATACGCTTCATTATACTATAGAAAAAAATCATGATACTATTTTATTAAATCCGGGATTGTATCAATTCTTTCGTATTACGGATGCGAATTATTGTTCCATTCAAATGAATCGAACGGATTCTCTTAAAAAGTTCATTACCATTCTTCCAACGCTTTCTTTAAACAAACATCAAATCGTTAGTTCGTCGATTGGCTATAAACACAGCTGGTATAAAAATGATTCTCTATTGCAAGGTAACGAAACTAATGTATTGGAAGCTGAAGGTAATGGTAGTTATTACTGTGAAGTTACCGATGAAGCGGGTTGCATGTATCAAAGCACACCCTTACAGGTACAATTCGAGGATCCAATACAGGTGTACCCGAATCCAACATCTAAAACTTTATTTGTTCACTTAAACAATTTCGATGAATTCTGGGAATATGAAGTTCATGATTTATTCGGAAATCGAATCATGGCAGGTGTATCGGAGGTTTACAATTTGAATCTTGATGTATCGAGCTTACAACGAGGAATTTATTTTATACAATTCAAGGTAAACGGGGAGAAATCTGTATTCCGATTCACGAAATTATAAGTTAATCGCTTCCAGTTCATTTCAAAGGAATCTCAAGGAGAGTATATTTGCGCGCTATGCAATTCGACAAAAAGAACCTGAGTAACCAGGAATTAATTCATATTTATCGCGAGTTACTCTTGCCACGAATGATTGAAGAGAAAATGCTCATTCTACTTCGACAGGGAAGAATTTCTAAATGGTTTAGTGGTATCGGCCAAGAGGCGGTTGCAGTTGCCTCTGCTTTAGCATTGGATAGCGATGAGTACATCATGCCGATGCATCGAAACTTAGGTGTATTTACAGGTCGAAAAATGCCACTGGATAAATTATTTATTCAATGGCAAGGCGGCAAGAATGGATATTCCAAGGGGAGAGAACGTAGTTTCCATTTCGGATCGAACGAACATCATATCTGTGGTATGATTTCCCATCTTGGTCCGCAATTGGCAATAGCCGATGGCATAGCACTGGCACATAAATTAAAAAAGGAAAATAAAGTATCATTAGCCTTTACGGGCGATGGCGCAACTTCAGAAGGCGATTTTCATGAAGCCATGAATGTTGCTGCGGTTTGGGGTTTACCGGTTATTTTTCTAATCGAAAATAATGGTTATGGTTTGAGTACACCCAGCAGCGAACAGTTTATTTGCAACCAACTAGCCGATAAAGGAATTGGATATGGCATGAAGGCTGAAATTGTGGATGGCAATAATATCCTCGATATGTATCATGCTATTAAACAAGCACGCACGTATTGCATCAACGAACAAAAACCAATCCTTTTAGAATGCATGACCTTTCGCATGCGTGGTCATGAAGAAGCTAGCGGCGTGAAATATGTACCGAAAGAATTATTCGAAATTTGGGGCAAGAAGGATCCGGTTCAAAACTATGAATCTTATTTGCTACAAGAGAAGATTCTTACTGCACCTCTCATTGAAGCCATACGAAATGAATTCACCGATTATATAAATAGCAGTGTACAGAAAGGATTTGAAGAACCGCCCATTATTTCAAATACATCCGAAGAATTACGTGATGTTTATGCACCTCACACCTCTGCAACCACACCGGGATATGAACAACGAACCAAACAAGAAATGAAATTTATTCAAGCTGTAACAGACGGCTTGGATCAAGCAATGCAACAATTTCCGAATTTGGTTTTAATGGGACAAGATATTGCCGAATATGGAGGCGCGTTTAAGGTTACTGAAGGTTTTGTTGAACGCTACGGTAAAGACCGCGTACGAAATACGCCGCTCTGCGAAAGTGCTATAATTGGTTCTGCCTTAGGCTTATCAATCAAAGGATATAAAAGCATGATGGAAATGCAGTTCTCTGATTTTGTAACCGTAGGCTTCAATCAGATTGTAAATAACCTGGCTAAAATTTATTATCGTTGGGGGCAACATGCCGATGTAGTGGTACGTATGCCAACTGGAGCAGGTGTTGGCGCCGGCCCGTTTCATTCGCAAAGCACGGAAGCTTGGTTTACAAAAGTTCCGGGGTTAAAAGTGGTATATCCATCTACACCGGAAGATGCCAAAGGATTATTGATCGCTGCGCTGGAGGATCCTAACCCGGTAATGTATTTCGAACACAAAGCCTTATATCGTTCGGTGAGCGGACAGGTACCTGATGGTTTTTACACTATAGAAATTGGTAAAGCGAAGCAAGTTCGACAAGGAAATGAGCTTTCTATTATTACGTATGGCAGCGGTGTTCATTGGGCTTTAGATTACTTAGCACAACATCCGGATATTGATGCTGCTCTTTTAGATTTACGAACCTTGTTACCACTCGATTATGATGCGATACGCGCCACGGTAAAACAAACCGGTAAAGTGTTGATACTGCATGAAGATACCTTAATAGGTGGCATTGGAGGTGAAATAGCCGCATGGATTTCTGAACATTGTTTTGAATTTTTAGATGCTCCTGTTATGCGTTGTGCCAGTTTGGATACTCCCGTGCCTTTTGCTATAGAGCTCGAAAATAACTTCTTAGCCAAGAGCAGATTACATGAAACTATTACTTCCTTGCGAAATTATTAAGAGGTAATTTTCTAATTTCCTTAGAATCAGTAGTATTTTCTAATCATACGTATTATTTTAGCGCAAATAATACAATATGATTCGATTGTTACAACTATCCCTTAGTATCTTATTTTTATTGCCAGTTGCAGTAATAGCTCAACCAGCTTGCGGTACTACCGAAGCCCATAAACAAGCTATAAAGGAAAATGATGTTTACCGTGAAGGCTATAACAAAACACAAGCCTTCTTGAAAACCTTAAAACCTAATCAGTACAAAACGGTAATCAACGGTGCAAATACAGAATATCATATCGCTTGTGTGGTACATGTGATGCACACTGGGGGTGCAGTAGGTTCTAACTATAATCCTACGGATGCGGCCATTCAGAATTTCTTGAATCATATTAATGAAGGGTTTAATAATACCAACGATGTAGCCTCGGTTCCGGGTACAAATAATAGTGTCAATACACCCTTTCGTTTTTACCTCGCTCAACGCGATGAAGCGAATAGTTGCTCCGCTACTACCGGAATTAATCGGGTCAATATGGGTAGCAATGCAACCTATAATTCCTCCGGTGTTGGTACTCCGGGTATTAGTGATGCATCCTTAAAAGCAACCCATCATTGGAACGACTTAGATTATTATAACATTTATATTGTAAACCGAATTAATGGAGAGGATGGTTATAGCACAGTGGGAACTTATACCGCTGGTTATGCGTACTTCCCGATTGAAGGAGGTTTCACACAAGATGGTATGGTTGTTTTAGCCTATCAAGTAAACTCAACGAACTCGGTGTTTATTCATGAACTCGGACACGGATTTAATCTTCTACATACGTTTGAAGGAGGAAGTGAAACGGTTTGTCCATCAAATGGTGTGTGCACCACTGATAATGATGAAGTGTGTGATACGGAACCTTACCGTTTGATTTTTACCTGTAATCCTAGTGGTACCAACCCTTGCACAGGCACAAACTATTCGCTAACGCAAGTTCAGTTTAATTATATGTCGTATAACGGTTGTACCGACCGTTTCACAGCCGGACAACTTACTCGTATGACTGATGTTATTGATAATGTACGTACCGGTTATAAAAACTCTGCGGCAGTGGATGCACCATCCGGTACTTTACCAACTTCCATTGCAGGCCCAACATACACCAGTGCCAATGCCGGAAATAATTTTGATATGGGACCTTCTTATGTGAAAGTAAATACCATTGATTATACCTCACATGGTTATTCAAATGAGGGGAGTGGCGACAAACATTATGTTGATCATACCTGTAACCAATCGACATCACTCATTAAAAATACCAACTATCCTATTACCGTAAAAACCAAAACGAATGCACAAAAAGTAGCGGTATATATTGATTACGATAACAATGGAACGTTTACCAATGGTTCACCAGAACGTGTATTTACAAGTACCGGAACTTCGGGCGATTTTACGCATACTGGTTCGTTTACAGTTCCAATTTCAGGGGTTACCTTAAATACGCCGTTACGTATGCGTGTAATATCTGATTTTACATCCTCAACTATGACGCCTACAATGCAATTACAATACGGACAAGCAGAAGATTACACGGTAATGATTTATGGTTTTCCGCTTTCTGTTCAATGGAAAGAATTTAATGCTGTTTTGAAAAATAATAGTGATGTGGAATTGTATTGGTCTACCTTAAGTGAAATAAATAATGATCGATTTGAATTACAACATAGTGCAGATGGTATTACATACAACACCATTTATCAAGTAAAAGGCAGAGGCTTAACCGAGGAAACTTCTCGTTATTCGTTCCTCGATAAAAATGCTTTACCAGGCAGAAATTATTATCGTGTTCGTCAGTTTGATGTGGACGGAAAATATTCTGATTCCGAAATTCGTGATGTGAATTTAGAAGCAGCACCATTTGATATTAGTTTGTACCCTAACCCAACATCGAATGAATTAAAAATGAATTTTAATATGGCAAAAGATGGTAATCTAGATATATTAATTTTTGATGTGAACGGAAAAATGTATCATCACGAATTGCTTTCCGTTCAAAAGGGAAATCAGTACAAGGCGATTGCTACCGATCAGTTACCGCAAGGCGTATATTTTATTAAATTACAACATAATAAAGGCACGGAAATCAAACGATTTGTAAAACTATAATTGATTGCTATTTTAACAACAAACACCAAAAAAAAACCTGTAAGATTTTCTTGCAGGTTTTTTATTTTTTAGGGGAAAGACATTCCATTAAATACCTTCTAATATCAATTCTTTTTTGTCGGAAGCCTCAAAACGGCCTACCACTTGTGCTTCAATATTAAACTGCTTCGCAATCTCAATCATCTGTTGTGCAGCAACCTCATCTGTATATATTTCCAAACGGGTACCCATATTAAATACCTCATACATTTCCTGCTTCGAAATGCCCGAAGCTTCTTGGATGAGGTTGAAAATTATTGGAGGTTCAAATAAATTATTTTTAATCACCTTCACATTACCGGGTATGTACTTCATACATTTTGTTTGTCCGCCACCGGTATTATGTATGATACCCCGAATGGCAGAACGATGTGCTTGCAATATTGGAATTAAAACAGGTACAAAAGTTCGGGTTGGAGAGAGCAAAAGTTTACCAATTTGCATACCGTTTTCTAGCGTGTCGGTTAAACGATACTTTCCAATATAACAAATAGCTTCATTGAGTTGTTGATCATAACTTTCTGTAAAGTTCAAATAGGTTTTATTTAAAATGTCATGTCGTGCACTGGTTAGTCCATTGCAACCTATTCCGCTATTATATGCTATTTCGTAGCTCGCTTGTCCGAAGGAAGCAAAACCAACAATAACATCGCCCGGTTGCGGGTTAACCGTTATCACATCCTGCTTAGGAAAGCGTGCGAAGGCCGTATATCCAACATCTATTGTTTTTACTAAATCGCCTACATCAGCTGTTTCGCCTCCGGCATGGTGAATATGCACTCCTAATTCTTTCCATTCCTGAAGAAGTTCATTACAACCGTTAATTACGGCACTTAATACTTCTTTTGGAATCAAATGTTTATTACGTGCAATCGTAGATGATAGAATGAAATGGTTGGTTGCACCCGAACAAACCATATCATCTAAATTCATTACCATCGCATCCTGTGCAATATGTTTCCAGATAGATAGATCGCCAGTTTCTTTCCAATATAAATAGGCTAATATCGACTTAGTACCTGCGGTATCAGCATGCATGATGTTCACATAGGCTTCATCGCCACAAACATAATCTGGTAGAATTTTGCAAAAGGTATTGGTATATAAACCTTTGTCTAAATGTTTGATTGCTTCTAACACGTCTTCTTTCTGAGAAGAAACGCCGCGTTGGTTGTATAAATCCGACATGGGTGCAAAGATGGGAAAATAAAAAGGAGGAAGAAAATATTTAAGTAGTTCGAATGATAGAAATTTGAGCCATGCAGAAAGTAATTGTTTTTACCGGTGCGGGCATCAGTGCTGAAAGTGGTTTGCAAACCTTTAGAGATCAAAATGGCTTGTGGCAAGGATATAGGGTAGAAGATGTAGCCACTCCATCGGCTTTTAAGAAAAATCCGGAATTGGTTCTCGACTTTTATAACCAACGCCGACGAAATGTTAAAGAGGCCCAACCGAATGCTGCTCATGTGGCTTTGGCTGCCTTAGAACAACGCATAGAGGTTGAAATAATTACACAAAATATTGATGATTTGCACGAACGAGCAGGGTCAAGTAAGGTATTGCATCTTCACGGTGAAATTTTTAAAATGCGTAGTGCCTTGCGTGAAGATTTAGTTTATCCGATTTACAACGATATTCTTGTTGGCGATCTTGCAGAAGATGGTGCTCAACTTCGACCGCATATTGTATGGTTCGAGGAACCGGTACCCTTGTTTGAACAAGCAATACAACAGGTGCAAGATGCCGATGCCTTTGTGGTTATCGGAACGAGTTTGGTTGTGTACCCTGCGGCAAGCATACTAAATTACCTTCCACCTTTTATGCCAGTTTATGTGCTCGATAAAAAGGTTCCTAAAATCAGTAGAGAACGTGTTACTTATATCGAACAATCGGCTACGGAAGGCATCAACGAATTGATTCGCATGCTGTTGCCCGCGTAAATTGAAATCGAACGGATGGGCACCGTTAAGAAAGTATTCTAAAATGAAGTAAATGGCCAAACTCAATCGCTCAGTAGATCTGAAATGTTGAAGCTTAATTTTTGAATGTTTCAACAAAATCAATACCCATTGTGCTTAGTTCTTTTAGTACCGGTTTATATACCTCTTTCATGGTCGGAATTTGAACACCATAGAGTTTAGTGATTTTTCCTGTAAGAAAGAGTTTGGTAAATATAGCCATTGGTAAACCCACTGTTTTAGCCATAGCCGTATAGGTTTTATTTTCGCCTTCCACAATCAGGGTGCTACATAATTTGGCGGTTACATTTTTTCGACCGTATTCAAATTCATGATGCATTACAATTAAGTCAACATCATCTTCCTGCATCATCCATTTTTCTTCAATACGTTTTAGAAGAATATCGGCACTACTTGCCGCAGTAAATAAGTTAATCGACGTGTTTTCAAACAAACCTAACCACTCAATTAAATCAACAGCTAATGAATTTCCTTCACTACATTTTTTAATTCGTTCTTGTGGTGTTTTACCCGGAATACTTTCAGTGGCTTTCATAAACCACTCGAGATAGGTTAATTGCTGTCCTTCAAAACTATCCTTTTCATTCGTAAGATTCAAGTTCACAACGGCATTCCATCCAATGCAAAAATCTTCATGACGAAATGTAGCTCGCAACATGGATTGCACGTTTTCTAATCCATAGAGGTTTCGATAACTTAAACTATCTCGATTAGCATACGCCGCAAGTTTGCCATAACCTGGAACATCAATCATTTCATACTCCTGAAATAATTTCGGATATTTTACATGATGCTCATTTCCACCTTCTAAAAATTCGGCACCTGATTTGCCAGCTAAAACAATATTTCTAGGATTCCATGATATTTTATAATGCCACGGGTTGGTATCACTTTGTTTTGAAATCAAACCACCGCAATACGATTTGAATGAATAAATGTCGCCACCCAAGCGCTCGATTTCATGAATTACTTTCATAGAACTCATGTGATCAATACCGGGGTCTAAGCCAATTTCATTCATGAAGAGCAATCCATTATTTCTGGCTTCTTCATGAAGCTTACGGATATCATCAGATACATACGATGCGGTTATCAAATTCTTCTTTAATTCGATACAATCGCGTGCCACCACAATATGCAGCGCAGGAGGTAAAATAGATATTACAATGTTGGCGTTGGCTATAAGTCGTTTTCTAAGTACTTCTTCGTGGATATCCAATTGACAGGCTGTACCGAAATGGTTATCGCCAATGCGCTGTAAACAGGCATTCAGGTTGGAATCGGCTACTGTTACCTGCCAAAAGTACTTTTTGGCTTTGTCGAGTAAGTACTTTATTAAATACGATGAGGACTTCCCGGCACCAAATACTAGAATATTTGTCATTTGTTCGTTTTTAATAAAACCTCTATCTTCGCAAAGATAATCATCTAAGGATATACTCATGAAAAAGAATTTTATCAAAATAGTTGCGGTTTTAATGATAGGCAGTCTATTATTTTCTTCTTGCGCCGCAAAAAAGAAGTACGGATGTCCGAGTCATATTTCTATCGCTAACATCCTGAATTTCTAGGTTTCCGTGAATTGGTTACCCCTCCAGAATGCGGAGCAGCTAGCCTTTTTAAAAGATCAGAGTTTTCAAAGGCCCGCTTGTATTTTTAAGCACAGTACACGATGCTCTATTTCAGATATGGCTAAGGGCAGACTGGAACGTGAGTCGAATTGGCAAGAAGTGGATTGTTATTTTTTAGATTTACTTCAACATCGCAGCTTGTCGAATCGTATTGCCGAAGAATTTGATGTACATCACGAATCGCCTCAGATACTATTAATACATCAAGGATCCTGTGTGTACGATCAAAGTCATAATGGAATAACCGTAGAAGAATTAAAAGAACAGCTAGTACAAATTGGTTCAAGTAAGGTGTAATTCGTACCACCTGTTTACCGCTATTTTTTTGTAATCTTGTGTTTTCCTATCTAACTTTCCAACATACTATTATGAAAAATTCATTTCTCCTTTCCGTTTTACTCTGTGTTCAATTAGCAGCGCATGCTCAACTATCTCGTGTAGAACGAATAGCCAATATTGTATATCACTCTGTTAACTATCAGACCGGAATTCTTTCACAGTATGATTCCGTAGCCTATATATATCCGAATTTAACTTGCACAGGAGGGCTGGAGCAACAATTAAATTCTCAAACCATAGAAACCGACCAAGCGATAGCGTTACAACTATACACTGGTCAATTATATTTAGGAGCAAAGCCAACAACACGAAGGTGGATTAGTAAGAATCCATCGGAAAATTCGATGACCCTTTCCAAGATAGATTTTAATACCAATACGCTTGAATTGGAATACGTATCCGATACAATTTTACAATTTTCGGAAGCCGGAAAGCTGAACCGAATGCAGGTCATTTTCTATCCCGATTCTCCAGTAAAATCTTATAACCATATCTCTTACACGTATAATGAGGCATCCTTATTAATTGCCGACACTACGTTCTTACCCTATTCGAAAGGTAAGACTCCAAAGATTAAACAGTACAGAACATACGAATATAACGAACAGCAACAATTAATTTCAATCAAGGGATATGCTAACAATGGATTGTTGATATCACATAAAGATTATACCTATGATGATCAAGGGCGACTTGTACGAATTACTTATCCGCTTAATGGTAATCAAACAATATACGCTTTCTCGAAGGATGGTAGCACGGATACAGTAATTAGTATTACAACACATCCCACCATGATTGTAACACAACGCTTTGATGATTGTGTGCGAACGATGGGATTTGCTAGAAACGATTCGAATGAATGGTATTTAAACAGTATCAAAACTGAATTACTAAACAACGAAGGACTGGTTGTATTACTTCGGAACGAATATTTAAGTACGCATCTCCTTGCAAATGGACAATTCTGGTATGTTGCTGACGAAGAAACCAGGAAGTATAACGAGTATAGTCATCTTATTTTTTCAGAACGTAAAACATACTCGGAGCCATTTGATACCCTACTAACTCAAGCTAAAATATTCTATCATTGGGAGCCAATTCTGTCAGAAGCCAAGGATAACGCTATAGAGCTTCAATGTTCTCCGATACCGGCGCATGAATTTTTGGATGTGAATTTTGTATTGCCCGAAAAAGGACTTTATGAATTGAACCTAATCCACTTAAACGGAAAGACTGTACTAAGAAAAGAAACTTCGGGGAAAACGGGAATGAATCAGGAACGATTAACCCTTGCGAATCTTATTCCGGGATGTTACATTGTATTATTGCAACAAGGGAAACATTATACTTCTACTAAAATTTTAATTCAATGAGATTCGTATTGGTAGTTATTTTACTAAGCTTATCAAGCGATTTGTTTGCACAAATTACCCGTCTTCAATCTGTAGTTACCAATCAGGATTTCGATACCTCGGCTAATCTCTTCGTATCAAAGGATAGTTTAGAATATGTTTATCCAACCAAAGAAATCGCTGGCAATGAAGAACAACAGTTTGGTTATTCTTGGTTGGATAAAACACATTGCAAGCAATTCAATTTATATCAAGAATTTTTATTGGCAGGAATGGTTTTAATGAATCAACGAGAAATTATTCGCGATAGTACAAATCATACTGTTGTTTTTAAAGAATCACCACGCCATCCTGTTTTACAGCAATTACTCGTTAATAAGGATTCAACGTTTATACATAATGCACTGAATCAACTCATCAGCAAATCATATACTACTTATGATATTCAAGGGAAACGAATTTCGAGTGTAGTAACTAAATTGAAGTACGATGCATCTGGTAAAATCAAAGCCGACTCAACATGGTTAGTTACAGATACTTCACAAACGCTTACTAAGTGTTCGGCATGGACATACACTGATTCAACAACTGAATCTATAAAACGAGATTTTAATAATGGTGAAGAGAACTATCGTCGTTTCACAACCTTTGATATATATAATCGTGTGTTACGACATGAAGAACGCTATCAAATTTCAGATACAACATTCGGCTATGTTTTACACCATGAATATTATTATGATGACAGTTTTTCTATTCATCATTTTTCATATTCAGCCAATGCTTCGAATAATTTTGAAGAGTACATTTACTTTACTTATGACACTTTAGGAATGTTGATTTCGAAATACACAGAAAAAAAGTCGGGTCAAACATTTCTACCATATCATAAAACTGTCTGGAATTATGAAGGGGGTAAACGTATCAAACAAGAAGAAATTGAATATACTGCAGCAAGCAATTATCAACCTAATTTGAATCAGTTATTCTTGTATGAATATACCGCGTCGGGAAAATTACTGCAGATACAACATGATATTTATGATATGAATGGCGTGCTATCACACAGTACCTTAGAAACGTATAGTTACAATGAAGATGACAACATTATCGAACTAGCAGAATGGTATAAGAAGAAAGGTGCTCAACATTATACACCCGTAACGAAAAATACATTTAATTGGGAAAGAATAAGCAGCGATACCACCGTTGTACCGCCGAATCAAGAAATAAAAATGTATCCAAATCCTTTTCAAGATAAGCTTAATTTCTCCTTTGATTATCCTTACGAAGGTAAAGCCCATATTCAAGTTTTTTCGATGCAAGGCCAGTTACTCGATCACGTTATTGAACATGTGCATGCCGGATTGAATGAGTTCAGTTATCGCCGTCATTTACCTTTAGGTCTTTATTACATTACCTTATCTACAAGGGAGTTTAACTACGCCAACTTGTTTCTTGTACAATAAAACATCCTAATTTATAGCTTGTTTTATACTAATGCTTATATTTAAGCGTCATTCAGTCTATGTTTAAATGGTTCGTTGCGTTAACTTGTTTCTGCGTTCAACAATGTTGGGCACAAACCTATTATCAAATGCAATTTAATATCACACAAAAAGGTAGGCAAATACCGGTTACCGCGTTGTTCATGTTAAACGCAGATGACTCAGGTTTCGTTCGAATCCGTTACGTAGATCGTGCTAATCAAGAGGACTTTATTTATCAAGCCGGATTAAGGGAAGAACTTATTTCCGACGACCAAGGAAACTACGCAACCGATAAAGTGTATTACGCAACGGTTCAACCAGAAACTTGGGGTAACAAGGAAATTACGGATAAGCTATTACCTGTTTTTTACTTTGAAAAGAAAACACAACCCTATATCGAGCCTACCGCAATCTATTATGCGAATATGTTCGGGGTTAAATCCATCGATTCAAGTGCACAACTTACCTATCGTTATTTGGAAGAAAAAGATTTAAACCAAAAACTGCTTTCTCGCTATTTTTACGAAGATGAAGAGTTGCTTTCTGCGTTTACACAAAATAACGCCAAAGGTTTTTCTTCTAAGGAGAAGAATATGAAAATTCATCTGCTCTTAGTGGCAGATACCACCGATCCTAAAATTGGCAATTCCTGTGCAATGAATATCCGATATGTTGAAAACTTCTATAAAGGACTAGCACAATATATCGGTTGTCCGTTTATGATTCGAAAAGTAATGGGACCTTCATACAACAAGAATAATGTGCTGTCGGAAATTAAATTGCTTTTACCATCACCCGATGATATCGTAATTTTTTATTTCAGCGGCCATGGTTATCGAAAGGAAACTGATCCACGTAGATTTCCTTATTTCGATTTACGAGCCACCGATGCTGAAGACTATCTTACTCAAACGATGAACTTAGAAGATGTTCAAACGGCGTTGCTTGCCAAGAATGCCCGACTAACGCTTGTTTTTAGTGATTGCTGTAATTCGTACGTAGGTGCCGAAAATCCTATTGCAGCTGCACCGGTACGTAAAAAAGCTTTATCCCTGAGTTGGAATGAACAAAATGTTCGTTCGTTATACTTGGATCCAGTAAAGAAAACTATTATGGCAACAGCTTCCGATAGCACGCAGTACGCCTTCATGGCAAATGCCTTTGGCGGCTTGTTTAGTTTTAGTTTGAATAATTCCTTGAGTAGCGCTGTTACCAAAGCAGCAGTTTCACCAACCTGGTTTACTATTTTAGAAGCTATGCGTAATGAAACGTTTCGTTTAAGTCGGCGATCCGATTGCTCTGCTCGCTTAGGCCCGGGTGCTAGTTGCTATCAAGTACCTGCTTATCGTGTACGTTGAGTTTTTTACTTACCTTGCGTCTTTTACAAACAACCTCGAGCATTACCGCTATGCGTTTCATATTTACATTGTTGCTGTTGATAGTTATGCAAGTACCTATGTTGGCCCAAGGTATAGATAGTATTCGACGGGTTATACAACAGCAACTTGAAGATACTAACCTTACCGTTGCTTATCGCGATTTAAGTTATCAGTTATATAAAGAAAAAGGGGATTCGGCACTTCATTTGGCTTACGAAGGTTTGAAACTCTCCAGAAAAATTAATGACCTTTACGGGGAGGCGGCTAATAATGAAATGATAGCCATCATCATGTCGGATATTGGCGACTATGTTAAGTCGTTAGAATTTCACTACCAAAGCTTGAAACTACAAGAAAAAAGACAAAGCCTAAAAGGTATGGCAAGTGCTTACAATAATATTGGCATTGTGTACATGAATATGAAAGATTATGATCAGGCTTTACGTTCGTACCGCACGGCTGATTCGTTAAATAAAATTTGGAAGGATCCAAATTTACGTTACAGTCTTACCCTTAACCAAGGCGATATTTTAGAAAGAATGCAGCTACCGGATTCTGCTTTTTTATATTATAATGAATCGTTGAATCAAGCCCATATCTTAAAAAATGATTATTTCGTTGGCTTGTCGCTCTTGGGTTTAGCCAATATTTATCGAACTAAAAAACAACCTGTATTAGCAAAACCTTTGTATGGCGAAGCGATCTCTCTGTTACGATATAGTGGAGATAATGAGCAATTGTGTGATGCCTTGCTTGGTCTCGGAAAATCATTCGAACAAGTGGGTATCATTGATTCGGCATTTCATTTCAGTAGAATGGCACTTATGATTGCCAATCAGTACAGTTTTTCAAATAAAGCGCTAGACATTAACCAATATTTAGGAGAGCAATTCGCCAAAATGGGTCGTTACGACTCGGCGTATGTATATCAGGAAAAGACAAGAATACTGCACGACTCGTTATTAAGTAACGATAAATTACGCTTAGGTCAACAGTTAAAATTTAATGAACAAATTCGGCAACAGAATTTATTGGAAGAGAAGATTAGAGAAGCCAAAGAACACCGTCAACATTTGCAGTATATGATTATCGCAATTTTTATCTTGGCCCTTTTCTTACTCACCATGTTTTTATCGCGCATCAAACTTCACCTTTCGGTTATTAAATTTTTGGGCGTTGTTTCGCTATTATTTTTCTTTGAGTTTTTAACGTTATTGCTTCATCCACGAGTTCAGGAATTAACACATCATACACCTGTACTGGAAATTATTATTTTCGTATTAATCGCATCCATTCTTATTCCGGTACATCATAAAGTGGAACATTGGGTTATTGAGAAATTAATTCACCGAAAAAATGATCAACAGAAAAAAATAGTTACCAAATAAAAAACTCCTCATCGTGAAAACAATGAGGAGCCGTAATGTTTTTTTAAAAATTACTTGGTGGCTGTAGAGGTACTAACCGGAGCATCAGAACCCTGAATTTTACCACTATCGGTAGTAGGAGCTGCCGTTGCTTCAGCCGGAGCTGCTGCAGGTGATTCGGTAGCCGGAGCCGGAGCTGCCTCAGCGGGTGCTGCTGCTTCAGTTGCAGGGGCTTCAGCAGGTGCTGCTGCTTCTTCACCACAACTTGTAAAACCGAAAATACCAAGGGCCATAATAGCCAACAAAAGATTTTTGGAAGTCTGAACTTTCATATTGATTTTTTTTTAAAACATAAGAATACTACGAAATTTCTTCTTATGCAAGTACCCAAACACATATTCTGAATTTATATGAATGGTAGGAAAACATTATTTCGGCCTTACGATTCTTATATATCGAATTAAACGATCTTAAAAACAAGTACGTGGAATCATTCAATTGGAAGTAAGTTGATGACGACAAATTGCCAGAATAAACGAATTCAAACATGCAACAGAAGTATTCAACGTGTTGCAACAAACTTTTTATAATCCATCACAAATTGTTTGTATAACTTCCACTTCTGAATTATTTTCACCAAAAACCACCTCTCTGAAAATTCAAAACTTCATTTTAGGCATACTTTGTTGCTTGTTTTTTTTCGATGAAGCCATACAAGCACAATCAGAGGTTATTCGATCACCTCAAACGTATGCTTTAATTACTGGTATTTCTGATTATGAAGATCCTGCCATTCCAACCCTAAAATATGCGCATCGCGATGCACAAATTTTTGCAGAGTATTTACGCTCAGAGAATGGAGGTAATGTGCCAGATAAGAACATAACGCTTTTACAAAACGAGCAAGCAAGTTGGTCGGCTATTTATACAGCCATGGATCAGATTAGTGAACGCTGCGAAGCCGGAGATCGCGTATTTTTCTATTTTTCCGGACATGGCGATATTGAAAATGAAAAGGTATACAAACTTGGATTTCTAATTGCCTATAATACTCCACATGTAAATTACATTAACTCCTCATTGCGCTTAGAGGATTTGAATAATTTCGCTAACACGCTTTCTTCTACCAAGAATGTGCAAGTGGTAATAATAACGGATGCTTGTCATAGTGGCAACCTGCATGAAAATGATTTTCGGGGCTCAGCCATAGTAGCCGAACAATTGAAATCGATTGTAAAGAATGAAGTACGATTAACTTCCTGTCGCCCCGATGAATTATCTATGGAGAATGAACAATGGGGTGGAGGACGTTCGGTATTTTCCTATTATCTAGTTGAAGGTCTTAGGGGTTTAGCCGAATTCAATCAGGATGGTCAAATTGATTTAGGGGAGATGGATAATTTTCTCAAGAAATCGATGGAGGATGATGTCATTCTAAAAAAAGAAGCCACGAAACAAACACCGGTACTTTCTGGCGATCAAAAATTTGCTCTGGGTAAGGCCAAAGGAAGCGATGATCTTCAAACGGTGGAAAATAGTGTTTGGGTTCAAGGATTAGATACCTTGAGTTCTTTACCAATGCAACAAAATGATGCGTTCTTTAAACTACTTCAGAATAAAAATCGAAATGAAGTAGATCGTATGTTAGATGGTTTGAAATTTGATTCAATTAAAACGAAAAGCAGAGCCGAAATTCCAAAAGCTTTACTCACGGCTACTATTAAATATTTCAACGAATTGCAAGACAACTATCTCTACAGTAATACAATAAAAGATTTAACTCGTTTACTTACTACGATCGATTCAAATCAACAGGCACTCAAACGATTTACAACGCAGTTGGTCATTGCAATTAGTAATTACACGCAACGTGTGATTTCACTTTATCAAGAAGGTGATGAAGCGGAATTAGAGCGCAGGAGGTATTACAACACATTAAATAATTCGTATCAAACTTATGTTGATATGTTGGCGGTAGCTATGCAATGCGCCGATGCTAACGGAAGAATTTATACCAATTTATATGTTCAACAACATTATTTTAATGCTTTAGTACTTCGACTATCAACATTTAAAATAGCCAATAGGGATTCCGTATTAAAGCTGGCAGAACTTGAATTAGAAACGGCTATGAAGCAAGAAGAGTATGCCGCTTACTTGTTTCAGGAAATGGGGTTGATCGATTTATTCCAAAAGAATGCACAGCAAGCGGAGGTGAATTTTAAGTTGGCGGAACAAATAGCACCGCGATGGGCCTTACCAAAGGCGTACTTGGCTGCAACAGAAATTCTAAAGGGAGATTTAAAGAAAGCACAACAGAAAATTGATGAGGCGCTTGTATTAAATCCAAATCAAAGTACCACCTTACTGCACGCCGGTATGCTTCACGAGGAATTGAAAAATTACTTAAGAGCCGAAGAATATTACAATCAAGTAATATTAATAAACACAAGACATTACCTTCCTTTCGAGCGATTAGCGAAAGTGAAATTAAAAACTGGGGAGTATAATTTATCAGATAGTTTATTTCGCGAAGCTGAACAACGAAAAAAAGGTTACCTCTTCGTTGCAAATTTTATGGATAGCCAAATCAATCCCATTGGTGATTTCATGAATAGTGGTTCCCCGGAAGCACCCTGTCCGATACCGGAACAACCTGATTCCAATGATGTGATCTCGTTACTTTTCAAAGGTGATTTTTTCTTGAGAGGAAAAGTAACGTCGAAAGCTAACGATTGTTTTAAGGCTTGTTTGAAAGCAGATCCGAATGCTCCACTCTTGCATTATTATATGGCAAAAATTTGTTGGTTGGAAAAACGATGGCTGGAGGCGGAGTATCAAATGACATTTGCAATTCAACAATATCAAACAAAAGAAGCATTGGAAAATTATGCAAAATCCAAGGCGAATTTCATTCCTTCGGAATATCGAACATGTATGCAGTCTGAATTTTGGAAATTGCAAGCACCTCTAGATGATATCAAGTATCTCCAAGCTGATATTTGGATTCACCTGAATCGATTTGAACAAGCTGCTGCGTTTTATCAAGAGAAAATGGCATCCAAGGGTGTATCTGTTGTTCCTTATTTTTTAGCTAGCCGGTTGCATGAACAACAAGGAAAATACTACGATGCTGAAAAAATTTGGAGTAATTATTATGCCATGATGAGTCGTGAGAATGCCTCTATTTCACATCCTTATGAGTTAGATGCGTTTTATCAGCGAGTTCAAAAAACAACACCGAAAGATATAAGCTGGTATTACAGAGCAGGTATGTTTGCTTCACAAATGGCTTTGGCAAAACAGAAGGATCCTTGGTATGAAGCGCAGATGATTGTGGATAGTATTAATGCTCGCAAGCGTTCTAGGATAGATGAATCCTTAGTTAACCAAACTGAAGAGTGGTCATTTACGCAACGAAGTATTAAAGTTCCCGGTACAGAAGAAATACTGCCAGTTTCCAATAAACCAACTAACCCGGAAGCACGATGTGTTGTATTTCTTTCCGCATTTTGTAAGAAGTCGAACGACCTACCCATGGTAACCATGGCCTATCAAACAATGGGTGATGTTTACCGTCATATAGGGGCAACCTTAACGGCAAGTGCGTACTACCAAAAGGCTGTTGGTTTGGATAAAACGAATACCGATTTACGCTTGAAAATGATGTCGTGTTTTGATGATAATAAATTAGGATACCAATATTGGTTGCAGCAAGATACCTTATTTGCAAACGCTACATTACCTCTATCAGAATTAATAAGATACGCCTATTCTTCCATGCTAGTAGGCAACTTTACTCGCGCAGAGGAAGCCTTAGAGCAGCGGAAATTGCACTTTCCGGGATATGATTCCACATGGGTACAGGCCCATGCGTTCTATGCTTATTTTACGGAGGAAAATGAATCGGCCATTGCTCAGTATAAGTCGTTAGTAAAACTATATCCTAATCAAACCGATTATTTGCTCCGGTTAGCAGATCTTCATGTACGAACGAATAAAACCAATAAAGCCTTAGATTATTTACAGGAAGCTATTAAAAAAGGGTTTAAGGGTTACTACGTTTTAAATTATAATCCGTTATGGCAGGAGCAAAGGAATAATCACCGCTTTGAGGAGTTGATCAAAGAAATTACTCCGTCTAACCTTTAGTGCGTTTTAGCAAGTTAGTCATTTTTAAAAGGCGTTTTCTATTTGCCATCTAAGCGTTGTACCTTATTAATGCCGTCGAGCCTTTCTAATCGTGCACACAGCTCATTCAATTCTTCCTTGTTATTTACAAATACCATGATTGTGCCTTCAAATAAACCTTCATGACTTTCAATACTCATGCTCCGCATATTGATTTTCATTTCTGCTGAAACCACATGAGTAATTTTATTAATGATACCAACATCGTCTAATCCGGTTATTTTTAAACTGGTTAAGAAGGAAATTTCTTTATTCTTAGCCCACTTCGCTTTCACCACGCGATGACCATAATTGGCTAATAAACTTGCCGCATTAGGGCAGTTCGTGCGATGAATTTTTAATCCTTCGGAAGAAGTTAGGAAGCCAAATACATCGTCACCTTGTATTGGATGACAACAACTAGCCATTTTATATTCAATATAATTGGTGTTTTGATCAAACAAAACAAGTTCATACCCTTTTCCCGGAATTTGTTTGTTGAGTGCCTCCGCTGATTCTTCTTTAAGGGGTTCCGGTTTATGCTCAACCGGAAATAGGAGTTTATCATTATGATATTTAATATCCTGGAGCTCTTTCAATTCAAAATTGCCCACCGCAATAGCATAAAATAAATCGAGTGGCGACGCGTAGCGGTAATGGGAAGCTAAGTCGGAAAGAATATTCATATTCGATGGTATTTTCAAGTGATCGAGCTTACGTAGCAACGATGCTTTTCCATCTTCGGCAATTTTTCTTTTTTCTTCTTTGAGATAATATTTTATTCTCGATTTTGCTTTGGCAGTTACAACAAACTTGAGCCAATCTTCGCTCGGTTTTTGTTTTTTTGACGTAATGATTTCAACCTGATCGCCATTTTTTAAAACATGACTAATCGGCACTAATTTGTAATTTACTTTGGCTCCAATACAATTTCGTCCGAGTTCCGAATGAATATCAAATGCAAAATCCAAGGATGTGGCCCCCAGTGGTAATAAGCGCATATCCCCGTTACGTGTATAGGTATATATTTCTTCGTTGAAGATATCTATTTTAATATCATTCATGAAGTCCATAGCATTGCTTTCAGGATTCTTTAAAAGTTCCCGAATATGCTTCAACCATTCATCAAGTTTCGATTCTTGTCCTTGATTACCTTCTTTGTATTTCCAATGCGCCGCCAGTCCTTTCTCGGCAATTTCATTCATACGTTCGGTTCTTATTTGAACTTCAACCCATTTCCCATTCGGACTCATTACCGTGGTATGTAAGGCTTCATAACCATTACTTTTCGGTGTGCTAACCCAATCGCGTAAACGTTCAACACTATGCGGGTATAAACTTGTAATGATAGAAAAAGCTTTCCAACAATCTTCTTTTTCTTGCGCAGTGTGTAAAATAATGCGTATGGCGAAGAGATCATAAACCTCCTCAAAAGAAACATGTTTGTTTTTTATTTTACTCCAGATGGAATGAATCGATTTTGAACGTCCATAAATGTCGAAATCGAGACCATTTGATTCCAACGCTTCCCGAACAGGTTTAATAAATTCATTAATGAAACGGGTACGTTCACGTTTAGTATCTTTTAATTTCTGATTGATTTCGTTATACACATCTGTTTCGGTGTACTTCAAACATAAATCTTCCAGTTCTGATTTAATTTCATATAAACCTAATCGCATGGCCAATGGCGCGTAGATATAGGATGTTTCGGATGCTATTTTTAATTGTTTCTCCCGACTCATACTTTCAAGTGTTCGCATGTTGTGAAGTCGGTCGGCAATTTTGATAAGAATTACTCTAGGGTCGTCGGCTAGGGTTAAAAGTATTTTTTTAAAATTTTCAGCTTGCTGTGTGGTGTTTTTAGTTTCAACTACATTCGATATTTTAGTGAGTCCTTCTACAATTTTAGAGCAAGTATTTCCAAACTCCATCTGAATATCATTCAAGGTAAGTTCTGTATCTTCTACGGTATCATGAAGTAAGGCACAAATAACGGACGTTACCCCTAAGGAAATTTCCTCTACTACAATTCGTGCAACAGCCAAAGGATGAAGAATATATGGTTCACCACTTTTGCGTCGCATATGTTGATGTGCTTCAGCAGCGATTTCGAATGCTCGGCGTACTAATTTTTTATCGCCTTTTTTTAGTCGGGCTTTTAATGCACGTAAAAGAGCACGGTACTCCCGTAAAATGAGTTTCTTTTCTTCTTCCTGATTTAATTGATATGTAGGTGTTTCAAGCATGTATAACGTGTCAAATTTAAGATGTTTTTGCATAGGGGCATTTGTTTCAGCGAAGCCTGAAGAATTATTTATCTTTAGCCCGATGAAATTGATTCTTGTACCCACGCCGGTTGGCAATTTGAAAGATATTACCTTGCGAGCTATTGAGGTTTTGAAAGAAGCCGAATTAATTTTAGCAGAAGATACAAGAACGTCGATGGTATTGCTTCAGCATTATCAAATTAACACCCCCCTTAAAAGTTATCATCAACACAACGAACATAAAGTAACCGAGGGTTTAGTGGAGCAGTTACAAGCCGGCAAAAAAATAGTTTTGATAACCGATGCCGGTACACCTGCTATATCAGACCCTGGCTTTCTGATTGTAAGGGCTTGTGTGCAAGCCGGCATTGAAGTGGAATGTTTACCGGGAGCCACCGCTTTTGTTCCGGCTCTGGTGGTAAGTGGGTTTCCGATTAACCGATTTATTTTTGAGGGCTTTCTTCCTTTAAAAAAGGGGCGCCATACTTTATTTACAGCTTGGGCTCAGGAAGAACGAGCGATTGTATTTTATGAAAGTCCGCACCGGGTTGTGAAAACATTGAAAGAACTTATTCCTTATCTCGGTGAAGAACGATTGGTTTGTGTTTGTAGAGAATTATCGAAGAAATTTGAAGAACATAAACGAGGTACTTTGCCTGAAGTAGTTGGATACTACGAACAACATCCACCTAAAGGTGAAATCGTAGTTGTTGTTTCCAGTAAGTCCTGAAGTGGAGGAGATAAGTTTCTTAAAATAAAGGGCACCTGAGATAAGAATACCTATACCCGAAGTGGTGATGGGTTAAAATTTTTTGAAATGAAAAAAAAAGTACAAAAATGCCTTACTTTTACCCGCCATGAGTGTGGAGCAATTCGAAAGTACACAGGTTAAAAAAGGAAAAGCAACCTATTTCTATTCTATTATAGGAGTTGCTTTAGTGTTATTTTTACTTGGGTCGTTGGGTTGGTTAGTGATAAACGCGGGTGAGCTTTCTAAAACATTTAAAGAGAATATTGAAATTAGTGTTATCCTCAACGATAACACCCGAGAGGAATTGGCTCATAAGCTGCAACAGGTTATTGATAAACAAGCATTTACTAAATCCTCTCAGTTTATTAGCAAGGAAAAAGCAGCAGAACAATTTAAAAAGGATTTCGGGGAAGATTTTCTACAGGTGCTCGATTATAATCCATTGTACACATCAATTAATTTTCATTTGAAGTCGGATTATATGAACACCGACAGTTTGATTCGTATCGAGCAATTTATTAAACAAAGCAATATTGTACGGGAAGTGTTTTATCAGAAGAATCTGGTGGATATTATGAACAGCAATGTGAAGCGTATTGGTATTGTGATTTTAGTTATATCGTTGATGCTAATTTTTTCCGTAATTATTTTAATAGATAATACCATTCGCTTGGCTATGTACTCGAATCGTTTTCTTATTAAAACGATGCAAATGGTTGGAGCCACACGGTGGTTTATTGCAAAACCATTTAATATTCGGAGTGTAATTAATGGAATCGTTTCAGCGCTCATAGCAATTTTAGGAATTTTAATCCTGAAATTTTTCGCGGAGAAATTCCTTCCTGAATTAAAAGCACTATCCAATTTAAAATGGATGTTTATCTTATGTTTTAGTATTTTATCGCTCGGCATTGTAATTTCTTTGTTCAGTACACATCGCTCAGTGATAAAATATTTACGAACCCAACTTGACGAACTTTATTAAATTAAATCAAAAGAAGAACTATGTCTACAATTAAAAATAATACCACAGAAGCAACTCCTGCCACGCATGCCAGAATGAATACCGACGCCAAGGGTTTGAAGGGATTACCTTTCTTATTTGATAAGCAGAATTATATGCTTATGGCCATTGGATTGGTGGTGATTATTCTTGGTTATGCGTTGATGGTTGGTGGTAAAAGTGCAGATCCGAACGTGTTTAACGAAGCGGAAATTTATAGCTTTCGCAGAATCACTTTAGCCCCTATTATGGTGTTAATTGGTTTAGCAATTGAAGGTTACGCTATCATGAAACGTTCCAAGTAATTGTAACTTCAAAAACACCAGTTTCTTTTGAGTATTTTACATACCATTCTGATAGCAATTATTGAAGGGCTTACAGAATTTTTACCGATATCGTCTACGGCGCACATGGTAATAACAAGTTCCTTGTTAAATATTGCCAACGATCCGTTTACCAAGTATTTTGAAATTTGTATTCAATTTGGGGCGATACTTTCTGTAGTCGTTTTATATTTCAAGAAGTTCATTAATTTTATAAACCCAAGCTTCTATCTTAAGTTAATTATTGCAATTATTCCATCGTTACTCCTTGGCTTCTTATTGAATGATTTCATTGATGAGAAGTTGGAAAATCCGGTTTTTATTGCAGTAGTTATGATTGCCGGTGGTGTATTATTACTTTTTGTAGATCAGATGTTTAAAGAACCTACCATTCATCATGAAGATGAGATTGATACAAAGCTTTCGCTTCGAATTGGTTTGTTTCAATGTTTAGCAATCATATTACCCGGATTAAGTAGAAGTGCTGCTACTATTGTTGGCGCTATGTCGCAACGAATAAGTAAAACTGCAGCTGCGGAGTTTTCATTTTTTCTTGCTGTGCCAACTATGTTTGCTGCTACGGCGTACAAAACATTAAGTTACGTAAAAACAGAAGGTATGTTTACCTCTTCGCAGTTTATAACGCTTGGAATAGGCAATGCCGTGGCGTTTATTGTAGCGTTGCTTGCTATTAAATTTTTTGTAGCCTTTGTGAAGAATAAAGGGTTTCGTTTATTTGGGTATTACCGAATTGCTTTAGGTATAGTTGTGTTATTGATTTTCTTCTTCAAGAAGTAATACTATTTCCTTCCAAAATCGGCAGGGTTTTCACCCCAGGCTTTCGTTTCCCATTTCAAAATTGGATTAGGGTAGGTATTGTTTTTGAGCCACTCCAATGCCCTCGACATTAAATCGAATAAAATTTGGTTTTTCCCGTTTTGCTGCAGTTTGGTTCCTAGTCGTTTTTGTTTAACCCAGTTAATCGCATTTCTACTATCGGAATAGATTGGAAAATTCCAACCTTGTTGTTTACATAATGCTAAGGCATGTACGATGGCTAGAAATTCCATTACGTTATTCGTGCCATCTTCGAAAGGTCCTTTGTGAAATAATAATGCCCCGGTACTTGTTTCTCTTCCTTGATATTCGCAGCGACCCGTTTTTGTATTCCATGCACCATCTACGCTTATGCTATGCAAAATTGGAAAACCATAGCGTGCTTTTTCTTCCGCACTCAGTGCTTCCTTTTTTACTTCTTTACCGATGTAATTTTTAGGATCATCTTCAAAAGCTATCTCCGCCGCTTCGCGCGATTCGAATGATTTATATTTGGCAAATGGGAAACCCTCAATTTGACGCTGACATGTTTTCCAATCCGAATAAATACCAGGTTCAACACCTTCCCAAACAACGTAGAATTTAGATTTTTTCGACAAGTTAAATTAAGACTGGCTTGGTTGTTCTTGATCTACATTTATCATCCAATTAATACCATAAGCATCGGTACACATGCCGAAATAAGAACCCCAAAATGTATCTGCCAATGGCATATTTACATGACCGTTTTCGGAAAGCCCAGCGAAAATTCTGTTAGCTTCTTCTTTGGTATCAATATTCAAATTAATTTGAAAATTGCTTCCTTCTTTGTAGTACTCCGTCCATGGGCCACCGATATCGCTACCCATAATACTCGTATGCTCACCAACCGGTAAGGATACATGCATGATTTTATTTCCTTCTTCCTCACTTAATGCAGGTTGACCTTCTTCCGGAGGCATTTGGTTGAAACGCATGAGCATGCTGAAATCGGAACCCAACACGTTTTTGTAATGATTGAATGCGGCTTCACAGGTGCCGTTGAAATTTAGGTAGATAGTTGCTGAAATCATAGTTGGCCGAAGGTAATCAATACCGCTAGATTATTGAAAAAAAAGGATTGCAAAATTCTTACGTTAAGTATTGTTAAGCATTGAAATCAAACATTGAAATTAGGTGTTTGATTTCACTGAATGCTAATTCATCACCAGCCTGTTCGTACACATAGGCTAGTGCTTCAAGATTTTGAAAAATTACTTGCTTACTATTTTGAGGCAAAAAATTTTCTTCTTCAACGATTAAATTGTATTTCTTAATGTAAACATCAACATCGTTCTGAGAATAAA
Organism: Chitinophagaceae bacterium; assembly: GCA_016787065.1. Lineage (GTDB taxonomy): Bacteria > Bacteroidota > Bacteroidia > Chitinophagales > Chitinophagaceae > OLB11. The sequence goes on from JAEUVD010000008.1 coordinate 159,293, forward strand.
TAACACCTGAACAAGGATCAATATAAAACTGAATTTTTGGTTTACTTCTTCTATCTAAATCACGGTAGTCGTAATTAGTTCCAAAATACGCCAAGAAATACTGTTTAGGTAACATAACCGCGAACACTGGAAGATCTAGCGATTCACATAAATACTGATAAAGGAGTGCAAGCGAATAATTATTACCGGTTCTTGTTTCAAGTAAGTCATTAATGAAAAAATGATTCGGTTTTGTTTCTTCAATTTCTAAACCTTGAAATTTAAACATGCTATAAAAAATGCTATTAATTATAGTAATTTGTTCAAGAGGTGTTAGATAATTATTGAGTTCTAACCAGCAAGCCTGATAAATTTCTTTGATCGTTTTTCGAATAGCAGTTTCATCTAAATCAGGATAGCGTAAGCGAGCTACAATGAGCGAGCCATCTAATAAATTGGGCTGACTAATAGAAAGCCAAGTATTGAATTGAGCATTTACATCGTTCAGGTTTACTTTATGTATAATAGCTTCAATGCGTTCTTGAACTTCGTTGTTTTCCGTATGTTCCCAATAATCTTCCAGATTGGGTATAATATCTTTTCCGAAATGAATTAGTTTATTGGAAACCGTATTATAAATTTCTAAATCCGGATCATCTAACAGATGAAACAATGCTTTTATTTCTTTAGTGCTTCTCATGTATCGATCCAAGCTTAATTTCTGCAAGCTAATATCACGCAAGTTTTTGGAATTGAACAAGGGTGAAGATCAAAATTTATTTTTTTGCACAGAAATGCGTTGAAACCAAAATCGAATTATCTTGCGCAGTTACATGTCGGTAAATATTTCTCAACTTACAAAAAAATTTGATGAACAGGTTGCTGTAAATAAAATTTCGTTTTCTATCAAGAAAGGTGAAATTGTTGGTTTTCTTGGACCAAATGGTGCAGGTAAATCTACAACAATGAAAATGATAAGTGGATTTATACCGGCTACCGAAGGTAAAGCTGAAGTGTGTGGATTTGATATTTCGGATCAGCCTTTAGAAGTTCAGAAGCGACTGGGTTATTTACCTGAAAGCAATCCGTTGTATTACGACATGTATGTAAGAGAGTATTTAGAATTTTTGGGTAGAGTACATGGGTTAAAAGATGCCACTGCACGTGTATCGCAAATTATATTGGAAACCGGATTACAACCTGAAGAGAAGAAACGAATTGGTCAACTTTCAAAAGGGTATAAACAAAGGGTAGGTATTGCACAGGCTATGATTCATAATCCAGAAGTTTTAATTTTGGATGAACCAACCTCCGGATTAGATCCTAACCAAATTGTGGATATTAGAAATTTGATTAAAAGTTTTGGGGCTAATAAAACAGTAATTCTTTCAACACATATTATGCAAGAAGTAGAAGCAATGTGTGATCGTGTTATAATCATTAATAAGGGAAGTATTGTTGCCGATGAAACCTTGGAGAATTTGCGAAACCGTTTTCAAGGCATGAGTTTAGAAGATGTGTTTCGAAGTTTAACAGCTTAAGTTCGCATTTATTGTTGTTCTAACGAGTGTGTAGATAAGTTACGCGATTCTACGTGTAATGGGTGCATCAGAAAATGGAAAAATAAAAAAGCAATACGAAGGGTAGCAATGACATCATTTAATTCCAATCTTTAAAATCAATATGTCAATAATTTTAGAACGAGATGAAAATTCTTGTTTCTATTTGCTAACAAGTTTTCTTTGAAATAGGAAACATAATATATACCCAGATCTTCATGTACCATATCTATGGTGAAGGATTATTTCTGTAAATCGTTACGTTCATTGATTGCTATGTTGGAATGACAGTTAATAATGGATGATATTAAGTAAACTTGTCTTATTATACTTATTATCCTCAAAACAAACTTCATCGAGTTCTTTCCTAAAGGTGTAGTGTTTTGTACTTCTTATCGACAATCCTCCGACGTTACTGTCTGTGGATGATGTCAAACGTATATAGGTTTGGTAACCTGTCATTAATTTATTAGCTTATTTGAAGGATAGTAGGATTGAAAATTTGCCTGGCGGTGGAAGAAGAATGGGAAAATATATCCTTTATCAATTAAAAATAAAATTAATATGAATGTTATTCAGCCTCAAAATAATATTAACTAATTGTTAAGCGTGACACAAAAAGCACAAATTGGCATTGCATTAGTGAACAAATCGGCGGAATTTTAGTGGTATTTTAGACTGTAAAGTTGGGATATTAGGGAAAATTCAATTGGATAAGCTTTGGTAGTAAGGTTTTAGGGGTAAGGGAATTCGTATTACACAAAATGGTAATATGGGGAAACTTATCTAAAGAATAATTTTGCGTCTTAGTAGGTTTTAACTTAGTTTTGCCCACTGAATAATCATATTTAACTTATTTTTTTAACCTTAAAACTGAATCAAATGCACAACAAATTTAATCTGGCATTTTCGACCTCAACACTCAGGTACTATGCCTTCGCGCTCTTGCTGACGTTTGGCGTTGGTTTTTCATCCTTGAGTTCCTATGCTCAGGCATGCAATCCACCATCACCAACTATGACATTAGTCGATGTTAATGTAGCAGAAGCTAGTTGGGCGGCGGTTCCTGGGGCGTTATGGTACACCCTGGAATACCGAACCACACCATCTGGTAGCTGGAACAACATTACATCCATCTACTCAACCGACAAAACCTTTTCAGGGCTTGCACCTTCCACCAACTATGAACTTCGAATGAAGAGTCATTGCGCTGGAAATGTAGTAAGCGCTTGGTCTTCGTCGGTATTTTTCACAACCGCAGCTACAACGTATTGTACTTCGCCAACAATCTCAAGTATTGAGCGAACTTTTACTACGTTGAAAGTAACTTGGGGGCCAATTGCTCCACCAGCTGTTTATTACGAAATTCGTTTTAAAGAAAGCTCTTCTTCTACTTGGCAGTATTTTACCGCTTCAGGTCCGAACACGTTACGTACCGGTTTAACGCCAGGTACTTCTTACGATTTTTGCATTCGATCTGCTTGTCACGCTCCAATCACAAGTTCATGGACTTGTGTAACGGCACGTACATGTGAAGTTATATCCGCTAGTGCTACTCCTTCATCTATTTGTAACGGAGGAAGCACAAACTTAACCGCTTCTGTTCCTTTTCCTCAAGCATATAATTATACTTGGATGCCGGGTGGAGCTTCAGGAGCTAGTGTTTCTGTAAGTCCAACGTCAACAACAACGTATACCGTAACAGGAATGGATGCCTCTTCAGGATGTTCTACAACCGCTACAGTAACAGTTAATGTTGGGCAACCTACATCGAATACAACAACGGAAACCGCTTGTGATTCTTATACTTGGGCTGTTAATAACCAAACGTACAATACAAGTGGTACTTATACTAGCACTTCAACCAATGGAAGTGGATGTACACACACAGAAATTTTGATTTTAACAATCAACAACAGTTCATCTGGAACCACAACTGCAACAGCTTGTGATAGCTATGTATGGTCAGGACCTTTAGGAGATGGTAATACTTATACTTCTTCTACTAACACGGCAACGAATGTTACAACCAATGCATCAGGTTGTCCTCATACAGAAACTTTGAACTTGACAGTGAATTATAGTTCAACAGGAACTACCACAGCAACAGCTTGTGATAGTTATGTATGGGCAGCACCGTTCGGAGATGGTATGACTTACACATCATCAAACAACACGGCTACTAATGTATCTACCAATGCATCAGGTTGTCCTCATACAGAGACTTTGAACTTGACAGTGAATTACAGTTCAACAGGAACTACAACAGCTACGGCTTGTGATAGTTATGTATGGGCAGCACCGTTAGGAGATGGTATGACTTACACATCATCAAACAACACAGCTACTAATGTATCT
>JAEUVD010000027.1 GCA_016787065.1 Chitinophagaceae bacterium
TACCGATCATATACAATCCGTTGTGAAGCATGCTTACATCTAGTGTACTTGGCAAATTTGAAAGGGTATGTGTAGCAACCAGTCTGCCCGTTAGATCATAAATACGTACTTGATTTCCTAATTCGTTCATTTTTCCTTGAAGGCTAAGTGCTCCCGTGGTTGGGTTTGGATAAATCGAAAAATCGCCTGAAGCATGGGCTTCTTGCGGTTCAGGTAATAGGAGTGGATTGATGTTAAAATTGGAATCTTTAATATTCCAGATAGAATCATACACACCTGGATTATTTGGATCTTCCCAAAAAACGCCGGTAGAAATATTAATAACATTGGCGTTAGGATACACATTTTGAAAATTGATGGTATCGTACGCATTGCAAAACATGGAAGATGCAGCTCCTGAAATGTCATAAAATCCACGTAAATAAATTGTATCTGCACTGATATTCGTTGGATGTACGTACATATCGGCGCATTGACTACTGTATTCCGAGGTCATCGTACTAACGATTAAAAATTCGTAATAATTCTGATTTATTGATAAAATACTGAAATAAGAATTATAAATACCTATACTTGAGACCTTCAGATTACAAACAATAAGAATTGTAGTTATAAACAAGAGTTTGTTCATTGTAGTTAATTTATTATTTGTATGGAGAGGGCATTTCTGGCTGAACCATCCACAAAAAGTTGAACATTGTAAACACCACTTGGTAAATTTTGTAATTCTATTGATTGTGAATTATTCAAGGTATTTAAAGGAATATTCATCGCTGTATTTGTAAAAGGTTTTGTTACCAAAATGTATGCTGAATTTACGTTTTCGTTTAACATGTAAGTTAGATTAAAGTTGCCTTGATTGAGATTAGGACTAATTGTTTGCAGAAAGTTTCTATGAATATTCACTACAACTTCATCATAATCTTTATAACCATCTCAATTGAAATTATTTCAAATTGATATTATATCCAACTTTTCTTGCTGGTTTCTTGTTTCACCACCATCAACAATCCTATTTCATTACCAAAAGGATGTATGAATATAATATTCCAAAGCTTTGTGCATAGCACATGCTTCTTTGATAAAGCACACCTTACTTTTAATTTTCTACACAACTGTAGTAAAGCCTTTTTATGAAAACATCCTTAATTCAAGTACGATTATGGAAATCGTTGCTGTTGTTTGGAATATTACTGTGTGTATTCAGTATTATTCTTCAGCTTCGAGAAAAAGAACAACAACGTATTCGGAATTCCTTGCTATCACATAAAGCGTTATGTGCTGTTTGGATTGATGACATCCCGGAGCAGAAAGCAAAAACCATTAAACTCCATGTAAGGCTGTTAGCATGGATTGATTCTAACACGCATCAAGCTGCTGTCGGGAAAGCTTTACTTTATCTTCAAAAAGATAAGCGTTCGCTACGAGTACGAGCTGGCGATAAACTCATCATTCCTGCTTCATGGAAGGAAATAGTTCGTTCGGGCAATCCGGGAGGTTTTGATTACAAAGCCTATTGTGATCGACAAGAAATTTATGTTTCGCAATGGGTTCCATCGTCACAATGGATACAAGCCGGTACCGTACAGCACGCATCGTTATACTTTATTCAACTGGGTGAAACGATGCGTAACGTGTTAGCCACCTTCATTCCCCATCCGAAACATCGAGCATTTGCAGAAGCACTATTAGTGGGTTATCGTAAGGGTTTAGACGCTGAAACGTATCAAGATTATGCTAAAACCGGTTTATCGCACCTCATTGCAATTTCCGGAATGCATATCGGTATGATATATTTTTCTTTGTTGAAATGCCTTCAATTCATTCCTTTTTTCAGACAGCATAAAAAAGCAGCAATTCCCTTAGCGTTAGTTGGTATTTGGTTTTTTGCTTGTATCACTGGTTTGCCGGCTTCTGTTCTTCGATCAACTATCATGTTTACGTTAATCGGTATAGGTGAATTAGGGAAACGTAAAATGAGTATCTATAACAACTTGTGTAGTTCAGCATTTATTTTATTGATGATCCATCCGAGTTGGTTGTTCGATCCCGGGTTTCAGCTTTCTTATTTGGCTGTGTTTAGTTTGGCAGTATTATACAAACCTATTTATCATGCTTTTTATAGTAGAAACTTTTTTATAGATACACTCTGGCAACTTACAGCGGCTAGTATTGCTGCACAAGTATTTACTTTTCCTGTTATACTCTATTACTTCCATCAATTTCCGTTCTTGTTTATTATAAATAACCTTGTTGGAATTATTCTTACAACCGTCATTCTCTATCTTGAAATAGTTCTCTTATGCTGTTCAGTCTTTACAACTTTCTCACAGCTCTTAGGCAAACTCATTTCTATCTTGATAGAAGTGCTCAACAATTTTGTTCATGTTTTAGGAAACATGGAAGGAAGTCGCTTGCAGCAGGTACAAATTAGTTTAAGTTCATGTGTGTTATTATACGGCCTTATAATATTCTTTTTAGTTTTTATTTTTCATCGAAGGGTAGGTTATCTTTTTTTAGGCGGAATGTGTTTGTGCCTTTTCCTCTTTCAACTCATAAGACAAAAAACAGCATCGCTTCATCAGCATCGCATAGTTTTTTTTAATGATAAAAAAAGATGTCATCTTGGATTGATAGCTGGAACCAATTATCATTTTTATTCGGAACCGAATGATTCAAGTAGTTTTCAATTTGTCCGAGAACCTGCAATAATTTATTACGGATTGAAAACTTCCAAACCTGAACTTATGCGTAAGCAACAGAACGATTATTACACGCTGGTTCAATTTGGTACTAAAACGGTTCTGATTCTCAAACGAAGTGTTATTCGCTTTCGAAGGAAAATTAAAGTGGATGTGGTAGTTTTACCCACCAGGATGAACTCGGTAATGGCTTTAGATAGCCTTCAAGCCTCAGATTGGGTTATGCTCGGTGAGCCGCCCTTACAGAAACCAAATTCGACCACTAATTGGCCTTCGCATTACCATCATTTGGCGAAAACAGGGGCATTAGAGCTGAATTTTTAGGGAAAAACCTAATTCAAAGGAGGAAAGATTTGGTAGCTATGAAAATTCCGCTATATTTGCACTCCCAAAATTTTTAAGGTTTATGTTTGGAATAGTAAACATTGCTGGTCAGCAATTTAAGGTAAAACAAAACGACAATATTTTCGTTCATCGTTTAGCAGGTAATGTTGGCGATACAATGGATGCTCAAGTATTGATGACTTCAAACAATGGTGCTATCAACATGAGCGGAAATGCAAAGGTTGAAATTCTGGAGCATCTACAAGGTGATAAGGTAATTACCTTCCACAAGAAAAGAAGAAAAGGATTCAGTAAAAAAATTGGTCATCGCGAAGCGTTAACCAAAGTAAAAATAACATCATTAGCATAATTAAATTCTGGCAACAGAAGTTTCAATAATCTTTAATAAATTTTTTTTTAGTCATGGCACATAAGAAAGGTGAAGGTAGTGTAAAGAACGGAAGAGACTCTAAAAGCAAACGTTTAGGCGTAAAATTATTCGGTGGCCAGGTTGCAAAAGCTGGTAACATCATCGTTCGTCAACGCGGTACACAATATCATGCGGATGAAAATGTAGGACAAGGAAAAGACTTTACTTTGTTCGCTTTAACCGATGGAATTGTAACCTATAGAAAGTCAAAAGAAAAAACTTTTATATCTGTTTTGTAATTATATTCAAAATAGTATATATTTGTGTCCATAAAGTTCTTTTTATTTACTAACCTTAAAATTCAAAAAAATGGCTACAGCTAAAAAAGCTGCTAAAAAAGCAGCACCAAAGAAAGCAGCAGCAAAGAAAGCAGCTCCTAAAAAAGCAGCAGCAAAAAAAGCAGCTCCTAAAAAAGCAGCAGCAAAAAAAGCAGCTCCTAAAAAGGCAGCAGCAAAAAAAGCAGCTCCTAAAAAAGCAGCAGCAAAAAAAGCGGCTCCTAAAAAAGCAGCTAAAAAAGCGGCTCCTAAGAAAGCAGCTAAATAAGCTTAAAACGATTAACGTAGAAAATACGTCAGAAAAAGTCCTCCCGAAACGGAGGATTTTTTATTTGCCAACGATTCTTCAGTACCGAATATCACACCAGTACAATCACGTTATTTGGTAGTCATCAGAAGAGTTTAGCATGCCCGTAGAGACCGAAATGCAGCGGATATCAGCAGAACATTAAATCAAGTTTACTTACCGATTTTAGGAGTAAACAATAAGCTGTTGGGCAAGGGTACCGGATGTTTCCTTTGCTATTTATTTAAAATGACGTTTATTCGATTCAGACTTTCTCCGGTTTATTCGTGGTATCCTTAAGATGCCGTCCGGCCTTTGCATGGCATCGTTTAAAATAATAAAATATTTATTCAAGGAAGGAACAAGCGAGTTTTTATTTCTTGTTTGAAATGAAAACAACACGTATTGCCATAGGTTATATCCTAAAATAAAAAAGCTGAGTTCAAACGACTCAGCTTTCTCATCAAATAGAATATTATTTATTGTTCAACAACAAATCGTTGTACACTGCGTTCACCGTCGTTAATTAATTCAAGAATATAAATTCCATTCTTTAACTCACGTGTGTTTATGGTTAATTTATTTTCACCTTCTATGGCTTCTTCTTGTGTTGTAACAACGCGCTGACCAATTGAGTTATACACGATACCAGATGTATGTGTTCCTGCTGTTGCAAAATATTGTACCGTTAATTTATCGGATACAGGATTTGGATAGATAGTTAAATCTGTTTTATCTGAAAGTGAATTTTCACTTCCATCTAAGCGCCAGTTGGTTGCACTTGTACTAGCATTCAACGTATAACATTGCGTGGCACTAAAGGCACCATTGTAGCCATAAACATAAATATAATACGTGCTTCCAACAGTGGCTGTATTGTATTTAATAATTTCATTCGTGGTTCCTGAGGCAACAGACGAGGCAATCAATGTTCCAGAAGCATTGTATAAACGCATATCGTAGTCGAATGGTAATGTGGTAAGTGTAACTTGTAGTTTAGGTTGCGCCGTAGTGGTAGTTATTTTGAAATAGTCTTTATCTCCATTACTTCCAATCATAGAAGAGATATTAGTATTAATAGGAATAGTGGCGGCTGTAGCGCGGGTATTATTGCTTTCATAATTGTTGCTGCATGAACCTGCCGGCGCTGAAGTTGTAAAGGATGAAGCCGCTGAATATGCACTTGATCCGGATGCGCAATTGGTACTCACTTGATAATTATAAGTTGATGAAGAGCTTAAGCCTGATAAGGTAAGCGATGTAGTGGTTGCCGTAGTAGTCGTCCATGTGGTTGCCGAACTTAGTTTATATTGAACGCTATAACTAGTAGCATTAGCAACAGCTCCCCAAGTTAATGTGGCTCCGGTAGAAGTAATTCCGGTTGCAGCTAATGATGATGGAACACCACATGTTGTTGTATTCCCTGGTGTACAACCAGGTGAAGTTAACAAAGATACCCGTGCGCCGGTACCGGTAAACAAAGCGCTCATTCTACTTTTTTGTCCGGCACTAAACATATACATACAAGCATCATCGGTGTAATCCATATAGTTCATAAACATATCGCCGTTCGGGCCGTTAGAGCAACTAACATGCGGGAAGGCAGGACAACCATAGTTCTCTGCACCTTGATTCGGGGTATCGCCAACCTGATCGGAACCGGTACAAGCACTTCCATCATCTCCCCAAATATGAAATAGGTTTAACCAATGTCCTACTTCATGCGTTGCAGTTCTTCCTTTATTAAATGGAGCTGAAGCAGTTCCCATGGTTCCAAACCCGGTATAAGTAATTACAACACCATCCGTAGCAGCAGGGCCACCAGGAAACTGAGCATAGCCTAAAATACCACCACTTAAATTACATACCCAGATATTCAAGTATTTATTTCGATCCCAAATATTATCTCCTCCTTGTGCGGTGTACTTCATAGCATCATTCGTGCTAAACGAAGTAACCGTAGTACTTTTTCGCACGATACCGGTGGAGGGAGCTCCACTAGGATCCTGCTGTGCTAAACAAAAATTTATTTCGCAATCTGCAGCAAGTCCGGAAAAAGCAGCTGGCACAAGCGATGCATCGGAATTTAATTTTCGGAAGTCATTATTCAAAACCGTTAGTTGCGACATAATTTGAGCGTCGCTTACATTTTGAGCGGTTGTATTATAAATGATATGAAAAACAACAGGAATAGTAACAACGGCTCGTTGTTGAGCTCCTGGATTTGCTATATAATCTGCGGTCTGTTGTTCAATGAGTGCCCGTTGTTGTGCGAACTCCGAATTGTGTTGCAACATGTGTTGGTAAACATCAGCACTGCCACAACTACGTTGCGCGTTACTGGTTGTAATTAAGCTTCCTAAAATAACTAAGGATAAAATTAATTTCTTCATGTGAGTAGTGTTTAAATTAAAAAAGTAAGTTACGTTCAGAGGTGCTGGAATCAATTATTATGCCAGCCGCGCTTTGTTTCCAACGCATCGCCTCCAAAAAGTTGACAGAAATTGCGAATACTCCCTGTTTTCAATACTTTTAGTTTTTATTGACATAAGGTAATTTTTGCTAAAGGGTAGCCCAAACCTTCCATTCATTCCATAAAAACGCTCCGAAGAAATAACCAATTCCGGTATTTGTGCGCCTTGTCGTTTGTCATTTCGCGTTATCTTCGCGCCCTTATGAATTTGGATATTAAAAGTCTGCTTACCGGTGAGAAAACCGATATACAGCTTACCGTAAGAGGGTGGGTTAGAACCTTCCGAAATAATCAGTTTATTGCATTGAACGATGGTAGTACCAACCAAAATTTGCAGGTTGTTGTTGATTTTAATTGGTTCGATGACGCGCTCTTAAAACGAATTACCACATCAGCCTGTATTTCTGCTTCCGGTAAACTGGTAGCTTCGCAAGGCAAGGGGCAACAAGTAGAACTTATTGCAGATACGATTGAAATTTTAGGAGATAGTGATGCCGAAAAATATCCGTTACAACCTAAAAAACATAGTTTGGAATTTCTTCGTGAGAAAGCTCACCTCCGATTCCGAACAAATACCTTCGGTTCGGTGTTTCGATTACGAAATGCTTTATCGTACGGAATTCATAAATTCTTCCAGGAAAGAGATTTCGTTTACATGCACTCGCCAATTGTTTCAGCAAGTGATGCTGAAGGGGCCGGTGAAATGTTTCGAGTAACCACTCTGGATATTTCTAAAACACCAAAAACGGAGGATGGCAATGTTGATTTTAGTCAGGATTTTTTTGGAAGAAGTACCAACCTTACTGTAAGTGGTCAGCTTGAAGCCGAACTCGCCGCTATGGCCTTAGGAAAAGTGTACACCTTTGGTCCAACCTTCCGTGCCGAAAATTCAAATACCACGCGTCATTTGGCTGAATTCTGGATGATAGAACCTGAAGTTGCTTTTAATGAGTTAAAAGAAAATGCCGATCTCGCTGAAGAAATGTTGAAGTATGTAATTCGCTATGCCATGGAAAAACATGCCGACGACATCGACTTTTTAGATGCACGACTTGCCGATGAAGAAAAGCAAAAACCACTACAAGAACGACAAGAATTCAGCTTGAAAGAAAAGTTGAATTTTGTTTTGGATAACGATTTTGAACGTATTACGTATACCGAAGCCATTAAAATATTATTAGATTCTCCGGCGTATAAAAAGAAAAAATTTCAGTACGATGTGAAATGGGGAATTGATATGCAAAGTGAACATGAACGTTATTTAGTAGAGAAGCATTTTAAGAAACCGGTAATCGTTACCAATTATCCAAAAGCTATTAAGGCGTTTTATATGCGAGAAGATGAAGGTTGTGAACCTGGGTTTGAAACCGTAGCAGCCATGGATATTTTAGCACCGGGTATCGGCGAAATCGTTGGTGGTAGTCAGCGGGAAGAACGCTTAGATCGTTTGGAACAACGTATGAAGGAAATGCATATTCCGACGGAAGAGATGTTTTGGTATCTCGACCTTCGACGATTCGGAACTTGTAAACATGCGGGTTTTGGTTTAGGCTTTGAGCGACTTGTTCAATTCGTTACAGGTATGGGTAATATACGCGATGTGATTCCATTTCCTAGAACACCTAAAAATTGTGAATTTTAATTCAGTACAAAAGAAAAAAGAGAGCTATGCTAACAATACAAATGCTTCGAACGGAGAAGGATAAAGTAGTAGAGGGATTAAAGAAAAAGAATTTTTCAGATTTAAGTTTAGTAGATACCATTTTGTCTATCGATGAAGAACGACGAAAAATTCAAGCAGAAAATGATGATTACCTCTCAAAGATAAATCTTGCTTCAAAAGAAATTGGTAAACTCATGGGCAGCGGCCAAAAGGATGCTGCTGAATCCATGAAGCAAGAGGTAAGTAATTACAAAGAACAATCTAAATTGTTATCCGATAAATTAGCGGACCTTGAAAAGCAACAACATGATGCGTTAGTTCAGCTACCTAATCTTCCGAACGCTATCGTACCATTTGGTAAAACCCCTGAGGAAAATGAAGTTGTTCGTTCAGGAAACGAGATTCCGGTGTTATATAATGGCGCACAACCACACTGGGAACTATGTTCAAAATACAACCTTATTAATTTTGAATTGGGTACAAAAATTACCGGTGCCGGTTTTCCTGTGTATATCAATAAAGGGGCGCGATTACAACGCGCTTTAATTAGTTATTTCTTAGATTATAATACGAAGGCCGGTTATACCGAATATCAACCACCCTATGTGGTGAATGCTGATTCGGGTTATGGTACAGGACAATTACCGGATAAGGAAGGACAAATGTATCACGTAGGTCTGGATGATTTTTATTTAATACCAACGGCTGAAGTACCTCTTACCAATTTGTATCGGGATGAATTAATTAAGGAAGAGGAATTACCTATCCGTATGACGGGTTACACGCCTTGCTTTCGAAGAGAAGCCGGTAGTTATGGTAAAGATGTTCGTGGATTGAATCGCTTACATCAATTCGACAAAGTTGAAATTGTACATTTTACGAAAGCAGAGGATTCCTATGCCGCATTAGACGCTATGGTAGAGCATGTTGAGAAATTAGTACAATCCTTAGAACTTCCTTATCGTATTCTTCGCTTATGCGGTGGCGATATGAGTTTCGCTTCAGCACTTACTTACGATTTTGAAGTTTACTCAACAGCACAACAACGATGGTTGGAAGTAAGTTCTGTTTCTAATTTTGAAACCTTCCAAACAAATCGAATGAAATTCAGGTATAAAAATGGCGAGGGTAAAACGCAATTGGTTCATTCCTTAAATGGATCTTCTTTGGCATTACCTCGAATCCTTGCTTGCTTATTAGAGAATCACCAAACAGCAGACGGTATTAGCATTCCTAAAGTACTGCAACCCTATTTCGGTTCAGATCTGATTTCAGAATAAATAATTTTCGGATTAAAATAGAATTCAAAAGTCCAACTTTAAACTAGAAACAGTTTAGCTTTGTTTTTCAAAGTAACGCTTATGTCGTTGGAAAAACAAGATGCGCTGGAGCAGCTAAAACATATTCGCTCGATGATGGAACATAGCAGTCGTTTCATTAGTTTGAGTGGTTGGAGCGGTATTAGTGCCGGTTGTTGTGCCTTAGTAGGCGCATGGTTGGCTCATCAACGTATTCAACAATATTATCAGGTTGATTATATGCGAGGAAATGCGATTCCAGGAAATCTGTATAATGAACTTATGCTAATTGCATTATTCGTTTTTGTCATGGCCGCTATTACAGCAATCTTTTTCTCTGTTCGAAAAAGTAAACAACAAGGAGTATCCATCTGGGGCGAATCATCGAAGCGATTGCTCTGGAACACGCTTCTTCCAATGATAGCCGGGGGCATTCTTATTTTGAAAATGATGCAGGATAATTTATTTGACTATGTAGCGGCATCTTGCTTGATTTTTTACGGATTAGGATTATTGAATGGAAGTAAGTTCACCTTAGGTGAAGTTAGGTATCTTGGCTATGTGCAATTACTACTTGGCTTGTTATGTTTATTTTTTGTTCGACAAGGATTGATCTTTTGGTCGTTAGGTTTTGGTGTAAGTCATATAGTTTATGGTATTTTAATGTGGAATAAGTACGATCGAAAACAGGATACCGCGAAACTATGAAGCTCAAAAAAACATGTATGTTGGCTATTAAATTTGATTTCGTTTGATTGATCAACTCAATAAAATTTTCGACCATCGCATCCGACTTGGAATCATGAGCGCATTGATGGTGAATGAGGAGGTTAGTTTTAACTTTCTCAAGGAGTTATTGAATGTAACCGATGGCAATCTGGCGTCTCATATCAAGCCTTTAGAGGAAGCTAAATTTATTAAGGTTACAAAAAGTTTTATCGGTAAAAAACCTAACACGACATACAGTATTTCTAAAACAGGGGAAAAGCATTTCAGAAATCATTTAGATGCTTTAGAAGAAATGATACGACAAGCTAAACAAGGTTAGTTGCTTTTTAAAGGCTTGCGTTTACTGTTTATAACCCAAACCGCCACTAAGCCCAACAACCCACCTACGATGGTAAACCATTGAATTTTTTCATTCAGAAAAAGGAAGGATGAAATACTAGCTGCAAAGGGAACAATGTAAATAAAGCTGGATGTTTTTTCGGCTCCAAGTTTGCTGGTTGCTAAAAAGAAAATGGTCGTAGCAACACCTGTATTTAAAACACCATTGAAAAGCAGATTACCGTAAAATTTAAAGTCGCCTTGTTTTAATACAACTAGTATATGCTGAAGGTCTACAAAAAATAATAACCAAAATACACATAATAAATACATCCATAAACTAAAGGCTAATGCAGAACCATATTGATTTGATTTTGCAGTGAATCGGCTCAGAATTGTCCAAACCAAAGTTGAGGCTAGAAAAAATAAATTACCACTTTTTAAAAGTTGAACATCGTTCGACCATACTTGTAGAAGAAAACAACCGGCAAGTAATCCTAAACATAATCCGATGATTTCTTTCTGCGATAATTTTCGTTTTGCAATCACCGAGCCATAAATGAATGCCACCAAAGGTGATGTTGTAGTTACTAATACACCGCCTGCTCCAGGCATACCATGTTTAATACCACTAAAAAACAACATACTATAGAAAGCCATAAAGGCCGATGCCAGTGTTAATGGAGGAAGTCCTTTAGTGGAAATACCAAGGGGTACTTTCATACTTTTGAGAAGCACGAAAACACCCAAAAAGGTTACCGCAAAACGCATGAAAGCGATTTCAAGCGGAGGTGCATACGACGATAGTACTTTAGCACTTGGCCAGCTCACACCCCACATCAACATACTGAAAACAATACCAACAAATAACTGTTGTTGTTTGTTGAGTGAGAGCATCAGCGGTTGAAATAATTGATCATGAAAAATTAATTGATGCTGAACTTACGGTATTCGGTGTTTTTATCGATCGTGCATTTCAGAATGTAATTTCCTTTCGATAAATTTTGAACAGCTAACTGGATGTCGTTTGAACCACTTTCTACTAGTTCTTCTTGCGTAAGCACTACCTGATTGGTAATATTGCTTACCTGAATCAGTACTTTGCTTTTCTTCAAACAACTAACAGGTAAATGAACATCTTGGCTGGATGGATTCGGAAACACCTCGCCAATCTTCACCTGAAGTGGCGTGCTAACTTTTACAACTTCGCTATAGGTAAATTGATTGTCTTTATCTACCATTTTCAACCGGTAATAGTTATCTCCTGAAAGAGGATGCACATCATTCGTTTCATAGGTATGACTTCCGCCTTGGGCAGCCACTTCACCTATAGAAGTGAAATGCAATTTATCGGAACTTCGCTCTATGTCGTAATAGGACAAATTAGTTTCTAAACCACTTTGCCATTTCAATCCAATAGTGTTATTCTGTAATAACCTTCCGGTGAATGCAAATAGGGTTGCCGGTAAAGGATAATTGCAAGGATTGAAATAAGTTACGATTACATAGCAAGAATTTACGGCAGTATTTCGAATGTATAACTGACTATTCGTTGCACTTCCCCAACCATTCCAACCCGGATCGGTTGATGTATAAACGGTATTCGAACTCCAGTTTACCCCGTCAGGTGAATATTCTACACTTGGACAAGGAACCGGAACACAATTCTGTGCTAATGGTAAAATGAACAAGGTATTATTTTCACAAGATAAATTTGGGGCATCCGGTATGGGTTTCACAGTTAAATTAACTGCTGTTCTGGCACCCGTGCAATTAGCAGGAATGCCGGTGGAAGGTTCTGCGTAAAATGTCGTGTCGCCTGTTGGATAAACCAATGTTGGGAAAATTAAATTTCCACCCACCGGGGCATCATACCAATTAAAGGTTGAAGCCGGAGGATTAGTAACAATAGAGGCATTGATGTTGGATAAATCGTATCCGTATAAATAACAAAAATCGGTTGTGGCAGGCACGGTTGTAATAGCCGGAATGGGATGAATAATAATGTTAGCACTACCAACTTTTTTAGGAGGACAAACACCCGTTGGTGGTGTAATGCTATTGATAACCCAATTGCCTGATGTTGAAACTGTGGTTACAAAAGGCCCATTACCACTTAATCCGGATAATGGTATCGAGCTCGTTCCGTTACCAATGGTTACGGTGTAATTTCCAACTAAAGGATCGGATGTGGTTAACAAAACAGGTGCATTACTCGGATCGCAATATTCACCATCACCACTAATCGTCATTACCGAACATGGCGGAATTGTATAGGTGGCAGTAGCTGTTACCGCCGATTTCGTACATGGTGAAACCGGATCTGGTTTGTAGATTGCTTTCACAGTTACATTGGTAGAGCTGAACTGATCACAAGTGTCAGGTAAATTAAAGGTTACTACTGCAGAAACAGGAGGTGGAGGGCATTGTGAGCCAAATGGAATTGAATTTCCATCCCAGTTTCCTCCTGGATTAGCTGCTTTTGGTGTTGTATTTAAAAGTGCTGTAGTAGTTGTTACCCATGTATTTGTTGACGTTCTATACCGACCAATATTTGGATTTCCGGATAAGGATCCTCCGGAAGATGTCATACTTGCTGCAGCGGGAAGGTTCACATTCTTCTGACTAATATAATTACCACATCCCGTAGTGGGTGCAGTATTGGCCGTAGTATCCGGTAACGATTGTCCGCCATTCCAAAGTACGGCATCTACAACAGCCCCTGTACAATCGAATAAGACGATTTGTTCACTGCCATCAGTGAGATTCATGATGTCTTGTGTGGTAGGACTAACCGTAGCGCAATTACATGTTTCAACATTTAAATCCGGTAATTGACCGCTCGAGCAGAAGGTTCCACCACCGCCAATTAAGTAGTAGTTGTTTGCAAGAATTTTTATACCTGCTGGTATGGTAGCTGTCCAGTCGCCATCAGAAATGATCCATCCTCCAATGTCAACATTATTAGGACCTGGGTTGTATAATTCAATCCACTCACCACTGTTCGGGTTTTGTCCGTTTGGAGTACCCGGACAAGCACCTTGTGCAGGACGTGGTGCGAATTCATTGATAAAAACTTTACTAGTTGCGGTTTGTGTTGGTGGTGTTGCACCTACGGTAGTAGTTCCCGAACCTAATAGTACACCTGTTGTGTACGGATCAAATAACGGGTTAGGATCGTACATGACATCTACCGTTCCGTTCGTACATACGCCTGTAATATCCACCGTAAACTGAACTTGAGAACCAGCACAGGCGGTGCTTCCGGATGCAGGAGTAAAGGTAGGGGCACCGGGATTAGAAGTTACATAAGCCGCACAAACAGGATTACCCAGGCACGCATTGGGTACAGTAGCAGTGAGAGTAGGACTATTCGAACAAACCGAGTTTGTGGTTGTAATTAATACCTGATAATTCGGCAAAGCAGGGTCGGCATCATCATCTACAACGCCACCAAATAAATTACTGCTTTGTGGCCCGGCTATCGTTGTGAACGTACCACCAATCGTAGTTTGTTTTTGCAATTCATATTTCACATTCGTACCAGTTGCACCACTTACCGTTATAGAACCCAACAAGGAACAACTTACACTTGGCGTTCCTCCAAGCGGTTCTTCTCGAATAACAAATACCGTATGATTCAAGTAACATTCTTTCGCAGCAACTAAGGGATTAGAAACATCGGATACGGTGGCTGTACCCGGACAAGAACTACAATTTGTATTTGATTCACCCATTACAAAATTATAGGTTGTGGTGCCTGCTCCAGGTGTAACGGTTGCCGTTAAGGTAGTAACACCGGTAGTAGGATTAAAGTTTGTGGCTGTAAAATTGGTAGGTGTACCATTGTTCACTTGATAGAATGAACCAAGAAGACCAGTGCTTTGGGTAGCATCGGTTGCTGTATTGCTGAAATTGTATGATTCAAAAACAAAATTCACCGGACTGGAACCACAAACAACAATACTCGAAGAAGTACCACTTATCGGGTTTCCATTGAGGGTAGCATTCCAGGTAGGAGCGCCATTATCTAAGCCGGGTGTTGGCATATCGTTGCTGGCCGTATTGGTTGCAATACCACAGGGATTCGTACAATTAGAACACGCTAAATTTCCTGTTTGATTCCACGTAACGGTAGCACCATTGTTGCCATCGGGTGTACGTGCAAAGGAGGAATTACAACTAGTTACATCATTACAAATTTTTCGGCCATCATAAACTGCATCGGTAACTTGAGGAATGATAACACCCGGCAAGGGCGCACAGGCACCAACTCCGGTGAAGTTAACAGTTAAATTAGCACTGCCGTAATTATTACCACCTCCCCACATCAAAGCGTCTAGAATATTTCCACTGTCATCAAAAAGAACCAAACGATCGCCGGTACCACTACCATTGTTTAATGCACCGGTTCCGAATAAACAACCACAACCACCATTGGCAATCGTATTGGTATTTAGGAAAACAGTATTGGCGTAAGCGCCGATTCCGGTCCCGTAGCCTTGACTGTTAAGCGTAAATTGTCCGTTTAAATTTTTAAAGTCGCAGGTTGAGCACATTACTTTACCAGCGTTTGCGATTAATAAATAACCATTTGCCGGAACACTAACGCCAAAGGGAATGGTCATTTCGGTAGAACCATTCGATATTTTATAACAACTCAGGTCAATCGGTGAGGCTCCAATATTTTTCAATTCAATCCATTCGCCACCGGCATTTTCAAAATTTCCGGCATCAGCTTCTACTTCATTAAAAATGATCTGGGCATCTGAAAAATAAGATACAAGGAATAATGCAAACAGCAGGTATAATTTCTTCATGAGACGTAGTTTTCAGCCGCAAAAGTCTTATGATTTGCGTGGATAAAAAAATTAAGTTATGGTTATGGGGAAAAGGTGGTAAAATGATGATGGAATTGAAATTTAATATTCCCGCCAACCAAGCGTTTAGTTTTCTGTCTTGAACAAATGGATCGTGTAGTTTAGTAGCTCAGAATTGCCGCTGCGTCCATGCCCCGGAACAACAATCTTAACATCCGGAAAGGCCTGTTTAACACGTTCAACCGTCTTCGACCATGCGTTGGTGTTCGCATCACCTAAATATCCTTTGGAAGCATTCATTTCTTTTACTAAACAACCACCGAATAAAACGCTTTCCGAAGGGAAATAAGCAACCACATTATCCTTTGTATGCCCTTCACCGAAAAATTTTACTAACATGATTTCATTTCCAACCTGAAGTTGAATAGAATCGTTGAACGTTTTTTGAGGGAGTACATATTGATTTTGCTTAGCAAGTTTCAAGGTGGTATCCGATGCGTATGAATTAATATGATGTTTGTGAAAAGCGGTTAACCCTCCCAAGCAATCATTGTGAAAATGCGTTGGTACTACGGCTTTAATGGTACATTTTAGTTTTTGTTCGATCCAATGAATTAATTCTTCGGAACTTTCATCGTTCGTAGGTGTGTCGAATACCAAACATTCGTTTTTACTTCGAACAACTAGTCCGTTACACGGTACTTTGCCGAAATCATTAGTGACAAGATAACTTATATGTTGAAAGGTATTTTTTGAAAGTTGTATGACTTCGAGTGTTTTACTTTTATATATCCGCTTGGGTTTCAACATACTCTTTGGCTTAGCCAAAAGGTTAAGTGATGCCAGCGTAGTTAAAATAAAAATGAATAGATATTTTAAAAGAGAATTTCTTAAAAATGATACGGATGTAATGGTAAAAAGTAGCACGACTAACCTATTAGGAAACTTCAAATGTACAGGTCTTTTTTTGTGATCTATATACTTACAACAACATGGAGGCATTGATTTATTTTTTGAACTACCAACTCGCTTATTGGCTTCTTTTTAGATAGTGCATAGTACCGCAAGTTGGTATAGCTACCGTTTCCTTTTTTATACCAATTTGTACATAAGTGTAAAATTTATTTCGAAACAAGTACCTTAGCATCTCCACTATGCGAACAATTTTATTCTCTCTTCCCATATTCTTTCTTTGCAATAACCTTCTGGCACAGTCGTCTACAAAGGAGCGCTTAGATAATTTTCAACAATGGAAAACGAAGTCTTCTCCTTTTCATGATCTTGAATTTAGAAATATTGGTCCTACCATCATGAGCGGACGTGTAACGGATATTGATGTGAATCCAAACAAAACAACTGAATTTTATGTAGCCTATGCCAGTGGTGGCGTTTGGTATTCGAATAATAACGGGCAAAGTTTTACTCCTGTGTTCGACCATGAAGCATCCATTACCATTGGTGATATTGCTGTAAACTGGAATAAAAATATTATTTGGGTTGGTACCGGTGAGGTTAATTCGTCTCGTTCATCGTATGCCGGTACAGGAGTTTACCAATCAACAGATAGTGGAAAAACATGGCAGCATTTAGGACTTGAAGAAAGCCATCATATTGGAAAAGTTATTCTGCACCCAACCAATGAAAAAATAGCTTGGGTTGCTGTACTTGGTCATCTCTATACGTCAAACCCGGAACGTGGAATTTATAAAACAACAGATGGCGGTAAAACTTGGCAGCAAACATTATTCGTAAATGATTCTTCAGGTTGTCCGGATCTTCTCATCAACCCTTCTAACCCTGATGTGTTGTATGCTTCCACTTGGACTCGCACGCGTAAAGCATGGCAGTTTAATGGTAGTGGCGATGGCAGTGGGATTTACAAAAGTATCGATGGCGGTGAGCACTGGCAATGTATAAGCAATGCTGAAAGTGGCTTCCCCACCGGTAAGGGCGTTGGTAGAATCGGATTAGCTGTTTCCTATCAACAATCGAATACCCTGTATGCTGTTTTAGATAATAATAATAATCAGGAACAGAACGAAGAGGATAAAAATAAATTGAAGGCACGTGATATTGAAACAATGTCTACCGAGGCATTTCTATCGTTAGAAAATAAAAAATTAGAAACTTATTTGCGCACGAACGAATATTCAGATCAGTATACCGCTGAATCGGTTAAAAAAGATATTCGGGATAAAAAGTACTCCGTTAAAGCAGTAGCAGATTGGCGTTTAGCCGATGCGGATGCCAGTTTATTTGATACCCCTGTTTATGGTGCCGAACTGTATAAAAGTACCGATGGCGGTAAAACATGGACAAAAACACATTCGGAATTATTAGGAGGTGTGTTCTTCACCTATGGCTATTATTTTGCAACTATCTCTGTTTCACCTCAAAACGATCAGCATGTTTTTATCGGCGGATATCCGATTATTCATAGTGAAGATGGAGGAAAAACGTTTGGTCAGTTAGATGGCGATAACTGCCATCCCGATTATCATCGCATTTGGATTAACCCGCTAGATGATAAACATATTATTGCCTGTAACGATGGTGGTGTGAATATTAGTTATGATGGCGGACAGGTTTGGTTTAAGGCGAATAATCCGGCTGTTGGTCAATTTTATAGCATTCAACTTGATAACGAGAAACCGTATAATGTTTATGGTGGATTACAAGATAATGGAACCTGGTACGGACCAAGTACGCATATAGAAAGTAATGGCTGGATGCAAGAAGGTGCTTATGCGTATAAAAATGTGGGTGGTGGCGATGGTATGCAAGTACAGGTTGATAGTAGAACGAATGATATCTACTTTGGATATCAATTTGGTAACTACATGCGTATGAGTAAACAGGATGGTAATGTAAGTGGCGTGAAACCCGAATACTTGATTGGTGAAAAACCTTTACGATTTAATTGGCAAACGCCTATACTGTTAAGTAAGCATAATGAAGATTTTTTTTATATCGGTTCAAATTATGTGCATCGTTCATTACAAAAAGGAAATAATCTGGAGAAATTAAGTCCGGAACTAACCAATACGAAACAACACGGAAATGTTCCCTTTGGTACGGTTACAACGTTAAGTGAAAGTCCGTTACGTTTTGGTTTGCTCTATGCCGGAACGGATGATGGCAATGTACATGTATCGAAGGATGTGGCTTATACCTGGACGAAAATTTCTAACCCCCTACCACAGCAAAAATGGATTACCCGGGTAGTGGCAAGTAAACATAAATTGGAACGTGTGTATGTTAGTTTGAATGGGTATCGGAATGATGATTTTAAAGCGTATGTATTTGTAAGTAATGATTATGGTAAAACCTGGACTGATATCAGTTCTAACCTTCCATCTGAACCGGTGAATGTTATTCGCGAAGATCCGGTGAATGAAAAAATTATCTATGTTGGTACCGATAATGGTTTGTATGTTTCGGTTGATGGCGGTAAAAATTATATGGCTTGGCTATCTAACTTACCGCGGGTAGCTATTCATGATATGCTTATTCATGAACGGGAAAATGAATTGGTATTAGGTACGCATGGGCGGTCTATTTATATAGCGCCACTTGCTTCATTACAAGAATATCCAAAATTACGCGACAAGGATTTGTTTTTGTTTCCTCTGGATACCATTCGTTATCAAGCACAGAAAGGAAACAAAGGTGCCGTGTACGCAAAGCCCGTAGAGCAGCGTATTCGTGTGAATTTTTACACCGCTCATGATGGAAGCGCCGAACTAAGTGTTTATCAGGGAAAAACGAAAATACTTCATCAAGAAAATGTACAAGTAAAAGCTGGATTTAACCATATTGATTACGATGGGAGTGTGAAGGAAACTGCAAGTAAGCAATTCAACCCTGTAATTAAAATAGCCGAGGATGGTAAATACTATTTGCCACAAGGTAACTATCGAATCGTATTGAAAATAGGTACATTCAGTGAAACAACTTGGTTGTATATAAAATAATCATGGTTAAGTAGGGAAAATGAAATCGTTGGTAATGTGTTGCAGTTCATCTATAAAATTATGATCATAGCATACAGCATGGATTAAACTATTTGAATCGTTACGGCTTTAGGTAGAATACGTATTGTCAAAGAGCACTTTATTCAAACTCTAGATTCCAGTAATTTATTCATTCCTGTGTAAGTTTGCTTGGTCATGAAACGGGTTAAGTATTATTATAGCACAAAAACGCAGCGCTTCGAGCCACTCAAGGTTCCGCTTTGGAAAAAATTGTTGCGCATATTTGGTTTACTCTCTGCCGTGGCGGTAAGTTCAGGTATCGTGGTTGCCTTAGCGTTTCACTATATGCAATCGCCGAACGAACAACGAATGAATGAAGAGATGAATCATTTGCAAGAAAAATACAGCAAGTTGCGCGAGGATGTTGAAGAAATACAAGGTCAAGTTGCTGATTTGGAAAAGCGCGACAATGATGTGTACCGTGTTATATTTGAGGCCGACCCTTTATCAGATGAAGTACGTTCCGGGAAGATCCGTGTGGATGAAAAGCAGCTTGCTCGAAAACTAAGACCATTCAGTAATCAGGAGCTTTTAGAGAATTTAGATAAATCGTTACTGGCTTTGAAGCAACGTATTAAGGCGCAGGATTCATCGTATTCCGCTATTAAAAAATTCATTGAAAACAAACAGGAAATGCTACAAAGTATTCCATCTATTCAACCATTGAGTAATAAACAACTCGATCGAATAGCTTCGGGTTTTGGTTTTCGTATTGATCCAATTTATAAAATTGGAAAGTTTCATGCGGGGCTTGATTTCACAGCGCCAACTGGTACGCCTATTTATGCAACCGGCAATGGCCGGATTGATTTAGCAGAATATAATCCTTCGGGTTATGGTAATCATGTGTGGATCAACCACGGTTATGGTTATCGCACACATTACGGCCACATGGTAAAAATTAAGGTGAGCAACGGACAATCTATTAAGCGAGGTGAAGTGATAGGATGGGTTGGTAATACCGGTAAATCAACAGGACCACATTGTCATTACGAAGTTGAAAAAAACGGCGAAAAAATTGATCCTATTCATTTCTTCTACAACGATATTAAACCTGATGAATATGAACGCATGGTAAAAATTGCTCAGGCAGGAAATCAGTCGTTCGACTAATCAAACTTATAATTCTTCTTTTTTCAACTCCGCAATATCTTTGATAAGCAGTTGTACTTTTTCGGGAACGGTGCCATCATAAAAACCACGCACAGCCTTAAACTTATCTACTAAAACAAAATAGGGAGAATGTATAAATACCGGATTCTTAGCATCCACCGTACTATCGGCTACGGAAATCAAATATTCTTCTAGTGCCATTCGATAGAGCTCTTCCTTAGTACCTGTTAAAAACAACCATTTCTTAGGATCGGCATCATACTTCAAGGAATAATTTTTCATTTGTGCCACCGAATCGCGTTCCGGATCAACGGTGTGTGATACAATTAATAACGATGGATCATTACGAAATGCATCATATACTTTTACCATGTTGTCGTTCATCTTCGGACAAATACCTTCGCAATTCGTAAAGAAAAATTCGGCTACACATATTTTATCTTTCAAATCGGCAGCGGTTATCGTGCGACCGTTCTGATCCGTTAACTTGAAATCACCTACTTTATGTCCCGGATTACCATAGGTTTTTAGATGCTTGGGATGCTTTAGAACTTGAAAATAATAATAGCCTAAGAAAACAGAACTAAGCAGAACAAAAAATGTTACAAGAATAAGGGCGGTACGGTTTACTTTCATAGCGCCCGCAAAGGTAGCTTGCACAAAAAAAGGCTATGTTTGTTTTTGAATAATTTTTTGTTATGGCCCTTCCTTTTTTTTATGAAGAATTTGAAGCGAACGGAGTAATTACACTTCAGGATAGCACGCAACATTATATGCTACAGGTATTACGGATGCGAGAAGGAGAGGAATTTATACTAACTAACGGTAAAGGTTTAAAAGCAGATTGTACCTTAGAACAAGTAGAGAAAAAACGTTGCAGCTTAAACGTGCGCCATATTGTACGTGTAGAAAAACCAAAACGTTATTTGCATTTGGCAATTTCGTTTACCAAAAACCCTGCACGTATGGAATGGTTATTAGAGAAAGCAACAGAGCTGGGTATTGAAGAAATTACACCTTTAATTTCTGCACGAAGTGAAAAGCACTTTCTTAAACGGGAGCGATTTGAAAAAATACTACAAAGTGCAATGCTACAATCGCAGCAATTTTATTTGCCTCTATTAAATGAGCCCACTCGCTTCCATTCAATGCTATCGAAATCTTCCGATTGTAAATTAATTGCGCATTGTCTTCAGGAGGAAAAAACACATCCTTTACAATGGATACAACGTGAGAAATCGTGTTTAATACTCATCGGACCCGAAGGTGATTTTACGTCCGAAGAAGTGGATATGGCTTTGAAACAGGGCTTTACGTCGGTTTCGTTAGGCAACACCCGACTTCGAACCGAAACAGCCGGTTTATTAAGTTGTGCATACTATCAATCGCAACAATTTTAATACCTGTAATACTTGTTGCGATTGACTTTGTACACCTAAAATTGCTTCAAATTCACATTGTTGGAATTGCCTGATGAACAAAAATTAAAGGCTTTATTTTTCTGCACAAAGTCTGTGTGTAAATTGCCTCAAGCTTGCATAAAATATCCTTTTTTGTGGAAAAGCCCTTGTTTTGAAAAAAAATTGGTGAATAAGTCGGTGGAAAAAGGTTTAACTTTAGTTGAATAAATAAATTCGCGTTCCAATTTTTTTATTGGGCCACTTTTAAAATTAATTCGTGGTAGATATAAATATAATTGTAAGAAAAAAACATGGCCGTTACTAAGATTAATACACGCACAACGAAGAAACCGGATTTATCACCTTTGCTTTACGGTAAACTTCCTCCGCAAGCCCCTGATTTAGAGGGTGCGGTGTTGGGAGCTATCATGATTGAACCTCAAAAACTAGCGGAGGTTCTGGAAATTATTCAATCACCCGATTGCTTCTATGCGGATGCCAATCAACGTATATATGCTTCCATCCGACGGCTATTTGATAAAGGATCGCGTATTGATTTCATGACGGTATGCGAGGATTTACGCAAACATTCGGAACTGGAAATGGTTGGTGGAAGTTATTATGTAACCAGTCTTACCCGCGATGTAGTAAGCAGTGCGCACATTGAAGAGCATGCACGTATTGTAATGCAGAAATATATTATGCGCGAATTAATTCGAATGAGTGGAGAAGTCATTAGTGAGGCATATGAAGACAGTAGTGATGTATTTGATTTATTAGATAAGGCCGAAACGAATTTGTATGAAATAACCGATAAACATCTCCGAAAAAATTTCTCCGGAATTAGTTCTATCGTTGCGAGAACCGTGCATGAAATTGAAATGCAAGCCAGTAAGAAAGATGATATTACCGGTATTCCTTCAGGCTTTAAGGATCTTGATAAAATAACTTCGGGTTGGCAGCGTACCGATTTAATTATTCTCGCAGCTCGCCCAGCCGTTGGTAAAACAGCATTTGCCCTTAATCTGGTAATGAATGCAGCGATGCATAAAAGCAATCCAACGTCGGTAGCTTTTTTCTCTTTAGAAATGAGTGCCGGACAGTTAGTAAAAAGGATGCTTTCTGCGGTAACCGAAGTGCCGTTAGGTAAAATAACTAAAGGACAATTAGCTGATCATGAAATTGTTCAGATTCATCAACGTATGAATCGTTTGGCATCTGCGAATATTTTTATTGATGATCAAGCGGCTTTGAATATTTTTGAGTTACGCGCAAAATGTCGGCGTCTTAAACAAAAATATAATTTAGGCATGGTGGTTATCGATTACCTCCAATTGATGCAGGGTTCAGTAGAGAAGGGAGGCAATCGTGAACAAGAAATTTCAAAAATTTCTCGCGACCTGAAAGGGTTAGCTAAAGAATTGGAAATACCGATTATTGCGCTTTCACAGTTGAATCGTTCCGTGGAATCGCGTAACAATGCCTCGAAGCTTCCGCAATTAAGTGATTTACGTGAATCGGGCGCGATCGAGCAAGATGCCGATATGGTTATGTTCCTGTATCGTCCGGAATATTATGGCATGGATAAAAACCCCGAAGGAGAACCTATACCGGGCGAAACTTGGGTAAATATTGCTAAACACCGTAATGGTAAAACAGATATTGTAAAGGTGAAAGCTAATTTGGAATTTCAACGTTTTGAAGATATGCCTGAAATAAATCACTTTGGTGGTGGCGATTTTTCAGCGATTGAAGACCCGAGAGCGGGTATTAAGAGTAACTATGGTGAAGGCCCACGTTTATCTATTGAAGAAGGTTATACCAAATTGAAATCACGTGCCGGCGATCTACCGCTCGATGATTCGGAATTCGGAAAACCAACTTCTGATGCCAATGATGATGTGCCATTCTAGTGGTGAACTCTTGTAAAAATCAGCAACTGATATTACTTTTAAGAAAATTTTACTACCATGAAGATCTTAAAAGTTATTCTCTTTTTAGTACTTGGCCTTGTAGCCCTGTTTTTAATTGTGCCTTTGTTTATGAACAAAGAGTATCATTGTTCACGAAGCGTAACAATCAGTAAATCGAAACAAGAAGTATTTGATTTTGTGAAATACTTACGCAATCAGGATTTATATAGCAAATGGGCAAAGATGGATCCGAATATGAAAAAGGATTTTACCGGTGAAGACGGTAAACCCGGTGCCATTGCCAGTTGGGAAGGAAATGATGATGTAGGTAAAGGCGCACAGGAAATAAAAAAAATAGATGAAGGTAATCGTGTTGATTATGAACTTCGTTTTGAAAAACCTTGGAAATCTACCGCTCAAAGTTATATGCAAGTGGAAGATGCTGGTCCTAATGTTACCAAAGTTACTTGGGGCATCAGTGGTAAAAGTTCCTATCCAATGAACATCATGAACTTCATGATGGATGGCATGTTGGGTGCAGACCTTCAAACGGGATTAGATAATTTGAAAACACTTTTAGAAAAAACACCTTAATCTACTTCAAATCTCTCTCGAGATCGTTATACAAAACCCGAGGATGTTATCGCGTCTTCGGGTTTTTTTTATAGGCTTTAATGGAATGTAAATGGGTGTTGATGCTATTCCTGATCGGCTTCAAAAAATTCTTTACCGCGTCGTAACAACGTTTGAGTAGCGTTACGATTCATTACTATTAAATCGCGATGATTGAGAAACCCAAAAAAATAATCACCATCATACTCAACACCATTCAACACAAGTTTTCCCTTCGTATCTCGGCCGGCTTTTTTAAAATAAAAGGTAATGCTTTCGGCAGCTTTACCTTCTCGCTGAACGGTTAACGTTGCCATTTGCTTTCCCTTGGTAATTACAGAATCTTTATAGCCATAAACCGATTCAAAACCGGTACAATAAACCTTTTCAAGAAAGCCAAGATAACTGCGTACTCTTTTCTTATTAAGCAAGGAATGTTCGGGATGATTTGTTTCTACATAAAAACTATCCGGTGGGGTAACCTTCATTGCGAATGAATATTGAGAGGAGTCGGGATATTGAACCGACACCGAGTTCACAGCATGTTTGGAATATAAGATATGTTTGCTTCGCCATTGCGCTTCGCCCGTGAAGTAACGAATACCAACGAAATTATTTTCAAGCGGAAGTTTTACAATGTAAGGTCGCTTGGCTCCTTCGTTCAACATATAGGTTAAGTTATTGGGGCCCGGTATTTGTGAAACATAAAAGCAATGTGTTTTTCCTTGTTTCGTGTACAATTCGATTTTGGTACCTGTAGCACTCAATTCCCTAATTACATCATCATGATAACCCGAGGGAACAGGTTTTTCGGCGTATTGTTTATTTAAAACGCGCAATAAACCAGACAAAGCATCCGTACGAACATCTAAACTATCATTCAGTATCCAACCTTCTTGTGTTCTACTTATTTTCACGTTTTCTTTCTTCATATTAGAAAGAAAAATTGTTTCAATCGCATTGGTATCTTTCACATTAAAATTTGCTTCCGACAAAGGGTAAGTTGGGTTTTCCTCTCGATGAAAGTAATACCATGTGAACCCACCTAGAAGTAAAACCAACACGAAATAAATCCACGATTTCTTCATGGCACAAATATAGAGCCCGCCACAGGAATATCCGCACTACTTATCGATTTAGCCGCTTGAAATCAAGATGGAATCTTGTTTTTGTAAAGGCGGAAGGTTGATAGTTTATAACATACACTTACACAAATGAGTAACATCTAATTTAAGTGCGATTGAATTTATTCGATGAATATAAGTTGTGATATCCTACCTTTACCCGGTGAAAAAAATCCTACTATTTGCGTCCGGAAGTGGCAGTAACGTGCGTACCATTTTGCAAAATTTTTATGAGCAACCAGGTGTTTCTTTCCCGGCTATTATTACAAACAACAAACATGCAGGCGTTATTGAAATTGCACGCGCGGCAGGATTAGATGTTATGGTAGTGAATAAGGAAAATTTCTATTCGGAAGTTTTCATCGATGTGATTGATATGATGAACCCTGATTTACTTGTGCTTGCAGGGTTTTTATGGAAGGTGCCAGACTATCTTGTGCAAACCTATCAAGGAAAAATAATTAATATTCATCCGGCGTTGTTACCAAAATTCGGAGGCAAGGGAATGTATGGGCATCATGTTCATGAAGCAGTTATCGCAGCCGGTGAAACCGAAAGTGGTATCACAATTCATTTAGTGAATGAACACTATGATGAAGGAACCATTCTATTGCAAAAAAAGGTAGACGTTTTGGATTCTGATACACCTGAAACACTTGCAAAAAAGGTACTTAAACTAGAGCATGAATGGTATAGTAAAGTTATTGCAACCTTACTCAATTCCTAGCGCGAACCTTCACCGGAAGGAAACAACATTAATTTTATTGGATACCTGCGGTATAGGTTAATTAAACTAAGTTGTTCCAATAAACACGGCACAAATCACTACTGAACAACATTTTTCTTGTTTGAAAAGGCTATCATTGCAACTCCAAAAAAACGGCTTATCATGAGTTTACAACAGGAAATTGCTAAACGGAAAACCTTCGCCATCATCTCGCATCCCGATGCTGGTAAAACAACGCTTACTGAAAAGTTCTTGTTGTTTGGAGGTGCAATTCAAACAGCAGGTGCTGTAAAATCAAATAAGATAAAAAAGCACGCTACCTCGGATTTCATGGAAATTGAACGCCAGCGTGGAATCTCGGTGGCAACTTCCGTTATGAGTTTCGAGTATAAAGATATGTTGGTGAACCTCTTGGATACACCCGGCCATAAAGACTTCGCCGAAGATACCTACCGTACCCTCACCGCAGTGGATAGTGTGGTATTAGTGATTGATTGCGTGAAAGGAGTGGAAGAGCAAACGGAACGTTTAATGGAGGTTTGTAGAATGCGCAACACACCGGTTATTATTTTCATTAATAAAATGGATCGTGACGGTAAGAATCCTTTCGATCTATTAGAAGAACTTGAAAAGAAACTAAACATAAAAACACAGCCCCTTTCTTGGCCAATTAATATGGGGCGCGATTTTAAAGGAGTATATAATATTCATCATAAAAGTTTGCTGAAGTTTCAAGCGAATCAAAAAGCCACCGACGAAGATCTTGTGAGTTTGCCGGATTTAAATACCCATGACATCGTTGAGCTTGTTGGAGAAAAAGATGCGGCTACCTTACGTGAAGAAATGGAGTTGATTATGGGAGTGTATGATTCCTTTGATAAAGAAGAGTATCGAAAAGGAAATCTCTCACCTGTTTTCTTTGGGTCGGCAGTAAATAATTTCGGTGTAAAGGATTTACTCGATACGTTTATTGAAATAGCACCTTCGCCAATTCCTCGTATGACCGATACAAGAGAAGTACTTCCTGATGAAAAGAAATTTTCTGGGTTCGTGTTTAAAATCCATGCTAACATAGATCCTCGTCATCGTGATCGAGTAGCCTTTCTGCGCGTATGTTCCGGAACGTTTGAACGCAATACGTTTTACCTGCACACCCGACTCGAAAAGAATGTTCGTTTTAGTAATCCCTATACCTTCATGGCCCGTGATAAGAATATTGTAGAAGATGCTTATCCTGGCGATGTAGTTGGATTATTTGATACCGGTAATTTTAAAATTGGAGATACGCTTACAGAAGGTGAAACCATGTTTTATACCGGCATACCAAGCTTTTCACCGGAAATATTTAAAGAACTGGTGAATAACGACCCTATGAAAACAAAGCAATTAGAGAAGGGTATTCGTCAGTTAACTGATGAAGGTGTTGCTCAGTTATTTACGCAACATGGCGGAAACCGAAAAATTATTGGTTGTGTTGGAGAGCTTCAATTTGAAGTAATTCAATATCGTTTATTACAAGAATATGGCGCTGCTTGTAGTTTTAGAACCTTACCTTATTACAAGGCTTGTTGGATTCAGGGCGATGAGCAGAAAGTACAAGATTTTATACGCTTCAAACAATCTAATATTGTTCAAGACAAAGAAGAACATTTAGTTTACCTCGCCGAGAGTGAATGGTACCTCAATACTGAACGTAGAAATAACCCTGAAATTAAATTCTTTATTACCAGCGATTTTAAACACGAATTATAGGCGTAACCAAGAGTGGTTTTATTCAGAAACTTTATCACTCAATATCTTCCAAACAGCATTAGAGAGTGATTGCAACATCGTTCCGTTTTGAATAGCATCATCATTTGTTTGTGCTTGTTGTAATTCCATTGCCGGACGAATAAGCGTTTGTTTTTGTTGATAATAAAAGGCACTTGACCCTACAGCCATTACAAAAAATAAACCTAAAACAGCCACTGCTTTTTTCATTAAACCCTTACGATTATTCATGTAGGCGATTACGGTAATCAACAAAATGAGAAAGGTAAAAACCCACATCCAATTATGAGAAAACCAAGAGTTTTGAATATAATGCATGATAATCGCGATTTGAGAACCAAAGATAAACGATAAACGTCCAAATTTCGTGTCAAATTATAGGGATTTTAACAATTATGTGTATATTTTTGCTCAAGAATCATGAAACAACTGTACACATTAGCCATTATGATACTATTACTCGCCCCTACGGCGAGTATGGCTGATGATGGTAAAATGTTCTCGCTGTACCCTGTGCCTTTAGTTTCAAATACCTTAACGGTTAAAGTGCATGCAACTGTTCCGATTGCAACCTTTGAATTACGCAGTTTGATCGGTAAAAAATTGCAAGAGAAAAAATATAACGGAACTGAATCGGAAGTGGTATTTACCGATTTGAGTCAATATTACAGCGGCATTTATGTTGTAGTGGCCAAAGACGGTAATGGAAAAATCGTGGAAACCATGAAATTCACGATAAACAGATAATGCGTTCTCAAAAATCACTCGTTTACGGACGGCATCCTGTGTTGGAG
The DNA here is from genome assembly GCA_016787065.1 of Chitinophagaceae bacterium. Lineage (GTDB taxonomy): Bacteria > Bacteroidota > Bacteroidia > Chitinophagales > Chitinophagaceae > OLB11. Next base: position 28,806 of record JAEUVD010000027.1, read on the forward strand.
GCCTTAGAAAATAACAAACCACTCGATCGCATACTTATTCATCATTCAGTCAGTGGCGAAGGCATCGGAGATATCATACGATTAGCGAAAGAGAAGCATACACCCATTGTTCGCGTTCCGGTAGAGAAGCTCAATAGTTTGGTACGCGGTAATCATCAAGGTGTTATTGCTTATGGTGCCATCGTAGATTATACGCCGCTCCAGGATGTTATTTCTCATATTTATGATGGTGGAAAAACACCGTTTCTATTATTACTGGATGGTATTACTGATGTTCGGAATACCGGAGCCATCATACGAAGCGCGGTATGTTGCGGTGTAGATGCCATCGTTTTTACAGAAAAGAATTCAGCTCCTTTGCATGAAGATATGGTGAAGACTTCTGCCGGCGCTATGATGCAAATAACTTTTTGTAGAGAAAAAAATATTGCTACCGTCATGGATACCTTGAAATTAAATGGTATTCAAATTTATTCATCCGATTTGCAGGCAACAGCAAGTTTATTAGACCTTGATTTTAAGCAGCCATGCTGTGTTGTTATGGGTGCGGAAGAAAAAGGTATTTCACCGGCTACGCGTGAAGCATGTGACGGTACATTTCGTATCCCGATGGTACACCAATTCGACAGCTTGAATGTTTCGGTGGCAGCAGGTATAATCTGCTTTGAAGCTATGAAGCAACGATTGACTCCATAGTGGGGAATTCCTATACTTTCTGATAACAATCACCTTACAGACTGATGTTGGTCATTTCTACGAACGCGCATGCGTGGTAGTTTTGTATCAAATTTCCGCTATGAAAAAGTTCAATAAAATTCTTCTTCCAACTGATTTGTCAGAAGAAGGCATCAGCGCGCTGGATTTAGCTCTGCAACTCGCTGATAATGGATCTGAAATACATTTCGTTTTTGTTATGGAACCACCTACTATGATTGATGGATATGCCATTTACAGTTACGAACAACTCTATTCGGAAATAAAAACAGATTCGCAGAAAAAACTCTATGAATTACTTGAGAATTGTGTGAAGAACTACCCCGACTTCACCTTTGAGCAACATTTTATAGAAGCTTCCGATGCGGCACATGCTGTGGTTGACAAAGCGCACGAAGTTGAGGCCGATTTAATAGTTATTTCCTCTCATGGCAGAAGAGGTTTGCGCCGAGTGCTGATGGGAAGCGTTGCTGAGGGTGTAATGCGGCTGAGCGATATTCCGGTTATCATTTGTAAAACCATTAAATCACATTAAAAAATACATACTATGAGTAATTTATTAAAATTCAATTCACCTGCCGGACTTTTTTATCCATTTCATACCCTGTTCGATGAGGCATCAGATCAGCATTTTTTTAGTAAGGCAGAATTAGGTACCACCGTGCCTGCGGTTAATATTCATGAAGGTATTAAACATTATGCTATCGAATTGGCGATTCCTGGCTACAAGAAAGAGGATATCCAAGTAGAAATCGACAAGAATAACATGATGTCCATCAGTGGCCATGCCAAGGAAGAACGAGAGGAAACGGAAAAAGTAACCCGGAAGGAATTTTCTTTTACTTCCTTCAAACGAAGTTTTAATTTACCGGATGATATTGATAAACAGGGCTTAAACGCGGCGTATGAACAGGGTATTTTATCTATTCATATTCCAAAACTCGATAAACTACATCCAACTGAATCAACACGAATCATTGATGTGAAGTAAAACACTACGTTCATGAGGATTAAGAACCATTCTGCTTTCTGTAGAATGGTTCTTTCATTTATTGAAAGAGATGATTACATTTGTTGCCTTATGCCATTCGATCATTTGGTTTCTGCCGATTGCAATCACTGCTCTAAACGTTTTACCAATGTTTTTTGCAAAGCACAATATGATAGTTTGCAAGAAATTAATGCGGAGAAAGTATGTACCCCTTATAAGAAAGGAGAATATATCTTTAAAGAAGGAACTCGCCCCCATGGGATTTTTTGCGTGAACCGAGGTAAAATTAAACTATCAAAATTGGGAGATGATGGTAAAGAACAAATCATTCGATTAGTTAAACCCGGCGACCCTTTAGGCTATCGCGCTTTATTAAGTGGTGATTTATACAGTTCTTCGGCCATAGCAATTGAAGAAAGTGGTGTTTGTTTTATTCCAAAGGATCTATTTATGGGCATCTTGCAAAAGGACACCCAACTTTCTTTGGAGATGATGAAATTACTATCGGATGATTTGCGTAAAGCAGAATTACAAATAACCCATTTGGCTCAAAAGCCGGTTCGCGAGCGTGTTGCCGAGGCATTACTTTTCATTAAAGAAACCTACGGTTTTGAAGCGGATGGTAAAACCATTGACGTCCAATTTTCACGGGAAGATTTAGCTAATATCGTTGGTACAGCAACCGAGACAGTTATTCGCTTACTTTCAGAACTGAATAAAGATGAAATTATTCATCTCACCGGAAAGAAAATTGAAATATTAAACTTGCAGAAGCTGTTGAAGACGGCGAATATTCAGGATTAAAATTCATGGTTAATGAACAATGAATAGTGAACAATGAACAATGAAAAATTGTGAAGAACCTTTCAATAAGTCCGACAAAAATCATGTTCATATTATACACCGGTTGTACCAAGCGTTTCGCTTCATACCGATATGTTTAGGAGGTTGTCCACAAATTAAAACGCGTCAATGTTCAATAGATTAGATATACGTTGATGTGTTAAGTATATCACTTGTTTTGCGAAAACGTTCCGAGTATAATTACCATATGAAACTTTAAAAACCCATGTTTTAAAGCGGAGTAATGAATAAAGATCAATGAACATGAACATTGAATAATTGAGCAGAACTATTTCTAAAACATGATAAAAATCATGTTGTCCTACTTGTAAAGTCATTGCCACCCAACCGCTGCATTCCGAATTTTACATCGAAATTCAAACTGAATGTCGTTGGATACCCTTTCTTTCAAAAGCAAATCGTTTAAAGAAGCCGCTGCTTTCATTTTGGATGAATGCTACCCAATACTTTTTGAACATTTACGTAGCATGGATAAATGCCTGAAACATATGAGCAAGGAATATGATGTGGTTATGCTCGAGGGCTCCGTGCAAAATGTATATCAATCGTTCGATAAAATGTTCCGCTTAGAGAAATTGGTGTTATTTCCAAAACTAATTCTTCTCGAAGATGAACATAAGGTTCCGGAAAGTGATGCACCGTTTCATAAGTTGAAACAGGATTTTTATGCTATTCTAAAACAATTGGAGCTTGCAGTAGAACAAGTTCAAAATACCTACGTTAATGAGGATAACGAATTTTGTATTCATCATTTACTTAAGGAATTGGATTATTTCCGCGATTTGTTATCCGACGTGGAGGAGTTGAAGGAATCATTTTACGAAATCAATTTCCATGAAGTACGTTGAAGAAGCTGAGGTAAGGAACCTAAGTCAAGAGGAAAATCATTGCTATCATTGTGGTGAACCTTGCGAACATCATACCTTGCGTGCTGGTAATAAATTGTTTTGTTGCAATGGTTGTCTTACTGTTTATAGCTTACTGCACGATCATCAATTGGAGAATTACTATTGCTACGCAAATACACCGGGTACAAAGCAAATACATCCCGGAAATACAAATTTTACCTACCTGAATGATGCCGATGTACAACAAAAGTTAATTTCATTTCGGGATAGCCAGTTTGCAAAGGTTGAATTTTACTTACCTCAAATGCACTGCGCCTCTTGTTTGTGGTTATTGGAACATTTATATAAGCTACATGATGGTATACAATCTTCTCAAGTAAATTTTCAAGAAAAGCGTGTAAGTATATTATTTAAACATGCCGTAATTAGCTTGGAACAGGTTGCTGTTCTTCTCTCGCAAATTGGTTACGAACCTTTAATTGATCTTAATTCAAAAGAAGAAGTTCGTAGTATAAACAAGAAACAATATTTAGGTTTAGGCATTACCGGATTTTGTTTCGCCAATATCATGTTGATGAGTTTTCCGGAGTACTTAGGGTTAGAATTCGCAAAGTTTCCAACATTAGCTACCGCCTTTCGATCCGCAAATTTTTTACTCTCCCTTCCGGTATTGTACTATGGTATTAAAGAATTTTTTGTTCCGGCTATTAAAGGTTTAAAACAACGGAGGATAAATATTGATGCACCTGTAGCACTTGCTGTTACGGTAACTTTTATACGTAGTGTTTATGAAATTATGAGTGGCGTAGGAGCAGGTTATTTTGATAGTATGAGCGGCATCATTTTCTTCATGATGATTGGAAGAACGCTACAACAAAAAACATTTTTTAATCTTCGTTTCAATCGAAATTTTAAATCATATTTCCCGATTTCTGTACTTTGTAAAGAAGAAGGAAAAGAGCATTATAAACGCGTAGAACAAATTAAGAGTAATGATTTAATTGTGATGCATCTTCAAGAAGTGATACCGGTTGATGGTTTGCTATCCTCTGTTTCCGCTGAACTTGATTATAGTTTTGTAACTGGAGAATCGGATACCGTTCATGTTAAAACCGGTGAGCTTGTTTATGCCGGTGCTCGCGTACTGAGTAGCTCTTTAGATTTGGTTGCAGCCAAACCATTCTCGCAAAGTAGCTTTACTGCATTATGGAATAATAGCCGATTTGATAAACAGGATCTTGAGAATGAGAATCAATTTACTGATCGGATGGCTCAGGGTTTCTCCTTGTTTTTACTACTCTTAGCAACGGCTAGTTTCATGTATTGGTATCCTAGTAATACAACCATGGCTTGGCGTTCTTTCACAGGAGTTTTGATCGTTGCTTGTCCGTGTACGCTCCTACTAGCTTCTTCGTATACTTACGGTTTTTTAATTCAGCAGTTTTCTGCATTAGGTTTCTTTGTTAAGAATACCTCGGTGTTACATCGTTTACGATCGGTAAATGCTTTAGTATTCGACAAGACCGGAACACTTACCGAATCAGTTGCAGGTGATTTACGTTTAATTACGTTGCATGGTGGAAATCCGGATGTTTCGTTGCTTGTTTCCATTCTTAAAAACTCAACACATCCTTTGGCGAAGTCAATTGTTTCGCATTACCCCAATGTTTCTATCCTACCGAATCTAGCTGTAAAGGAAACGGCAGGAGAAGGTGTTGAAGCATGGTATAACGATCAACTCATACGCTTAGGTTCAGCTTCATTTTGTAAAGTGAAAGCGGTGCTGGCACTATCTTCAGCAGTGTATTACGCTATCGACGATAAACATTTTGGATATTTTCTTTTAGATATTCCTATTAAAAAGGGGATACCAGCGATGCTTCAAAAACTCAATCAGTTCTCGTTGAATTTGGTAAGTGGCGATCAAGAACAGGCTGCAACATTCTTCAAAAAAATATTTCCGGCAGGAGCTTCCTTGTTATTCAAGCAAACACCGCAAATGAAGTTAGATTATATTAAACAACTTCAGCAACAAGGTAAAACAGTTGCCATGATTGGTGATGGCTTAAACGATACCGGTGCTTTAAAACAAAGTGATGTGGGTATTGCTGTGGTGAAAGACCACTTTAGTTTTAACCCGGCCTCCGATGTTATTTTGCATCAGAATCAGTTACAATATCTTCCCCAATTTTTAAGGGTGAATAAGCAAATACGAAATTGGATTATTACGCTTTTTGTGTATTCTTTATTTTACAATGCCATTGGTTTATCGTACGCCGTGAGTGCCAGTTTAAACCCAATGATTGCTGCTATTTTAATGCCCATTTCTTCTATTTCTGTGATTGCACTTTCCTACTTAGGCGTGCGTAAAATCAGCGCTTTACAACTGCCTGATTCTAAACATGATAAAAATCATATAGCCTCTTGACGCAGCGCATTGGCTACCCTTATACCCCAATCTACTTTTGTATTTGAAGTAATTATTACACGTCATGAAAATCATCATCTTTCTGCTTTGTGTTAGTCTGCTGGTAGCCTCCGGGTTTTTGTTGGCTTACATCTGGAGCACCAAAACCGGGCAGTTTGATGATGATTTTTCTCCGGCGCAAAAAATTTTCTTCGACGACACACCATCTGAATAAAAACATCGAATAAACATCCTATGCAGGCAGAAAAATTCTATTACGACAATAAGATTGTCAAACAGTTTGGAATCGCAACCATTTTTTGGGGCGTAATCGGAATGCTCGTTGGCGTTTTAATCGCTTTTCAATTAGCATTTCCTCAACTTAATTTCGGACTCTCTTTCACCACATTCGGGCGCTTACGTCCACTTCACACCAACGCAGTAATTTTTGCTTTCGTAGGTAATGCGCTTTTTGGAGGCGGCTATTATCTGTTTCAGCGTGTACTCAAAGCACGTATGTTTAGCGATACCTTGAGCAAACTTCATCTATGGGGTTGGCAATTCATAATCGTATTGGCAGCGGTTTCGTTGCTAGCCGGTTTTACTACCGGTAAAGAGTATGCCGAGTTGGAATGGCCTATTGATATTCTGATTGCCGTTGTTTGGGTAATCTTTGGTATCAATATGTTTGGTACAATTTTAAAACGACGAGAACGTCATCTCTATGTTGCTATATGGTTCTTTATCGGAACCTGGGTTACCGTGGCTTTATTGCATATCGTGAACTCGTTTGAATTACCTATTTCCCTTACTAAAAGTTACAGTCTTTATGCCGGTGTTCAAGACGCCTTGGTACAATGGTGGTACGGACATAATGCGGTGGCATTCTTTCTAACCACACCTTTCCTAGGGTTAATGTATTACTTTGTTCCAAAAGTTGCCGAGCGACCTGTGTACTCCTATCGATGGAGTATCATTCACTTCTGGGCTTTAATTTTCATTTATATCTGGGCAGGGCCTCACCACTTGTTATACACAGCATTACCCGAATGGGCTCAAGCATTAGGTACTGTATTTAGCTTAATGCTTATTTTACCTAGTTGGGGTGGAATGCTCAATGGTATTTATACGTTACGTGGTGCTTGGGATAAGGTTCGAGAGGATCCTATTCTGAAGATGTTTGTAGTGGCCTTAACTTGTTATGGGATGTCGACGTTTGAAGGGCCTATGTTATCCCTTAAATCGGTAAATGCAATTTCACATTATACCGACTGGACGGTGGCACACGTGCACATTGGTGCGTTAGGTTGGAATGGATTTTTGACCTTTGGTATGCTGTATTATATGATACCCAAAATGTGGGGTACTACCTTGTACAGCCGTAAGCTAGCCAATCAACATTTCTTAATTGGTACGGTAGGTATTTTATTATACGCTATTCCGATGTATTGGGCTGGTTTTTCGCAAAGTTTAATGTGGAAACAATTTACTGAAAGTGGACAGTTACAATACAACTTCATGGAAACCGTTACACATATCGTTCCAATGTACGTACTACGTGGTATTGGCGGTACGTTGTATTGGATAGGTGCGTTGATGGCTGTTTACAATCTTTCGAAAACAATGAAGCAAGGTAGCTTTATTGCAAACGAAGCTGCGGAGGCTTTACCATTAGCTGCATTACCATTACCGTCAGGTAAACAACATTGGCATACTTGGATTGAACGCCGACCATTGAAAATGTTATTGTTTGCTGTAATAGCTGTTTCTATAGGAGGTCTAATTGAATTGATTCCTACCTTCTTGATTAACGATAACGTTCCAACGATTACAGCCGTGAAACCTTATACACCACTGGAATTACAAGGACGTGATATTTATATTCGTGAAGGTTGTTACACGTGTCATTCACAAATGATTCGTCCGTTCCGTGATGAAGAGGCACGTTTCGGGGAGTATTCAAAAGCTGGTGAGTTTGTTTATGATCATCCTTTCCAATGGGGTAGCAAACGTACTGGTCCGGATTTAGCACGTGAAGGTGGAAAATACCCGAATAGCTGGCATTACAACCACATGCGTAGTCCTTCTGAAATGACTCCGGGAAGTATCATGCCTGAATATCCATGGTTATACGATAATGATTTGCGCGAAGAAAATACACCGGCTAAAATCAGAGCGATGCGTAAGCTAGGGGTGCCTTATCCGGAGGGTTATGATGCTACCTGTATGGATGATTTGCATAAACAACAAGAAGAGATTGTGAAGAATTTGAAAGAAGAGAAAATTAATGCGCATAAGGAAAAAGAAATCGTAGCATTAATAGCTTATCTGCAACGTTTAGGTACCGATATACATAAATCAAACACTGTAAAAAACTAAGAATATGAAATTCAAATATTATCTCGAGAAAATCCAAAACGCAGAGTTCTATCCGATGCTTTCGCTGATCATATTCGGTTCTATTTTTCTCTTCGTGCTTTGGTATGTGTTCTCTTCCGACAAGAAATCGATGAATGATAAAGCTAAAATTCCTTTAAACTAAACAAACACCAAAACAATGCTTACAAAAAAATCAATAAGCCTGATTATATCTTTCTTAACTGCTTTTCTTTTTGCTTCCGCAGAAACACCGGCTCCACAAGCTTCTCACGAAGCGGTTTTCAGCGATCATGATTTACTTCGATATAGTATTGCCGGTGTTGTAATTCTATTCGTATTTCTTATAGCCATTATAGCACAGGCTATTAAAGTGGCTAATAAACAATATATCGAGAAGTGGCGTGCCATGAAAAACAACAAAACACTCGGACTTCTCCTGCTTGTCTTTTTAATCCCTCTTAACTCAATGGGAGGCAGCGAAGGTCCGAACTATTCGTATGAGATTTTGAACAACTGGGATTTATACCTCATGCTTTTTATTGTGGTATTACTTTTTATCGTGGTTATCGTATTGGTTCGTGTTTTATTCGTCTTGATGGGTGTTCGCAGTAGCGATTTATACTCGGATGCCACTGGCATAGCAAAACCTAAAGTACCAACACTTTTCCAACGCCTTAATAATACGGTAGCTATTGAAGATGAGGAATCTTTAGATATGCAGCATAACTATGATGGTATCCGTGAGTTGGATAACAAGGTACCTAACTGGTGGTCTTGGAGTTTCTATGCCTTTATTGCTTTTGCCTTCGTTTACATGTATCAAATGTTTGTTAGTGAATCTATTCCTTTACAAGCAAAAGAACTGGCAACTGAATACAAGAAAGCTGAAATTCTTAAAGCTGAATTTTTGAAGAAAGCCGGAAACAATATCGATGAGAATAATGTTAAACTGCTTGCCGCCAATGATATTACCGAAGGTGCTTCCATTTATGCTAAAAACTGCGTAGCCTGTCATGGTGATAAAGGTCAAGGTGGAGTAGGTCCAAACATGACCGATGAATATTGGATTCATAAAGGTGGTTTAAAAGATATCTTCTATTCCGTAAAATATGGATGGCCTGAGAAAGGAATGAAATCGTGGAAGGAAGATTTATCACCATTACAAATAGCTCAAGTTTCAAGCTATCTAACAACCATGAAAGGAACTAACCCTCCAAATCCTAAAGCGCCACAAGGCGATCTTTATACAGAAACAACCGACAGCGCAAGCGCCAACCTGCCTGTGGTTGATAGCACAAAAAAATAAAAAATAAATTACTATGAGTAGCCCAGCAGACAGGCAACTACAACCCGATTTTAAAGATAAAATATCAACTGTTGACACCAAAGGGAAGCGTAAATGGATGTACGTTTTCCAACCGCAAGGACGGTTATATAATCTGAGAACGATTTTCAGTATTGTATATCTAATTATACTGTTCACGCTTCCCTTTATTCAATATCATGGTAACCCTATCTTTCTTTTCGATGTAACCAAATCAAAATTCATTTTTTTCGGACAAGTATTCCTTCCGCAAGATTTCATTTTATTCGGAATCGGAATGTTAGTCTTCCTTTTATTTATTGTAGTGTTTACACTCATTTTTGGAAGGGTGTTTTGCGGATGGGCTTGTCCGCAAACTATTTTTCTGGAAATGATCTTCAGAAGAATTGAGTATTGGATTGAAGGCCCTGCACATAAACAACAAGCAGCCAATGCTAAAAGCTGGACTACCGAAATGTATATTCGTAAGGGTATCAAGCATGTGGTTTATTTAGCTATTGCTTTTTTAATAGCGAATACTTTTCTTTCTTATATCATTGGCTTAAAAGAACTAACTAAAATTATTCAAGAACCTATTTCCAGTCATACGATAGGTTTTCTTCTTATTTTACTTTTTACCTTCTTGTTCTATGCCGTTTTTGCTCATGTACGAGAAATAGTGTGCACAGTGGCTTGTCCTTATGGCCGTTTACAAAGTGTGTTGCTCGATAAAAATTCTATCGCGGTTTCGTACGATCATAAGCGTGGTGAACCACGTTCGAAGAAACGTAAAGATGATGGTTCGGTGGGCGATTGCATTGATTGCGGTATGTGTGTGAATGTTTGCCCAACGGGTATCGATATTCGTAACGGTCAGCAATTGGAGTGTGTGAATTGTACCGCTTGTATTGATGCATGTAATATGATGATGCGTAAAATCGGACAACCGGAGGAACTGATCCGCTATGCCAGTGAAAACGATATTGAAAAAGGGGAGAAACCACGTTTTACCTATCGTATAAAAATGTACTCCGTAGTATTGGTTATTTTGTTAGGGTTATTGGTGGCGTTATTAGTTACTCGCAGCCGATTCGATGCTACGGTTTTGCGTGTGCCCGGACAAATTCTTCAAGAAAATGCGGATGGCACCATAAGTAATTTGTATAAAATTCGGGTTGTGAATAAAAGCGGTTATACCGAACCTTATACCATTCGAATTAAAGAAGATTATGCCAGAATTGAGTATGTTGGGAAATCACTTGATTCCCTTCCATCAGCTGTAGAGAAGGAAGAAACATTTTTCATTAAAGTTCCGAAAACAAGTATTGATCAACGCAAGAAAGCAATTCATATCGACGTAATGTCTGGAAACGAAATTATTCAAACTAAAAAAATAAGCTTCATCGGCGAATATTAAACTATGAAAAAGGCTATACATCCCGGAACAGTGGTATTAATTGGTTTCGGCGCAATGATTCTCTTTATGATTTACTTAGTGTACCGATGTAATCAAAACCCGGTGGTTATGGTAAGTAAGAACTATTACGATCAAGAAATAGTTTATCAGGAACAAATTGATGCACGAAATAATATGACCAGTACCGGACAGAAAGTGCGGATAGAGCGTTTGGGTGATCAATTTTCGTTCCAAGTTCCGGAGCAAATAAATAATGAACTAATAACTATGGATATTAGTTTTCATCATACTGCTGACGAAAAGTTAGACATACAATATCATCCTTCGCAACAGGCAGATGGAAATTATTTGTTGCCTATTGATAAAAAAATGCGTGGCGACTACCGTGTAGAGGTGAAGATGAAAGGAAGAGATAAAAACTATGAAGAGCAACTGGAAATAAAATTATGATATCCTTATTGGGCACGGCATTAGTTTTGGGTTTAGCAGGCAGTTTGCATTGCATTGGTATGTGCGGTCCTTTGTATATCCGATTTCAATTACAAGAACAACATACCCTTTGGAATAAGGTGTTGTACTTTGGAGGTAAAACACTTTCTTACGGTGTGTTAGGATTGCTGGTCGGAATGCTAGGCAAGGCTTTTTCTTTAGGCGGTTCACACCTGGCACTTTTTAGCAATCAACAAATTCTAGCCGTCGTTTCGGGTGTAGCTCTATTGCTGATAACGATTTATCCTTTTTTACTGAATAAAATTTCTTTTAATCCTATGTTACAAAAAGGGTTTCAGAAATTACAACAACTTTCAGCAAGAATACCTTCCGGATTATTTTCTCTGTTAAGTGGCATGTTAAACGGATTATTGCCTTGTGGTTTAGTGTACGCTGCATTAGCAATGGCGGTTGTAAATCATCAAGGAATGAATTCATTTTTGTTCATGGTTTTCTTCGGTATTGGAACAATTCCTTCGTTGGTGCTGTTGCAGTTAATTAATAAAGGCATTGGTCAAAGGGGAAGATTAATACTCAAAAACTCGTCGTTCTATTTATCGTTGGTAGTAGCCGCTTTTCTAATTTTACGTGGCATGAATTTGGGCATACCTTATGTGAGTCCGCACATGGATACACAAACGCATGAGATGAGTTGTTGTGAACGGCCGAAGCATAAGTAGTTGTGTAAACAGGTAAGTAATCACGCCATTCTAATAAAGTAGAATTAAAAAGAGACGACGTTCATATCGTTTATTAACGCAGGCACCATGTAATAGTTCAAGCTAAGGTGTTGCACAATCAGTTTTAATGTGATGATTACCTTGCATTATTCAATGGTTTGAAGGTTGTTCAGGTTCCATGAAAAAGGTCCCACCACGACGTAGTATGTTAAACCACATAAATCGATGCGGTTAGAATGCATAGGTTGATTGGTTAGGAGTGATTCGTTTGCAAAAGTGAAAGAGAATTGACTTTCTGGCAAGTCCTAATGTTAGTACCTAATCTAGGAAGTACTGTATGTATTTCAATGGCTATCACCATGTAACTTGCAGCAGAATTAATTTTCTTGAAGAAACGTAGCATTTCAATCACCGCTTTTCTATTTCTATGCGTAGTTGTAACTACTACTAAGGTTGCAGCGCAAATTAAAGCCGATTCGGTTAATTTGCCCATTGAGCTCATCGGCGGTAAAGAAGGATTGTCGCAAGGGTTTGTACCATCCATGTTACAGGATAGAGATGGTTTTATGTGGTTTGCTACGAAGGACGGTTTGAATAAATATGATGGGTACCACATGAAGGTATTTCGAAACCACCTTAATACATCTCATGAGAAATATCAATTAGCCGACAACGATATAGCATTTATTGCAGAAGATACCTTTTCATTTATTTGGGTATCTACCGTTTCAAAGGGATTGTTTGTTATGGATAAACGAACGGATAAATTTTATCCTGTTCATATGGAAGCAAAAGAAGAATATGCGTTAGCATACATCCAATGCGTTGGTAATTATTTATTCGCCAATACAACCGATGATTGGTTTGTGTATAACCTTTCATCCATAAGAGAACAAATAAATCAATCGTATGATAGTCTACATCTTACCTTGATAACATCCTATCGTCATCATCAAATAGCGCAAAAGTTGCCGTTGAAACAGGGTTGGTTTGCATTAACTATGATGCCGGATTATAGTATTTGGATGACTCGAAAGGATACCTTCTTAGTGTTTAATCATGATGGTAAAACGCAATGGAAGCCATCGTTTCTTTCTGCGAAGGAATTCGGTATGCAGGGAGAATCTATCTTTCATTTTTTTTCTATGCAAGAAGGCAATGCTTTGGCATTTATTTCTCCTTCGAAGCTATCTATCTATGATAGACGTACTCGGCAACTAGGGTATCAACTTGATTTTAAAGAGGATGCAATAACTAAGGAAATCTTCTACTATAATTTTCCGGCTAAAATAGGACAATACCAATTGCTTTTTAGTGGAAGACATGCATGGTATCTGTTCAATATTACGAGTAAACATATCTTGAGTTTGAAAGCGAAAGCGGGTGACTTTTCCGGTATATCGAGATGGTTAAGTAAGGATGGGATGTTATGGGTAGGCAGCGCCGGTAGAGGCATTTACAAGTATAACCTTAATGCGGCAAAATTTCATACAGATTATCCGGATGGCAACGGATTCGAAACAAATGCTCTCGATGAAGTGTTTGTTAAATTTAGAGATGGTACGAAACGTTATGATTATGTAACAAAGAAAAGATATAGCCCCATTCCTCCTGAAATTTATAGCCAAGAGGTTAAACAAGCGTGGCTATGGCATTCCGATCCACAAGGTAATTTATGGTATGGTGCATTATCTAAATCAAAGAGATATAAAGGAACAAAAGACACTCTGGTACTGTTGATTCAGTACAATCCCCGTTCTAAGCGTTGTATCCGCTTTGATTCTTTATTTCGAAGGGATATTTATTTCAGTCCAAATGGGTATCCGGCTTTTTTTATAGATTCAAAAAATCGGTGTTGGCAACGAACGCATACAACCGATGGACGTATTTTATTTTATGTTACAAGCTTAACTGAAACCAGTAAAACAACTTGCTACGAATTTCCTAAAAAGTATATTCAACACAATGGTGTTTATCGTTTCGGAAGGCATTTAGAAGATCGGAATGGTAATATTTGGTTTGCAACCAATGCTGGTTTGTATTGTTTTCATATGCAGCAAAAAGTATGGACTGTTTTGCTTCATTCCGATCAGAACCACCATAGTTTAAGCGCTAATCAAATTACTTGTTTGATAGAAGACAAAAAGAAGACAGGAATATTGTGGGTTGGAACTGCAGGAAATGGATTTAATAAATTGGATTTGCAAACACTAACTTGTGAGCGATATTCTGATAGAAATGGGTTGGCAAATAATGTGGTAAATGACATGCAGCAAGATAACTCCGGAAGAGTTTGGATTTCTACGAATCAAGGAATAAGCTGTTTTTATTATCCAACCAAAGAAATAATAAATTATAGCCAAGAAGATGGTTTAGCGGGCAATGAATTTAATATTGGTCAAAGTGCACAGCTCAAAAATGGACAGCTCTTTTTTGGCGGAGTAGATGGCATTACTTTTTTTAATCCGTCAGAATTTAGTATCCAAACAAAAAATGAATCGAAGGTTGTATTTACCAAATTGGTTTTACTCAATGAAACGGTAGATTGTATTCGTAATCCTGATGTACTGAAACAAGCTATCGGGTTGGCACAGGAAATAGTGGTGCCTTATGATAAGAATATTCTCCGTTTCGAATTTAGTTTATTGCAATTCGCACCAACTGAAAAGAAGAAGTACCGTTATTTTTTAGAAGGTTACACCAAAACCTGGATTGATAACGGATCGAATAACAGTATTGCCTTCACCAACTTGAACCCTGGTACGTACCACTTACGTGTGCAAGGTTGTTCCTCTAATGGTATTTGGTCAACACAGGAGGCTATGTTGAAAATAAGGATCTTAACACCATGGTATAAATCATGGTGGTTTTATACCCTTATTATCTTAAGTATAGCAGCGCTTCTTTATTTATGGTACCGGTATCGTTTAAAACAGTCATTGAAAATGGTTATGATGCGTAATGTAATAGCAAGCGACTTACATGATGAAATTGGTTCAACGATTAGCAGTATTTCCTTGTATAGTGATATTATCGAACATAAAATTGAAGAGAATAATGTTAAGGAGATAGCACAACGTATTGGAGTTAGTTCTAGAGAAATATTGCTTGCAATGTCGGATATTGTTTGGAGCATTAATCCCAAAAATGATCGTTTTGATAATGTGGTACTTCGCATGAAGTCCTTTGCGAACGATGTTTTAGAAGTTCAAAATAAGTTGGTACAATTTGATATTGATCCGTCACTGATGCAAGTGAATTTACCGATGGATCAGCGTAAGAATTTTTATTTAATTTTCAAGGAAGCAATTCATAACGCTGTAAAATATGCTCAAGCTCATGAAGTGAAAATTACCTTAAAGGCTGTACAGCGCGAGTTAGTTATGCGTATCGAAGATGATGGCGTTGGATTTAACATGGCAGATATTTCGGAAGGAAATGGTTTGCATAATATGCAATATCGTGCGAACGAACTACAGGGAAAATTACAAATTGTGTCACAGGTTGGAGAAGGCACTTGCATTGAATTGCGATTCCCTTTCAAGTAAGCAAGTACTAATATTAGGAATAGAAATAGAACAAACAGGATTTACCTTTGCAGTATGTCTTTCAAAATAATAATTTATGATGATAACAAAGATCGGCGCGAAAGTCTTCGTGTGCTTATTAACATGCAAGAGCATATGGCTTGTGTGGGTGCATACAAAGTTTGTAAGAATATACTAGAGGATATAGTTAGCACACAACCGGATGTAATTTTAATGGACATTAATATGCCGGAAATGAGTGGCATTGAAGGGGTGAAAAGAGTACGATCAAAATATTCGGATATCAAGATTATTATGCAAACTGTTTTCGATGATACCGAAAAAATATTTGCCGCCATTGAAGCGGGTGCTGATGGTTATTTTCTGAAAACCACCCCTGCATTGAAATTATTGGAAGGCATTCAAGACGTTATGGACGGTGGTGCCCCAATGACGGCTACGGTAGCGAAGATTGTTTTGTCGAAGTTTAAAGAAGAAAAACATGTAGCACCGAACAAGGAAGAGTTTGAATTGAATGAACAAGAACGAAGTATTCTATCGCATTTGGTGAATGGCTTAAGTTACAAAATGATTGCTGCCGAAATGGATATTAATTATAGTGCAGTAAATATGTATATCAAACGAATCTATAAAAAATTACAAGTGCATTCGGCAACAGAGGCCGTTTCTAAAGCAATAAAAAACAAGATGGTCTAATTAAGGATGAGATACTAGAATAGAAGAGCGAATTAGGTTACCATGCGCCGGTTTTATTTCTAGTATATATAAACCATTGCTGAGGGTTGCCGTTGAAAGTGAAAGTACGGATGAATCTATTTTTGGAATCACAGAAACTACTTCTCCATATAAATTATAAATACGAATAGATTCAATGCGTTTATTGGAAGCCGATTGAATATACAATCTATCCTGAACAGGGTTAGGATAAACGATATATTCCGAATCTAGATTGGTTTGCACAGCAACCGGCCATTCCCCTTTTAAGCGAATTACAAAACCATTCATCGAATTACCATTATTGTGAAAGCCGCTTACCACCAACTTGCCATCCTGTTGTACGGTAATACATTCGGGATATTCATGTGCATTCGCAAAGCTGTATATACGAAACCCGGTATTATTAAAGCTAGAATCAAGCTGTCCGTTCGTTTGATAACAAAGCATGGCAACATTGAAGATACTTACGCCATCAGCATTATAACCGGTGGCTACGATTTTACCATTCGGATTAATATCTAATCCGAAAATACGCGACCCCTGATTATTGATTTCGGTAAACACAATACCGGTTGCGTTAAAACTTGAGTCGTATCGCCCATCAGGATGAAGTCGAATTAATAAAAAATTTCTTTGTGTGTTCGGGGTATCAATACCAGAACCGCCAAGGAGTATTTTTCCATCTCCTTGTAATTTAACGGCATAGCAATACTCGCCACAACAAAGGTCAATTACTTTATATCCAATTTGGTTGAAAGTAGAATCTAATTTACCGTTGGGGGTTAAACGAGTTACAAGAATATCTGTACCATTCGAATTTATTGCAGTTGACGATGTAAGTACAATTTTATCATCAGGTTGAATTTGTAAGCGTTGCACGTCTTGATACACATTTCCCAAGGTTGAAATATACCAACCGTTCGTTCCGAAACTACTATCAATTTTGCCTTGTGGCGTCAATTTTCCTGCAAAGGTTGCGAGTAAACCTACCTGCTGATAAAAACCGGTGAGAATTATGGAGCCATCACTCTGAACACCGATATCTGAAGCAAAATGATTGTAAGTAGAATTTGAAAAAACGAAATGTCCATCTGTTCCGAAGCTGCTATCAATTTCTCCGGAGGGTGATAATCGCACCACTAAAATTTTTGAGCCTGAGAATGCTTTACCCGCTAGCAATATGTTTCCATCAGCCAGAATGTGCAAAGCCATAGCATACTCATCAGATTGTTGCATGATTGGTTTGCAAAAAATACCATTGTTTGCAAAACTACTGTCAATGTTTCCGTTATCAAGATAGCGTACAGCTAGTATATGGTTGTAAAACGAATCGATTTTTCCGATGCCAACCGCAATCGTTTTTCCGTCTGTTTGTTGTTTATGTGCGAAGAAATAATCGTTCAAACCATTTACATCTTGTACAACTAATCCGCCTTGTCCGAAAGTATTATCTAAGGCACTAAATTGAGCGGTTAATTTCAGCGAAATGCATAGGAACATTACACTAAAAGGTACAACACCAACTTTTTTAAGTAATGCATAGAAGATATTGTATATTTTGGTTGACATGAATTCTAATTAAGAGGTAAATTCTTAGACGTGAAAGTAGTGCGTTCTGTTGGAAGGTAGTTTCTTTAATTTTCATCTTGACTTTTTGTAGGTATTACTTAAGTATTGTTAAGTTAGATCGCTTGACAAATTAAAAGTTCTAAAAGAGCCTGTTGAAGCTATAACCATTAAACGTATCTATTCCATGATCGAGAAATCCAATGCGGTAAGCTGAAACGTATATTTAGTTTGTAGCGCAACGTAAAGGAAAATACTATTCAGCGCTTGTTTCGGATGCACAGCGTCAAGAAAATGTTTTTATCTTTATCCTTCAATCTATCCTATGAAACGCATTCTTCTGGTTTTAGTGCTTCCTTTTTTTTGCTTCATTAGTTCGGCGCAATTGGGTTCTACCATCTATGTAAATGGTAAAAACATTCTTGGCCCTTGTGGTGATACCTTAACCTTGCGTGGTGTTAACTACGCGCCCTATAATTGGGGTTGGAGTCCTACGCAGTTACGCATCTCCAACATAGCACAGAGTGGTGCTAATTGTGTTCGCTTGGTGTGGTATAAGAATCCTGCATCCGGAACGCCAACTACCGTGTACACCAATCTTACCTATCTCGATTCTGCCCTTTCAAAATGTATTCAGAACAACATGATACCCATTGTTGATTTACATGACCTCACTTGTACCAATGTGCCGGCTAACTTAACCACCTTGGCAACATGGTTTATTGCGCCAGGTGTTAAGAGTTTAATTAATAAATACAAACACAGTATCATTCTTAATATTGCCAATGAATGTCTTTATGTAAGCTGGGCATCAAATCCAACTACCGCACAAAGCACGTTTGTAAGTACCTATTCTGCCATAGTAAATTCAATACGAAGTAATGGTATTACGGTTCCAATTATGATTGATGCACCAGATTGCGGACAAAGCATTGATGTGCTTACGGCAATAGGTCCAACCTTGCAAACTGCCGATCCGAATCATAATTTAATTTTCAGTGCTCATGCATATTGGTATGCTTATGCGAATAATGATTCCCTCACAATGCTTACGAAAATTAATAATGCCTTAGCGGCGAATATTCCACTCGTATTAGGTGAAATTGCAAATACACAAGATGATGCTCAGATGTGCCAATACGCCTTGAACTATAAGGCACTGTTGAATATTTGCAAAGCAAAAAAAGTAGGTTGGTTAGCTTGGAGTTGGGATAATGATGGCTGCGCCTCTAGGCAAATAACCACCGCAGGTTCGGTAACGAGTTTAACCACGTACGGACAAGAAATTTTGAATAACAGTGGTTTTGGTTTGCTAACCAATCCTCCATCCAAATCTATGTATTTAGAACATGATGCTTGTAAAATTTCGATACGTGCTTTTCATGAAGGATTGTATAACAGTGTGGATCATAAAATGAATACAGCTTTGTTAAACTCCGGTATCGGCACGTCAACCTTATTGGCCGATTCCATAACGCTTCATCTAAAAGCAAACACGTCGCCCTATCAAACCATTTACTCAAAGAAGTTGGCTTGGCAAACGAATGGATGGATGGATGATTGGTTGCCCTTAGGCATTACTGGTACAAACAGTTTTTACGCCTTGTGCCATCGCAACGGTTTAGAAACCTGGTCGTCATCAGCACAACAAGTGCGTACCACCTTGCGTTATGATTTTACCTCCAATGCAAACAAGGCTATGGGAAATAATCAAATTTATTTGGAGAATGGTGTGTATGGTATGTATAGCGGTGATGTGAATCAGGATGATGTGATCGATGTGTTTGATTACTTGTTGATGGAGCCGGATATTGTGAATGGTAATTTTGGTTACTTAGCCAGTGATATCAATGGCGATGGCGTAGTTGATATTTTTGATTATATACTTATTGAAATCAATATTATACTCGGACAGGGAGCATGGCATTTATAGGCATAGCTACCTCGAAGTACATGTGTGCTAGCTGTGGTTTGTTGTACGTAACTAGGTACCAACAAAAAGAATACTAGAAGTCTACCTTCTTTTTGCATCTAACGAAGTATTTCATTTATAGAGTTCAACTATTACGGATACAAGGCTCCATGCTTCGGATAAACGTACCATGTTTAGTATAACAGGTTTGCATACTCATGTGGCGGAGTTAGTGCGTCATGCGAAGCAGACAGCGTAATTTACAATACCCTTCTCATGTATTACAGAGCCGATTATGGTTTATGAAGAGCCTTCCTTGTTTCATGCGAAGCAAACTTTAGCGCATGCAAATTTTCTTAATCCAAAGACAGCGAAGCATAAAGGGAAGACAGCTTCGCATAAAAGAAAGATAAACTAACAAGTATAACCAGCGTTCAAAAATAGCCCGAAGACAGCCTTACATCATAGTTGGACTGTTAATCATAAGTAAAAGACAGCTTCGCAAATAAGAAAGTCAGCATGGCATAAAGAATATACTGAGGTGCAATAAAGAGTAACTCGAATACATAAACAGGTGACATAAGCTAGCTGCGCCTGTGGCGTGTGCAGGTGCTATTAAACAGATTGTATTTAAAACAAAATCAATTTCCAAAAGCGATTCCTTTTTAGCATAAGCTAGCGCACGCCTGTGGCGTGTGCAGGTCTAATAAACAACGTGTTTTATACCTAATCATTTCAAAAGCGATTCCTTTTCATCATTACTTCCCGCACTACTATATTTCCATTACCAATTTTCTACAACGAATCCTGAAGTAACGAAATTCCGATGTATGTAATTTAGTTTTTGATTGCTTACGATTTTTTGATTTTAAACTAAACCGGCGCACGCCATAAGCGTGCGCTAGCTGTGTTTCATGGTACACAAAAGTGCATATGTCCTATGTATATTTTGTGGTATCTTGGCTTTCAATTATTTTCACCATGAATCTAACGTATAAACTTTTTATTGCCTCTTCATTTAATCTATACAAAGAAAGAGACCAACTAGAGATTGCTATTAATCGTTTGAATAAAGAATACTTTCATCAAGAGCAGTTTATTGAAACAGTACGTTGGGAAGCTTTGGATGGTGGTATATCTAAAACACGTATGCAGGACGATACGAATAATGCACTACTTGAATGTGATATTCTCGTTATGTTGGTTTGGGGTGAGCTCGGAAAATTTACCTACGAAGAATTTAAAGTTGCTCATGAAGCTTTTTTGCGGGGTAAATTGAAGAAGATTTATGTTTTCGAGAAAAACCTACCCTTACCGGAAGGTTTTAATTCGAATATTGAAAATCAGGAAAACTTAAAAAAGCTCAAGCACTTTTTTTCTGCTGAAGGACGCGAATATTGGCCAACTGCTTTTGAACATATAGCTGAGGTAAATCTTCATTTAACGTATTGGCTCAAGGATGTGTTTAGCAACAAACTAAACCCTGATTTTAGTATTGCTTTACGACAAGGCGCAAAACGATTGTCGCTCAACGGACCCGCCCGTCCAGATATTTTTTTAGGCCGCGAAAAGGAACTTAAGGAGATCAGTCAACGACTGAAAACACAAACAAACCTCTTACTTATTAATGCCGAAGGAGGGATTGGTAAAACTACCCTCGCGGCGCAATATTGGTACGATAGCATGTTAGATTATAAATACCACGCATGGCTTTATTGTGAAGAGGGTATATTGAAAGCGTTGCTAACTATGGCTACAGAAATGGGTATAATCTTTAGCGGACCAGTTTCAATGGAAGAACAAATACATGAACTTAAAGTAAAACTAAAAGATATAGAAGATGGCTTTTTTTTAGTTTTGGATAATGCAAATAATGAAGCAGAAATTGAAAAATTTAAAAAGGAATTTAAAGGATGGAACTGGCGAGTACTGTTTACCAGTCGCTGCCACCTTGTTTTAAATGACAGAGAAGAAATGCTGATTGCACATTTACCCCCTAACTTGGCGAAAGAACTTTTTTTAACTTATTATAGAGAAGAGCATAATAACTTCAACAGTCAACTAGATCAAGTGCTTTCTGCCATAAATTACCATACCTTGTTGATAGAAGTATTTGCAAAGAATTTAGCCAAAGCTGCGAGAATAGGTTATACAATGACTGGTTTTTTGCAACAGTTAGAACAAGGAGGATTGTTTTTATCTGAACACAGTTTTAAAATAAAAAGTGAATGGGGTAGTTTGAACGATGTGGCCAACTCAGATGATATAATAGCTGCTATCTACGATTTCTCTTCACTTCCTGAGAAGGAAAAATACACCTTGCTGAATCTGGCATTTTTGCCCGCGGATACTTATAATCTATCTTTTTTGCTTTCCTTATTTGCGAATGGTCAAGGCAAACGGGAGTATGTGGATGCTATTGAAAATCTTGTTCATTGGGGGTGGTTAAATGAAAGTGGTGATACTTATAGATTATCACCTGTAATTCAGAAATTAATGTTGTTGAAGGAAAAGGAGAATTTAGAGATTGCATCGAATTCCTTAATGGAGCGTTTATCCGATTTGCTTGATTGTGATGCCTACAATTTATTAAATTTATCATTAAAAGAAGCCTTACCTTATGTAAACCTCGTAAAACATTGTTGTCAATGCTTGAAGGCATTCCCTTCAGAAGATATAGCGAATCTGCATTTTGGTTGTGTCATATTTCATGGTAATCTAGGAAATGTATCGGCCGAGATGGAACATGCAAAACAATATCAGGAAATATATTTATGTCTCCATGCAATGGACCCAGAGAATCTGAGTTATAAAAACGGCTTAGCGATATCGTATTCAAAATTAGGCGGAATTTATGAAGCCACAGGCGACTGGCAGAACCCATTAAAGAACTATGAAGAGGATTTTAGAATTACACAAGAAATCTATGCTAGCAGCCCAGAGAATCTGCGTTATAAAAACGGCTTAGCGATATCGTATGAAAAATTAGGCGGAATTTATGAAGCCACAGGCGACTGGCAGAACGCATTAAAGAACTATGAATCACAGCTAAATTTATTTTTAGAAATCTATGCTAGCAGCCCAGAGAATCTGAGTTATAAAAACGGCTTAGCGATATCGTA
>JAEUVD010000041.1 GCA_016787065.1 Chitinophagaceae bacterium
GGATAAGATCCCAAGAATAGCGGCAATCCGGATTTTTCGGATGCCGTAACCAAGCCCAATGAAAGCGCCGCATTACCAGTTATACTCCTATAAACACCCGGTTTAACTTTGGCCTTTGCAACGGTATAACGGGCTGAAAATGTTTCGGTAGTTTCAGCGTAATTGTATCCTGCTTTCAAGGCTAATTCATTGCTCAATAAGATATCTTCTTTATTTCCGAATTTTTCTTTGAGGAAAGCTAAGGTGCTTTCAATATCGCGGTCGTACATCCAATAAAGGAAACCTAAAACGAACATATTTTTAGCGCGGTCTTTTTCTTTTACTCCTAAACTGGAAATAGTTGCCAACGCTTCTCTTGTTAATTTAGTTACATCAATTTTATGTACTGAAAAGTTATCGAGAGAATGATTTTCCAACGGATTGTCTCCCTCGGCATAATTGGCTAAGCGCAAATTTTTACTATCGAAACCATCGGTGTTCGCTATAATCACACCTCCCGGCTTAATAGATCGAAGGTTGACTTTCAGGGCGGCTGCATTCATTACAACAAGTACGTCGCATTGATCACCCGGAGTAAAAACAGGCTCAGATGAAAAATGCAATTGGAAACCACTCACGCCCGGAACGGTTCCAATAGGTGCCCGAATTTCCGCAGGAAAATCAGGAAAAGTAGATAAATCATGGCCTCTTAGGGCTGTATTCGTTGTAAACTGGGATCCGGTAAGTTGAATTCCATCACCACTGTCGCCGGCAAATTTAATTACCACGTGACTGACCTCTTGTACGGGACTTGACATATTGCCGCAAAATTAATACTTAACCATTACTTTTGAGAAACAACATCTGTATTTATGGATTTCGATTTGTTTCTACAATTAGTTACGGCACACCCCGATGTAGAAGAAGGTTTTCCGTTCGACCAAGATACCATGGTCTTTAAAGTTAAGGGTAAAATGTTTGCGCTTACCTCGCTTAGCGATTGGGAAGAAGGAAAACCTTCGGTAAATTTAAAATGTGATCCTTCGAGGGCTATCGTGTTGCGAGAACAATATCAGGCCATTATACCGGGTTACCACATGAATAAAAAACACTGGAATACAGTTTTCATTCAAGGAGATGTTAGTAGTAATTTACTGAAGGAACTAATAGCACATTCCTATCAATTAGTGCGGAAAAGTCTTCCCAAAAAACTACAATAAAAAAGCCGCCTGAAGAATCAGACGGCTTTAAGGCAATTAACTTTTTCAATTAAAACCTTATTGTCGATAGTAGATTAGTAGTTCTGAGTCTGTATTATTAATTAAGTTCGTTTCACCACCGCTTCCTTGGAATATCTGAACGGAGAAGGTTGTTTCACCATCCGTATTATTTGGATCATAGATACCAACATAACCGAATTTTGATTGTCCGCTAGCAGGGAAAATAGAGCCGTTAGGTATATATTTCCAGATGTAGAAGTTAGGATTTACGGTAAAGTATTGCCATTGTGCATTTTGAACAGCACCGGCTGCACCTGATCCAAGTTGAGTAGCATTCGGATCCCATGTAAACGTATAACGTGGTTCAAGACGAGGAATGAACACATACAACGGACTACATGCATCCTTACCTAATAATTCATTGATAGTAACCACCACACGAACAGGTTTAACACCATAAACGATACTTGGTGTGATAGCAATTGTAGGTGCGTAATCCGGAACTCGAATACCTACGGTTTGAACACCAGTAGCTGTACAAGAACCTATATTATACGTGTAGAGGTAAGTACCGTTTGAAACATTCGTATTCGTAAGGTTTGTTCCATTCTGAGACCAAACACCTCCTGTATAACCAGCTGGTTCAAGCGTGGTAAGATCAATCGTTGTATTTGCACAAACTTCAATAGGTGCAAATTGGAATGGATTAGGACAAACATAGAAACCGAAATCAACCGTTAAGTTATTATTAGAATCCAAGTTAGAAGCATTGTAAGGGTTTTCATTGATTGGTTCCGTTCCGGCAGCCAATGTAATAGTTCCCGTGCGTACTTCAGTTCCAACTACGTTCACACCGTTATCATTATTATCTATATTCAAATTAGGATTTGCTTCTTGGTTGTTAGTGCTGCTGTTGTAAGTTCCTCCGGAAACAGGTGGAGGAATAACGCCAACGATATAGTTACCAGGAATTAAATTCACGAATAGATATAAACCATTTGCACCTGTAGTTTGCGTTTCAACTGCCGGGCCATCTGGTGAACCGTCGTTATTTGCATCAAGGTATAATTTAACTGTTGCATTCACTAATCCAACCTCAGCACCATCTTTCACACCATTATTATTAGCATCAACCCAAACTTGATTACCAAGGCTGAGTGGCGTAATATAACCCGCGTCAATCGTCATATTGTCTTTACTAACAGAAACTCCATTTACGTTAATACTGAACATAGGTGAATTACCAGTAGTTGCAGAAGCATCGGAGTTATTATCGGTTGCAGCGGTTGCAGTTTGGAATGTTAATTCATGTAAGGCAGTAGGAGCCATAGGGAATTTAACATAGTAATTTCCACTATTACAAACCTTAAATAAGTAGTAACCAGGGTTACCGGCGTTATCGGCAGTAACCGTAGTTTGTATCAATTGATCATCAAGATTACCAACAATATTATCGTTTGAACTATACAATTGAACAGTTACACCATTCATACCTGCGGTAGTTGGTTCGTTATTAATACCATCTGCATTTAAATCGTACCAAACATAATTACCAATTGTACCTTCTTTGAAACTTACCGTTACAACATCTGTTGATGTACATCCGTTTGCACCTGTTGCTGTTACGGTATACGTAGTGGTAGTAGAAGGATTAGCAGTAGGCTGTGCAATATTGGTTGCACTTAAACCAGTTGATGGGCTCCAGCTATAGGATACTCCAGAAATAGAAGGAGTTCCAATAAGTACAGCGTTAGAAGAGCAAACTTCTTTATCCGGGCCAGCATCTACTACTGGTGTAGAGAAATCGGCATTCACAACCACTACATCTGTAGCAGTACATCCATTAGCACCCGTTACGGTTACCGTGTAAGTTACCGAAGTTAAAGGACTCGCTGTAGGCTGCGCAATATTAGTTGCACTTAATCCTGTTGAGGGGCTCCAACTATAAGCATTACCAACTAAAGCGGTAGTACCAATAGTTGTTGATGATTGTGTACAATTTACCAATTTATCAGGACCAGCATCTGCGGTTGGAGGATTTGTGTCTACATTAACCACAACCACATCTGTTGAAGTACAACCATTAGAACCTGTAACAGTTAAGGTGTACGTTGTTGTTACTGAAGGACTAGCATTAGGTTGAGCAACGGTTGCAGAACTTAATCCGGTAGTTGGGCTCCAGTTATAAGTATTACCAGTAATTCCGGCAGTACCAATTAAGGTAACAGGAACATTACAATTCAAATTCTTATCCGGACCAGCATCAGCAACCGGAGGTGTTGTAACCACATTCACAACCACAACATCCGACGCTGTACATCCATTGGATCCTGTAACTACTAAAGTATACGTTGTTGTTACAGAAGGTGTTGCTGTTGGTTGAGCAATATTTGTTGCACTTAAGTTTGTAGCTGGTGTCCAACTATAAGTATAACCACTTACTGTTGCAACACCTAAAATAACAGAAGTAATTGAACAGTTCATGTTTTTATCGACACCTGCATTTGCTGTAGGTGGTGTTGTATTTACATTTACTGTAACAACATCTGTTGAAGTACATCCATTAGCACCTGTTACTGTTACTGTATATGATGTAGTAACAAGCGGACTAGCCGTTGGTTGAGCAATATTCGTTGCTGTTAAACCTGTTGAAGGTGACCATGCGTATGAATTACCAACTACAGCCGTTGTTCCTATTGTTGTAGAGGTTGTAGTACAATTTAGATTTTTATCTGGGCCTGCATCCGCACCAGGAGGTGTTGTATTAACTTCAACTGTAACTGCATCCGTAGCAGTACATCCATTCGTACCAGTTACTGTTACAGTATACGTTGTTGTTGTTGTAGGATTAGCTGTTGGCTGAGCAGTAGCAACAGAACTTAACGCTGTAGAAGGTGTCCATAAATAACTGTATCCGGCTACCGTTGTTGAACCTATTGTTGTAGATGTAACAGAACAGGTTAATGTTTTATCAGGTCCAGCGTCTACGGTTGGAGGTGTATTATTAACATTCACAAGTACAACATCGGTTGCTGTACAACCATTTGTTGCAGTTACCGTTACCGTGTAAGAAGTTGTGCTTGTAGGACTAGCAACGGGTTGAGCAATTGTTGTTGAACTTAAGCCAGTTGAAGGGCTCCATGAATAAGTATAGCCAACTACGGAAGCAGTTCCGATAGTTGCGAAAGTGGTATTACAATTTAAGTTTTTATCTAAACCGGCATCCACTGTTGGAGGTGTGGTATTTACATTCACTGTTACTACATCGGTTGCGGTACAACCATTAGAACCAGTTACTGTAAGGGTATACGTTGTGGTTACTAACGGACTAGCAGTTGGTTGCGCAACTGATGTGCTGCTTAAACCAGTTGCAGGGCTCCATGAATAAGTATTTCCGGAGATAGCAATACTACCGATTGTAGTAGATGTAGTAGAACAAGTAAGGTTTTTATCAACACCAGCGTCTACGGTAGGTAATGTAGTATTTACGTTAACTACAACCACATCGGTTGCTGTACATCCATTTGAACCTGTTACAGTTAAGGTATAGGTTGTAGTTACTGATGGACTCGCAGTTGGCTGCGCAATGGATGTAGAAGAAAGTCCAATAGATGGATTCCAACTATAACTATTACCGGCAATAGCTGTTGTTCCTATTTGAGCCGAAGTAGTAGTACAGTTTAAATTCTTATCAGGACCAGCATCTACCGTTGGAGGTGTTGTATTAACATTCACTACCACAACATCTGAAGCTGTACAACCGTTAGAACCGGTAACTATTACCGTATAAGTTGTAGTTACGGATGGATTAGCCGTTGGTTGAGCAGCAGTTGATGAGGATAAAGCAGTTGTTGGATTCCAGAGATAAGTATTACCTGAAATAGCCGCGGAACCTAAAGTTGTAGATGTGGTAGTACAGTTTAAATTTTTATCTGTACCCGCGTCAGCAATAGGTGTAGATGTATTTACATTAACTACAACAACATCTGTAGCAGTACAACCGTTAGAACCTGTTACCGTTAAGGTATAGGTTGTAGTTACAGTAGGTGTTGCTGTCGGCTGAGCGATATTCGTTGCACTTAACGCTGTAGCAGGCGACCAGCTATACGTGTTACCCGCGATAGCCGCAGTACCTAATATAACTGAAGTAATTGAACATGTAATATTTTTATCGGTACCAGCATTTACGGTTGGAGGTGTTGTATTAACATTAACTGTAACTACATCAGTAGCTGTACAACCGTTCGTACCAGTTGCTGTAATTGTATAAGTAGTTGTAACAGATGGATTAGCCACAGGTTGCGCAATGTTCGTTGCACTTAAACCGGTTGCAGGGCTCCAAACATAAGTAATACCGCTTACGGCAACAGTTCCAATGGTAGTAGAGGTTGTGGTACAATTAAGATTTTTATCTGCACCAGCATCCACCGCAGGCAATGTAGTATTAACGTTTACTAAAACAGCATCTGTTGATGTACAACCATTTGCGCCGGTTACCGTAACTACATACGTTGTAGTAACAGCAGGAGAAGCAGTTGGTTGAGCTATATTCGTAGCATTCAAACCTAAGGCTGGGCTCCAACTGTACGTGTTTCCGGAAATCGCTGCTGTTCCGATTATTGCCGAAGGAACTAAACAAGTTAAGTTCTTATCCGCGCCAGCATCAGCGATAGGATTACTTTTATTTACAGTAACTGTAACCGTACTTGTTGCAGTACAACCATTAGCACCAGTTACGGTTAATGTATATGTAGTTGTAACATTAGGATTAGCAATAGGTTGAGCAATAGTATTCGAGCTCAAACCTGATGCAGGCAACCAACTATAGGAATCGCCTGAAACAGCTGCACTACCAATAGTAACAGATGTAATTAAACATGTTGTTGTTTGATTAGGACCAGCATTCGCAGCTGGTGGAGCAGTATTTACATTTACGACTACTACATCGGTTGAAGTACATCCGTTTGCTGCAGTAACTGTTACGGTATAGGTTGTAGTTGAAGTAGGATTGGCTGTTGGTTGAGCAATATTAGTTGCACTTAACCCAGTAGCTGGCAACCAACTATAGGTATTACCACTGATAGCTGCAGTTCCGATTACCGCAGAGGTAACCGAACAAGTTAATGTTTTATCAGCACCAGCATCCGCCGTTGGAGGTGTTTTATTAACGGTAACTGTAACTGTGCTCGTTGCGGTACAACCATTACTTCCCGTTACAGTAACTGTATAGGTTGTAGTTGTAGCCGGATTGGCTGTTGGTTGAGCAACATTACTAGCGTTTAATCCAGCACTTGGCAACCAACTATAGGTATTACCACTAATTGCGGCCGTTCCTATTTGTGTTGAAACTGTAGTACAGGTTGTGGTTTGATTTGGACCAGCATTAGCAGTTGGTGGTGCGGTATTAACCGTTACAACAACTGCATCAGTGGCAGTACATCCGTTTGCTCCTGTAACTGTAACCGTGTAGGTGGTAGTTGCACTAGGTGTTGCAATTGGCTGTGCAATGTTAGAAGCACTTAAACCTGTTGAAGGAGACCAACTATAGTTATTTCCTGCAATCGCTGAAGTACCAATTTGAGCATTGGTAACTGAACATGTAATTGTTTTATCCGGACCGGCATCTACCGTAGGTGGCGTTTTATTAACAGTAACCGTAACCGTACTTGTAGCTGTACAACCATTAGAACCTGTAACAGTAACAGTGTAGGTTGTGGTTGAAGCAGGATTGGCAACAGGTTGAGCAACATTAGTTGCACTTAAACCTGCAGCTGGAGACCAACTATATGAATTACCCGAAATACTTGTTGTACCAATTGTAGCTGAAACCGTTGTACACGTTGTAGTTTGAGCGGGGCCAGCGTTGGCAGTAGGTGGAGTTGTGTTCACATTCACTACCACTACATCTGTTGCACTACACCCTGAAGCCGTATTAGTTACTACCACAGTATAAGTAGTTGTTGATGTAGGAGAAGCCGTAGGCTGTGCAATATTGGTTGCGCTCAATCCGGTAGAAGGTGCCCAAGAATAAGAATTTCCAGATACACCCGTAGTACCGATTGTTGCAGATGTGGTAGTACAATTTAGATTTTTATCAGGACCTGCATCAGCTGTAGGTAACGGATTGATTGTAACGGTAACAATATTAGAGTTTAACCATGTTCCACAAAGTGAACGTTTAGCATTTCGTCTGAATTGAGTAGTTTCTGTTAACACTGGTGCATCATACGTTGATGAATTCGCACCAGCAATATCAGTCCATACACCATTAATAAGTTGTTGCCATTGATATAATATTGTACCTCCCGAACCACCTGTTGGGGCCGAGTTAGAAGCAAACGATATAGGATCACCTGAAACACAGAATGATTGATCGCCGCTAATTGTACCAGGATTTGTTAATGCATAACAATTACAAAATGTTTGCGTTTGGGTTGATTCCGGATCATCAGGAAGGGAATTATAGGTAGCCATATAAGCCGGTACTTGTAAAGTAACATTTACCGACAAGGTGGTTCCTACAGGAGAACTTGGTGGAACTTTTAGATTCAATTTAATCAACCCTGAAGAAGCAAGGTTTGGATTTAAAGGATCGGTACCCGTACCAAATAAAGTTTGATTTTGAGTACCAATTAAACAAGTTGTACTTCCCGGAGCAAAAGCCCAGTTAAAATTAGTTGAATAGGCACCAGAAACGATGGCGGCCGGATTAGCACCGTTATACTCAAAACCTGCAATACAAACTGTAACCGTTAATGGGTTTGTTGCAAATTGAGTGGCATTTGCTGCTGTGGTCATCCCCATCGTGAACTCCACTTGTTGTGTAGTTCCACATTCGTAACCAAATACCGTAGGCTCCGGTAGAAAGTGAATGTTCTGGGTAAAAGGATTGTAACTTGTTTGCGCAGTAAGGGAAAAAACCGCTGCGAGTAAAAAGTAGGTTATTACGTAAACTTTTTTCATCATGATTCTAAAATAAGTTATTTATTTATGTGGTTTGGCATCATTATTGCATATATATTAGGTTGAACATACACGTAATAATTTTCGAAGCGCAAAAGAAACTAAAGTATTTTGTTCTACAAAGAGTTGTATAACATTATTTCTAACATGGCTTCTACGTGATTTTACGTATCGTTTCATTTAAATCATTGATTATCAATGATTTAAATGACTTTTTCTTGAATAATAGCTAAGTTACCTAATTGTTAAACTTATTGAATGGTAGTGAGTTACCGCAATATTTCCTTTGTTCTCGGATCTTAAATACTAAAACAACATCTACCTACGAATAAGTAGCACATCCTAATTACTAAACTGTTTTGTTCATTAAGACCAAAACTAATAGAAAAGACCGAGGGAAACTTCTCGGTGTATAGTCATAAAATAAAAAAGCCCTTCCAAAGGAAAGGCTCAGTCACTATTTCTATATAATAATTACTTGAGTGTATAAGTCACTTGCTGACCTTCTGCTGTTTTAGCCGGGCGCTGTAAAATAGCTACGTGGCCTAGTAAATTTTTATCATGACCACGTTGGAAGAACGTAAGTAAATATCTTCCGGAACGCGGACAAACGAAGGAAAATTGAGTCCAGTACTCCCCTGTTTTTTTATCCCGAAATTTATCTGTTACAATATTACCAAAATCGGCTTTTGCAAGTTTCATTTCAAATTTGGTTGCTTCAGGATCTCCAATAACACAGAATTGATACCATCTTCCCTCTTGTAAATCCACCCAAATTGGAAACTCTGTATTTTTTTCCATATTGATATCGGCACCTTTGTAGGTAACGAAACCATCTAATTTATATTTGGTATAAAATTCGGAAACCTTGTTCTTAAATTCCTGTACAACTTTTATATCCTTGTTCTTCTGTGCGAACAAATTTGAGGAAACGATGAGCAGCAGTAGGATGAATGTTTTTTTCATAAACCGGTGAAGCATTGCCCGCTTCATCAGAGAAAAGCCAAGAACCATGCCAAAACCAATAAATCACTATATTTTTTACCTTCTTCCGGTCAGAAGGCCCCGAAGTTTCGAGGTAATATCCGCAAAAGCTTCTTCCCGGTTATCCCAAAGGGAAACGGGTTTCGCTCCAGTTGGCAGCGCTTGAAGTGTTTGAAGTGCGGTTACATCCCAAGAACAGGGCTCCAAAATAATTGGAACCACTATTTTATTCGAATCAACAGCCCATTGCATTTCCATGTTACAATAGGTAGAACTTAAATAATCGGCGCTTACCAAAATCAAAACGATATTCGCTGATGCAAAAGCAGATTTTATACTGGCATCCCAATTATCGCCTGGCATGATTAAGGTATCTATCCAAGAGGTAACTTTTTCATACTTTTTTAATGGCTCTAGATGAATGCTTAACCGTTCCATATAGGCAGAATCTTCGTGCGCATAGGAAATAAAAATTGAATACCCCGAACCATCAACCGTGTCATTCACCTTAGGTTTCAATTCAACATCTTCTATTTGATCAAGTAAACTGAGTAACGCAAAATTGATTTGATTTAATTGCATATTGAATTGAGCATACTCTATTAACCCCATTCTGTTTTCCTGACTCAGTTTCTTGAATCGGGAAGAATACAATAAACTTTCGGTGTATAAATCCTTATCTTTCTCTTTAAATAAATTCAGATATTCCTGAATGGCATCAGCTGTTTTATTCGTAGCAATGAATCCTTGAATTCGTTCAGATAATTTCATAATTACCCTGTTATTTTTTGTGGTTGAAAAAAACGCTTGAACACGAAAAAGGTAATCGACATAGAAACTATAAACAGAAGGAGTTCACCTACTAAAACAAAGGATTCAGAATTCCTATTAACCGAGTAAACAATTACTAAAATCCACATAAAAGAATGCAAGAACACGAGCAATTTTTGTATTCCTTCAACAAACCTCCGTCCTCTATGGAAGAGATAATTAATTACCATACTCATACCGAAAATAGCACCTATGGTTGTTGGGTCTTTTAAGTCTGAATTCATACTATCTAAACTGGCAATAATTAACACAGTGCCAATAATCATCGCAATAAAAAATACAATATTCTTAGTTGTTTCTTTTTTATCAATAACCTGAACTGCCAGAAAAAAGCAAATCATATTTCCTAAAACGAATAAACTAGTCCAGAAAAAATGAACACCAGTTAGGTTCAAACCGAGCATATAAGTTTTCGCTTTTTCTTCAAAGCCATAATTCAACAAATCACGATACGTTTTTTCATAGGTGTAAGCAGGATCCTGGTTGTAAGGATCGGTTTGGGTTAGATAGAAATTTTCAGGCACCTCTAGTAATTTACACAAAACTTGGTATTGTCCTTCAACAATTGGAGGAACCTTTGACGTTACAGAATCTAGAGCACTCCCTTGAACAATATCGGTATAATATAACAAAGCACTCCCTTGTTCAACGCCCCATAAATCAGCATTCTGTAAATTCGTTCTAAAGTTTTCTAAACGATCTTGCGGATAGGCTTTACTACCAATTCGTTGTTTGATATGCAGAGGATCTTTTAAAAGGAAAAGCGAAGCCAACGCTAACACAACAGATAACATGATGCCATTGGCTATTAACAAGAGAACATAGCGTGCAAATTGCTTCCAATTAACCAATAGCTTTCTTCTTACAAAACAGTAAAATAATAATACCATCATAATAACGATGTTCAAATAGAGCGGTATTGATTTTACAAATACTGAGTAGTAGGTATGTTGTTGTAAAAAGTACCACGTGTATAGAACAAAAAGTAACGGAAGCAATAAAAGTAAAATATGACAACCTGCTAACCATACCAAGGGATATTTCTTTAGTATGTAGAAGTTATAGGCTTGCCATTTGGTTTTTATACTTTTCATGTTCCGAAGTAGAATACTTTTTTTGATGAATGCGTTATTTCTCGTAGATAAGAGATAGGTATGTTCGACTTGTACAATGTTTTACTAACATCATAAAAACTTATTTTTTTCTCGAAGAGCATGGCCTGTCCAATATTCGTCATGTAGGTACGAACTAAACCCATGGGTTTAAACAACTCAAAAAGTATGGTAGAGTTAATCGAAGGGCTTCTCAACTCGAAGCAACTTTCGCCATCTTCACCAATTTCTGAAATTTTACAATTCAGCAGGGCCCTGCCATTTTCTATGTATAAGATATTATCAGCGATATGTTCTATTTCATCAATATGCTGCGAAGTAATGATTAATGTTAACGGGTTTACTCTACTGTTGCAAAGTTGACGTAAATCGTACAGCAATTCAGCTTGCGCCTTAATGTCTAAATTACCGAGAGGTTCGTCTAAAATAAGTAATCGTGGTTGTTTAATTAAACACAAAGCCAATTTGAAACGTAATCGATAACCTCCCGATAAATTTTCCCAAGTGGCGTATCGATAGTTATGCAGTCCTAAACGTTGAATATAAAATTGGGTAACATCTTCAATTTGATCTACACTAATACCAGCCATACGACCTTCAAATATGAGATTCTCTTCTATGCTACCATTTGTTTTTTGAAGTTCTTGTGGTAGAAAAATTATTTTTTCTTTCAGCGATAACCAATTCAGTTTTTCAGGATCAGTTTGAAAAATTGGATAGCGCAACGTACCACTGTCTTCTTTCAGCAAACCGGCAACTATTTTACAAACCGTACTTTTTCCGTTCCCGTTCTCCCCAACTACCGCAGTGATTTCACCTTCAAATAAATCAAATGAAATATTTTCTAATTTAAACGCGGTATTACCATCATATTCCTTGTTAATGTCAATACATGAAAATATCTTTCGTCGTTTTACTTCCTCCGGTATAATAGGTGCTTTACTTACAATGTTTTTATCTTTAAGTTGCTCAAGAAGTTCGAGGAGAGATTGTATAGATTTGTCTTTATCACTACTCCCATCCGAATTGAAAAAATTTGCAATTCCCAGCAGAAGTCCGTATTTAATTTCACGAGGTAATTCAAAATTTTTTACCAGGTCATTTATATCATACACGGTGAGGTCGGGTGATTGTTTTAAACCACCGATTAAAAGGTTGATATTTGGTAATGTATCAGGCTGCATTTTGAAGTTCACATACGAGATCATCCGGTATGCTTAAAATTTGCATTAAGAGTTTATTTCGTTTCAGTTCAGCATCCTGCATAGACAACACCCCCATACGTTTTTCGGATTCCAAGCTATGATAATTAGCACTTAATATGGTAACCTCCTTGAAGAACATTGTTTTTGCAGCATAATCCTTCACGAGATCTAATAATATTTTAATGGCATTATTGATTTCATTGCCAGCTACACAATCGTTGATTTGTTCTATTTTGAGTTGTATTTGCGGATCAAGGGGCATTTGGATGAAGGTAAAAATAGAAAAAAATGCCTTAGTTCCAACTGAAATTTAGAATTCGGTATTGATTAAATGAAATTCTGTTAGGTTACAACAACAATCGAAGTGTATTTTAGCTTCTCATGTTTCGAATTCAATTTGGGTTTCTAGTTTTTATTTTATTGCTCCATCACGGTTCAATTAACGCACAACAAGTATTGGGTGCGAGCACAGGTACAATCGGAATTACTCCTTCGTTCATTCAAAACTGGAGCGGTGAGGAAAAATTTCGTCAGCTTTTTATGGTTTGTGGCGAACCAGGAAAAGATAGCAGTAACTTCAGCTCAGGCATTTTCGGATTTCAACTAAGTGCAGAGTCGCAACTGAATCATCCAACAAATCAGGGAATGAATTATGCAGAAAAAGAAGATGGTTATCAATTTCTTTCTAAGGTAAATAGTATTCAACGCTTTTTCAAACAACATACTTCACACGCTATTCCTGTAATAATTTTCGATGAAGCTTTACACGGCCTAGTTCAAAAAGGGGCCACCTGTTTTCCACAAAGTATTGCAATGGCCGCGTCATTTAATGATTCGCTCGTTGGGAAAATCGCTCAAGCGATTGCGCTCGAAACAAAAGCTCGTGGTATTCGTATGGTACTGTCACCCGTTGTAAATGTGGCAACAGATGTTCGATGGGGACGTGTGGAAGAAACCTATGGTGAAGACCCTTTATTAGTTTCACGCATGGGATTGGCCTATGTGCAAAATATGGAGCGGAATGGTATTCTGTCAACACCTAAACATTTTGTTGTAAATCATGGCGATGGTGGTCGTGATAGCTACCCCATTCACTTCACCAGACGTTATTTAGAAGAATTCTATTTCCGCCCCTTTAAAACCGTTATTCAACAAGGAAATGCCAGTGCAATTATGACGGCATATAATTCGTACGATGGTAAACCTTGTTCGGCAAATTCCTATCTATTGCAACAAGTGCTCCGACATGATTGGGGATTCAAGGGTATTGTAATTAGTGATGCCGGTGCTACCGGTGGCGCTAATGTACTTCATTTTACAGCTCTTGATTATGAGCAAGCCGGTAAAGAATCTATCGAACAAGGACTCGATGTTATTTTTCAAAGTAGCTTCAACAGTTTTCCTTTATTTTCGAAACCCTTTATTAAAGGTACAGTTCATGAGGCTGCCTTAGACAGTTCAGTTTATCGGGTGCTTCAAAAAAAGAAAGCTTTAGGCTTACTCGATCATCCCTATACGTCCGATTCTTTACTAAAAGTGCTTGATATTAAGGAGCATAAAAAATTGGCTTATCAACTAGCTACTGAAAGTGCTGTACTACTTAAAAATAGTAACCAGCTCCTACCTCTTAAAGATAAATATCCTCGTATTCTTGTTGTTGGATCCGATGCCATTGAACACCGGATGGGAGGCTATAGCGGTATAGGAAATCAACCCATCTCCATTCTTAAAGGATTAAAAAATTGTTTCGATGGAAAGAGTTCCATTTCGTTCTCAAACGGATGTGCACGTGTTGACACGCCCTTCGTTTCCGTTCCAGCAAAGGCATTCTGTTATCAAGAAAACGGAAGTTTCAAACAAGGCTTGCAGGCCAAGTACTATAATTCAATGGATTTAGAGCAACATCCAGTAATAAAACGAACAGATGCAAAGCTTGATTTCCAATGGACATTATTCGGCCCTTCTCCGGAAATAAATTATGATCATTTCGCCGCTGTTTGGGAAGGATATATCACCAGTGATTCTACCGGCATATTTAATTTAGGGATTGAAGGTAATGATGGATGGATTTTATATTTGAACGACACTGTTTTTTTAAGTCGTGAAGAAGAACAAGGTTTTCATTGCACTACCAAAAATTTTTATTTCAAAAGTGATACGAAGTATCTAATAAAGATTGTTTATAAAGAAAAAAGTGGGAACGCGCGGTTCCGATTGATTTGGAATAAAGGCCGCATCGATGAGTCTGAAAAGAATATTCAACAAGCCCTTGACCAATTAAATCAAAACGATGTATGTATTGTTGTAGCCGGTATTGAAGAAGGGGAATTTAGAGATAGAAGGACACTCAAATTACTCGGTAAGCAAGAAGAAGAAATTAAACGACTTGCAGCAACCGGTAAACCTGTTGTGGTGTTGTTAGTTGGTGGTAGTGCCATCACCATGAGTTCATGGATGGATGATGTAGATGCAATTCTTGATGTATGGTATCCCGGAGAAGAAGGCGGAAGAGCCATTGCCGATTTACTGTACGGCAAAAAAAATCCATCGGGTAAGCTACCCATTACTTTTCCTGTTTCTGAAGGACAATTACCGCTTGTATATAATCATTTGCCAACTGGCAGAGGCGATGATTATTTGCATGAAACCGGACAACCATTATTTCCATTTGGGTATGGTTTAAGTTATACGCATTTTGAATATGATGATTTAACGGTAAATAAAATTAGGTTTAACAAGGAAGACACCTTGGATATATCTTGTTCCATTACGAATACCGGATTCTATGCCGGCGACGAAGTGGTTCAATTATATAGTCATGATGAATTAGCCAGTGTAGCAAGACCCATTAAGGAGTTGAAGAATTTTCAACGAGTTTCCTTACAACCAGGTGAAACCAAAATAGTTCATTTCTATATGAAGGCAACGGACTTCTGTTTTCCGAACGAAGATTTACAAGAAATAACCGAAGAGGGTTACTTTCGAATAATGATAGGAAGTTCCAGTAAAGACATCCGTTTAAGAACGTTGATAGAATACAAACATGATTAAAATTTTCACACCTTTATTTATTGTTTTCATTGCTGTTAGTACATACGCTCAGCACAAAGAGTATTTTCCGGATAGTAGTTCAATTATAAAACAGAAATTAGAAGATTGGCAAGATCTCAAATTCGGACTACTTATGCATTGGGGGCCATACAGTCAGTGGGGAATTGTAGAAAGTTGGAGCATTTGTCCTGAAGATTTATCATGGGCCGCGTATGGTCGAAAAAAAGGAATTAGTGAAAAATACGACGATTATGTAAAAGCGTATGAACAACTACAACTTAGCTTCAATCCCATAAAGTTTAATCCAGAGTTATGGGCTAATGCAGCGAGCGATGCCGGAATGAAGTATGTTGTGTTTACCACTAAACATCATGATGGTTTTTGTATGTATGATAGTAAATACACGAATTACAAAATAACCGATATCGCTACACCTTTTCATGGAAACCATAGAAGTGATATCACTAAAGAAATTTTCAAAGCTTTTAGAAAAAAGAAATTTTGGACAGGTGCTTACTTTTCAAAACCAGATTGGCATTCCGATAATTATTGGTGGAAGTTTTTTCCACCATCGGATAGAAATTGTAACTATGCCATTACAAAATATCCTGAACGTTGGAAAAAATTTGTGGACTATACCCATCATCAAATTTTGGAGCTAGTACAAGATTATGGCAAGTTAGATATTCTATGGCTTGATGGTGGTTGGGTTCGAAAAACTGATTCTTCGGAAATTGTAAAATACCTCTCTGAAACATACGAAGGAAGTCGATGGGCTCGTAATCCGCAAAATCAGGATATACAAATGGATACGCTAGTAAAACATGTTCGAGCTATACAGCAAGATATTTTAGTGGTTGACAGAGCGGTTACAGGTCCTTATCAAAACTACCTTACGCCAGAACAGCATATTCCGGAAGAAGGACTGCCCTATCCTTGGGAAACTTGTATGACGATGGCTACCAGTTGGAGTTATGTTCCCAACGATGTGTACAAATCATCCGATGATTTAATAGAGAAATTAGTTGACATTGTGAGTAAAGGAGGTAATCTACTTTTAAATATTGGTCCTTCTCCTGAAGGTACTTGGGATTCGGTTGCTTACAAACGTTTACAAGATATTGGTCGATGGATGAAACGCAATGGTGAGGCAATTTATGCTACTCGAAAATTTAATTATTTTATGGAGGACAGTAGCATTCATTTCACGCAGTCGAAAGATCATAAACAAGTGTATATTTTATTTTCCAATGAACCTACACAACCTCTAACACTTAGTAAATTACCTTACAAAAAAGGAATGAAAGCAACCTGGTTACATTCAGGAGATGCTATTGAACTTAGCAATGAAACAGGAAACACAAGGATAAATTGCAACCCGAAAAAGAAAATAAATGGAGAATATGTTTGGGTTTTAAAAATAAGTAATACCTAAAAATAGTACCTGAACTTTATACTAATGTTTATAGTGAATTGAACTAGTTGCAGTACTTGATGGTTTTTGTAGAATGGCTATTTGACCATTTAAATTCTTATAGCTACTTCGCTGATAAAAAGTTAAAA
This sequence comes from Chitinophagaceae bacterium, assembly GCA_016787065.1. Taxonomy (GTDB): domain Bacteria; phylum Bacteroidota; class Bacteroidia; order Chitinophagales; family Chitinophagaceae; genus OLB11. Next base: position 16,909 of record JAEUVD010000041.1, read on the forward strand.
GGTACTTTCCCGATCGCGGACAAATAAAGGAATAACCTGTCCAATATTCACCGGTCTTCTCAACATTGAATTTATCTGTAACGATATTGCCATCTTCTGCCGTTGCCATTTTGAATTCTATTTTAGTTGCTTTCGGATCGCCTACGATGCAAAACTGATACCATCGCCCTTCTTTCAACTCCACAATAATTGGAAATTCAGTTCTGCGTTCCATGTTAAGATCGCCTTTTTTGTACATAATAAATCCTGCGTTGCGAAAAGGCAAGCATAATTCATTCATTTTTTGTTGAATGCTAAGAACAGTTGTTTTTTCAGCAAACGACCCTATTGGAAAACATAAAATTAGAAGTACACGAACTACATAACGATTCGATAAAAACATAACAACTCAATTGAACTCGTAAGGTAAGAAAGGAAGTTATTCACATAAAATCTTACCGAAGTATTTTGATGTAAGTCTAAACGTTTTTTAATTGCACATATATAGCTCACTGATTTTCAATAACAGAAAATTCAGCCTAAATAACTGTTTAAAATTTCCTTACCAGGGTGACAACTATCTTTCCGAATTTCAGGCAACAGAATAATCTAAAACAACCTTATTCCACTAATACTTTTTGCAAGGTGGTTTGTTCGTTTAAGGAAATACCTAACAAATAAAAACCGGGTGTAAGTAGCGGTAGTTTCAACGTATTATAGTTGGAGTCCAAATACAAGCTTGCGATTTTTTTGCCCAAAACATCATATAAATTAAACGTTGCTTTACTTAAATCTGAAGAGGTTAATAAATGAATTTTATCCGAACAAGGGTTAGGATAAACCACCACATTTAGTTTTTTATTTTGAATGGTTTGATGACTAGCCAAAATTTGTTGCTTGTAATAAAGCAAGCCTCCTAATTTATTCCCGGTGAATAATTCATACATTCCATCGCCGTCTAAATCAGCTGCCGTTGGTGCAGAGCGATATGGCACTTGAATAAAAGAGTAATTGGAATCGATGCGTTTAAAATTACCTAAGTTGTTTTTAAATGAATCGTAGCGTTCAACATAACCATCAACATTTCCAACCAAAAGAAAATCCCTGGAAATGTTATCCATCCTACCGATAAACGGTACGCTATAACCGTAGAGGTGAGAAACCAAACCTGCTTTCAATCCACCTAAATTACTTGTTACCCATTTTAATACGGTAGAAGTAGTTGTGCTGCTATCTCTATAATAAACCAGTGTTCCGATCTGATTGCCACAAATTAAATCATTCTTTCCATCGTTGTTAAAATCGTACACACATGGCGTGGCATATTTTCCAGGAATAGGTACGGCTATACTATCCGTTTGCCATTGAAATTGTGGCTGTACGGTATTCGAAGATGCTATGTTTTTGTAAAGCAGTAGATTTCCTTTAACCGTTCCAAGAACTAAATCATCAATATCATCGCCTGTTATATCTCCAAAAGCCGGAAAAATCCCTTTGATATTCTTTTGCGATAAATTTAGAAAATCATCGGTGATGAATTGAAAAGAAATGGTGTTACCTGTTGTTGTATTTTTATAGTAAGCCATTTTACATAGCATCGTGTCTGATTCGTTGTTGTAATAACCTTCGCTACCAATAAATAAATCTTTCTTTCCATCTTTATCATAATCAAATAATACCGGATAGCTATTTGTTCCAACATCAATTAAGTCTTTCATTAGCAATGTATCGCTCACATAATTGTACACCGGCGCAGATGCAGATCCAATATTTTTATACCAATTAATTGTTTTGTAATTCGCAATATTGAGATTATCATCATGCCCTGTAAATAATAAATCTTTATCTCCATCGTTGTCTATATCAACCAGCGTAGATGCTGGCCAATTTGGCATTTTTAATTGATGGCCATTTTTATTATACAAGGTATCTTGATCAAAAACTATATTACTTCCATTATTAAAATACAATTGAATATCGCTGTAAGAAACATTCCCATTCAACATATCCAGATCGCCATCATTGTCAATATCTAAATGCAACACTGTATTTTTTGGATGTCGCGTTTTGTTTAATGGTGCGCTACCTCCCTTACACGTAATATTTGTTATTACCGATCGTTCCACGCCTTGATAAAACTTACCCCAACATTTGTCGGCTAAAACGATACGGATACTGTCGCAAGGAAGTCCGTCTTCCACACGCATATTTTTATACCACGATAAATAAAAACCATTTACTTCATAACCGAAAAAATCCAAATCTCCATCACCATCTATATCCACAATACTAGGAATGTCGGTTGGTTGAACATAGGCATTAACCCACCCCGTTGCTGTTTGATACCAAAGCGATTTATACAAATTGAATTTTAATTGTGCGTTTTGGTAATAGCCCTTATACACCGTAATACCAGGATTTCCTCTACAAAACAAATCCGGGATACCATCACAATTATAATCGCGTATCAACAGGTAATCGGTAACCATGTTGAAATTAATTTCATACTGCGGTTGATAACTATACTTCACCTCACCGGCATTACCGATATTAATAAATGTTCGCACCGCATTGCGGTTGTTATTATCGTAGAGTATCAAGTCATTTCTACCATCCTGATTCAAATCAACATGGTTAATTTGGATGGAGTTAAATCCTCCGGCCCATGCCGAATTCATATTACCCGAACCTGCTGCAACAACTGCATCAACGGCTTGTTTATAAACTGCTCCTTGGAATTGCGTTTTCGCCTGTAAACAAAGCAGAACGAGTAAGCCCGTAATTACAATTTTCATTCAGGCAAGTTACATTGGAATAACCAAAATGCCCGATTTTATTCGTCATGAAATTGTAAGAAGCTCTGTTCTATTTCATTTCGGCTTCCGGATCGAGTGCAATAACCTGATATCCTGCCTTCTCGAGTGGTGCTTGAATTTTCTCTTTATCACCAGCCAATACAACGAACATACTGGAAGGTTGAATCCATTTTTTTGCCAAGGTATTTATGTCTTTGGCATTGATGGAAGTAAGCATTGCATTTTGGTCGTCAACAAAACTTGCTTTCAAATTGTACTTTAACATGGTTGATAAAAAACCTGCCTTTTGGAAACCTGTTTCATATTTCCGCGCATCACTCTGTCCGATAGCATTTTTCAGGAAACTCAATTCATCTTCCGAAATTCCACGTTCGCTATAACGAATCATTTCATTCATCACCTCATTCAAGGCACTATCTGTTGCTACGGTTTTAATACCGGAAGAAAAGGTATAATTTCCAGTATAATCATTTCCATTAAAACCAGAACGAGCGCCATAAGTCCAACCTTTATCTTCTCGAAGATTCAGATTAATACGACTGTTAAAGGCGCCTCCCAAAGGATAGTTCATCAAACCGCATTTATAATATTCTCCTAGAGCGTCGTATTTCAAACCTGTAACATAACCTATACGAAATTCAGTTTGAGCTGCCTTCGGAATATCAATCACATAAGCTGTTTTTGTTGTATTCTTTTTGGTTTCTACCTGTAATGTTGGCAGGATATTCTTTTTACTTGGTAAAACCAATACCTGATTGATAGCTTCGCTGGCTTCTTCTTTACTTAAATCGCCAACAACCACAATACGCGCGTTATCCTTATTGAAAAAAGTATTATAATAATTTTCTACATCTTGAAGTGTAATGGCAGAAACAGTTGCCGTTGTTCCCTCCGAAGGGTAACCCAAAATAGATTTACTTCCATAGAGCACACGTGAATATCCTGAACTTGCAACCACCGCTGCTCGTGTTTTAGAATTCTTTATGTTCTCTAAGGTGTTATTCTTAATTCGATCAAACGTTTCTTGTTTAAACAGAGGTTGTGTCATTCGTTCCACTAAAAGATCAACGGAAGGTTTAAGATTTTTCTTTAAACAACGCAACGAAACGGTAACTTCATCTAACCCTTCCGAAACATTAATACTTGTTCCAAGATTATCCATTAAAACGCTCATTTCTTCTGCACTATGTTTACGTGTATCTTCTTCCATCATTTGAGAGAATATATTTAATAAACCGGCTTTGTTTAAATTAGCTTGTTCGGTAACACGACCACCCGGTAAAGAAATTTGTAAAACAACCATTGGTAATTCCGAAGTTTTTGCGTGTAGGGCTTTAACGGTTTCACCTTTGAAGGTTAATGTATTAAAATCGGGCACCTTAATTACCGGATTCGCACCTGCTTTCGGCATTACACTTCGATCAAAATCATTTACTTTATTATACGTTAAGCCTGCATAGCCATAATCTGGCGCAGTATAATCGTCTTTAGCGGGTTCAGGAGATTCGGTATTTGCGATGTTAGATTCATTTCCCTTCGTTACTACACTAAGAATAACCATTGGCTTGTTCTTAATATACTTATTGTACGCATTGATAATATCTTCTTTAGTTACATCCGCGTAACGTTTTAATTCACTGCCTATATAATTGGCATTACCCGTAAACGTTTGAAAGGAAGCTAATTGAGAAACCTTCGCGCTTACACTTTCTAACATATAAATTCGAGATGCTTCCATCGCATTTTTGAATTTGGTTAAATCTTCATCGGTTACACCACGCGTTTCAAATTCTTTTAATGTTGCACGTACTTCAGCTTCCATATCTTTCAATAAACCGCCTGATTTGGGTGTAACACTTAGTTGAAAAGTGCCTGCCAATTCATCGGTTGAATTGCCTGCCGAAGCTCTTGTTGCCTTTTGTGTTTTTACCAATCGCTGATACAACATGGAGGTGTTATCACCACCAATTATTTCAGCTAACATATCTAATGCAGCTTCATCTTTACTATACGCCGGTACACTCGGAAAGGTGCAAACCAACATTGGCAATTTAGCATAACCATCTTTTAGCGTAACATAGCGATCCGATTGCAGTTCTGGTGAAGGAAGCACCGTTTTTTCCACCTTCGGACACATTGGAATTTTCCCAAAGTACTTTTCAACCAAGGCGGTTACTTCGCTTGTTTTCACATCGCCACCAATCGTAATAACAGCGTTATTGGGCCCATACCATCGCATAAAAAAATTCTTTAAGTCTTGTACATCCACCCTGTTCAAATCTTCCACATAGCCAATGGTAAGCCAAGAATATGGATGGCCATAAGGAAATAAATTTTTGGAAATTGTTTCTTGAACCAAGCCGTAAGGTCGGTTATCGTAATTCTGTCCGCGTTCATTCTTTACCGTAGCCCGTTGCACTTCAAATTTCTTCTGTGTTACGGCATCCAGTAAATAACCCATTCGATCCGATTCGAGCCATAACATTTTTTCGAGTTGATTACTTGGTACCGTTTCAAAATAATTGGTACGATCTCTGTTCGTAGTTCCATTTAAGGTACCACCGGCTTCTGTAATTATTTTAAAGTGTTGTTCATCGGCAACATGATCGCTTCCTTGAAACATCATGTGCTCAAAGAAATGGGCGAAACCGGATTTACCTATCTCCTCTCGAGCCGAACCTACATGGTAGGTAACATCTACATGCACAATAGGATCGCTGTGATCTTCATGAACGATAAGTGTAAGTCCGTTTGGATACACGTACTTTTCGTATGGTATTACTATTTCATTGGCTTTGGATTTCGTTATTTTCTCCACCAACTTAGCCTGAGAAATTAAATGGCCGTGCAGACACATTGCAGCCAAAACGCTTAAGGTTAACTTTTTCATGTTTGTTATATGAGGCATTAAATATAGTTAAAATCATAAGAAAAAAAAGTTTGCCGTTTATCCACGAGAACCTCCTTTTAACCTTTCGGTAAGTTCTTAGGCAATTAATCTTGTTACATTTGACCTTTGTCTCATTTTATGAAGAAATTTCTCCTTTTTCCTTTGTTGTTATTATTCATACAAACTGCCTTCGCACAAAAATTCACTTGTACAGGTACGGTTGAAGACACTATGAATATAAAAAAAGTTGTTTTTGCTTCTGTTTCCGCAATTCGAAAATCGGATTCCGTTCTGATAAAAAGTAATCGTACCGATCAACAAGGTAGATTTAGTATATCGTTGAGCGAAGCCGGAAACTACATTCTACTAGTTTCACATAGTCAGTATATCGACTATATAGATGAATTTGAAGTGAATGAAACAAAGACCACGGTTGATATGGGTAAGTTGCCTCTAATGCAACGCGGACAACTCTTAAAAGAAATTGTAATTAAGAGTGCGCCGGGTATTAAAATTAAAGGAGATACGCTCGAATTTTTAGCAGACAGTTTTAAAGTGAAGCAAGGTGCAACGGTTGAAGATCTTTTAAAAGTACTTCCAGGATTGCAGGTGAATAAAAAAGGTGAGATTACTGCCATGGGTGAAAAGGTAGAGAAGGTATTGGTAGATGGCGAGGAATTTTTTGGCGACGATCCAACAATAGCAACACAGAATCTTCAATCCAAAATTGTAGAAAAAGTACAGGTTTTTGACAAGAAAAGTGATCAAGCTCAATTTACCGGTTTCGATGATGGCAATACACAAAAAACTATTAATCTGAAACTAAAGAAGGGTATGAATAAAGGTGAATTTGGAAAAGTGGAAGCCAGTGCCGGACCAAATGATCGTTGGGCAATACAGGCTATGGCAAATTCGTTTCGAGATAAAGAAAAATTTAGTGTTTACGGATTGTCGAATTCCATAGGAAAAACCGGATTAGGATGGGATGATCGAAATGCATACACCGGTCAAGGTGAAAATATTCAAATGTCGGAAGACGGTAACTTCACTATGAATGAATCATTCAATTCGGATGACATTGGTGGCGGTGGATGGAATAATTCGATACCGGAAGGAATCACTAAATCGTATGTGGGTGGTGCACATTACTCAAACCGATGGAATGAGACGAAAGAACATGCGAATATTAATTATTCTTTCGGTCGTATCAATAAAAAAACAAACGAAACCAATAATGCCGAAAATTTGTTTCCTCAAAATCGTTTCCAAAGTAGAGATAGCAGTGCCACGTATAATAGTAGAAATGCCCATCGCTTAACAGCCAAATATGATTTCGCGATTGATACAAATACCACCATTTACTACGATTTAGCTGGCCGTTTAAATTTTACTGATAATTCATCGTACAGTCTTTCCAATAATAAATATTACACCGAACAACCCATTAGTAAAAGTGAACGTAATAATAATACCGAATCCACTTCGGCGAGTGTAAGTAACTCATTTACCGTGAATCACAAGCTTAAGAAAACAGGAAGAACAGTTTCAGTAAATGCTAATTATGATTACCGGAAGAGTGAGAGTTTTGGCATTCTTACAGGAGAGAATGATTATTATCTAAATGGAAATAAGCAAGAACTATTAGATCAGAAAAAACAAAATACCGGACTCACGCATTCAGCCGGAGTTGGCTTAACTTATACGGAGCCTTTAGGTAAAAAAATTCTTCTTAAGTTGAGTTACAATTACAATACCGACCGAACGAATTCATTGAAAACAACTGAAGTAAAAAATAATAGCTCTGATTATAATGAATTGGTGGATTCATTAAGTAATGATTTTCATTCTAACGTAAATAGCAATACTGTCGGTCTTGAATTTAAATATAACGAAAAGAAATACTCACTCACCCTAGGTTCACGTATCCGACGGTCGAGTTTTAAACAAGAAGATTTAATTCGATTGTATCAGTATAACTATAATCGAATTAATTTATTTCCAACCTTACGTTTCAATTATAAATTTAGTCAGTTTAGTCGAGTTACCTTTAATTACTCTGGTAGCACCACCCAACCAAGTATCTCTCAAATTCAACCCATACAAGATAACAGTAATCCGCTCGTAATTTATGTAGGTAATCCAAATTTGAAAATTGGATACAGTCAGAGTATAAATTTAAATTACTTTAATTATAAGGTACTATCATCCCGTTCGGTGTATGCTGGTATTTGGGGTACCAACCAGTATAACAATGTAAGTAATAACCGCCGATTCGATGAGTTAGGTAGAACCATTGTTGAATATGTAAATTTGAATGGATACTATAGTACAAGTTTATGGGCCGGTTACAGTGCTAAAATTCCGAAGACTCCATTAGAAGGTAAAATCAATTTGAATTACAATTACACGCATAGTCCGAATATTGCGAATAATATCAAATCAATTACTACGAATTCTGCTTTATCTATAACTCCAGGTTTAACATGGTCGAAGGAGAACGTGTTTTACACGTCGCTAGAATTGGGAACAACGTATAACGATAATCGCACCACGCAGCAAAACGGACGCGATGTTAAGTTTATATCCTTTAACCCAACCTATAGTTTTATTAAATACATTAAGGATTTTGAAATTGGAACTGACATCGACTATGTTTATAATCCTCCGGTAGACCCCTATCCTAATAAATTCACTCGTATGCTTTGGGGAGCTTATGCTTCGTACAAACTACTTCCGAATAGAAACCTTGAGCTTAAGGCAACTATTTCCGATATCCTTAATCAGAATAAGGGCTACGAACGAACCACCACGAATAACTATAATAATGAACGACGATTTCTTACACTTGGAAGATATTGGATGGTAGGTTTCGTGTATAACTTTAAACATGGTGCCATGGCAGAAGCTAAAGGCAAACCAGGTTCAAGACCAACAGGCATGGGGCCTGGAGGCGGACGCAGAGGTGGTGGTGTACAACGACGAATTATCAAACATTAATTAACGTAATCAGAACGAAAACATGAAGAATATAGTAATAGCCTTATTTAGTTTACTAACCTGCTTTGCTGCCAGTGCGCAAAAAGATACCAAAGTAGAACTTCCTCCTATTGTATTTAAAGGGAAACTCACCTTCGAGCGCAAGGTGAATATGCATAAACAAATGGAAGGGTTCATGAAAGATCGCCCGGAAATGGCTTCGATGATGGAAACCTTTAAGAAGCAAATCCCGAAATATAGAACGGATATTTTTGAGCTGACTTTTACCGACAAACAGAGTTTGTACAAACCTGCTCCAAATGGATTAATGGAACTCAAAGGCATGATGGGAAGTTTTCCGGCCGATAAGAATATTATTTTTAACGACTACGAAAAGCAACAAGCTATTGCCGAGAAAGATGTATTTGAAAAAGTGTATCTGTTAAATGATTCACTTAAAAATTTCAAATGGAAAATAACCGAAGAATTTAGAAAGGTTGCCGGTTTTAATTGTCGTCGTGCAGAAACGATTATTCTAGATTCGGTTTACGTGATAGCTTTCTATACCGATCAAATTCTAGCCCAAGGTGGACCGGAAGGTTTTAATGGTTTACCCGGTATGATATTAGGTATTGTTATGCCTCGTTTAAACCTTACCTACTTTGCTACCAATTATGAAAATTATGTTGCCGACGAAAAAATACTTGTACCACCAACCAAGGGAACCAAAAAGAAATCATCGGAACTTGAAGCGGACTTAAAGGAGAATACGAAGCAATGGGGTGAGTTCGCCAACCGCCTATTGTGGTACATTAATCTATAATCAAAATACGGATTAGCCCTGAAGATTCTGTAAGAGTTTCAGAAGTACTATAAACGTTAGAATTAGTTTTTTGGAAGTAATATAGTGTACGTTCTTCCTTTGCTATTGGTAAGTGTTTTCTCACGCAACCAAGGATTGAGCATTTTCAACGTTTTATAACTTATTCCTTTACTTTGGGCATAGCTCAACAAGTTGCCAATACCATAGTTAATCGTTTCCTTTTTCAGATCAAGCGGATGGTACACATCTTCGTCGCCTAAATCAAAACCCATCTTTTTAGGATTGTTTAAAATAAATTTTAATGCTGCAATTCTAAAAATATAGCGCATAGTTTCTTCCGGCAATAAAACATCATAAAAACTACTCTGCTGCTGATTTACTAAAGCTGAATTCATACCTCCCATGCCGCAATTGTAAGATGCCGCTGCGGAAGTCCATGAACCAAATTTAGCATAAGCTTGCTTTAAATACGCACAAGCAGCATCTGTAGATTTTTCAACATTATAGCGTTCATCCACTTCATTATCTATAACCAAACCGAATGTTGGTGCGGTACCAGACATGAATTGCCAAAAACCTACGGCGCCGGCACGTGATGTTTGATTTTGCAGCGCGCTTTCTGCTATACACAAGTACTTAAAATCATCAGGAACATTATTAGCAGCTAGTCGCTCTTCTATCATAGGTAGCCAACGCGACATCAATTTAATGATATAGGTAGTTGAACCTTGCATGTACGTATTTACTAATAATTCCCGATCAAATCGTTCACGAACGTCCCATTGTTCTAAAGGAATTTTCTCTCCAAAAAGCGAATATGTTTTAGGTAAATCAGGCGCCATAACATGAATTGGTTTATAGGCTGTATTTACTTCTATAATGGAATCAGTATCTGCCACTTTATAGCGCGGGTTAGTTTGTGCATTAAGATTCAAACAAGCCAATAAGGCCATTGAAGAGAATGTAATTTTTATACTCATAATTTCTTTTAAATACTTTTCTTTTTATAAACAGGTACCGTACTGCATGGTTCACCGTACATAATACTTTTTACTACTGGTTTTAGTTTGAATGTAATAAGCGCATAAGCACTTTCCGGTATGGGTTGATCGCCACAGCCTTTTATTACAACGCGTTGATCCTGAAAAGGCATAACATCCATCTGATCTATATGCTTTAACAAAAATGCTTCTCTGCCCTTCTCCTCTGAATTTATAACTATGCCGGTGGCAACACCTTCTAAAAAACTACTCACCAGCATATAAGCCCAAACCGGAATAATGGCATCGGCTGAACACGTAATAACCACTTCTTTTTGTTGATAAAAATTCCAGTCATGGTTTTGAAGTTGTTGCCGAAACTCCTTTTCTTTCAAAATAAGTCCCATGAAAAGAAAATCCTTCATATCAAAAACCATGAACTGTTTCGGTAAAAAATCTTCCAGGTTCAACGTAATTAAACCACTTTGTGCTACTTTATTAATGATGGCTTCCATGCGAGCAACAAAGATAAACGCAGGTAGCTTTGTAAAGGTGAAAAGAGTGTAAAGAAAAACGGGAATGAGAAAACGGGTTTTTAGGAAGAGATAACATGTAATTTGTGAGATAAAATTCATTATTGTCGAACACAACTTATTTTTGCTCGAAAATTATTTCTATGTATCCAGCAGAATTAGTGATGCCCATGAAAGCCGAACTCACCGAACGTGGCTTTGAAGATTTAAATACACCGGAGTTAGTTGATGCCGCCATGACCAAGCAAGGAACTACCTTATTAGTGTTGAATTCTGTTTGCGGATGTAGCGCGGGTACGGCGCGCCCCGGCGTATTGTTAGCCGTTCAACAAGCAGAAAAGAAACCGAATCATTTGGCTACTTCCTTCGCCGGTTTTGATACCGAAGCGGTGAAACAGGCTAGAAGCTATTTGCTACCTTATCCGCCATCATCGCCTTGTATTGCACTACTCAAAGATGGCCAATTAGTGCATATGATAGAACGACACATGATTGAAGGTCGCCCGGCGCAAATGATTGCAGCCAACTTATTGGATGCGTTTAATCAACATTGCTCCTAACATTATTCCTTGATCTGTGTATCCTGATTTTTACCATCTCCTCCGCGATTGGTTCGGTATCGAAATACCTGTACTGAGTTTATTAAAAACTTTTGGGTTCTTAGTTGCGATTTCATTTCTAGCCGCAGGGTACACCTTGTTTCTCGAATTACGACGTAAAGAAAAAACAGGCCTTATAACGTTTACTTTAGCAACAGTTACCGTAGGCAAACCCATTACCCCATGGGGCTATCTGTCTTCAGCCCTAATTGGATTTTTAGTAGGTTATAAACTGGTTGGCATGTTTCTAAACTATAAAACTGCTGCGCCCGATCCGCTAAACTACATTACGTCGAGTGAAGGCAACTTGCTGTCCGGTATCGTAATGTCTTTAGGTGCTTTGGTACTTGCTTATTTTAATAATAAAGAAGAAACCAAGCAAGCCTTCGCTCAAAAACAAGTTCGCGTATTGCCTTCAACGAAGGTAGGCGACTTTGCTGTAATTGCTGCTTTAGGAGGCTTTGCCGGTGCAAAAATTTTCAACGCTTTCGAAACTTGGGATCAATTTATTCAAGACCCTTTAGGTAGTTTGTTTTCTAGTTCCGGACTTACTTTTTACGGTGGTCTGATAGTAGCCACCTTCGCACTTTGGTATTATGCTCGTAAAATCGAACTTGATTTTCGTCATTTATGTGATGCTGCCGCACCTGGTTTAATACTTGCTTACGCTATTGGCCGTTTAGGTTGTCAGGTAAGCGGTGATGGTGATTGGGGAATTTACAATTCAGCATATATTACGAACGATAAGCACCAGGTTGTGCGCGCTGATATTCCGTTTGAAGAAACAAAACTTAAATTTCAAGATCATCTTAAACGGCATTTTTCAAAAAATGATTCAATCCCCTCTGTAAGTTTTGTGGCACCTTCTTTTTTACCAACATGGACGGTAGCGTATAATTATCCGGGGAATGTGAATAATATAGGTGTGGTTATGAAGGATGTACAAGATGAGTATAACTCGGTGTTACCTATTCCCGTTTTCCCAACACCTTTGTACGAATTTGTAATGGGATCGTTTATATTTTTGATCTTGTGGTTGATTAGAAAACGTTTGACTGTACCCTTGGGTGTGTTTTCGATCTACCTTATTCTCAATGGCGTGGAGCGATTCCTAATTGAAAAAATACGCGTGAATTCGTTGATCCATGTTGGTGGAATGAAGGTAACACAAGCCGAAATTATTGCCGTTTGCATTGTTTTTGTTGGTTTGATTCTATTCTTTCTCCGAAAAAAGATAAATAGTTGGATATCTCCTTCGAATCAAATCAATGCTGTTGAAACTCGAGCAAATTAGAAAATTACCCAAAGCGGAGATGCTACACGTTTGGAAATCTATGGTAATTTGATCGAATAGAACGGCATCTGATGGTTTCACAGAAAACAAACCCGAGAGCTAAGAATCCAAATAGAAGTAACTTTCTATCATTAATTCCAAGTTATTTCAAAGTACACTATTTACAAATGTAACTTGCTTTATTACATTTGTAAGGCTCATGCGATGGCTTAAAGGAATACTCAAAGTACTGATTGCACTCTTCATACTAGTTGTGCTGATAATTGCTGTTGCTTTTTGGATGTTGAGTCAGGAAAAATACCAAAATCAATTGGTACATAAAGCTACAAGCTACTTGTCTGATAAATTAAAAACGCCGGTTGATGTAAAACATGTTTCTCTAACCCTGTTCAATCAATTTAATATTGAAGGTGTTTACATTGCTGATGAAAAAAAAGACACCCTCGCTTATGTTGGTGCTTTGCAACTTAAAACCTCTGAATTGCTGAGTGCTTGGTGGTATAACGAAACACCTGTAATTCATCACTTAGGATTAAACAATGTTTATGTTAATCTAAATCGCGGACATGATTCTACACGTTGGAATTATGATTTTATTTCAGAAGCGTTTTCTTCTAATTCAAACACAGATACTACTACTGCCGACACCATTGATGTTGCAACCAATCATGCACCGGAGGCCATCCTTGACTTGAAGAATCTTCATCTCGACGGGGTTCGATTTATAATGAATGATGCTTGGCGTGGTGAAGACATGCGTTTTGCTATTCAAACCCTTGATCTTGCAGTCAATAAATTTCAGTTAGATAAAAAGAAGATTGAACTTGAGCATCTCACGATTGAAACTGCAAAAATTTTAGTTCGTGAATATGAAGGTGGTAAACCAGAAGATAATACACCGGATGATACAACTACTTGGGGCACTCCGTTCAATCCGGAGTTGTTTCAAGTAAATGCTCATCAAATAAAAATAGCTTCTTCAGAATTTGATTATATCGTTGATGGTTTTCAATCAAAAAAGAATGAGTTTGATGAAGAAAATTTGCGCATTTCCAACTTGAATATTTCTTTGTCGGAAACACACGTTTTGGCTGATACCATTTATTCTACTATCGAATCTTTAACAGCAAAAGAACGTTGTGGTATAGAAATTAAAGAGCTCAAAGCAAAAGCCAAAGTTTCACAAGTTCAAAGTCTGTTATACGACATGACGCTACGAACCAACGAATCGTTTTTAGCAGATCGCTATGAAATGCGTTATAAGAACTTTCATGATTTCAATAACTACCTGGAAAAAGTAGTTATGAATGTTCATTTAAATAACTCTAAAGTATCGTCGCACGATATTGCCTATTTTGCTAATGTCTTAAATGAATATCCAATTTCAATTGATATAAGTGGATATGCTCACGGAACCGTAGCAAATTTGTACGCTCAAAATATCGCGTTGCACA
>JAEUVD010000022.1 GCA_016787065.1 Chitinophagaceae bacterium
GATTATGTGATCGATATTCAAGCGTATAAAAAAGGCGAACATGTGATGCTGGAAATTCCGTTACCAAGCGGAATGAAAGTAGAAAACAAACAAACGCATGGATTCAACCAAGGTAACTATGTAGAATATTATAAACATAAAGTGGTTTATTATTTCGAACATCTTCCTATGGGCACTAAACAAATTAAAGTAACTATGAAGCCTGTTTTCCGAGGCAGCTATGTGCTTCCTCCGGTTAAAATTTCATTGATGTACTATCCATTTGTTTTTGGTAACTCCGGACGTTCAGAAATAAAAATTAAATAGTTACTTGCAATCGGTTTATGGATTTTAGACAAAGTAAAAATTATTTTTATCAGGCACTTTCATCATCGTATGACGTTTCTGAATTGGAAGAAATCTGTATGCGTTGTTTAACAACTTGGAGTGGAAAAACAAAATTGGAGTTGCTTTTTAGTCAGTATGAATTTGATGATCATCTTATTCAAGAAACGGTAGAGGCGCTCCAAAAGCAGCAACCTATTCAATATATTTTAGGTTTTGAATATTTTGGTCCGCTTAAACTTACCGTAAATGAAGCGGTATTGATACCTCGTCCGGAAACCGAAGCATTATGTAGATGGATATTAGATGACCTCCCGCCTAAAGAAAATTTGTCTGTTATAGATTTAGGAACCGGAAGCGGATGCATACCAATTTATCTCGGCTATCATCGTTCCGACCTTGTACTAACCGCAGTTGATTGTTCTGAATCTGCGCTGAACATTGCGCGTTTAAATGCTGAGAAGTACGCTCTTTCTATGAATTGTTTACAAGCCGATATGTTGCAAGATCATTTTACAACTCATCCATCAGTAGATGTCATCGTAAGTAATCCGCCGTATATACTACCAAATGAAAAAAACACTTTAGCTACACGTGTTGTAGACTATGAGCCTGGCTTGGCCTTGTTTGTAAGCAACCACGACGCACTACAGTTTTATAAACGAATAGCAATTCTTTCAAAAACTCTTTTGAAACCTTCCGGAAGTATTTATGTAGAAGTACATCAACAGTATGCACAAGATACGGAAATGCACTATCAACAATGTGGCTTTCATACAACACTTCGAAAAGATATGTACGGTAATTTGCGCATGCTCAAAGCATGGAAATAATTAATGCGGCATTTTCTTTAAAGCTAAAATGGAGAAGTCTGTTTCTTCTTTACGAATCGTATTCTTCAAACGGCCTAATCCTTCAATTTCCATTTCTACTACATCGCCATCTTGTAACCATTGTACTTTATAGTTCGGATCGTTGAGTAAACCGGTACCATTTAATTCCAGAAAGCAACCGGTACCAACCGTACCACTGCCAATAACATCACCCGGCAAAATATCAACACCATAGGCGCAACGTTCAATAATTTCAGCAAACGTCCAATCCATTTCATTTACATTACCTGCACTCACTTGAATACCATTTACCCAACAGGTCATTTTTAAATTATGACTAGCACCGGTATGATTTTCTTTACATGGCACCTGATAGCCTTCTAATTCATCCGGTGTAACCAGCATGGGTCCAATAACGGTAGAAAAATCCTTTCCTTTAGCGGGGCCAAGGTTCAAGAGCATTTCTTCCATTTGTAAGGTTCGAGCACTCATATCATTCATAATCATATACCCACCGATGTACTGATCCGCTTCGGATGCTTTTATATTTCTACCTTTCTTACAGATTACAACAGCTACTTCTAATTCAAAATCTAATTTCTGAAAATGATCGGGCATGCAAACAATATCGCCAGGGCCTTGAATAGCATTATGATTGGTAAAATAAAATATCGGATACTGATCAAATTCGGCTATCATATCAACCTTACGATTTCGTCGGGCTGCGGCTACATGTTGTCGAAAAGCATAACCATCTCTGCAACTACTTGGATATGGAACAGGAGCCATTACATGCGCATGATCTAGCTGTACATCACTCGCATGTTTGCCTTCTTTACATTCGATATCCTTTTTTTTCAATGCATCAATATGCAGTTCCCAATGAGCGAGTAATTCTTTCATGGTTTTCGGCAAACGTGCATCGATCGACGAAAGATTATACAGTTTATTGTGATTTAAAATGGCGAGATGTTCTTGATTTTGGAATAGATGTGTTACCAGTTTCATGGGCGCAAAAATAGGGAGGATTCAGGGAAACACGCAGGAAGAATTTATTTCTTTCCAAGCTATAGAAGTTGCGTTGTATCGATTGTATTACGCTCTTTCTTCACAGAAGAAAATTTTAATGCCAATCAAAAAAAATGAATCCTGTCTCGCGCAAGACAGGATTCTACGTTTTCATGCAAGGGATGATTTATTTCTTCGATCGAATCTGATAGTTTGTACTCTTGTATTCCTTTTGCACCGCTTTAACCTCTTCGGCTGGCATTTCTTGTAACGATTCAACCTTTACATCATAGGATTCGTTATTAGAAGCTGCACGTTGTAACTCTTCACTTTTCTTCACTAACGGCGCTTTCTTTTGCATATACATTTTATTTTCGACCGTGATTTGTTTCGCTTTTTC
The DNA here is from genome assembly GCA_016787065.1 of Chitinophagaceae bacterium. Classification (GTDB taxonomy): domain Bacteria; phylum Bacteroidota; class Bacteroidia; order Chitinophagales; family Chitinophagaceae; genus OLB11. The sequence goes on from JAEUVD010000022.1 coordinate 2,566, forward strand.
ATAATTCCCCTTATCGGCTTCACGCATAGCTAACTCAAGTTGCTCGTTACTTTCATAGAGTGTTACTTGCGTAGAAACCCATTCGTTAAAATTCTCTAAGTATAAACGTCGACTGTTTGTAAATTCTAGCTCGTTGCTAGTTTTTAAATCAAAGGGCATTTCTGTAGACGGATCGGTGAACGTAACTTTTGTGATAAAGTTTATATTTCTGCTGCTTTGCTCCATATTTTTATAACGAACCAAAATCCCTTTTCGATCTTTGGAGAACAGATCACGGATATAAACTTTAATTTTTCTTCCTTCCATTTCATAGGATTGTCCGTACACTTGTTCTACTTGAATATTATCGGGTATACGTATTTCCATCTGAACATTCTGCGCTATAAGTTCTTTATATCCATTTAACTCGCGTTCAAACACCTGCGCAATACCATTGGCGTCCCGAATGAAATAGTAATTACCACTTCCATGCTCTGCCATAGCCGTCATGAGGTCTTCGTTATAATCAAGTCCAAGACCAAAAGTGCTAATTGAAATACCATGGATATTGTTTTGGTTTCGAACAATTTTTTGAATTTGAGTAGGGTCGGTAATACCTTCATTGGCTTGTCCATCGCTGAGTAATAACACACGGTTGATATATCCGGTTTTATAATTTCGTTTTACTTCGTCGTAACCGCGTTGAGCGCCGCCCATCAAATTAGTTCCGCCGGAACTTATAATGCGATCTATTTTAGAAAGAATGCTTTGTTGATTTTGCACCCGTGAGGTTGCATGTACTAATTCAACTTGACTACTATACGATATAATCGAAACATAGTCGTCGGCACCAAGTTGATTAATAATATACTTCGCTGCTTTACGGGCATTTACAATTTTTTCGCCCGACATGGAGCCGCTTCGATCGATTACGATGGCTAAGTTTAGTGGAACTTCCTGACGGCGAAGGTCAGGCATATTTTCTGCATTCAATTCTGCGTAAAAAAACCCTTTTGGATCAGTGTTCATGTAATAATCATTTTCAAAAGCGGAATACAAATGCAGATGATTACGAGTGCTATGCGCTTTTTTATTTGATTGATAAGAGATGTCGTCGGGAGGAGTTGGTTGTTCGGAAGACGAGGATTGAGGTTTGAAAAAAGAGCTAAGGGTAAGGATTAACGCGAGGCCGGCAAAGCTCAATCCGGCGATTAAAAATTTCTTCTGCATAAAATATTCTTTTCGGTTTAAAAATTCGAAGGCTGGATGATTACTTAAAAAATATTCCATACGAACACCGGAATTATTTTTTAAAATGTTTTGGTCGGCACCATAAAAAAGAATGGAAGAAGGTTAGGTATTGGTATTGCAATAACCTAGGTTTTATCGCCATTCTCGCCGGCAGAACCTATATTTGCGCCTCTAAAAAAATAACACATGGCACTTCAGGTCGGTATAGTAGGCTTACCAAATGTTGGAAAATCAACGCTTTTTAATGCTGTAAGCAATAATGCCAAGGCTCAAGCCTCGAATTATCGATTTTGTACGATTGATCCGAACGTAGGACAGGTAGATGTGCCCGATGAGCGTTTAGATACCCTTCGGGAACTAGTACAACCGAATCGTGTAGTTCCTACCACCATTGAATTTGTGGATATTGCCGGCTTGGTAAAAGGAGCCAGTAAGGGAGAAGGTTTGGGCAATAAATTTTTAGCCAATATTCGTGAGGTGGATGCCATTGTACATGTTATTCGATGTTTTGAAGATGAGAATATTCTTCGTGAAGAAGGTGCAATAAATCCAGTTGGTGATAAGGATATTATTGATACCGAATTGCAGCTAAAGGATTTGGAAAGTGTGGAGAAGAAAATTCAACGTGTTGAAAAAATGGCCAAAGCAGGTGATGCTAAGTCGAAAGCGGAATTAGAAGTGGTAATACGTTGTAAAGAACAATTAGAAAGCGGAAAAAACATTCGTGGTTTAGGCTTATCTGCCGAAGAAAAAACTGCCATTGCCGATATGTTTCTACTTACAGATAAACCGGTTTTATATGTAGCCAATGTGGATGAATCGGCTATTCATACTGGTAATGCCTATTCTAATGCCTTATTGGAACATGTTAAACAAGAAGGTGCGGAAGTAATTGTAATGAATAATTCTATAGAAGCTCAAATTTCTGAAATGGAAGCGGATGAGGATAAACAATTATTTCTTGAAGAATATAAATTAACTGAACCTGCATTAAATCGCTTAATTCGTTCGGCATATAAACTACTTAATTTAATTACTTATTTCACCGCCGGTGTGCAGGAGGTACGCGCCTGGACAATTCACGAAGGTTGGAAAGCACCACAGGCTGCCAGTGTAATTCATACTGATTTTGAAAAGGGATTTATTAAAGCTGAGGTGATTGCCTATAACGATTTCGTACAATTCAAATCTGAAGCCGCTTGTAGAGATGCCGGAAAGTTGCGTATTGAAGGAAAGGAATATTTGGTGAAGGATGGCGACATCATGCACTTCCGTTTCAATGTTTAGAACAATTTGCTTATGCCATATTAAAACCTAAAAAATGTTATTAGCTTGCTTTGCATAGATTTAGTAAACGAGCAAACAAACTCCGATAAAATCCATTATTCAAAAGCATAATGCTGTAAATAGAGAAATTCCAATCCTAGCTCACCATTTACGCAAATTGTTGCTCGATCAATAATACTATTACTTCCATGTTGAGCTAATGCCGGAATTACATAACTCATTAAGTATCCTCCAAAATACTTGGAAGCATCTCGTGGTAATTCATTCGGCAAATTATCTACTGCCATGATGTCAATAATATTAGGGTTGTTGATGTAGGGTTTTTCTTTTTGTAACGAAACTTTGTTAAAACCATAAACCGGATCGGCAATGGTACTTGCGCCAACATTACACGGTACCGAGCCATTTTCATCACAGGTAATATCTGAAATCACTTTCAATCTAAAATCAGGGTCGCTTAAATCGCTGAGCTCAAATAAACGTGGTATCTTTTTATCCCAATAGATGCCATTCACGAGTAAGTCGGCTTTTTTAGCATAGGGTAAAAAAGTACACTTGTATGCATCCGCATGAAGGTGAAAATCTTCACGCTGATAACTGCCATTATCTTTTCGTTGATATAATTCTTCTCCGGTGAGATGCACGTAAACAGGATAGTTGAAATCTTTCGATAGAAAATCTTCATTATTTACTTCGGCTATGTCGAGGTATTGAACCACATCCAAAATTCCTGAGGCCACACGACCCGAACCGGTAATGGCAATTTTAATATTGGGCAGTACCAAGCCTTCATAGGAATCCTTCAAGGCTTGAAAATCTTTGAACGTATAAACGGGTTTCAAATCAAAGCCACCAAATTTTCTACTCCAGTTTAAAAGACCGTTATGTGCGCCAACAACGCCAGCCCAAAATCCGAAACCAACTATCCGATGACCGTCGTCGTGGGTCAAACATTCATAATCAACCATGCGAATACGTTTTTCTATCAACGCCTTCATCAGTTTTTGGTTATACGGCTGTGCTTTTTTGGTATGCGAAAAGAAAAAGTAAGTTTTATTCGGTATGAGTGATTCAATCAATGCTTCTTTAACGCCAAATAAAATGTCGCAACTACTCAAGTCCTCTTCCAATCGAATACCTTGTGATGCATATTCTTCATCTGAAAAACAACGAATCGGAGAGGGCTGAACCCAAATTTCCAAACTCGGATGCGCCTGCATTATTTCTTTACATTGCTTCGGTGAAAACGGCACACGGTTATCCTGTGGTGTTTTTCCTTCTCGTACGATTCCTATTCTCGGCATAACTAACTTTTGCGCCGCAAATGTACATGCAAAGTACGGGTATGAAGGAGCTTAATACTTGATTTTCCTTCAATCTTTAACTAGCCATAAAACACCTTAGTTTTGTACCGATGAATTATTTTGAGTTATACGATTTGCCCCTTAGTTTGAAGGTAGACACTACTTACAACCTTAAAAAATATTACGCCCTAAGTAGGCAATATCATCCTGATCAATTTTCAATGTCTTCACCCGAAGAACAAGAGCACGCTTTGCATACAAGTACCCTTATTAATGCGGCAAAGCAAACGCTCGATAATAGTTATTTGCGATTGGCTTATATTTTGAAAGAAGAGAAAATTTTGGAGGAAGAAGAGAAATTTAGTTTGCCACCCGATTTTTTAGCATCTATGATGGATATCAATGAGCAAATCATGGCATTAAAGTTTGAACCGGATGCCGCTCAGCAGGTAGCCTTAGAAAACCATATCAAGCAATTGGAAGAGGAGTTATACAAACCGGTAGCTTATTTATTTCAGGCCGATGTGTTTCAAGGCAGTCCTGAGATATATCAACAGCTGAAGTTGTATTATTATAAGATGAAATACCTGAAACGTATTCAGGAAAACCTGGCCGGTCATCATCCGGAATTATAACGGATTCGTTGTAAACAGAGCAACAACATTCCTTACTTTTGCTCCGTGTTTAACTTATTTCCAACTTCAAATTCTTTTTTTCTTCTTGCCGGCCCTTGTGTTGTAGAAAATAGAGAGGTTCTTATGCAAACCGCCGAGCATTTAGTAGAGGTTTGTAATCGTTTAGAAATTCCTTTGGTTTTCAAATCGTCGTACACCAAGGCAAACCGTAGCAGTCTACATTCGTTTACTGGTATAGGCAATGCACAAGCTTTATCGCTGCTCAATGAAGTGAAAAAGAAATTTGATATTCCCTTGGTAACAGATATTCATTCTGAAACCGATGCTGAAATGGCTGCGGACTATGTGGATATACTTCAGATTCCGGCCTTTCTATGTCGACAATCTTCATTATTAATTGCCGCGGCAAAAACAGGCAAGGTGGTTAATATTAAAAAAGGACAATTTCTTTCTCCCGAAGCGATGCAATTCGCGATACAAAAAGTGGTAGATAGCGGCAATGATCAGGTCATGGTAACTGAGCGTGGAACTACGTTTGGTTATCAGGATTTACTTGTAGATTATCGCGGGATTCCAATTATGAAGCAGTTTGGAAAACCCGTGGTTATGGATTGTACCCACGCACTACAACAACCAAATCAAGCTTCAGGCGTAACAGGAGGTAAACCGGAATTAATAGATACCATTGCCTCATGTGCAATAGCTGCCGGTGCGGATGGCTTATTTATTGAAACCCATCCCGACCCCTCCAAGGCTCTTAGTGATGGTGCAAATATGTTACCCTTAGCACAAATTGAAGCCTTACTTGTAAAAATGAAACGTATTTATCAGGCTATTCAGCAATAATGGCGCGTCTTCAGGATCACGAACTTACCTTACTAAAAAATTATGTTCCGGAAAAGGCAGCCGATGATGTGTTGTACTTCATGCATTCCTATCATATTCATCTAAAAATAAAACGGGAGCGTAAGGCTATACTTGGCGATTACCGCCCGGCCATGCACGGAAAGCCGCATACCATTAGTATCAATGCTACCTTAAATACGTACCATTTTTTAATTACGTTTGTTCATGAACTTGCTCATTTAGTAACATTTCTCAACCATCACCATCGCGTTCAGCCTCATGGTAAAGAATGGAAGGGGGTGTATCGTATTTTAATGAGCCGTTTTTTAGGAAAGGAAATTTTCCCGGCGGATGTAGAAGAAGCCATTCAACAATCGCTACATAAAAGTGGGGCATCCACTTGCTCCGAACCGGAATTGTACAAGGTGCTTCGACGCTATGATGAAAAAAAGGTCGGCTATTTTATTGAAGAACTGGACCCTGGAACTATTTTTTTTACCGATAAAGGTAAACGGTTTCAGCTCATGAATAAACGCAGAACGCGCTATGAATGCAAGGAATTAAGTACCGGTCATGTGTATCTTTTTCCTGGAATTTATGAGGTTACACCTGAAGTTTAGTAGAAGGTAGGGCGTTTGGCAGACCTTCATCGGTAAAAAATCCTGATATGTAAACAGATTGTTTATATTTGTGACTACTTAATTCGAATCGAATGAAGAAAATTTTGCTGTCATTAGTATTACTGTCTGTGTTTCAAGCTAGTTTCGGACAATACGATTATAAACTAAACGGACGAAATGATGTGCCTGTTTTAGGTGGTTCTACCGGTCTGGTGGCGGGTGGCTTTACGGCCATGCTTAAAAACCGTGATGATATTGATGCCGATGCCCGTTTGGATATGGAGATGATGAATTTCTCCTACGGCGGTGGTTTAGATCAAATGTGGTGGTTTCAACCAACTATTGGTTTTGGCTTTCAGTTAATGTATTGGAATGCCGGAGCTGCATATTCAGGGCTCTTCGATTCAGCTAATAATATCACGTTATCAGCAAAAACATCGCTTACTTATTTCAAAGTACCCTTACTATTTCATTTCAAATCATATAATCGGTATTACCCCGATCGTAAGGTTCGCTTTAATGCAAGTTTTGGTCCGTATGTGGCCTTAATGACGGGTTATAGCGATGAGTACACTTTGTATGCAGAGAATCAACCCGGCAGACCAGCTGTTGGTGGTGGTTCGGTTTCGGGTACCTCGGTAAAAGCTTATAATGCAGGTACTAGCAGCTTTGATGAAACAGGTACGTATAAGGATGGCCTTTATAATCCGTTTGAATTAGGATTTGTTTTTGGGGTTGGCGGTGAATTGCGTATCAGCAGAAGAACGGTACTTTCTATTTTAGTTCGAGCCGATATTGGAATTAGTGATGTTGAAAATAAACGTAAGAATAAATTTAAGTTTAAAGGAACTACAACAGAAGTTGATCAGGATCCTTGGGGTAACTTATACAGTAAGTACTATGGTCCGAATGCGTTAGATCTCTTACGAGGTTGGGAAGCAAATCGCCCGGCTACCAAGAATCTTTCTTTTGGTGCCTTCGTGACATATAAAAAATACTTAAGAAAATAATATTGCTGTTGCTCAATAATTATTGCATGAAAAAAATAGTTTGTTTGTTATTATTCAGCGCCTCGTTTTATTGTACGCAGGCACAGAATGAAGGTCGTTTCGGAATTTTTGCCGGCATTAATAATACGAGTCTTAAAAACGCAGATGATATCGCTCTGGGCGATATGATTCCAACCTATAAACCCACTATCGGTGTTTCTGCCGGGTATCATTTCACTGTCGGTAAGATATTGCCACTTGGGTTTACGGCTTCCTTAGCGTACAATCAACTCGGACAAAACTATCGAGGTTATTATTCAGATACTACCGACTATTGGGCTTTTTCACGCTTGAATTACTATCGGATGGGATTAGGTTTTCATATCGGAACTAACCCTCGCCGTTTGGTTTCTTTAACCTGGACCAATGGAATAACATTTGGTATTTTGAAAAACTATCAGGAACGCATTGAATATTATCGCCCAAATCGGGAACGTGCTGTTTTTGATGTTAAGAATACAACCGCTACTAATTATGATACCGCTTATGTAAAAGGTACGATGTCGGCTCCTTTGTATGTTAAGAACGACAAAACATATTTTACATCATTGGATTTAGATTTCATGGTTCATAAGAAATTAGTACTTGGAGTATCCTTCCGCTATGATATGGGATTATCGCGTGTGGAGAATACACCGGATACAATTATAAATATTTATTATGCTACTGAGCCAACTACCACGAATGTAAAATATCGTCCGTACAATAAGTTTAAATATCGTACGTCAGAAGTTGGTGTGAACGAAGAACGTGGCATGACAACCAATAATTTTAAAGGCATATATATCTCGCTTAAGTATCGAATATTTAATGAGGAGAAACATAGAATGTACTACAAGGAACATCGTCACGATTGGTTCTAAAAAACCGATGATACATCGTATTCTTTACTAATGTTTGTATTCCTAATTTAAGTTTGAAGTTGTTTAGAATTATTGAACGATTTTTATTTACTAATTTGGCACTGCACCTGACATTACAGTTTTAGTATTATCGCGGAATTTTTCAGGTTATATTCGTTTAAAATACCCTCAACACCATTAAAGGTAAAGCCCGTTTTTGATTCGAATAGAATTCAAAATTTCTCAACAATGTACATAGAAACCGCATCGCTATCTGAAGCAAGAAGTTGCCGCTAAAATGATTCGTATTTTGGTAATGTAGAAGAATTTCGTTGACCGAGAAAACTTCAAGTACAAGTATGAGTCGAGGCTTATGATTCTAAAATGACGCTGGATTTTATGGTGCTAACTTATTTTAACTTTCTAAGAATACCAGATGGAACAGCGCCTTCATGCACAAGTATTGCAGTTGTTTTAAATTGAAAGTAAGCTTTCGAAACGTATAAGTAACCTTTGTAATCGTTCTTGTCGCCCCATGAATTTTTCACCATATAATATTCCTTACCATGTTGATCTTTAGCTAATCCTACGATATGCATACCATGATCATCGGTAGTAGTATAGTTGTCGAACGCATCTTCACGAATTTGTTCAGTAATGGTACGTTCGGTTTGAGGGCCATCAAACATTTTTTTCTGTTCATCCGTTTCCATGTCTTCAAATTCTTTTTCCGGTACAATGGCCACTCCATTTTTCCAGCTAAAATATTTTTCACTTACGTCTGTAGCCCACGCAACGGTATAACCGTTTTGCAAGGCATTATCCACGATAGAGGTTAACTCATTCAACGGAACATTATAAACGCTTTTCAAACTCCAGTTATCGGGCACCATCATTAACGTGGATTCGTAATAAGGCACATAAGTATACGATGATAATTCGATGTACTTATCGGAATTAATTCCAACCACTTCGGAAGCAAAGCTAAGAGGAGTATACTCTTTTCCATTCCATGTAAATTTCTCCGGAACTTTACCAAGGTATGAATCGAGGGCAGCGGTAAATGCACCTAACCAATTTTTTGTGAGTCTACCGTTTTTATTTTCAACGATACCTTTCAAGAAGCCTTCTAAAGCGGCTTGCATTTCACCAAATTTATTTTTTGTGGTGCCATAGTTTAATCCGGTATAAACCTCATAAGGTACTGCACCGTATTTCTTGTAGATGTCCACTACATCATGCAATTCAGCACCATCGCCCCAACCAATATTGCCATGCATACGAACATAGTTTTTGGCACGTTCAATATAGGCGCATCGAGCAGTGTATATTTCTGAAATATCTACGAAGGTTTTTCCTTCGCGCATCATTTCGCTTTCAATAAATGAATTACCTGAATAGCTCCAGCATGTTCCTGAGCTCCCTTGATTTTTTACCGGAGAATCTTCTAAATCAATAATGCTTGTAAATTGAAATTTTTTAGCGCTATCTGATTTGTTAGCGTCGAGCGATTTAACAAGATTATCTTGGGTATAACCGGCTAGCGTTCCGAACATACAGGCCGCTGAAAGTAACCATTTTTTCATGAAGGGAATGTAAGCGATATTGTGAAAGCTTGTATATCTGATCGAAAAATTCACCGCTAATTCAAGACCATCTTCATGAATTTTTTCGATGAACTGCAAGGGATGCATGAGCTATACCTAACCCTGCATAGTAATTCAGATTGAACACCTCGATACGCCACAGCTTATAGCTAGAATAATTCGATTCCGTTATTCAGCAAGGCGTTGCAGATGAATTGTTTTGGCATCCATGAATTTCTTGTGCCACTCATCGGCTTTTTGATTATTTTGAAGATTACGCCAGGTAATTTCTAAAAACTTTAAGGCTGTAGTGTCTAATGGATCTAACTTAACTGATTTTTCAAACCAAAAGATAGCACTATCCGGAACGCCTAAGTCGCCATAACTACAAGCAATATTGTTCGTAAAGTCTGATTCGGTAGAATCCTTCTGGTGCGCCTTAATAAAATAAACTCTTGATTTGAGCACATCGTTAACTCGCTTCTGAAAGTAAAAATTCGCAGAATCAACCCGGCCGGCACTGCCGTAATTATTAATTATAGGTACCAAACGAGAGGCTTGTGTGTAATACACCGTGCCCAGGTTATTAATAAAAATACCATTGGTGGTATCGCGCTCAAAAGCCATGTTATAATATTTCTCAGCACTATCAAGTTGCCCGGAATTATAATACGCTTTCCCTAACTGATTATATCCATCGCTAGGCAATGCCGGAAAAATGCTGAGTGATTTGGTAAAGTAATAAATCGAATTATTATTCTCTTTCGCCGATGAATCCATGATTTGTTGATAAGTATAACCAAGTTCTGTCATTTCATAATTGAGCACTTCTTTACGCTCATTGCCGGATAGGTGATTACCCATATAAAATAATAAATGTGTAGCATTTGGGTAGTAATTAATATCTCGGGAGAAGAGTTTGAAATCTGTTTTCCAATCGGCATTTCTGCTATAGGTTTTCACAGCAAAAACAGCACTCACTAGCAAAACGATACCAAATAACAAGGGCGCCTTTTTGAATTCGGCAAGAAAGCCTTCATTGCCTGAATTCGTTTTTAGAAAATGAGCCAAAGCAAAAACAAGCGCCATTGTTAAACCCAACGATGGTGTAAACATTAAACGCTCACCGAAGCTGGTACCAATTAAAAAAAACACATTCGATACAATGGAAATACTAATAAAGAACCAGAGTATTCCGAAAGCAATATTCTCTTTCACCTTGAGCTTTATGAGTGCGAAAACAAATAAGGCTGTTAACACCGCAAAAGCCAATAAGAAATACGGACTAGCAAACGTAACCGGCGATAAGGAACTATAAGAGTAATCGCAGGAAAGTGGATGAGGAATAAAAAAGGTTTTTAGATAGAGCCCAAGTGTATTAATGGCGGAGGCTATGCGTGAAGCACCATTCGGACATTCTACTAAGTAGTTATCCATAGCGCTTAGCGGCGAAGGTTCCGGATAACCTCTCAACGAAAAATGGCGGCAAAGCAAAAAGAAACCCGAGCATAGTGCCATTACCGCTGAAATCATACCGTTTTTTTTCAGATCAGCCTCGGTATAAAAATAGATGAATAATGGGAATATGGCTAAGGCTACAATCGTAGATTCCTTACTAAATGAACCCATTAAAAAACTTAATATCGCGAATCCCAAATAGAGGGATTTTTGCTTCGTTACATACAATTGTATACATCGTAAGGCCATTACAATACCAAGTAAACTTAAAATTTCATCAGCACTTTTTACGTTGGCAACACTTTCAACATGCAAGGGATGCACCAAAAAGAGCAGTGAAATTAAAAAAGGTATAACCCATTTTTTCTTCATCATGTCATAAAGAACAAAAAAGATGAATACGCAGGTGATGGCATAGAAAATGGTATTTATCACATGGAACGAATGAGGGTCGCCTTTAAATACATTCCATTCAATATTAAAAATTTGTTTTACAAACGGACGGTATAACGAGTTCTCTAAATCAGAAACATCTCCTTTTCGGAGTGGCGTTGAGAAAATTGTTTTTGTATTCTCGAGTGAAATAGGGGCTTTGGTGTATTTATTGTTTTTTATAATTCCATGGTCATCTAACACGAAACGATGTTTGAATGTGTTACTGTACAGCAATAGAGCTAGTAAGAATAAAAGTCCCGGAAGTATATACTTAACCAACGACGAGGAAGAGGTGGTAGTAGCTTCAGCCACCGGTTGATTTTTTACGGTAATTGGTTGTTCGGGTAATTTCTTTTTAGCCATACTGCGTTATTTTTCAGGAAAATACAGCGGTAAATATAATATGATTGAATGTATCTTTATTTTTCCGAATTAAAAAAACTATGGCCGTTGAATCAAAGGAAAAAATAAAAGACAGGATGCTGAAAACGGCTGCCCGTTTATGGAATATGCCTGAAGTGGAAGTTGAATCGAGCTTTGACCCTATTGTTAAACTCATGCTCGATGCTTGTTCATATGAATTGGAACGCATTCATGGAGATATGGAAAGTTCACAATCGCGGATGATTGAAAAAATGGTGGAGGTTATTTTGCCGGATGCATTGATAGGAATCCGCCCATCTTCGGCAATACTTTTCGCACAATCTTCCGATAAAGAATACCTCATTCCAAATAAAAAACATTTTATTTCTCAGAAGCGTGTTTTAAATCCGCTTACCAACGTGGTCGATACACATCCGATAACATTTAGTGCTATTGGAAATTTTAAATTGCATAATGCCTCGGTGAAATGGATAGCAACGGGTAATAAACTACTTCAGGTAAAAGATAATTGGTATAAAGATGCGGTACTTCAAAGTCAAACTCCCTTACAACATAAACTAATTTTAGGTATTGAAGTAAAGGATGAATTTAAAACACTTCAAGGCTTAAATCTGTATTTTGATGCCAGAAGTGAACACAATAAGGACCTTTTTTATCATGCCCTGCGCCTTGCCGACTTAACTATACAAGGTAAAGAAATTAAATTGAAGGGAGGTATGTATGAAAGCACCCAATTCAATGCTTCAACGATCGATCAGCAAGGAGAAGAGATGTTTCAATATAATCAGAAAACATGTCAGCATATTTATGCCTTGTACGATCGACAGTTTTTACATATTTCTGATGATACAAACTTAAAGCCCTCAACCGTTTTTCCAAATTTGTTAGTTGAGGTTTTTTCTGAACAAGAGCTCAAGAAGAATATTCAAGTACCTCTTCTATGGTTAGAAATAGATTTGGGTGCTACTGTTTCGCAAGAACTTCTTGATCATGTGTTTTGTCAGATTAATTGCTTTCCGGTTATCAATCGAAAGCAACATGAACTTACGTATAAAACACAGAAGTATATTAACATCATTCCTATAGAAAGCAAGGAGTATTTTTTTGATATTCGAAGTATCACAGGCTCAAATCATAAGGCGTATCATAAACGAAATCTTAGTACGTCGCAAGAGCTTAATAACGGCGAAGCCTTGGTGCGAAGCAGTGGTGTTGGTCGTTTTGATTCGAGAGAAGCTCGTGATACGATTCATTTTCTTCTGCAAGTGATTCGCGATGAAACTTCTACGTTTGCTGATATTGGCGGTGAAACTATTGCCGCAAAAATGAAAGAACTCAATCAGGTTATAGCACGAATAGAAGATCAAATGAAGCGCTTTCAAAAAAGTGGTTCGAGTTGTTATATCATGTTGAAACCTTCCGAGGAAAATGAAACCATTTTTGTAGAGTACTATACCTGCGTTGGTAAAATTGCGAATGATTTAAAAATGGGTACTAAATTAACACAGGAAAAAGGAAGCGAAATTTTACCACAAGCTATCACGTTACTTACACCTTCTTTGGGCGGAAAAGACAAATTAAATTTTGAAGAGAAATTGAACTTGTTCCGCAAATATTTATTAGCTAAAAATCGTATTGTTAGTGCTGAAGATGTTCGTATTCTGTGTTTTCAATTACTAGGAGCTACACTAAAGGATGTACAAGTAAATAAAGGGGTTATGACGGGTATCGGTGAAACGCAGGGCTTCACTCGTTGCGTAGATGTAACCTTGTATTTGCAAGAACAAGTTCAGTTAAGTGCCGAAGAAAGAGATTACCTTTTGCATGATCTGGAGGTTCAACTCAATCAAGATTCAAGTGGTTTATTTCCATATCGTGTACAATTGGCTTAAATTGAAACTAAAGCCATAGTGCGAATTACAAATGCAAATCTATTCCTTATGCATCGTTCAAGAATGGTGTATAGCACATGGAGTTTTATATTTTATCAAAGCGATTTAGGAGTTTAGGATTGTTTTTAACTTCGCCTCAATAATCTTTCGTTTTACCTAAGGGCTATACAATAAGAAGCCCGAGTTCCGTTACATTTAAAGTTCGCCACCATGATTCTACAATTCAATAAGAAACAATTAATTATAATTCAGGTAATTTTCTGGTTGGTGGTAGGCATGATTTCATTTTTTCCGATAGAATTTCATGGCCCCAATTTTCACCCTCCTGTTGATGGAGGTCATTTTCATCCTCATCGCGGCGGTCCACATGTTCATCAGTTGGGTGATGAGCTGTTGTTTGTAGTTCAAAATTTGAGCATTGTTACCATTTTCTATTTAAACTACTTCAAACTTATACCTAGGTTTTATGTTCAAGGAAAAATCAAAAAGTACTTTTTTATTGCTTTGATATTGATTCTCATCGTTGCAGGCATGCCGTTATTTTTTGAATTTTTGGGTCATCGCTTTCATTTTCATTTAAATCCGCGAAACTTTCATCAAGCTGTTATTAGTTTACTAGCGGTATGTTTGGCTATTCTGGTACCACTTGCCTTTCGCATCTCGAAGGATCATGCCGATTCAGATCGCGAAAAAACGAAAGCCGAATTATCGTTTTTACGTTCTCAAATCAATCATCATTTTTTGTTCAATTCATTAAATAATATTTACGCGCTCAGTTTACAAGGGAATCAAAAAACCTCGCAAGCTATTTACAGTTTGTCGTCTATGATGCGGCACATGGCAACAACTTCGGCCAGTAGTAAAATTCCATTGCAACAAGAAATTGATTTTATACATCACTATATTGAAATTCAAAAATTGCGACTCTCATCGAATACGGTACTAAATTATATAATTGACGGGGCTACCGAAGGAAAGCAAATCGGACCCATGTTATTGATACCCTTCGTGGAGAATTGTTTTAAACATGGTGTTAGCACATCGCAACCTTCAAATATCGACATACAAATTCATGTCTTTGATAATTATCTGGAACTGCAAACAAAAAACAACATAATTCAACATATCAACAATACTGATATTCAATCGGGCGTTGGATTGAATAATGTGAAACGACGATTGAACTACGAGTATTACGGACATTACATTATGACTCAGGAAACAAAGGATAATTACTACACTTCTTACTTAAAAATTGATTTGATATGATTATTAAATGTATTGCGCTAGATGATGAACCACTAAGTATGGAAATTATTCAAGCCTTTTCAAATCAAACAGAAGGCGTTGAATTACTCGGATGCTTTACAGATGCTCAAAAGGCTTCCGATTTCATGAAGGCGCACGACGTGCATCTTATTTTTCTGGATATTCAGATGCCAGATATGAACGGACTGGATTTTTACCAACGTTATGGATCCGGTAAAATGGTAATTTTTACCACGGCATATTCAGAATTTGCTTTTGAAGGGTTCAATGTTCAAGCGGTTGATTTTTTAGTGAAACCCTTCGATTTAAACCGATTTCAACAAGCCTGTACGAAAGCGAAAGAGTTTATAAAACTGAAAGCCGCTTCAGGAGAACCATTGCCTGAATATGTTACGATTAAATCGGATTATAAATTTAATCTGATCAATATAAAGGATATTCTGTATGTTGAAAGTAAAGATGATTACGTGAAGTACATATTGAAGGATAAGAAATTTATTCTGACAAAAATGACAACCAAATCAACGCAGGATATGCTACCAAATCACACGTTTATTCGAATACATCGATCGTATATTATTAATAGAAGTTATTTGTTGAGTTTATCTAGTTCGTCTGCAATACTTACCGGAGGCATAGAGTTACCCATTGGCAGAAAGTATAAAGAGGAAGTATTAGCATCTATTGGTCAATAAAAGGGGTTAAGTTTTCAGCAAGCGTGCGATCGTTACTTAAACGTGGCACCTTGTTTTGTCCGCCTAGTTTTCCAATACCTTTCATATAATCGATAAAGGCATTTTTTTTCAAAGGTTGAATTTTAAGAGGTTGAAGAATTTGGCCTCGAATCAAATCATCATAGTATATATTTTTTTGTCGGAGCGCGTCATCTACTTCATGAGCGAAGGTTTGTAAAGAAGAAGGCTCTTGTTCAAATTCAATAAACCATTCGTGGTAACTTTTGCCTTCTTCCTGTGCAATCATTGGTGCCACAGTAAATTCGGTAATGCCAATACCTTGGTTATGGGCAACGGAAAGTAAGGCGTGTTCTACTTCTTCCGCAATGACATGTTCACCAAAAGCAGAAATAAAATGTTTAATTCTACCAGTAACTATAATTCGATAGGGGTTAAGACTTACGAATTTAATGGTATCTCCAATGTTATAGGCCCATAGGCCGGCATTACTACTAATAATTAATGCATAGTTTTTATGCAGCGAAACTTCTTTCAGTGTTAAACGGGTAGGTGATTCATGAAAGATTTCTTCAGATGGAACAAATTCAAAGAAGATTCCGCTATTGGTATTCAGCAGCAAACCTTCATGGTGTTGTGAATCTTGAAACGCAAAAAATCCTTCACTTGCCGGGAAAGTTTCTATGCAATCAACTGGAGCTCCAATCGCATCGAAGAGTCGTTTTTTATAAGGTTCGAAATTTACACCACCATGAGCCAATACTGAAAAATTAGGAAAAAGCTCACGGATACGCTTTCCGGAACGTTCGGTTAGGCGATCAAAATACATTTGCATCCAAGGTGGTATACCGCTAATGAGGCTCATGTTTTTGTTGATGGTTTCTTGCACAATATGTTCCAGTTTTTCTTCCCAATCTTCAATACAATTCGTTGTATAGGTTGGTAACTGATTGCTTCGCAAATAAGCCGGAACATGATGATTCACAATACCACTTAATCGTCCGGTTGGAATACCGGCAACTTGTTCTAATTCCGGTGATCCGGAAAGGAAGATCATATTACCATCGGCAAATTGATAATTACCACTTTCCTTCATATAGGATAGCAATGCATTTCGGGCAGTATTAATATGATTGCTAATACTATCTTTTGAAATAGGTATATATTTAACGCCACTGGTTGTACCACTTGTTTTAGCGAGATAGCACGGTTTACCCGGCCAAAGAATATCCTGTTTTCCTTCTTTGATTTCTTGTATATAGTTTTTGAATTGTTCGTAATCGCGGATGGGAACTTGCGTTTGAAAATCGACGCTATTTTTCAATTCATGAAATAAATGATTGCGCCCAAATTGTGTGTGTGATGCTTTAGCTATTAATTCATGAAATATGCGTTCCTGATCGGCAATGGCCTGCTGTTTATCTCGTTCTATTTTTTTACAAATAAAAGCAGCCAAGGGTTTAGCAAGAAGCGATTTAATAGCCATGCCACAAATGTAATTTGCTTTCTTAAAACGAGGGGTGCTTTATTCGATTTCGACGAAGCGATTTACACATTCGCTTTTCCAAATTCATCTACATAAATTTTTACTAAAAGAAGAAACATGGATAATAAAACCGGTCCGAAAATAATACCCATAAAGCCAAACATATTAACCCCTATAAATACGCCAAATAAAGTGATGAGTGGGTGCATGTTCGCCATTTTCTTTTGTAACATAAAACGGGCAATATTGTCTACGGAGCCAATTAAAACGAATCCCCAGAGAAGCAAGAAAATACCATTTGTGGTATTTCCGATAGCAAGCTGATAAACGCCCAGGGGCAAATAAATAAGCATACTTCCAACAACTGGAATCATAGAACAAATAGCGGTAAGTACGCCCATTAAAACAAATTCCTTTACACCGAAAATTCCATAACCAATCAAACCAACAACACCTTGTAACGCAGCAACCATTGGAATTGCCAACGCATTGCTATACACGATGCCACGAAATTCATTCATGATGCGTTGTACGTTATGTTGTTTAAATGGAATTTGATTTCGAAGCCACAATTCAACTTCTTTTACATTCACTAACATGAAATACAACATCAGGTACATGATAAAAATATTGCCCACAGCCGACAAGGTGCTTCCCATTGTTTTTTGTACCATAGGTAAAACCATGGCATTGAGTTTGGCAATATTTTCTGCATTCAAAATATCTACTTTGTACTTACTCAATAAATACTCATGTACCAAATGAAAGTACTGGTTGAGCGAATCGGGGTTTTGAATAAACGGTTGAACCTTGTCTATTAGCACACTAACCATCCAAACCAGCGGAACAACTAAAATCACCATTGACGCAAGCATCATAGCTAATGCGGCCACCCATTTAGGCCATTTTTTCGAAACAACCAGATGTATCATAGGCGAACGAAGCAAAACGTATAATGTAATAGCACCCATAAAGGCACCAAGCATGAAATACATTTCCTTCGCAATGATGTAGCCAACAATCAAAATGGCTAGGAGAAAAAGTACTTGTCTGATTTTATTTGGATGAAGTTGAAAATCCATGAAGCAAATATACAAGCGGTAACAGGTTAAATAAACTTAACCTTGGAGCTTCAGTGTAAGCTAAATAAAAACAATGATGATCCTATCTACTTATTAAACTTAATATTATCGAAATCAATAACGCCGTAATATGGATCGTATTTGAATAATAATACATGACCAAATCGGCTCGGTAAAATATTAATTCGGGTAGCAGCGGTTAATAGCGGCACATTAAATTTGTCAACCTTCACTTCACCGTTTTCATATTTGATTTGTCCTAACGAAATTTTTCGAGCCCTGCCGTTAATATCGGTATACACAAAGGAAATGCAATCATCGGTTCGATGTTCGTCTTGCATAAAGTAACTAATATCTAAACGGTCGCGCGCTAACAAACTCATAGAGCCATTATGAGGATGATGAAGGTATTTATAATCAATTATTACACTTTCTTCTTTATTAGGTTCAATAAACGTATTTACGATATTCGCTTTATTGTTTACTTCCAATAAGCAAATACTTTTTTTGTTATAAACATCTTTCCGTCGTCCACGATGTGAAGCGGCATTAAAATTTCGTTTGATGTGTTCGGAAGCTACTAACCAATTACCATTTTTTAAAGGAATGGCTTTGTGCATAAAGAGGTAGCTAAACGTAAGAAGTTTATTCTTTTTGAAGATGGAATCTTCGCGCATGGTTTCAGTTAAATCGTTAAAAACTTCATCTATCAAATGACCTGAAGCATCGATATGATGTAAACAAACGCCCCATTTAATACGACCGTAACGACTCGTGCGTTTTGTAAATTCAGAAACCACTTCAATAATATTATTTTTTATGGTAGCAGCTATCGGGTAAATACTAATTCCTTGATCGGTATTCAATTGTAATGAAAAGGTTGAAACACCACCCTGACTAGAAATACCTTGAATATGCGTGTTTACATCGTTACCTACTTTACTCGAGGTATATTCAAATAAGGTGTTGAGTGTGGTAGTTTGATCGGCATACAAAAAATTGCTGATCGCTTCCATATCGGTTTGATGTTGCCATACATGGTTATTATTTCCGATGAAGGTACAAGCACCATAATTTTTACCTTTGCTGTTTATCTGATAGTAATCGATTATGCCGGTTTTCGGAATAGCATGCATACTGGTTGAAATAAAATTACGATGATCTTCATAATCCGAAATCCATCCGTCGAGGGTGATGGTAGTATCAAAAACAATATCAGCTTTCTGACTTAAACTTATATAGCGAACTTGCTTTTTTTTCTCATTATAAAATTTGGTAACTATATCTTTCCCATTGAAGGCCGCTTTTAAAAATATGAATTGCGATCCAAGCATGAGTTTTTTCTCTCCAACATCGTGAAGGTATTCATCAAAAACCTGAACAGCATAGCTGTTGCTGTCTTTACTTACTTTGTCAAGCAGATCAACCTGAGCATGGCCAATCAAATCATTACCGCTTAACATCGGAATGAGAAACGTACGATTTCGATCTTGCCACATACCTGTTTGCGCCGTAGTTTGCAGACACAAACAAATCATTAGTAGAAGAAGCGTATTATTTTTTCTTATAGATTTCATTATAAACAGTTTGTATTTCTGGATCGGATGACATTTTAGGGTAATACGTTGAAAGGTAATTTTTAAACAATGTTTCTAATTCTGTATCCGTAGTACGATCTATGATTCGGAGAAATTGGTTGTAGGCCTCCGGTAAATCTTTTGATTCAATCGGAAGAAAATTTTGCGCTGTATGGCTTTTAACCTTAGAAACAATTTGGTGCAAAGCCAAGGCGATTTTCTTATAGAGATAAACGTTTTCAGGTACCATATCTAATAAGGACATGGAATGATAAACTACAGCGCCATAGCGTTTATTTTTTTGATACATTTCTATTTCTTCAAATGCACTGGCAAGTACAATACTATCGAGTGTTGATTTAGGTTGAACGTATTCCAAACGCTCTGCATCATTGGCTTTAATATCCTTCAGTTGTTGTTGCAACATGGCAATACGATTCGGTACGTCGGGGTGTGTTTTCATAGAATCTTTGTCGAGTTCAATGATATCTTTTTGTCCGAAATCTAATCGTGCAGGCTGTTTTTTCATCCAGGCATCATCGAGAAATGATTCCTTTGTTTCAAAATATTTGCCATAATCTAAAAGGGTAGAATCCTCTTCAATATGATCGAGGATTTTCATCATTTCAATCGACTCATTTAAGGCGTAGTTTGTTTTATTGAGTAAGGTTATTGCCAAACTATCCGCCTGGCGTTCATTGGCTCTGCTAAACTTAGCAAAATCGTAATTGATGCCTTTGAGTAATTGCACCGACATATCGAGTTTATTATATTTAGCCTTCTTGATATCCTTGATCTCCTTTTTTAGCGTTTTATCCTTAGCTCTTAGTTCAGCGGCAATAAAATTATCTTCTACATGATGTAAAAGTTGGTGTGAGAGTTCATGACAAAGAACAAAGGCAATTTCAGCTTCGGATTCTATGTGTTTAAGCAGTCCGATATTTACAAATAGTTTATTGTCGCCCATATTATAGGCGTTGGGTACTGCCGATCGAGTTACTACAACCTGAATTTTCTCTTTCAGGTTATTCGCTTTTAAAACGGTATCTAGCAGCTTCTGAAAGTAGTTTTTAATAAAAGGTTCATCAATGAAACTTTT
Source organism: Chitinophagaceae bacterium (assembly GCA_016787065.1). Lineage (GTDB taxonomy): Bacteria > Bacteroidota > Bacteroidia > Chitinophagales > Chitinophagaceae > OLB11. Next base: position 23,339 of record JAEUVD010000022.1, read on the forward strand.
GTCTTTACAAGCTTTAGCATAACTCCATTGCAGAAAATAGAGATACTTTTTGTATTTCGCTAAAATCGCTTTGTCGGTGGTGTGAAATTGAAAATTATTTTTCTTGAAATAGTTTTCGTAAGTCGGTTTTGTACAATTGCCACCGTATTTCACCGGAATGTAAGTAGTTGTGTAATATTGTGCTTTTAGATGAAAGGTTAAGCAGCACAATAAACATAAAAGGACCCCCTTCTTTATGCTAATTAATTTACCAGCCATACACATCTTTTGTTTTTCGTGAACGTTCAAGTATTCGATAAAATATACCAGCTTGCGCTACGGCGTTTATTACACCGAATTCTAAATTAAGACCAATCGAGCGAGTGAATAAGATTTTTGTTCCCATACCAAATTCCAAACTGTAGTTTAAAAAGCCATCTTTTAAAAACGGGTAATAATCATTGAGTTTGGAATCCTCCAAGGTGTTATTACGTGTACTGCTTATTGCTTTAGATGCAGTTTTTATACCGGCATGACCAAAGAAATACATCATGAATTTGCTCCGATGTACCAGATACCGTAACGATCGTAGATGAATGGAAATATGCTTGCCCTTGGTTTGATAAAAACTAGTATCGTTTAACGTTAATACATTTTCGGACAGCTGATAGGAAAAATAGCTAAAGTTCAATCCAATATTTGTTTGGTTGCGCAGAGCATACTCAAGCGTTAGGCTTATTGGACGTGAGTATTTGGTGGTATAGCTTCTGTTGTAATCTATGCTGGTTATATTATCCGGCATGTTAAACGAAACGAGCGTGTTCATAAAGCCGTAATTTAACGACAGCAACTTGTTTCTTTCAGCCATCATTTGCTCTTGAGCTTGAAGGCTATGGGTTATTGAAAGTAAAAAAAAGACAAGGGGGAGAACTATCTTCATAAGCATGTTTATTTACACAACAAGTATAAGGCAGCTTCGCGTTGAAAAAAAATTTTGAAGAGAAAATTTATTCCTTTTTTCGGTTTTCTGAGAAACATGAAAAAGGCGTAATTTTTGAGGAAATAAAAAGATAGCTGAAATGCAGTGTAGATAGGTTTTTTACATAGATTTAACCCCCAAAAAAATCATAGGCGAATTACATTTGCCCACAGAAACATGCAGAGGATACAAGCCTTTTCTTATTGGGCCGTTTTGCTACTGAATGCTTGTTGGTTAACAAACTCACAAGCACAAGAGGTGCGTTTTATTACAACTCCTGCTGCAACCAGAGTGGGGTTGCAAGATTTATTTGAAGTTCAGTACTCCATTCAGAATGTAGAAATGGTAATGAACTTTACTATCCCCGACCTTGCCGATTTTCAACTCATGGGTAATCCAAGTAGAAGCACCCATATGAATATTAGCAACGGTCAACGGAGTTATGGCGTTGATTATGTTTATGTATTCAGACCAAAAAAGAAAGGTCGCTGTGTAATACCAGGTGCCATTGCAACCATTGAGAATAAAAGGCAAATTCGATCGAATAGTGTTGTGATTGAAGTCGTGGATGGAAAAACTGCGAGGCCACGACAAAACACGCCACAAGTTGATCCATTTGCTGACTTATTCGAAGAAGATGATCCCTTCGGCGACCCATTCGCTGAAATGGAACGTCAGCAGCGTGAGATTCAAAATCAAATTCGGAAAATGCAACAGCAAATGCGAAAAGCATTTGGAGATATGCCGGATGAACCGGAGGCGATGACAAACCATATCGACAAAGAACATCTGAATGAGAATATTTTTATAAAAGTAGATGTAGATAAAACCAAAGTAAATCTGGGCGAACAAGTTACCGCTTCGTACAAGTTGTACACGCGATTGCCTATTCATATGAATATTACGAAACTACCGGCCTTGTCGGGTTTCTGGAGCCAGGATTTTGATATTCCGGAACCACCGCAACCTAGAGGTGAAGTTTTGAATGGTAAAGTGTACACCGTCTATGAGTTGAAACGCACTGCCTTGTTTCCAACACAAACCGGGAATTTAATGTTAGATCCTGCAATAGCCGAAAGTGTTGAACGTGTGAATAATGGACAACCCTTGGTTATAAAAAGTAATCCGATAACTATTGAGGTTTCTGAATTACCCAATGCGCTCAAGCCGGAAAACTTTAAAGGTGCCGTAGGGAGTTATACCTTAGAAAGTAATATTGACAAAACAGAACTAACGACAGACGATGTGGTGAGTATTACGGTGCGTATTGCTGGTACCGGTAACCTTAAACTTATAAGTGCACCTACCTTGCAATTTCCGGCACAAGCCGATATATTCGACACACAGGTATTCGATACTATTACCAATACAAATAATGTGATAGCCGGGTATAAAACGTTTACGTTTACCTTTCAGCCACGCAACACTGGCACCTTTGTAATACCTGCAGCCGAGTTTGTATATTTTGATACGAAAGAGAATGTGTATAAAAAACTGAGTGGTCAGCAATATACCATTCATGTAACACCTGGCAACAATCGCGATGAAGAAATAGCCCAAACCAAACTCAAGGAAATTCACGACATTGATGGTAGTAAGTTAACGCTACGGAAGACAAAACACAGAACTTGGATAACGCATCCTATTTACTGGACTGGTTTTGGTGTACCGGCACTTGCTTATCTCTTCTTAGTTGGGTATCGCCGAAGAGAAGATAAATTGAAAAATAACACCGTACTTTTAAAGAATAAGAAGGCTAATAAAATTGCACTACAACGTTTAGAAACTGCGGATAAATTTATTAAAGAAGAGGGAAGCACAAAGTTTTACGAGGAAACATCAAAGGCTGTTTGGTTATACTTAAGCGATAAAATGAATATACCCTTGTCGGAGCTTTCAAAAGAAGTAGCGTCGCTTAAACTGCTCGAAAAGAATATACCGATTAGTTTACAAGAAGAAATTTTTAGAGTAACGGATGAATGTGAAATGGCATTATACGCCTCTGGCAGTAAAAGCATGCACCGTCAGCAGATTTATAATGATGCCTTTAAGCTAATTGGAAAATTAGAAGACTATTTATCATGATGCTACGCCTTTTTATAATTTTAATGTTCTTTCTGCCAGTATCCATGCGGGCGGAAAGTAATATGATGCTCGAAAAAGCGAATCAGGTCTATCATAATAAAAATTATTCAGAAGCCATTCATTTGTATTCGCAACTATTGTCGGATGGTTATGAACATGAAGTACTATATTATAATTTAGGTAATGCTTATTACAAAACGGGTAAAACCGGTTTAGCCATTTGGTGTTATAAGAAGGCTTTATCTATTCATGAAAATAATCTTTATTCAGACAATCTTGCTCTTACTGAAAAGAAAATATCGAATCCTATTCCAACACTGAAAGAGATTTTTTTTGTACGATGGTGGAGGAGTGTGTTAGCATTACAGAGTTCAAATGGTTGGGCGATGTGGGCTTTAATTCTTTTTTTAGGCTCAATAATGCTTATGATACTTCGCAAGTTAGGAAAATGGCAGGGTGGAAATTTAGTTCCAACTATTGGATTGTTAGCTTGTTCATTTGCACTTTTACTTTCATATAGTGTGCACAGCATGAAATCGCATGCAATTATTATTGAGAATACTATGTTCAACGGTAATGACAGAACCCAATCTGGAGGTATAAGTGAAGGTATAGAAGTTACTATACAAAGTAAAGGTAAAACGCAAGCACTGGTTAGTTTGCCCGATGGTCGGGTTGGGAGTGTTCCGTTAGAATGTTTACGAGAATTATAATGGCGTTAGTTCATACTTAGTTACAAGCAATTTTATTCACTCGGTTTAAATGGCGGCCACCTTCAAAAGGGGTAGATAAAAAAGTATCAACCATAGCAATACAAGCATCAATAGCTGCAAATCGAGCAGGCAACCCAAGTATATTAGCATCATTATGTTGACGAGCTAGCGCTGCTATTTCATTCATCCAACAAAGCGCTGCACGAACGCCTTGATGTTTGTTCGCTGTGATGCAAACACCATTGGCACTTCCGCAAATCAGAATTCCAAAATCAGCTTTTTTATTTTCAACATCCGAAGCAACAGGATGCGCATAATCGGGATAGTCGACACTTTCATGATGATCGGTGCCATGATTTATAACCGTATGTCCGATCGATTCTAAGTGCGTTACGATGGCTTGTTTGTGTTCAACACCGGCATGGTCGTTTCCAATAGAAATAATCATGATGCGAAAGTAATGGATTTCCGAAAATTACAATTCCGACATTTTATAACCGCCTTTGAAAATTTTACCTGATAAAATAGTTTGTATGAGATGACTAAAATCGGGCGAAATTTTGAAAAGGTAGGCTAAGGTGGTAAATAACATAAGAGAAGCACTTCCGCGTAGAACTATATTCAATAAAGAATTCATAAACATGTGATGTTGAACCAGATGAAATTCGGGAACAAAATAAAATGTAAAGAATACGGCCACGGTAATTAAACAGATGCTGGCATAGGAAGCACTAAAACAATGAAATTTGAATTTTCGATAAATTAAAAGGGTTTTCAAAATGTTGAAAAAAAGAACGGAAAACAATACCCCCCAAGCGGCGCCGGCAATTCCTAAGGAAGGAATGAGGAGCATATTCAGAATAACACCAAGCAGCATAGAAAGGAAGCTGAAGTAAACATTCGTTTTAAAAAACTGCGATTGGATGAGTAATTCAGAATTTAATCCGAAGGCCATATCGAGTAAGCGAGCTATTGTAATTATATACAACACCGACTTCGCCGATTGATAAGATGGAGGTAACAGGCTAAAAATAGCATCCACATTGCAAAGCAGCGCAACAGCAAGTAGGCAACCAATGAGAAATAAATTGAGAGAAATAGACTTGTGTAATTGTTTTAGTTCTTGCCATTCTTCATTAATAATTTTACTACGTAGAATTGGATGTGAAATAATGGCTACTGCACGATAGGGAATATTTACCAGGTTCCCTAGAATTTGTGGTCTTAAATAAATAGCAAGTTGCGCTAGTCCTAAATAGGCTGGCAGCATCAGACTATCCACAAAAATCATAAGATTGGTGGTAAGAACAAGCATAACCATATACAGGGAATACACTAATTCCTCCTTAACTACGGAGGACTTTTGGTTCCAATACGATTTAATATTTCCAAAGGAAAAATCATGAATTCCAATATTATAAAAGAGCAGCAATAAAAAGGGGACTAGGTAAATAGTGATAAAAATCCACGACATGGAGGCGTAGGATAATACTTTATAGAAAATCAGAAGGAACGAAATAATAATCAGAATGCGGTAAAGAATCTCACGAATAAAAGAGGGAAAAGCAGTACGAAATTTAGACAAACTGAACATTTCTAAGTATTGATACAAGGAATAAATCAATACTAATGGAATGATCAGGTAATAAAACTGGTAAAATAAAACAGACTTATTTCCGTAGAATGCTTTGATTTCATTTTGGAATAAAAGGTAGAATGCAACAAAAAGTAATACCGCCAGTGAAATCAAAATTATGGAGAAGGTATGGAAACCTTTGGTTTGGGCTGAATTCCAACTTCCAGCTTGTCGTACAAGCAAATGGGGTAATCCAAGGATAGTAATTGAAGAAAAAACAACAACCAAGCTTTGAATAAGTCCGACCAAGCCTAAATATTCCGGTAGGATAATATGTGGAAATATAAAATTTAGGAAAACCATCCCCAGCGTAACACCAATAAAATGTACTACGGTGGTTTTAAAACTTTGGCGTTTAATGATACCCATGGGATGTGTTCAAAAGTAGGGGTATTTTCCTGATGATAATCTAACAGTTTAGATTTAATTTAGGTAGAATTGAATAGATTTGCCTATAAGGAGGTACTTCTGAATAATGCAATTTATACAACAGGCTGTTAAGGACGTGTGGCATATAACGTTTAATGTATTTTCCGATTCTCGGGGGGCTTTTTCGCGTTTATTTTGTAACGATGAATTCTATGAACATCTGGGCTATCGTTTAACTTTGAACCAAATAAATTTATCCGAAGCTACTCAAAAAGGTACTTTCAAAGGAATTCATTTTCAAAAAGCTCCTTTTGCCGAATATAAAATGGTTATCTGTTTGAAAGGGGTGATTCATGACTATGCAGTTGATCTGCGAGAAGGATCAAGTTCTTTTTTGCAACATGTTCGTGTTGAATTAGATGCAAATCGCCGTGAGGCATTGCTTTTACCACCTTATGTAGGTCATGCTTTTCAAACGCTAACAAAAGATGTTCAACTTTTATACCTTCATTCTTCGTTCTATAATAAAGAATTTGAAGATGGTTGTAGATATGATGATCCGTTAATAAAACTGCCACTTGAATTGCCTATTTCTGAAATTTCAGAAAGAGACTTGGGATTTACAATCTTAAATCAGAATTTTACCGGATATTTCGTCACATGAATTGTAGATTTTGTAAAGCAACATTAGAATTAGAGTTTATTGATTTAATTAACTCCCCGGCCTCAAATTCATATCTAAGTAATCAACAGCTAAATGAACCGGAAATTTTTTATCCGTTAAAGGTTTTCGTTTGTGAATCATGTTTTCTTGTTCAGATTGATGAGTATAAACGATTCGATTCTATTTTCGATAATAACTATGCTTACTTCTCAAGTTTTTCTACAAGTTGGTTAGAGCATTGCAAAAACTATGTTGAACAAATGACTACTTTACTTAACTTGAATGAACAATCTCAAGTAATTGAAATAGCATCCAATGATGGTTATTTGTTACAATATTTTTTACCAAAGCATATTAAGGTGCTTGGAATTGAACCAACAAAAAATACGGCGGAAATTGCCGTATTAAAAGGAATTCCGTGTATTACCGAATTTTTTGGAACAATACTCGCTCATCAGCTTCAAGAAAAGCAGATTAAAGCAGATTTGCTAATTGGAAATAATGTGTTAGCACATGTACCGGATATTGTTGATTTTGTAAGAGGCTTAAAAATTGTTTTGCAGCATGAAGGTGTGATTACTATGGAATTCCCTCATTTGTTAGAATTGGTAACGAATTCTCAATTTGACACCATCTACCATGAACATTTTTCTTATTTGTCGTTATATACGGTAGGTAAAATTTTTGAATCTCAGGGATTGCGAATATTTAAAGTGGATAAATTAACAACACATGGAGGTTCAATTCGAATATATGCAACTCACCAAGAGTCAAAAAGATTAACAGAAGATTCTTATGAGGAAGTTTTAAAGGAGGAACTGAAGGCAGGAATGGATAATCGTAAATATTATATTAATTTTAATGCTAAGGTAATGAAAATAAAACTCGATTTATTGAATTTCCTTGTTCAGGCAAAACTAAATGGCAAACATGTCGCAGCCTATGGAGCTGCTGCAAAAGGAAATACCCTTCTAAATTATTGCGGTGTAAAATCGGATATGATTGATTTTGTAGTGGATGCCAATCCTGTGAAACAACGTAAATTTCTTCCTGCTAGTCATATTCCAATTGTGGGTGAAGAAGAAATTAAAAATCAAAAACCAGATTATGTGCTCATTCTCCCTTGGAATCTAAAAGATGAGATCACAAAACAACTGCGATATATCCACGATTGGAATGGTCAATTTGTAATACCGATTCCTCATCTGGAGGTGATATAACATGACCGTTTTAGTAACTGGAGCTAGTGGATTTGTCGGTAGACATGTCATTAAATTTTTAAGTCAGTTTGATGTATTTATCATAGCCACTACTACTAATATTGGCAAATTGGAAAAATTCCAATGGCCTATAAACGTTCAGTACGTTGAATATAATCTGAGATCACCTTTAGACCAATTAATTGATCAAATTGGTGTACCGGATGCATTAATTCATTTGGCATGGCAAGGCTTACCGAACTACAAACAACAATTTCATGAATTGGAAGAGTTGCCATTTCAACAGCAATTTCTAAAACAAATGATTGCACTTGGTTGTTGTAACATAACAGTAACCGGAACCTGCATGGAGTATGGTATGCAGGAAGGTTGCCTGACGGAAGAGATGGAAGTATTTCCTCAAACGAGTTATGCTAAAGCGAAAAATAGTCTTCGATGTTATCTTGAGGATTTACAAAAGGATTACGAATTTTCCTTAAAATGGTTACGTTTGTTTTACATGTATGGAGAAGGGCAAAATCCTACTTCAATTATCCCCGCTTTGCAACGAGCCTTAGATGAAGGGCAACCTCAGTTTAATATGAGTTTAGGTGATCAAGAACGTGATTTTCTGCATATTGACCATATAGCGGAGTATATTTGTCTTGCTTCTTTACAAACAAAAATTCAAGGAATTATTAATATTAGTAGTGGTAAACCAATTACAGTTTTAAGTTTGGTTCAACATTATCTCGAACAACGAAAACAGAATATTTCCTTAAATTTGGGCTTTTATCCTAAACCGGACTATGAGCCTCAATCTTTTTGGGGTAATAACTCCAAATTAAAGAAAATTATACATGAATCCAATAGAAGAGTTTAAGAATGAAGTAGCTCAGCGTATTGAAAGATACAGCGAAAACAAAGCATTAAAAGACGCTGCTTCAACATTTAATGTTATTTCCAACCGAGAAAAATATTCTTATAATTTTACTTGGATGGGTAGGCCTATCATCCAATATCCACAGGATATGATAGCCATGCAGGAACTGATTTGGCGTATTCAACCTGATCTTATAATTGAAACAGGGATAGCTCACGGAGGCTCTCTTATTTATTACGCCTCCATAATGGAATTGATAGGTAAGGGGCATGTTCTTGGAATAGATATAGATATTCGTGAACACAATAGGAATGAAATCGAATCGCATGCCATGGCAAAACGGATTAGTATGATTCAAGGATCTTCTATTGATCAATCTATTGTACAACAGGTTAAGGAATTTGCTGCTACCTACAACACGATTATGGTATGTTTAGATTCTAATCACACACATGAACACGTTTTGAAGGAGTTAGAATTCTATGCTCCCTTTACTTCATTAAATAGTTATTGCGTTGTGTTTGATACTATTGTAGAAGATCTTCCTAAAGGTATGTATGACAGACCATGGGATGTTGGGAATAATCCCAAAACCGCTGTTTGGGAATACCTTAAATCTCATAATGAATTTGAGATTGACCATTCTATCGATAATAAATTACTTATTAGCGTTACCCCGGAAGGGTATTTAAGAAGAATAAGTTAAATATGGAACCTCTGGTTTCTGTTGGTATTCCAACTTACAATCGGCCATTAAGCTTGGCGAAATGCTTAGATGCTTTACTAGCTCAAAGTTATCATAACCTTGAAATTATTATTTCTGACAATGCAAGTACCGATCAGGAAGTGAATCGTATAATTCAACAATATACATTGATGGATTTTCGTATACGTGCTATTTTACAACCGGTGAATATTGGGGGCGAAAACAATTTTAGTTTTGTTTATAATGAAGCCAAGGGAGAGTATTTTATGTGGATGGCAGATGATGATTATTTTGAACCTAATTACATTCAAACTTGTGTTTCTTTTCTTCAAAATAATTCGGATTATTTTCATGTTAGCGGCTTATGTAAGTATTATGATGGTGCTACGTTGGTGGATGTAACCAGTTTTCCAACGATCGGTTCAAACCATCCGGTATTTCGGGTGTTTCATTATTTTCTTTATGTTAGAAAAAATGGAATTTTTTATGGCGTGTTTCGCTTTCATAAAAAAGAAAAAACTCCTATCTCAAATCGTATTGGATCGGATTGGTCATTTATAGGCCGGCAAGCATATCGTGGAAAATTGAAAGTGCTCGATAGTACTTTTTATTCAAGAAGCTTAGCCGGTGTAAGTAGTAATCGAGAAGCAATGGTGAGACGATGGAAACTTAATAGTTGGAAAAAGTATGCATTTGAATTATTTGCAGTCAAGCACGTTGCTTTAGAATCTTTTGTAGAAATTAAGAGTTCTTTTCTTCGATTTTTTTTACAAGTTTTGTTAGCTATCATTTTAACCTTCAAATTTTTGGTAAATTCCGTTCAAAAACGGTTCAATCCGTCCTATTACTAAGTAAAAGGAACAATTTTTTTACATTTGCCATTCATTAAAAGATATATTATGAAACAACTGGTTATTGTTATTTTGCTTTTAGCTTCTAATTTTTCCCAAGGAATAACGTTAGATTTTAGTAAAGTATTGGGTGGGACATTGAATGAAGAATCAATTTGTGTATTCAATGATCACCAAGGACACTATTTCCTTTCAGGTCGTTTTTCAGGCACAGTAGATTTCGATTTTTCAAATGCAACAGCAAACCTTATTGCCAATGGTTCAACGGATATTTTCTTTGCCAAATATGATACTCTTGGCAATCTAGTGTGGGTTAAGCAGATAGGAGGCGCTTTGTTAGATGGTGCCTATAGTATTAAAACGGATCATAATAATGACGTGATTTTGTGTGGCTACTTTCGTGGTTCGAATGTGGATTTCGATCCAGGTCCTTCGACTTATTTAATAAGTTCGAATGGCGATAATGGATTTGATTCTGGGTTTGGAGGAGATGCTTTTTTAGCAAAATTTACAAGTAATGGTAATTTCCTTTGGGCTTTTGCTGTTGGTGGTTATTATTCGCATGATGGATTTACCGATTTTGATGTGGATGACAATAACAATATTTATGTTGGAGGGTTTATGAATGTTACCAGTTCAACACCAATTGATATTGATCCCGGAATTGGTGTTTTTGATATTGCAACTACTTCACAAGGGCATGGTTTGATAGCTAAATATTCTACAAACGGCAACTATTTGTGGGGCTTTACATTTGGAGATTATGGTATTGCTTCAGGCGTTTTTTCTCTGAAAAGAATCCCTACAGATACAAGTATTGTAGTTACAGGCCATATTAAAACAACAAATAAAGATTTTGATCCTGGGCCAGGAACCAGCTATTTAACATCTCAGTTTTCAGATATTTTTCTAACAAAAATAAAATTTGGAGGAAGTGTTGAATGGGTTGAAAATTTTGGTGGCACGAATACTGCTCATTGGCAGGATATTGGAACGGATTTGAGTGTAGACTCCTCGCAATGTATTTATCTAAGTGGTTTTTACACAGGCAATGGAGCAAATTTCAATCCAATGGGCAATTCTTATATTCAGAATGCAATTGGTAACGCTGATAATTTTATTTCCAAATTTGACAAACATGGGAAACTTATTTGGTTCAACAATTTTGGTAGTGTAGGTAGCGAAGGCTATATAGCTACAGAACGATTTAATGGTACCTTATTTGTTACAGGAAGTTTTTCAAATACATTAGATCTAGACCCATCTATTTCAACCCAAATAATTTCAAGTAACGGAGCCACTGATGCATTTGTGGCTAAATTTGATACAAGTGGTAATTATATATGTGGTTTCAGTTTTGGCGGAATTGGTGCAGAAAATGCCAATTGGATTACAGATGCAAATACTGAAAACGCTCTGCTTACAGCAGGATACTTTAACAGCTCTGTTATGGATGTAGACCCGAGTTCATCGAATGTTAGCATCACATCCAATGGCGGTTATGATGATTATTATCTAAAATATAGTTTTGAATCTGATTCTTCTATAAATCTAGTAATAACGGATGATACTATTTGTGCCAATCAAACACCAATGATTTTTCTAAGCTCGAACTCTTCTTCGTTAACTCCGGTGAATATTGTATACTCTGCTGGTGGAAATACGTACACTGCAAATAACATTATTCCAAATACAAGTTTCTCCTTAAATGGCATGTATACATCCACAACCTCTGTTATGATAAATTCAATTTCACCATCGGTTACTGCAAATTGTGTTTCGATTACTTATACCTTCAATTCACCAATTCAAGTTCATGTGAATACGGTTCCCACTCTTAACACATCCGCTTCTCCCTCATCCCTTTGTTTTGGCCAATCCACGATAATTACAGCCTCAGGGGCTACGCAACTTAGCTGGAATCCTAGTATTCAAAATGGTGTTCCCTTCATACCCGTTGCAACTACAACTTATACTGTTGTTGGTACTTCTTCTAATGGTTGTTCTTCAACCTCTTCTGTAACGGTTGTTGTTAATCCCAATCCTATTGTTTATGCATTGGCTAGTCCGATGAATGTATGTGCAGGCTCTCCGTGTTCTCTTACTGGAAGTGGCGCACTAAACTATTCATGGAGTGGTGGTGTTAACAATGGTATACCTTTCTTTCCAAGTAGTGCTGGCAGCTATACTGTTGTTGGTACCGATGCAAATGGTTGTAGTGCTACAAGTAGTGTATCTATAACAGTATCAGCCCCTCCGGTAATATCCACCACCGCACAACCCGATTCAATTTGCGTTGGCGGGCTAACTCAATTAAATGCTTCTGGTGCAGCAACATATCAATGGAGTGGCGGTATTCAAAATAATGTTCCATTTAGCCCTTCAAGCTCGTCCACTTATACGGTTTCCGGCATCGATAATAACGGTTGTTCGGCAACGGCTATTCAAGCAGTATATGTTTACCCTTCGCCTGTGGTATCGGCATCGGCTATGCCTGATTCGTTATGCTATGGAAATCAAACCGTATTATTAGGTTCAGGAGCCTCGTTATATACCTGGAGTGGTGGTATTCAGAATGGTGTACCATTTATACCTCAAACCAGTGGCTCTTATACTGTTACGGGTATCGATGGGAATGGTTGTACCGCAAGTTCATCGGTTTACGTAAATGTATTTAATCACCTACCTGTTGGCATTATCAATAATCAAACTACCCTTTGTTCGGGTGATAGCGCTTTACTGGTTGGTACAGGTGCTTCAAGCTATTCTTGGTTACCAGCTTCAGCACTCGATACCACTGCTGGTGTTAGCGTTTGGGCATATCCCGTTGGTGGTGTAACCACCTTTACGGTAACGGGTACCGACGCAACAGGATGCACCGGAACAGCCACCACCTTATTAAACACTATTCCAAGAATAAACGTGGTTGCCAGTAAAAGTAACGATATAATTTGTGGTTTGCAATCGGCACAATTGCAGGCGTATGGAGCCGATAATTATCTTTGGTCTCCAGCTATAGGTTTAAGTGATCCTGCCATTCCGAATCCTGTTGCCACTATTTATCAAACTACTACTTACGTAGTAACCGGAACAAGCGAGACCTGTACAGATAAGGATAGTGTTACAATCACATATTTTACGGGTAATCATGAATTTGATTTAGTGCCTTCGGCCTTCTCTCCAAATAACGATGGTTTAAATGATTGCTTACACGTACTTCATAATGTTGATTTGCGCGAGTTTTACTTCGCTATTTATAACCGATGGGGACAACGTGTTTTCGAAACAAAAAATGTGAATGATTGTTGGGATGGCAACTTTAACAATGAACCAGCAGCGGTTGGTACGTATTATTATTTCCTTCGATCAAATTCTCCTTGCGGCGATAATTTTGTTAAAGGGGATGTTACCCTGATTAGGTAATAATTTCTTTTACTAGCATTCATTGAATAAGACAGGTTGCTTAGGTAAACAGGCAAATGATTTTCTATGATGTTTGGTCATACCATATTGTCGTATCATAGAACGATGTTCAACAGTAGGATAGCCCTTATTTTTCAACCAGAGGTAATTTGGAAATTTTTTGTCTAATCCCATCATATATTCATCACGATGTGTTTTGGCAAGTATGCTGGCCGCAGCAATTGCGGTGTACTTTCCATCCCCTTTTATTACACAAGTATGCGGGATATTCGAGTATGGATAAAAACGATTCCCATCAATGAGTAAAAACTCCGGCTCTACGGTGAGTTGGGCAACGGCTTGATGCATGGCCAAAATGGATGCCTTTAGGATATTAATTTGATCTATTTTTTGTGGAGAAACAAACGATACGGCCCATGCCAAGGCTTCTCGTTCAATTACTACGCGCAGTTCTTCACGAACAGATTCACTCAGTTTTTTAGAGTCATTAATCAAGCTATGATTGAAATTTTTAGGAAGTATCACCGCTGCTGCACAAACCGGTCCGGCAATACACCCTCTGCCCGCTTCATCACAGCCGGCTTCGAGTAAATGTTCATGTAAAAACGGTAGTAACACAAACCAAAACTAGTCGTTTGCTGTCAAATTTTACTCCTCTGGGTGTAAAAATGGCAAGTTCCTTGTAGCAAAACTGGTTTGATTCCGCAAAATTGTCCATTTAAACCGCCTTGGAACATTAATTGATAGGGGAGGGATGATCTAAAAATCATTGTAAAACTTAAAACCAAGATAAACATGGCAAAAGCAAGTAAAGTAAATATTACCCCCTTACATGATCGGGTAATTGTGCGCGCAGCGGCCGCTGAAACGAAAACTGCCGGCGGAATTATTATCCCAGACTCAGCAAAAGAAAAACCTCAACGCGGAACAGTAATCGCCGTTGGAACCGGAAAGAAGGATGAACCTATGACTGTAAAATCAGGTGATACGGTACTTTATGGGAAATATGCAGGTACTGAAATCAATATCGACGGAGAGGATTTATTGATTATGCGTGAAAGCGATATCCTCGCTATTGTTTAAAACAGAATGGTTGAAGCCTGTGTAAATCAACGAATCGTTTTTCGATTCTTTAGAGCAGAACACGCTTTCACTCAACCATCTTCATCTCATTATCAAATTATCTAATCAACAAATTATCAAAATAAAATAATATGGCTAAACAAATTCATTTCAATATAGACGCCCGAAACAAAATGAAAAAGGGTGTTGACACTTTAGCAGATGCGGTTAAAGTTACTTTAGGTCCGAAAGGGCGAAACGTTGTGATCGAAAAGAAATTCGGTGCTCCACAGATTACTAAGGATGGTGTAACCGTTGCAAAGGAAATTGAACTAGAAGACGCAATTGAAAATATGGGTGCTCAAATGGCGAAGGAAGTAGCTAGCAAAACCGCTGATGCAGCCGGTGATGGTACTACAACCGCAACGGTATTGGCACAATCACTTATTGCTGAAGGATTGAAAAACGTAGCAGCCGGTGCAAACCCGATGGATTTAAAACGTGGTATCGACAAAGCTGTTTCTACCGTAGTAGAAAACCTTAAAGCACAATCAGAAAAAGTTGGAAACGATAATAAGAAAATCGAACAAGTAGCTACTATTTCTGCGAATAACGACAATGCTATAGGTAAACTCATTGCCGAAGCGATGCAAAAGGTAGGTAAAGAAGGGGTTATAACCGTTGAAGAAGCAAAAGGTACAGAAACAACCGTAGACGTTGTTGAAGGTATGCAATTTGACCGTGGTTATTTATCGCCTTACTTCGTTACCAACAGCGAAAAAATGGTGGCTGAGTTAAGTAGCCCGATGATTCTTATTTACGATAAGAAAATTTCTAGTATGAAGGATATTCTTCATATTTTGGAGAAGGTAGCTCAAAGCGGCCGTCCTTTACTAATTATCTCTGAAGATTTAGAAGGAGAAGCTTTAGCAACCTTAGTAGTAAATAAACTACGTGGTACCTTGAAAGTGGCGGCGGTAAAAGCTCCTGGCTTTGGTGATCGTCGTAAAGAAATGTTACAAGATATCGCGGTGTTAACTGGCGGAACGGTTATCAGCGAGGATATGGGTCATAAATTAGAAAATGCTGATATTACTTCACTTGGCCAATGTGAAAGCGTTTCTATCGATAAAGATAACACAACGATTGTTGGCGGTAAAGGTAAAAAAGCCGATATCACTGCGCGTGTGAATCAAATTAAAGCGCAAATTGAAACAACTACCAGCGATTACGATCGTGAAAAATTACAAGAACGTTTAGCGAAGTTAAGTGGTGGTGTTGCGGTTCTTTATGTTGGTGCTGCAACGGAAGTTGAAATGAAAGAAAAGAAAGATCGTGTGGATGATGCTTTACATGCAACTCGCGCTGCTGTAGAAGAAGGTATTGTTCCGGGTGGTGGTACAGCCTTTATCCGTGCAATTGCTTCTATCGAAAAACTGAAGGGTGCTAACAACGACGAAACAACAGGAATTGCCATAGTTCGTCGCGCATTGGAAGAACCAGTTCGTCAGATTGTTGCGAATGCAGGTTTAGAAGGTTCAATCATCGTTCAGAAAATTAAAGAAGGAAAAGGTGATTTCGGTTTCAATGCACGTTCCGAAGAATATCAAAATTTGTATAAAGCGGGTGTAATCGACCCAACTAAAGTAAGTCGCGTTGCATTAGAAAACGCTGCGTCTATAGCTGGTATGTTACTTACTACCGAGTGTGTAATTGCCGATAAACCAGAGCCTAAGCAAGCTGCACCGGTAATGCCAGGTGGTGGCGGAATGGATATGGGCTACTAAGAGCTCCTTGGATGTGAATAAGAAATAAATGATTGTGTGGTTTCACATCAATCAACAAATGTTAAAGCCGCTCCGGAAACGGGGCGGTTTTAGTTTTGTAATGAAACCTCCGTTAATATCCCCAGCGAATACGGAACACTTAGTAAACTCATCATACGTTTAACTTGTAACTGAATGAGTTTTTCACGAGCATCTACTACTTTAGTATCTCTACTATTCGTTAGGAAGAACGAACTTTCTCCAAGCTCTAATTTAACTTGTTCGGCATTGGCAAGCAGCTCTAAATTTTTAACGTAATTTGTTTGCAGACTCACTTGCTTTTCAAGAAATAGAAAATCAGCAACCGCTTTTTTTACTTTATTTTCCAACTCCATTTTTTTCATGCTTCGATCCAATACTGCATCGCGATATTTAAGTTTCGCAAGTTGATAAGAAGCCCTTCCTTCTGAAAGTCGTAAAGGCATTTGAAACTTGATACCATAATACGAATTACGATTTGGTGAAAATCCATCGTAAGCAGGATTAAATCCGGTGAGTCCATTTTTAGAAAGCAATTGATAATTTACATCCAACTTTGGAAGCATCTCTTGAAACTTTACCTTTTGATCCAGTTTCAAAACTTGAAGTTTGTATTGATACCATTGTAAGCCGGGGTGTTTATCATTCACCTCTTGTAATAATGAATCTAATAGAAGTTGATTATTCCAAGTTTCACCAAATCGTTCCCAACGTGGTTCGGGTTGGGCAGTTGCATTCAACATCAAGGGTTCTGTTTGTTCGTTCCATAAATACGCGGAAAGGTAAATACCTTCACGAACAAACTCGAGGTAATGTTGATTTCTGAGAAGTTCAAATTGCTGAACCAAGGTATAGGCCTCCAAGGTATCTATGGCAGCACGTTCGCCGAGTTCAAATGATTTTACAACCAGTTTCATTCGGTTCATATTCAACGAATAATTTTTATCGGCAAGTTGTAAAAGTTCCCAAGCCTGTACCCAATCAAAGTATGCATACATCGCATCCATAATAAGCTGATTCAATACCAATTTTTGTTCTTCATATGCCATGAATTGTGCTTGTTTCGCTTGTTGAAGAGCCGCCCGACGTTTGTCGTAAACCAGGTTTTTCAATATCGGAATTTGTACACCAGCATAGCTCAATGTGCCTGACGTTTCGGAGGTATTAATTCGATTTCCTTGTAAATACTCGATGCCTGATTTGAATTCTACCCCAAACCAAGTTGGTATAACCAGTTCCGCTTCGCTACTTTGGTAATACTGCAGGCCATCTAGTGTTTTATTACTATTTGCAGCGTTTAAAGCAGGGTCGAATAATCCTTTTGCAAACAACAGGTTCATGGCAGCTTGATCAACTTGGATACCGGTTTTTCGTACCAAAGGATGATACGATTTTACAAGCGCTAAAAATTCCTGCGCGCTAAAAATTGTGTCGGTTTGAGCTGCCTTGCCGGGAAGCCATAAGCATAGCATGGATAAGCAACACAATATGAGTTTACTTCTTCTTTTCATTTGGTTTCTTATCATTAGGTTGATAGAAGTCGGGTGGAAAACCATTCACACTACGCCATAATTCGTAGCCAAGTGGTACATCTTTTAATAAAGCAATTGCCTGAACACCGGTACCGGTTTTTAATTGCTTTGGCCAAGGTTTAACACGATTATCCGGAATAACTAAAACTCGAAACATGCCATTATCATGAATATTATTTTCATAACTGTAAATAGTGCCGGCAAAGGTACCGTAACTGTATTTTGGCCAACCACTAAACACCACCGTTGGAAATCCATCGAAAATAAAACGAACAGATTGTCCGGTATGAATAAGGGGCATGTCAACTGGGCGCACAAAAATTTCTACAGCAAATTGTTGATCATCGGGTATTATGGTTGCAATGTATTCTGCTTCTTTAATAACTTCACCTAAACCACCACGAAGCGCTTTTACAAGTTGCCCGTTTTGTGTGGCAAGTATATAGTAAAAGCCATTTCTAACCACATAAGAAGCAACTTGATTTCTTAATTTAGCTAATTCACTTTTAGTTTTTGCAATTTCTCCTTCGCTTTGAAAACGCTCCGACTCCGCTTTATTTATTTTCTCGGTATACTCTTGAATAATCTGATTTTTTTCTAACTGAAGATTGCCAATATCTTGTTTACTCTGCATTAATTTGTTTTCTACGCCTTGTTTTTTAGCCAGTATATTCTGGTATGCAATTAGTCGTTGTTGCAATTGCGTTTGTGAGGATAACCCTTCATCTAACATTTTTTGTTGCCGTTCATACTGATCACGTAACAGTTTTACTTCATTTTCGGCTGCTTTGAGTTCAGCCTCTTCAGCTTTCAATTTAAAATTAACCTGACTAATTTTTATTTCGATTTGTTTTAGTTTGATAGGAAGCGCTTCGCGTAACGCATTCACCTGATTACCATAACTACCAATTTTATTTTCATACGAAAGAATCACTTCCTCTTTAGCGTTTACTTGCTCCTTCGTTCGTTCAATTAAATTCGGATCAAGATAGTCTTCTTTGATTTCGGATAATTGTAAAATGGTATCGCCTTTTTTCAAATAGTCGCCCTCCTTGGCATACCAGCGAGCGATGCGTCCGGGTATTGGTGAATGTATTTCTTGTGCACGTTGTTCTTGATACAGGGTAGTAACCTTACCACGCGATTTGATATTCTGCGTCCAAGGTAAAAAGAGAATGCCTAGCATAAGAAAGCTCACAAACCAAAACCAAAACTGATGCTTACGCGTGAAGCGAGGTTCAAGCATGTGTTTTTGTGATTGTAATGGAATCGGGTATTCTAAATTAGTCATGGTTCTTAGTTTGTATCGAAGTAATTTGTCCGTTATGCAATGCAATAACCTGATCGCATTCTTTACAGAATATAGGATCGGCGGTAACAATAATTACCGTGCTGGTTGTTTTTGAAAGGAGGTAGTGTAACATTTGATTTTTCTCTTCCGGGGTGAACCCGTACCATGGTTCTTCCATAAATACCAATTTAGGTTTATGTATCAATGCGCGTAAAAGCATAATCTTTCGTAAGGTAGAAGAAGGGAATTGTAATCCTTCTGAATCAATTTCTGTATCAAGTCCTTTGGGTAGTTTGTAAAGAAATTCAGCAATACCAAGATCTTTAGCTAAAGCATAAATTTGTTGAGAGTCAACCGTTGATCTTGAAAGCGTAATATTTTCAAGAACACTTCCTTTAAACACATCTTGCTTATGCGAATAGAGCGATGCTATTTCCCGGAATGATTGCAGTTGAAAATCATGAAACGGAATGTCGTTCAATAAATAATTTCCCTGGTAATGCTGAATCATACCGGATAACAACATGAGTAGGGTTGATTTACCGGAAGCTTCCATGCCCGTAACTGCTACTTTGTTTCCCCAAGGAATCTGTATACTAATATTCTGAAGCACCGGTTTATTTGCTTGATAGGCGAAATGTATTTGGTCGAGTTGAAGATCAATTTTATCTATGCTGTTTACTAAAAGATTACTGCCGGATTGTTCGCGTGGTAAATTTGTAACCGCCGACAATTTCTCTAAGGCGGTAATAACGTCATACACATTCTCTAAATTAGAAATGAGTTTCTCCACCGCGGCAATGATAGAAAGGATTACAATTTCTGCCGCAATAAATTCGCCGACATTCAGTTTTTGTTGAACTAACAAAATAGTACCGGCAATTAGCATGGTAGACGTAATGATTATCTTTAAAGCTAGTAAGGTTCTAAATTGGAGCAGTAAAATTCGGAAATGCGTATTGCGTGCTTTGAGGTAGGATGTAACTTGAGTGTCGGTTTTACGTAGGTTTAAATGGCTGCCATGACTAAACTTAAACGAGCGAATAACTCTCGCTAGATCTTCTAACCAATCGGCTACTTGGTACTTGTAATTACTTTCGGCAATGCTGCTAGCAATGCCTTGTTTTCCACTTAAATAGAAAATCAACCATAACACAAAACACAGCAAGAAACTAAAAACGATAAATACTTGATGATAAAAGGATAATAGAATTAAGCCCAAAAAAAGTTGAATGAAGGCTTGCGGAATATCAAGCAGAATTTTTGAAAATCCTTTTTGTAAAATGACCGTATCAAAAAAGCGATTTGCTTTTTCAGGGAGGTAGTATTTTTCTGATTTATCAAGAGCGATATTGGGAATAGTTTCGGAAAATTCAAAGGCATTGCGTACAAAGGTTTGTTGCTGAATACTCTCAACTACTCGCATTTGTTTAATTTGTAAAATACCTACCAACCATACACTGAGTATTACCAGACCTATGAGTAAATACACCGAGGTAACCATTTGAGCCCCTAAGGTAAAACCAACAATAGCTTGAATGCCAACTGGCACAACGAGTTGTAACAGTCCGCTAAATACCGCATAAAAGTACAGGGCACCTATTTCGCGTTTAGTTTGAATGATAAGCTGCCATAGCTTTTGAAAGCCGGGAATGGTATTAATTTGTTCCATCGGGGCAAATATAAACTTACTAGTTGAAATAATAGTAATACTATTAAAAAATAATGTTAAGCTAAAAAAATAGAGTAAAATACTTTTAAAATACGAAACGGTCATTACCTTTGCTTCCGAAAGAACCTTATGGATTACCATCTTAATTTTAAAGTGAATGCCAAGATCTTCCTGAAGGATCCGGAACACAGCGAACTTGGCAAGCGTATTGTAAAATCGTCGATCGATTTAATGTATCAATTAGGCTATGAACAATTTACCTTTAAAAAACTAGCGCAAGAAATTGAAACCACGGAAGCAAGTGTGTATCGATACTTCGAAAATAAACATCGTTTGCTCTTGTATATTCTGAATTGGTATTGGTGCTATATGGAATATATGGTAGAATTTAAACTTCAGAATGTTACTAATAAAGAAGAGAAACTGCAACTTATAGTTGGTTTACTGACGGAAGAATTACCCGGTAGTACAGGAGAGTTTGATTATAATAAGAAATTCCTAAATCAAATTGTAATTCGGGAAAGCAGTAAAGTGTACCTGGTAAAAGATGTTCAGGAAATTAATAAGGAAGAAGTGTTTAAACCCTTTAAGGATTTATGTGCCCGCATTGCTGGTATCATTACCGAGTATAATAAGAACTACAAATACCCACGATCGCTCAGCACTACGCTTATCGAGACTTCTCATGACCATCAGTTTTTTATTGAAAACCTTCCTAGGCTAACCGATGCAAATCCTAAAAAGAAGGAGAATTTTACCGCCGTCTTTTTAAATGATCTCTTATTCCGTGTATTGGGTTAATTTAAGAATCGCGTTACTGCTTGTTGAGAATTCAGCCAATTAAATTTATGTAGGTTTAAAGAGAAGGTCATACTTTGAAGTAATCTGTTTTTCTGATACGTACTTTTTAAATAGTCTTTGTAATCTTTACAATTCAAAAGAGGTACATACCATACGAGTAAGTCGTTCAGAAAATGCCATTCAACACCGGCATCGTAAATGAGCTTATTGCCGCTGTTATTTAAACTAGCAGCTTGATGGTAAGTGGCTAAATCAAGAAAGAGTTGAATTTTCACCTTTGACTTAATCGGTAAATCGGATCTGAAATTAACTGCAGTTAGCCAATTTGAATTTCTACCGATAGGATTAGCTAAGAAACTGGTTCTTATTTTCATGCCGCCTTCATACATAGAAATTTGCTTGGCCGACCAATGATCTTGCTCACTACGAGCGATATACGATTCGTTATATAAAAAATCATTGGAAGCTCCATAGGTTGCTGTTAAAACCTGATCTTGTAATTGGTACGCATTGTTTTCCGATATCAGTTCAAAAAATTTGCCGGCAAAGAAGCGAACATAGAACGCCTTATTTAAGTAATGATAATCTATTTTAAGATTGGCAGTGAGTCGTAATTTCAAAAAATCCGGATTCCCTATGGCATCCAACTCGTACGAAAACGGATTAAAGGTGCGGTTATTTTCATGCTTGTATCGTGCGTAACCATAAGCCTTCCAGGGTTGCTTTTCAACCTCGGGGCGATACAAACTATCTATTGCATCTTGTACATAGTGGAATCCTTCTTTATGAATTAAATAGGCAGAAACCAATATGTTTTTGCGCACGGAACTTCGAGCAAAAGTGGGCTTCAATTCAAATTGCAAAAACGGATTTACTTTAATAAACCGGGTGTAAAGTGATTGTGCTCTATTCAAATTGCTTTCATTAAAATGATATGATTTAGCTTGTGCACCTAAATTTATTTTATAAAACCAACGCTTCGGAAAAAAGGTAAACGAAGCAAAGCCAGTACCTGTGAAAGAACTGCTTCCGAAACTATACATAGGCACAAAGGCATATTGAAACGCTCGATTAGGTATGGAAAGATTATGAAGCACCACACCGGCCATCCAACGATCATAATAGTTATACCCTAGCGCAGGTAACACATTCACGTGATGTTTTTCATCCACTCCGAACGTAGTTGGAAAACCTAAACCTAATTGGTAACGTTTTAAAAGCCCTTTCGTTTTGAAGAAACTATTTTTTGGATTAGCATCATACCAGTCGGATTTGAACGTGGTGCGATAAGTATCAGCATGGGTGTTGGTTATTACAGCAGGGTCTTGATAAGGATACTGAACCCATTCGGTTTGAACGATACTATCTTTTATGAAGGCACTAACCGGAATGGGGCCTTTAAAATTATTCTTCGATGAAACAAAAACATTTCCTTGAATTACGTTGTTCAAACGGAAGTCTAGCTGTTTTTCAGTTTTTAATAAGTCATCAAAAAACCAGGCGAGATTCTGCTTGCTTTCTCGTTCGAATACAGCACGAATGTCATCCGGATGTGGATGTTTAAATTTCCAGTCGTTATAATAACTTTTCATGCATTGTTCAAAAACCAATTCACCTAAATAGGCTTTCAAATAATTGAACATGAGTGGAAATTTAGCATACACCATAGCACCATAATTCATTGGTGTAAAATGTGATGATGGAAGTTCTATAGCCTGACTGAGATGTTGCTGATTTACTAGTTCATAAAAAAAACGTTGTCCGAATTTGGATTGCGTCTTTTTCATAGAAGTAATGTCGTGCGAAGTACTATCGAGGGTTTGTAGTTTTTCACAAATCACTTGTTCGTAATAGGCATTAATACCTTCATCCATCCAAGCATAATCACGTTCATTATTTCCGAAAATACCATAGAACCAATTATGACCAACTTCATGAACAATTACTGTTCGTAGTTCGTTTTCCGAGTTTACTTTGCCAATATGTGCGAGCATTGGGTATTCCATTCCACCAGCGTTATCGGAAGTAATACCTTCAACCAAGGTAAGTTGTCCGTATGGGTAAGTGCCAACATGTTCCGATAAATAGGTAATGGTTTCTGAAGCGATACGATTACTATTTTCATAAAGCTTCGAATGATTTGGTTTGAAGAAACTATAACAAGGTATACTTCTTGAACCAAGATGAATATCTTCTTGAGTAATTAGAAAATCTTTAGATGCGAACCACGCAAAATCATGAATGCGATCTTGTTTATAAACTAGTGTTTTAAATTGGGTGCTTTGCGATTGGGTCTGCTCTTTATTTGCAATGCGTTGCTGAATAGCTTCCTTCTCTGAGCTGGTTTGCAATATGCCCGTAGCCGCTACCCAGTAAGATTCAGGAAGGGTGATACTTACTTCGAACGCACCGAACTCACTATAAAATTCACCCTGATCGAGATAGGGCATCGGATGCCATCCATTGATATCATATACCGCCGGTTTAGGATACCACTGACAAATTTGATAATCTTGATCGTGATGCCCAAGACGAGAAAACACTTCAGGAAGTACCACACGAAAAGGTGTAGTTATGTCAATCGATTTTTCAGGCAACAGAGGTTCGGTTAATTCAATCAGAATTACATCGTCGTAATTATTGAAATTGCTAATATTAACGGGCTCGCCATTCACTAAAAAATTCAAACTATCTATAAAACCACGGTCTTCCCTTTTTGAAAAATAAAATGCTTTTGAACCATTTTCAACTTGTTGTTCAGTAAAAGCGGTTCGATCATTTTTATAGGCATTTGGCCATAAATGAAAAAATAAATAGCGCAACGTATCCGATGAGTTATTTTTATATTGAATCGTTTCAGATCCTCGAAGAATATGATTCCGGTCATCCAACGTAACATCTAGCGTATAATCTACTTGTTGTTGAAAATAGTTTTTCTGACTGAAGGATATTACGGAACTAAATAATAAAAGTAATAAGAGTGATTTATGCATGCGATTATTTTCCTCGTCCTTGCAAGATAACCAAAATTGTATAAATCATTATTTTGAAATCAAGGGCTAAGGAACAATTCTTAATGTACAATAAGTCGTAGCGCATACGCTCGATCATTTCGCCGGTGTTTTCGGCATAACCAAATTTAACCATACCCCAAGACGATAAGCCCGGCTTTACCTTGTGTAAGAAACGATAATGCGGATTGGTTTGCGAAATAATATCGATATAATATTTTCTTTCCGGACGCGGGCCAACCAACGACATTTCACCTTTAACAATATTGAAGAATTGCGGAATTTCATCGATACGCCATTTGCGCATCACTTTACCCCAGCTCGTTATACGTGGATCTTCTTTTGAGGATAATGCCGGTCCTTGATCTTCGGCATTTACTACCATCGAGCGAAATTTATAAATCTGAAACGGCTTGCCATATAATCCAATTCTCGTTTGTTTATAAAATATCGGCCCGGGTGATGACAGTCTAACTTTAATAGCAGCAAAAAGATATAACGGACTCGCAAGCAGTAACACCATAATAGAAACGGAAATATCAATAGCACGTTTAATAACGCGTTGCCAATCGGGCATGAGTTCCGGGTATATTTCAATAAGTACTGCCGCAAATACATTGCTTGTTCGTACCGAACCGGAGATGATATCATACAAATCCGGTGTAATTTTTATGATAACCTGACGGTGTGAAAGCTGACTTAAAATACTTTCTAATTTGTAGTGCTCAGATGTGTCGATAGCGATAATTACTTCTTCAATTTGATGCGCATCAATAATGCGTTCAAGATCTTGTATACTGCCAAGCTTTGGCAAGTAATGGCTCATACCATTTTGTCCGCTATTATCGGCATATACAAATCCTTTAAAAATATTACCAAGCTTCACTTCGTTTTCCGTAATATCTTTATAGATATTGATGGCTTGCTGATTACCGCCAATCATCAAGGTATTATGCCCGAAAAATCCTTTTTTAATTTGACGTTTGATGTAATACAATACGGCAATTCGTCCGATGGAGATAGCCATGAATTGTATCGCCACAAACAGAAAAAAACTCTTGTAGAAATACGAAATATGAGCGGCTTGATCATTTAAAATTAAAAAGAAGAAAAGCAGAATTACGCCAATCAACGTGGATATTAACGTACGATAAATTTCAATAATCCTCGATTTTCGATAGGGGTTAAAATAGGCTCCTGAAAAAAGATGTATTACAAACCAGAAAGCAGGGATTACCAAAAAAGCAATTAGATATTCACGCGAAGTAAGGTGTGAAAAAAAATCTTGAAATCCGATGTGCAGGTAGGTATTCTTTCTATAAAAAAGAAACAACAACCAGCCCGCTATCGAGGTGAGAATATCGGCGAGTGCGTATAATAGAATTCCTATTTTAAAATGCTGCTTCAAAAATTAGTTGAAATAAATAATTTTAAAGTTGTCGAATAACAAGGTCGCTTCTGCTGTAGTAGATG
This sequence comes from Chitinophagaceae bacterium, assembly GCA_016787065.1. GTDB lineage: Bacteria > Bacteroidota > Bacteroidia > Chitinophagales > Chitinophagaceae > OLB11. The sequence continues at coordinate 49,473 of JAEUVD010000022.1, forward strand.
GTTTTGATGCTATAATTACAAATTTAAAACTTCCGTTCTGAAAGGTGTTAGAAAAGCCATTTAAACTAACATACACTTTTGTCCATTTATCGGTAGCTTTAAAATTTAAGATGGAAGAGTTTACTAAACTACCTTGGTACGATATTTCAGTAGCAATTTCAAAAGGCACATCGCACTTATAATTCAGTTCCATATAGGCCTCTTTAAAAGGCGGTATAAGATAAGCGGTTGAGGTAATACACTCCGCATTATCTACACTATCCTTAAAGAAAATTTTACCACACCAATCACCTTCAAATTTATCTGCGGCGGCATCGGTGCGTATCATCGTTGTGTCGTTACTGTATCGTTTTGTGAAAATATTTCCTTGTTCAAAATCTTCAATTAAATAGCTCACGGTTGCCGTGGTATCGAGACCTCTATACGTGAATTTCGGCGTATGTTTAATTACTTGAGCCGGTGCCGCAGTGAAGGAGAATGTATCCACTGCATAAAACGGATATTTGGTTCGCGTAACGGTTAATCCATTATCATAAATTCCGGCCAGAATTTGCAGTTCACCATGTCCTTCTGCCAGTACCGGAACACGCGCAGGCAACTCAAATGGGCCAAGTATTTCACGGTTGTAATACACCCATACATCGGTTATCTTATGATTCACAGAACCATGTTTGGCCATGTTCGTAGCAAGAAGCTGTACACTATCAATTTGAATGTAGGTTGGAATTTTTTCCGAAGGATTGATCACATTACATGCATTCAAATAAAGTAGAATCAGCAAAGCCAACAGAACAGAAAGTTGTTTCATACCAGAGCGTATTAATGAACGTTAAATTTGTTTAAATATTTTACTCATCACCCAGAAAGTTGATTTTTTTAAGAATCAAATCGCAAACTTCCAAAGCCTTTCTACTGAGGTCAAGACTCATTCCTACATTTTGTTGCAACGAAATACTGTGTATGAAATCAGAAACCATAACTTCTTCAGGCATTACCTTTTCTACTTGTGTTGTTTCCGTTTGCAAGGGATGAACAGCAGCCGGCGAAGACGCTAGAAAAACCTTATCTACCTGATTCGACAAAAAGTTCAATACGTGGTAACAATCTTTTTGAAACACGCGGGTGAGGTGCAATTCTTTTTGCGCAATTCTACTTGAAGTTAAATTGGCCAAGGTGCCATTCGTAAATTCTATACGGGCATTGGCAATATCAATGGTGTCGCTCAAAACTTTAACCCCGCTAGCACTTATATATTTGATTTCGCTATTCACAATTTGTAGAACCGTTACAATATCTTCCAGCATCAAACTACGCACAACATCTATTTTCTCATCTGGTTGTTGAAATGGTTTTAATTGCTGTGCTTCAATAAACAGAGGCAATTTCATTTCGTTTTTAGTGTATCGAACCAAGGGGTTATAAAATGCTTCTGAACCCGCCATACATATTACATTACTCTCCCGAGCCATTTTTAATACCGGATTCGTTTTGTGCTGCGTTAATGTGTACGGATTGGTTAGTAAACTATGCCTGCCGCTACGAACAATTTCTTCCAGAATATCGGTGTACGAATCCGACATTGGAAATGTGAAAATAACACCGTCTAAAGAATTCAGCCAAGGAAGTAATTCCGATGAATTAACGGAAGGGTTGAAAGTGCCGGCGTATTGCACATGCTTATGTTTGTTTAGTTCACTCAAAAATGGTTGTGCATCCCCCGCAATTCCTATTCGAACCATATCCTTTTCTACGCCCGCGTTTTAATTTTTTTGATTAACAGATTTTGTACATCCAGTTTTTAGTATCCACTTTTCTACCATAGCGGATATCGGCAAGTTCTTTTTTCAACCAGGAAGACACTTCCCAAGTTTCTTCAGCCGGAAGATGGATCATATTGCCTTCATAATTTAGTTCGGCTATAGGCGCAATAACGGCGGCTGTTCCGGTACCAAATGCTTCGCGCAATTCACCTTTTTCATGAGCAGCTACAATTTCATCGATGGAAAGTGGACGTTCTTCAACCGTTATACCTTTATCGCGCAGTAATTCCATAACGCTCGCTCGGGTTACTCCGGCTAAAATAGTACCGGCTTCCAAATCGGGCGTAATAACTTTATCACCCAATTTAAAAAACACATTCATCGTTCCAATTTCCTGAACATATTTATGCTCTAACCCATCTACCCATAAAATTTGGTCGTAACCCATTTGTTTAGTTTGTAACGAAGGCAACATGCAAGCACCATAATTTCCAGCCGCTTTAGTAAAACCTATACCTCCAGGAAAAGCACGTATATATTGCTTTTGAACATAAATGCGGGTTGGTTTGCTATAATACGCTCCGGCAGGTGATGTGATAATCATAAATCGAAATTTCTCTGCTGGCTTCACACCAATAAACTCATCGGTAGCAAACATAAACGGACGAATATATAACGAGCAACCGTCTGAGGTTGGCACCCAATCTTTATCGAGCGTAATTAAATGCTTCATGCCATCAATAAAAATATCTTCCGGTACATGAGGCATAGCCATTCGCTCTGCGGAAACATTAAAGCGCTCCCAATTGTCTTTCGGGCGAAAAATACTGATATTACCTTGAGCGTTTTTATACGCTTTAATTCCTTCAAAAATAGATTGTCCGTAATGAATAAATGATGTAGCCGGACTCATACTAATATCGCCATAAGGCACTATTTGAGGTTGTTTCCAATGGCCATCTTCGTAATCGGCTATCAACATGTGGTCGGAATACGTTCGACCGAACTGAATATTGTTAGCATCGATTTGATTAGCTCGACTATCTGTTACCTTAAGTGTACTGATATTCATATGAATCTGTTTAATTGTGAAACAACGTTGCAAAAGAACAAAAAAAAATGCAGATTTACGCGATGATTTCCAAGGAGAACGCAACCCTTTTACCTATATTTTCAACAGATATTCTTTATCTCGAACCGTCTTCGGATGCCCGTATTATTGAAACGAAGAAGTCAATCTTACTTATTGTACGTAAGGAAGACTGGCAAGGAGGCCCTGTTGATTTGGTTGAAAAAATGATGAAGGCTTGTAAGTTAGAACATGATCAGTACGACGTTTTCCCGTGCGAAGGGCCTGTAATCAGGTTAAAACAAGTTCAGGGAGAAAAGCTGGATACGATTATTTCCTTTGGGGTGCAATTTGATAGTGAATTTTTCAGACTCAATAAAAAAACCTATGCACCATTTCGTTTCCATCGCTTTAAATGGTTACTGGCAGATAGTTTGAGCGAATTAATGAAGCAAGAAATGCTGAAGGCTCGACTTTGGAAGGAAGGTTTGAAACCACTTTTTGGAATTTAAGAATTGAAACATATGACGCAACAAGCCATTGTATTTAGTACTCATAGTGCCCATAAATTAGCGGAAGTGCAAGCTTTATTACGAGGAAAAATTAATTTTCTTTCGCTTTCGGATATTGGTTTTCATCAGGAAATACCGGAACCCTATGAAACATTAGAGGAGAATGCTAAAGCCAAGGTTGAGGCTGTTTATGCTGCTGTAAACAAACCGGTATTCGCAGAAGATACAGGCTTGTTTGTAGAAGCTTTAGGCGGCAAACCAGGGGTGTATAGCGCCCGTTATGCCGGAGAACCTTCGGATCCGGAAGCCAATATAACTAAGTTACTACAAGAACTAGAAGGAGCAAATAATAGAAAGGCATACTTCAAAACGGTGATTTGCTTTTTTGATGGAACAACCTTTCATTTTGTAGAAGGTATTTGTAACGGAACTATTGCCCCTCAGCGAAGTGGTACACAAGGATTTGGTTATGACCCGGTTTTTATTCCCGAAGGAAATACTTTAAGTTTTGCTGAAATGGTTTCCGAGGATAAAAATAAGGTGAGTCATAGAGCTAAAGCCTTTCAACATTTTATGATGCTACTTGAACAAAGCCCAAGCAACGAATTGTATGCGCATTAAATTAGTATTTCCGGAGAAGGTTGTATTCACAACTCAAGTTCCAATTCGTATCACAGATATAAACTATGGTAATCATGTAGGAAACGACCGTATGCTAACATTGGCCCATGAAGCGAGAGTGCAATGGTTCGCAAGTTTAGGGTATAGTGAACTGGAGGTTGATGGCAATGGATTAATTATGGCGGATGCGGCCATACAGTTTTTAGCAGAAGCTTTTTATGGCGATGATTTAATCATTGAAATGGGTATTGATGATATACGATCTTCCTCATTTGATGTACACTATCGATTTCTTGTAAGCCGAAATAATGTCAAGATTGAAGTTGCTAGGGTAAAAACTGCAATGGTATTTTTTAATTATTCGGTTCGAAAAGTGAGCCCAATGTCGGAAAAGTTCCGACGAACGCTTGAAGATTTGCTTTCGCAAAATACCTAAATGCCCTAGAATCAATTACATACAATTTTTAAACATGTGTTTAGATTAAATATGTAGAAATTTTGACGAAGCCCCTCTTAACCATTTATTAAAGTTATAAATTGTGTCATAATTTTTGGTTAAATAGAGTATCTTTACCTACTTAACCAAAGGTTAAAATTATCGGTATGAATCAACATTGTTTAACACTTCAAATTAATTTTTTAAAAATTATGGTAATAGAGTAACGACAGAAAAGCTTGCTGCACGCTGACTTGCAGCCTTGAGGGATTCAATTAAATAACTTAAAATTTTTAACACAAAAATTGATATGACAAATCAAACAATTACAAAAACGGCAATGAAATGGTCGAGGGCCTTGCTAACCATGTTAGCATTGGTGCTAGGGTTCAATTCTATTTCAACGGCCCAAACAATTACTACAAGTTTGCTAAATAACAATGGCTCTTCTGTTGTTGTATTTAGTATTTCCAACAACAGTTTAACCGATTCTTATATCATAACCGATATTGGAAGTTTGGCTGGATTTACCGGAACCGGTACGGCTCGTTTGTATGCCAAAGCGGCTACCTATAACGTTGCTCCGGGTGCGGTAGGTGCAGTTTCTTCAGCAAATGGTTGGACGGATATTGGTAGCAATACGGCTTTAGCAACTACTGCTAACACTTCTACAACTGCTACAGGTGCTAATGCCACGCTTTGGATTAGTGGTATGACTTACCAAATTCCTCCTCAAACGCAAGTACGTTTCTGTTTACAACATGTAACTTCTGCTAATGCCGCATCATTCAGTGCTACTGCAGGTTCTATTCGTTATTCAACAGTTGGTACCCAAGTTTGTTCTTTTGCAAATGGTGATCTTACTTTAAATGCTTGTACTAACTATGGTTATGGTGGAACAATGGCTTCCCCAACAAATAGCCCACGAGGTTTTGTTGGTTTCGTAAATTATATGGCGGCATCTCCTTGTACAGGTACTCCTGCACCAGGTAATACAACAGGTCCTGCTACTGCTTGCGTTGGATCTACAATTAATCTTGGTTTACAAAATGTTACTTCAGGTACTGGTGTTACATACCAATGGGAAAGTGCAGATGATGCAGCTTTCACCGTTAACGTAACGGCTTTAGGTACGGGTAATACGCAAAGTACTACTTACACTGGTCCTAAATACTATCGTTGTAATGTTACTTGTTCTGGTAACACTGGAACATCTAATCCTTTACAAGTTACTTCAAGTCCTTTCTTATCTTGTTATTGTGAGGCTGCTCAAACTTCATGTTCCGGTGATGGTATCACCAATGTGGCAATCCCAACAACTGCTTTAAATAATGCTTCTACAGGTTGTATTGGAGGTAATAATTATACATACTTCACACCGGGTATTGCTGCTTGTCAGTTAATGCAGGGTGTAACATACACCTTGGCTGTTACCGTTCAAACGGATCCTAACCAATGGACTAACGGTTGGATAGACTACAATCAAAGTGGAACGTATGATGCTGGTGAAGAATTATCGGCTGCTGCTGTTAATCCGGGTGCTAGTGGAACTACAGCTATTTCTTTTACAGTTCCTTACACTGCAACTCCGGGTTTAACTCGTTTACGTATTCGTGGTGGTTGCGATGCAACTTTTGCTAACACCGCTTTTTGTGGCATAAATCCATCAACAACATGGGGTGAAGTAGAAGATTACGATATTGAAATTATGGCTAACGTTGGATGTACTGGTCAACCAACACCTGGCGCTACGCTTTCTACAGGAACTAATTTCTGCTTTGGTTCAACACCGGCATTTACGTATTCGCTACAAAACTCAACAACTGGATCAGGTGTTACTTATTCTTGGGAGCGCGCCGATGACGCAGCGTTCACAACAAACGTAAGTGTTCTTGGTACTTCTCAAAATTTATCTTATGCACCCGCTGTACAAGGTAATTTTTATGTTCGTTGTTTAGTTACTTGTACAAACTCTGGTTTGTCTGATTATTCAACACCTATTTTAATTTCACAAAACGCACCTAATCAGTGTTATTGTGTACCGGCTTATACTTCAGGTATTCAATTTGGTGATTTGATTTCTCAAGTTGCGATTGCAGGTACTACCTTGAACAACAATTCAGGTACTGCTACATCACCTAATATTTCTTATACTTACTATGATCCTTCTATTTATCCAGCGCCAAATTACACAGGTAATTTAGTAGCTGGTAATACTTACAACTGTACAGTTACTATTGGTTCGTTCAGTGGCCAAGGTGTTGCTGCTTGGATAGATTTAGATCAAGATGGTAATTTCTCTGCCGCTGAGAAAATTGGTTCTACACCAACTACTATTGGTACGGCGTTTGGTTCTGCTACCTTCCCGATCGTAATTCCTTGTAACCCGACACCAGGTAACTATCGTTTACGTGTACGTTGCGCTTGGATTACGAATGGCCCAACAATTGATCCTTGTATCAGTTATGGTTATGGTGAAGCGGAAGATTATATGATTACGATCGATCCTCCTCTACCTTGTCCTGCTCCATTAAGTTTTGCTGCAAGCAACTTTAGTTCAACTGGTGCTACCTTCACATGGGTTAACGGTTGTGCTGAAACAGATTGGGAATTAGAATTTGGTAACACAGGATTTACACCTGGTACTGGTACAATTGAATCAGTTTCTGCTCCTGGTAGTGGTTACGCTTCATCAACAATGCCTTGTGGATCTACCTTAGACGTTTATTTACGTGCTAACTGTTTAGGAAATGGCTATTCTACTTATGTAGGACCAGTTTCTATTACAACATTACCTTGTCCTTGTACTGGTACACCACCGGCTGCTAACACCTTATCAAGTGTTTCTAGTGCATGTGCTGCTACGCCATTTACATTATCTCTAGATTATAACTACAGTGGTTTAACAGGTATCACCTACCAATGGGAAAGTGCCGACGACCAATTGTTTACTACAAACGTAGTTGCTTTAGGTACTGCGGCTACTGAAACAATTGCAAATCAAACCGCACCTTCTTACTATCGTTGTAACATTACCTGTACAACAGGTCCTATTACTATTCAGTCAACTGAAGTATTTGTTGGTCAAACCGCACCAAATCAATGCTATTGTGTACCAACTTCGGTTGGAACATGGGCTTGTGGTGACGGTGATGTAATTGCTCAAGTTCAAATTTTGGATGGTGCAACAGTTTTATATACGAATAACTCAGGTACAGGTTGTCCTTCAGATCCTACTCCAGGTACAAATGCTTCTGGTGATAACGGGAATGGTTTATCTGATTATACAGGTCTTGGTTCAGTAACTAATATGATTGCAGGTAATACATATACTGTTAAGGTGTTTGCAGGACAATATTCTGAGCACTACACAGCATGGATTGACTACGATGATGATGGCGTATTCGCGTCAACTGAGCGTATTGGTTATACAACTGTTCAAGCTACTGGTTCTGGATCAGTAGGTGTTTTAGGAGGCAGTACAAACTTTACGGTAGTATTAGCTTGTAATCCACCATCAGGTGTTCATCGTATGCGTGTTAAATGTGCTTTCGGACAAACAAATGGTTTAGCTATCGATCCATGTACTACGTATTCTTTCATGGAAACAGAAGATTATTTAGTAACTATCGATCCTGCTCTTCCTTGTCCAGCTCCTTCTTCATTTGCTTCTAATACACCAACAGCTACAGGTGCTACCTTCACTTGGGTAAATGGTTGTGTTGAAACAGATTGGGAAATCGAGTTTGGTGCTACAGGTTTCACTCCTGGTTCAGGTACTGTAGAAGCTGCTACAACAAATCCGTTTACAGCTACTACAATGAACTGTGGAACAACCTACGATGTTTATTTACGTGCTAATTGTTTAGGAAATGGTTACTCAACTTATGTTGGTCCTATTTCTGTAACTACCACTGATTGTCCTTGTACAGGTGCTCCTGCCCAAGCAAACGTAGTAGCTCCTTCTACAGCTTGTGCTAGTACTTCTTTCACATTATCTCTAGATCAAGCTTACACAGGTGTAAGTGGAATTACATATCAATGGGAAAGTGCAGATGACGCTGCGTTCACAGTGAACCTAGTTACTTTAGGTAATGCAAGTACGCAAGTTGTTTCACAAACTGCTACTTCTTACTACCGTTGTAATGTAACTTGTACAGCGTCTACCTTAAGTACTATGGCAAACTATGCTATGGTTGGTATGACTGCTCCAACGATGTGTTATTGTTCAGCTCCTGCTCAAACTGCAGCTGATGAAGAAATCTTCGGTGTAGCTTTAACTTCAACTACAGGTTCTATGAATAATGTTTCTAACTGTTCAACTGTTGCTCCTGGTGCTGGTTCTTTAGCTGGTCAATATGGTAATTACATGGGTGCTCCTTCAATCGATATGGTAGATGGAAGCACTGTAAACTTTACGATTACTTTGGATGCTTGTGGAGTTGGTACATTTAGTAATGGTACTGCTATCTTTATTGATCTTAACCAAGATGGTGATTTTGATGATGCTGGTGAGCAAGTATTTGCTGAACCTGCAACTATTCCAACCACTCCTGGTGTTGGTCGTACTGTAACTGGTTCATTTGTAATTCCTTCAGGTTCTACCATTGGAACTACCGCTATGCGTGTAATGAATGTGGAAGGTTCTGCAGGTGCTGGTATTACGCCTTGTATGGTTTACTTCTATGGTGAAACAGAGGATTATACCGTAACAATCAGTCCTAACAATGCTTCCTTAGCATTAACTTGTTACTTACAAGGTTACTATATTGGTTCTGGTATGATGAATTCAGTTTTAAACAACCAAGGATTACCAAATCCAACTACAGATTGCGATGATGTTACAGTTGAATTACATGATGCTTCTGCTCCTTACGCAACAGCGCATACCTTTAGTGGTGTGTTACAAACTAACGGTACAATTACTTGTTCGTACCCAGGTTCTGTTGTAGGAAACAGCTACTACATTGTTGTTATTCAACGTAATCACGTTCAAACATGGTCTGCAAACCCTGTAACTATGGCTGCATCTACTTCTTATAATTTCTCTACAGCAGCTAACCAAGCTTATGGAGATAATCAATGGGAAGTTGAAACTGGTGTATTTGCCTTCTATGCAGGTGATGTAAATCAGGATTTAGCTATCGACGGATTCGATTATATCGACATGGATCCAAACATCGTTAATGGTGATTGCGGATACTACGCAACCGACGTAACTGGAGAAGGATGTGTGGATGTTTTCGACTTCTTAATGGTTAGTCCAAATATCGACGCTGGTGTAACAATCCAAGCGCCATAATTTAATAACATTACAATTTCCCGCGGAGAAATTATTTTCGCGGGAAATTTTAAACTCTTTATTTAATCAATTTTTTTAATCAAAATTTCAATTGAAAAGTATGAAAAAACAGACATGGATTTCAAGGTGGAAGGCGGTCATGACCCTTCTGCTGCTCCTGACGGCCAGTCAAGGTTTCTCGCAAACCTACCGGTGCGATCTGAAGAACATCACGTATCCCACAGCGAATACGTGTGAGTTCGAAGTTTGGCTGGAAAACACCGGCCCAAACAATTACCTATTGCAGTCAGTGCAAATGGGTATTGAATTTAACTATGCAGGTATGGCAAATGGTGGTGTAATTACCGGTTCATTTGTTGCAGGGTCTAACAACCTGCCTGCGCCTCAAAACAACTTGACGCCTAATACAACCGTTAATGCTACTTCTAAGCAAATACGTGTTACGGCGAGTATTCAAACGTCAAGCGCTGTTGCTGCTGCCCTAGCTTCACCTTTCCGTTATGGTACGTTTCGTTTAACGAATACGCAACCTATGACTCCGGGTGCTACACCAAATTTCATTTGGTCTTTTACCACTGCTTCTAACCGTACCAAAACAGCTGTTTCATGCTGGACAAATGGTGCAACTTCTGGTGCCTCTATTACTACACAAACAACAGGTGGTACACCTAACTCAGCTGCACCAACTGCACCGTATGCTTACATCGCAGGTCCTCAGCATTTTGTTGAGTCAAATCCTCCGGTACCAACAGCATGCCCTAACGTAACTGCCGGTACAACTACCGATCCTTTATGTTTTGGTGGTACAGGTTCTGTTGTGGTTAACTTAAGCTCTGCTTCTGCTGGTACATATTCAGTGGATGGTGGTACTGCTCAAAGCTTTGCTTCGGGTACTTCATTCACAATTAGTGGTTTATCTCAAGGTGCTCATAACATTGATGTAACACCTACAGGTTGTGCTGCAACTCAGTTAAGCGTAACTATTGGTGGTCCTTCTTCAAATGCTACGAATACTTCAAGCGCAACAGCTTGTGATAGCTACACTTGGTCTGTGAATGGTTTAACGTACACGCAATCTGGTACTTATACAGGTACATCAACAGATGCAAATGGTTGTACTGTAAACGAAGTATTGAACTTAACAATCAACAATTCAACTTCAAACACATCATCAGCAACTGCTTGTGATAGCTATACATGGTCAGTAGACGGTATGACTTATACTCAGTCTGGAACATACACAGCTACATCAACAAACGCTGCTGGTTGTCCTCACACAGAGACTTTGAATTTGACAATCAACAATTCAACTTCAAACACATCATCAGCAACAGCTTGTGATAGCTATATGTGGTCAGTAGACGGTATGACTTATACTCAGTCTGGAACATACACAGCTACATCAACAAACGCTGCTGGTTGTCCTCACACAGAGACTTTGAATTTGACAATCAACAATTCAACTTCAGGTCAATCATCAGCAACAGC
>JAEUVD010000007.1 GCA_016787065.1 Chitinophagaceae bacterium
AATTGATTACGCGATGCGTGTTGGTAATACTGATCAATTTAGTATCAGTGGTGAACTTCTTAAAGGCAGATTAGAAGACGGTAAGTATTATTACTCTGAAGGCGGGAGTGAATTTAAAGTCACCAAAATTATTTCTTCAAAAACAGCCACTACTGTGCCGGTAGCAAGTGCTGGAGAAGCAGTTTCTTTTTCTGCTCTTTCCAAGAATTGGGAACCCATGCGAGGAGATGAATTAAAGGCTGTTACAACTCGACCTACCTATACAGGAAATAATATTCGCTATAGTGCAAATAAACTTCAGGAAGGCCAGTTGAGTTGCAAGGTTAATGGACGACCCTATACTTCCTTCATGGTTACTAAACCCGTTCGTATGCGAAACGCCGATATGTTAGATTTATTTTTTGAAGCAGAAGACAAATCAGTTATCTGGATTCAACTCAATAAATTAACGGATATGAAGGAGATTCCCTTGCAAACAAAATCAGATACAAGTAATAAGGAACGAATGTATGTTTGTAAATTCGCCTATATGCCGGAAGGATATCGACCTACGGACTTGCCAAATAATTACAGAGCTTTTGAAGATTTACGCGGAAATGCCGGTGTTCGTGTTATTTATTTGAACCCCTATGAAAAGAAAATCGCTTTCGAATTTAATGGAATACTTCGCCCTAATTCAAAGATGCTAGAAGTTAATCCGAATGCCGGATTATTTTACATTACGGAAGGACGGGTAGACAATATAGGTTGGGATGATTTCTAAAGAAAATTGAATTCAGTACACTTTTTAATAGCATCAAGGTGAAACAACTTATCCATGTTTCATCACTTCAAAACTGGTATTTGTTCTTGCATGGTTCTCCAATGTTTCTTTCTAAACAAACCATAAATGAAGAATTTACTGAATCGGTAATGAAATTTGAATTTGCCTTCATAATCTACACCTAGTTCACGATAATTGATCTTCGATAACGTGGTCATGCTTTCACGAATGGCTTTGGTGTATGCCGACGGGCCGGTCATGGCATGAACATCATTTGGGTACCTATTATGCTTGAGGTTATCGATAACAATCTCTAAGGTTTTCGCTAAAAATGGATGACCCGGTTCGTAAACTAAAGCCCATTGAACATAATATTCTAAATTACTTTCTAAAGAAATAATGGCTGAATCGCTGGGTTGTATGAACGTATTAAATTTAGCCAAACTTAAGCTATCAATATCTAAATAAATACCTCCTTTCTTATAAAGAATAGCATACCGAAAAAAGTCTGCTTTAGCTGCACCTATGTTTATTTTAGAATAAAGATCGAAAATTTCGGACCCAAATTCCGATTGAATAAAATCAGAAACTCTTTGGTCATCATAAAATTGATATTCAAATTCAGGGTTTCTTTTTTTTAAATTATAAATATGCCATTTGGTTAGAAATGGAAGCTCATCTGTTTTATACGTTTGATAAATTACTTTTGGTATTGGCATTCCGTATCTAATGCATTTTATCAAATATAGGGGTAGTAAAACGATATTTGAAATGTTCCCAAAGGTTAAATTGAAAAACCTACTTATAAAATTGGATTCTTAGTGCTAATAAGTTTTACTAGTTGATGCAAAAAAATGGTGTTGGCGTTTAGCTCGCATGTGTTGCGGAAATACGTATAAATCCCAATAAAGAACGACATCAACTATATTTCAATTTTCCTTTGCCTCTTTGCGCTGAATACAATATTTTTGAACCCAAAATTTCTTTCATATGGGAATGAATAAGTTAGTAAGTGGTGCTTCAGAGGCGATTCAGGATATTAAGGATGGTATGACTATTATGTTAGGAGGTTTTGGATTGTGCGGTATACCGGAGAATAGTATTGCTGCTTTGGTAAAAAGCGGTGTTAGAAACTTAACCTGTATTTCAAATAACGCAGGTGTTGATGACTTTGGAATTGGATTAATGTTGCAAAACAAGCAAGTGAAAAAAATGATTTCCTCATATGTTGGTGAAAATGAAGAATTTGAACGACAGCTTCTCAGTGGTGAATTGGAAGTTGAATTAATACCACAAGGAACATTGGCTACTCGTTGCATGGCAACCGGTTATGGCATGCCTGCTATTTTTACACCCGCCGGCGTTGGAACAGAAGTGGCAGAAGGAAAAGAAACTAGAACGTTTACAATGTACGGAGAAGAGAAAGAATACTTGATGGAAAGAGCTTTTGAAAGTGATTTCGCTATTGTGAAGGCTTGGAAAGCCGACAAACAAGGGAATCTAGTATTTAAAGATACAGCGCGTAATTTCAATCCCATGATGGCTATGGCAGGTAGAATTACCATTGCAGAAGTAGAAGAAATAGTTGAAAACGGTGAACTAAATCCGAATGAAATTCATGTTCCTGGAATTTATGTTCATCTTCTTTTTAAAGGAGAACATTACGAAAAGCGAATTGAGCAACGAACGGTTCGTGCAAAAAACTAAATTACTTAAGAAAAGGTTATCCTCATGGAAAATGTAAATACTGTTCGATTACAGGAAACTATTGATTTTATTAAAAATAAACTCGTGGCAGCACCTGAAGTGGGTATCATTTTAGGGAGTGGCCTCGGAGGATTGGTTGATGAATGCGAAATCTCTTTGTCGTTAGCATATTCAGAAATTCCAAACTTTCCTGTAAGCACGGTTAAAGGGCACGGTGGGCAGCTCATATTTGGTAAGATTAATGGCAAAGAAGTGGTAATGCTTAGTGGCCGATTTCACTATTACGAAGGCTATTCCATGCAGGAAGTAACTTTCCCGGTGAGAGTAATGAAGGGTTTAGGTGCAAAGTTATTGATGGTATCAAACGCAGCAGGTGGCATGAATAGAGAATTTAACGTGGGCGATTTAATGATTATTAGAGATCATATTAATTTATTTCCTGAGCATCCTTTACGTGGTCGAAATGATGAACATATCGGCCCGCGTTTTCCGGATATGACGGAACCTTATGATCAATACTTCATAACAAAAGCAAAGCAAATAGCTTTGCGCAATCAAATTAAAGTTCACGAAGGAGTGTATATTGGATTACAAGGACCTACATTCGAAACTAAAGCGGAGTATAAATTTCTTCATGTTATAGGAGGCGATACCGTTGGTATGAGCACAGTTCCTGAGGTTATTGTTGCTATACATGCTGGCATGAAGGTTTTTGGAATGAGCGTTGTTACCGATTTAGGTATTCGTGAAGAGAATAATATTATTACGCATGAAGAAGTACTGGAAGCTGCCCATAAAGCGGCTCCGCTCATGGCAAAAATATTTAAAGAATTATTAGGAGAAATCTAACATTGAACAATCTACCTTTGAAACTTGGCTAAGCGCATTTCCGTCGTATCATTTTTGGTGATGCTCCTGTTTTTTCAAACGGATGCACAATTATTTTCAGGAAGAGCATCCGATACACCAGATATTAAAACGGATACAGCACAAAACAAAAAGCAACTTAAAACCAATGATAGTATTGTAATTTATTATGTGTCTGCTTGGAATAATGTTCACCAAAGAGTAGATACCACAATTATCAATCAATATAGAAATCCATTTATATCCATTTGGGATCGTGATTTAGGAAATACAGGAACAGCTTATACTTCTTTGTTGTATAAACCAAACATGAATCCAGCCATGAAGTTGGGTATGCAAAATAACCTTGGGTATATCCCTATTCATGATAGCTTGAAATTTTACAATACCACTCGGCCTTATACCGACATTTATTATTGGATGGGAAGAAAACAAGAACAGTGTATACAATTGTTTCACACGCAGAATATTACCTCCGATTGGAATCTCTCCGCATCCTATCGAAAACTAGTTTCGCCTGGAAACTTCAAATATTTGCGCAGCAATCAGGATATTGCTTATTTAAATTCATGGTATCGAAGTAAAAAGCAACGCTATGAAAGTAAGGCTTCTTTGATTTATGCAAAAGTTCAGCAAGATGAAAGCGGTGGTATTTTGTCGGAATCGCAACTCAGCGATGCCTCGTTTGTTGATAGACGTTTATTGCCGGTTTTGTATGAAGCCTCCTCTTTTTCTGTAAATCGTTCCTCTGTAGTTAATTCAATTCGTAAGGTTTCTTTTAACCTTAACCATCATTATTTTTTTGGTAAAACGGTGAAAGATAGTTTAGGTAATACAACTTTCTTACCGAGCTTCGGATTGAAACATCTGTGTTATTCAGATTTTATATATCAATTTTATGAAGATCAGGAACCCGACTCTGCCGAATATGGATATATTTATAACCTCGATCAATCCAACAAAGCTTCCTTGTATCACAAACATTTTTTAACTCAAATTGGAAACTCATTTTCGATAAATCAGAATATTAGACTGAAAGGTAAAGTTACTCGATTTGAAGCTGGTTATGGTTTAGAGTATGAACGAATAAATACGCGAAAAGGTGTTTCTACTTTTCTTAATAACTTTATTTTTGGTCAACTTCAAAAAGAGCAACAAGAGGGGGATCGTTGGAATTACAATGCCTTGGTAAAATTTTATTTTACTGGTAATGCCAAAGGAAATTTCATGGTACGAGCAAACGTCGGACGAAAAATTTCGGAACATTTGGGTTATTTCAATTTAGAATTTAATCAAAGTTTACAATCCCCGGATTATAAACAGACCTATTACTATTACGATCTAACTTCCGAAAAAAACGGACTGAAAAAGATTGCGATTAACCATCTAGCCGCAAGGTATATTAACACTTCAAAGCATTTTAACGTGGTGTTACAGCAATATTCTATTTTGAATATGATCTATATTGATACCAATCAAATAATACGTCAATATGGTTCTTTGATACCCGTAACACAAGGTCTTATTTCAAAAACGTTTGCTTGGCGAAATTGGAAAATGGATAATGATGTATTTTTTCAACAAGCACCTAACAATTCTCCAATTCACATTCCAAACTTCGCAACAAGTAATAGATTATATCTAAATCGAAATATTCTAAAGGAAAAACTAGCTATAGCAACCGGCATCGAAATGAGATATAATTCACCCTTTAAGACAGATCTTTACATACCGGTATTTCAATCCTTTACACCACAATACACACGTACCATATCGAACATACCGGGGTTCTCCTATTTTTTTAATTTCAAAATTAAGCGATTCCGTGCTGCGTTAAGTTTTGATGAAATTCAGCAACTTTATGCTGTAAATAATTTGAATTATCCTCTTTATCCGACGCCCAATTTTATGATTAGATTCAAACTAAACTGGGTTTTTATTAATTAGCCTAATCTCATCAAGTTCACAAGTGCTTGAATAGAATCGAATTTATGTGTGTAGTAAAATGAGCTATGCCACGCGTTTATTTTACTTTTCAATTCAAAACATCGGTATGTTTATTTCTGTTGTATTTTGCGGAAGTTTCGAGAATTAAGAATTTCTATGAGAAAATTATCATTACTATGTTTAACGTTATTGGTTGTTCATTCATGTAAAGAACCACTTGAACAGGAAACACAAGAAACACAGATTATACCCTCAGTATCTAATATCAGCTACTCAGTTGTGTCGTCGTTTCCTCATGATACAAATGCCTTTACCGAAGGTTTATTTGTTCATGATCAATTGATTTTTGAAAGTACAGGAGCTACGGATCAATTGCCACAAACCAGATCGTTATTTGGTGTACTCGATACGAATAACGGCCGTATAAAAGTGAAGGCTGAGTTAGATGCAAAAAAATATTTTGGAGAAGGTATTGCTATTTTAGGTAACAAGATTTATCAATTAACCTACACAACAAAGGTTGGTTTCATTTATGATGCAACAACTTATAAAAAGCTTGGAGAATTTACAATTCCTACAGCAGAAGGGTGGGGCATTACTACCGATGGTACCTACCTTATCATGTCGGATGGAACGAGTAAACTAACCTATCTTGATCCGAATACGTTGCAAGTTGTAAAATCAATTGCAGTTACCTTGAATGGTTATTCGCGAGATATGCTGAATGAATTGGAATACGTTGATGGATCTATTTTTGCCAATGTGTACACAACTCCTGAAATCGTAAAAATTAATCCGGATAATGGCGAAGTAGTTGGTAAAATTGATTTGTCGGGGTTGGTTTATCAGGCTCATCAGGAATACAATAAATCACTTGAATTGAATGGTATCGCCTATAATAGGGATAAGAAATTATTTTATGTTACGGGTAAAATGTGGCCCAAGGTGTTTGTACTTGCTGTGCAATAGAAAAGTTCAATAGTAAGTTTATCGCTGAATTTAGTTTACCTGAGTGGAATACTCCTTCTATTCTTTTATTAGAAGATTCTGTTTGTATTCAAAAAAAAACTATAAAAATAGTTGTATAACTAAATAAATAGTTATAGCTTCGTGTTAGATTAAATTTTCAACGTGGAGAAACTTACCAAGGCAGAAGAAGAAATAATGTTACTCCTATGGAGTTTAGAAACAGCATTTGTTAAAGAAATAATAGAGGTAATGCCGGAACCGAAGTCGCATTATAATACTGTTTCTACCATTATTAAAATTCTTCAAGATAAGGGTTATGTATCCTACAAGGCTTATGGGAAAACCTATCAATATTACCCTTTAGTTTCTAAGGATTCTTACTTTAAGGGTAATTTGAAACCGCTTTTGAAGAATTATTTTAATGGGTCTGCCAAACAACTTGTATCTTTTTTTATTAAGGAAAAGAAATTGTCGATTGAAGAATTGGAATTACTGATTAGCGAACTTAAAAAAACCAAATAGCTATGTTATTATTCATGATAAAACAAATCGTATTGCTAGGTGTGTTCTATCTAAGTTATATGCTATGGCTTAGAAAGTTGCCGCTATTTCAATGGAATCGATATTTTATTTTAGTAGCAGTGCTATTGGCTTGTATTTTACCATGTATTAATCCTTTTTCTGGAATATTAACTTCTTCAAACAGACCTGCTTCTTCAGTGGTACAAATTTCGCTACAAACAATAACAGTTTACGCCAATAGTATTCAACAGAAGGAGTATGATTGGTTGGTCGTTTTTCGAGCCATATATTACATAGGGTTCGTTTGGGGGGTAACACGACTTTTTTTAGGAGTTTATATTATTCAACGAATCAAAAAACAATCACGTTTGGAAAAAATCGGAAATGAACTGGTTTATTTCAACCATACTATTGAATCGCCTTTTTCCTTTCTTTCCAATATCTATATTCCATCGAAGTATAAAGGAGAAGAAATAGTAAATACGATGATTATGCACGAAAAGGCACATATTGATTGTAAGCATAGTCGTGATAAAATTGTTTTTTCCATTCTTCAATCGCTCTGTTGGTTTAATCCGTTTATTTTTTTGTTTCACAGAGAAATTGAATTACAACATGAGTTCGAAGCAGATGCCGCTGCGGTTAAACAATCTTCAAACACCGATTATTATGTAGAACAATTACTTCAAGTTATTCGTTATGATCATATGCCAACCTATTTGGCGCATCACTTTTTTAATCATCCTTTAAAATCTCGTATTACTATGCTTTACAAAAAATCACCCATTACAACTTTTCAAAAACTTCTCCTGTTATCACTACCAATAACGATTGGATTTTCATTTATCCTGTTGCAGAGTTTTGCCCAAACAAAGGATAATAAAATCAAATATACAATCATGAATCATCCCAAGGATACGATTCAAATTGAAGACCCAATTTCCGGAGATGTAAGAGCTGTAGTTTCTTCATTAGAACCGGATACTGTTTATGAAAATGTAGATAGAATGCCTGAGTTTCCGGGTGGTAACACTGCACTCATTTCTTATTTAAGTAAAGAAGTTCGTTATCCTGAAAATAGCAGAAAGGCTAATATTCAGGGAAAGGTATTGGTGCAATTTGTTGTTACCCAAACAGGAACGATCGATTATGTAAAAACCTTAAAGAAACCTTCCGAAGGTAATGAATTGGAAGCTGAAGCTTTGCGTGTAATTAAATCAATGCCTCGATGGAAACCTGGTGAATATCAAGGCAAACCGGTTAATGTCAATTATACACTACCTATTCAATTTAAACTAGCCGATAAATAAACGTTACCTCTTGTATTCATTTCAGTTATCAAGAAGCTTGTGTAATTATACATGTTATCTTGAAGTCTTCTAAATCTTACTTTCCCACCATTTATTTGATAGTTTGGTAAAAGGAACATTACTTTGAATGACGGTTAACTTTCATTCATGCGATTCTTCCTTTTTATACTTATTCTTTTATTTTCATGCAAACTTGACGCTGTTCCTTATCGAGGTAACATCATTCAATTTAAACAACCCGATGGTAGTCGTGTGGAGGTGAAATTGTTTGGCGATGAATTTTACATTCGGGCGGAAAGTGTTGATGGCTATACTTTAATTCGTGATGAACTAACACAATGGATTTGCTATGCCACCGTGTCGGATGATGGTCAGCATTTAATTTCTACGGTGCAGCCATATACCGGATTGTTAAATCATGAAATTTATTATAAGAATCGTTTGATCTCAAGACATCAAGATATAAGGGATAATGTTAGATTACAAAATATTGCCTTACAGAAATCTAATCTTCAAAGTAATTCAAAGGAGTTAGTAGCACATACCCGAGGTACACCCTTGCAAACGGTGAAAGGGAATATCAAAGGATTATGTATTTTGGTTGATTTTCCTGATGAACCAGCAACATTACCTGTTTCTGAATTTCATGAATTTTGCAATAATCTCAATTACTCCAATTATGATAACAACGGATCACTTCGTACCTTTTACCGTGATATTTCCGGAGGACTATTAGACTATGAAAATGTTGTTTTCGGTTTTTATCACGCTCCGAAGAATTTTACATACTACGATTCCTTACCTTATGCAACGGGCGCTCGCATGCTTTTAGATTCTGCGCTGCGATGGATACATGCACAAGGTTTTGATTTCTCGTCGCTTTCTCTGAATAACGATCATTCTATTCGAGCTATTAATTTAATGTACACAGGTGTTCCGCTTAATTGGGCTAAAGGAATGTGGCATCACAAGGGTAATTACACCGGATTCGAAGCAAATGGAATTCGTAGCAACGACTATAACTGCTCTCCTGCTTATGCACCCTTAAAAATAGCAACCATTGCGCATGAGAATGGACACATGATTGGTAAATGGCCCGATACCTATAAGTACACAACAACTAATGGCGACGATGGTATTGGTACGTTTGATTTAATGTGTTGGCCTGGAAACGATGGCGGTAACCCTGTACCGCCTAATCCTTTATTTAGAAGTAATGCAGGTTGGGGAAGGGTAATCGATATCAATGAGTTTAATGGTATTGTTTACGATACGGCAAATGCAATGACTTGTTATCGTTACTATAACATCAACGATAGCAATGAATTTTTCTTGTTGGAAAATAGAGAGAAAACGGCGCGAAGTGCACAGATAGAAGATGAAGGCCTAACGATTTGGCATATCGACCGAAATGGAAATAATCAAACCACACATCATGAAGTTTTTTTAGAACATGCTAATAATGATTCAACCGATAATTCAAAAGCTTGTTTTAAAAATGGATTCAATAATGAATTTACAGAACATACGCTTCCGTCTTCACGATTTTATAATGGCGATCCGAGTGCACTACGTGTTACACAAATAAGTAACCAAGCTACAATTATCAATTATAAATTGGGTTCAAGCAATCCTCAACAAGCTTTACGTTTAAAATATGCATATATTTCGAATGATGATAATGCAAATGGTACGATCGATCAGGGTGAACATTTTCGTTTAAACCTTCACGCAATTAATTTAGGTCAACTTGATGCACAAGACGTTGTAGTTCGATGTGAAGCGCTTGGAGAAGCAACAAAATATATTGAATTTCTTACGCAACATATTCTTCTGGAGGAATTACTTGTTCAACAATCAATGCAAATTGCGTTTGATGGAACCATAAAAAATGGAACGCCTTTAGGTACCGATTTAATGTTTCGATTTACCATTAGTAACGGATTGGATTCGATTTATATTACCAAACATTTTATAACCGGCCCTCTAGTGAAAGTAAATAATCAATCAGTTTCACTTTGCAACGCTTTACATTTTGACGACGGTTATAATGCGGTATACGCCGATAACAAAGATTATATTCAAACACTTCTTCCGCTGAATGCATGGAATCCGGTTCAATTAGAGTTTTTAAATTTTGAATTAGAGGCTAGCAATAATTGCGAATATGATTATCTCGAAATTTTTAATGGTAAGGATACAACGTCTACAAAACTAGGTAAATATTGCGGATCACATTCACCGGGAAAGATAACGTCATCCGACACTTCTGGAGCTCTTACACTTCATTTTCATTCTGATGAAGGCGTTAGTGCGAATGGTTGGAAAGCTAAATTATCATGTAAGTTTTTTATAGAAGGAACTGACACCTTGCAAGTTGATGTTTTTCCCAATCCAGTACACTCGTTTTTTTCAGTGAGAACCTATAGCCAGCCGATAATGGAAGTGAATGTAATAGACATGATGGGAAAGATTGTTTTTAGTACGTCTCCCAATCGAAGCAATGAGATACAAATTGATACAAGAAATTTTCGAACTGGATTTTTTATTGTTGAAGTCAAAACGGAATCTTCTATAGAACGAAGAAAGATGTTGTTGCTAAATTAACAGACAGCATTTTTTATTTGCTGATTGAAGTTTAAACGATTTTGAAATTTCTTATCTTTTTTTTGCACACATTAGGTTTTCTAATTCATTCACTTGCATGCTTAACTTTTTTAGAATTAGAAGATTTGAATGATAAAAATGTTTACTGGTTCTAACTATAGAATTTAAATGCAGCATCAAGACGTATATGATGATGATAGATTGTATCAGTCAAATTCTTATATCAAGACTTGTTTATTGCTTTAGAAGTCGTACTTTTGAAATTCCCGATCGGGGTTTCCTGAGAAGAAACAACAAGTATTTATTTAAAAAAATTTAGTGCTATGCGAACTTGCAAAGAACCACCAATTCCAGGTGAAATTTGGAAAAAGGTAGTAGTAGATAAAGCATTTATACAAGATTCACGTGTAGAAGTATCTAATTTTGGAAGGGTTAGAACATTTAACAAGATGTCTGACGGGGCAATCTTGAAATTTTCTTATGTACATGGGTATCCATTAATTAGACGGAAGCACATTTACCCGCGAGACCCTAAAGTGCAGGAAAGATTTGATAAAATGCAAAATCAAATTTTTAAACTTCAACGCTTATTAAAGCAACAAAAACTAGCAGATGAGAAAAAGGTAAAGATCAAAGAAACAGCCGCACTGCTTAAAACAATGAAAGAGAATTTACATAAGTCTATTTCAGAAGAATCAAAAAGTCGTGCGGTTTCCGTATGTTGGTTGGTACATCGTTTAGTGGCTCAATATTTTTTACCTAAACCGAAGAAAGACCAAGTAAGGGTTGCCCATTTGGATTTTGAAAAAACAAACAATCGAGCTGATAATTTGAAGTGGATGACACTTGAAGAAAACTTTATTCATCAATCTAAAAGTCCTTACGTTATTGCGGAACAAAAAACTCGATTAACAACACCGCAAAGATTATTAAGTGTTTCAAAGCTTACAGTGCCAAAAGTTATGCTCATAAAAAAATTGTTTAATACCGGTAAAACGAAACGTGATTTAGCACGACAATTTGGTGTAAGTGAAACACAAATCAAACGTATCGTTCGTGGAGAAAATTGGACAGCTGTTAAGGCAGCTAAATAGCGTGGTAATGGTTGTTATTTTTTATATTAACTTGTAATAATTATTTTGAATGTCTTTCAATAATTTTTTACTGCTGGAGAAATCGGAAAGGATAATAAAATTTCAATAGAAGTCCTTCGTATTTTCTGCTCTAACTTGTTTTTATGAAAATGTGATTCATTTGTTTTGAAAGTTGAAAAATTGCTAATTATGGTCAAAGAAATTTCAGGTGAGATATGGAAGAAGGTTGAATTTGGAAATGGATACGTGAATGATTTACGTGTTGAAGTTTCAAATTTTGGTAGGCTACGTTCGTTTCACATACTTTCTAAAGGTAAAATTTTAAAAGGTTCAATGGTTACCGGTTATCTTAGTATGGTTGCAAAGTTGCAAGTTGACCGAGATGAAGCCACTAAGAAGAAATTCGCTTATCATCAACAACAAATTGATTTATTGTTGAAACAGCTAAAGGCAATGAAAATGGAAAACGTGGATGTTGCCAAACAAAAAGAACTGGAAACGTTACTGAATGGGTTGCAGGCTAATTATAGAAAGGAAGTACAACAAGATTTATCGAAACGAACTACGCACATGAGGTGCCTGGTTCATCGATTGGTTGCAGAATATTTTCTTCCACCTCCCGGCCCCGATCAGGTTGTAGTGGCTCATTTGGATTTTGATAAATTGAATAATCGTTTTGATAATTTGAAATGGATGACAAGGAAAGAAAATCTGGAACATCAAAAGAACAGCCCTTATGTTCAACATGATCACACGATTAGAAAACAACGACGAAATAATGGTTCAAAACAAACTAAGCTTACCGTTACGCAGGTTATGTTTATGAAAAAACTTCTGAAAGAAGGAAAACCTGTTAAATTATTGGCTAAGCGATTTAAAGTTTCTGAAATGCAAGTTTTTCGAATTAAACGAGGCGAAAACTGGTCGGATATAACCATTTAATTTTTAGCGTTTGTTATTTACTTTGGTTTGAACGGACTTAAACTTGTCCACAAATTTTGTTTAAACCATAGCACCACACTAATTTCAATTTATCTTTTTATTTCAACCCAAATAAAAAGGCACTACGTAAACTGGTTACGTTCCTCGGTTTACATCTTTGTAGCAGCAAAACCCGGCTGCATCGTTTGCGTACGGGCTCATAAAATTCAAAAAAATAAGGCGATCACGCTTGCTTGTTTATGCAACGTACTATTTTACATATGGATCTGGATACGTTTTTCGTATCGGTGGAGCGGCTGCTCGACAGCAGGCTTAATCATAAACCTATTTTAGTAGGAGGTACCGGCGATCGGGGAGTGGTTGCCGCCGCTAGTTATGAAGCCCGGCATTACGGCGCTCACTCCGGTATGCCAATGCGTATGGCCCGACAGCTTTGTCCGGAAGCCATTGTAATTCGAGGCGAATCTGGAACCTACTCTAAGTATTCAAAACAGGTAACAGACATTATTAAAGAACAAGTTCCTGTTTTTGAGAAGGCTAGTATCGATGAGTTTTATGCAGACCTTACCGGCATGGATAAATTCTTCGGGTGCTATAAATATGCTACGGAACTTCGTCAGAAGGTGATGAAGGAATCCGGTTTGCCTATATCGTTCGGAATGTCGGTTAATAAAACAGTTTCAAAAGTAGCTACCAATGAAGCTAAGCCTTGCAACCAACTTAAAATTGATTTCGGACATGAAAAGGAGTTTCTAGCTCCTCTTTCCGTAAAGAAAATTCCCATGGTAGGCGACAAGATGTTTCAAACACTGAGTAACATGGGGGTGAAGAAGGTAAAAACACTACAAGAAATGCCGGTGGAAATGTTGGAGGCCGCTTTTGGTAAACCCGGAAGGCAAATGTGGGAACGTGCTAATGGCATTGATAATCGTGCCGTAGAAGTATATCATGAACGCAAATCAATTTCCAGTGAACGTACCTTCGGACAGGATACTATTGATGTGGAACGAATGATGGGTTTGGTAAAAGCCATGACCGAATCGCTCGCCTATCAATTGCGTAAAGGGGAAAAACTAACTTCCTGCGTAAGCGTAAAAATTCGTTACTCCGATTTTAGTACGCTCAGTAAACAGGCTAAAATTTCTTATACCGCTGCCGACCATGTGCTCATACCTGTTGTTACATCCCTCTTCGAAAAATTGTATAACCGTCGTTTGCTTGTACGCTTGGTAGGCGTGCGTTTCTCCGATCTTACGGAAGGGTATTACCAGATTAATATGTTTGATGATTGGGAGAAAACAGTTGGTTTGTACCAGTCGATGGATGCGATTCGCGATCGCTTCGGGGCACTTAAAATAAGCAGTGCCGCCACAATGCACGAGAAAGGCGTCGCTTCGATGCACAATCCGTTCAATGGAGAGCCTCCTATTATACCGGCCCATCGTAACGCCTGATTAGTTCAGCAATATGAAAATTGTTTCAACGATCGAGGATGCCAAGTGGTATGTGTATACACTACACATTTAATCTTCCTCGAAACCCTCGCGCAGCATAATACGATTGAGCTCCATTATGATATACAAAAACATGGTTGTACCTGCGATCACAAAAAAGAGCACCATCCAAGGCACGTATTGCTTCAGGCGTTTCAATCCAACTAGAAGTTTTCAAATCGAAGGCACCTAATGTTTGCAGGAGTCGATACTCTTCTTCATTCAATAATGAAATGCCCATGTCAAACGCCAAATCACGAGCGCTGTTTACAGGTTTATGTTCTTTTCGAGCATCTAATGCTTCCCGATCATAACATAAACTGCGCCTGCCTTTCGGACTTTCCTCACTACAATCAAAAAAAATAATTTCCTTCGTTTTTGAATCTATACCAATTACATCAGGTTCTCCACCAGTTAATTCCATTTCATGGAGAATAGCAAGTTTTTCAGGAAACTTGAGAAGTCTTGCTTCAACCTCTTGCCAACTAATATTGCTGTGACGTGTTTTAAACTTCTCAAATCGTTTTTTCAAAATAAGAATAAGTTCGTCTTGAATTTCCTTCGAAAAAAGTTGATTAGATGCTGACTTCATAAAAAAAGAAACGAAAATAAACAGTTTTCCTAAGTAATAAGATCAAAGAGGGCATTCAGATCAAACTTAAATTCGGCCATAATCATTATTTTGGAATGTCCTCATTTTTTAACAAAAAATTGCTTCAACTAAAGCCGGCTAACGTAAATTGCACAGGCAAATGAACAATTACGAACTACTGATTTCGAGGCTGGATGGCTTTATCCGAAAGTTTTATGCTAATAAGCTAATACGAGGATTATTACTATTTGTTGGCGCAGCATTAGGTTACTATTTATTGGCAAGTTTGGGTGAGTATTATTTCTATTTTCCGTCTTGGGTTCGCTATGCAGTTTTATTAATTTTTATTTTCATTGGTGGTATTGCTTTAGTACAATTAATAATTAAACCTTTAATGCACATGCAGAAATTAGGTAAGGTTATTTCGCATCAACAAGCAGCAACCATTATTGGCGATCATTTTCCAAACGTCCAGGATAAATTGCTCAATGTACTTCAGTTAAAACAACGTATCAATGAAACAGGTAGTCGTGATTTAATAGAAGCGAGTATTGAACAAAAAACAAAGGAGCTAACGATTGTGCCTTTTGCAACAGCCATTAATTTAGGAAAAAACAAACGTTACATACCCTATGTATTACCGCCCGTTTTGATTTTAATATTTATGTTGTTTGCCGCGCCCAATATTTTTAGAGAAAGTGCAATGCGCTTATTATCGCCGGCGAAAACATTTGTTCCGAAGGCTCCTTTTGATATAGTGTTACAAACTAAAAACTTAAATGTTCCGCAATATGAAAATTTGGAAATAGAAGTTAGAACGCTAGGTAAAACAATGCCTACGGAAATGTCGGTTCATTACAATGGACAAGACGTTATGATGCAAAAAAAATCGGAAGGTGTATTTTCTCACACCTTTGTAAAAGTTAATAAAGATTTAGAATTTTATTGTGAAGCCGCCGGTGTTAATAGTAAGAACTTTATGATTCATACTCTTAAAAAACCAGTTATTAAACAGTTTCGAGTGTATGCAAATTATCCTGATTATACTGGAAGAAAAGATGAAGTAATGGATAATATAGGCGACATTATTGCACCACAAGGAACGAGTTTGCGATGGGAGTTTAACACGGAACATGCCGATTTGGTAGAATTCCAATTAGGTAATGGATCTCCGATAACGATGAAACAACAAGATAAACAGTTTTCATACAATTATCAGTTCAATCGCGACACCAATTATGCAATTCTTATTTCAAATAAAGAGATACCTCGAAAAGATACGTTGCGTTATCGGGTTTCAGTAATACCCGATCAATTCCCGTCTATCAATGTGCAACAATATAATGATTCACTAACCGGAGATTATGTTTTGTTTGTTGGTGAAGCCGGCGACGACTACGCGGTACGCAGTGTTTCCATGGTTTATACCATTCAACATAGTAATGAACAAGGAGAAGCCATTGGCATGGCAAAAAGCGCCTCTGTGGTTGTGCCAATTCAATCCGGCGCTTCGGTCCAGTTTAATCATTTCTTAGATATCGAAGCAATGAACCTTGAAGCCGGAGATCGATTGAGTTACTATTTCACTGCTTGTGATAATGACGCTCTGGCTGGTGGAAAATGTTCGAAAAGTGCCATGTTCAATTATGAAAAACCAACTGCTAAAAAATTGGATTCTATCATTGAAAAAACACAGGAACAGGTTACTAAAGATTTGAATTCTGCCTCGAAGCAAAATGATAAAATAGAAAAGGATATCAAACAAATGCAGGAAAAACTGTTATCGAAAAATGAACTCGATTGGCAGGATAAAAAGCAAATGGAAGATATGATGGAACGCAATGAAAATCTTCAAAAGCAAATAGACAATATTCAAAAGAAGTTCGAACTAAATAATAAGAAAGCGGAAGAAAAACAATATTCAGAAGACATAAAGGAGAAGCAGGAGAATATGGAGAAACTGCTCGACGAATTGAAGAATAATCAAATGAATGAGCGCATGAAAAAACTAGAAGAACTCATGAAAATGCTCAATAAAGATCAGATGTTCGACAAGCTCAAGCAAATGGAACAGGATAACGAACTTGTTGAAAAGGACTTAGATAGAATGCTTGAGATGATGAAGCAATTGGAACGGGATATGCGGATGGAAGATATTGCTAAAAAAGCGGAGGAACTTGCGAAGAAACAAGATGAACTTAATAAGCTAACAGACCAAAATAAATTATCCAAGGAAGAACTTGCAAAGAAACAAGAGGAGCTCAATAAGGAAATGGATGCCTTGAAAAAGGATATTGAAGAAATGGAAAAAGTGAATGAGCAAATGGAAAATAAATCGGATTTGTCGGACATGAAGAAGGATGAAAAGAATGCTTCTGAAAATATGGAGAAGAGTGCGAATGAATTAAAATCAGGTAATAGTTCCAAGGCAAGTAAGTCGCAGAAATCGGCTAAAGAAAGTTTAGAGAAATTAGCTAAGAAAATGCAAGAAGAAGCAAGTGGTGGTGGTGCGGATGAGTTGGAATTGGATATTAAAGCGGTGCGACAAATACTTACTAATTTAATTCGAATGTCTTTCTCCCAAGAGGATTTAATTACGAATGTTAAGAAAACGGCTGTTTCGGATCCAAACTATATAGCGAACGGGCAAACGCAAAAGAAATTGAAATCGGATGCAAAGTTGATTGCCGATAGTTTGTTTGCGCTTAGTAAGAAACTACCTAAACTTTCATCTTCAGTGAATCGAGAAATTGATGGCATTAACCGGAACATGGAACAAGCTATTACCCACTTAGAGCAACGTTATGTTCAGCAGGCAACTTCTGATCAACAATACGTTATGACAGGTGCTAACAACCTTGCACTGATTTTGAACGAAATGCTTCAAAGTTTAATGGAACAACAAGCAGAACAACAAGGTAAAGAAGGTGGTGGTAGTTGTAATAAACCTGGACAAGGAAAGAAGCCTGGTAAAAAACCGGGTAAGGGCGGACAAGGTATGGGCATGCAATTAGGAGATGTTATTACCAAGCAACAAAAACTGGGTAGTGCGATGCAACAACTGATGGATAAAATGGGTAAGGGTAAAAAACCGGGTGAAGAAGGGAAGGAAGGCAAAGATGGGAAAAATGGAAAAGATGGCAAAGACGGTAAAGAAGGTAAAGAAGGCAAGGATGGTAAAGAAGGAAATGGAGAATCGGAAATGGGTGGAGGAGAATCTGAAATGATGGCTCGTATAGCTGCCGGACAAGCGGCTTTAAGAAAACAATTGAGTGATATTAATAATCAACTTAGAAAGGATGGTAAATCGAACCCCAATCTTACCAAAATTCAGGAAGATATGGATCGAAATGAAACAGATATTGTAAATCGACGTATTACACAGGACATGCTTCGTCGTCAATCTGAGATCATGACACGTTTATTAGAAGCTAAAGATGCCTTACGACAACAAGAACAAGGTGAACAACGTGAATCGAATGATGGTAAAGAAGTAACACGAGAAATACCACAACAATTAAAAGATATTCTAAAAAATAAGCAATCTGTTATTGAATATTATAAAACGGTACCTCCTGAGTTAAAACCATATTATAAAAATTTGGTAGAAGAATACCTAAAACAGGTAAAATAGGATAAAGGTCACAAAATTAAAACTGAAACGTAAGGAGTTGAAATTCCAACTTTATCCAAAAAAGGAGGTGTTTAGTATTAACTATTAATACCCTTAACAAATTAATAACTATTTTAAATTAGCTAATACCTTATTCCAGCTATTGTTTTTAAGGGAATTATGTATTAAATATAAAAAATATATGTTAAGCACCCCATTCAAAGAATAAAACTTCTTTGATATGAACTTTAGGTGCATAAATTTGCCCCCGAAACCTACTATTTAATTAATCGTCTAATTGTAAAAGTTAACAATAAATGTGCCAAAATCTACTATCTCGAAAAAAAACCTTTAAATTATTAGTTTTTTCAGCGTTAATGCTGCTTTTTCAAGTAAATCAACTTAAAGCTCAATGTACTTGTTCGGGAAACTTAGTAACAAATCCAAGTTTCGAAGCAGGAACAACCGGTTGGGGCTGGAGTGGGGGAAACCTAAATGCCGGAACAGGTGCAGTTGCCTGTGGAAGTTATTCAGGTGATTTCCAAATTACCAATGCTTCATCCAATTGGGTATCCCAAGAAATATTCCCAAGCAGCTATGCTGCAGGGGGAACTATTAATGTTTCCGTTTACGCTGGTACGCATAATAACAGTTACAACAATGGAGTTGTGGTTGATTTCTTCGATGCAAACTGGAATTGGTTATCTAATTCTTATCAAGAAGTTGATAAGGTATTGGCTAACTCACCTGCAGGGCCTCAATTATATACTTGGTCCGCTACAATTCCTTCCGGAGTTGGTCATATTTCTGTTGGTTTCAGTGGAAATGGTAGCTGGACTAAAACGGATGGTTGGTGTGTAACCTTTACGGCAAGTACCTGTAATAATTTAACTTCTCCAGGTTTAATTGGTTCTGATGAGTCGTTTTGTGGATCTAGTTTTGATCCTGCCTTAATTAATAATATTACTTCTCCTTCCGGTGGAAGTAATGCCGCAATTGAATATATTTGGTTGAAAACAACTGATCCTGGAACTCCTGCAGGTTCAACTTGGAATGTTACTACCATTTCAGGTGCAACAGGAGCCACGTATGATCCTCCAACTATTTCGCAAACTACTTGGTATCGTCGTTGTTCTCGAAGAGCCGGATGTTCTAGTTATGACGCTGAATCGAATTGGGTTAAAAAAGAACTTTCATGTTGTAACTGTGCTGGGAATCTTGTTCAAAATAATAGCTTCGAACAAGGAACGTATTATTGGACAGCAGCTGGAGGTAATTTAAGTGCTGGTGGCGGTGCTATTCAGTGTGGATCATACTCCGGTGATTTCCAAATAACCAATGCAAGTAGCAATGGTGTTTATCAAGAAATTTATCCTGCAACATACGCTCAAGGAAGTATTCTTAACATCAGTGTTTATGCAGGAACGCATAACAATACCTATGACAACTGGGTAGGATTATATTTTTATGATGCTAACTGGAATTGGATAACATCTTCCACTCAACAAGTAGATAAAGTTCTAGCTAATTCACCTGTTGGTCCACAGCAATACACCTGGACTTATGCTTTACCTGCTAATGTTGGGCACATTCAAGTAGCTTATGGTGGAAATGGTAGTTGGACAAAAACAGATAGTTGGTGCGTAACACAAACTTCAGGTTGTACTGCCGCAATTACTGGTTTGCGTTTTTATGATATGGTTGGTACCAATAATGTAACTATTACCAACGGAGGAACCTATCCATTAAGTTCACTTCCTTCTACGTTTAGTTTAGAAGCTTTATTAACTGGCAACATGGAAAGTGTTAAATTCACAGTTTCTGGTTCTGGTTCAAGCACAAATATCGAAAATACCTATCCTTGGAATTCTCCAGCTTCTGGTTCTTCATGGAGTTTAGGAACGGGTACCTTTACGGTTACCGTGCAAGCTTATCCGTTGGATAATGCTGTTGGCAATGTATGTGCTACTGCAACGTTTAATTTTACCATTACAACATGTGACAATATTACAAATGGTGGAGCAATTGGGTATGATCAACTTTTATGTGGAACATCAGCTGACCCTGCGTTAATACAAAACGTTACTTCACCAACAGGAGGTACCGGAACCATTGAATATGTTTGGTTACAGTCCTATGATGGAGGAACAACTTATACTACTATTTCAACAGCAACATCTGACACATACGACCCTCCGGTAATTACACAAACTACATGGTATCGTCGTTGTGCTAGACGAGCCGGTTGTTCAACTTATGTTGGAGAAAGTAATTGGGTGAAAAAAGAACTTTGTCCAATTCCAACTGCTAATGCTGGTTCTGCACAAACTATTACTTGTACAACAACATCAGCTACTTTAGGTGTTGCTGCAGTGAGTGGCTATACTTATTCATGGAGTCCTTCGGCAGGTTTAAGTGCAACAAATATTGCTCAGCCGGTTGCAACTCCTCTTCAAACAACTACTTATACTGTTACGGTTACAAATGCTTGCGGATGCACTGCAACATCAACGGTTACAGTTACTTATAACAAATCCAATCCTACTGCCGTTGCGGGTAATGGTGGAAGCATAACTTGTACATCAAATACTTCCGGAATTGCTATCGGAACTACATCAACTTCAGGATATACTTATAGTTGGTCGCCTGCAACAGGTTTAAGTTCTGCAACAGTATCTAATCCAACGGCAAATCCAGCTGCAACAACAACCTATACTGTAACAGTAACTGGTTCAAATGGATGTACTGCAACTTCAGCTGTTACAATTACAGTTGATAAATCAGCACCTACTGCAAATGCTGGAACAGGAGGTACTATCACTTGTACTTCGAATACATCGGGTATTGCAATTGGTACTACCTCAACTTCAGGATATACTTACAGTTGGTCACCTGCAACAGGCTTAAGTTCTGCAACAGTATCTAATCCAACGGCAAATCCAACTGCAACCACTACTTACACAGTAACCGTAACGGGTTCTAACGGTTGTACAGCAACTTCATCTGTTACCATTACAATCAATAAAACAACTCCAACTGCAGTTGCCGGAACTGGTGGTACAATCACTTGTACTTCAAATACATCGGGTATTGCTATCGGAACTACATCAACTTCAGGATATACCTATAGTTGGTCACCTGCATCAGGCTTAAGTTCTGCAACAGTATCTAATCCAATGGCAAATCCAACGGCAACAACAACCTACACTGTAACAGTAACTGGTTCTAATGGATGTACTGCAACTTCAGCTGTTACAATTACAGTTGATAAATCAGCACCTACCGCAAATGCCGGAACAGGAGGTACAATCACTTGTACTTCGAATACATCGGGTATTGCAATTGGTACTACCTCAACTTCAGGATATACTTATAGTTGGTCACCTGCAACAGGCTTAAGTTCTGCAACAGTATCTAATCCAACGGCAAATCCAACGGCAACCACTACTTACACAGTAACCGTAACGGGTTCTAATGGTTGTACAGCAACTTCATCTGTTACCATTACAGTTAATAAAACAACACCAACTGCAGTTGCCGGAACTGGTGGTACAATCACTTGTACTTCAAATACATCGGGTATTGCTATCGGAACTACGTCAACTTCAGGATATACTTATAGTTGGTCACCTGCATCAGGATTAAGTTCTTCGACTGTATCTAATCCAACGGCAAATCCAGCTGCAACAACAACCTATACTGTAACAGTAACTGGTTCAAATGGATGTACTGCAACTTCAGCTGTTACAATTACAGTTGATAAATCAGCACCTACCGCAAATGCTGGAACAGGAGGTACAATCACTTGTACTTCGAATACATCGGGTATTGCAATTGGTACTGCCTCAACTTCAGGATATACTTACAGTTGGTCACCTGCAACAGGCTTAAGTTCTGCAACAGTATCTAATCCAACGGCAAATCCAACGGCAACCACTACTTATACAGTAACCGTAACGGGTTCTAACGGTTGTACAGCAACTTCATCTGTTAACATTACAGTTAATAAAACAACACCAACTGCAGTTGCCGGAACAGGTGGTACAATCACTTGTACTTCAAATACATCAGGTATTGCTATTGGAACTACATCAACTTCAGGGTATACTTATAGTTGGTCACCTGCAATAGGCTTAAGTTCTGCAACAGTATCTAATCCAACGGCAAATCCAACGGCAACCACTACGTATACAGTTACCGTAACGGGTTCTAACGGTTGTACAGCAACATCTTCAGTAGTTATTACTGTAAATAAAACAACACCAAGTGCCGATGCTGGTCCAGATAAATTAATTAATTGTTCAACAACCTCGGTTATTTTAGGTACTTCTGCCGTTGTTGGAAATAGTTATAGCTGGTCTCCTTCAACAGGGTTAAGTTCATCTATTGTTCCTCAACCAACTGCAACACCTAATGTAACTACAACGTACACTTTAACAGTTACAAATGCTGCTTCTGGATGTACAACTACTGATGTTGTTGTTGTTACGGTGGATAACACTGCACCAACTGCAAATGCTGGTCCAGACAAAACAATAAATTGTACTACAACTAGCGTTACCCTTGGTACCGCATCCGTATCAGGATACTCTTATTCATGGTCTCCTTCAACAGGGTTAAGTGCTACTAATATCGCGCAGCCAATAGCAACACCTACATCAACTATTGCATACACTGTTACTGTTACCGCTGCAAATGGCTGTACAGCAACTGATGTAGTGTTAGTAACTGTAAATACAGGATTACCAACTGCTGATGCTGGTCCTGATAAAAACTTAAATTGTACAACAACAAGTGCAACTATTGGTACTACCTTAGTTGCAGGTTATACTTATAGTTGGTCTCCGTCTAACGGATTAAGTGCCAATAATATTGCTCAGCCAACAGCATCTCCATCTGCAACCACCGTTTATACATTAACTGTAACGAATGCCAATGGTTGTACGTCAACCGATGTGGTAAACGTGAATGTAAATAACACGGCACCTAACTCAGGAATTACCGGACCTACAGCTGTTTGTGCCACTGAATATTTATCACTATCAGCTAGCCCAACCAATGCATCCTTCACTTATTCATGGAGTGCAACAGGTGGTGCCGTGCCTACAGGTATTACAACAAATTCAACAATCACGTATGCTTGGCCATCAGCTGCTCAGAATACAACGCAAACTGTAACATTAACAGTAACCAATATCAATAATGGTTGTTCATCTGTCTATACATATTCTGTAAATGTTACCACGGAGGTATTCGCAAATGCCGGTCCTGATAAAACAATTTGTCAAGGTGGTGCTACTTTAATTGGAGCCACTCCTTCGGGCCCTGCAGGTGCAACTTATTTCTGGACTCCTAATTATTTCATCAATAGTACCTCAGTAGCTAATCCTACGGTTAATCCACCGGTTTCAACTACCTATACACTAACTACAACTTTAAATGGCTGTATTAAAACAGATATCGTTGTTGTGAATGTTAACGTGTTACTTGGACCTGGTGCGGATGCAGGACCTTCTTCTATTTCAACTTGTGCAAATCAGCCAATAGTACTAGGAGGTAATCCAACATCAAGCACTGCGGGTGTATCTTATATCTGGACTCCTTCAACAGGTTTGAATAGTTCAAACATTGCAAATCCAACTTTAACTACCGCTACTGGTGGTTATTACAAAGTACGTGTAACTTCAAATCAGGGATGTTATAACGAAGATTCTATTCTTGTAAACATCACGCCTTGTGTGAATATTAACGGTAATGTTTATATTGATAATAATGGACCTGCTAATGTAGATGGTACCCCAACAGCAACTGCTGGAGCAACTCAACTTTATGCCAACCTAACAAATAATAGTGGTGTAGTTATTGCAACCATGCCAATTACTTCGGGTGGTTCTTATCAATTCACTTTCTTAACTCCTAATACAACCTATGGTGTTGTATTAAGTACAACGCAAGGAACAGTTGGTTCTCCGGCTCCTTCAACTGCGCTACCTACAGGGTGGAGCAATGTAAGCGAAGACTGTTGTGATAACTCAGGTAATGATGGAACAACGAATGGTACACTCACTGTGCCTGTTGCAACAACGGATGTATTCAATGCAAACTTTGGAATAACGCAGCCTTTAAGTGTGGGTAACTTAGTATGGAATGATATAGATAAAGATGGTTTACGTGGTGCTTCAGAATTAGGAATCGCTGGTGCAACTGTTTCAATCTATGTTGACGCCAATAGTGATGGAACGCCTGATGGTGCTGCATTACAAACTACAACAACCAATTCGAATGGTTTATATATCTTCAATGGATTAACACCTGGTAATTATGTGGTAGGTGTTGTACCTCCAACTGTGGTGACAGGTAATCCTTACCAAAGCACTCCTGTGAATGAGGCAAATCCAAATTCTAACGGAGATAATAACGATAACGGTATCAATACGGTTTCAGGTCAAACATTTAGCGGAACAATTTCCTTAGCTGCTGGATCTGAGCCTGCAGGAGAAACTCCAAACAATGGTTCGGCTCCTGATGCCAATAGTAACTTAACATTAGATTTTGGTTTCTACCAACCAATTAATTTGAGTGGTAATGTTTATGTTGATAATAACGGACCAACAAATGTTGATGGAACACCAACCGGAACAGCCGGAACAACACCATTGTTTGCTAATTTGGTAGGACCAAATGGTAATGTGGTTGCGGTGGTTCCTGTGAACTCTAATGGTACATTCCAATTTAATGATGTTCAGCCAAATACAACATACAATGTGGTGTTAAGTCCTACTCAAGGTACGGTGGGATCTCCTGCACCTTCACCAACGCTTCCAAATGGTTGGAGTAATGTAAGTGAAGATTGTTGTGATAATACAGGTAATGATGGCAATACAAATGGTATTGTAGTAGTTACCGTAGGAACTTCAAGTGTTACCAACGCTAATTTTGGTATTACTGAACCTATGAGTGTTGGTAATTTAGTTTGGAATGATGTAAACAAAAATGGTGTGAAAGATATTTCTGAAAATGGAATAGCAGGCGCAACAGTTTACATCTATAACGACGCGAATAGTGATGGAACTCCTGATGGTGCTGCCTTACAAACAACTACAACCAATACGAACGGTCTGTATATTTTCAACGGATTAACTCCTGGAAATTATGTTATTGGTGTAGTACCTCCAACACCTTCTAACGGTGCTCCTTATACAAGTACACCGATTAATGAAACAAACGCAAATAATGATGTTGACAATAACGATAATGGTATAACTTCTACTGCAGGACAAACCTATTCTGGAACAATTACACTTAATCCAGGTACAGAACCTACAGGTGAAACTCCGAATAACGGAACAGCGCCTGATGCAAGTAGTAATCTCACCATAGACTTTGGATTCTATCAAGCTATTAATTTAAGCGGTACATTATTTATCGATAATAATGGTCCTGGTGTAATTGATGGAACACCAACTGGTTCTGCAGGAACAACTCAGATGTATGTTAACTTAGTTAATGTTTCTACAGGTCTAATCGTTGGTTCTATGCCGTTAAATTCGAATGGTACTTATCTATTCAGTGATATTCAACCTAATACCAATTATGTTGTGGTATTAAGTCAAACACAAGGTACAATTGGTAATCCGGCTCCTGGAACTATTCTTCCTGATGATTGGGTTCATGTAGGAGAAGATTGTTGCGACAATACAGGTAACGACGGAAACCCTAATGGTATTCTTTCCGTAAGTGTAGCAAACTCCAATGTAATCAATGCTAATTTTGGAATCACGCAGAAATTAAGTTTAGGTAACTTAGTTTGGAATGATGATAACAACAATGGTATAAAAGATGCCAATGAAAATGGTATTGCCAATGCAACTGTTAAATTGTATGAAGATGCCAATGGTGATTGTATTGCTGATGGTTCTGCAATAGGATCTCGTTCAACGGATGCCAATGGTTTATATGCTTTCGACAATTTAATGCCTGGTAAATATATCTTAGGTGTTACTCCTCCGGCGGTTACTGGTGGAACTTATCAAAGTAGTACAAACGGACAAGAATTAAATCCTAATTCTGATGTGGATAATAATGATAATGGAACTGTTGCCGCAGGTACAGAAGTGAGAAGTTGCACTATTACATTATTAGGTGGTACAGAGCCTACAGGTGAAACACCTAATAACGGATCTTCAAGTGATGTGAATAGCAACTTAACTGTTGACTTCGGCTTCTATGTTTGCCCAGATCCTTTCATTATGGCGCCGGTTGAAGTATGTGCAAACGACTTTATCAACCTTGCCTCATTAGAACCTGTAGGATTTACAGGTGGTGTATGGACTGATAATGGAACGGTTATTACTAACCTCTTAGTGAATGCTGGTACCTATGTGTACACCTTTACTAAAGGAACATGTACGGCTACAGGTACTCAGGTAGTTACTACACAAGTACCAGACTATGCGCCTACCATTGCTATTACTCCAAGTATTGTATTTGGTAACAAACCGGTTCGTGTTGTGATAACAATTAATGAGTTATTGAATAAAGCTTCATGTACTCCATTATATGTTTTTGTACCACGTCTTGAACCACGTTATACATTTACATGGAATCCAACAGCAACACAATTCGGAACCGGTGCTGCTGGTTCTGTAAACAACGCTGATTGGCAGTACTTTACTTCGAACCCTAATTTCTACATTTGGAAATATGTTGGCGCGGCTACATTCCCTGCGAACGGACAATCTAAATTCGGTTATGTTGGTACTTACGATCCAAGTAATACCGATGGTGAAACTACCTACAGTGTTCAGATTTTCCAAGGAAGTGGTGGAGAGCTTAATCTCGTGAATAATACAGATTCTGAATTATTAATCTACTATCGACAATAACAACTCATTCAATTTCAAACATAAATAAAAATTAAATAAACAAATATTTTCGCGTAATGAAAAAGTTACAATTAATTATCGCACTTGTTCTGTTCAGTTTTAGCGGGGCCTTCGCACAGGTTGCTTACAACCCGTTTACACAGAACATCCACTTCGCTCCAGAACCTACAGCACAGGGGTATGAATGTGGAACAACACCTCAAGTTATTTTTACTATGGGGTTAACTACCGCTGATGATGCCACTCAATTTAATGCACAGCCTTTGGGTATTATCATTTGTGTTGGTGGATTTACATTTAACGGAACAGATATTGGTCAAATAATATCTGGTTCGTATGCAGCTAATTTCAATTGGGAAATCGATAACTTCTCTCCAAATTGCTTGGTTGGTACACAAAAAAATACCTTACCAGGTACTGGTTTTGATCCATTAAATCCTAACCCTTTAGCATCAGGAGATATTATCGTTAATTTGAAAGTTCCTGAAACTTCACCTATCGCACAAAAATTAAGTGTGAATGTGAATTTACAAATTCCAGGTTATATGACAGCCACGAATTCTGGTCCGGATGATAACGAATCTACTGAAACACAAACCTTTTGTCCGTTGCGCATAGCAGGTACCGTTTACTACGATACTTCAAATACCGATAATACAATTTATACACCTGGTGGTGGAACGGTATACAATCCAAACAATGTTCAATTGTATGCTAACTTGGTAGATAATGACAATTTTGTTATCGGAGTTACACCAATCGATACCAACGGTAATTATGAGTTTTTGAATTTAACTCCAAACCGTAATTACTATGTTGTATTATCCACTACACCTGGAACCCTTGGAACGAATCCTCCAACTACACAACTTCCTGGTACTTGGGTTAATACAGGTGAAGCTTGTTGTAATAAAACTGGTACTGATGGTAACCCGGATGGTAATATCAATGTTCCAATTACTAACTTCTCAAAGTATAATGTCGACTTTGGTATCTATATTCCTAATCCTACAGGTCCATTACCAGTTGTAATCAAGAATTTTTATTTAGCTGAACATAACTGTACTGGAATTTTAACTTGGACAACTTCTTCTGAAATAAATGTTCAACGTATTGAAGTGCTACGTCGTGAAGCTGGAAAGGATTTTGAAGTAATTGCTACAATGAATCCTGCTGGAGGTTCAACCGTAGAACATACTTATACGTTTACAGATTCACGTATTACTTCAGGTGCTTCTTATGATTATCAAATTCGATTCGTTGATTTCGATACAAAAATTAACTTGTCATCGGTTCAAACTTTAACCGCTCAATGTGGTAAGAACGACGCTAGCATTAATGTGTTCCCTAATCCGGTTGAAGGTGAAATGAGCGTATTGTATGTTTGTGAAGAAGATAACTATACTTTGGAAATGGAAGTGTTAGATGTAGCGGGTCGTAAGGTAATTACAAGTACATCTACAGTAAATAAAGGGAATAATGTTGTTCACATTAATACGTCACGCTTAGCGAAAGGAAACTACTTCTTACGTTATCGTATTTTAGATAACGCAGAACAAGGTTCTGTTAAGTTCTTGAAGAAATAAAATACTTAATTCTCTGATATGAAAAAGAGTCGCCTCGTTTGAGGCGATTTTTTTTTGTGTACCCAAATCGGATTAAGATTGATTATCTAAGATTAGTGCATTCGATCGCCTCGTAACGGTAGATTTTCTAAAATTTCTAATTCCATCTTCAGCCATTCCTTCCAGCGCGTAGCAACCTTTTCTTCCGTAAAATACTCTTTGGCGAGGTCTAAGAACAAACGATAATGACCAGCTTCTGAAATCATGAACTTGCGGTAGAACTCCTTGAAGTAGTCATCTTCTAACCCTTCACTTAATAATCGAAATCGTTCACAACTGCGGGCCTCAATTAAAGCAAACACTAATAAGCGATCCAAAAAGCGATCTTCCGGGCTTCCTCCTTTTTTCATTCTATCATTCAGTTGATTCACATACTCGTCTTTTCGTTGCGGCCCTAAAGTAAAATTTCGTTTATTCATTTCTGAAAGAACCATTCTAAAATGGCCCCATTCTTCGGTAACGATAGGCGATAATTCATTCACCAGTCGTTTATGATCGGGGTATTTCTGAATTAGGCTTATACAATTACTAGCTGCCTTTTGTTCGCAAAACGCATGATCGGTTAGTATTTCTTCTAGAGAAATAGAAGCGAGATTTACCCATCTGGGATCGGTTGGAAGTTTTAATCCTAGTATTGTATTTTCTGAACTGCTCATGAA
This sequence comes from Chitinophagaceae bacterium, assembly GCA_016787065.1. Classification (GTDB taxonomy): domain Bacteria; phylum Bacteroidota; class Bacteroidia; order Chitinophagales; family Chitinophagaceae; genus OLB11. The sequence goes on from JAEUVD010000007.1 coordinate 29,596, forward strand.
GCAATTTTACCGAATTCCTCTAATTAATTACCACTTTCCTTCTAAAATAAACCAAATACTAAGCCTGTTAGTTTTTCGGTTACTTTCCCTTTATATTGCAATTTGATTTCATACGTGTTGAAAAGAATTGGGTATTCGGCTTGTGTAACCGTTTTAGTATTGCTTTTTTTCCAAGCAAAAGGCATTTACAAACCGGAAAAGATTTATGTGAAGAACGTAAACCTTCAGCAAGGTCTTTCCCAATGTGTGGTTACTGATATTATTCAGGATTATAAAGGCTTTATTTGGGCAACTACGTACGACGGTTTAAACCGATATGATGGTCAGAATTTAAAGGTATATCGGCACAATCCTGATGATAGTAGCTCCTTAATTTCCTCGAAAGTTTTTAAATTAACGGCAGACAGACGTAATCATTTATACCTTAAGACCGGGAATGGGTTCAGTATTTTTGATTGTTCGGTGGAAAAAACACTTCGTCCATCTTGGATTTCAAGTACAAAACCTCAATGGCTCTGTGAACGAGATGCCCAGTCTATGTGGTTATATACCTTAAAAACGGGCTTGTCTATATTACGAACCAATGATTTCAAGATTGATACGATTACCACGGCACTTAACCATAAATTGAAGGCAGATGTCTTAAATGTTTATCAGGATGATCATCAGGTTTATGTAGTCTCGGTACTTGGAGAAGTTCTAATATATAACAAGCAAAAGGGAGTATTTACCTTGTATCAACCACATCATACAGGGGCTATTCAGTATACAAATTCCGGTACGGATAAATACGGAAATATCTTTTTTGGTGGTACAACAGCGGATCTAACGGTGTTTGATATACACGCTAAAACATACACCCTTTCAGATTTGTTTCGACGGAATGAACTTATTATTAGTGTTAAGGATGTTGTGTACGACAAACAAAAGGATGTTCTCTTTATTGCGAGTTACGGACAAGGATTATTTGTTTACGATTACCAAAACGATAGGATTCAGCAATTCAAGAAAAATGAATCCATATTGAAGTTGAATAGCAATTTCCCTGAAAGCTTGTTTGTAACTGGAGATGGAACGTTATTAGCGGGGTATGATGGCATGGGGTTTGATTTGTTTGATGCCCATATCAAACAATTTATTCCGATCATTAAGGAAGATAAAGATGATTTGAAGGCCTTGAAATTTGTGCGTAAAATAGTGGAAGGTAATGGTAAGGATATTTTTATCGGAACTTCAGGAAGTGGCCTAGTAAAGTATAATCGGAATACGGAACAGTTTGAATTTTATAATAGTCAGAATACCAGGAATCTCGCAGATAATTTTATTATTGAAATGATACGAGTTGGGGATGAATTATTCTTGGGTTACAATGGTTCCGGTGTTGGTATACTTAGTTTAACCGATTTGAATCATAAAACCATGTTGACTCCCGGTTCGGGAAGTCGTAATATTTCAGACGGAACAATATGGTCTTTTCTTCATGATAAACAAAACAACCTATGGATTGGAACACGCGAGCAGGGATTGAATTGTTTAAATTTAGCTACACGTAATGTTGTTCAATTTACACCAACGAACTATCCTGAATTTAATGCGAACGGTATTCGATGTATGTTCGAAAATGATAGCACCTCTTTACTTTTAGGAACGGAAAAAGGCTTGTTCTATTTTGATAAACGATCGTTTAAACTTTCGAAACTCTTTCCGTTTAAATCCACGGAAGCGGTTTCTTTTAATTCTATTAAATATATTACCCGTGATACTAAAAACAGAATCTGGCTGGGAACGGATGGCGGTGGCATCGTGGTAATGGATAAACATTACAAATTGCTAAAGAATTTTAATTCAGCCAATTTTTTGAATAACAGTGTCATTTATTCTTTAATTGGAATAAATGATAGTACGTTTTGGATAAGCACCAATGCAGGGTTAACAAAAATAATTTGGAATGAGCAATCGTTACAACCAAATGGTACGATTAAGGTGAGTAATTATGATGCGTTAAATGGTTTGCAAGCCAATGAATTTAATACGAGTGCATCCTTACAATTGAGTGATGGTAGTCTGGCTTTTGGAGGCTTAAATGGCATTAATCTTTTTCATCCGAAAGATATTAATACGACCGATAATTTACCGAATACTTATATACATGAATTCAAAGTGTTTGAAAACTCCTATTATAAAGGCACCAATGTGGCCTATTTAGATAGAATAGATTTGAAACATTATGAAAACTCCATTTCTATAAGTTTTAGTACCTTGGGTTTTGTGTTTCCGGAGAGAACACGATATCAATATCGTTTGTTGGGCCATGAAAATCAATGGATACTTGCTGATAACCGGAATTACATTTCTTATACCAACCTTAAATATGGCGATTATGAATTTCAGGTGAAAGCGTGTAATTATGATGGTGTTTGGAATGATAAATACACCACACTCAAAATTCATATCGATACACCTTTTTACAGAACGTGGTGGTTTATACTTTTAATAGCTGCCGGTATTTCTCAAATGATATTGCTTTTTTATCGATACCGAATGAAGCAGATTCGGGATAAGGAAGAAATGCGAATTAAATACAACAAAGAACTTGCAGAGGTTGAAATGAAAGCCTTACGTGCACAAATTAATCCTCATTTTTTGTTTAACTCGTTAAACTCTATTAATAACTATATTCTGAAAAATGATACAAAGAAAGCGTCTCGTTATTTGGTGAAGTTTTCCCAATTGGTGCGAAATATTTTAAATAATTCATCGAACTCGTACATAACACTTCAAGAGGAATTACAAACAATAGAATTGTACATGCTGATTGAAGGCATGCGTTTTAATGACCAGTTTAGTTATAAAATTGAAAATCACAATGACATAAACACGGCCAATATTATTATACCTTCCTTGTTGCTTCAGCCCTATGTTGAAAACGCAATATGGCATGGCTTGTTGCATAAAGAAGGGGAGAAGTTGATTACCATTCGTATTGAAGGAAATCTCAACGATGATTTTATCGTAGTGAATATCATAGATAATGGCGTAGGACGAAGAATGGCAGTAGAAATGGAGGATCAACCTAAACATCGAAAATCGTATGGAATGCAACTTGGCGAAAATCGTTTGAAACTGATGAGCCAACAGCAAGATAAAAAAGCCACAGTAGAGGTAATTGATTTGTATGATGAAAATAACCTTGCTATAGGCACCCAAATAAAAATAATTATTCCACACTCGTATTATAAAACGAACTCTTCAACTAATATTTAAAATTTAATACCATGTTTAAAACAGTTATAGTAGATGATGAATTGAATTGCGTAGAAGTACTTGAAATCTTAATTCAACAGAATTTTAGTGATATTGAGATTGTAGCCAAGTTTACATCTTCTAAAAAAGCACTGGAATACCTTCAAAGTAATCCGGTAGATTTATTGTTTCTGGATATTCAAATGCCATTTATGACTGGTATTGATTTATTACATAAACTCGAACGGTACGATTTTCAAGTGGTGTTTACTACCGCTTACGATCAATACGCCATAAATGCAATTAAGCTTTCTGCCTTAGATTATTTACTAAAGCCTATTGATGAAGATTTACTAACGGCCGCCATTGAGAAATTCCGAAAACTAAAGGGGAATAGTGATATTCAATCTCAACTAACCAATTTATTGCAACAGTATAATTTACCAATTCAACAAGCTACTAGTAATACATCGCTGCCGAACAATAAAATTGCCGTTTCGTTTCAAGACAAAATTGTTTTCTACGACCCTCAAGAAATATTGTATTGTCATAGTAATGATAATTACACTACGATCAGTTTGAGAAATGGAGAGAAGGTAGTGGCATCTAAAACAATACGCTACTTCGAAGATATTCTAGCACCTCTAGGTTTTATTCGTCCTCATCAATCTTATATTATTAATACCAAACATATTGAACAATACAATAAAAAGGATGGCGGTTATCTGGTGATGATTGACGGCGCAAGCATACCTGTTAGTCGCAATAGAAAAGAAGAAGTACTCATGATGTTTAAAGGCGATTAAGCATCAGAAAATCAACTTTTTACCTACTTGGCAGTTGAACACGAAGGACGTATACTATATTTACGTCTAAAACGTGTTAAATTAATAATATGAAAAGATTATTTTTTCTGTCTTTACTTTCTATTACTTCATTATTTTCCAAAGCACAATCTTACAATGGCTATACCTTGTATGCTCAACAGAACGGAACAACTGCCTATCTCGTTGATTCTAACGCTGCAACCACCTACCACAGTTGGACAGGGTTGGGAACCTCCCTTGGTTATTCTGCCCACCTTGAACCCGGCGGTGTATTAATTAGAGCAGCCAAGGCAACGGGTGTATCATTTAGCGGTGGACCTATTTGTGGAAAAATAACCCGACATGATTACAACGGTAACTTACTTTGGAATTATGATTACTCAACAACCAATTAGTGTTCACATCATGATATTTGCCCGATGCCAAACGGCAATGTACTGGTAATTGCTTATGAACGCAGAACCTCGGCTGAAGTAACCGCCATGGGAGGGAATTCAGCTATCGAAATGTGGCCTGATAAAATTGTAGAAATTCAACCAACAGGCGCAACAACAGGTACTGTTGTTTGGGAATGGAAGGCTTGGGATCATCTCATGCAAAATGTGGATGCAGCTAAACCTAATTACGTAACTAGTTTGGTAAACAATCCTCAATTATTAAATATTAATTATAAACAAACAAAAGATTGGATGCACATGAATGGGGTAGATTATAATCCTATTCTTGATCAAATTGCTTTTAGTTCGCACAATTTGAATGAATGGTATATTATTGATCACAGTACAACAACCGCTGAAGCTGCCAGTCATTCAGGAGGTAACTCCGGTAAAGGTGGCGATATTCTCTATCGTTGGGGTAACCCTGCTGCCTATGGTGCTACCGGAACACAAATTTTAGACGTTACCCACGATGCACATTGGATTCCAGAAGGAGTTCCGAATGCAGGTCGTTTAGCCGGATTCAATAATAAAGGAGTGTCAAGTTCGCAGTCGGCTGCCGATGAAATTATTACACCAATAAATGGGTACAATTACAATATAACTCTAGGTCAAGCATACGCACCATCCACTTATACCCTTCGAATTCCTGCGAATGGTTATAGCTCAAATATGGGAAGTACACAACAACTTCCTAATGGCAATTCACTTATATGTATTGCTACTTCAGGTAAGTTCTATGAAGTGACTGCAGCAAATCCTACCGTTGCACTTTGGACAAAAACCGTAACCGGCGGATCGATAGCCCAAGCACATAAATACGACCTTTGTTACATACTGAATGCACCTCCTGCTATTCCAACTATTACATTAAGTGGCAGTATACTGCAATCTTCTTCAGCAACAACCTATCAATGGTATTTAAACGGGGTTCTTATTTCCGGAGCTACCTCACAAACATACACTCCATCACAAAGTGGTGTTTACGTAGTTCGAATTACAGATTCAAATGGTTGTGTGTACCAATATTCAACTGGATATAAATACACGGCTACGGCAACTGGTGTAAGTACCATCGACTTCTCCGATAAAATTACTGTGTTCCCGAATCCTACCAATGGAAGCATTACAATTGAAGACAATAATATGTTCGGTAAACATTTTAGCGTAAATATGATTGATTCTTATGGTCGTGTAGTTCGTACATTCTGGAATTCACGAAAAATCGATGTATCTGATTTATCCAATGGATTATACACTGTGCAACTAATCAGCGAAAACCAATCAGCCACGAAAAAAATAGTGTTGAACAAATAAAGAAATGAATATGAGAAAAATATTTTTAGGCTTCATTGGTATCACCGCTTGCTTTTTTGCTCAAGCAAAAAAAGTTCAGTTTAATGTAACCTTCCTAAATAATTCTGCCTTGGTTACCCCAACTGTTGCTGGTGCACATATAATGGGCGATTTTCAATTGTACTTAGGAGCACCTCAAAATTTTGATCCTGGGTTTAATCCGATGACGCAAGACGCAACAGATACCAATGTATGGCATTGTACAGTTGATATTCCTGCAAGACAAAAATATGAATTCAAATTTTTGTACGGTGATCAATCGTATGAGGCGGAAATCGTACCGGTGGTTTCTCAAGTAGGGCATCAGTTTAATGATAATCGATGGTTCTTTTTAGATTCAATTAGCACGGATACCTTGAAATTACCAACCATTGAATTTGGCGCAAACGCATGGCCTGGATATTATGCGGTGCGCATGTTGCTCGATATGCAAACAACTACTATGTCTGCCAATGGCGTTCATGTGGTTGGAGGATATCAATCGAGTAATCCGGCATCCGATCAATTGTACAGTTTCATACCTGATATTTATGAAGAAATAGGTTATATGCAAGCTGGTATGCAACATTTTAATTATGTAAACGGAAATACCAATAACGAAAAGGAAACCATCAGTGGTTCATGCGCTATGGGTGGCATGCGCATGATAACTGTTTCATCGGATATCATTTTAAATAAAGCTTGTTTTGGGAGTTGTGATACCTGTGTGCCTATCGCATCGGTATTCAATGTAAAGAAGGACATTCCATTTGCGGTTAGTCCGAATCCTGTGCAGGATCAATTTAGTATAAGTTTCAACGACCAACTTGAATTTCATCATCTCGCGATAGCCGATCTTCAAGGAAGAATACTACGTAAGTATCTTTTTCAATATGGAAATAACGTGGTCTTACAACGTGATAACTTACCATCCGGTGTATATCAATTAATGGTTCGTGATGATCGATTAGGATTTTCTTCAACCAAATTAGTGATTGAATAGTAAAAACATGCTTTTAAAATACGTACGCATCTGCCTGTTACTTTTGTTTACAGGTACGGCGCCTTTGTTGAGCGCCCAAAACTTTTACGATCCAAATACGATTCAGGAAATAGAAGTTTACTTTTCATTTTCTAATTGGGATTATCGCATGGATACGGCTAAGCTGGGTGATGGCTCTTACATCATGGCAGACTGGGTGAAAATAAATGGGGTGCAATATGATAGTGTTGGTATTAAGTATAAAGGAAATAGTTCGTACGATTCTACATTTGCCAAGAATCCGGTTCATATTCAATTAGATGAATTTAAAGATCAGAACCATCAGGATATTAAAGATATAAAACTCAGTAATGGCTATGGCGATCCTTCTATGATCCGCGAGGTTTTAGCCTATAACTTATTGCAACATTATATGGATTGCCCAATGGCAAATTTTGTTAAACTCACCATTAACGGAAATTACATCGGCGTGTATTCAAGTGCCGAAAATATTGGCGGTAAATTCTGTTCCGATCATTTTTATTCCAATAAGAATGCTTTTATTAAATGCAATCCAACCATCGTTCCTGGGCCTACTACCAAAAGTAATTTTAAATACCTTGGTGCAGATAGTACGGATTATGAAACGTATTATGAGATGAAATCGGATTATGGTTGGAATCAGTTTTTGCCATTTTGTGATGTGGTAACTAATACACCACAATCAATAGAAACGGTAATGGATATTGATCGTGCCATTTGGATGCTGGCGTTTAATAATGTTACTGCAAATTTTGATAGTTATAGTGGTGTGTTTGCGCAAAATCATTATCTCTATCAAGATGATAATGGCCGTTTCAACCCAATTATTTGGGATTTGAATATGTGTTTTGGAGCCTTCCCTTTCGCCGGTGCAGGAAGTACATCAATGGGTTCTCAATCCTTAACCCAATTGCAAGAATTTTCCTTAAGTAATCATGATGCCGATCCGAATTGGCCATTAATTGTTGCCGTTCAGTCTGACACTACCTTGAAAAGAAAATATTTAGCGCACGCCAAGACTATTTTTACTGAGATGATTGAAGGAGGATATTACGTTACCGCGTATAACAACTTTAGAGTACTCATTGATGGAGCTGTTACTTCCGACAATAATAAATTCTTCACGAATGCGCAATATCAGTCGGCCTTAACTGTTGATTATCCCTCTGGAAGTTACACAGTACCCGGTATCGGTAATTTAATGGAAGCTCGTAAATTATATTTATCTGCTACACCTGAATTTACCGCTTCAGAACCGGTTATTACTACCCCTGTTTTCAATACTAATTTACCAACGTATAATTCAACGCTTTCAATTACTGTTCAAATAACGAATGCGCAAAGTAATTCCGCATATATCGGTTATCGATTTGATATACGTAAGAAATTTGAGAAGTTAATGCTCTATGATGATGGAGCGCATAACGATGGCGCTGCCGGTGATCAGGTTTTTGGAGCCAATGTGGTTATGGCAGGTACTAGCATGCAGTATTATGTGTATGCACAAAACGCAACAATTGGAAAGTTTCTTCCGGCACGTGCGGAGCATGAATACTTCACGCTGAACTGTTTGTCATCGGTGCCTGTGCTTGGTGAACTGGTTATAAATGAACTTTTAGCGGATAATTCAGGTGGTGAAAAAGACGAGTACAATGATACCGAAGATTGGATTGAGTTATATAATAATTCAACAAAGGTTCTTGATTTGAGTTCAATTTACTTGTCGAATATTGCGTCTCAACCTTCAAAATGGAAATTTCCAAGTGGTACTAAAATTGCTCCAAATGGATATCTCACGCTTTGGGCAGATGATGATTCATTACAAGTAATCTTACATACCAATTTCTTCTTGAATAAGGATACCGGCTTTCTGATGCTTACCGACGGAAGCACGATACTCGACAGTATTTCATTTATGAATCAAACCACAAATGTATCCTTCGGGCGATATCCTAATGGTACCGGTAGTTTTATTCCTATGGGCATTACTTACGGTTATGTGAATAATAATTGGCCTTTGCAGGTCTCAACAAGTATCAAGAATGCCTTATCGGCTTATCCTAATCCCGCCAATACACAACTCACGGTAACCGGTATGCAAGGTTCGTTTACTATTTATGATGGCATGGGTAGAACGATGTACAAGGCTGATCATTCGGATAAACAGATTCATCTAAATACCTCTTCCTGGCCTAATGGGTTGTATCTTCTAAAAAATAAGGAGCAAACGATTCGTTTCCTTATTGAACATTAGTACAACGTTGTTTTCGATCGAATTGATCGGTTTAATGACATAAAAACAACAAATTACTGAACCGTTATCCTGCTTCCTATTTTATCTTTGGCGGTCACTATGCAAGATCAACATCGAAGAAAAGTAGTTTTAATAACTGGCGCCACATCGGGTATTGGTAAAAGTTGTGCAGAAATTTTTGCTGCCAATAATCATAACCTGATACTAATGGCTCGTCGTGAAGACCGATTGAAGCAACTAAAGTCAACACTCGAACAGCAATTTGGTATTTACATTCATACGCTGCTCGCAGATGTTCGCAATGAACAAGAAGTAATTAATGCCATTCAATCCGTTCCGGAAAATGACTTTCCTGTAATTGATATTCTTATTAATAATGCAGGACTAGCCGCGGGCTTCGGACCTATTGATGAAGGTAAAACGGATGATTGGAATCGAATGATTGATACGAATGTTAAAGGGCTTTTACATGTTACCAAAGCGGTGCTTCCAATTTTGAAAAAACAAGGTTACGGTCATATCATTAATATTAGTTCAACAGCAGGTAAGGATGTTTACCTGAATGGTAATGTTTATTGTGCTACTAAATTCGCGGTCGATGCCCTCACTAAATCAATGCGAATTGATTTACTGAATCATGGTATAAAAGTTACATCCATTAATCCTGGAGCTTGTGAAACTGAATTCTCCTTGGTTCGTTTTGATGGTGATGAACAACGTGCAAAAGCCGTTTATGATGGATTTACACCGTTAACTCCGGAAGATGTTGCTAGCACTATTTATTTTACAACCACCTTGCCTAAGCATGTTTGTATAAACGATCTTACCTTAACCTGTCTTACGCAAGCAAATTCAAATTATAATATCAAAAAAATTGTTTAGATAGCATGTACATAGAACAACTTTATACGAATTGTTTATCAGAAGCGGCCTACTATATTGAATCGGAAGGCGAAGTGGCAATTATAGATCCACTGCGTGATGTAGCCAAATACATTCGCATGGCGGAAGATCGGAAGGCACACATCAAGTATATATTTGAAACGCATTTTCATGCTGATTTTGTAAGTGGTCATTTGGATTTAGCTAAGAAAACCGGAGCAAAAATTATTTACGGACCGGGTGCACAAACAGGCTTTGAGAAATATGATGCGAACGATGGTGAAGTTTTCTCTTTAGGAAAGTTAACTATTAAGGCAATTCATACTCCCGGGCATACATTGGAATCTACTTGCTTCTTGTTAATGAATGAAGAGGGTAAGGAAGAAGCTATTTTTACCGGAGATACTTTATTCGTAGGTGATGTGGGACGGCCTGATTTATTCAGCGGAAATTTATCGAAAGAAGAATTAGCAGCTATGTTATTCGATTCTCTTCAAAAATTAAAACAATTACCTGATACCGTTAAAGTTTATCCTGCCCATGGACCAGGTTCAAGCTGCGGTAAGAATCTTGGCCCCAATACGCACAGTACCCTTGGTGAAGAAAAGGAAACGAATTATGCGATGAAGGCAGAAAGTAAAGAATCGTTCATTGAAGAAGTTACAAGTGGATTGAATACACCGCCGGCTTATTTTCCAGTCAATGCTTCGTTGAATCAAAAGGGATATTCAAGTTTGGATGATGTGATGTTGGAAGGATTAAAACCCTTATCTGTTTCAGCGTTTAAATCTGAAATAACGGAAGACACCATTATTTTAGATACGCGTAAAGCAACTGATTTTACACAGGCTTTTGTTCCGGGTTCAATTAATATTGGTTTAGAAGGGCGCTTCGCAGAATGGGCCGGAAGTTTGCTTTCCTTTAAATCGCCTATGTTATTGGTTACTGAACCAGGCATGGAAGAGGAGAGTATTATTCGATTAACACGTGTTGGTTTCGATCAAATTAAAGGCTATCTTCAAGGTGGTATGGACGCTTGGATTGCAGCAGGTGAGAAAATTGATATGATTATTGATATCGAAGCCGATGAATTTGGCATGGATATAAACTACGATCAAAAAATGTTAGTACTTGATGTTCGTAAAGAACTTGAGTTTGATAATGGTCATGTTCAAACCGCTGTGAATATCCCACTACAGTCGCTACGAGATCTAGCAACTATCGCTAACATAGATGATCACGATAATATTTACGTGCATTGCGCAGGCGGGTACCGATCGGTTATAGCATCTTCCTTATTAAAGCGACAAGGCTTGCACAATATTCGAAACATACTTGGTGGCTATGAAAAAATTAAACAAGTGCCGAAAATGCCTTTAGTTGCAGCGAAGGAACTTTTAAATTAAACAGTAATTTTTTTTTAGGACTAGTTACATCCTGCTGTGTAGTTGTTTCTTGAAAATCAATGAGATAGACTGTTTGCTTAGGAAGTGCTTTACTTTGTGACCTAAACCGTTTAGGTTTAATTATAACTCTTGGCATGATAATAGGTATCTTTACTTCATATCATTAACACTACGTCATGCATCATATCAATAAAGCAATTTTTATATTAGTCAACGTTCTAGTTTTTAATACGATTCAAGCACAAACGTTACAGCTATTAAGTACCCTTCAACCGGGTACTACCAATACTAATTTCAATTCAGGTGATCATGCAGCTTGGGCTATAACAAACAATAATCTCTATTATTTATTCGATAATCAAAATGGGAAGTTTCAGTTAGGAAGATACAGTTCTACCGGGCATCAAATGATACCAAATCTCAACGCAAGTGATATTGGACCTCAAGATGCACAACTTGCTTTTAATGGGAAAGTGTATACCATTTATGCAACAGCTTCGGGAAAACAACAACTTGCTGAGTTAAATGGAACAACGTATACCTTATTTTCTAACCCGGATAATGGTAATGGATTTATTGGCTATCCTGTTGTGTTCAACAACGCTGTTTATTATAAATACAAGGATGTGAATGCCAAAGCACGTTTAGCTAAGTTTGACGGCGTATCGGTAACCTTAGTAAATAATCCATCCGCCTCCGATCCTGGGTTCCATAACAACCCGATCGTATATAACAACAAACTTTATTTCGCTTATAAGAAATCAACCGGTAAGCATGTGTTAGCGCAATACGATGGCTTCAATATTTCTTTAATTAATAATCCAAGTGCCACGGATGCAGGTTTTCATAGTAGCGAACCTATTTTGTTCGGAGGAAAATTATGTTTACGCTACACGGGAAATGGAGTTAAAAATAACCTAGCTATTTTCGATGGTACCACCTTAAATGTGATTTCAAATTTTAACGCACTAGACCTTGGCTATAACGGGAAACCGGTTATCTATAATAGTAAATTATTTATTACTTATGGTAATGCATCTATTCCAACAAAATACCAACTAGCCTCTTGGGATGGAGTTAGTTTATCGCTAATCGCTAACCCTAATACTACCACAACAGGTATTTTCGGAAGTATGGTGGTGATGAATAATAAACTTTATACTGGTTTCGTTTCGAGTGCTACCATGAATCAATTGATTTCTTACGATGGATCGTCATTTGTTTTTTATTCTAATGTAGCCGCAAATGATAAAGGAATCATTGAAGGTATACAACCTGTGGCTTCTAATGGGTTTGTATTTTTCTTATATCAAGTGTCAAATGGGGGTTTACGTTTGGCTAAATGTAATGGGTCAACCATTTCGTTATTCACGAATCCGGATGCCGGACAACCCTTTGTTGATTTAACCCCGGTTAAAATGACATTCTTCAATAACCAAATTTTCTTGAATTACAACCAAGCTTCAGGTAACCGCCAATTAGCTTATTTTAATCCTTGCTCATCGGTTAATATAACTATCAATGATTCTGTTTGTGTAAATTCTTATTATTCCTTCAATGGTCAATTGCTTAATACACCCGGAAATTACACGGTAACCTTTACATCTGCCTCCGGTTGTGACAGCACCGTTACCTTGCATCTTTCAACGTATTCTTGTACAAATACCAACCTGAAGTTATTTGTTCAAGGTTATTATTCCGGTGGAAGTTTACAACCGGTGCTTCAAAATTCCGGACTCACCGCAAATGCTACCGATTGCGATTTTTTACGAATTGAGTTACATGCACCTTCAGCACCTTATAATTTAATTCATTCGGTGAATGCCATGTTGAAAACAAACGGAACAGTTGTTTGTCCGATTCCAAGTAATTTGTCAGGTGGGAATTACTATCTTTCTATTCGCCATCGAAGTGCGCTAGAAACTTGGAGTTCTTTACCTGTACTCATGAATTCATTAACCAACTACGACTTTACTATTTCGGCAAATAAAGCCTTTGGCGGAAATCAACTATTAGTTGCTCCCGGGAAATATGCGCTCTATAATGGCGATCTTGATCATGACGGGGCCATTGATGCATTTGATTATATGGTTATTTCCCCGGATATTGAAAGTGGGAATTTCGGTTATTTGCATACCGATTTGAATGGAGACGGTGTCGTAGATATTTTCGATAATTTAGTTCTTGAACCAAATATCTTGAATGGAGTAGGGGCCATTGCCCCATAACGCTGCACGAAAATGGGGTGTTTGCTACACAGCGGTTAGCATGGCATATCCGTAGCTAAATCGAGCACTCTCCGGAACCATGATAACGATAACATCGCCTTTTTTAATTCGTTGTTGATTGAACAATTCTTCCAACATCAGGTAAGGAGAAGCACTTCCTACATTCCCTACGCGAGTAAGGTTGGTGAAAAATTTCTCCGGAGCTACCGGAAAACCTGTGAGTTCTAACTCCTTCATGATACTCGGACGAAAAAATTCCGATGAAAGATGGGGTAGAAAATAAGTAATCTTAGAAACATCAACATGATGTTTTTCGCAAACTTTCTTCCACATTTTACCGCCCCATTTCACAATATTCTCACCCAATAAACGAGTGTCTTGTTTGAAAGCAAAAATACTTCTAGCCGACCACTCGGCAGGCTTTAACTCAGCCCATCCGGTTAACTCGCCATTCGGGTTTTTCTCACAACCGGCATACATACAAGATTCTAATTCATTAGCATACGAAAGTATATCTACCCAATCAATACGAAGGGAAATACCATTTGAATTAGGTTTACTTTCCATGAGAACAGCACCGGCACCATCACTCAGCATCCAACGAAGAAAATCTTTTTCAAAAGCAATCATTGGATTCTCTTCTAAATTCTTCAAATCATGATTTTCATCGTCAAATTTATCCGACTTTAACCATCCTGAACATTTTTCAGAACCAGATGCCACGGCATTCTCAGAATTTCCACTCTTCACACTCATGAAGGCATACTTAAACGCTTGAATGCCCGCACAACATGCAGTACTTATAGAAACTATTTCCGTTTCCTTGCATTTTAATTCGCCGTGTACCATGGCTGCATGGCTCGGTAATAACTGATCGGGTGTTACACATCCACAGGCAAGCAACTCAATATCATCTTTTTTGAAATTTTCATCAAGAAGTCCTTCAATGGCTTTTGTAGCTAGTTGGAAATTAGTATGGGTGCTTTTTCCGGTTACCTTATCAATAGCGTAATGACGCGTTTTAATTTGATTATTTCGCAAAATTATACTCTTCGCACGCGAGGGGCGGCCATCAATTTTACCCAAATAATCTTCCATTTGGTCATTGCTGACAGGTTCGTTGGGTAAAAACTTGGAAACACGCGTTATGTAAACTTCCCTCATCTACTAGACTTGAATTTGTGGCGAAAATAGGATGAAAGAAACAAATAAAAAAACCGCTTACAAGGAGTCTTTTTCAAATCCTACTCCCTGAAAATAGTTGATTTTCTTAGCTAGGGCTTTTCGATTCACTTGGGTACTAAGCCATGCGGTAAAATTACTGATGGGTGATAAGATGAAAACACCCACCACTAAGAGCCGCTGAAATAGCGTTACTAAAGGCTTTCGAGCCGAATCACCCCGTTTACCTTTGGCAATTATTTTGGCAGCAAATTTTCTGAAATTAGTAATACCCCGTTTCTCCAAAACAACCAAGCCGGGTTGCACAACCACAGCCTTTTGTGCCAGTAACTTCTCTTGTAAAGAAGGCCATTGCTGACTTTTTAAAGTTTGAATTATGATAGAACCGTAGTCTTTAACCCGTTTGATCTCCTCCTCCGGAATACCGGCTTCCGGTAATAAACGCGTTTTTTCTTTAATTCCTTTAAAAGTCCATCGAATGATGGTGAGCACGGAAATTAAATTCGGACGAGGATCTACCAAAACGATATTACCAACGAGCAAAGCACCTAATGAAACTAAATCGGCTTTTACTTGCTCCTGCGCATTCAACCACATATTTCGGGCACCAATAACCGTCAGTACTTTCTGATTTTGCAATATGCTAGCCTGCGAACTTTTAAGAAATGAGTTGATGGGAAGGCAAGGCGACAAAAACCAAGGATTGTGACCTAAAACAACTAAATCGTATCGCTTATTTGGAATTTTAAGCGGATGAATTTCTTCCGGTATTTGTAGCACACATTCCGGCATGGCATCAAAAAACTGATGTGCTTTCCATGGAAACGGGAAATCTTTTACCGGTATAATAGGAACGTAATCTACCTCAACATCTGTATTTTGTTCAAATAAAGTGGTTAGAATTTTTTTTAATTGTCCGGTTTGTGAATAATAAATTACGAGAATATGCATCGCAACAAAAATAGACTTTTGAATAGCATCCCTTTGTTTTCATCTTTATTTTTTGAAATTATTTTTGGTAGTAGTCTATTGAAAAAAGCAACTTCAGGTTGAATCGATAAGAAAATTACAAAGCACATGCACATTCACAATACCTTCGCGAAAAACAACATTCAATTCAAACATAATACATCGTTTAACTTTTGATACTACTTGTAACTTCACCCTTTACACAATTAAATACGCCTTATCCGGCAACGGCGTATCTCAAAGGATTTCTTCATACCAGAAATATTCCTTCGTTTCAAGTGGATTTAGGATTAGATGTTATTCTAAGCATTTTTTCGAAAGAAGGGTTGACATGGTGTTTTCAACAGGCCCATCAGATTGAAAGCGATAATGCACAAAGAATATTTCAATTGCAAGACGCTTATTGCGCAGTCATTGATGATGTTATTCATTTTTTACAAGGGAAAAATCCCACTCTAGGTTTTTATTTTTCTGAATGGAATTCGCTACCGCATGCGTCTCGTTTTAACCAAGTAGCTGATGAATTGCATACGTTTGGTACCATGGGTATTCAAGATAAGGCCAAATATTATTGCACCTTGTTTTTGGAAGATATTTCGGATTTTATTCAAGAATGTGTTGATCCTCATTTTGGATTTAGTCGGTATGCCGAGCAGTTAGCACGATGCGCAAATTCTTTTGATGAATTATATATTTCCCTTCAAGCTAAAACTACTTATTTGGAGGAAATAATGTTTAGCGAATTAGATGTTTATATTCAAGAAAAGAAACCTGATCTTATTGCCTTCTCTGTACCCTTTCCGGGTAACTTATTTTCAACGTTACGCTGTGCGCGTTACATAAAGCAACATAATGCATCCATTAAAATTGCCATGGGAGGTGGTTTCGTAAATACCGAGTTACGCAGTTTACAAGAGCCTCGTATTTTTGAATTTGTAGATTTTATAACCTTAGATGATGGCGAAGCGCCTATTGAATTAATTTGGCAACATCTCAAGCAGCATTTACCCGTTGCTCTTTTAAAACGAACGTATATGCTGCATGAGCTAAACGTGGCATACTTCAACGGGAGTATTCAACGCGATTATAAACAACATGAAACGGGTACTCCAGACTACACCGATTTGAAACTCGATCGGTATATTTCAGTTGTGGAAATGGCCAATCCGATGAATAGATTATGGAGTGATGGTCGATGGAATAAGTTAACCATGGCGCATGGTTGTTATTGGGGTAAATGCACCTTTTGTGATGTACACTTACCTTATATTGGTAACTATGAACCGGTTCAAGCGAAGTTGTTAGTAGATCGGATGCAGGAGTTAATGGAGAAAACGGGTTCGAATGGGTTTCATTTCGTAGATGAAGCGGCACCACCAGCCTTAATGAAAGAGCTTGCCATTGAAATTATTAAACGTAAACTCAATGTAAGTTGGTGGACAAATATTCGATTTGAGAAAAGCTTTACTGAAGATCTTTGTTATCTGCTTCAAACTTCCGGCTGTATTGGTGTTAGTGGAGGCTTAGAGGTTGCTTCGAATCGTTTGCTTTTACTGATTGAAAAAGGGGTAACTATCGAGCAAGTTACCAGGGTTCTTTGCAATTTTAAACAGGCGGGTATTATGGTGCATGCTTACTTAATGTATGCTTACCCAACTCAAACCGATCAGGAAACCATGGATTCGTTGGAAGTAGTTCGACAGCTTTTTCATACCGGCATTCTTCAATCGGCCTTTTGGCACCGCTTCGCATTAACTGTTCATAGTCCGATTGCGCGTAATCCTGAAAAGTATCAAATTCAAATTGATCCGGAAAGTAAAGGTAGTTTCGCTAATAACGATTTACGCTATCGAGAAAAAGTGAACATAGACCATGATAAATTCTCTTTCGGGTTGAAAAAATCGTTGTTTAATTATATGCAAGGCATCGGATTAGATCAGGGGGTGCATACTTGGTTTGAATTTAAAGTGCCACTAACCACTATCGATGCATCGCGAATAGAAAACATTATTCAAGCTGAAATGCTTCCTGCGTTTAAGGATACACATCGAGTACTTTCTTGGATATATGCTGTTACTGGTTCTTCTTTTGTGAAAAGTAAAAAAGGAAAACAATGGAATATGATGACGCTTACCATTCATACCAAGTTAATGATTTTGCAGCTGGTGATAAATGAAGAACAAGGTGCTTGGTTTAAGTCTGTTTTTCAACCTGAATCAGACACATTTATCAAAGAAGTGAAATTTGGAGCTTTACGAAACAGCTTTGAAGAAGAATTGCCACAGGAAGATTTTGATCTATTGTGGTATAATAAAATTTATCCTGTTCTGAAAGGTAAGGCAATTGTTATCGTGTAAAGGGGAAGCTTTTAGGAACCAAAATCTGAAGTCTATTTTTCCATACATTTGCGCGGCATGCGTATTGCGGTTAATACACGTTTTTTACTTCATGGTAAGCTCGAAGGAATTGGATGGTTTACCCATGAAATACTCCGTAGAATGGTGGAGCAACACCCCGAACATGAGTTTGTTTTCTTTTTTGATCGTCCGTTTCATGCTGATTTTATCTTTGGAAAAAATGTAACCCCTGTTGTTTTACAACCGCCAGCACGTCACCCGGTTTTATTTTTAATTTGGTTTGAGTGGTCGGTTCGAAGAGCATTAAAAAAATACAAAGCCGATATTTTTATTTCTACAGACGGCATGCTTTGTTTAGGAACTAAAGTGCCCACGTTATTAGTAATTCATGATTTAGCTTTTGTTCATTATCCAAAGCACTTGCCTTTTAAGTTTAGGTTTTTTTTAAATTACTTTACTCCAAAATATGCGAAGCGCGCTGATCATATTGTTACGGTATCAACCTTTTCGAAAACTGATTTGGTACAACAATATAGCTTGTCCGAGCAAAAAATAGATGTTGTTTTCAATGGGGCACATAAAGCCTATCAGGTTTTATCGTTTGAAGAGCGACAGCAAATAAAAGAGAAGTACGCCATGGGGTGCGAGTATTTTGTATTTGCAGGTGCTTTGCATCCACGGAAAAACGTTGAAAATTTATTGAAAGCCTTTGCCGTTTTTAAGGCAAGGCAACAAAGTAATATGAAGATTTTAATCGTTGGGAGGTTTGCTTGGAATGCTGATGCTATTCAACAGGAGATGAAACAAAATCGTTTCAAGGAAGATATCATTCATTACGATTACATGCAGGTAGATGAATTAAGTAAAGTAATTGGTGCTGCGTATGCACTTACATTTGTTTCTTTGTTTGAAGGCTTTGGCATTCCGGTTTTAGAGGCGTTACAATGTTCCGTTCCTGTTATAGCTTCAGATCGAACTTCTATTCCGGAAGTTGCCGGTGATGCTGCGTTGTATGCAAACCCGGAGGATGTTCAGGAAATAGCCAATGTTATGATGCAACTGTATAAAGATGAACATTTACATACCGTTTTATCAGAACGATGTTTAACGCAAGCTTCAAAATTTAATTGGGATCTAAGTGCAGAAAAAATGTTTAGCATTATACAGCACATGCTAATTGCAAGATAACAGTTGCTAAGCAAGGAGTTGCTTCCTTGTATTGAAATGGACTACTTTATTACCATCAACAGCTTACGCTTAAAACAATACCAGCTTCAAAGGAGAACTAACTTCATTTTCAACATCGGTTTTCATCATAACAAATCGGATCCGAAAAAGCTAAAGTTGAAAAACAAAGCAAATAACTTGAAATGAAGTGTGCCTTATTACATTGTAGAAACGATTCAATAAAGACTAAATACCTTATCTTAATTTAATTCAACACAAAAACTATAGATTGCTTAATCAAAAAACTGATTCTTACAAGTAAAATTCAAAAAAAATCTATGAATTTGACTTATTCAAAATAAAAATAAAATATATGAACTATTGCTTTGAAAATCACTTTAATAGAGCAATCTTCGCCATCAAATTTTAATCAATCATGAACAAGCGAATTCAACATCGAAGGGGAGGCTTTACCCGGTTCATTAAGCCAATTTTATTTTCTTTCATACTTTTATTTGGATTACAGTTTACGAGTCAGGCTTCGCATTTCCGATATCATTCGGTAAGTTGGAGTATGGGTACGAACGACACTGTTATTTTTCAAATGACACAAAGCTGGCGATGGAGTGCTTTTGGTAACCCAGCTATGGGATCTGTAGTTCCAATATCCTCCATAACGTTTGGCGATGGTAGCTTTAGCTCTTTTTCTATTTTAATCACATCGATTAATCCTTCGGAAGACTGGTTTACGGGTGTAACTACCCTTAAACACAAGTACCCTGCAAATGGCACTTACATTTTTCAATACAGCGATTGTTGTCGTATTGGCGGTTTATTAGATGGTAACAGCGGTTTAAGTGAAATTATGAGAACCAGCGTGACTGTTGGAGGTAATCCTCAGAACAACTCGCCGGTTTCTAACGTTCCGGCCATTGTAAACATGCAATTAAATACACCAAATACCTTCGCTATTCCTGGTTTCGATCCGGATGGTGATGCGTTAACGTTTAGCATTACACCAACATCGGAAAGTGCATTAAATACCAGTACACCTCCGGGATTAACGCTTTCACCTGCTGGTGTAATCAACTGGACACCTACGGTGGCAGGTTTATCAGCGTTTAGCGTAAAAATTACTGATAGTAAAGGAGATTTTACAACAGTTGACTTTTTATTGAGAAGTAGTACCTTAACTTCAAATCCTCCTACATACGATTATTCAGTTACTCCTGTAAATAATTTTGTTTACTCAGTTAATCCGGGAACACCAATCAATTTCAATGTTAAAGCAGACGATGTCGATGCAGGTTCTCAAGTTGTGTTATCCGCTTCGGGTGTTCCTTCAGGAGCCGTATTTACACCTTCGTTACCAACGTCACCAGCTAATCCGGCTACTACATCGTTTTCATGGACGCCAACTCTATCTGATTTCGGATCTTATGTTATCGCATTTACAGCAACAGATAATAATAGCCAACAAGCAATTACCAATGTTGTTATTAATGTAAACACAAATCCTGTTTTCAATTATCCTCCAACACCTCCAAATGGTACTGGTTTTTGTTTAATGACTGGCGTGCCATTCTCGCAACTAGTGGAGGCTTCCAACCTTTTAAGTGCTGTGGATGTTTCTATTACGAGCATGACTGGATTACCACCTACTGCAACAACTTCACCTTCGTTGCCTACAACACCTGCTTCTATAGCACAAACTACACTTAACTGGACTCCATCTCCTTCAGAGTGGGGCCCACATACGGTAACGTTTAACTGTATTGACGCCAATAGCAAAACCGCTTCAACCAGTTTTAACTTATTGGTTAATTCTTCTCCATATTTCACGAGTGCTGCTGCACCAAATAGCGCTAATATAGGTGTAACATATTCGCATTTATTTACTGCGGATGATCCGAATTTACCTTATGGTGATGATCTTGAGTTCGTAGCAATAGGTTTACCTTCTTGGTTAACGTTTACAGATAACGGAAACGGAACTGCAACTTTAACCGGAACACCAAGCGCATTGGATGCAGGAACTTATACATTTGATATTCACTTAGAAGATTTTTATCACCACTGTGGACCTTCAGTTGAAGAAACAGTAACAATTACCGTTCAAAGCAATTGCAACACAACCGGAACTGATAATGTAACTAACTGTGGTTCGTACACATGGGCTAATGGTACAACTTACACGCAAAGTGGAACATATACTCATGTATTTACTACGCAATCTAATTGCGATTCAACGGTAACATTAAATTTAACGATTAATAGTTTACCGAATGTGAGCGTTTCTGATATTTATTCTTGTCCTGGTGTTCCTATTCAATTAAATGGAATGCCTGCAGGTGGTTTCTGGAATATCTCTAATCCATACTTCGGAAATTCAATGCCATTCACTTATTATTTCACAGATGCTAATGGATGTACAGGTTCTGCTACAGGAAATATAGTTGTAGGTCAACCTCAAATTGTAAATGTATCTGTAACCAATATTACCGGTATTTCTGCTTCTGTAACTTATCAAGGAGTGAATGGAATTGGTTGGTATGATTTACGTTGGCGCCCAGTGGGTTCATCTACTTGGACAACCGGAACTAACTACAATTTCACAACGAAACTATTAACTAACTTAATTCCTAACACAAACTACGAAGTACAAGTTAGAGGTTTTTGTACTGTAACTTCACCAGCTGGTCCTTGGACTACCACTACATTTAGTACAAATAATTTATGTAGTGTACCAACAGGTTTATTTGCTAATAATGTTGCCGGTAATTCAGCTAAGTTGAATTGGACTGCAGTACCGGGTGTTGCATTTTATACCGTTCGTTGGAAAGCAGTATCTGCAAGTACATGGTCGTCAGCAACTAGCACCATTCCATCTAAAGTTGTTACTGGTTTAACTACTAATACCAATTATGAGTTCCAAGTACGTTCACATTGTGGAAGTTCAGCAGGTGCTTATAGTGCGTCATCAACATTTACAACTGCTTCTAGTAAAACGAATGCTTCAAGTGTAGTTTATAATGAAGTAGGAGGTATGGATTTGAAGGTTTATCCTAATCCAACTTCAGGTGAATTTACTATTGAATTTAAAGCTGATCGTGATGGTGAAGCAACTATCAAAGTGCTTGACTTAAGTGGTCGTGTTGTAAAACAAATTCAAACTGTTGTTACTGATGATGTTAATGTTGTTTCTTTGAATATTTCAGAATTAACTTCAGGTATGTATCAAATTCAGGTTGAAAATGAAGGATCCTTAAAAACTGTTTCTAAAATTCTGAAGAACTAGTTTTTAACCGAATACTAAATAGAAGAATATGGCAATCCGATTGGGTTGCCATATTTTTTTATATGAATAGCAAAAATGCTGAAAATAGGTAAAGCGTTTTAATGAAAAAGGTATCCGTAATATGCGTTGAATCTAAACTGTTTTTTTACGGTTACCTAAGGTGAGTAAATGAGTAGAAAGATCAGCAAGAAACGTCCTAACTAAAATTAGTATGAAAATCTTTTCGAGTATTATGGGGGCTTTTCGGTTTAAGATTATTCCTGCATCTTGTTGTTATGACACTTTTTTAATTGTATTGCTTCCACAATATTATCAGCAAAAAGTACACTTGCTGTTTGATGCGATTTATTCCTATAAAACCATATAGGAGTATATAATAGTAAGCAAAGAATACTTTCAATAATGAATTACAATTTCAATTATGGGTAGTGTTGAATTTGGTCTATTTTTTTACCTGAAGAATTATCGATTCAATTGAAATTCGCAGTAACATCTGTCTTGTTTATTAGCATGAACTCCGAGTTGATTCTTTTTATAGCCAGGCGCATAAAAAAAGAGGTTGCTACAAAACAACCTCTTTTCTTCATGTTTTACGGAATCAAACTTAAAACTTATAAGCAAATCCAACGCCCAACATTTCTAACCATTGAACCTTGTGGTATTGACCTTCATAGTAACGAAAGTTAACATCCAGTTTCACATTGATATATTTTGTAGCGGTAAATATGACTGAGTTCATCCAATCCCAATCAATTTTATTAAACGGACGATCGAGGTAATCGGTGAAAGCAACAAAACGTGTTTTGTAAGTTAGGTTTTTATTGATGGTTGTGTAGTAATCGGCACGAAGTAAAGCACCTAAACCAAATTGCAATGTTTTACCTGAATCAACAGAGTTGTATTTTATATCTCTAAAATCTTTATCCAATTTGGTATAAACATTAGCTGTTGCCGGAGAAAGATATACCGATAGATTTTTACGCGGTTGCCATAATAAACCAACGCCTAAACGAACCAAGCCGGGTGTAAATAAGTTGGATGTTTTAGCGTATCCGGATTTTGAATTCGTATCCACTATTTTATAATCATAACCTGGTGCCATTTGCGTGTTAATATCCAATGCAGCAGCATAGTAAAGATTCTTTTTTATTTGATGCCCGAACATTGACGTTAATATAGCGCGGTCATCATTCTTTCTGAATTTTTCATTGGTAGAAGGTGAATTTAATACGCCATACGCCAATAAAACATCATTTTTCCATAGGTTTTTTTCCCATTTACGATAGGCGAAATAGTTTAAAGAACCGTTAATCGATAGGGCATACGCCTCAGAAGCGCCTTGCCAATTATCATTTTTGGTATGGTTCATATTGATGGAAAGCACACCACCGGAAGTCCATCCTTCTTTTAGTTCACCGGATTGGTGTAATTTGTTATCCATGTCGTCGGCCGCCTTTCGCGTATCCGTTCCTTGTGCAAATAAGTTGCTTGCAAATGCAACAAAAAAAAGTGTAGTAAAAATTTTATTCATTATATGTGATTTTTAACGCATGCAAAAATGCCATCATATTTAAATGATGGCATTTTTCTTTGAATGGTTTAACATTCACTTAATTGAAGCTTATTTTTTCAAGGAATCACGAATTTCCATGAGTAATTTATCGGTAGAAGAGGGCTCCGGTGGTGCAGCAGGTGCTTCTTCTTGTTTTTTCTTCATAGCATTCATAGCCTTGATAATCATAAACATTACAAAAGCTACAATAATGAAATCAATACAAGCTGTAATAAAAGCCCCCCATTGAATAGCTAATTCCGGAGATGCTGCGGTAGTTACAGTACCGGAAGCATCTTTCACTTCTTCCACAGCTTTTTTCAGCACAAATTGTTTACTGTTTAAGTCAATGCCACCCATTAGTAAACCTGTAATTGGTGCGAACATTTTTTCAACAAATGCAGTAACCACCTTGCCGAAAGCACCACCCATTACAAAGGCGATGGCCATATCAACTAAATTACCTTTAAGAGCGAACTCTTTAAATTCTTTTATAAATCCCATGTTGTAAAATTTTTAGATTTCAAATATAATAATCTCTTATTAAAAAAAAATGTATTATTTCCAACCGAATACCCTTCCAATCTAACCGAATGCTCAACGAAACGTACCGAATTACAATTTGGTTAAAATTCTAACCATGAAAAAAATAACTTTACAAAACAAAATTGAAAAATATGTCTAAGTTAAAAAAACTACTATGGCCGGTGCTGTTGGCAATTAGCTACCACACCAATGCACAATCCACCTTTTCAGCCACCAGTCATTCCGCAACAATTCAAGGTAATACCTATGAATATGTGATTGGTGAAATGACATTGGTATCAACAGAAAGAACATCGAACCTGATTGTTACCCAAGGTTTTCTTCAACCGAACGATTCAAAACGACCGGTAAGTACCAATCTGTCGGATGCCAATGACGTTATCAAGATTTACCCGAACCCAACACAAGACATAGTGTATGTTGATCCTCAAACCGAATTTTCCGGTGTGTTGAAGTATCAACTTTTTGATGCCACCGGTAAAGTGCTTCTTAAAAATGAGCATGTGCAATCGGAGCGTTTTTCATTGGACATGCGTTCCTATGCCTCGGGTAATTATTATCTGATGATTACTTCAACGAGCAACAGTTCAGAACAATCGTATTCCTATAAAATTCAAAAGAAATAAATCATTAATAAATTCTCTACTATGAAATTAAATAAACTCATCCGCCTTTGTTTAGCCGGAACATTTTTGACCCTCAGCACCTTCGCTCAGGTTCCTCAAAAATTCAATTATCAAGGAGTTGCCCGTACCGAACAAGGCGACCCAATTAAGAATCAAAACTTGAAACTCAAAATTGCTGTGCTTCCAACCGATGATGCCACGGTTTCGGAGTATGAA
>JAEUVD010000030.1 GCA_016787065.1 Chitinophagaceae bacterium
AGAATCATACACAGTAAGTTTCTTTTATCCTAGCTTCGCAGCAAATTTTTAAAAAATGAAAAAACTAATTACCATGGTATGTGTGTTGTTGTACACCACACAACAAATGAATGCACAAGCTTATCTCTCTGTTGGTATCGGACAGAATCTTTGTTTTAACTCGAACGATCCGTATGGTCTTTACGGTGATAACAAGAACGCTATTACAACACTAAAGTCGTTTAATTTAGGACGTGGCTTCGAACCACGTTTTAATTTTGGGTATATGTTTTCAAAGTACCTTGGTGCCGAACTTGGTTTGGGGTATCTACTCGGACAAAAAAATGAAAGAACTTTCGTGAATGGTTCTGAAACCGAAGTTAATACCATGTATTCCAGATTACTTAGAATTGCACCGGCCATTGTAATTTCAGCAGGTTATGGCAAACTCAATCCATACGGAAAATTTGGTTTGAATATTGGAATGGGAAAAATAGTTACCGATTATAGTTCGGTAAATGGAACCAATAAAGAAGAAGCAACTTGGGTTGATAAAGGCGTGAAAGGTATGGGTATGTTCGGAGGTTTTGGTGTTGAGTATTTTATTACTAAAAAGGCTACATTGTATTTAGAAGCCCAAGCTACTAACTTATCTGTTTCTCCTACGAAAGGTGAATTGACTAAATTAGAATATAACGGTAGTGATGAACTTTCTGATTTAAACACCATCGATAAAGAAACTGAATATGTGAAGGAGTTAAATTCAATGGAAAACATTCCTGATTCCTCACCCGACAAAGAATTGAAACCGACATTCTCTTTTGGAACGAATAATTTTACACTTGGTTTCCGCTTTAGATTCTAAAACTAACAAGATTAATAGGAAGAGGGCAAGTTGTCCTCTTTTTTTATTTCCTTTTCTAAAAATCTTGGATGTAAGCCAATATCTAATACCGTAATTTCTCCGCAATATTGTTCTGCCTCTTTAGAAAGGAAAGCAGGTTTATAACACTGAAAGGTTAAGGTATAATTCGCTTTAACCATGGTTTCATGGCTCGAAAAATGATCGCTATTCATACCAGACGGCAAGTCAATGCTTACCATAGTTAATTCCACTTGATTCATTTGGTTTATGATCGTTTTAATGGGCTCTTTAACTCCTTGTGTTAACCCAGTTCCTAACAAAGCGTCAATGCAAATTACATCTTTTGAAGGTGCAATTTCTTTCGGCATAGAATGAACAACATGCTCCGCTATCGCACATAAGCGATTATAATTTATTTGATTATCCGGCGACCGATTTCCTTCCGGTAAAATATAAACGCTAACCTTATAATTAGAAAGAAACAATAATCGTGCAATTGCCAAGCCATCACCTCCATTATTACCATTGCCACAGAAAACGTTGAACGTATGGTTGTAGTTCCATTTTGAGCAAATCCATTCAAAACAACGCGTTGCTGCACGTTCCATTAAATCGATCGAGGCAATGGGTTCATGCTGTATGGTATAAGCATCCCAAGCACGAACAACCTCAGCACTTAAGACTGGAATCATTCCACGAAAGTACAATCCATTTTATAAGGAACGATGGCGTTTTGCCGTATTAGATTAATTGTTTTGCAATTCACTTTTATCCAAGCAAATTCAAGAACGATTTAATCCTATAAGCGAACTAAAGCTCGACTCTTCATATAGTTTGTGAATCAAGCCATCGGCTAAACCAATTTGAGGAACGTGTATTTCTTTGATGCCTCCCCAAGTCATTACCTGAATATAAACTTGTAATGCAGGCACAATTACATCTGCCCTATCCTCTTTGAAACCGTATTGATGAATTCGCTCAGACACCGTCATGGCATTCATTTCTTTATACATACTTTTCAAAAAATCAATATCCAAAGGTTTACCATTTTTGCGTTTCGACATGGAAAAAAGTTTATTGATATTTCCCCCTGAACCAATTGCTAAACATTTGCCATTGCTCTTAACTTGAGCTTTAAGAAAATCACGAACAGCATCCCAAGTTTCACTTTCATCTTTATTTTTCAACATGCGGATCGTTCCGATATTGAACGATTGATTTTGTAGCAATTTTCCTTTGCTATAATAACTCAGTTCTGTACTACCACCTCCCACATCAATATAGAGATAATTGCCCGATGCATTCAAGGTTTCAGCTAAATGCGTTTCATAGATAATTCGAGCTTCTTCGTTACCGGTAATTACTTCGATGGTTATTCCGGTTTCTTGTTTCACCTGATCAATAATATCTTGTGCATTCTCCGCATCGCGCATCGCTGATGTAGCGCAAGCCCGAAAGCGTTGTACATTATACACCTTTAAGAGATGTTTATATGATTTCATGGTTTCAATCAAATCAGCTTTCTTTTGATCTGAAATCCGTTTATTTTCAAACACATCAAAACCTAATCGTAATGGTACTCGTATCAGGTTTAGTTTTGTAATATCCAAGGACCCATCGGTATATAAACCTACTTCACAAATTAATAAACGGATGGCATTGGAACCAAGATCGATGGCCGCTAATCGCATGCTAATAACTTCAGCCTGCAAGGTACATGTTTGTTTGATTTATTTGGAAGAATACATGAAATAACATTACGCTCGTTTCTTTATAAATGTATATTACCTCCCTTTCTTAAAACGAAAAAATGATACTAGTTGAAAAGCATGTGGATCTGTTTCAACTAAGCTTTCCAAGCACTCAACTTAATCATATTTGCGTTTCTTCAAAAATTGATAGATCGCTAATTGAGATCGAACCTTTCTAGTTTGATTCGTATTGGCATATTCATTGCGTTGTTGATTGTCTAATATGCGCCCCTTTACATTTTCTTTCAACTGCAACTCGAGAATTGTTTGCAATTCTTCTTTCAATTGCTCATCCAGAATAGGTGTAGTAACTTCAATGCGATAATCTAAATTCCGAACCATCCAATCGGCACTGGAAATATAATACTCCTCTTTACCCTTGTTATAAAAATACATGACTCTGGCATGCTCCAAAAACTCATCCACAATACTGGTTGCTTTCAGTGGTACAGGCCATTGTTTGTGTTCTGTTATGGCACAAAATATGCTTCGAATAATTAATTGAATAGATACCCCCTTCTCAGCTAACGTATAGATGGTTCGAATTAATTGCGGATCGGCTAAGGAGTTTAATTTTATTTTTACCTCAGCCCGTTTCCCTTGTTGTTTATGCTTTAACTCTTGTAGCAATTTTGTTTGAAAAAATGACCGAGTATTATACGGAGAAACAATTAAATACTTACACTGCTGTAACAGTTTTTTTTGCGTTGGTTTTTGAATGAATTGAAATACCTTTTCAACATCCCTTAATAACCCAGGATGTGAGGTAAGTAAACAATGATCACCGTAAATAGCTGCTGTTGATTCATTGAGATTACCGGTACTAATAAAACCATAAGCCTTTTTTTGTTTGCCATGTCTTTTCGTAATATGACAAATTTTAGCGTGTATTTTCATTTCTGGCAATCCAACCAGTACAGTTACGTTTTCTTCTTCTAAAATGCGCTTCCAACGTAAATTGGCTTCTTCATCAAAACGTGCTTTTAATTCAATTACAATAATGACTTGTTTGCCATTACGAACGGCGTTTAAAAGTGCATTAATAATTTTTGAGTCCTTGGCTAAACGATAGCAGGTAATTTTAATACATTCCACTTCAGGATCAATAGCTGCTTCACGCAATAAATCGATCATTGAATCGAACGAATGATAGGGAAAATGCAACATCACATCACGTTCATCAAGTACCTTCAGGATTCGAACCGGCTGCTTTAACAGCGGATGTACGAAAGGTTTACTTCGTTGCGTAGTTTTTGGAAAAACGCTTCGAGGAAAATTCATAAAGTCTTTGAAATTATGAATTCGTCCGCCAGCCACTAAATGATCATGTTTATTCAAATTGAACAAAACAATCAAGTAATCGAGTAAATTTTTCTGAATATTTTTATCATACACCAACCGTAATGCTTTTCCCTTCTTACGGTTTTTAAGTCCTTTTTCTAAACTTGTAATTAAGTCTGATTGAATATCATTATCAATATCCAATTCAGCATCGCGGGTTACCTTTATGATATACCCTTCAAAGTGGTTAAATCCAAATTGTGCAAAGAGTTTGGGTAAGCTAAAACGAATCACATCCTCCAATAACATGATATGCGTTTTACTTTTAGCAGAAGGAAGGGTAATAAAACGAGGCAGCGTTTGTGTTGGTATTTCTATAAGGGCGTATCGTTGGGTATCTCCATCCGGTTTTCTGCTTAATGTACAGGCCAGGTAAATCGATTTATCATTCAAAGAAGGTAAGCCTCGAATGCCTTCAATAATTATAGGCGCAATATTGGTGCGTACTTTTTCATTGAAATAATCATCCACAAATTGTTTTTGAACACGATTCAATTGACGCTCATTCACCATTTCTATGCCTTCCTTTTTCATCTCCTTGAGCAAGCCGGCATAAATATGTTCAAATCGTTTTTGCTGATCTAACACTACTTGTTGAATGGCTTGTAGCACTTCAGAAGGGTTATTCTCCCGAAATTTCTTACCCACACCACTTAATCGGAGCATGCGCATTAAAGAAGCCACCCTGACCCGAAAAAACTCGTCTAGGTTATTAGAAAATATTCCTAAAAAACGTAATCGTTCATAAAGAGGAACAGAAGGGTCGTTGGATTCTTGTAAAACACGTTCATTAAACGACAACCAACTTAAATCACGTAAGAGTATCGGGTATCTTGTTCCGGAATGCACGCGCCAAATGTAAAGCAGCTTACTTCCATTTTATATTACTAAATTATTAAGAATGCACTAGTTTTAAACATTCTAAACTTTCCTAGGTTGCAAAAAAAAATAATTTTAACTTGGTTTGCGATGTGTTTAGGCTTGGTTTTTTCCGTACATGTGAGCGGAATAAAAACAAACTATCGCGTTTTTGGGCATGGCCAGCCCATCCTTATTATCAACGGTGGCCCCGGAATGAATAGCGATGGTTTCGCTACCCTAGCTAAAACTATTGCCGACCTTGGTTACCAAACTATAATTTACGATCAACGAGGTACAGGCGGCAGCAAACTCACTGCAGTGAATAGTAAAACGATTACTATGAATTTAATGGCGGCAGATATTGAAGATCTTCGTAAAGAATTAAACATTAAACAATGGACTGTTTTAGGTCATTCTTTCGGAGGTATTTTAGCTTGTCATTACTATGCCAAGTATCCTTCTTCCGTTCGTAAACTCATCTTTTCCTCTTCCGGCGGTGTAAATCTCAACTTTATAAACGGGTTGAGTGATCGTATTTTATCCAATTTAAGCGCTCTGGAGAAAGATAGTTTTTTATTCTATCAACAAAAAATGGATAGTGGCGATACTACTTATTCCGTTAGAAGAAAAAGAGCCGAATATTTGGCCTGTGCTTATGTTTTTAATCGAAAATACGCACCCCTAATCGCGGAACGACTCCTGCAGGTTAACTACGATGTAAACCAATGGGTGTTTCAGGATTTAAGGAAAATAAAGTATAATTATCTGCATCGGTTCAAAAATGCTCCCGTTCCGGTTTTAATACTTCAAGGAAACAAGGATATACTAACCATGGAGACAGCCCGGGAAATACAAGCCTCTTTTCGAAAAGCCAAATTGGTAGAACTCAATAACTGTGCTCATTATGGATGGTTAGATGCTCCGGATATTTATATAAAAGCTATTCGAGATTTTCTTTCCCAAGCGATTTAAACGAAAGTCGCACACCTTATATTTGCAGCCTCATGTTAGACCTTGGTAATAAAACCATCGATGAATCGCAACAGGGCATGGCTCTTAAATCCGATTTGAATGCTGCAGCCTTGAAAAAATTCTATATCGAAAGTTATGGCTGTGCCATGAATTTCAATGACAGTGAAATTGTAGCTTCTATTCTTCATGAAAAAGGCTATGGCGCCACGTCGAATATGGAAGAAGCACAATTGGTTTTAATAAATACCTGTTCAATTCGTGATAAGGCAGAGCAAACAGTCCGTCATCGATTAATGCATTTCAAAGGACTAAAAAAGCGAAACAGACAATTATTAGTTGGAGTATTAGGTTGCATGGCCGAACGATTAAAAGAAAAGTTACTCGAAGAAGAAAAACTCGTTGATATTGTTGTTGGCCCCGATGCTTACCGCGCCTTACCGGCTTTAATTGAAGAAGCCGAGAGCGGACAAAAAGGGGTGAATGTTTTATTAAGTAGAGAAGAAACCTATGGCGACATCAATCCGATACGTTTAGATGCAAATGGTATCAGCAGTTTTGTAAGCATCATGCGTGGTTGTAATAATATGTGCAGCTTTTGTGTGGTTCCATTTACTCGTGGAAGAGAGCGTAGCCGAGATGCAGATTCTATTATTCGCGAAGCGAGCGAACTGTTCGATATGGGTTATCGGGAAGTAACTTTACTCGGTCAAAATGTGGATAGCTATCGATATGAACATTCGAATGGTGAAGTAATATCTTTTGCTAATTTGCTTGAAAAAGTAGCCTCCATTAATCCATTACTTCGCGTGCGTTTTAGCACCTCACATCCAAAAGATATTACAGATGATGTATTGTTTACCATGGCAAAGCATCAGAATATCTGCAATTCTATTCACTTGCCAATTCAAAGCGGAAGTACCGCGGTATTGCAACGTATGAACAGAACTTATACACGCGAATGGTATATGCATAAGGTTGCGCGAATTAAAGAAATTCTACCTGATTGTGGCCTTAGCACGGATATTATAGTTGGGTTCTGTGGCGAAACGGAAGAAGATCATCAGGAAACCCTAGAAGTATTAGAAGCATGCCGATTTGATTTAGCCTACATGTACCTCTATAGTGAAAGACCCGGAACCTTAGCTGCTCGTAGGTATGAGGATGATGTACCGAATGAAATAAAAAGTCGACGATTGGATGAGGTGATTGCGGTATTCCGAAAAGGTAGTCAGCTAAGTAATGAATCGGATATCGGAAAAACCTTCGAGATTTTAGTAGAAGGCCCTTCTAAAAAAGACGAATCGAATTTCAACGGAAGGAATCAACAAAACAAAATGGTAATTTTCCCAAGAGGTAATTCATCCGTTGGTGATTATATTCAGGTCAAAATTACAGGCTGCACAAGTGGCACCTTATTTGGGGAGATCGTTTAGGTAAATCGTATATCCGCGCAATTTCAAGTTGCTAAAGCATGACGAGTTTGTGCGATATGCTAACAGAAAGGAAGACGCTGGGTAAGGTGGCTTTATGGAAGGCGATTGTTTTAGGCCCATCCTAATATCATGGTATTTAATTATAGTTGTCCGAAATGAATTCTATCAACATCTTAGAACAATTATGGATATTGATTATTAAAAGAAATCAATGAATACCCCTATATTCTTTTAGCACGCGTATTATTTAGGATTGTTAGGATTAAATTGGATGAAGGATTTTACTATGATTTTCGCCTTTGGCGTTAAGATCAATAGTCATTCAAATTTCGGAAGAAAATAATTTCTTCGATAAAATCTCTTAAGTGATCATAACAATCTTAAAAAATCCATGTTTCATATTTATGACAGACGATGGTAGTATTTAAGCCAGGATCAGAATAAATCGTAAACAATTTAAACAGCACGTTTGCAGAAACCTTACAATTCACTTACTTTCGCGCTCACATTAAAAAATATGTTCGCGTTACGTAAGTTCATTGTTGCCAATCGTATTCTGTTAGCCGTTGCATTGGTGGTTTTAGGTATTTTAATTACTTGGCAAGTAAAACATGGTATCTGGGTTTCTTGGATCTTTTTTTTGGTAGCAATTTTAATGGTTGTTGCGCATTACATGGTTGGTCCTATGAGTTTGGTTCAACGTTTAATGGAAGATGGTGATTTAGAAGGTGCCCAAAAACTGATTGCTCAGGTTAAGAAACCGAATCTCTTGTACAAACCCATTCGCTCTGCTTATTTCATGTTGAAATCTAATATTTCAACGATGAATGAGAATTACGAAGATGCCGAAGCGGATATACGTAGAAGTTTAGAAGCCGGCATCGACGATAAAAGCGTTCAAGGCGGTGCATTTTTACAACTCGGTATGCTTGCACTTAAGAAAGGTGATAAAAAAGAAGCATACGAAAACTTGCGCAAAGCCGTTCAATCCGGTTTACCGGATAAAGATTCTGAAGCTTCGGCATACTTAGCCCTTTGTAATATTTGTGGCGAACGTAGAGATTTCAAAGGCATGAAGGTGTACTTTCAAAAGGCCAAAGCATGTAAGCCTAAACATGAGCAAATTGTGAATCAAATTAAAGAAATCGACAAATACATTGCTCGGATCCCAGGCTAAATCGCTATTCTAACTATTCTAATCCTTCTCGTTTCCGCAATTGTTTAGCTGTGGAAGACAGTTCATCATGTCGCCAACCGGGAGCTTCTATCAAATATTGTATTCGTTGCTTTAAACTTAAACCAGGTTGCGTTAGATCACGAAACAAATTGCGCCATTCATGAAATATAATACCGATGGGATGATGCGGGTGCTCATAGTTTTTAGTTAACCCATAAACTACTTTTACCTGATCTACTTCTTCTTGATACGTACCAAATAATCGATCCCATATTATTAATACCATACCCATATTTCTATCGAGGTAAAGTACATTACTCGCATGATGCACCCGGTGATGACTTGGAGAAACAAATATCCATTCGAACCAAGAAGGCATTTTACGCACGTATTGTGTATGTACCAAAATGCCATAAATCTGACAAATAGCATCTACCAATAAAATATCTAAAGGTCGAAATCCAAGGATGGTTAGAGGAATAAAAAACCAAAAAGATACGAAAGGACGAAAAACAGAAGATCGAAAACCGGTGGTCAGATTAAATTCAACGGAAGAGTGATGCGTAACGTGCACAGCCCATAATATTCTGGAAAAATGCTCACAACGATGTTCAAGATAAAAACACAAATCAACTCCTAAAAACAAAAGAACCCAATATAACCACGAATCATTGGCAAGGGCTATTACATGATGTGAAAAGAAAAACCCAAGAAGAAGAAGTACAGAAGTTCGAACCAACAAGCCCAATCCGTAATTGGCTATATTCAACCATAGATTGATAAGGGTTTCCTTAAAACTATAATAGTACCTTTTTTGCCATGTACTAAAGAGAACTTCTAATGAAATTAGAACAATATAAATAGGTGTTGAAATGGCTAGCAGCCAATTTTCTTTCAAAAATGATATAACGTCATCCAACATTAGATGGTCATTAGTTCTTTCTCTTTTTGAGAACAATGATGATCTATTTCAATCACTTTTTTATCGGTAATAGCCTGCACACGTCCTTCTCCTTCCTTAGCGGCATCTTCACTCAAACCATCTTTCTGCAATTTCTTAATTCCTTCCATCGCATCACGACGGATGTTACGAATAGCCACTTTAGCATGTTCCCCTTCGGCCATCACTTTTTTTACAAATTCCTTTCGACGCTCCTCTGTAAGCGGAGGCATAAATAATTTAATTACCACACCATCGTTCTGAGGGGTAACTCCAAGGTTTGCTGCCATAATACTTCGTTCAATGGGGGCTACCATATTTTTTTCCCAAGGAGAAATACCTAAGGTACGCACATCAATTACTGTAATATTTGCAACCTGACTGATTGGGGTTGGTGATCCAT
The DNA here is from genome assembly GCA_016787065.1 of Chitinophagaceae bacterium. Classification (GTDB taxonomy): domain Bacteria; phylum Bacteroidota; class Bacteroidia; order Chitinophagales; family Chitinophagaceae; genus OLB11. The sequence continues at coordinate 9,723 of JAEUVD010000030.1, forward strand.
AATAATCAACCACCAATCCATCGAGCATTTGAGGCGATGCCTTACCGGCTCTCACTTTTTGTAATTCAGCCTCCAAATGACTGATTGCTTTCGTCATATGATCTTGTGCGTTCGCTACGATTTTTTCTAATTCTTCTTGCATGATAAAAAAATTGTCGGGCAAAGGTAGGAAAGGCAGCACAAATTATTCAGAATAATTGAAAGTGAAAATATCGAAATAAACTGAACTATGAATCGCTCCATTTATTTTATTAATCAACACTTTAGATTCTATCCTTTCTTCTAAAACTACATGTAAGGACCTTTCCATTACACTATCCATGTGCCCTGTACATGGTTTTAATATTTCAACTAGAAAATTCCTTTAATAAGTAACAGTCAAAATCATGGGCATTGGGCAGAAATACCGCTTATGATATTTTTTTCAAGAAGTAAATAGTCTAATATATCCGTTATGCCATCTCCATTTAAATCGGTTTGTAAGTATCCAAAGTTTCCTTGGACAATATCATTTTCCATGGCCAGAAAATCCATTACATCGATTACTTCATCTTTCAAAATATCACCGGTAAACATTCCCCATTCACCCGGATTAAGTTGAACCATGTTGTTACCATAGGCATTTGAAGCAGCGTTCGTAAAATCGTAAACTACATTGGTATCTAAATATACCGCCATTGCGCTGCAAAGATCAATGGAGTTATGATGCTTTACTCTGAAAATAGCCATGTTTTGAAAAAATGGATAACTGAACTTACATGAAATATATCCTGTAGTTGAAATTACACCATAATACGTGTCATAAATTGTATGGGGTGGATTCGGATCATAAATATCAACAGCAATTACATCGGAATAATTTGAAGGGATGTTGTTTGAAAGGAAAGAAATCGGATTAGACAGTTGCCCGTTACCAAGATAATACCCTTCAGGGAAGCAACGAATAGTAACATTCGGACTTGGATAACTACCAAATTGTATGGCAGGACGATCGAGCGTACAACTTAACGTAGAAAGACCTACCACCGGAGCTAAGGATGAATTATAACTTCGAGCTACGAATTGATTTGCATTCAGCCCATTGGCATTAGCCATCTCAAAAGTATTATTTAAGAGGGCATTCGTATTATCTGAAACTACCAATAATTGCAAATTGTTACCTACCCCCACAGCAAAAGGTAATGAATAAGGAATAGTAAGATTAGAAGTACTCCATCCTGATGCATTCCATTGCAAACTCCCTGAATAAATTTGCGTATACCCTGCATACGATAAACTTGTACCGCTATGAAAAACGGTATCGGTTGTAATTTTAGCATAAATCTTTACATGAGGATAATTCCCGGATGTAACCAAAGCACTTAAATTAAATCGCATAAAATCGATGTTTATAAGTGATGTATTTGGAGGAAGATTAAACTCTGCTTCACGATAAAGATATTCGCCAATATGATAATCCGAATTACCTAAAGGCTCATTTACGGATGTAGTATTTCCTTGTATCGTGATTAAATTATTCTGCGCAGTTAGTGTTAAACCAAAAACCAACAAAACTGCTGTTAAAAAACTAATACGTTTAAATTGGAATAGCATAGTTGATAAGTTTGATTAAGGTTTTTTTTCTGTTTTACCGGGTATTATGTAATTACCAATGTTTGGATCTAACAGCGGAAGATCAAAAACATCCACCGTCGCATCACCGGGTATATCACTACCTAATGGCCAAGGTACTACGGGCGGTTTAGGTGGTCCATATTTCTCGTATAAATAGCGCATTAATAGCCAAAACCAAATATCATTCAAATCAATTCCATAATCATGATTAAAGTCGCCATAATACATACCATACGTGTTGGGCGCTAACAACGTTACATTATTTCCGAAGGTATTGGAAGCCGTGCTAGCGAAATCATACGAAACAGATGATGTCATCGTAACAGGTAATGCGCTGTAAACAGGTAGGGCACCTGGAATTAATACACGAATAAAATAGGCGCTTCCTTCTAAATTTTTTGGTATTAAACCAACGATGTTTCCATCGGAAGTTAAGATTGACGTAAATCGATACACTACTTGATTCGCATTTGTGGCGGAACATAATTCAACGGTTGCAAAATGCACCGCATTCGATGGTGGTAAAAATCCTCTATTCGACAAATAAGGCACCATCGTTGAATTGCCATTGTGAAACATTTCTATCATACAATGTATTTGAAGATTCAAGAATTCCTCATCCGTTGGTGGCATAAAACCAAACAATAAAGAAGGATTCAATTCTGAAAAATCCCAAGTAGAGAATGTTGTATTCGGCTCTGGATGGGAAATATTATAAGAACGACTTGTGTACAGTCCATTCCCTAACGTCTTATGATAGCAACTAAACGCACTAGCCGGATTGTCTGCAGAACCAATTCTAGAAATCAGTACTTGTAAATTATTGCCTGCGCCATGATTAAAAACAAAAGGAATTGGAAGATTAACCCCACCCCAACCATTCGACTGCCAATTGAGCGGACCGCTATAAACAAGTTTATACCCCGTTCGATTATATGGTGTTGTTGCATTAAAACCAGTTTGGGTAGTAGTTTTAAGATAGATTTCAACGGCACGATAAGAAACAGGAAAGGAGGTAGCATTCATTTTGAACTGTATCGTTCGAATAGGAAGTGAAGAACCTGTAAATTGAGTACTTATTTCTGAACCCAAATAAATATGTTCACTAAGATGTACTGTTTCCAGACCAAAAGGAATTTGATTTGAATTTTCAGTGCCATCCAATGTAATAATCTGGCTATAACTGAACAATTTAAAAAATAAAAGGGAGACAGTTAGAAATGGAGCTTTAAACCTTACCATAATTCTAAATTTTCCTCAAGTTATAAAAAAACTATCGTGTAAACCTAATTTGTTACGATAAATTGAAGGTAGATGCGAATTGAATTAAACGAAATAAAATTCAAGATTCTTCATTTGCTTATTTCAAATCATTCCGTTCAAACAAAATTTGTATTTCACTTTTCTTTGGCGGTACTTTGTATGCGTAACAATTTTCTACTTCGTGAAAGGTAATAACCTGGCTCGCTTTGCTGCCATTAAAGAATTTAAAAACGTATTTGAATTTCCACAGGAAGCCGAATCCAAATGGGAACCTTATTTTGGAAATAATCAACCCATCGTACTTGAACTAGCCTGTGGTAAAGGCGAGTATTCGGTAAATATGGCCAAGGCAATTCCGGAAAAGAATTTTATTGGTGTGGATATTAAAGGGAATCGTATGTATATCGGTGCAAAAAAAGCACTCGAGGAAAACATAACTAATGTGGCCTTTTTACGAACACGTATCGAACAAATAACCGATTATTTTTTCCCTCATTCTATTGCTGAAATCTGGATTACATTTCCTGATCCTTTTTTGCGAGAAGGTAAAGCCAAAAACCGCCTAACCCATCACAAATTTTTAGCACTCTATCAAAAACTCTTGAAACCGGGTGGCATCGTGCATCTCAAAACCGACTCTAAACCATTGTTTGATTTCACCCTTGAAATGATTGCGCATCATCAGTGTCCGATTATTGAATGTATTCATGACGTTTATAAACAAGGTACGCCAGCATTCCCTTTAAATATTCAAACGTATTATGAAGGGCTACATCTTCTTGACCATCGAACGATTCAATATGTATCTTTTCATTTACCTGAATTACCGATTACCGTTCCACCGAAAAAAATAACGCATGAAGAAACCGCTCTTTGATGATGACGAACCTTTTTATATCAATGAATCCGGATTATATGTGTTTACAAAACAGTATTTGCTTCAGCGAGGTTATTGTTGCGGAAACGGTTGCTTGCATTGTCCGTATGACTACAAAAATGTACTTGATTTAGAACGAAGAAAACGCCTTATTCATGAACAACAAGAAAGAGAACATTCCGGAAATACATTGGACGGAACGCATTTATAACTTGGTACGCAAAATTCCTAAAGGTCGCGTTACCAGTTATGGTGCTTTGGCCGAAGCCAGCGGTGTTCGTTGCACCGCGCGTATGGTTGGTTGGGCCATGAATGCTTGTCATGTGGTAACCCCAAAAGTTCCGGCACATCGTGTAGTAAACAGTACAGGTTTATTAACCGGTCGCCATCATTTTGCAACGCCTACCCTCATGCAAGAACTCTTAGAAGCGGAGGGTGTTCAGATTGAAGATCATCAGGTAGTTGATTTTAAAAAACGTTTTTGGCAACCAGTATGAAAGCTAAAAAACAACCGCGTCTCATTTTAGATGATTCTTCCTTGGAAGAAGAATTCTTTGAAGATATTACCTTGATGGGAATAGTGAGTGCAAGAAAACCACATCAATTGGCTTGGTATATTCGGGAGTACACAGGATATTTATTTCAACGCAACCATGACTTTCAAAATGTAAAAGCTGAATTTATCTTTCCTGTTTTTTATTTGGAAGAGAAGTTGCAATGCACCGAACATTTTTTATTTACTAACCGTATTCAAAAAGAGTTCTTGATTCCGGAAGCCAAGAATATTGATTTCATATGGATGATTAAATCAAACATGCAACGGATTGAATTACGCGATAAAATTCTTCCGAAACTCTCTGGTATTCCGTCGATCGACTTTGCTTTTGATATTAACCCGGCGAATTTAAAATCGCGACAAGTTTTAGTTGTTTAAGTCGTTAAAAGAGTTCCGAATCTTCTTCCGAACTAACTACATTACTGGTTTTCTGAACAGCAACAGGTTCCAATGTTACTGGAATTTTGTTGCTTGAAGTATTTAATGGTTTTGTTTCTTCGGAAGCAACTTTAATTTCGTTTTCTGCATGATTTATAATTTGACTCGTTTCCACGAGTCCATCGCGTAAACGAATAATGCGATGGGCAAATTTGGCAATATCTTCTTCATGCGTAACCAAAATAACCGTATTTCCAGAGGCATGAATACCGGAGAAAATATCCATAATCTCCATGGATGTTTTTGTATCAAGATTACCGGTTGGTTCATCGGCTAGAATAATAGCAGGATTATTTACCAATGCGCGCGCTATGGCCACACGTTGGCATTGTCCGCCAGATAGCTCATTCGGTTTATGATGCCATCGATCGGCCAGGTTTACTTTTTCTAACACATCCTTAGCTCTGGCCTCACGTTCTTTTTTACCAATTCCGGCATACACAAGAGGCAAGGCTACATTTTCCAATGCCGATAAGCGAGGTAATAAATTAAATTGTTGAAATACGAAACCGATTTGTTTATTCCTGATGGCGGCTAATTCATCATCATGAATGGTATCTACCTTAACCTGATTTAAAATATAGCTACCTGCGGTGGCTGTATCTAAGCAACCTAAAATATTCATTAAGGTTGATTTACCCGAACCCGAAGGACCCATTAAGGCAACGTATTCATTCTGGTAAATAGTGAGATCTAATCCACGAAGTACAGGTATTACCTGCTTTCCGAGGTTATAATGTTTGTAGAGTTTTTCAATCTGAATGATGGGATTCGCGGAAGCCTTCACAAAAGTAAAAGTACTATATTTGATGGCTATGCAAGAATATCTCCTCAATTATTTTTCCGAATTCTCGGTAATACAGGTAATCGATATTGCGCTTGTGCTTCTATTGGTTTTTCAGCTATACCGCGCGCTCAGAGGCAGTATAGCTTATAATATATTCATTGGTGCCTTGGTGGTTTACATACTTTGGAAAATTGTAAACAAACTGAATATGGTATTAATGGGAGAAATACTCGATCGCCTTGCCAGTATTGGTTTAATAGCTTTAATTGTAGTATTTCAACCAGAGATACGTAAATTTTTAATTAATTTAGGACGAAGAAGTCCTGTTGGTAAAAACGGATTCATAACGCGTTTGTTTCAATCCAATTCACTCACAAAATATATTGTAGAGGAAAATGTAATTGAAGAAATCATACAGGCCTTACGAATGTTTCAGGAAAAAAAATTAGGAGCAATCATAGTAATTGCTCGTTCAGAGAAACTCGAATTTGATACCAATTCAGGAAGTATCGTGAATGGCGTGGTCAGTACGAAACTATTAGCAAGTATTTTTTCCAAGAGCAGTCCGTTACATGACGGGGCTGTATTAATTGATCGCGACAATATTATTGCTGCGGGCATTGTTCTTCCGATTAGTGATAGTGTTGAACTCCCCTCGTCTATTGGCCTTCGTCACCGAAGTGCGGTTGGCGCTACTGAACACAGTGATGTGTTGGTTGTGGTTGTTTCAGAAGAAACCGGTAAAATATCCTTAGCAAGCAACGGAAAATTACAGATGAATATTCCGATGGAAGATGTGAAAAAAGAAATGTTCATGGCCATGACGGCGTAAAAAACAGAGTAGTCTTTTTAGTTTTTTTAGAAAGCAGATTATTTAGGAATTTTAGGATGGCTTAGGATTTTCTTTAGTAGCATTCCTCTTTAAAAACGTGAAGGTCTATGTTTAATTCATACCTTTTCGTTCAATCAAAACCAATTATGTACTTCTGTTTTCCATATTAAAAGACAAGTACACAACGAAGAAATGCAAACAACCTTCAATTCCTAAACGGGTAAAGAAGCTTTGAACAAAAATGAAAAAAAAGAGGCCATTCTCTCGAAAGAAAATAGCCTCTATTATTAGTTTGAAAGAAACGTACTAAGGTGTAGCAGCGCTAACTCCTAGTACAATCCAAGGTTCCATTACTAAATAATCAAACACATCTACCGAACCATCGCCATTCAAATCGGTATTCAAATAACCTGAGTTACCTGCTACAACATCTGGTTCTTGAATTAAATAATCGAACACATCAATGGAAATATCATGGTTAATATCCCCGGAATAAATTCCCCAAATACCCGGACTAAGTAATAATTGATTACTGCCGTATGCTTTGTTAGCAGCCGTGGTGAAATCATAGGTCATAGTATTCGTCATAACTACCGGTGCTGCGCTCCATGTTTCTAATCCATTTCGATGTTTTAGAACTATGTAATAGCTCTGTCCAATAATATTAAAATAAGTAGCCGTTATCGTACCGTCTTGCAGAATAGGTCTATTCACCGTTGAAGCAATACCATAAGGCGCTGTGGTGTTATGAAGCTCCAGGGTAACTACATCACATTGATTTGGAACGGAATTCGTTTGTCCTTGATTAATCAATACTGGTTGCATAGTTCCTGCCCCCATATAGTAACCTTGCAAGAAGGCTTTCACAGTTAAGTTCGTAGCACATGCCGTTACGCTTATGGTTCTTGTTGAAGTTGCCGTACAACCGTTCGCTGTACTGGTGCCCGTTACGGTGTATGTTGTAGTTGATGTAGGTGATACAATGACGCTTGCGCCCGATAAGGAGCCTGGTTGCCAAGAATAAGTATTCGCACCTGTTGCTGTAATGGTAGTTGATTGCCCTGAACAAATAGATGTAGCCGTTGCCGAATTACTTACAGTTGGTGCTGTTTTATTAACAGTTACAATTACAATATCGGAAGCAGTACAACCATTCGCCGTAGTGGTAACCGTTACGGTATAGTTAGTAGTTGCAGCCGGATTGGCAACAGGTTGTGCTAATGTAGCAGATGATAACCCTGTTGCTGGTAACCAAGCATAGGTATTTCCGGCAACACTGGCCGTACCAATCGTATTTGAAGGCGTTGTACAAGTATTGGTTTTATCGGTTCCGGCATTGGCGCTCGGTGCGGTTTTATTAATGGTAACTATTACCGCGTCGGTTGCAGTACAACCATTTGCAGTTGTAGTAACCGTTACGGTATATGTTGTAGTAGCCGTTGGATTGGCAACAGGCTGCGCTACAGTAGCGGAACTAAGTCCGGTAGTTGGTAACCAAGCGTAGGTATTTCCGGCAACGCTAGCGGTTCCTATAGTATTCGATGGTGTTGTACACGTATTGGTTACATCGGCACCTGCATTAGCACTTGGTGCGGTTTTATTTACGGTAACTACTACATTATCGGTGGCTGTACAGCCATTGGCTGTATTGGTAGCCGTTATGGTATAAGTAGTTGTTGCAGCCGGATTGGCAGTAGGCTGTGCAACTGTGCTCGAACTTAAACCGGTTACAGGTAGCCAGGCATAGGTTACACCTCCAACAGCTGCTGTTCCGACAGTGTTAGAAGGTGTTGTACATGTATTAGTTACATCGGCACCTGCATTGGCTACAGGTGGTGTTTTATTTACAGTTACTAATACCGCATCGGTTGCCGTACAACCATTTGAGGTATTCGTAGCTGTAACCGTATAGGTTGTTGTTGTTGCCGGATTTGCGGTAGGTTGCGCTGCCGTAGCAGAACTTAATCCAGTAACGGGTAACCAGGCATACGTAACACCACCAACGGCTGCAGTACCAATGGTATTACTAGGTGTTGTACAGGTATTGGTTTTATCGGTTCCGGCATTGGCAACCGGAGGAGTTTTATTTACCGTTACTATAACCACATCGCTCGCGGTACAACCTGTAGCTGTAATGGTTGCGGTGACCGTGTAATTTGTTGTAGCCGCAGGATTTGCAGTGGGTTGTGCAATGTTGCTAGCCGACAATCCTGAAGTTGGTAACCAGGCATAGGTAGTGCCAGCTACTCCGGCTGTACCAATGGTATTACTAGGTGTAGTACACGTATTTGTTTTATCGGCTCCGGCGTTTGCGGTTGGAACCGGATTAACGGTAATGGTTTTTGTTGCAGTTGTTACACATCCGGTTGCGCTTGTTCCGGTAATAGTATAAGTGGTTGTTGTTAATGGTGTAAGTACTACCGAGCTTCCGGATAAATTACCCGGTTGCCAATTATACGTTGCAGCACCACTTGCGGTTAATGAAGTGCTGGTTCCGGCACAAACGGTGCTGGCACTCGCTGTTACCGCAGTTATTTGCCATGAATTAGAAGCAGAAGTAGTTGCCAACGCAAATACACCATAATTAGGCGTTGTACCTACCATACTCACTGTACCCAATGAGGTTGTTCCTGTAGTAGCTGAATTACCGAGGTTATTCCACAAACTACCATTCCATCGGGCTACTGCCATACCTGGTAAACTAGCGATTACCGTATTTGAACAAGGAATACTCCAACCTAATGAAACCGTTTCTGCATTCGATCCGTTAATTTGATTTAACGTCCAATAATGATAAGGTGCAATTTGTAATAAGGCGGCGTCTTTCAAGGTAACATCATAACCATCTACACTCGGGTGTTTCAGTACAATGCTTGCTTGGAAGGTATCGGCAGTGGTCGAAGGCGCGGTTATACCTATAGGGTGATAGCCAATACCATTTCCTAAAGGGAAAGAAAAAATATCATTACCTGCTTTAGTTACGGAACCAATTACATGACTGGCGTCGGAAGCACCACTATGATTTACGTTATCTGCAAAAATTAATGGATTTGATGTAGTGCTATTCAAATAACCGGTCACAAAAGTACAAGACACACTAGCCAGCACAGGTTTATTTAATGTAACGGAAGAACTTCCTGTTTTATTCAAAATTATTTTTTGAATAGTAATAGGCGCTGTACCGAGTTGATCAATAAAGGTATTCGTACTACCAGTAAATTTAATAAGCTCTGCATTGATTGGTGAAGCGGATAAATTATTGAACGTTAGATTTCCGTAATAAGAATTTGTATCTCCTGTTGCCACGTTAAGCGTGCCACCGGTGCGGGCATAGGTAACATTACCTAAGAATACGTTTCCACTACTACCGGCATCAGCATCATTAAATATGTTTGGACTCGGATTACTAATCGTTGCATTGCCGAAAATGGTATTACCTCTAAAATAACTCGAATAGCCACCACCAAAACTGGGGTCAGGACTGATATTCAAAGCACCTTCCAGTTGGTTTTCATAAAAGTAGGCAAAGGCAGCTCCACCATAATTCAGTATATCGAATGTTGTTACTTTGAGTGTATCATTTTGGATACTCGGTGCTCTACATGTATTAATAGTTACACTTCCTCCATTGGTATTATTTTTCAATCGGAAAATCGATAACGCATCGCCAAATCCTTGAGCTAAATTGATCGTTACAGTACCAGCTATCGTTGAAGTAATAGCAGAATGTCCGATACCCACTGATCCACCAGCATTTTTAACACAACTAAAGTTACCTCCTATGGTTGCAGCATTTCCGAGCAAATCAAGCAAGCCGCCGGCTGTTCTGTTAACAGTATAATTACCGGTAATGGTTGATTTTCCGCCATGACTTGTGTAGAGCCCTCCTGAACCTGTTACGTTAAAATCTAAATTACCGGTAAACGAATTAGCTTGAGTATAAGCTTCATAAAGATTATTAAATCCGTTTATGGTAATAGTAGTGTTTCCTGTAATACTTGAATTTCGAATATAGGAGGCATAACCACCACCGAAAGAAGCATGATCGCTTAATGAGACATTACCGGTTATTTGATTATTATAGAAGTATAAATAATTTGCTCCTCCATATCCATTAATGGCGAACGACGATACAATCAGCGTGTCTTGTTGAATACTTGGTGACTTTGGTGTATTAATAACAATACTTCCTCCATTGGTACTATTCTGAACACGATGCATCGAAAAATCATCTACTAAGGTTTGCGTAATATTCATATTTATGGTACCCGCAATGGTTGTTTTAGAACTAATATTACCTAAATCTGTTCCGCCAGCTGCATTCCTTGTACAGAAAAAATTACCCGCAATACTTGCTGCATTTCCGAACAAACTCATATATCCTGCACCTGTTCGGTTAACCGTATAATTACCGCTTACAGTTGACTTTCCACTATAACTTGTATAAAGATTACCGCTTCCGGCTATATTAAAGGTAAGGTTTCCATTAAATGTGTTCGCTGCATTATGAGCCTCATAAAAATGATTCGTTCCATTAGAATTTATAACGGTATTTCCCGTGATGGTACAATTACCCAAACGTGATGTGTATCCACCGGAGAAACTAGCATCGTCGCTGAAAGTTACATTAGCTGTTAATTGATTGTTGTAAACACTTAAATATTCGCTTCCACCATAACCATTGATACTTAACGAATTTAGTAACAATGTATCTTGTTGAATACTCGGAGATTTACTACCGTTCACGGTGATGCTTCCTCCATTAGTTGAATTTTGAATACGGTGTAGAGAAAATGCATCCCCTAAACTTTGCGTTATATTCACGGAAACCGTTCCGCCAACCGTGGTTTTTGAAACAAGCGTTCCCATATCCGTAGATCCGTTGGCATTTTTAACACAGGAAAAATTACCTCCAATAGTTGCGGCATTGCCAAACAAATAAGTATATCCTGGTCCGCTTCGATTCACGGTATAATTTCCGGTTATAGTAGACTTTGCTTGATAACTAGTATAAAGGGCACCAAGACCATAAATATCAAAAACTAAATTACCATTGAAGGTGTTAGCTGTGGTTAAAGCTTCATAGAAATTATTGGTACCATACAATCTGATATTCGTATTTCCGGTAATAGTTGAATTTCGAATATACGAAGCATATCCGCCGCCATAATTCGTGCTATCCGCTAAAGTTACATGTCCTGTAATATTGTTTTCGTAGAAAAAACCATATTCAGATCCACGATACCACATCACATTAAGAGAATCAACTTTCAACGTATCTCTTTGCAAACTAAATCCGGATGAGTTAAACACGTTAATTTTCCCTCCAGAAGTTTGATTCACTATTCGATGAAGATTGAATCGATTAACCGCTGTAAGGTTAACATTCATATTCACCGTACCGCTCACTGCCGTTTTGATATTTGAATTACCCAAATCATTATTTCCCGCACTCGTGTTGTTATAGGTTAAATTTCCATTGATGATAGCCCCGGAACCAAAAAGGGTACTGTAACCGGGAACAGTTCGATTTACAGTAAGGTTGCCGTTGACGATGGAGGTATCGCTATACGCGAAATAAAATCCACCACTGCCGGCTAAATTGAACGTTGTATTACCATTATAAACTGAACCTGTATTCGCCGCACTGGATTCATACACAATGTTAGTTCCTTTTAATGTAAAGGTAGTTATACCCGTAAAGGTATTATTTCTAAATTCAGTATAATAACCGCCACCATAACCTGCATCATCTTCAAGAGTGATATTACCGTCAATTTTATTATTGAAGAAACGAGCATAATCATTGCCTTCATACCCCTGAATGATAAATGAAGTTACCTTCAAGGTATCGAACTGAATTGTAGGTGCCACACAATTTTGAATGTTGATCGTTCCACCGGTAGTTAAATTCTTTATTTTAGAGAGATTACAAAAATTTGGGGATGGAAAGGAAGCATTAATTGTACAAGTTCCATTGATGGTAGTTGTATTCGTTGCATTTCCAAATCCGGTACTACCCCCAACTAAATTTTGATAATTAAAGTTACCCGTTACCGTTCCTCCGGTAATAAACCAATTACTGCTTCCTGCCACAGTACGATTTACATTTAGATTCCCATTGAATTGAGACGGCCCGGCAATACAAAAATTGGTAGTCAAATTACTGCTAATATTAAAAGTAACATTACCATTATAGGTATTAGCCGAAGACTGAGCCTCCAAAAACTGATCATTACCATTCAAGTTTATCGTTACATGATCAGAGAAGGTACAACCGTTTATTTGAAAATTATAACCTGCAGATGGCGTTGTAATATTCATTACAATATCGGTAGCACCATTAGTATTGAGGAAAGTTGTACCAGAAAATGCATTAAACCCGTTCACATTGCCTACGGATAGTGTAAATCCGTTAAAATCGAGGGAAGCACCGGAACTCGTACTTAATGCGGCCAATGTAGTATTGGCTGGCAGTTTAGGAATATTGGGTGCAGGGTTAATTAATACACCAGACGCTGCTACCGGAACCACATTGGGTGTCCAGTTAAGCGGGTTTGTCCATACATTACTTACCGTACCATTCCATGTTTGAGCATTGGCAATCGAAGTAATGAATAGGCAGCTTAGAAAAAAGTAGATTAACTTATTCATTGAATTTGGTTTTAAAGTGTGTGCAATCAGAGAGCGTATTTTTTGAAGATACAAAATTTCAGCAAAACTTGCTCCATATCAATACTTAATTTGTAGTACTTATCTTTGACAAGCTTATGTTTCCTCTAAAATACCTCAAATTAATTTGTATTCTTTGTTGTTACTTTTCAGCAATATTATTTTCCATTAGAAGCACCGGACAAACACATCGTGTAGATAGTCTTCGTTTATTAACAAGTAATACCTCTAAGGAAGTTCGAAAAAACGCTTACCTTAAACTATGTGAACAAAATTATTCGCTTTCAGGAGACAGCATAGCACAATACGTTAAACAAGGTATTGCCCTATGCAATGCCAATGAACCCGCTTTGTACCAATTCAAAACGTATTACAGCATGTATTTTTTGAAGATGGATAAAAGCAAAGAGGCGGTTCACTATTTAGATTCATTGCTGCAAGGATATCTTAAGACAAATAAACCTGATAAAATATCAAGAGAAATTTCTTTCTATTTAAGTGTTTCTCAAGTAAGAAATAACCAATACAAAGAAGCCATTCAAACTGCATTAAAAATTTTAGATGAAGTTGAAAATACGAACGACACCATTGCGGTATTACGAACGTTTAATGTAATTGGATGGGCGAATATGGAATTAGAAAATGAACAAGAAGCTACTAAATGGCTGTTCAAAGGCATTCAACTTACTTCTAACCCCATTATTTTACAACAGACATCAGCCTTGTACACGAACATGGCCTCCTGCTATAATGTTTTAAGAAACTATGATTCTGCACTTTATTTTGTGAATAAAGGAATAGAATTAGGAAATGCTTCTGAAAACTTAACTATCCTCGCCAACGGATTAAATATTAGAGCTGCGATTCATTCTCACTTAAAAAATGAACAGTTAGCCGTGCAAGATTTAGAGCAAGCCCTGAAGATTCGTAAGAAAATTGGTGACCTCTATTATATCATTTCCGACATGGCCTTACTATCGCATTATTATGCCTATATCGGCCATCCAGAAAAAGGCATACCCATAGCCAAACAGGGTATTGAGTTAGCACAGCAATCGGGTAATAGTTATAAGCTCATTTACTTGCAGAAAGGATTAGCCAACAACTATGAAGCTGCCGGTATGCATAAAGAACGCGCGGAAGTATTAGTAAATGTTCTACACTTAAAAGATTCATTGTATGAGAAAAATACAGAGGATGCTATTGCCGATATAAAAACCAAATACGAAGTTCAGAAGAAAGAAAATATTATTATTCAACAACAGCATGCCCTTGTAAAAAACCGATATTTCACCATAGGTGCATTATTAATCATCTTATTAGGTTCCATGATTGTTTGGCTTTCATATAGAAATATCAAACATATTCAGAAACAAAAGGTAGAGCAAATACTAGCCCAGGAAAAAATGCATTCATTAGTAGCCGTGCAACAAGCGGAAGAAAATGAACGTAAACGAATAGCAGCCGATTTACATGATAACTTAGGTTCGTATGCTGCTGCTATTTCATCCAATATTCGCTATCTGAAAGAGAAAGATCCAAATCAAGATCAAGTACTTATTAATCAACTCGATGAAAATGCGCAGGGAATCGTAACGCAACTTAGTGATACCATTTGGATTTTGAAAAACGAACATTTACCGGTTACTAAATTAGCCGATCGTTTTAAAGCTTGGGTTCAAAAAATAATTACAAACTACCCCAGCATTACCTACCATTATAACGAACAAATTGAACAGGATATTGAGTTAACGCCAGCTACTATTTTAAATATTTTTTTAATTCTAAAAGAAAGTTTGAACAATTGCTTGAAACATAGTGGTTGTAAAACGATACGTATCGAAATTATTAGCACCAACTTCCTAAGTTTTTCAATTACCGACGATGGCATTGGGTTAAGCAAAACATCGAAACATGAAGGGCTCGGTTTAAAAAATATGGAATATCGTGCTAAAGCTTGCGACTTCAACATTGAATGGCAGTCGGTAACTCCAAATGGAACTAAGGTTGTTTTAACCAACCGTACTACAAATTAAGTATCCCTCTTTTTAGAAACCTGAATTACTTTTGGATAGTGCATACCGATTCAACAAAAATAAAAATTGCAATGGTTGACGATAACCCTGTCAACCGAAATAGTTTTGTGCAAAAAATTAATCATTATCCGGATATTGATTTATGCATTCTTGCAGATAGTGGCCATTCCTTTCTTGAACAAATACAGCATTTACCTTTAAAGCTATTGCCGCAAGTGGTTTTCATGGATATTGAAATGCCCGAGTTAAATGGCATCGACACCATTCGAATGGCAAAACCACTTCATGATGGTATTCATTTTATTGTACTGACTGTTTTCGAGGATGATGATAATATTTTTGCCGCCATTCAAGCGGGTGCTTCGGGTTATTTACTAAAACATGAAAGCGACCAAACCTTGCATCGGTCTATTCATGAAGTGTTAGAGTTTGGAGGCGCTCCTATGAGTCCGGCTATCGCACGAAAAACCCTGCGCTTATTAGAGCAACAAAAAACACCATTACCATCATCAACCAAATCTGATTTTTTTGATAATCTACTATCCGATCGTGAGAAAGAAATTCTGCATCACATGGTAAATGGCTATGATGCGAAACGTATTGCAGAACTTACTCAAATAAGTACCCTTACTGTTCGCAAACATATTTCCAATATTTATAGCAAGCTGCATGTAAATTCCAAAGCCCAAGCTATTTCTATGGTGCATAAGAACAATTGGGTTTAATAACGTTTCGCTGAGCGATTTAGGCTTATACCAATAAGAGGTATCCACTCCATTTAATGTTACGTTTCAACTATTAAACAGGTATTTTCAGCACTACCTTCGTTCCTTGGGCAACACCCTGCTCATCTACAATATCTTGTATTTCTACAAATTTATGCTGCTCATCTTCCGCCGCTAATAACGACAAACGTTTAGCCGTAATTGCTAATCCATAAGATTTCGTTTTGTAGATAGAATTGCTTTTCAATGCCGCCGATTTCTCTCTACCAATGCCGTTATCTTCTATCTGAACAAGCAGCCAATCCTTCTCTAAAATATCTAAACAAATAGTAATCTTTCCTTGTCCTTCTTTATGTAATAACCCATGCCAAATCGCATTTTCAATAAAAGGTTGCAAAATAAGCGGAGGCACCTCAACATCTTCTGCGTTTATTTCCATGCACATATCAATATTGAATTCAAATGCATTCGAGAACCGAAGGCGTTCCATAAAAACGTAAAGCTCCAGTGTTTCGAGTTCTTTATTTAAAGATATTAGTTTGTTCTGACTATTATCCAAAATTGTACGCATCAACTGCGCGAATTTGGTTAAATAAATACTGGCTTGCTTCGGTTCATTTTTAATTACATAACTATTAATACTATTGAGTGTATTAAAAATGAAGTGCGGATTCATTTGACTTCGCAGGGTGGATAATTCGGCATCCGCCTTTTGCTGTTTTACGAGATACAAACTCAATCGTTGTTGCTCTAAAATTTGTTGCTTATCGATTGAATCCAATTTATTGGCAATCATGGATGCCAAGGTTTTTAATATCGTAACATGTGTTTCGTTATAATAATTCAGTTGAGGATGCTCGCTATCTATAATACCAATTAGTTCGTTATGCAACATGATTGGAACACAAATTTCCGACAATCGCACCATTTCATCGGCACGATAGCGACTGTCTTTGCTGGTATCTTTAATTAAAATAATTTCCTTAGATTGAATTACGGCACCAACAACACCTTGTCCGGGTAACACATCAAAGGGCATATTTTTTATTTCTTCGATACTACCCTTTGGACCATAACCTGCCTTTTGAACCATTTTTGTTTTGTCTTCATTCCACAAATACAACATACAATCTACAAACCCAAGTTGACTTACTAAATTGTTACATACGTCCCATAGTACCTCGTCGGCTGTGTGTTTATTGGCCATCGACGTAGCAAAATAATTTATGATTCGTTCTACTTGCAATAAATTCTGAAGTGATTGTAACTGCTCTTGGTTTGTATTCTTCTTATTACGTGAACTATAAAACCAATACGTAATTCCTGTTGCAATAATCGATCCTGCAACAAAAGCTAGAACAGAAGAAATTCCGACAACTATGAATAATAGGTTAACCAATAAAAAAAGTCCTTGTTGTGTTTATGCAAGTTTACTGATTTATTTACACGATTTAGAATTTAATTTTAAGTACAACCGAGAATCCATCCTATTTTTGCAATACATGAAAAAGTTACAACCTACATTGACTTTTACCGTTTTAATTCTAAGTGCATCCCTCATTTTTTCGAGTTGCAAGAAGATTACCAAAACCACGACATTCAATTTGAGTTATACGAAGGATGTTACCATTCCATCCACTACAAGTATCAATCTTCCTTTCAATCTAATCACGCCGGATATTCAAACAGAATCATCTTCTAGTTTTGAAGGCAATAATACACGTGCTGATTTAGTAGATAAAATTCAGCTTCAATCACTCGTACTGAGCATTAACAGTCCGACCGGCGGTAATTTTAATTTTCTTAAAGCCGTAACGATACGTTTGTCTGCTAGCGGGCTTGCCGATACCACGATTGCCTCTAAAAACAACCTCCAAAACACAGGTGACAATTCCTTGAGTCTGGATGTTTCTTCTGTTAATTTGAAAGATTACCTAATTAAAGACAAAATTACGCTTACCTTAAATTCTACAACAGATGAGCTTCTCACAGCCGACTATAGCATTAAGGTTCAATCTGTTTTCAAGGTGGAGGCACGATTAATTAAGTAACTCGTTGAAAAAGAAAACTTTATTGAATACTTTCACGGAATTCGTGAACCGTTTTTAGCCAATTTATTACATCTAGAGATGAACAGGTTAGGGTATTCACACCCTATATTTGTGCGGCACAACAAAATCAATGAAACGTAGTATAAAATTTCTTTGGATTAGTCTGGTTTTAGGTATCCTTCTTTTCAACATACTCATCTTTATGATTGAAGCAGGTTGGTTGGGAGAAATGCCCCGAATGAAGGATTTAGAAAATCCACAATCGGCAATGGCCTCCGAAATTTATTCAGCCGATGAAAAGATGATCGGCAAACTCTATCTTGAAAACCGAGAACCTGTTCGTTTCTCCGAAATAGCCCCTTGTGTATTTGATGCACTCACGAGCACAGAAGACGAACGTTTTTATGAGCATAGTGGTATTGATGCGGAGGCAATAGGCAGGGCATTATTCGGTGTGTTAACCTTTAACCGCAGCGGGGGTGCAAGTACCCTTACACAACAATTGGCAAAAGCATTATTAAATCATGGTTCAGGAAATATTTTTGTTCGATTAAAAGAAAAACTTCAGGAGCAAATTGTTGCCGTTAAGCTTGAAAAGAATTTAACTAAACAAGAAATCATTACGCTTTATTTAAATACTGTTCCTTGGGGGTATAATTCCTTCGGAATAAAAAGTGCTTCAAAAACATATTTCAATAAACTACCAAAAGATTTAAAAACGGAAGAAGCAGCTATGTTAATTGGAATGCTAAAAGGTTCATCGCAATTCAATCCGGTTCGTCATGAAGAAGAAACACGTTTCCGTAGAAATGTGGTACTCGATCAGATGGTCAAGAATTTAAAGTTAGATGCCGGCGAAGCACAAAATTTAAAAACCTTACCTATTACCTTAGATTTTAGTCCGATGTCAGACAACCATCATACCGGTGTAGCACCTTATTTCCGTCAGGTAGTGGAACAAGATGTAAAAGCTTGGTGTAAAACGAAAGGATTAAATATTTATAAAGATGGACTAAAAATATACACGACGCTCGACACAACCATGCAAGCTTTAGCCGAACAAGCAGTTGAAAAAAATATGTATGGTAAATACAAGAGCACTAGTAGAACAAGTTGGGATAAACATAAGAAAACCTTGATGCGTGCTGTAAAAGAATCTGACCGATATAAAAATTTAAGAGCAGATGGGAAGAGTGAAGATGAAATCATGAAGGTGTTTAATACAAAAACGAAAATGAAAGTTTTTGCTTGGAATTCAAAGCGTGAAAAAGATACAACCTTAACGCCCTTAGATTCTATCAAGTTTATGAAGGGTTTTGTGCAAACCGGTTTTTTGGTAATGGACCCCGCCACCGGTGAGGTTAAAGCCTGGGTTGGTGGAATCAATCATAAATATTTCCAATACGACCACTGTAATATTAATACGAAACGTCAAGTAGGCTCTACTATTAAACCTATTCTTTATTGTTTAGCGGTTGACAATGGTTATTCGCCCTGTCAATCGGTTTCCTTAGGTAAAACGTTTTTCCCGGGTCATGGTTATTACGGACCTGATCGGGCCGGTGGTGCTATGGCTATTAAAACGGCTTTAGCCTATTCGAAAAATAATGCTACGGTATCTATTTTAAAATTAGTTGGCATTGAACATTTCGTAGATTTTGCGCACAAACTTGGTATTACTTCTGAGTTACATCCATATCCTTCCGTTTGTTTAGGTGCCGATGATATTTCGATTATAGAAATGCTGCGTGCTTATACCATGTTTCCGAATTTAGGCATCAACACCAAACCTATTTATGTAACTCGAATTGAAGATCGCAATGGAAACTTATTAGAAAATTTTGTACCAGAGCGTAAGGAAGTGATTAATGAAATTACCGCCTGGAAAATGATTACGATGATGCAGGGTACCGTTAAGTTTGGTACAGGTAAACGTTTGAAACCAGGTTACAATATTAAAGGTGAAGTAGCAGGCAAAACAGGTACTACCAACTCGGAATCAGATGCGTGGTTTATTGGTTATACTCCGCAACTGTTAGGTGGTGTTTGGGTTGGTTGCGAAGATCGTTTTATTGGTGTTGGTTTAGGTGAAGGTTCTCGTGCCGCAATGCCTATTTGGGGAACGTTTTTCAACCTTTTGCAAAATAACGATAAACTTAAAAAGTACTCTGTTCAAGAAGAATTTGAAAAGCCAGCGGCTATGGAAGGCATGAATGAATGCGATTCAGAAGATCAGATTAGTTTACAGCGTGCCGAAGCTACCATGAATGTTTCTCGTAGTGATGATGAAGAACCGAGTGAAAATGCCGACCTCGATCCGAATAGTGGTATCAACAATCACGATTACGATGAAGATAAATAAATGAAGTACCTAAGTTATACTTTCTTACTTCTCCTATTAATACCGGTTTCATCATCCTCTGTTTCCGAATGTTCCTTCCCAAATAAATCTACCTTCCCCGGTGAAAAATTGGTTTATAAAATCTATTACACACTTGCCGGCGCTTATGTTGGAGCAGGAGAGGCTACGTTCAAAAATGAACTAAGCACCTACGACGGATTACCATGTTATCATTTATCCGGTGAAGGACATACCTATTCATCTTATGATTGGTTTTTTAAAGTACGTGATCTCTATGAAAGTTATGTAGATACAACTACACTCCTCCCTATGCAGTTTAAGCGCAAGGTTCAGGAAGGTAACAATAGACTTTTTAACTCTGTTATTTTTAATAGAACCTATAACCGAGCTACCAGTACCAATGGCGTTTTCAAAATTCCGGATTGTGTTCAAGATGTACTATCTAGTATTTATTATGCAAGGAATATCGACTTCAGTAATTTCAAACTTAACCAACGACATCATTTTCAAATTTTTTTGGATGATAAAGTTGAACCTGTTTATATCGAGTATTTAGGAAAGTTTAAATTGAAAACTAAACATGGTTCGTACAATACTATCAAGTTTCGGCCCAAGTTATTAGAAGGTACTCTCTTTAAAGGTGGCGATGAAATGGTAGTGTATGTAACCGATGACGAACGAAAAATTCCAGTATATATAGAAACACCTATTTTAGTTGGTAAAATCAAAGTGTATTTGATTTCGAAGTAAAGTAACACTTTGTTGCCATTCATCGAAGTGTAAAATACTGATGTTGTTACGAAGCATAAATCCTATCTTAATGGTCAATTTTTCTAAACCAATATATAACTCTTTTGAATAAATACGCCTCCATACTTAATCCAAGGCATAACGGCACGATTTAACAATTATCAATTTTCAAATACAACACATTAGTCCATTTCTGTCTTTTTTAAATGGTTTATTTTACCAAATACCCCAAGTTATTGGACCGAATTACTGCAAAAACCTACCAAATTCTAAAAAAACCATAATTAAACGTTGGTAAAAATTATTTTGGGTAAAACAACCAAAACAAGATGCAAAATTTATTTTTCAACAAAACACGCCTTTCAAAAAACCTTCGAAATGGCTTTTTATGGCTCGTTCTATTATGTTCGAGCTTTTACAAGGTAGAAGCCCAAGGCACTTGGACCGCAGTAACCACCTTAGCACCAAATGCTAACCAAGGAGTTCTCATTCTTTTATCCGACGGATCAGTACTCTGTAAAACAGGTGCAGGAGGTGGTTCAGGTAAAACATTTAATATTTTAAAACCCAATAGCTCGGGCTCTTATGCAAGTGGAACTTGGTCGTCGATTGCAAACATGATTGATGATCGACGTTTTTTTTCATCGCAGCTTTTAAAAGATGGTCGTCTTTATGTGTGTGGAGGTGAATATGGTGCCGGTGGCTATGATGGAGAAATATATAATCCTCTTAATAATACGTGGACACAACTTCCATCGCCTGGTGGAAATTTTGTGAGTGATGCAAATTCAGAAATTCTGGATGATGGTAGAATACTTCAAGCTATTGTAGGTGGCGGACAACATATTTGTCGTCTCTACGATCCCGCAACCAATACGTATTCCAATGCAGGAAGTACCATTGGTAGTCATAATGAATCAACTTGGCACAAACTTGCAGATGGAACAATTTTAATGGTTCCAAAAAATTCCATGCAATCGGAACGTTATTTTCCGGCTACCAATACTTGGGTAGCAGATGGTGTTGTACCTGTTCAACTTTATTCTGATTTCGGATCAGAAATCGGAGGTGCAGCCATGTTACCCGATGGTAGAATTTTCTTTGTTGGTGGGCAAAACACAACAGCGATATACACTCCCTCAGGAACTAACGCGGCAGGAACTTGGGTAGCAGGACCAGCCATTCCAAATAATTACGGACAACCCGATGGACCTGTTTCTGTTTGCAGAGATGGTACCGTTTTATTTACCGCTTCTCCAGAACCTATTTCAGGGAATGTGTTTCAAAACCCGACTCGATTCTATGAATACGATTATGTAAGTAACACCTTACTTCAAATCAATGCTCCAACAGGGGCATCCACATTGCCTAGCAATACATGTTATGAAACAAATTTTGTAAATCTTCCGAACGGACAAATTCTTTATGGTGTAATGGGATCTTCACAATATTATGTATATACACCACCCGGAAGTACACTTTCCAGTCTTCGTCCTGTAGTTTCGGATATTAGTTCAAGTTGTACCGAATTTATAGCCTATGGAACGAATTTTAACGGTCGTTCTTTAGGATCAATTTATGGTGATGACTGGCAAATGAATACGAACTTTCCTATAGTACGTTTAACATCAGGCGGCACACAATATTATTGTCGTTCATGGGATTGGAATAGTACCCTGATGCGAAGAACCGCACCTGATACTGTTCGTTTTGAAGTACCCGTTGGATTGGCTAACGGTACTTATACGCTTAATGTTATTGCGAATGGAGTTTCTTCGTTATCAACTACATTCACTACCTATCCAAGTATTACTTCTTCTTTATCACAAACTATCTGTTCTGGAGAACCATTTGTATATACACCAACTTTCGACCGTGGATGTGTTTCAAAAACGTGGACGCGAGCAGCTGTTGTTGGCATTAGTAATGCCGCTGTTACAACCGGACAAACAGGTTCAATCAATGAAACACTTATTAATACCACGTCAACGCCTAAAGTCGTTACCTATGTTTTTACTATGTCTAACCAGGGCTTTAGCAATACACAAAATTTAACAGTAACAGTAAATCCTTCGGTAAGTACTATTGCCATATCCGATGATTATGATCTCTGTAATGGAGAATCGGCTAACCTATCCAATCTTGGATCGGCCACTAGCTCAACTTGGTTACCTGGGTTTTTAGTTGGCGACCCCGTTACAGTAACTCCTACCACCACCACTACGTATACCGTAACGGGTTCTAACACCTATGGTTGTACCGAATCGGCTACTGTACAAATACATGTTCATGAAAACCCAGTAGTTCAACCAACCATAACCGACAATGACATTTGTGAAGGTTCATCTACCACATTGCATGCTAATGCCAATAGTGCAGAAAGTAAATTGTTTACAACGTTAGCTGGAGGCAACGGATTTTCAGCCAATGTTTTCGATATCCACGCCTATCATAATATTACAATCAAAGGTTTTAAAATGAACATTTCCGGTGGCGATTCGGCTGAAGTTTATTACAAAAATGTAAGCTACGGTAATGCCAATGTAACCTCATCTGTTGGATGGACAAAGTTAGGTGCAACCGTACCAATAATTCCCGCCGGTGCCGGTGCACTAACAGATATTCCTTTAACTAGTTCCATCACACTCGGATCTGGTAGTACCTACGGTTTTATTGTAGCTTGTAATGGTGTTAACATTTATTCGAATGGCACAACAGTTGGAAATATTTTAGAAAGCAACGCGGATTTATATGTTACTCAAGGGCATGGTGGTTCCGCTTTTGGTGGAACCTTTAGTTTAACGAATTCACCACGCAATTTTAATGGTCAGGTTGATTATATTACGAATCTCACGTCGTATGCCTGGTCTCCAACTACCATTAGTCCTGTTAACAGCGCCAATCCAACGGCAACACCTACTTCAACTTCTACCTATACTCTCACCGCAACGGATGCTAATGGTTGTTCTGGTACGGGTACAGTTGTTTCTTATGTAAATAATTTACCCAGTATAAGTGCCATAACAGCAACGCCACCATCTTTCTGTTCTGAAAATGGAAGTTCTGCTCTGTCTGTTTCCGCAACAAGTGTTGAAACCGGAAGTTTATTTACTTCAGTAGATGCCGGCAATAGTAATCAGGGAAATATTTTTGATGTTACTGCTCTCCGAAATATTACGATAACCTCCGTTCGAATGCATTTATCCAATTCAGCCGGTACTATTCCTACACAAGCTGAAGTGTGGTATAAAGCCGGAGGTTATGGCGGAACCATTGTAAGTAGCAGTACTGGTTGGACCAAACTTGGTAATACAGTTAATGTAACACCAATTGGACTTGGTTTTCTTACAACGGTTTCACTAACAGCTTCATTAACTATTCCTGCCGGGCAAACTTACGGCTTGGCCGTTGTTGCTAATGGTACAGTATATTACTCCAATGGTACAGCAGTAGGTAATATTTTATCAGAAAATCCGGATTTACAAATTAAAGAAGGTCATGGAGGTATAGGATTTGGAGGAACATTCAACTTTCCAAATTCACCTAGAAATTGGAATGGTCAGATTAATTACACTGTTGATAATGTAGTTTCGGGTTACTCTTGGTCGCCTACCGTTTATGTTACCAATTCAAATACAGCCACTCCCACCATGTCACCAAAAACATCTACCACTTATACCCTTACGGTAACAGATGGAAATGGGTGTACAAATACCCTCACGAAACGCGTTTTTGTAGGCAATTCACCGCAACTTCAAGTTAATTCAACACCGAATGCAATATGTGCAGGTAGTTCTGCTCAATTGAGTGCAACACCAAACAATGTTCAAAGTGATTTACTTTTTACCACCCTTCAATCTAATAATGGAAATGCTGGAGTTGTTTTTGATGTAACAACACTTAAACCATTAACAATAACCGGGGTTAAAATGAATATTGTATCTGGTACGCAAGCAGAGGTTTGGTACAAAGCGGGTGGATATGGCAATGCAAATCTTACCTCTAGTGTTGGCTGGACTAAACTTGGTGCTACCGTTGCAATAACACCAGCAGGACAAGATTTACTTACCGATATTCCCATTACGCTCAACCTAACGTTACCTTCTGGAACTACCTACGGTATTGCTATAGTAACCGATGGTAGTGTGCGCTATACGAATGGCACAGCGGTTGGTAACACGTATGCAAGTAGTATGGATATGACCATTAAAGAAGGACACGGAGGTTCAGGAATCGGTGGAACATTTAGTTTTATAAATTCACCTCGTGTTTTCAATGGACAATTAGAATACAATGCAACAAATAATACAATAGGATACAGTTGGGTGCCAAATAGTACATTAAATAACCCTTCTCTTCCAAATCCTTTAGCCACACCAACTAGCAACACACTTTATACCGTTACCGTAACCGATGTTAATGGATGTACTTCTCAAGGAAATATTGGCGTACAAGTTATGAATACACCAGCAGGTATTGCAACAGCTTCACCGAGTTCGCTTTGTTTAGGATCTAATATTACACTATCGTATACCCCATCAGCAGCTTCTAATTGTCATGGTGTTGTTCAAGCTGGTTTTGCAGGCACTTATGCGCCGGCTTCATGGACCACCACACTCACCAATTCTAATGGAACGGTTAATTCTGCTGGAGCACCAAATGTTGTAACCATAAGTTCAAGTAACAGCATAGGTAATTCCTCTTCAGGTATCACCGGTTATCAACATAGTTTCACATGCGGTGGCTACCTCACCTTTAATTGGAGTTACACCTCCACCGATTCTGGACCTCAATATGATTTCCCGCGTTACACGGTTAACGGTGGATCTCCAATCATATTCCCAGGCTTTAAAGCACAATTTGGTTTTTCGTTAAGTCAAATTGGTACTTTTAGTTTACTAATCAACCCTGGTGATGTTATCCAACTTCAAATGTATTCTTCAGATAATACTGGAGGCGCAGCTACGTTAACCCTAACCAATTTTAAGGCTCCTTATCAAACTTCATCGGCACAAACTGTTCAATGGTATAATGTTGCTTCCGGAGGATCTTCTTTGAGTAGCGCTAATCCATATAGTTTTGTAGCCACTACAGCTGGATCAAATACTTATTACGCACAAGTAACTTCAGTAGCTACCGGTTGTACTAATGCAACACGCTTAGCAACAAACAGTGTTACGGTAAATGTAAATCCAAATGTTACAGTTTCACCAGGCAATTCAACTATTTGTTCGGGTAGCTCTATTTCATTAACTGCAAGTGGCGCTTCATCTTATCTATGGCAACCAGGCAATTTATCCGGTTCAAGTGTGAATGTTACACCGGCCACTACTACAACATACACAATTACAGGTACCAGTTTAAATGGTTGTACGGCAACCACAACAAGAACCATTACCGTAAATGGTTTACCTAATGTAACAGCTAGTGCCAGTTCAACGAACATAAGTTGTCCGAACTCAACCACACTAAATGCATCCGGTGCAATTAGTTACTCATGGCAGCCTGGCGCTTTTGTAGGCTCTAGTGTGAATGTAAGCCCAGCTACAACTACTACCTACACTGTAACCGGAGCCGCCTCTACTGGCTGTACTAAAACTTCTAGTGTAACCATTGTAGTAGTACCATGCGTAACAAGTAATTTAACGGTGAAGGCATTTATTGAAGGGTATTATATTGGTGGTAGTCAGATGACACCAACCCTAAATAATCAAGGCTTAGCTAATCCGATTACAGAAACCGATTCAATTACTGTTGAATTGCATCAGGCCGTAGCTCCTTATGCCTTAACCTATTCGGTAAAAGGAATTCAATTAACGAGCGGAAATGTAACTGCAAGTTTTCCTGGAGCTGCGATTGGTAATTCGTATTATATCGTTTTAAATCATCGAAATGCTTTACAAACATGGAGTGCAAATCCTGTATTAATGGCAGCTAATACGAGTTATGATTTTAGCAATGCCAGCAACAAAGCGTATGGATCAAATCAAGTACAAATGGCACCTGGAGTTTTCGCTATTTACAGCGGCGATTTAAATCAGGATGGTGCTATTGATGTTTTCGATTACCTTGAAATGGATCCCGAAATAGCCGCTGGTTCCTTTGGGTATTACGCTGAAGATTTAAATGGTGATGGTTCAGTTGATATTTTCGATTACTTAATCTTAGATCCGAATATTGTGAATGGTATAAGTACCTCTGCACCATAACAATCAGACTATTATTGCTCTTTCCTATAATCCCTGTTGCTTGTTGCAACAGGGATTATCTTTGAATAAAAGACCATAGAATTCAGTGAAAAGATTGCTTACTTTGCAGACTGATTTGCAATGTTGTGCCAGCATCTACTCCTAAACCTTCTGTAGCAGAAACCATAACCCGTTATGGCAAGCAAGTGTTTAGTTTTATTCGAGGAAGAACTAAAAGTATTGAAGATGCTGAAGATATTTTACAAGAAGTATGGTATCAACTTAGCAGGTTAACGAATCTCGATGAACTAGAAAACATATCCGCCTGGTTATATTCGGTAAGTAGAAACAAAATTACCGATAGCTTACGCAAACGTAAAAATGATTCCTTAGAGGATTACACCACATCCGATGAGGAAGGCTTTTCAGAAATAAAAGAAATTCTATTAATGGATACTTCGAATGATCCGGAACTGGAATTATTCAAGGATATTTTCTGGAAGGAATTACAGAAAGCATTAAACGAATTGCCAGAGAATCAAAAACAAGTTTTCATTCTCAATGAATTGGAAGACCAAACCTTACAAGAAATTGCGGATGCTGAAGGTGAAAATATTAAAACCATTATTAGTCGTAAAGGATATGCCATAAAGCATTTACGAAAAAAATTGTTACCTCTATACAAAGATCTTTTAAATAATTAGTACGATGAAATTCAAACCGCTATTAATCCTAATTCCAATTACGTTACTTGCTCTCTTACCCTATTTAATTATGGTACTTTGGAATCGCTTAGTAACAGATATATTCCATTTACGTGCTATTCACTATTGGGAAGCACTTGGCCTCTTTATTTTAGGTAGAATTCTTTTTGGAAATTTTGGTTTCAATAAACATGGTCATAAACCATCAGGACATTTTAAAAAACATTTTATGAATATGTCGGATGAGGAACGTTCTCGGTTTAGAGCGGAGTGGAAACGACGAAAGGATTGTTAGCCATTAAATAGTTAAATAAAACTAGCTTCATTTCCTATTTTCTGTAGAACCACCTACGCGTTCCAACCTATTTAATAACGGTATTTAAATAGAGACTATAAAGAATTCAAAAAAAGTTCAACTTGTTTAAAGTAAAAACAATCCTTGTTCGTCTTCATAGGTATAAATCTTAAAAAGAAATGAACAAAAGTGTTTTAAAGTCCGTTTTAGGCGGCATAGCCTTCGGTGCTATTATGTTTTTCGCAGGGCCATTTATCCTGCTTATTCTTTTACTCAAATTCATTTTCACACCGTTTGGCATGGGACGAATGATGTATCGTCATCACGGTGATTGGCGAGGCATGCGGGGCATGCGTTTTGCGATGGCTGATAAAATTAGATCCATGAGTGAAGAAGAATTTACCGAATTCAAGAACAAAATGAATCATCCACATTACGGTTGTTGTTAATCACAAAAAAATCATCATGAAACATAAATCAAAATTTGCAATCTTCATGATTGCCGCAGCCGCTACGATAGCAGTTCTTTTCGCCACCGTGGGCAAACCTCATTATATGAAACATCATCACGGTCATTGTGCACACGAACAGGTGCGAGAAGTTCATACTAAATAAGCGTTCGAATACGTATCACGAGGCTAGCGTAAAACGTTAGCCTCTTTTTATCTTGGAAGAATTCAGTTCAAATAAAATCGGCATCATTACCTTAAATTATTAATGAGATTATCGTAGTAGTAGGTTCTTACTTGATAAGGATACCATTCATAAATAGCATTGTCTTCATTCAACGACAAATGCTGATCGGCACAGGATTTAGCAAGTTGCGCTTCCTTTTTTCCTTCCTCTTGTTTGTTTAGATAGAATAAACAATTTGCTTTGTAGAAATGCGCATCAGCAAATTGCGGATGTCGTGTCATAGCCTTATCTAAAAAGGAAATACACGTTTCGTATTCTTCCTTAGCATACGACACCATAGCCCTATAAAACCAATGATTAAAATGAACACCATCCTTACCAAATCGTTGTTGATCTTCCGTAATAACAGCATCGAATAAATGTTGGGCACTATCGAATTGATTTAGTTGCAAACAGCAAAGACCTAAATAAAAGTCGTAGGAATGATCCATCACATAGCGATTTCCGTATAGCGCTTTTGCTAAATAAAAATCCTCTTTGGCTAAAAGGTATCTACGCTCAAAAATGCAACGCATAAAACCTCGATACTCCAAGTATTTCTCTTGATTATACTTCACAGCACTATCTAAAAAAGGTCTTCCCAATTCCCATTTATGTTCTTTGTACAAAGGCATTGCCTTTTGTTGCCAATAATAGGCCTCGGTTGGAATCAACATTAACGCACTATCCAAATAAAGTTGATGCTTCTTCGAATTTAAGGAATACTGGAACGATTGCTTAAAATAACTTTGAGCGTTTAAGGTATCCGAACTTTTATAAACTTGAGCTTTTAGTTTGGGAAAAGCAATTAGATTAACAGCAAGCAACAATACAATGAATCGAACCATTTTGAACTTCTTTTCTCAAATGTATCGCCAAGGTTGAAAAAGAAATCCTTTTGCATTCGTATTAACGCTCCAATTAGATTCCGTGAAACGGATGCACTACTAATACAAATCCGTTTCACTGATATACTGCCTAACTTTCGCTAGCTCGGCGTAGCGCGCTTTATCTTCAACGGTAAATTTCGGACAGTGCTTTCTCACCGTATCATAAACACTTCGTGTAATAGGTGCTAATTTATTTTGAATTCCACGATAATCAATAGCCTGACAAATAGCCACTAAATGCACCGCAAATACATCAAACGTATTCTCAATTACGCGATTACACAACAAGGCGGCATTAGACCCCATACTTACAATATCCTGATTGTCGTTATTGTTTGGAATACTATGAATATACATTGGGTTACTAAGCGTTTGGTTTTCTGCAACCGTAGACGTAGCCGTGTATTGCATGCCCTGCATACCAAAGTTCAAACCAAGTTTCCCCAAATTAATAAACGGTGATAATTTCTGATTCAAATTATGATTCAATAAATAATTCAACTGACGTTCAGCAAGCATCGATAACTTGGTAACAGCTATCTTTAATTTATCCATTTCCAATCCAATATAATCGCCATGGAAATTTCCTCCATGATAAATATTTCCATTTTGGTAATCAATAATTGGATTATCATTCACCGAATTAATTTCTTGCGTGAGTACTTTTTCGGTGTATTGAATGGTATCCCAAATGGGACCTACAATTTGCGGAATACATCGGGAACTATAATATTCTTGTACCTTTTCATCCAATACCTCCGCTAAAACTTCTTTATCGTATAAATGCTCATGACGATTTTTCAACAATTTACTTCCGCGTAAAATTTTACGCATCGCTGTAGCCACTTGTTGCTGTCCGTGATGCGGTTTTACCTGATTAAGTTCTTTAGAAATATGATCATCATAAGCCTCTGAAATTTCATTCACCATAGCACTCATCATGAGTTGCCACTTGGCTGCACGATACGCTAAAATCGTGTTTATCATGCCAATACCTGTCATGCAAGACGTGCCATTCATCAACGACAAACCTTCACGAATAAATATGGGTAATGGTTTCAATCCGGCTTTTGAAAGTGCCGTTTTAGTAGCCATCATCTTCCCTTGATAAAGTACTTCGCCTTCACCAATCAAGCATAACGCTACATGCGCTAACTGCACCAGGTCGCCACTTGCTCCTACGCCACCATGCGTAAAAATTTGCGGAAAAATTTCATGGTTGATAAAATCACGCAACAACTCTACCGTATTCCGATGAATACCAGACCGAGCTTTCATTAAACTCGAAAGACGGGCAACCACAGTGGCCTTTAAAAACTCTGGACGTAGTACTTCACCGAGACCGCTGGCATGACTTCGAATTAAGTTATATTGTAAGGTA
This sequence comes from Chitinophagaceae bacterium, assembly GCA_016787065.1. Taxonomy (GTDB): domain Bacteria; phylum Bacteroidota; class Bacteroidia; order Chitinophagales; family Chitinophagaceae; genus OLB11. The sequence goes on from JAEUVD010000030.1 coordinate 40,819, forward strand.
GTTCTATCTTCATTTTTAATCCTATACTGCGCCATCGGACCGAAACCGGTATTAATACCGTAGATGAGCTTTTTCTCGCAATATTCCTTTAGAAATTTATGGCATTTATCAATTTCGCTTAAAGCCGCTTTATTCAAACTAACTTCTGCTTTTTCATAGACGATGGTATAAAATTCTCTAAGGGTAAGATCGCCTCCGGTGATTTCAACTTTCATGGGCGCAAAACTAACGGGTTAATTTGATAATTTGAAGGATTGCGGCTTGGTTAATTCCGTTAATCCGAAATTTGACATAACCCATTTCAACATATCATAAAAACGCCATACTTGTCATGAAACAACAAGTATTTTTTAGCATTTAATACCCTTCAATAACGTATCCAAGGTTTGAAAAAGTGAGGTATTACCCGATTGAGTATAATGAGTCAATGCCGATTCAAACGTATTCAAATGAGCTAGAAAAGAATGAATTGCCAGGGCATCAAAATGAGTGGCATGCAAGCCATAACCCATTTTCTGAACATAAGCCGCATTAAAAAATTGCTCAAATTGATTGGCAATCGGAACCGAGTAAATTGGTTTTTTAAGATAGACTGCTTCGCTTATGAATGAAAATCCACCATGACAAAGAACAGCCTTTGCGGATGCGAAAAGCGTTAAAAACTCCTCCTCTGAAAACGATTTAAAATGCACATGGCCATGCTGTTCATCTTTATTAAATCCAAAAACATAGAATTGTTCGTTTGGCAATTGATGAAGGGTGGCAAGCAATTCTTCTTCAGAGGTTGCATATTGATAAATTAAAACATGCTGTTGAACACTCGGCTTTAAATTCAAAACAGTTTTTCGAATGATGGAAGGAACGAGCGTCGTATTCTTCTTTCTAGGCTCAATGTGAAAGAAAGAAGTGATGAGATAATGCTGTGCGCCTAGCACCTTCATCTTAACCACTTGTTTTGCCAATTTGAAATTTTTTCGCTCATGCAGTGGAATTACAATTTCCGGTTTGCAACGATCAATAACCTGAATATTATCGATACTGAGTAATGGCACTTGATGTAATTTAGCATACAGCGCGGCATAGGTTTCAAAGTCGGAAATAACACAATCAAATGATTTATTTCGAAGAAAATGAAAATATTGTTTCCAGTTAGCTTTTAGCTTTGCCGGAGCGGTTCGAATGAGTTGAAGAATGGTTTTAGGAATAGAAACATCACTTCCCTGAAAGGCTAAATGAAATCCTTCGATGGCATGAACACGACCGGGGTATTTTTTGTTCAAAAAATCAAAGGCTCTATCACTGGTTATAACCTCAACATCATGTTGCTGTTGAAGCAAATAGTCGATAATCACATCGCTTCGTGTAGCGTGCCCCATCCCTTCACTGGGCAATCCGTACAAGATTTTCATGCTTGCAAATTACACCAAAGAGTTACTTTCGTGCTTTATTTTTCAAGGCCTTGCAAAAAATTATTAACGACCCGGTTCATGGTTTCATTACCATAGATGATAAACTGATTTATGATCTTTTAGCACATCCCTATTTCCAACGATTGCGTCGTATAAAACAAATGGCGCTGGCCTACCTCGTTTATCCGGGAGCCGTGCACACCAGGTTGCACCATGCGTTAGGTGCTTATCATTTAATGTATAAGGTGTTAATTGAACTTCGTTTAAAAGGAATTTCCATTACCGCCGAGGAAGAACAAGCCGTTAAGATAGCTATTCTATTGCACGATATTGGTCATGCTCCATTTTCGCATGCCTTAGAACATAGTTTGGTTAGTGTTCATCATGAAGAAATTTCGTTACTCATCATGCAAAAGTTAAACGAAGAATTTGATGGACAACTACAACGCGCAATTGAAATTTTCAAGGGAACTTATTCCAAAAAATTTCTGCATCAATTAGTAAGCAGTCAACTCGACATGGATCGTTTAGATTACCTTGCTCGCGATAGTTTCTTTACCGGTGTAAGTGAAGGCGTTATTGGTTATGATCGAATAATAAAAATGATTACGGTTTTGAATGATGAATTAGTGGTAGAAGAAAAAGGAATTCATTCGGTAGAGAATTTTCTTATTGCAAGACGACTCATGTACTGGCAAGTATATTTTCATAAAACGGTTATGAGCTCTGAAATGATGTTAGTACAAATTTTAAAACGAGCCAAAGAATTAATACATCAGGGTGTTAGTTTATTTTCGACACCTTCCTTATCTTTTTTTCTGAAAGAAGAAAAGCAATCTGCCGATTTTAGTTCCGACCCGCGATGCTTAGAATACTATACTCAACTTGATGACACCGACATCAGCACCGCAATTAAATACTGGGCTACTTGTGATGACCAAATTCTAAAAACACTTTGTACCAATCTGATTCAACGTAAATTGTTCAAATTAAAATTTGTTTCGTTAGAAGAAGGAAAGCCGTTATTTAAAAATTGGTTAGACCGGGTTCAACCAAACAAAGAACAAGAAAATTATTTCTGGCTGGAAGGTGATGTACTGCATACAGGATATGATAATAAAGGAGGAAAAATAAACATCCTATTTAAGAATGGAAGTTTGAAAGAAATATCGGCTTTAGAACATGGTCTAATATCGGCTGAATTGCAAGTACCCGTAAAAAAACACTACATTTGCCACCTTAATTAAACGTTTCAGGCAGGTATGAAGTTTACAGCTCAACAGGTAGCCACGTTAGTAGGCGGACGTATTGAAGGCAATGAGCATGCCACAGTTCAAAATATTTCCAAAATTGAAGAAGGAAAAATCGGTGACCTTTGTTTTATTGCCAATGCTAAATACGAAGACTATTTATATCAAACAGAGGCCTCTGTTGTTTTAGTAAATGAATCGCTTCAGTTAAAAGAGGTAGTTAAACCAACGCTCATACGGGTAAAAGATGCTTATGCCTCTTTCGCGCTTATTCTTCAAACCTATCAGGAAATTACCTCTCCGAAACCCAAAACCGGTATTGAACAACCTTCTTTTCTAGATCCTAGCGCTACCGTTGGAGAAAACGTTTATTTAGGTGCCTTCAGTTATGTTGGCGCACAAAGCACCATTGGCAATGGCACCCGTATACATCCCAACTGTACCATCGGTGATCAGGTTAAGATAGGTGAACGTTGTATTATCTATCCAGGCGTTACAATTTACAATGGCTGTGTATTGGGCAATAACGTAATTATCCATTCAGGAACCGTAATTGGAAGCGATGGATTTGGATTTGCGCTTGAGAACGGAAGTTTTAAAAAAATTCCACAATTAGGAAATGTGGTTATTGAAGATCATGTTGAAATAGGTTCAAACTGTTCAATAGATCGCGCCACTATCGGATCTACCAGAATAGGATCCGGAGTGAAGCTGGATAACTTAATTCAAATCGCACATAATGTAGAAATCGGAAGTAATACCGTTATTGCTGCCCAAGCAGGTATTTCAGGTTCAACAAAAATTGGAGCTTATTGCATGATAGGCGGACAAGCCGGTGTTGTTGGACATATTCGAATTGCCGATCAAACTAAAATCAATGCACAAAGCGGTGTATCCAAAGAAATTAAAGTTACCGGAAAATCAATTACCGGATCTCCTGCTTTTGATTATAAAGCCTCGTTGAAAAGTCAGGCTGTTTATAAAAATCTACCCGACTTACAGCAAGAAATTATTCAATTAAAAAAAGAATTAGAAGTACTAAAAAATAAGTGAGTATGCATATCAATAACCAACATACCCTCAAGGAAGAATTTGTTGTTCAGGGCGTAGGTTTACATACAGGTAAACCTGCAACCATGTGTGTGAAACCGGCTAACCCGGGTTTTGGCTATAAGTTTCAACGAATCGATTTGGAGGGAGAACCTATCATCAAAGCCGATGTAGATTATGTAGTTGATACCTCAAGAGGAACTACGTTGGAGTTAAACGGTTGTCGTGTTGCAACAGTTGAACATATTCTTTCTGCTTTAGTAGGAATGGGTGTTGATAACGCATTGATACAATTAGATGGAGAAGAAGTTCCTATCATGGATGGTTCTGCTCGCATATTCGCCGATGCCATTGAAAAAGTTGGTTTAGAAGAACAAAACGCAAAAAAGATTTTCTTTTCGATAGATACGAATATCAGTTTTACTGATGATGAAAAGAATGTAGAAATGGTGGCTACACCAAGTACGGAATATAAAATCACCACGATGATTGATTTTAATTCTAACGTATTGGGTACGCAGCATGCGTATTTAAAAGGTTTAAAAAATTATCGTAAGGAAATTGCTTCGTGCAGAACGTTTTGCTTCTTACATGAAATCGAATACTTGTATAATAATAACCTTATACGTGGTGGCGATTTAGATAACGCCATCGTAGTTGTAGATCGCGTGTTAGAAAAAAGTGAGTTGGATAAACTCGCAACCATGTTTAACAAGCCTAATATTGAAGTTATTAATGAAGGGATTTTAAATAACCTTAAACTTCATCATCCTAACGAACCGGCACGCCATAAATTACTCGACATCATCGGTGATTTAGCCTTGGTTGGTTATCCCATAAAGGCTAATATTATTGCTTACCGTCCGGGGCACAAAACCAATGTTGCTTTCGCCAAAAAGATAAAAGAGTATATCAAGAAGAATAAAAACATGCTTGATGTTCCGGTATATGACCCAACATTACCGGCTATTTTTGATATCAACTATATTTCAAAACTACTCCCCCATCGCTATCCGTTTTTATTAGTTGATAAAATTATTGAGCTCAGCGATAGTCATGTGGTTGGTGTAAAAAATGTTACGTTTAATGAGCCAATGTTTACCGGACATTTCCCCGACAATCCGGTTTTCCCAGGAGTATTGCAATTAGAAGCATTGGCCCAAACAGGCGGAGTATTGGTATTGAACAATCAAGGCGGCCCTGAAAAGAAATTTGATACTTATTTCTTAAAAATTGATAACGCACGATTTAAGCAAAAAGTAGTTCCCGGAGACACGTTGATCATGAAGATGGAGTTAACCCAACCCATTCGACGAGGTATTTGTGAAATGAAAGGCACCGCTTATGTTGGAAACAAAATAGTTTGCGAAGCCGATTTGATGGCACAGATAGTTCCAAGGAATGAATAAGAAATAGCATTATTACTTCAGTTCTCTTTAGTTAAAGGAATAAACAATTTTGGTTTATAAGAAGACTCACCTTTCCATTGACGATGTGTTAGAATGCGTGTACTTGTAAAAAAAGTTCCTTAGTACAATTTCATTTACAAATATTTTTCGTGGCCTCTCGCTTCGAATATAATAGTATAGACTTAGTCTTCATACACAAAAAGCACCATCAAAAAAAAAATGGCAACCCAAGCGGATTGCCATTTTAAAAAGAAATGAGAATTTAGATTAGTTCTTCAAAATCTTTGAAACTGATTTCAATGAACCTTCATTTTCAACTTGAATTTGATACATTCCTGTAGTTAATTCAGCGATATTTAAAGTAACTAAATTGATACCTTCTGACACAACAGTTTGAACTTGTTTCACAACACGTCCGCTTAGGTCTAACAATTTAATTGAAGCTTCACCGTCACGGTCGATAGTGAATTCTACATTAAATTCTCCATTGGTAGGATTAGGATATACTTTAAGATCCATACCACCAACTTCTGTGTAAACAACACCAGCACTACCTTTGGTTGCAGCTGTTGTAAAGTTAGATGAAGCACTGAAAGCACCAGCTGAACTTCCGCAATGAGAACGTACTTGGAATTCGTATGCTGTACTAGCGGTTAAGCCACTAATTACTTTAGAAGGTACTGTAGATGTAGCCGAAGTCCATGTAGAACCAGAAACTGGTTTCCAACGTATTGTGTAGAATGCTACTCCAGGCACTGCATTCCAGTTCAATTTAGCAGTAGCAGCTGAAATATTATTCGCAAATAAACCAGTTGGAACACTACATAAATTATTCGTACTGAAACTAGCAGTTGTCCAAGGACCAGCCGGAGAAGTTACACTACAATATCCACGTACTTGCACCTCATACGCCGTATTAGGAATTAAGTTAGTGAGTAATTTCGTTGTAAAGTTATAGTTAGTACCTGTTATCCATGTAGATGATCCTACCGGACGCCATCTTAAATCATACCATCCGATACCATTTACTCCTTGATAATTAACAGAAGCAGAAATACCAGTGATATTAGTAACTGTAACATTTACAATTTGTGCTTGGCCTACAATAATGTTTCCAGAAGCAGCGTTTGTACAACCGTTAGCATCTGTATAGTAATACGTGAAACCTGTTGAAGAACCAAAGTATGGATTTGAAAGATTCCAGAAACCACCTGAAGGCATTCCGTTTAATGGAATAGGTACACCAGGACAAGAATAAATATCTGTTACACTTACACTTGGAAGTGGATTGATAGTTAAATCTAAATTATAGGTAGTTGGACAGCCAGAAGAATTTAAAACGGCTAAATCTTGAACACGGCGATTACCACCAAATAAACCAATAAAGGTTGTAGTTCCATTAGGTAAGATAGAATAAAGTTGGTTACCTTGAGTTGTACAACATTCACTTGCGTAAATGGTATTGGTAGCTTTATCCATTCCTAAACCAACAGCACCAATAGTAATACTTAAAACAGTATTTGAAAGAATAGAACCATTTGTCTTATCGATAGTAAGTAAATCACTCGCCGAATTGGTGCGTAATCCGTATAATGTTCCTTGTGCATCGAAGGTAATAGCTAAGAAAGAACCCGCAGCAACCGGTTGGCCGATGTAAGTAGCAACAGCTGTTGATGCATCAACCTTTACGAGTTGATTACTCAATGGGCCTGAAGGACCGGTGGTACCGTAAATCTCATCGGTGGTTGGATCTATGGCCATATCAGTTAAGATAATAGGATTACCATTTAAAGTTACAGGGCCTACGTTTGTAATTACAGCACCAGTAGCAGGATTAATTTGAATTAAATCACCAGTGCTTACAAAGCCATACATATCACCATTGGTCATAAAATCAATACCAGTAATACCATCACCTGGAACAGGCGTTCCGATAACAGTTGAGTTGGCGTTAGTCATATCGGTAGTCATGATAGCACCACCATCCGTTGCATTGGCATTAGCTCCGCCATTTGAAGCATACATGCCTGATACTCCACCAGAGGAAACATAGGTATAAGTACCAGAAGCTGTATACGTCATGTTGTTAGCCGGCCAAGTATAATTTCCACAAGCTGTTTGTACTTCATTTACAACTTGGTTGCAATTCGATACGGTGATAGTAACCATTTGGAACACGGCGTTACCACAATGGTGATAGAAATCTTCTAAATAAACAGGGAATGTGTAAGTACCTACATCGCCTGCACCTGGTGTTCCGGATAAACTTGCATTTCCGTTTCCATTATCGGTAAACGTTAACCAAGAAGGATATCCAACGGCATTGAGTTCTAAATCATCACCATACGGCAAATTAGCATCCGTACCTGTAAACGTATGTGCATAGAGTGAACCAACAGTTGCACTGCTAGACGGCATAGCACTCGTAAAAACAGGAGACGTATTTACAATAAAACTAATGGTATGATTTGTAGACATAGAGTTAGCATCGGTTGCAGTCCATACTCCTGTATAGAAACCCCATTCCGAAGGAACTGGAGTCCATGTTAAATCAGAGGAAGCAACCATAGCAGGGGCCGTTGGTAGCGAAGGCACCATAGTAGCGCCTGCTGGCAAACCAGTCATTGAAACTAAACTCACATTTACAGCAGACAGTGCATTAGAAGCTTGAATAGGCGTAACATAAGGAGTACCTGTCATTAAACACTCTTCCGAGTTATTAGGTAAGGTAGGTGGTACATCAAATACCGGATTAGTATTTACGCTAATATAAACGGTTGTGAATGCTTGAAGATTATTATTATCGGTAGCGGTAAATACGATAGCGTAGTTTCCAATATTTGCATTCGTTGGTGTAAACGAAAAGTTTGTTGTAACAGGATTACCGGTAGTAGGCAAACTCGGTGTAAAGGTTACACCAACTGGTAAGCCAGAAGCTAGCAAGGTAACTTGCGAAAGAGGATCTGTATCATCTGCCTTTACACTAAAGTTGATGGGCGTTCCGGGCTGTACACTATAAACAAAATTATTCGCTGGAGTAACAGCATAGTCAAAGGTAGGAGGAACAGAAGTAAACACACCTACACGAATTAAGAAATCAACTACAGTGGATGCTCCAAGTTGATCGGTTATGGTAACATTCAACGCATACAAACCTGAAGCGTTTGGAGTCCAATTAATTAAACCTGTTGAAGATAACGTTAACACGGTACCGGCAGTTGGCGTTGTTTGTGGCAACCCAGAAAGTGCTGTGGAAGTAATAGAATAGGAAATCGTATGTCCATCCGGATCGAAGCCTGGAATTTGGAACGTATTAAGCGTGTTCACATTAAAATTAACGAAGGATGGAACAGTGGAAATCGGTGAATTATTCAAGTTCCCAACCTGTACATTAACCATGTTTATAAAACTTTGGTCATTATTACCGTTTAATAAGGATGAAATTCTACAACAATCGCTATAGCCGGCCGTATAGGTTCCATTCGCTGCATACTTGTGCTTTAGCGTGGCAATACCATTAAACCAATCTTCTGTGGTGTTAACCGCAGTTACTGTAATATTCAAGGTTGTATTTGCACCATCACCGTACTGAAAGATGGTAGTAGCAACTACAGAACCAACCGTTGGAGCACCATAAAATGAACGACGCCAACTCTGACTAATTTGAAATATAATAGTATCATTTTGTCCTCGACTCCAACTTATATTGCCATAGCGGAAGTGCGTAGCATAACTTTCAACACTAAAAGAAACAAGTAAAATAAGAGATAGAATAACTAGCTTAATTGAACGGGTAAAGCTTCCCCTCTTGAATAGATTTTTAGTCATGATTAAATTTGATTTACACAAAGAAAATAGGATTCCTTGATAAGTTCTAATAAAATCGGTAAAAATTTGGAACGATACATCATATTAAATTGGCCATAATACGTTCCAAACATTTCTTCTATTTAGCATGCCGATTTGATTCAGTTGAACAGAATTTAAACCTGATCATCAAACTAATTAGCCATAACGCATCTCGCTTTTCCAGTGAGACCAAGAATTTCGGAATTTTATTTTTTAGATGATTCTTGTTTTTCTATCATCTTAAGGCCATAATTTCTAATGGTGGTAATCAGTTCTATGATTTCTTTCCCTTGTGTTGTTAAACTATACTCTGTTTTAGGTGGTACTACCGCATAGACCTTTCTACTGATGTAACCATCGTCTTCCAGTTCTCTTAATTGTGTTGTAAGCATTTTGTCGGAAATGTGAGGTATATCCTTTCTTAATTCGCCATACCGCATTGTTTGATCTTTCAATCGCCATAAAATAGGCGCCTTCCAAGTACCCCCTATTTGTTCCATAACCAATTGCACCGGGTTGTAGTAAATTTTTCCGTTGTATATAAAATCAGGCATTGTTTCTTTAGATTGTTTTTAAGGTTACTTACTAAAAAGTATGTATCGCACTTTTTGGTTGTACACATTACAAAGGTAGATATAGATTGAATATTTGCACCATAAAAAGCAAACGTATGTTCAAATCAATGTCGATGCTGTTCTCTTTAGTCATACCAGCTATGTTAGGAGTTACGGCTCAACCAAAGAATTCACAGAATCAGTTAAATTCAAAAAAAATGATAACAGAAGTAAACAATTATGTGCATTTTCATGGTGCACCCACGAAAGGCAAAATTTTAATGGTGGCAAGTTCACCAAGTGTAAGCAAACAAACCGGCTGGCCTATAGGCTTTTGGGCGGCTGAACTCACCCACCCTCTTCGCGTATTTCAGGAAGCCGGTTACGATGTTGAGCTCGTTTCTACCGAAGGTGGAAAACTAGAAATGGATGGCTACTCTAATCCCACCGATGCTAGCGGTTATTCGGCTAGCGATGTAATTTCATTGGGTTATATGCAACAAAAATCGTTTCTGGATATGTTGGCTAATACCAAAAAAATTACCGAAGTAACTATGGAAAATTACAACGCCATTTTTTTGGTCGGTGGACAAGGTCCAATGTACACCTTTAAAGGTAACAAGGATTTAGAAAAATTATTTGTGGCGTTTTACGAGGCAGGTAAACCAAGCGCTGCAGTTTGTCATTCCACCACCCTCCTTTTAGAAGCAAAAAAAGCAAATGGCGAATTAGTAGTAAACGGTAAAACCTGGACCGGTTTTGCAGATGCGGAAGAAGAATATGCCGATAAAGCGGTAGGTATGAAAATTCAACCTTATCGAATTGAAACGGAAGCCAAAAAAATACATGGCACTACGTTTAAAGTAGCCGCCCCTTTTAGCTCATACGTAATTGCAGATGGCAATTTAATTACCGGTCAGCAGCAAAATTCAGGTGCCGCCGCTGCAGAATTAGTTGTTAAACAATTAAATAAATAAGCTATGAATGCAATTTATTGGTTTGAGATTCCTGCTTTAGATTTAGACCGCGCGTTTACCTTCTACAACACTGTTTTAAATAACAATGTTCGTAAAGGAACATTTAATAATAATGAATTAATTCTATTTAATGTACCGTTTGCTACCGGTGAAGCGGTTGGCGGATCAATTGTAGTTCGAGAAGATTTGAAGCCAACAAAAGAAGGCGGAGTTATTTATCTCAATGCCTTTGGTAAATTAACGGATGCTGTTTCACGTGTGCAACAAGCCGGAGGTCAGGTTCTGGTGCCACTTATCGACCTAGGTAAATTTGGGTTCTCCGCGATTATCATAGATAGTGAAGGAAATAAAATTGGTTTACTATCCTATGAAAAATAAACTAATTCTGGTTGTACTAGCAACACTTCTTTCAGGGATTATTGCTAGTTCCCAAATACCAGTAGAAGCGTTTGCCGGAAACGAGAAGGCAACACTGGATATTATGTTTTTCAAATTCATTAAAAATAAAGATGGTCAACAATCCAATTTTTTGTTTTTCAACCGCAACCGAACAAGTGTTGATTACAAAATGAACACAACAGCCTATTTGCCATTATTTGGTTTTACAGAGGCGTTTAGTTATAACCACAAAAAGCTAAAAGGACTGGCCCCTGTATTCGTGTTAAGCCTCTTGAATAGTGGTGTTACCCCTAAAGCGGGTATTCAATATTCCAGAGTAAAAAAAGATTTTACGTTATTCAGTTGGGTGGTTACGGAAACAATCAAAAATCCGAAGGTGGATATTTTCCTTCTAGGAAGATTCATACCTAAGCTATCCAAAAACTGGAATTTGTTTTCACAATTAGAATTAATTCAAACCTTGCCGACCGTAAAACAAAGAAATTTTTCTTTTACACAGCGAATTCGCTTCGGACTAAAGTTAAAAGAATTTCAATTTGGTTTGGGAATAGATTTAGCACAACTTGGAAGGAATAGTTTCACATCAACTCAAAACAAAGGTGCATTCCTTAGATATGAATTTTAAATAATGATAGTTAAAAGAAACTTCAATTTACGAAAAGTGTTTCGAAATATCCGCATGGAAACCATAACTGTACTCATTAGTTCAACGTTGGTATTTCTACTGCATAAATATAATCTACTGGAACTTTCGCTCCCTTTTTCTATTGCGGGAACCTTAGGTTCGGCCTTAGCTATCTTTATTGCATTCAGAAACCAAAGTAGTTATGCTCGATGGTGGGAAGCCAGAACTATTTGGGGTGGAATAATTAATAACAGTAGAATTTTTGCACGACAAATTATTGCACATGTTGACAATGCCATTGCTCTCGGAAAAGTAAACAACAGCGATGGAGAAATTTATAAACAAGAAATGATTTATCGACAAATTGCATTCGCTCACTGTTTGAGATTACATTTAAGAAAACAAAATAGATTTAATGAATTTCAACATCTACTTTCCGAAAATGAATTTAGCGAACTACTACACAAACTAAATCGTCCAAATATTTTACTACATCAACAAGGATTACGAATCAAAGAAGCCATGCGTATTGACATGTTAGGACCCTTTGATAACATTAGTATCGAGCCTAACTTGGCCACTTTTAGTAATTGGCAAGGAGCATGCGAAAGGATAAAAAACACACCTCTTCCGATGAATTATCAATATTTTACAAAAGTATTTTTATATGTTTTTATTTTGGTGTTGCCATTTTGTTTGATTGGTGATTTTTCTAAAATGAATATCGATTTTATGCTTATTCCAATATGCTTTATGATTTGCTTTGTATTTGCTGTCATGAATAAAGTAGGAGAAATTAATGAAAATCCTTTCGAAAATAATATTTCAGATATTCCTATGACCGCATTATGTAACACGATTGAAAGAGATTTGAAAGAAATGCTTGGCGAAATAGTACCTGAAAAATTAGAGGCTCAAAATGGTTATATTTTTTAAAAATTAAAATAATGAAAATTGCAATTATCGGTTCTGGAAACGTAGGAGGTGCACTGGCTCAACAATGGATCAAAGCAGGGCATACGGTACTCATTGGAGCAAAGTTACCATGGAGTGAAAAGAATATAGCTTTAGCATCAAAAATTGGTGAAGCTAGATTCACTTCAATAGAAAATGCTGTCAAGCAAAGTGAAATTATTTTAATATCCACACCACCTACTGCCGTTTTTGAACTTCTCGAACAAATGGGTGATGTATCAAATAAGGTTATTATAGACGCCACCAATTCCATCATGAAAAACCCTGAACCCTACAAGACAGTTTACCATTGTTTATCCGATCAAACCAATGCAACTATTGTAAAGTGTTTTAATAGTACCGGGTTTGAAAATATGATGAATCCAATATATAACGGTCAAGGTATTGATATGTTTATGGCAGGTGATAGCGAAAATGCAAAGTCCGTTGCCACGCAATTAGCGCTCGATTGTGGTTTTGCTTCATGTATTGATTTTGGTCAATCCGACAAAGTAGAACTTTTAGAAAAATTCGCCTTAGCATGGATTAACCTTGCCATAATGCAAAATCACGGTCGAGATATGGCTTTTAAAGTGGTTCGAAGATAACTACGAAAAATTAGCTGTTGACGTGTAACGGCTTTTCAACCTTCTACGCTGCAAGGCATCTAGGAATTCGTTTTCTCCGGTCGCATTTGAGGAAACAATAACACATCTTGAATACTTTGGTTATTGGTCATCAACATGGCAAGACGATCAATTCCAAATCCGATACCTGCAGTTGGCGGCATACCATATTCCAAGGCACGTAGAAAATCATAGTCAATGAACATAGCTTCATCATCACCCCGTTCCATAAGTTTACTCTGTTCTTCAAATCGTTCGCGTTGATCAACCGGATCATTTAATTCGGTATAAGCATTCGCTATTTCTTTTCCATTCACCATCAATTCAAAACGTTCAACTAAACCGGGTTTGCTTCGATGCTTTTTTGTAAGCGGACTCATTTCCACAGGATAATCGGTTATAAAGGTTGGTTGAAAATAATGGTGTTCACATTTTTCTCCAAACAACTCATCTACTAGCTTGCCTCTACCCATAGTATCATCTACCGCAATATGCAATTGTTTACAAGTTTGGCGTAGTTCATCTTCATTCATGCCACTCACGTCAACTCCTGTATGTGTTTTAATGGCATCGTAAATACTCACTCGTTGATAAGGGGCTTTAAATTCAATAACCTGCTCACCAACTTGAATACTTGTTGTGCCATTCGTATCCAACGCAACTTTTTCTAAGAGTTGTTCTGTTGTTTCCATCATCCAGATATAGTCTTTATAGGCAACGTAAAATTCTAATACCGTAAACTCCGGATTATGCGTTCTATCCATTCCTTCATTTCTGAAATTTCTACTAAACTCGTACACGAAATCAAAACCACCAACGATCAAACGCTTTAAATAAAGCTCATTCGCAATACGTAAGTAAAACGGAATATCCAGTGCATTATGATGCGTTATAAACGGTCGGGCTGCGGCTCCACCTGGTATACTTTGCAATACCGGCGTATCCACCTCTAAAGCACCCATGGCATTCAGAAAAGTACGAATGCTATTTACCATAGTGCTACGCTTTACAAATGTTTCCTTTACCATTGGGTTAATGATAAGATCGGCATAACGTTGTCGGTATCGAAATTCAGGATCGGTTACTTCATCAAACACATTACCTTCTTCATCACGTTTTACAACCGGTAAAGGTTTTAAACTTTTAGCAAGTAAAATAACTTCCCGCGCATGTACGCTCACTTCACCGGTTTTAGTGGTGAACATATACCCTTTCACGCCAAAAATATCACCCAAATCGGCTTTCTTAACTACTTCGTCAAAGAGTGTTTTATCTTCTCCTGTACAAATGTCGTCGCGCTTAATATAACATTGCAGTATTCCCTTCGCATCTTGAAGTTTTATAAAGAAGACCTTTCCTTTGTCGTTTATACTCATGGCTCGACCTGCAATTACAACATCTAAGGTTACCTCCTTATTTTGCTCATACGCAGCTTTAGCATCTTCACTGTAATGAGAAACCGGAAATAGCGGCGCTGGATACGGATCAATGCCTAAAGATTGTAAGTGATGTAATTTTTCTCTACGAATAAGCTCTTGTTCTGAATACGACATGATAATGATTTGTTTAAAATTTCTAAACGGCAGCAAATGTAAGGTTTCACCTGAAAATGTTTAAACTAAAATCAATTTTGAAGGCTTAATCAGAGTAATTACATTTGTGGGTCATGGGAAAGAAAAACAGCTCTTCGTTACTAGCCATTAAAGTAAATTTATTTCAACTCGTAATCTTATTGGCTCTCACTGGAGTTCTCGTTTATTTTGGAACACGTTACACATTAGAGAAAAAAGCCGATCTGTTAGCTTCCTATTCTTCATCGCCGGTAGGCTCCGATTCCGGATGCAAGTATGATGTTAAACGAGTTCAAGGTTATAAGTATATCAAACCGATTTTATTTGTTGATCAGGAATGCGAAGGCTCTACACTGCAATTTATTAAGTCTGATTTAATCAACTACATCGACGAATGCAAATCGAAAGGAGAAATTAACTCGGTGGCTGTTTATTTAAAAGACTATCAAAGCAATGATTATTTCTCTATCAATGGCAATGAGAAATTCATGCCGGCTTCCTTAATGAAAGTACCATTTCTGATTACCTTTCTTAAAATGAGTGAAAAGTATCCGGGTTTATTACAGGAGAAATATACTTTCAATAAAGATTACAGTAAAACCAAAACGCCTGAAGTGCTCGCCAAAAGTATCGAACAAGGAAAAAGTTATACGGTGGAAGAATTATTGCAATATATGATTCAGTATTCCGATAATAATGCCACTTATCTTCTTTCAGAACATATAGATAATGCTATGCTGAATGCCGTATTTACGGATTTTGGTTTACAAGCTCCACAATTAGGTTCTGTTAATTTATTTATGAGTGCCGAAGAATATTCACGCTTCATGCGTTCTTTAGTGAATGGAACATACCTTACGAAAGCTAATTCAGAGAAAGCCATCGCCCTACTTACAACATCTGTTTTTGATAAAGGCATTCAACATGATTTACCAAAAGATATTTCAATTGCTCATAAATTCGGTGAAAGTGGCAATGAAAATGAAATGCAACTCCATGAATCCGGTATCGTTTACTTAGAAAACAAACCTTATTTGATTACGGTGATGACTAAAGGAAGTAATAAAACACATCTGGAGCAAGTGATTCAACGAATTTCTTCAAAGGTTTATCAGAGTTTGAAATCATAACACTATTGAGTTGATAGAACACGCATTAAAACCAGATTTACCAAGTACTTTTTAGTATTATGTTAGGGTACGATGGATGCTGAAATACAAATCTGCATCAGGCCTGCGTAACACTAGCCGACTAAACTCATTCAGAGCCCATTATTTATTTCTTTTTAAAAATGACCTAACAGGTGCTATTTTTTTGAATGCTGCATTTCCGATTTTCAATTTTATCACCTTACCTTTGCGCATGGCATTACAATCTAAGATTATAATAGAAGGATTAACCTTCGACGATGTTCTCCTCGTTCCGGCTTATTCTGAAATATTACCTCGAGAAGTAAATATTCAAACTCAACTCACACGCGATTTAAAAATTAATATTCCCATGGTATCTGCTGCTATGGATACCGTTACGGAATCACAACTAGCCGTGGCGCTTGCCCGTGAAGGAGGAATTGGCATCCTGCATAAAAACATGTCGATTGAAAAACAAGCCGACATGGTACGAAAAGTTAAACGTTCGGAAAGTGGACTTATCACGGATCCCTTAACCTTGCCACCCGACGCAACCGTTGGTGATGCCCTTCGCATGATGAAGGATAATAAAATTGGCGGAATTCCAATCATCGATCAAAAAAAGAAATTGCTCGGTATTCTAACTAACCGCGATTTGCGTTTTGAGAAAAATGTAAAACATAAGGTTGCCGATGTGATGACCAAAGACCGTTTAATTACAGCTCAAATTGGAACTACGCTGTTAAAAGCAGAATCTATTCTTCAACAATATAAAATTGAAAAACTACCTATTGTTGATAAGAAAAATACCTTAATTGGATTAATTACGTATCGCGATATCCTTCAATATAAAAGTCACCCAAATGCCAGTAAAGATACCATGGGGCGTCTCTTAGTTGGAGCAGCCGTAGGCATAACCGCCGATGTTTTATTACGGGTTGAAGCCTTGATTCATGCTGGTGTGGATGTTATCACGTTGGATTCCGCTCATGGCCATTCCAAAGGTGTTTTGGATACGGTGAAGAAGGTAAAAAAGAATTTTAAACAATTACAAGTTATAGCAGGTAATGTGGCTACCGCCGATGGAGCAAAGGCCTTAGTTGCTGCTGGTGCTGACGCGGTGAAAGTTGGTGTTGGGCCGGGTTCTATATGCACTACGCGTATTGTAACCGGTGCTGGTGCGCCTCAATTAACTGCTGTCATGCAGGCTAGTCAGGCAATTAAAGCAAGCGGCGTACCGGTAATTGCTGATGGTGGTATTCGATATACCGGGGATATGGTGAAAGCCTTAGTTGCAGGTGCATCCTCTATCATGGCCGGCTCTATTTTTGCGGGCGTTGAAGAAAGTCCGGGTGAAACAATTATTTACGAAGGACGAAAATTCAAATCTTATCGTGGCATGGGTAGTATAGAAGCGATGCAGGAAGGAAGTAAAGATCGTTACTTTCAGGATGTAGAAGACGATATTAAAAAACTGGTTCCGGAAGGCATTGTTGGTCGCGTTCCATACAAAGGTGGATTGAATGAAGTAGTGCATCAGTTTATTGGTGGCTTGCGGGCAGGTATGGGTTACTGTGGTGCCAAGAATATTAAGGCCTTGCAGCAAGCTAAGTTTGTTCGTATTACAAATGCCGGTATGCGTGAAAGCCATGCACATGATATTGTAATTACTAAAGAATCTCCTAACTATTCGAGATAAGAAATGACCAGCTTACGATTCGTAGGAATTTTAGTTTTTCTGTTGCTTGCGTTTTCAGTTCAACTCAAAGCAGACACGGTTGAGCCCATCCGACCTAAAACCTTAGGAGTTCGAGTTAGTATTCTCACGTGCAGTGCCGGAGAGGAATTATATTCAACCTATGGTCATTCAGCGGTAAGGGTTCAGGATAGTGCAAGAGGCACTGATAAGGTTTACAACTATGGCACCTT
>JAEUVD010000053.1 GCA_016787065.1 Chitinophagaceae bacterium
AAGGTTGCGTACGTGTTCCGCACCCGTTTGCCGGTCGCCGCCAGAGTATTGCTACCCCGCGCTGCCCCACGACTTGCATGTGTTAAGCCTGCCGCTAGCGTTCATCCTGAGCCAGGATCAAACTCTCCATTGTAAATGAGATTATGATCTTGGCTAATTTCTTGTTTAATTGAAATTAGCGATCGTTTTTTAATTGTTGTTCGCTAAGAATTTCCTGTTTGCTTAATACCAAACTTGTTGGTATTTTCTATCTGTTGTTTCCGTCTTTCAAAGATCTTGTTTCTCTTTTGTTTTCCCCCTTTTTCAGAGGGAGTGCAAAGGTAGAAGCTTTTTTATTTCTGCCAAATTTTTTTGAAAAAATTTTTATTTTTTTTCTTCGGTTTTTTTCCGTTTTCGGCGTTTTAAAGAGCGTCCCTTTGTTTTTGGGAGTGCAAATGTAGACAGTATTTCTTTGCTGCCAAATTTATTTTGCTTTTTCCTTCGCCTTTTTCCTTAATGTAATGTTATCAAATATTTATTTTTTCGCATGTATTTGTGTTAAACTGCCTATACCAAAGGCTTACAGCAAATTCCTTTAATCCAATAAAACCTTGCTGATTTCATACAAGAATTTATGTCCCATCCAATATGGAGGCCTTTCTCTTTAAAATGTACATAATTCAACTCCAACATTCCTATGAAATTACATAATTGCGAAATGTACGAATTCGATAATGGGTGGAAAATTAAGAAGGTAGTCTTTCGACTACCTTCTTTCCATTTCTCATGTATGAATCAACAGGGCAAACAAAACAAAAATTGTCAGATGAAATGTCATGATATTTCAACTGCAATAAAGTAGTAACTTAATCAGGTTGTTTTCCGTTTAGAAATGAATTCAACGTACTAATTGGTGATTGAGGATTGTTATCTCGAACTGATAAATTGGTAAATGTATCGTCGCTTGAATGTTCATGCTGTTCTAACGAAACATTCTTTCGTTGATAGGCAGGAATATTTGCATCTTGATCATCAATATCAGCCTTATTAATATTAAAGCTCATGGAACGTAATTTTGATGCGCGCTCATCGAAGGCTCTTTTTTGTAATTCGAAATTGGCTTCAGCTTCTAATTCACTATCACTCTGTAAGCGATTCCCTTTTCTTCTATTCAAGGTAATTCCTTTTATTGTAACCCACTCATCTCTCAATTCAGGTTGACTTTCTTGCACCGACATTTGATTCGTATTATGACCAAACAGATGATCTAATTCAGACTGCACATCCAAGGTAACCTCTGGTTTTGAAACAGGTGGTTCATTGAATACAGGTTGGTCTATTTCCTTGGATACCGAAAGCATTTCCTGATTCAATTCAAAAACGATACGTTCCTGCTCTTCACGTACAGAATTATTAAACAAATTTTCTTCTCTGCTTTCTTCTGTTTGTACTTTTTGAAAACGTGCACCTAATCCGAAGGCTAGCGTATTGGGCACTGATGGTTCTTCAATTATTTTCAAGGTTGGCATCATCGGATCTTGAACTGGTTCGATAATAGCTTCAGGTTGTATTACTTCATCTTGTTTTTCCTCTGGTAAATTCTGTTCAACGAAACTATTTTTTGTACCGCTTTCATCTAACGACATAACCACTTTATTCTTATCGCTATATGGCTTTTTGTGTTCCTGTGTATAAGCATTTTCCGTTTTGTTATATTCAAAACCAGTGGCAATAACAGTTACTGAAATGTGTTCATCTAAATTATCATCGAAACCAGTTCCAAAAATTACATCACAAGCTTCACCTGCTTGATCCTGAACGTAAGCTTGAATCATTTCAACTTCATCTAAAGTATGTTCATAAATTCCGCGAGAGGAATTAATATTTAGCAACACCCATTTTGCACCTTTGATATTACTATCATTTAATAATGGCGAATGTATAGCTTGTTCAACTGCTTCATAGGCGCGATTATCCCCTTTGGCCTGTGCACTTCCTAAAATAGCAACACCACCATCGCGCATTACCGTACTTACATCCGCAAAATCAACTACGATATGTCCTTGCGAATTAATTACGTCTGTTATACACTTAGTTGCGGTTGCCAAGATATCATCGGCCTTACAAAAAGCTTGTGATGTTGGTATATTGCCAAACAACTGACGTAATTTATCATTACTAATTACAAGAATGGTATCTACGTATTGGCGCATCGCTTCAATTCCTTCTTCTGCTTGACGCTGACGACGTTTACCTTCATAAGAGAACGGAGTGGTGATGATTCCAACCGTTAGAATTCCAAGTTCCTTAGCAACCTTTGCTACGATAGGTGCACCACCTGTACCGGTTCCTCCACCCATGCCTGCTGTAATAAATACCATTTTTGTATTTTGTACAAGAAGGTTTTCAATTTCCTGAATACTCTCTAAACAGGCACGATGACCGATTTCCGGATTTGCACCGGCTCCCAAACCCTGCGTAAGGGACGGGCCTAATTGAATTTTAGTTGGAACATTACTATTGTTGAGCGCCTTTTGATCGGTATTGCAAACAATAAAATCTACTCCTTCTATTCCTAGTCCATACATGTAATTAACTGCATTACCGCCACCACCGCCAACACCAATTACCTTGATGATTGAATTATTATTATTTTGAGGAAGTTCAAATTGAATCATGATTTTTGAATTTTATAGTTAGTTTAATTTGGGTTTTATTGATCTAATTTTTCATCGTCCACATTTTCGAACCAATACAGTACTTTATTCTTTACAGAACCGAATACATTTTTGATAAGCACTTTTCGTCGCTCTGTTTTTTCAGCTCGGATTTCCTTTTGTTCGTTTTGACTTATGGTTGGGTCAACGATATCAAATAATGAATTAGATGGAAAATTTGATGTGATGGTAGGCTCCGAACTAGGTTCGTTAACTTGTAATGTTGTTGAAGCCGAGGTATCTCCAAAAGTTTCCTTTAAAATATCTTCCGCACTCAGTTCTACCGTATCCGTTTCTTCTTTACTTTCCTTCTGATCTTGCAATTCATTCTTTCGTTCAAAATGTTCTTCCTTGTTATTCGACGTAAATTTCAATCGGTTATTTTCATAATCATCAAAACCACGAAGAATTAAACCAATACACGTTGCGTACATGGGCATCATTAATTCTTTGCGATAACCTGCCGCAAGGTGTTCATTCGGGAAACCGATACGTGTTGGCAATCCGGTTTTGAATTCCGTTAATTGCATGAGATGTTTTAACTGACTACCGCCACCGGTTAAGATAATTCCTCCATGCAGTTTATCTAATAAGTTTAATTGATTCAAATGATAAACTACGTATTCAAGAATTTCTTCCATACGAGCTTGAATGATACTTGCCAAATTCTTTGCCGAAATTTCTTTCGGTTGTTGACCTTTCAAACCGGGTATGGTAATAAATGCATTGCTTTGAGCATGATCGGCCAAAGCCATACCGAATTGTACTTTCATCAACTCGGCTTGCGTTCGCAAAACTCCTAAGCCCTGACGTATATCGTTCGTGATGTTTACGCCGGCGATTGGTATTACGGCTGTATGCTTCAACATGCCCTCATGGAATACCGCCAAATCCGTTGTGCCGCCACCAATATCCACGATAGCTACTCCCGATTCAAAATCTTCGGGACACATAACCGCAGCTGCTGATGCTAACGGTTGGAGCACCAAATCCTTCACGGTAAGATTTGAACGCGTTACACAACGATGAATATTTCGAATAGCGGTTTTATCGCCGGTTACAATATGGAAATTTGCACCAATCTTGATACCAGTCATGCCGATTACCTCTTGAACGGTTAAACCTGCCAATGCATCGACGGTAAAATCTTGAGGAATAATGTCAATAATTTGATCGCCTTGCGGAATGAAGGTTTTGAATTGATCTTTAATGAGGGCCTCAATATCTTCTCTACGAATTTCTTCTTCTATGTTTGCTAAAATACGATCGCCCCGAGTTTGTAAACTTTTGATATGATGACCCGCTATGCCAACATAAACTTCTTTAATGGTTAGGTTTGGATTGCTAGCTCGACACTCCTCTAATGCAACCGCGATAGAGCGTATACATTCTTCGATATTCAATACCATACCATGATTAACTCCACTACTATCGGATTTACCAAATCCAAGAATTTCCAGTTTCCCGTATTTGTTTTTTCTTCCTGCAATAGCAGCAATTTTTGTTGTTCCAATATCCAATCCCACAATCACCGGATTCTCCTGTTGATTTTCTTGTACGTTACTCATGTTTGTTCGTTTGGGTTTTATGATTACTATTTTTTGTTTCCTTATTTTTTTCGTGAGCGCTCGCCTGTGCTTTTAATTTCGCCTCTGCCATTTCACGAATTACTTTTTCCTTGGCTTCCTTTTTTTCTTTTGCCAATTTTTCTTTTGCTTCTTGTTTTGCTTTCAGCTCTTTTTCCTTTGCTTCTTGCTTCGCTTTCAACTCCTTTTCTTTTTGCTTTTGTTTTTCAGCATCAGCCTTAGCTTTAGCTTCACGTTGTTCTTCCTTTTCTAGCGACAAACGCACTCTATTCTTTTCCAATTTATCTGCTGTCGATTCATAAGGGTCTTCAGCAAGAATGAGTCCTTTACTATTTCTGCATACAATTTCACCGGTATAGCGCGCATCAATTTCATCATAGAGTTTCCAATTGATAGTTTGAAGACCATTTTGGTAAAATGCTTTTAACCGATTCAGTTTATCTTCCATCAAATCGGTATTGCCGAATAAAATAATTTGATTATTGAAAACAGGAATCAATTTAATTTCTCGGTTATCATTGACATCAATTTGAGTAATGGTTGCATTCCAAAATGAATCTTTTCGAACCAACTGAGCTAGATGCACTAAACCCGTTTTTAACTTTAAATCTTCTACGGAGTATAACAACGCCGGAGAAGTTAATACCGGAACATTCACTATAAATTTTTCGGAAAGCGGAAAAGGATTTGCTGCTTGATCTAAGTAACAGGCTTTACCGCTGGAATCATTTTGTTGTAAGCGTAAAACCGGATTTCGTTGCTGAATGTTTACATGCATCACCTGATGTGCATCCAAATAAATTTCGCTGTGTTCCACCCATGGATTTGATTCTAGACCGTCCTCCACTTTTTTTAAATCCAATTCTTTGGTAGTTATTTCATCAGGAATGATACCCATATTTTCAACAGCTTCCTGAATATCTTCTTGGGTTACAAAACTCAATTCCGGATTCTGCATTTGTATATGAAGGCCCTTATACAATTCCACTTGAGAAGCATTTTGTGCAAAAACAAAAGCCCCTATGATTAGCGGAACCGCTAACAAGAAAAGAATATTGCGAAGTATTTTCTTTACCTTAAGATTCATTTTCTTCCTAATAAAATACTTTGAATGTCTGGAATAAGCGTATCAATATCTCCGGCACCGGCGGTTACAAATAAGCTCGGTTTATTTTGTGATACCCATTGCACTAATTCTTCTTTCGAAAGAATTTGTGTTTGTGTATTTTTCATTCGTTCTGTTATCATTCGGCTATGAACTCCTTCAATAGGAAGTTCTCTTGCCGGGTAAATATCTAGTAATAACACCTCATCGGCTAAATCCAAACTTGATGCGAAGCCATCTGCGAGGTCGCGTGTTCTGGTAAACAAATGAGGTTGGAAGGCTACACATAATTTTCTTTCCGGAAACAAGGCTCTTGCACTTTCCAGCAATACGCGCAGCTCTTCCGGATGATGGGCGTAATCATCAATATAAACCGTTTGATTGTTTCGAACGATATACTCAAATCTTCGTTTTACACCGGCATACCTTGCCATCGCAATCACTAATTCGTCCATGTGCATTCCTAACACATCAGCTACTGCGCAAGCTGCCAAGGCATTTTCCATATTATGTATGCCGCCAACTTGTAAGTCAATAAAAGCGCGGAGTTTTCCTTTTCGATGAAATCCGAATGAATAGGCCCCATTTTTCATGGTAACATTACTTACGGTATAATCGGCGTTGGCATCATGAATAGAATAACTGAATTTCTTTTCAACCTGAAAATCTTCGGCTCGTTTCAATCCATGTTTATAGATCAAGGTATCTTTTGTTTTGGCAATAAACTCCAAATAGCAACGTTCCATTTCTTCCACCGTACCATAAATATCCAAATGGTCTGGATCCATGGCAGTAATTACGGTGATACTTGGATTAAGTTTTAGAAAACTTCTATCATATTCATCGGCTTCAATAACTGCTACCGGGTTATTACTACCCCAATAATTCGTATTATAATTTACGGCTATGCCACCCAAAAATGCATTACACCCTCTATTGCAGCTTCGCATAGCGTGAGCAATCATCGAGGATACGGTTGTTTTACCATGAGTTCCTCCAACGCATATTGCCTTCATCTCTTCTGAGATGAGTTGAAGCATATCACTTCGCTTCCATACTAAATAGTTATTGTTTCGATACCAATTAAGTTCGTTATGATTAGAAGGAATAGCCGGTGTGTAAACAACAATATCAGCTGCCTTGTCAAGCAAATCAATACTATCTTCAAAATGAATTTCAATACCCTCCGATACTAATTTCTTCGTTAACGGTGTTTCCGTTTTATCGTAACCACTAACGGCAACTTTACGGCTTAGAAAATAGCGTGCCACAGCCGACATACCGATACCGCCGATACCGATAAAATAAATCCGTTTAATTTGATGCAGCTTCATATCAGGTGTTCATTATTTTTATTAATAAATCGGCTATTCGATCATCGGCGTTTGCAATACCTAGGGGCTTCAAATGTTGCGACAAGTTTCTACTTTCTTCTTCGTTTTTTAATAAGTGTATTATAGTAGATACCAAGGTTTCCTTTGCTTCTCCATCTGGTACCAAGCGCGCTGCACTTTTTTGCACTAACGACATTGCATTATGTGTTTGATGGTCTTCACTTGCAAATGGAAACGGCACAAATACAACAGGCTTGCCAATGAGCGCTAGTTCGGAAATCGACGAAGCTCCGGCACGTGCAATGATTACATCCGCTGCGGCATAGGCTAAGTCCATTTCGCGTATAAATTCATAAACCTTCACCTGGCTTTCATAACCTTCCACAGCCTCCTTTGCTATAGCATAAAAAGGAGTACCCGTTTGCCAAATCAATTGTGCTCCGGTATTGAGTATATCTTTAAAATTACTTCTTAAAGATTCATTGATACTTTTTGCTCCAAGACTGCCACCAAATGCAAAAACAGTTTTTTGATTGGCATTCAATTGAAAGAAAGAAAGTGCCTCTGTTTTACTACTTGGTTGTGCAATATTTTTACGAACCGGGTTTCCTGTAAACACAATTTTTTGTTTTGGAAAGAAACGCTCCATTCCATCGTAAGCCACGCAAATAACGTCGGCCATTCTTC
The DNA here is from genome assembly GCA_016787065.1 of Chitinophagaceae bacterium. Taxonomy (GTDB): domain Bacteria; phylum Bacteroidota; class Bacteroidia; order Chitinophagales; family Chitinophagaceae; genus OLB11. Next base: position 7,409 of record JAEUVD010000053.1, read on the forward strand.
CTAAAATTTTATTGCTTTTCCCGGCGAAAGAATTTTGTTCTTGAATGAGTGTTGGAATTTTTCTCTTTTGCGCCCAATACAAAACCGGAAAACTTGCATAACCACCCACACCAACCACGGCATGCGGATTATACTCGTTGAGTACCTTTCTTGCCTGCATAAAACTTTTTAGTAATTTGAAAGGAAGGAAAATATTTTTAATCAGCGACGATCGATTCATGCCGGCAATATCCAAGCCAATAATGCGATATCCTTCCTTAGGCACTTTATCCATTTCCATTTTACCCTTTGCACCAACGAAAAGAATATCATAGTTGGGTTGTTTCAATTTAACCGCATTGGCAATAGCAATAGCTGGGAAGATATGTCCACCCGTTCCACCACCTGCTATGATTAATTTTTTACTCATTCGAATCAGAATCCATAGGGTTAGGAATATCATCAACTTGTCCGGGTTCGGCATCCTGAACAAATTTGCTTACACTTAAAATGATACCGATAGCAAGACAAGTAAACCAAATAGATGATCCACCCATACTTACCAAAGGCAGTGTTAAACCGGTAACGGGAACTAAGTTCACATTCACAGCCATATTTAAAAAAGCCTGTAATACCAGCGTAAAACTTAAACCGATGGCTAAAAACGCTCCAAAGGCGAAGGGGCATTTTCGGAAAATCATAATGCTTCGCCATAGAAATAGCAGGTAAAGAAAAATTAACCCGAACCCACCTATAATTAATCCGTACTCTTCAATGATGATACAGAAAATAAAATCGGAATATGGATGCGGTAAAAAATTTCGTTGCGAGCTATTACCCGGACCTTTTCCAAAAGCTCCACCCTTGGCTATGGCTATTTTACCTTGCAATACTTGAAATGGAATATCATCTTTTTTATCGGACGTAAAATTCTTAATACGTGCTTCCCAAGTGGCGGCCCTACCGAAGCCGGAAATTTTGGAAATAGTAAACAAAGCCGCAAATAATAATACGGCTGTAGTTCCTAAAATTAATAAATGTTTGAAGCGAATGCGTCCGATATAAAATAACATACCACAAGCAAAGGCAATCATTAAAGCGGTTGATAAATTAGCCATGGCTATTAAGCCACATATCACAATTACCGGTAAAAAAATCTGAATAGCAACTCGCTTGAAATTATCCAAATCATTTTGAATGCGAGATAATTGCAATGCGAGAAACATAAACAAACCTAGTTTAGCTAAATCGGATGTTTGAAAGGTTAGTTTTACAATGGGCAATTTTATCCAACGTGAACCTTCATTCAGTGTGGTACCGAAAAACAAGGTGTAAACAAGAAGAGGAATACTGATTGCAAAAAGTAGCACCGCTATTTTTGAATACACCGTGTACTTCACCCGATGTGCAGCGTAAATAATGGCCAATCCGGCAAGCAAGGTTCCAAGTTGTTTGACCAAATAAATTTCGGTGTGGCCTTTATGCAAACGATACGCCAAAGACCCGGTAGAACTATATACCGCCATTAAACTCACCACCGAGAGTACAATCACCACTCCCCAGATGATTCGGTCGCCTTTTGTTTTATTGAGTAATCGTTGCATGAATTATTTCCCTTTATTGAAGCTTATTCTATTTTCTATTCCTATTAAAGAGCTAACACTTCACGTTTAAAATGGTCACCACGGTCTTCATAATTTTTGAACAAATCAAAACTTGCACATGCCGGCGATAACATGACGCAATCACCTGGAATAGCAAATTGATATGCTGTTTTAACGGCATCTTCCATAGATTTTGTTTCAGAAACCGGAACGATATCTTTAAAGAAATTTACAATCGCTGTATTATCAACTCCCAAGCAAACGATCGATTTCACTTTCTTCTGCACCAATTCCATAATTTCTTTGTAATCGTTTCCTTTATCTACACCACCCAAAATCAGTACGGTAGGTTTTGTCATACTTTCCAACGCATACCAAACACTATTTAAATTTGTTGCCTTCGAATCATTTATAAATTCTACACCTCGAATACTTGCTACGAATTCCATGCGATGTTCTATGGCTGTAAAGGTTTTTAAGCTTTCGCGAATCGTTTCGCTTCGTAATTCGGCTACGCGTGCGGAGATACCGGCCGCCATAGAGTTATATTGATTATGCTTCCCTTTTAATGAAAGTTCGTTAATGGAAATGGTGAATGGTTCTCCATTTACACGAATAACCATTTCGTTGTTAGATACAAATGCGCCTTTGTCTTGAATTTCTTCTTTCATGCTAAAATAGAATTTTGATGGGTTCGTTGAATATTGGTTTATATAGTTCATACTGGCTTCATCATCTTTACACAGTATGAGTATATCGGATGAAGTTTGGAATTTTGAAATATTGAATTTTGCGTTTACATATTGATTGAAATCGTAATTATATCGATCTAAATGATCGGGGGTGATGTTTGTTATAATGGCTATTTCCGGACGGAAGGTAAAAATGTCGTCAAGTTGAAAACTGCTTATTTCCATGATATACCATGCCGTCGGTTGTACCGCGAGTTGACGTGCGAAGCTGAAACCGATATTACCTACCACCGACACATCTTGTCCGTCTTTTTTAAACATATCGAAAATCAAACTGGTAGTGGTTGTTTTACCATTGCTACCGGTAACACAAACTATTTTACTATTTCCTTTGTATCGAAAAGCGAATTCGATTTCGCTCATAAGCGAAATGTTTGCCTTTCGAATTTTCTGTACCATTTCTACTTTCTCCGGAATACCAGGACTTTTTACTACTTCCTTTGCTCCAAGAATTAATGCTTCTGTATGCATTCCTTCTTCAAATGGAATGGCTGCGTTTTGTAACTCCTTTTTGTAACGATCGGGAATCATACTTTTATCGCTTACGAAAACAGAAAGACCAACTTGTTTGGCTAACAAGGCTGCACCCGTTCCGCTTTCGCCGCTTCCTAATATGATGAGATCGTATTTCAATTTATATTTTTAATTTATTCAATGTTCATTATTAATTAATCCTTGTTCATTACTGCAGTTTTAATGTTACCACACTTAATACCGCCATAATGATTCCTATGATCCAGAAACGAATTGCAATTTTACTTTCATGGTAACCCAGTTTTTGATAGTGATGATGCAATGGTGACATCAAGAAGATTCTTCGTCCTTCACCATATTTACGTTTGGTAAATTTGAAATAAGCCACTTGAATCATTACACTAAGGTTTTCAATTAAGAACACACCACAGATAATTGGAATCAATAATTCTTTACGAATAATAATTGCCAACGACGCAATGATGCCCCCTAAAGCTAAACTTCCCGTATCACCCATAAACACTTGTGCGGGAAAACTATTATACCAAAGAAAACCAATACATGCACCTACAAAGGCCCCGATGAAAATGGATAGCTCATCAAGGTTCGGTATAGGCATAATATTGAGATAACTTGCAAAATTGAAATGACCCGAGAGATAAGCGAATAAGGCTAAACATATACCAATGATGGCACTCGTACCTGTGGCTAATCCATCTAAACCGTCGGTTATATTGGCCCCATTCGAAACAGCCGTAATTATGAATATCACAAAGAGGATGTAAATAATTGGCGTTAGAAACTTCACCGACTTCTCGCCGAAAATTTCTGCTACTTTAGAATAACTCAATTCATGATTTTTTGCAAACGGCACGGTAGTAACCAAACTTTTTACTAAGGCATATCTACGCGTTTTGCCTTTTTCATCTACCCGAACGATACCTTGTTTAATTACCTGATCCGCTTCACTTCGCTTTGCAGGCATACCATTGGTTGTATCGCGCAGGATGTAAACATGTTGATTGTAATACATGGTTAAACCCACGATAATTCCCAACCCAACTTGTCCCATGATTTTAAACCGACCTGCTAAACCTTCCTTATTCTTTTTGAATACTTTAATATAATCATCAAGAAATCCAACCAAACCTAACCAGATGGTTGAAACTATCATGAGAAGTATGTACACATTTTCTATTCGCGCAAATAGTAAGGTTGGAATTAAGATGGCTGAAATAATAATCAAGCCACCCATAGTTGGTGTTCCCTTTTTTTGCTTTTCTCCTTCTAATCCTAAATCACGAACGGTTTCACCAATTTGTTTTTTGTGTAAGTAATTAATCAAACGTTTCCCATAAACTAACGATATAAAAAGGGATAAGATAACCGCAAGGGCTGCACGAAACGATATGAAATAAAACACACCTGTTCCCGGTATGTCGAAATGCGATCGTAAATATGTAAACAAATAGTACAGCATAGTTACCTTGTTTGTTATGGTTTGTTTAGTATTGTTTTCATAATCCTTGTTCCTTCTTTTTTCATACTTGTTTTATTTTTCGTAGCGATCAAACATTTCAGTAAGTATTTTTTTGTCATCAAATTCATACTTCACACCATTGATCTCTTGATATTTTTCATGCCCTTTACCGGCTAATAAAATAATATCACTGGGTGCCGCCATTACACAAGCCGTTTTAATGGCTTCCTTTCTATCTTCAATGCGTAAACACTTTTTACGTTGATGTACAGGTACACCTGCTTCGATATCATCGAGAATAGTGTTTGGATTCTCCGAACGAGGATTATCGGATGTGAATATTATTTTGTCGCTATGTTCCGAAGCAACTAATGCCATTACCGGTCGTTTTGTTTTATCCCGATCACCTCCACATCCAATAATCGTGTAAAGTGTTTCATTGCCATTTCGTAGTTTATTGATCGTTGCCAACACATTTAAAAGTGCATCTGGAGTATGTGCATAATCTACAATTCCGAGTACTTTATCTTTCGGCGAAACGATATAATCAAATCTTCCTTCTGCACCACGCAATGTAGATAGCAGTTGAAGTACTTGTTGCTTTTCTTCTCCTAGTTCAATGGCCACACCAAACACACATAATAAGTTATACGCATTAAACTCCCCAATCATTGTAAAGAATACATCTTGATTGTTTACCTGCATATATAAACCAGACAGGTTATTCTCTATTATTTTCCCTTTGTAATCGGCTAAGGTTTTAAGGGAATAGAAGCGTTTACGAGCTTGTGTATTTTGCAACATAACTTCGCCACGTTTATCGTCCACATTAGTTAATGCAAAGGCATGAGATGGTAAATCATCAAAGAATTTTTTCTTCACCCGAATGTACTCGTCAAACGTTTTATGATAGTCTAAATGATCATGCGTGATATTGGTGAAGCATCCTCCGGCAAACGATGTACCATCGATTCGATGTTGATGAATAGCATGTGAACTTACTTCCATGAATACATAAGCACAACCCGATGCTACCATTTCGTGGAGTAACTTTTGTAAACTAATAGCATCCGGTGTTGTATGTGTTGCCGGTACAATTAAATGACCAATTTGATTTTGAACGGTAGAAATCAAGCCGCATACATAGCCGAGTTGTGTAAACAATTGAAACGACAACGTAGCACAAGTTGTTTTACCATTGGTGCCGGTAAAACCGATTAACTTTATTTTCTTTGAAGGGTGATCGTAAAAATTTGCAGCAAGTAATCCCACGATCTCCTGGGTGTGTTTTACATGTATATACACAACATCGCTTTGTAAGCTAACTGGTAATTGCTCGCAAACAATAGCAACGGCCCCCTTCTCAATAACCTCTTGAATATATTGATGGCCGTTTCGAGAAGAACCACTAATTGCAACAAACATAGACCCTGGCTGTACTTTTCTACTATCCAAAGTAATATCCTTCACCAAGGTGTTGGTATTACCCTGAATATGGACTACAGGAACTTGTTGTACTATGGTTTCTATGTTAATCACCTAACTTAATTGTATTGTTATTTTTTGTCCACGAATAAGATTTGTACCGGGTTCAATCGACTGGCTTACTACTTTTCCTTTACCAATAGCTATAACTTTCAAACCATATTTTTCCAGTAAAAACAGTGCATCACGAAGGCCCATGCCACTTACATCAGGTACTAAACCTTGTTGTATAGTAACCGGACTAGCATTTAATTTACCGGTACTATCAGGGTGAATATTTTGCACAAAACCTTCTTGTGTATTGGCAACAGGTTTTAAGTTTAGCTTTGCTGCAATGGCCTTATAGTTAGACGCCTTCATGGTTTTCATTGTCATGTTATTAATAACACTATCTTTTTTTGCAAGCGTATTGGCATGGTGCATGTTGATTGCATAAAGTCGGTTGGCAACTTCTTTGAAAACCGGCAGCGCAATTTGTCCACCATAGTAATTACTAGAACCCTTCTTTGTTCGTAATACAACACAAATAGTATATTGAGGATCTTCCTTTGGAAAGAAGCCAACAAAGGATCCGTGGTAAACTCTATCGGTATACTTAATTCCTTTATCCGCAACTTGTGCTGTTCCTGTTTTACCGCATATTTTATAGTAGTTATTTTTCAACGCCTTACCGGTACCCGTTTCGATAACTTCATTCATCGTTTCTTTCAAAGAATGAATCGTAGCGGAGTCAAGAACTTCTTCATTCAACACTTCAGGCGAAAAATTAATTACATCCTTGCCATACTCTTGAACGCTATTAACCAAATAAGGCTTCATAAGTTTTCCGTTATTGGCAATGGCATTATAAACCATGCAAGTGTGAAGCGGTGTAATTAAAACCTGATAACCCATGCCCATATAAGCCAAACAAAATCTTCCTTTGGTAACTGAATCTTTGGTAATCTTCGGTTTCACTTCACCACTCAGTCCTAAGCCCGTTACCTGATCGAGATGCAGATCGTGCAGGTTGTTCCAATACGAAACAATATCATCTTTATAGTTACTGTAAATGAGTTTAGCAAAGGCCACATTCGATGAATGTGCAAAGGCATCTTTTATGGAGAGCACACCAAGGCCTGCATGACTATCATTAATTCTATACGGACCGAATTGCGCTTGTCCGCCCTGACAGTTCACGGTTTGATCGAGAGTAATTTTTTTATCTTTCAACAATGAAATTAGTGAAACCAGTTTGAAGGTTGAACCCGGTTCGATACGTTTAATAGCATAATTAAAATCCTCGTAATAATCGCCATTTGGTTGTTTACCAAGATTGGCAATAGCTTTTATTTTTCCGGTTTTAACCTCCATAACGATGCAGGTTCCAAAGGCGGCATCTTCTTTCTTCAATTGTTGATAGAGTGCATTTTCTGCAACATCCTGAATATTCACATCCAACGTTGTAATAACATCCCGACCGTTTTCGGGTTCGATTTCAGAACCATCGATAGGCATCCAAGTGCCGCCTGCAATACGACGTACAATACGTTGACCCTGACTGCCCCGTAATTGTTCGTTATACTCTCGTTCGATACCTACGTTTTGAGCTTCTTTGCGATACAATCCGATTACACGATTCGCCAACATGCCGAACGGGTTTAATCGTTTAGTTCGTGCTTCAGAAATTAAACCTCCTTTATTTTGTCCTTTTTTAAAAGGTTCCAATTTCTTTACTTCCAAATATTGTGCGTAAGAAGCCTTCTTCTTTAGAAAATAGTAGCGACTTTGTTTTTTAAATTCCAAACTCAATTCTTCTTTGTATTCAGTCCATGTTTTTTCTTGTAGTATAGAAGATAAACTTTTAGAAAGAGGTTCGATATATTTTTGGAAAGTATCCGGAGGGATAGATTTTAAATCAACATGTAAATCAAATTCTGGAATGGAAGAAGAAAGTAAGCTTCCATCTTCCGAGTAGATATTACCACGTTCAGCCTCCATTACTTCGATTTTAGTATGCATACTATCGGCTTGGGCGCGCAGATCGGCACCCTCTTTCAGCACAATAACGGATCCCTTATAGAGAATCATAACACCAAACAGGCACATTGCCAGAAAGGAGATATAAACCCGGAAACGTATGTCTTTACTAACGTTCAATTTATTTAATTACAATTTTATGAGGAGGAACTTTTGTTTTTTGCAAACCCATATCGAGCGCACGGTCGGCCAATTCGCTTTCTTTGGTCATACGCATGAGTTGTGATCGCTCATCTACATGTCGCCATCGATATTCTTTAAGTTGAACAGCCGTTTGATTAATTTTTCGAATGGTATTTTCGGCCATGTGGTTCATAGTAATATAAACCAAACCAAGTGCTGTACAGTACAAAATGAAAGGAAGATTTTGAACAATACCCTTGGTACCCGCTTGGTGCAGCAGTTGTTTCCAATCGGGAATTTGTTCAATATAGTTTTTCAGTTTGTTCATCTGTGGTTTAAATAGGTTTTGTTGAAGTTTATGTTTTGGAATCCGATTTTCTTGCTGCTACACGAAGTTTAGCGCTTCGTGAACGTGGGTTACGCTTCTCTTCGTCTGCCGATGGAAGTATTGGTTTTTTATGAACCAATTCCAGGATATTATTTTTCTTCTGCGGAAGAAACGTATCGGATACTGAAGTTTCGAAAGATTCTTCCTTCATCCAGTGTTTCACTAAGCGATCTTCCAGCGAATGAAATGTGATTACACAGAGACGGCCTTTGGGAGCCAAACAAGGTGTAATGGTTTGAAGAAAATCTTTCAAAGCCCCGAGTTCGTCGTTCACTTCAATACGAAGTGCTTGAAAAACTTGAGCTAAGTATTTATTCGGATTTCCATACATAACCGGTGCTATAACTTGTTTGAAGGATTGGATACTCAGGAGATGGGAAGCATTTCGTTCCTTCATCACCAGTTGCACCAAGGCTTTCGCATTAGTTATTTCACCGTATTCTTCAAAGAGCTGTTGCAGTTTTTTTTCAGGATAGGAATTGAGAATATCGGAAGCTTTGGTTGAAACTCTTGCATCCATGCGCATATCGAGATCCGCGTTGTAGCGTGTGGAGAAACCTCTTTCTGCGGTATCGAATTGATGGGAGCTTACGCCCAAATCGGCCAATACGCCATTCAGATTTGTTAGTTTATACATGCGCAAGAAACGCGATGCATACCTGAAGTTTTCAGGGATAAACAGTATGCGTTCATCTTGAGGCAGGTTACGTCGTGCATCTGAATCCTGATCAAAGGCAATGAGTTTACCGTTAGGACCCAGTTTTCGTAAGATTTCGCGACTATGACCACCGCCACCGAAGGTTGCATCCAAATAAATTCCGTTGGGTTGTATGTCTAATTGCTCAATACATTCCTGTAAAAGAACTGCGTGGTGGTAAAAAGTGTCAGCCATAACTATCCTTCGGAAGGATTGTTTTTCTTGCCACCTAATACTCTTTTAGCCAAAGCGCTGTAGTCGGTTGGGGTAATTTCCAATTCACCTTTGTAATTGGCTTTATCCCAGATTTCTACTTTATCCGATTGGGCGGAGAAGATGGCATCCTTCGTGATGAAAGCGTGTTCGAGCATAGGTTTGCTGACAAGCAATCGTCCTGCGGCATCTTTTTCCAATCGGGTTGCGCCATTTAGGAATATTCGTTTGAATTTTCTGTCTTCCGGATCAAAGTCGTTTAAAACCGACAGCTTCTTGGTAACCTCTGTCCATTGTTCTTGTGTATAGAGGGTTAAACAGTTTTCAAAACCACGGCTAAGTACAAAGGAGACCTTTTCATTGTTCACTTGACGTAGGTAGGCGGCTGGTATCATAAACCGGCCTTTCCCGTCAAAAGTGATCTCATATTCTCCTAAGCAATCGGACATGTAGCGAAATTACTAAATTTCCCACAAAACTACACTTTCTACCACTGGGAGTATTATGTTACCCGGTAGTTATTTATCCACAAACGGAAAGGCTTGATTTTGCTCGAAAGTATTGATTTTATTGAATTTTTCTTCGAATAGTTAAACACGCCATGTGGATAAACCTTGCATTTACATTAAAATATATGAATAACTATCATCTTCATGTGATTAATACTGTATAAGATGTGTTTTAAATTTACTTCTTTGGGATAAACTGTGAACCTGGAATATTTAAGTTTTCAGGGAGAACAAGTTGATCTGAAATTATCTATCATTTCCGTTCAAGTTTGATTGTTTCGATTCAACTTCGCCATGGTATTTTTCTTTATTAAGTCCAGATTTTTTACAAGCAAAACCAGATCGTCGACTGCAAAAAAAAATCCCCGCCGAAGCGAGGATTATAAAAGTTAGCTCTGTTTTACTATTTAATTCCGTGCATCATTTTACGGAGTATTCCACTTAACAAAAATAACAAGGCTGCCGCTATACCTGTCATAACTATAAACAACATAAAGAAATCGTATAAATTGTTTATTTGATACCCCATAAAACTTGTTGCACCGCCTTTACCGTCTTCCCCACCTGGAATTAAAGCTGACAATGTACCCGCAAATTTATTCGCTGCCGCATTGGCTAAAAACCAAGTTCCCATGAGTAAAGAAGCGAAACGAATGGGAGCCAGTTTAGATACCATAGACAAACCAATTGGTGATAAACACAATTCACCGATAGAATGTAACACATAAAGGGATAACAACCAGAACATTGAAATTTTCAAAGAGCTATCAACTCCTTTAACAGCCATAGCTATAACAATATAACCTAAACACAACAAAGCCAAGCCCCATGCCATTTTTAATGGAGAAGCAGGTTCCATATTCCGTTTATGTAACCATCCCCAGATTACCGTCATAATTGGAGCGATTGTGATTACGGCTAAGGGGTTTACAGATTGAAACCAACTTGCTGGCATTTCCCATCCACCGATATGGCGTTCCGTTTGTTTATCGGCAAATAAAGTTAATGAAGCCCCGGCCTGTTCAAATGCAGACCAAAAGAAGATTACAAAAAAAGCCAAGATAAAAATAACCAGAATGCGTGATCGTTCAACTGGGGTTATTGATTTATCGGTAAGTATAATTAAAGGCATAATAACCATAGCACCATAAATCAAATAAGCTATCAAATCCAAATCACTATGAAACATATTTTTGAAACTTAACAGAAAGAAAATTAATAGTATTGAACCTACAACGATGCCAATATGCATCAAGTCCATCTTTTTCACTGGCATACCTATAGATTCACCATTAGGACCTTGCAAGTATTTATTTTTCAACAATTCAAACGAAATGGTGCTAATTATCATACCAATGCAAGCAGCAAGAAAACCCCATTTAAAATCTCCGATATCGCCAGTATCACCTAATCCCCCGCAAACTAGTGGTGAAAAGAATGCACCTAAGTTGATACCCATATAAAAAATGGTAAATGCACTATCCACACGGCGGTCGCCCTGAGGATATAGCTGCCCAACCATTGTAGAAATGTTAGGTTTGAAAAAACCGTTACCTACAATAAGTACCGTTAACCCAGCCCATAATAATGTTTGAGCTAAGGCGCCGTTAGCATGATTACTGGCACAAATAAACAGCAAAAATTGCCCGATTGCCATCATAATGCCTCCAATTAAAATACTCCTTCTATTTCCAAGATATCGATCACATAAATAACCTCCCAAAAGTGGTGTTAGATAAACCAATCCCGTAAAACTGCCGTAAATATTAGAAGCATCTTTATCACTCAGTAAGATTGCCTTGGTGAGGAACAAGATAAAAATTGCCCTCATACCATAATAACTAAATCGCTCCCACATTTCGGTGAAGAATAACAGGAACAATCCCTTTGGATGCCCTTTTTGAACTTGTGTACTATCCATGTATAAAATTTAGAGCGACAAGATAGGAATATTTTTCAAAATCAATCCGTTTATAATACCCACCAATTAACTTCGCACCCTATCAATTCTGAATAACTCCATGAAGATTCTTTTACTCGGTTCTGGTGGCCGCGAGCATGCCTTAGCCTGGAAAATAGCTCAAAGTAAATTATGTTCCGAACTTTTTATCGCACCCGGTAACCCGGGCACCGCCACTTTAGGAACTAATATTTCTATGTCGGTAAATGATTTCGATTCAATCAAATTCTTTTGTATCGAACATCATATAAACATGGTTGTTGTTGGCCCAGAAGACCCCTTGGTTCTCGGGATTTGGGATTTCTTTCAACAAGAAGAATTAAAGCATATCATCGTAATTGGACCTTCAAAAAAGGGTGCACAATTAGAGGGAAGTAAAGCCTTTTCCAAAAAATTTATGCAGGAAGAACATATTCCAACTGCCGCCTACCAAGAATTTACCGCTGCGAATTATGACGCTGGAATTGCTTATCTCAAACAACATGCCTTACCTATTGTACTCAAAGCTGATGGATTAGCGGCTGGTAAAGGGGTGGTAATTGCTCAAACCCATGAAGAAGCACTACAAACTTTTCATGAAATGATTGAAGAACGGAAGTTTGGAGATGCAAGTGCTAAAGTGGTTGTAGAAGAATTTCTTACAGGAATAGAATGCTCGGTTTTCGTTTTAAGTGATGGAAAAAATTATTGTTTATTACCGGAAGCCAAAGATTATAAACGTATCGGTGAGGGCGATACCGGACTTAATACAGGAGGTATGGGTGCTATTTCACCGGTGCCTTTTGTGGATGAAAGCTTCCTTCAAAAAGTAAAAAATAAAATTATTCACCCTACCCTATCAGGACTTCAAAAACGCGCCATAACGTATCGAGGATTTATTTTCTTTGGCATCATAAACGTCCAAAACGAGCCATACGTTATAGAATATAATTGTAGAATGGGAGACCCGGAAACCGAAGTGGTGATGCCTCGATTAAACAATGATCTAGTTGAAATGTTTGTGCATGTGGCTAATCAGACTTTGGATACGATTACGTGTCAACACCTTAACCAGCACGCTGCCACAGTTATGTTGGTCAGTGGTGGCTACCCCGAAGATTATGCAAAAGGAAAAGTTATTGAAGGATTAAACCAACTCAGTGGTAGCATCATTTTTCATGCCGGAACAAAATCGGAACAAACTAACGTTGTAAGCAATGGAGGCCGGGTACTAGCGGTTACTTCCTTGGCTTCCAATCTCGCTGATGCTGTTGAACAGTCTAAATTAAATGCTTCTAAAATAACCTTTGAAGGAAAATATTATCGTTCGGATATAGGCTATGAATTCATTTAAAAATTGAAGTAATTTGTTTCCACCTCTAATTTAGAAAATAAAGAAACCTATTCGGCGTTATTAAAAAAGTAGGATATTTGTTAAGCCCCATGCGTAAACTACTTTTTACCGTTGTTTTATGTTCTATGACGCAACTTTTGTTAGCACAACAAGGGAATTTTGATACCATTCGATTGGCAGGTATTGTAATTGGAAACGACACACTACCCCATTATTGGTTACGTGAGGTACGAGTGCTAACCGTTTTAGACGAAGATGCTATAGCTATTAGAAAAGAACGTCGGGCTCAAATGAATGCCTACAATGCCTTACGACGAACCGTTTATACTGTTTATCCTTATGCGGTACAAGCCGGATTTATTTTAAACGACATCGACTCTGCTTTAAATGCACTTTATAGTAAAGAAGCAAAACAAGCGTACAAACTTCGAAAAGAAAATGAACTAAACCGGCGATTTAAAAATGAATTGGAAAATTTGTCGATTACACAAGGTCAAATTTTAGTAAAACTAATTGCCCGTCAAACAGGGAAGCCTTGCTATCAGATAATTAAAGAGTTAAAAGGAGGATTGAATGCTCGTATTTGGCAAACGGTTGCTTTATTGTTTGATAATAACTTAAAAAATAATTATGATCCTTCTGGTGAGGATTACATGATAGAAGCTATTGTTCAGGAAATAGAAGCTCAAGGTCATTTTGAGCGACGTAATTAATTTTTGTCGTCAACATAAAGATATGTTCCGAAAAGATTTACATTCGCAGTCCTTTTAGCGTTTTGATTCAACGGTTCAATCCACGCTGAATGCTGAATAAGGATTTTTGATCTTTACTTATGGAGAGTTGTCCGAGTGGTCGAAGGAGCACGCCTGGAAAGTGTGTATATCTCAAAAGGGTATCAAGAGTTCGAATCTCTTACTCTCCGCTTATTTAAAAAGAGAAAGTGAAAGGCTGGTAATTATTCCGCTGTATGCTTTCTCTTTTTGTTTTTCATTCACTTTCTATAGAATAATTCTCAGAGCCTTTTAGAAAGAGAAACTGAAAGAGAAACTGAAAGAGAAAGAAATAGGCCGTTAGATGTTCCGCTGATTACTTTCTCCTTTTGTTTTTCATTCACTTTCTATAAATGGTAATCTTTAAATAACTTTTCGGCATTCAATGTAGTAATTTCCTCTACCTCTGTAGTACTCACGCCCTTCAATTCCGCTAGTTTCTCCGCCACTATTTTCACATATAAACTTTCATTGCGTTTACCACGAAACGGGTGTGGTGTTAAATACGGCGCGTCGGTTTCTAAAACTAGATGCTTCAAATCTATCCGTTGAATCACTTCTTGAATACCCGCATTTTTGTATGTTAAAACACCACCAATACCTAAATAAAAGTTCATATCGATAAGTTGAGAAGCTATTTCATAGCTACCTGTAAAGCAATGGAATACACCTCGAATTCCTTTCGAATGATATTCACGCACAATATCAACGGTATCCTGCATAGAATCTCTGGTATGAATAACAACAGGCCGATTAAATTCAATGGCCCATTCGAGTTGTTGTCGGAAGGCATGTTTTTGCTGTTCTACAAACGTTTTATCCCAATAATAATCGAGACCGATTTCTCCAACTGCGGAGAAAGATCGCTTGTCTAACCAAGAACGAACAATTCGCAGTTCTTCCTGATAGTTTTCTTTAATGTAACAGGGATGAACACCCATCATAGAAAAACAATGTTCTGGAAACTCATCTTCAACCGCTAGCATGCCATCGATCGTAGTGCTATCACAATTCGGCAAGTACATTTTACCTACGCCTCCACTAATCGCACGAAGTATCATTTCCGAACGATCGGCTTCAAATTTTTCATCATATAAATGGGTATGCGTGTCGATCAACATGCCGCAAAAGTAATGGAGTTAATGCTTCGATTTCCTTTACTTTCAAATCAATTAATAAAAACTACTCGATTCTTTGGTTCTTGCAAAACCAAGCAGAACAAAAATTAGTTCAACTCCTCTTTCAAAAATTTACCCGTTAAACTTTCTTTTACTTTAGCCACTTCTTCCGGTGTACCCTCGGCTATAATTCTTCCGCCACCGCTACCTCCTTCCGGGCCTAAATCGATGATATGATCTGCTACTTTTATTACATCCAGGTTATGCTCAATTACCAAAACGGTATTGCCTTTGTCGGCTAATTTATTCAACACATGTAACAACATTTGTATATCCTGAAAATGTAAACCTGTTGTGGGTTCATCCAGAATATAAAATGTTTTACCTGTATCCTTCTTACTTAATTCTGTGGCCAACTTAACACGCTGTGCTTCGCCACCACTGAGTGTAGTAGCACTTTGTCCGAGAGCGATATAGCCTAGCCCAACATCTTCAAGCGTTTTTATTTTACGATAAATCGATGGCATGGCTACAAAAAATTCGGTAGCCTCACTTACCGTCATTTCTAGAATATCCGCAATCGACTTTCCTTTATAGCGTATCTCCAGTGTTTCTCGATTAAAACGCTTCCCCTGACAGCGTTCACACAATACATGTACATCCGGAAGAAAATTCATTTCAATCGTTTTCATTCCACCACCTTCACACTCCTCACAACGTCCTCCTTTCACGTTAAAAGAAAAACGACCTGGTTTATACCCTCTGATTTTAGCTTCCGGAATGATCGAAAATAATTGTCGTATATCATTGAAGAAATTGCAATACGTGGCCGGATTACTTCGGGGCGTTCGCCCGATGGGCGATTGATCTATTTCAATAACCTTATCAATGTGTTCCAACCCATCAATGCTTTTATAAGGCATGGGTTGCGTTTTACTTTTATATACATATTGCGATAGTATCGGATAGAATGTTTCCGTAATTAAGGTTGATTTTCCACTACCGGAAACACCGGTAACACCGATAAATTTTCCCAGCGGAAATTTTACCTGTACGTTCTTCAAATTATTTCCACTTACCCCTTTCAAAACAATATGTTTGCCATTACCTTTTCTGCGTTCTGCCGGAACTTCGATTTTCTTCGTTCCTTTCAGAAAATCTGCTGTGGGCGTTTTATGTTTTAAAAATTGTTTCGGTGTTCCTTCACTTACAATAGCACCTCCTAACCTTCCGGCTCCTGGACCAATGTCAATCAAATGATCGGCATGAAGCATAATGTCTTTATCGTGTTCCACTACAATAACAGTATTGCCAACATCACGCAAATTTTGTAAGGCTTTAATCAATCGTTCGTTATCACGTTGGTGCAAACCAATACTTGGCTCATCCAAAATATACGTAATCCCCTTTAGCTTTGAACCGATTTGCGTAGCTAAACGAATACGTTGACTTTCGCCTCCACTCAAACTTCTCGACACCCGATTCAAGGTTAAATAATCGAGTCCAACTTCTAATAAAAAATCTAACCGTTCTTCAATTTCTTTGAGAATTTCTTTCGCAATGAGTTGTTGCTTTTTCGAAATACGCTTTTCTATCCCTTTCAACCATTGCTTCAATTCGCTCAAATTCATACAACTCAATTCAAAAATAGTTTTGTTGTCAAATTTGAACCAATTGCTTTCCTTGCGTAAACGACTACCCTCACACGTTGGACAAGTGTTCATAACCATAAAACGCTCTGCCCATTGTCGTATATGTTCGCTACTTGTATCGTTAAACCAACGAACTACCATATTTACAATGCCTTCAAAATTGGTAGTATAGTTTTGCGGCCCTTCTTCGTAATCAACCGTAATATCTACTTTTTCTTCTGAACCATAAAGCACCATATTCAATGCTTTTTCAGATAAGGTAGAAATTGGTTTATGAATATCAAATTTATATTGCTTACCAAGAGCCTGAACTTGTTGATAGAGGTAGTTATCGCGCGCTAATCCAAGTGGTGCTATACCACCATCGGCTATCGACACGTTTTTGTCGGGAAGAACGGCTTCCATATCAATAGCATAAACAGTACCTAATCCTTTGCATTGCGAACAAGAACCATAAGGGGAATTGAAGGAAAATGTATTCGGTGAAGGTTCGTCGTAAGATAAACCGGTATCCGCACACATCAATTGTTTAGAAAGCAAACGCACCTTTTCCGGTTGATCGTACTCAACCACCAACACCTGATCATTGCCTTGTTTTAGGGCATTTTGCAAACTTTCTATCAAACGTAATCGGGCATCTTTATCGGCAGTTAAACGATCAATAACCACTTCAATATCATGAAGCTTATATCGGTCAACTTGCATTTTTTCTTTCAACTCCAAAAACTCCCCATCAACGCGAACGCGCAAAAAACCTTGTTTGCGAAGTTGTTCAAACAACTCGCGGTAATGTCCTTTACGGCCTTTTACGATAGGTGCTAACAACACAATTTTCTTTCCTGAATATTTTTCAAGAATAAGATCTAACATTTCCTCTTCACTATATCGAACCATTTTCTTTCCGGTATTATAGCTAAAGGCTTCACCAGCTCTTGCGAATAACAAACGAAGGAAATCATAAATTTCCGTAACCGTTCCAACGGTTGAACGCGGACTTTTATTCGTTGTTTTTTGTTCTATTGCCACTACCGGCGATAAGCCATCAATTTTATCAACATCGGGTCGTTCCATATTGCCGATAAACTGTCGTGCATACGCTGAAAAACTATCCATGTACCGTCGTTGTCCTTCCGCATGAATTGTATCAAACGCCAAACTACTCTTACCGCTTCCGCTAATTCCGGTTATTACGGTGAGTTTGTTTTTCGGTATTTTAAGATGAATATTTTTGAGGTTATGCTCTCGGGCACCAATCACTTCAATATAATCGCTCATCCTCTTTCAACAAAATTTAAAATTAAAACCATCCTAAGGCTTCAAATCCTTTACGGAATGGCCAAGGTATCGTGGCTAACAAAATAAGAATTACGATAAGGTTCCAGATAAAAAAGGTTTTGAATTTAGCCGGACCATCAAGCGCACGTTTACATTTGGCTCTCCCGATATGCAGTAAAATAAAAGCGAGTAGCATACCGGTAATGTGTTCAATCGCAAAGAAACGAAAGAAGCCATCATGCATCACTTCCTTCATGCCCATCAAGCTAATATTTCTAAAACCTATGGAACTTGTAAAATACAATATCAACCCAATTAAAACCTGAACATCAACTAGCGATACATAAATCACCTGACTGAGGTTATCGGTTTTACTGAACGAAGATTTTGAACTCATACCAATAAAGGAACGAATTAGCGTATAAAACGCCATAAGTACAACAGCCCAACGAAGGAGGCTGTGAAGGTCTTTTAATGAATCCATGACGAAGTGAAATTTGCGCGTAAAGGTAGGCGATTCCGTTGGAAAGAAAGCAGTGAATTTATACGGATAAAATGCCAACTATATAGGCCGGGGTTCAAATTAATTCATCGTTGTATGTATTAATTAGAAAGGGCTTCTTGTCCTTGAAGTATACAATTGATTTGATGTAGATGTCGAATGGAATGATTTATGGTAAAACGAAAAACGTCGCACAGTTTTAATCGTATCCAAGGAGATATGGAAATTGGAATTCTAATTTTATTCATGTTTACATGTTCCGAAGCATGCAGCAACCGCAACATCGTTTGTTGTTGTTGCAGAAAACGGTCGATAACTTGTATATCCGTTGATCCGTAAATCGGGTTTTTATCATTGAAGGTTTTCATTTTCTTACCACCCTCTTTAGGAAGCATACTTTCGGCAAAGTAATTTCCCAACCATCCACTACGAACATGTGCTTGAGCTTTGGTGCTTGAGGCGTCTATTGCTTCCTTGATTTTAGGCAAATAATAATCGCCATATAGATTAAGATGTTCCAAACATTCCAGTACACTCCATGTTTCTGAATTTCGTTTCCATTGTAAGGCTTCCATTCCCTTACTTCGCAGTACTTCTACTTGAAGTATAAAATTGTTTGTTTTCTGAACACAATCTTGAATAAAATCTGTGGTACTTGTTGTAAACATAAACGCAAAGTTGTGATGTGCATGATAAAAAAATCTTGCGTTCAATCAAGACTTTTTCAGGCGCGATAAGGTTTCCGCACTCATACGCAAGTAATTGGCAATATATCTGTTCGGTACTTCTTGAAATAATTGAGGACTGCGTTGTAATACCCTCCGATAGCGCTCTTCAGGGGATGTAGTGAGAATATCCATTTCTCTATCCAATTGTTGCATTACTAAACTTTGCAGTATGTTTATCCAGAGTTGCTGTTGTTCTCTCCCTTCTTCAAAAAACTCCATAATTCGTTGCTTGGGAATAATCCCTATGGTGACCTTCTTAATTGCTTCAATAATTAAAGGCGAGGGTTTATCTTCCAAAAAAGAATCGAGCGCTACCACTAAATTGGTTCGATATCCAAACCGAATGATTTGCTCATGGATTCCATCCATGAAATAAATTTTTAAACTTCCCTCTTCGATGTAGTACACATGCGTGTCTATGCTTCCCTCTTTTTTGAGCAACTCACCACGTTGAAGGGTTCTTCTTTTGTCAATTAAAGTTAGTAGCGCTTCCATACTATTTCATGCGTTTCAAAAGTAATTGGCTTTGTACAAACACATTCTTTTTAGTGAAATAGCTCCGGAAAAACGCAATTGAAACAGCATTTCTTCCTGTTAAAGTTTGTGCATTTGCAAAAGGAGTTTATTACATTTGGGAAAAATAATAATTTAATCATGAAGAAAATTCTATTTTCCCTTTGTTTACTTCTGGGCGCACAAGCAGCTTTCAGTCAGTATTGGGTATTACCAAACCCAAATGCAGGTACTAATCCGGGAAGCCTCAATAGCGACGATGAATATCCTGTTGGAGGAGGTTTGCCAGCTGGATGGGTAACCGTGTTAGCGGGTGGAAATACCAATCCTGTATGGTCGACTGCTCAAACCATACCCTTTACTTTTTCGTTTGATGGTAGTGCGGCAACGCAGTTCAAAGTATCTTCCAGTGGTATTCTAACCTTTGATGTAGCCAGTAGTGTAGCAGCTCCGTCTTACACCAAATCAACATTACCGAGTGCGGCAATTCCCGACAAATCTGTTTGTATTTGGGGAATGGGTGGTATTGGTACCAATGATAACGTGATTAGCAAAACCTTTGGTTCAGCACCTAACCGTCAACTTTGGATTCAATTTAGTTCCTTTGGTTATGGTACAACCGCTTCTGATGGGAGTAACTTCACTTATTGGAGTATTGTGTTAGAAGAAGGAACCAATAATATTCATATTGTTGACAATCGTACAGGTGGCTATTCAGGGAATGCAAATGTATTTGCCGGAATTCAACTTAATGCAAGTACGGCTATCAATGTACAAGCTACCAATTTGAATGCCCTTGCAGGAACAGATCCTACGCCTGCCGATAACAGTTATTACACGTTTGTGAGTGGAACACAACCCGCATACGATTTAACAGCAACAGAAATAACAACGAACCAATATCTTGCGGCTGGTAACGTAAACGTAGCCGGTAAACTTCGTAATTTGGGATCTACAACCATTACTTCTTTAGATATTAATTATAAAATTGATGGTGGTGCAACGGTTACATCAACGCTAAGCGGACTAAACATTGCGTCTTTAGCAACATATACTTTTACGCATCCAACACCATGGAATGCTACGGTTGGTAACCACACGGTTGAAGTTTGGGCAACAAACTTAAATGGAAGCAATCCGGATGCTAATACGGCAAACGATAAGAAAACAAAAACCATTCAAGTAATGAGTGAAAACGTTGTACGTATTCCGTTATTTGAAATTTTCACAAGTTCTACCTGTGGTCCTTGTAAACCAGGTAACGAACAATATCATTCCGTTGTGGATTCGATTCCTGAAACAGAATTTGCAAGTTTAAAATACCAACAAGATTTCCCTGGCACAGGTGATCCTTATACTACGGTAGAAACCAAAAACCGTCGTTCTACTTATTATGGCATCAACTCCATTCCTCGTATGGAAATTGATGGTGGCTGGGATAATAATGCCTCTAGCTTTACTGTACCTATTTATAATGCATCGAAAGCCATTCCGGCTCAATTTAAAATGAATGGTCATTTTGTTCAGAACAATAATAATTTTGTAGCGACCGTTTCCTTCTCACCGCTTATTAATTCAACCGGTGCGAAATTATATATGGCTATTTATGAGCGTAGAACCATTAAAAATGTGAAATCGAATGGTGAAACAGAATTCTTCAATGTAGTGAAAAAAATGCTTCCGAATGAAACCGGAACCGCACTTCCTGCGGTTACTATCGGTAATTGGGATTCCATTACATCAAGCTATACTTTCCCAGGCAACTTCCGTTTACCAACAGACGGTCAAACCGCTAACATCATCAATTTAGCTACTGAAAATAGTGTAGAGAATTTCTTCAATCTAGGTATGATAGCTTGGATTCAAGCTCCCGATAAATCTGTACTTCAAGCTTGTCATTTAAGCTCAAACATTCCTGCCGGTACGTCATCGATTACAAATACGATGAACAATGTAACCGTTTATCCTAACCCTGCTTCTAAAACAACCACAATCGATTTCAATTTAGACATGGCGCAAGAAATTCTTTATACCTTGGTTGATATGAATGGCGATGTGATAGTTACAAATAGTGTTAAAGGAACACAAGGTAAAAACAGTATTAGTATAAATGTTGAGAACCTTGCCAATGGCATTTACAATGTAATGCTATTTGATACGAAAGGAAACTCACATGTTGAACAAGTAGTAATTGCTCATTAATCTTATTTAATTTTTATAGAAGCGCCTCCTACATCAGGAGGCGTTTTTTTTTGAAACATTCTTCAACGTGCTACTAAAGTACTCGTTTTATCTTCAAGGAGATTGTTATACAACGCATCAACACTTGGAATAGTACAATACACTATAAAAAAGTTATTCCAATATATACTAAAGTTGATTTCAACCGCGTTATAGAAAACGAACACCGCCTGTCCCACGAAACATAGTTCTGTATCATATGAAACAATTCAAACGAGCTTTGCAGATGGCTTTAATTCTGCCTTTCGCATGCAGCGTTGCTGATGCACAAACCAACTTGGCGGTTACACCGGTTAAAGCAGGTTACCTGTTACCGATGCGACAAGATGGGGTTATTGAAAACGGGAATATTCCGGAAGAGGTAAAACCTTGGCAACAAATTGCAGCTAAGGATGTGTTCTTCAAAAAAAGAGTGTGGCGAGAAATCGATATTCGTCAAAAACAAAACATGGTGTTTCAATATCCCGGCGACGATGAAACGGGCGGTGGTATGTATATTGAAATCCTGTTAGCAGCGGTTCGTGAAGGGCGTGTACAAGCCTTTGCCGACGATCGGTTTACTATTCCCCTGACGAACGATCAACTTGCAAAGAAAATTCTTGGTGAACCACAAACGGTAACTATCATTCATCCAGAAGATGGAACGGAAACCGATAGTGTTATTTATCCAAAATTCAATCCAACTACGGTAACAAAATTTAGGTTGAAAGAAGATTGGATTTTTGATGCGAATGAAGGCAGAATGAAAGTGCGTATCATAGGCTTAGCACCTTACCAAGACCGTTATGCTGCCGATGGTTCCTTTAGGGCAACGGCACCCCTATTCTGGCTTTATTATCCGGAGTTGAGAGTTATTCATACGCAATACAAAGTTTATAACGGACAAAACGATGTGCACCGTGAATCATGGGATGATTTTTTTGAGCAACGAAATTTTTCATCTTCGATTATACGATCTACCTTAAACAACCCATTGCAAGAAGCCATTGCTGATCATAAACAAGGCGTTGATGCCCTTTACACTTCGGAGGAAATTGCGGATGTTCTATTTAAGAAAGAACATGATTTGTGGGGGTATTAGGGGTTAGGAAATTAAGTAAATAATTTAAACAGCTTTGATCGCTACAGATAGAAGTAAAAATAGCGCATAAGTAACAACCGGAAGATGGTTGCAACAAAAAAGCCGACTCTCACGAATCGGCTATAAGTTGTACCTCAGGCGGGACTTGAACCCGCACGGACATTGCTGCCCACAGGATTTTAAGTCCTGCGTGTCTACCAATTTCACCACCAAGGTATGCAGGTAAACTGTGAGCGGAAGACCGGGCTCGAACCGGCCACCCCGACCTTGGCAAGGTCGTGCTCTACCAAATGAGCTACTTCCGCATTAAAATTAAGATCTTCCCTTCTGTTTTCGGGAGGGCAAATATAGACGTAATTTCAAAATTTCAAAAAATTAAAATTCCTTTTTTTCTTTTCACCCCTCCAATTCATTTTTACTGTCCTAATATCCAAGCAAAAATCAATGGCGCCACAATCGTAGCATCACTCTCTACAATAAATTTCGGCGTATGAATATCTAGTTTACCCCATGTAATTTTTTCGTTCGGAACCGCACCGCTATACGAACCATACGAGGTGGTAGAATCCGAAATCTGACAGAAATAACTCCAGAACGGAACATCATGCCACTCTAAATCCTGATACATCATGGGTACCACACAAATTGGGAAATCACCGGCAATACCACCGCCAATTTGAAAGAAGCCAACACCCTTGCCTGCACTGTTATTTCGGTACCAATCAGCCAACCACACCATGTATTCAATACCACTTTTCATGGTTTGCGCCTTCATTTCATTCTTAATGATATACGATGCGAAGATGTTACCCATCGTACTATCTTCCCAACCCGGACAAACAATCGGTATATTCTTTTGCGCTGCAGCTAACATCCAACTATCCTTCGGATCAATTTCATAATACTGTTCCAACGAGCCATTCAATAACATTTGATACATGTATTCATGCGGAAAATAACGTTCGCCGTTATCATCTGCTTTCTTCCATACTTCATGAATATGCTTTTGTATTCTTCGAAAAGCCTCTTCTTCTGGAATACACGTATCGGTTACACGATTGAAGTGATTCTCTAATAAATCCCATTCATCCTGCGGGCTCAAATCGCGGTAATTCGGAACTCGTTTGTAATGACTATGAGCCACCAGATTCATAATATCCTCTTCCAAATTAGCGCCGGTACAAGATATTATTTGCACCTTATCCTGACGAATCATTTCCGCTAACGAAATTCCCAATTCAGCGGTACTCATAGCACCGGCCAACGTGATCATCATTTTACCACCTTCTTCCAGATGTGTAACGTAACCTTTAGCGGCATCCATAAGAGCTGCTGCATTAAAATGTCGGTAATTGTGCTGAATGAATTGTGAAACCGGACCCATAGTTATTTTAAATTATTTTATTGCGTGCGAAAATAGGAAATTGACTGAACATAAATTCCTTAAATCGATGTTCTAACTTTAAGTGATTTCCAGATTAAATAGCGGTAGATGCAGAACGTAACTTACTGCTTATCTAATACGATACTACAGTTATTCGAAGTATGCAGTATGGTATCGCGCTGTTCTAAATAAATATTGATGTAATCACCATTAATACTGCCTTCTCCGCCAATATAAGTGTTGCCACAAATTTGTTGCATCGGAATTTTGAACGAAGTTTTCTCCGGATTAATACTGGCTTCCAAAATTTGTCCCGGACATGCCGTACCTAAATTCTGAATATTAATTTTTGATGCATAATTCGGGAACGGAAGAATATTGACAAAATAATATTCGCTCGAACCGGTATAACATTCATCCGTAGCTTTATAGTTGCCTACAAAACGATCGCTCCAACGTTGCGCACAATTTTTACCTTCAAAACCCGCAGCACAATAACAAACACCATCGTTACAGGTTCCTCCGTTTAAACAAATAACATTTTCACAAGGACGAATATTCGTGGTATCATTATACTCAATATCTTTTTTCTTACAAGCTACAAAAGCTGTTACAATAAATACACCCAACGTAACTAACGTAGTTACTGTTACCGATTTCAAATTTTGCATTGGATAAAAATAGGAAAAAATAAAAAGAAAACCAGATTAATTTTCTAACTGACGCAGGTATTCTTCATTACCGGCATCTTCATAATTTGTATGGATAGCAGCCCAATGCCCGATAAGCGATAAACCCCAAGCTGCTGTAATCCAGATAGGCCAAACATAAGCCCAACCTTCAACATCCACACGCATACTTCCTTTATCATAGAAATACCATAATAACGCATTTACAACCACAAAGATTACTGCATGAAGCATGAGGGTAGATTTTTGCTTAGAAGTTGGTGCTATTTTATTAGCCATGGTGTGAAAATTTGAACGCAAATGTAATCAGAAATTCTAAAAATTAAAGCCCTCCTTCCTAGAAAATGTCGAAAGTTTTTATCTTTCACTTCTCAGGAACTCTGCGTAACATTGTATCTATGAAATTTTTCATACTCATCTTGGCTGTTGTGGCTATAAGCTTGTTAGGCCTAATTTACAAGATGCTGTATGCAATTTACCTTAAATTTATTCTTATGCCCAAAACACCTCTAGTTAATTACCATTTTCGTGTAGAATGGGGCGGCACCGAATTGTCGTTTTCTGAAGTAAGCGGACTTTCTGTTGAAACCGCCGTAATTGAACAACGCAGCGGAAACAGTCCGGAATTTCATACGCATAAACTGCCCGGACAGCATAGTTTCTCCAACCTTATTCTTCGGCGAGGAATTACCAAATCGGATAATGAATTTTTCGTTTGGGTTAAAACCGGTTTACTTAATCAGGTGGAACGCCGTGATATTAATGTGAGCTTACTCGATGAAAACCACAATCCTATTTTTGTTTGGCGCATCTCAAACGCCTTCCCGGTTCGTTATACAGGCCCGGAATTAATGGCTAAAGGTAATGATGTAGCTATGGAAGAACTGGAACTCGCTTATGAGTCGTTTACAGTAGAAGCACTGTAATTCAACATAATCTTTGCAAGTTCATTCCTTATATTTGCCCCCGTGAGTTTTTTATACCCCTGGTTTTTGCTGGCTGGACTTGCTATCGCAATCCCTATCCTCATTCACCTATTCAATTTCAGAAAGTATAAAAAAGTATTGTTTCCCGACATTCGTTTTCTGAAAGAATTACAGGAACAAACCCAAAAGCAATCGCAACTAAAGCACTTGCTGATTCTTTTAAGTAGAATTTTAGCCGTTTTAGCCTTGGTTTTTGCATTTGCTCAGCCCTTCTTTTCCAAAGACAAAGACAAAATGGTTCAAGGCTATAAAGCCGTGAGCATTTATATCGATAATAGTTTTAGTATGGGTATTGAAAAGAATCAACTTTCCATGCTCGACTTAGCTAAAGGTAAAGCCAAAGAAATTATCGAAACCTATTCAGGGAACGATCGATTTCAAATTCTTTCGAACGATTTTGGCTATAATGAAAATCGTTTTTTGAGTAAAGAAGATGCGCTTCGCCATTTAAGCACCCTTCGCATTTCGTCTTCCTCTAAAAAAGCAGAGTCGATACTTGAAAAACAAAAATTGCTGTTGCAAACCGAGGCAACCCCAAATAAACAGCTCATTTTTATTTCTGATTTTCAGAAAAACAACTTTGCTTCCAATCTTAAATCCGATGACCCGATAAAGAAATATTTTATTAGTGTAAAGCCAACCCAAATAAATAATATTTCATTGGATTCGGCTTGGTTCGATTCACCCAGTTTATTTCTCAACGAACCCAATGTGTTGACTATAAAATTAAGCAATCATGGCGAAGAAGAAATAAATACTAGTCTTAGTATAATGGTAAACGGTCAGCTTAAAAGTGCGGTAAACACTACGCTTAAAGCAAATGAGCATAAAAATGAAACCTTAAATTTTTCAACCAATATTGCAGGTCAACAAAATATCAAAGTTTTCTTACAGGACAGTCCGGTACAGTTTGATGATACCTTTTATTTAGCCGGGAAGGTGAATGCGAATTATGCTGTTTTAGTATTGAATCAACAAAACGCTAATCCGTATTTAAGTTCTGTTTTCAAACCGAATAATCAATTCAGGATGGATAATTATACCGTCCAATCGTTCAATACCGATGTATTAAAAAATTACTCTTTAGTTATTCTGAATAACGTGAGTACGATGAATGCAAAAACTAAAGAAGCTCTTATTAACTATACACAAAATGGAGGAGCAGTATTAACCTTTGCTCCTGTTCAGAATAATGTAAGTAGTATTAATATGTTTATGAGTGAAGCCGCAGGCTGTCAGTTTGGTGCCTACGATACATCGAAGATAGCGGTAAGCTCGTTCAATCGTTCGCATAATTTATTCCGCGATTTATTTACTAAAACACCTGAAAATGTTGAGTTACCTCAGGTTTTTAAACGCTACATTATTGCCAAATCGGCTATGAGCAGCGAACAAAAATTATTTTCGTTTTCTAATGGCGATGCCTTCCTGAGTGCCTTTAATGTAGGGAATGGAAAGTTGTATGTATGTGCTTCAAGTGCAGAAAGTAATGCGAGTAATTTCCCTCGATCGTATTGGTTTCTTCCGCTTATCTACAAAATGGCGTACAGTAATGCCGCCTCTAAAATTTATTCGGTTACTCTTGGAAAAAATGCAGTGCTGCAAATCGACAATACTAAAACCGGCGATAAAACTATTTATCACTTAACGGGTAATGGTATTGATGCTATTCCGGAACAACGAAGCATGAATAACAGCATGCAGTTATTTTTAAATCGGGGCATTGAAACAGCGGGTTTGTATGCTGTTCATTTAGAAGGTGCCAAAGACAGTGTTTTTACCGGCATTAACTATAACCGCGACGAATCGGGTATGCAGTTTTGGGGTATAGATGAATTAAAAAAATCGACACAACTAAAAAATGCAGAATGGCTCGATGATTCCCTGAACGCTGCTGGAAGCATCAACGAACTTCAACACGGTATGCCTATATGGAAAATTTGTGTGCTGCTAGCCTTGTTATTTATACTGATTGAAATTTTACTCATCCGCTTCATGAAATAAACATGCGATACCTCATAAAACAAGTCACTATACTAGACCAAGATTCCAAACATCATGGAAAGAAAAGAGACCTATTACTCGTTGACGGCGTCATTCAGCAAATTGCTGCCAAGCTAGAAGATAAAAAAGCAACCACGATTCAAGGGAAAGATCTTTATGTAAGCTGTGGCTGGTGCGATTTATTTAGTGATTTTTCTGAACCAGGTTTTGAACAACATGAAACCTTAACCTCAGGTAAGGAAGCTGCCGCTGCCGGTGGTTTTACACAAGTGTGTTTGCTTCCTGATTTAAAGCCGCTAACACAAAGTAAATCAACGGTAGAATTTCTTCGATCGAAATCATCGCTCGTAGAATTACTTCCTATCGGTTGTATTTCACAGCAACAAGAAGGGAAAAATTTGGCGGAGATGTTCGATATGCATCAGGCAGGCGCTGTTGCCTTTAGTGATGGCCGAAAACCCGTACAACATCATGGTTTATTATTGAAGGCACTACAATACGTAAAATCATTTGATGGTTTAGTTATTGAAATTCCTGATGATCTATCCTTATCGCAGCACGGACTCATGCATGAAGGTGTCGTTTCAACGCAATTAGGCATAGCTGGCAAACCTTCTATCGCAGAAAGTTTAGCGGTTCAACAAGCGATTGAATTAGTGGAGTACACACAATCTAAAATTCATCTAACAGGTATTAGCTGCAAGGAAAGCGTAGATAAAATCAGACAAGCAAAGAAGAAGAAGGTGGCAATCACTTGTTCTACCACGATACATCATGTATTGTACACCGACCATGATCTTTCTACATATAACAGTATCTTCAAAATTCATCCGCCGCTTCGAACAGCACAGGATCAGCAAGCGTTAATAAAAGGATTAGAAGATGGTACGATCGATGCAATTGCTTCCCATCATACACCTTGCAATTGGGATAGTAAACAAATTGAATTTGAAGATGCCAAAGCCGGCATGATCGCATTACAAACCATGTTGCCTTTGTTACTTCGCGTGAATACAAAACTTGATTTACATGAACGTATCGACTTGATAAGTTCTAACCCTCGACGTATTTTAGGTAAACCCAAAAGCACGATTAACGAACAACAGCCTGCACAACTTACCGTTTTTTCAACTTCGAAAACGTGGCAATACAATGAATCAACTAATTTCAGTTTATCACAAAACTCGCCAGTTTTTGGAGAAGAACTAACCGGAAAAGTAGTAGCAGTTTTTAACCGTGGTGAAGGCAGAATCTATGAATAAAAAAATTGCCACGCAATCGGGAATCATAACAGCGTTTCTTATTTTAACGTTGAATGTATTTTTTGTAAAAATGAAGATCACCGGCAATTCACCGGTATTGCTTTTACAATTTTTATTCGTGTTATTAGGGTTTATAGGAAGCTGTTTCGCTTTACAGAAGCATTATGCGGGAATATTATTTTTTGATTACTTGAAACAATGTATTCGAACGCTAGCTACTATCATGTTCATTGTTATTGCAGGTAATGTAATACTTTATCTTCTTTTTAGAAAACCGGAGGAGCCTTGGAGTGCTATGACCTTCATGATTATGAAAACGATTTTTTCGTACAGCATCAGTGGTGCCTTCTCAGCATTTTTTACTTCATTCCTTTTTAATACTTTTACCAAAAAATAAGTATCTTGGATCTAACTGTTGTTATACCCCTATTTAATGAAGAAGAGTCGCTACCGGAATTACTTTCCTGGATAGAGCGTGTGATGCAAACGCATCAGTTTTCGTATGAAATTATCATGATAGATGATGGTAGTAAAGATAGAAGTTGGGAAGTAGTACAACAACTTAGAGCCGCTAACGCCAACGTAAAAGGAATTCGGTTTCAACGTAATTATGGTAAATCGGCAGCGTTGAATGAAGGTTTCAAAATGGCGAAGGGCGATTACATTATTACGATGGATGCTGATTTGCAGGATTCACCGGATGAAATACCATCGTTACTTAAAACTATTCGAGATGGCAATTTTGATTTAGTAAGTGGTTGGAAAAAGAAACGTTACGACAATGCGTTAACGAAGAATATTCCTTCTAAACTTTATAATTATGTAACCGGCAAAATGAGTGGTGTTAAGTTGCATGATATGAATTGTGGACTTAAAATTTATCGACGCAAGGTTGTAAAGAGTATCGAAGTTTACGGTGAAATGCACCGATATATTCCGGTATTATCTAAGTGGGCTGGGTTTACACGCATTGGAGAGAAACCGGTTACTCATCAAGCCAGAAAATATGGTGTAAGTAAATTTGGTTGGGAACGTTTTATCAACGGTTTTCTTGACCTCACCTCTATATTGTTTGTGAGTAGATATGGTAAACGACCTATGCACTTTTTTGGTTTATGGGGAACCATCCTTTTTATAATTGGTTTTGGTATAGCCTTATATCTCTCGTACACCAAAATATTTCATCAAGCCTATTTCATGACAAGTCGGCCGTTATTTTATTTTGGATTAACCGCATTGATTATGGGCACACAACTTTTTCTGGCCGGTTTCTTGGGCGAATTAATTTCAAGAAATTCTGCTGATAGAAATAACTATTTGATTGAAGAAAAGTTGGAGTAAGGCGCGGCTCAACCTTGAAGTTAGTGATAAGGATTGCTTATCGACAAGCTCCTAGTATTGCCATAAAACTTTTACAAGTACATCATTCGACAAAAAAAAGTAGTTACCTTCACTCCTAAATTTTTTTTGAATGAAAAATCGTTACGTACTATCGGTTTTAGTGGTTTTAGTTTCAATGCTTCAACTTAAAGCACAATATCAAACCGTTCCTTTGACTGGTTTTAATCATGATGTGGTAGCCAACATAGCTGGAAATGCTTTGGGTTCGTCAACCATTGCCTACGACCAATCAGATTATGTGTTTATGTCGGATACGTATAACCCAAGCGGTACTCACCTCCCGGCCACCGGCCTTGTGAATAGTGCGGTTGCCAGTACCCCGGGGTTAACCTTTCAATTAGCACCCTATACCGCTAATAATGATTTACGATTAACAAGCAATCA
The DNA here is from genome assembly GCA_016787065.1 of Chitinophagaceae bacterium. Lineage (GTDB taxonomy): Bacteria > Bacteroidota > Bacteroidia > Chitinophagales > Chitinophagaceae > OLB11. The sequence continues at coordinate 38,415 of JAEUVD010000053.1, forward strand.
AACGGGTACACTCACCTTTGTAACACCAACGCAAACCAAAGATCTTTATATACTCGGTTCAACCGGACAAGGTTTTAGTAATGCCAATATAACCGTAACCTTTACCGACAATACCACCCAGAGTTTTTCAACGATTAACTTTCAAGATTGGTTTAATGGTTCCGATTATGCTATTAAAGGAATGGGACGCGTGGTACGTTCTACCAATGCAATTTCAAACGACACGAATAACCCGCGCATCTATCAGGTAAAATTAAGTTTACTCCAAGCCAATTATTACAAATTCATTCAAAGCGTTTCGTTTACAAACATAGTTACAACCACAGCCGTATTAAATATTATGGCCATGACGATTACGCCACCACCTACATTATATCCATACGATCCGTCGGTTACCTTTATTTCTAAACCATTAGGAAGTTGTTTTACGGCTACGCAAATTTTAAGTGCACGATTGAAAAACTTTGGTGCTAATCCTATTAACCTAGCCACCAATCCTATTACCGTAACATTGTATGCTATTGGACCGAATGGAACCGAAACACATTCCAAAACAGTAAATACCGGTACCCTCAATGCGTTAGCCGTGGATTCGATCAATGTAGTTTTTAATGGCGTGAATACCTTTAATTTTTTTCCGGGTGGAACGTATTATATCAACTCTACCTTAACCGTAAGTGGCCTCACAAATGGGTTACTCTCCAATGACTCCATAAGCCCGGGTAATGTATTAATTAATTATCGCCCTACTCCTGGACCCGATTACCATTTATGCAAAGGAAGTAGTGTTCCCTTCGGTCAAGGCTTAACTGTGCAAGGTTGCTCTACACCACTCCTAGATTCAGCTACAATAACATTCACCATTGGAAGTGGCTGTATAGACAATACAGGTGCAAGTGGCACAGGAGGTAGTGTTGGCCCACCGGCTAATTGTGATAATCAATATTCTTGTTCCTTTGCAAGTGGTATTTTACCGGCATTACCAACTGGAGCGTTCTTTACATCACCGGGAACCTTAACGGTAACCAATTTAGCGTTGAATCCTTCAGTATCTACGTTTTATGCGAATGCAAATCAGGTACGATTTAATTTATATGGCGCATCACCGGTTCCTCCGGATTTGTATTCGGCTGGGGCACAAGGCGCTAATGGTACTTTTCCTTTTACCTACAGTAGACCAGTTGCTTCTGCCGATTTAGCGGCTATTTATTCCTCTCTTGCGCCCGGTTCTACGTTACACATGGGTTATTGGGAAAACTGGAACGACAATGCAACCTTATCTGATATCATAACCAACAATGGAGGCACTTCGGTTGCGACCCTGAAATTCTATTATTACTATTATTTGCCAAGTTTTGAATGGTATGATGCCTTATCAGGTGGAAGTGTTTTGTATAATCTTTCACCATTTAATCCTTTGAGTGTTACCAATGCCTTAGTGAATAATTCAAATACGGAAGGAACATACACGTTCTATGTAGCTTGTTCAGGAACCTCTGTTTGTAGATCACCGGTTAATTTTGTTGTGGATTCTATACCAACATCCTTTCCGGCTTCTATTGCAGCCTGTGAAGATTTAAGTGGAAGTAACCAAGCTATTGTTGACCTCACAACCTTAACCAATACAATTAGTGGCGGTGCTTCAGGAGTTACGGTAGGTTACTTTTATGATCCCGGGTTTTTTACACCAATAGCAGTACCAAGTTTAGATACTACCGGTTCTACCCTTGTTTATTCTAAAGTAACAAAACAAAGTACAGGTTGTTACGTGGGTGATAGCGTATATGTTACTATACACCCTACACCCGAAATATTACCTGATCCTATGTTCGGATTAACGTGTAATTGTTTAGATGTAGTTTCCCTTATAAATCCGTTTTCATATATCCCATCGGGTTCCGATACCAGTTATTATGAAAACAGCGCATGTACCATAGCCCATCCGAATCCGCATTTGATTTGTACGGCCGATAGTGTGTATGTTGTGGTTACAACGAATACGTCACCATCTTGTTCCGATACTGTTTCAGCCTCTATTGATCTTTCTCCCGGAAGTTTTCAAATTGCGAATCAAACAAATTCGAATACCAGTTCATGTAACAGTATTCCGATTGTAAATAATTTAATGACTGATGGCGCAACCGAACTTTTTTATAATCCGATCGATTGTAAAAAACTAGCCATCGTAACCGATGCGCCTAATAGTATCTCAATGGGAACAACCAGTGTGGAAGAAGTAATCGACTGTTCAATTCCTACCTATAATGGTCAACCGTATTTAAACAGAATGTATCACATCACCCCGAACGTGCAAGATTCCGCAACGGTTTGTTTATTTTATTTGCAAAGTGATATTGATGAGTTTAATATCATGTCGCAATCAATTTTATGGCCAGAACTAGATCCGTTTACGTTAGACAGTTTAACTATTAGTCAAACCCATAACGGTGATTTCAATACCCCCGGACATACCGTAACGGTGATACCCACAACGGCCATAACAAAATCGTATGATCCTGTAAATACTATTTGGACAGTTTGTTTTCATGTAGATAGTTTCTCTTATTTCTATGGTCATACACCAAACCCTTTGAATGCTGCTTTACCAATCACATTGAATGATTTCAATGCGATAAAAGAGAATAATACAGCGCGGGTGTTATGGTCAACCTCTTCTGAAAGAAACAATGCTTATTTTGACGTTGAACGAAGCCGAAATGGTAAAGAATATTATTCTATTTCTTCGCATATTGAATCGAAAGCGGAGCATGGTAACTCGTCGTTACCTCTGTCGTATTCCTTTCTTGATGTGCATCCACAAAGCGGTCATAATTTTTATCGTTTAAAGCAAGTAGATCGAGATGGTAAAATAACTTATAGCACCTCGGTTGATTTGTTATTTGGCGATCAAACACCTGTTCGTGTATTTCCTAATCCGGCACAGGATAAACTCACTATAGAAATTCAAGCAAACAAAACCATGGATGTTCAAATCAAACTAACCGATGCAACTGGCCGTGTTGTTTTAAACAGCGGCGATTTAATGTCTAGTGGTTTAAATACAATCCAGTTACCTGTTCAACAATTACAACCTGGAGTTTATTTCATTCATGTAAAAAATAATTCCGGAATGAATGTGGTGCAAGAGATAATTAAGCAGTAGTTTCTGTTGATAGTGCAAATTTCAAAAGACAGATCGGTAAGAGAAATACGAAACAATTGAATTTTTGGTTTCTATTAGTATTGCATTCAATATTGTAGAGCAAATTAGTGCACTTATCGAATTCAAAAGAATTTTCTACATTGGAAAAGAGCTAGAAGCTCTAACATTAGAAACCAATTAATTATTCTCCGTAGTCAAACGTACATAAAATGTTTTGGGATCAACTCAAAATGTACCAATCACTAAAAAAGTTAATTGTTGCCTTCGGATTGTCCCATTAGGTTTGGGGTTGAACAGCTTCAATTCGTGTTTCCACATTTTTTGTCCAGATTAATTTCCATGGTATGCCACTTCTAATAGACTTTGTTTCTCCGGAATTGTGTTCACGCAATCTGTTCTCCATGTTTTGCGTTTGTCCGGTATAGTACTTTTGTAAGCCTTTTGAAAAAAGGATATATACGGTAAACATAAATTGTAATTCATAAAACAAAAAAGCCACCAAATTTCTTTAGCGTCTTTGTTTGATGTTGTCGGCTCAATGAGTCTAAGTTCGAGGCAATTTTGGGCAGATGTTGCAAAGTTTGGAGCGTTAGGCTAATTATTATAAATTTGTAATGAATCAGGTTTCAAAATGGAAATAAAAATTGCACCTCATTATAGTCAGTTTATTCATGAGGAATTGGCTTCTGGTAAATTTAATAATGAGTCCGAGGTAATACAAGCAGGATTAGCATTGTTAGAGAAAGAGCAAATTCAAATGGCAATATTAAGTAAAGCTATTCTTGATGGTGAACGTAGTGGATTTGCATTGCCATTCAATAATGAAGATTTTAAAAAAAGAATGGAAGCGAAATACGCTAAGTAATGAGTTTAGATATTAAACTTAGTCGTTTAGCTGAATTGGATTTAGAAGAAATTTGGCTTTATACGTTTGAAAAATGGTCATTAACCCAGGCAAATTATTATCAGGACAACTTATATATTGGGCTTAATGAATTAGCAAGTAAAACTGAATTGGGCAGATCTATTAGTATTGATAATCGTACATTTCATTATTACAAAATTGCTCATCATTATATCTTTTATCAAGAACAAGAGAATACATTATTTGTTTATAGAATTCTACATGAAATGATGGACTTTCCTAGACATTTGTAATAACATTGATAAACTTCGAATAAAAAAAGCCAAAAGTGAAAAACTTTTGGCTTTTGTGTGATGTAGTCGGGAGGATAGACCTGACCTATGGTCAGGGGAACACTGTGATCATCCTGACCTCAAGTCAGGATATTCTAATTGGCTGAACTACTTATTTTGAGATAAATATCGCTTCGCACCGTATATCTTTATTTTCTTTTCTAACCGAATAGCTTCACTTCGTGTTTCCACATTTTTTGTACAGATTAATTCCCATGGTTTGCCACTTCTAATAAACTTTGTTTCTCCGGAATTGTGTTCACGCAATCTGTTCTCCATGTTTTGCGTTTGCCCGGTATAGTACTTTTGTAAGCCTTTTGAAAAAAGGATATATACGGTAAACATAAATTGTACTTCATAAAAACAACAAAGCCACCAAATTTCTTTAGCGGCTTTGTTTAATGTTGTCGGGAGGACAGGATTCGAACCTGCGACCCCATGGTCCCAAACCATGTATTCTACCGGGCTGAACTACCTCCCGAGGTAATTCTACTCATTCTTAATTCCTTTCTCTATCTCATGTTTTAGAAAGAGAAGGACTTTGAGAGGCGTGTTTTGCGGTGAGGGGGGGATTCGAACCCCCGGTACGGTTTGACCCGTACGACGGTTTAGCAAACCGTTGATTTCAGCCACTCATCCACCTCACCTCCGAGTTGTTTTTTAAGAACTTGTGTTTCCCCTTCTCAATAAAAATTAATTTTTCTCGAAAGGAGTGCGAAAATAGGGTTTTATTCTTTTTATCATAACGAATTGCCATTTTTTTTTCTATTAATTACGCATTGCTTTCGTTAAGCCTTTATTTTTACCCCTCAACATCGTACCATGATTATTTCTAAAACGCCTGTACGCGTGAGTTTCTTTGGGGGCGGAACCGATTATCCAACCTATTTCCATGAATTTGGTGGCAGCGTAGTAAGCACCACGATTAATAAATACATCTATATTACCGTTAATAAAATTACCGGACTTCTTGGCGATAAATATCGCATCGCATATAGCAAACTAGAATTATGTAATCATGTTGACGATATCGAACATCCAGTGGTGAAGGCTGTTATTAAATATCTTCAAATTCAGGATGGTTTGGACATTAATATTTTCAGCGACCTGCCTTCTCGAACCGGTATCGGCAGCAGCAGTAGTTTCACCGTTGGATTATTGCATTGCTTGTATACCATACAGGGTGTCCAAAAATCAAAACATGAATTGGCGCTCGATGCTATTCATGTTGAATATAACTTACTTCAAGAACGTGTAGGCGTTCAAGATCAGCTCGCTGCCGCCCATGGCGGTTTAAATTTCATGCAGTTTACCGCCACAAATTTGACCGTTACTCCGGTATTACTTTCAAAAGAAAGAAAACTCAAATTCCAACGAAAACTTATGATGTTCTATACCGGCATCAATCGTTTCGCTTCAGAAATATTGAAAGAACAACTTCAGAAAACGGAAGAAAAAACAATCCAAAAGGAGCTGACCGACATCCATGATATGGTTAATCAAGGACTTCAAATTCTTCAAGATGAACATCATTCACTAGATGCCTTAGGCCTACTATTGAATAAAGCATGGTTGGCTAAACGCGCATTATCCTCCGCCATTTCTAATAGCTTTTTAGATGATATTTACGATCGCGCTATAAAAGGGGGTGCTTTAGGTGGTAAACTCTTAGGTGCCGGTGGTGGTGGCTTCTTTCTATTTTATGTTCCTGAAGAGAACCAAGTAGAAGTTCGAAATAAGCTCGCCGATTTACAAGAAATTTCTTTTGAATTTGAAGAAGATGGAACGCAACTCATTCATCGTAGTTAACCACCGATGAGGCTATTCCAAGCTAAAATACCCCCTTCTAAATTCACAACATGTTTGAAACCCATTTGCTCCAACATCATACATGCCTGCATACTGCGCATTCCGCTTCTACAATGAATAACGATTTCCTCTTCCTTCCAATCTTCAATAGGTTCAATCTGACCATTCATAACTTGTCCTAATGGCAGTAATAAGGCCCCCATATTCGTTTCGGCATATTCTGAAGGCTCGCGTACATCGAGTAAATGAATAGATTCATTTTGCTCAAGTCGTTGTTTTAATGCCTCTACGGTAATCGTTTGCATACTTAGTTTTTATACAGTTTAAAGAAACGTTGTTGTTTATTTTTATCGGTAATTACAAGGATGTATAATTGCTCCGGTAAAGAACTAATGTCTAGTAGCTCTTCATTCGATCGGAAAGATTTTATTTTTCTTCCATTCAGATCATAAAGCGCAAGGGTTTGGTAATCGCCTTTTACCCTAAACGTGCTACTACATGGATTTGGGTAAATGGTAATATCAGCCGTTCCATCGCTTACAGATGGAACTGCGGTTGGTGTGTATCTCCTACCTACCATTGGTCGCATCATAATGCTGGCATTTGTTATGCTACTTGATTCCCAAATACCCGAAACGTTGTAATAAAGATAGTCTTTATTAGCGCTGGTATTTACATCTAAACCGTAATACACACTATCGCTACCAAAATTAGCCGGCTGCGTTATACCAATATAATATTTACCACTATCGGCAAGTACCGGTTGTTGAAAAGCATAATACGAAAAGGCATTATAACTTGTATCGTACATTACTTGAAAGAGATCTTCGGAATGAATGATTGAATCATTCAAACCGCTACCTGCAAGTTGCTTGTACAAGGTAATAGTGAAATATTTTCCGGAACCACTTGGTACCTGCGCACCAAAATGCACCGCCAGTCCACGTATCGTATCGGCATGATTCAAGTGAAATTCCAAGGCTGTTTTAGCCGGATAGTTAAACGCACTTAATAGAAAATAACTTTTCTCTGCACTGCCATCATCGTAAGCAAAATAATTATCGAAGGTAGTTATGCGCGAAATCGTATCGTTTATTCTTCTATCTACGCCCGATACCGGATTGAAATAATAACGATCTTCTACAATTACTTTATTATCAGGTGGTGGAGTATGCGTTATTGTGTACGACAGAAAGCTATCTGCTATGCTGCTCTTAGCCGGAACAATACTTCCTGTTTTAGATTCTGTATGAAGGAGTGACGAGGATACCTTCTCCCAAGCCTCATGTTTCAAATTAATCGGTTGTGAAACCGGATACGTATTTACGATAGATGTAAACTGTTTATTCTGTAACCAGTTCGACTGATTTACTTGAAAATGACTATAAGGCATCTCCGTATAAGGCTTTAAAATAGAAGTGGGTTCAATACTAAACCCTATTTCATTTTGAATTGAATCTACAAAACTTCGATTTACATCCATTTTCACATAATCCAAATGCCAATCGTCATCATTAATATTCGGTGAAGCTAAATTCACAAACCGAAATTGAAACCCGGCATGCATGAACTGTTGATCGGCTACGGGTACAAAGTATATTTTAAAGGGTTGAAATGTTGTACCACGCAACTGCCACACGCGTTGCCATTGATTGTTGTTATTTTTAAAATAAAGAAATAAACTATCCTTAGTTTCCGGAGCAAATCCTAAGCCTTCGGGTTGTACGAAAAAACTCAGGAAAATATTATTGGTTGAAGAATACGCGCTTAGATCAATAGGAACGGAAGTCAAACTATCTGCAGTGCTTATTGCTGATTGGGTACTCACATACGGGCGACCGTAACGATCCAACCCATCAAAGGTTGCTACTCCTCTATTTATCGGAAGCACCGCCATGGTATTATTAATAAACACATGTTGATCTTCCCAAAGCGAAGGGTTCGGATAAGGGCCTTCGTAGGAAAAGTCATCGATAAACGGCAGGGCTGCGGCTCTCGTTTTCTTTTTCTGAACTTCACCAAGTGGTTTACTAAGTTTTGGATTCATGGTTAACGGCACAACCATTTCTTGTGCTCCCAATTGTGAAAGCATCAAGATTAACATACCAACTAACAGAAACAACGTCCTCATTTATTCGTATTCATTTTTTGTAGGGTCATCCGCATTAATTACGGGAGTACCGGTTTTAGGTTTGGGCTTTTTATCAACCGGTTTCGGAGGAATAACTGTATTATCTGTTTTTTTATTTTTAGAATCGTCCTTTTTTTGAATAATAGAAGCCTCTTTGCTTTTATCTTTTTCTGGAAGCAAGGATGAAGGTAATTTCTTTTTCTTCGCGGTATCCGTACCTTGACGGGTAGCGTTTAATTGGGATTCACGAATTGTTGTAACCGGCGTTTCATTGGAATCTTTCAAAGTGCTGTCTTCAATACCGAGAAGGCGTTGTGATCCTCCCCTGTTCTTCTGAATTAATTCCGGAGAAGGGTTCTGCATAATTCTCAGGTCTATAAGATCACCTCGGTTGATGGAGTTTTTAAAATCCAACTCATTGATGGCTTCGGGTGTTTGAGCATAAATTACCGCGGTTGTCGAATCGCTAATATCACCTTCCCAAATCGCATTTGGAGTAAGTATCAACGAATCTAAGATAACGGAAGCCTCTTGCCAAGATAATCCCACGAGATTGGGCACATCAATAGCACCGGAGAAACCTTCTGCAATTACCAAATCAATTTTACTTCCAATGGGAACCATTGTTCCGGCTGTGATGATTTGACCTTTATAATGTTGTTCCAATACCGAGCCCGAAGCAAGGTCCGGTTTGTAAATGGTATCGCCCATTGTAAGACGGAAGCTTTGCATGGTTAGCAACGCATTTCGAAACGAGATTCCTACCAAATTGGGCATTGGAATAGATGGAGGCGTTTTACGATTTATAGTAAGAAAAATAGTGCGTCCGAATTTAACCACAGAACCGGCAGCGGGTTCCTGAAAGATAACTTCCAACGGATGTTTATACGATTGAAAAGTAGAATCTATTACAACATCAAACCCTTTATTCTCTAAAATTGAAATGGCATTTTGCATACTTTTACCCTCCAAGGAAGGAACTACCGTTTGCTTTCCATGATTCGTAAGCCATGCCAACGAACTAAAGAAAAGGTAAATCAAGGCCACCACTACTAAAAGTGCTAAGAAAAGATTGAATAAGAAGGATCGTTTTAACAAAACCGTGAACTCTGAAGTGGTAAAAATAGGGTTTTAAACATAATTGTTGTTACGAACGAAGGGTTTCTTCAAGCAAATTGCCATAGAAGCTTTTTAACGTTGAGCCAGTGGCACGTACTTGTTGTGGAACAATACTATTCTCACTTTGTCCGGGAACCGTATTAATTTCCAGGAAGTACAATTTGTTTGTTCCTTGTTCTCGAATAAAATCGATTCTACAAACACCTTTACAGCATAAAAGATGATAAATATTCTTAGCCGTTTGTGCTATTTCATTCGCCTCTTCCATACTTATTTCGGCAGGCGTTACTTCGTTACTCACGCCGGGCGTGTACTTCGCTTCATAATCAAAAAATTCTTTACTGCTGATGATTTCTGTTACGGGTAAGGCATAAACCTGTCCTTTATACCGATAAACCCCAATACTAAATTCCCTTCCGCCAACAAACTCTTCAATCATGGCTTGATGATCGAAATTAAATACTGCTTGAAGGGCAGGTTGAATGTCTTCCGCTTGTTTAACTTTAGTGGTTGCTAAGCTTGACCCTCCTTCTGCCGGTTTAATAAAAGCTGGAAGCGAAATTTGAGAAAGTATCTGTTCGGTTGAAAGAGGATTCGATTTTAATACATGAAGGTTCTTGCTTACATGAACTAAGTTGCTGTGGGCAACAATATGATTACAGAATATTTTATTGAAAGTTATTCCGGAAACAATTGCACCACAGGAAGTAAATGGTATGTTTAGCATTTCCAAGTAACCTTGAATTTTTCCATCCTCACCTGGTGTTCCATGCACCGCTATAAAAACGGCATCAAAACGTACTTTACTACCTTGTAGCGTTAGTGTAAAATCATTGCGGTCAATAGCAACCACCTCGCCTTCGTTAGTTTGATATACCCATTGGTTACGGTCAATGATAATTTTGTAAACATCGTAAAGTTCAGCATCTATATTTTGTTCAATAGTAACGGCGGTTTTTATGGATATTTCATATTCACCGGTATAACCTCCTGCCAGAAGGGCAATTTTTTTCTTCATTCGATCAAATGTTGACCGACAAAACTAAGTATATATTTTTCTAAAATGATGTAAATAAAATCAACCGTATTTTTGCGCCATGAAACGATTAGCACAAGTAATTATATTGGTGATATTCATGAGTGTTTCTATTCCGGAAACGCATGCGCAATGTGTTATGTGTAAGAAAACCGCATCCAGTTTAGATGATGAAGGAGCTAAGGGATTAAATAATGGTATTATCTACCTAGCTTTCACTCCATTAATTCTTATCGGTTTTATTGGGTTCAAGTGGTATCAACGCAATAAGCATTCCGTATAAGAGTTCTATTCGCTCTTAATTACTTTACGTTTTACGATATGAAGTTTGTTGTCTAAAATCACATCAAACTGATACATACCTTGGGCTAGCTTGCTTATATCAAACTGCCATTGATTTTTTCCTGAAGTAACCTGCATACTAGCCTGTTGTACCACTCTGCCACTTAAATCGGAAATCTGCACAATAGCTTGATGTTCGTTGCTTGATTCAAAATCGAAGTGAATGGTACCTGTAGTAGGATTTGGATAGAGATTCAGTGCAGCCTCATCATTCCAATTAGGTTGAATTCCAGCAGGGAAATTTATGGTAAGATCTAGCGTATCATTAGCCGGACAACCTGCGCTGTTTGTAGACGCCCAAGTATAAATACCGGTAGTAAAATAAGTTAGTCCGGAAACAGGCCATGTAAAAGAACCTACTGCTGCTTGGCTTGTATAACTACTCGTGCTTTTCTTAATGGTAAGGTTAAGCTTAATGATACTATCACAACCCATAGAAGAAGAAGTGGTATCGTAATAAGTACCGGAATTGTAGTAGGTTGTACCAAGTAAGGTATAGGAATCACATGTTGTAATAAACTGAGCTACGGTGTTAATAGGATTAATGGTAACCGAAAGTGTAATGATACTATCACAACCGGAAGAATTAGTCATGATAGTAGTAAACACACCACTCGTAGAATAAAGTGTGTTATTAAAGTACAAGCTTCCGCAATTAGTTAATGTGGTTGTGTTATAGCTATTTTGACCTATTGTTAAATACAACAAATGATCTTCCACACATCCGAATGGATTGGTGGTTTGATAGAAATAAATACCACTGCTGGTGTAGGTATTACTTCCCGCCGTGTAAGGGCCGCATGCATGCACCGTGAGTGTATCGCTGATAGCAGGAACTAATTCAAAGTAGAGATAGGTTGTACTATCACATCCGCTTGCATTGGTGCTTAAATGAGTATAGTTACCGGTAGCCACAAGATTTTGACCATTCCAAACGATAGGATTACAGTTATAGATTGTATCGAATAAACTGTTTGAATGCCCCACAGTTAGTGCCAAGTAAGAGGTATCCGGACAACCCGAAGCATTCGTTCCGATGGAAGTGTAAAAACCACTATTGTAATACGTTATTCCATTCTTAGGCCAAGTATAAAAATTACATGCAAATTGGGTTGCAGTATTTGATCCTGAATTATTAATCGTTAAGTTCAAAATATCGGTATGTAAACAACCACTTGGTTGAGCAACGGTATGCAAGTATACACCGCTTGTTGTGTACGTTTGACCAGACAGGGTCCAGTAATAAGAATCACAAGCAACTTGATTATACGTGGTGGTAGTTGGCGTGTCGATAGTGAGGTTCAATTGATAGATACTATCACAACCAAAAGCATTCAGCACGGTATCGGCATAAACACCAGAGGAAGTATACGTATTACCTTGCCAAGTAAAAGAACCGCATGCTAAGGTGGTTATGGATGAATAATTGTACACTTGGTTAATCAAAGGATTCGACTGAACGTAATGCTCTGGTCCTTGATTTGCGTATGTAAATGTTGTTTGTGTTGTTAAAGGAGTCTGAGAGGGTGCTCCATTTACAAAAGCAGCGATTGCTGTTTTAGTAATACTTGCACCAGTTACAAAACTCCACACAAAATCAGGTCTTTCGCAACTGCTAAATGGGACCGTATTTGTTAACCTGCAAGTTCCTATTCTCAATCCTGGCGGTGTTGAAGGAATTTCCGCAGCTACCAAAGGCGAAGTAACTATAGCGGCGGTCATTCTGATCTGTTGGGTAACGGGGCTTATAAACCAGTTTGAGAATGGGGCATTCTGTGGAGGAGGAAGTTGAGAATTTGTTGTAGGATTCCAACTTGAACCAGGAACAAAACCTGCGGTAATGGTTCCCCCATTGGCTAAACCGGCATAATTAAAATTGATTCCGCCTTGAAAAGACCCAAGCAATAAAGTATCCGATGTTGTTTTATATAAGTAAATATCAAAATCAATGGTAGTATTATTGGGCTGAATGATATTCATGATTTCACAATGATATGCTTGTGAATAGGCAGAAATTAATGAAAGCTGTAAAACAAGAAACAGTAATAATCTTCTCATAGGAACTTAATTAAAACGGAAGGTACAAAAAAAATGTTGTTGACAAACAAGGATGAAAAAAAATGACAAATAGGGAATAAAAAAAGCCCCGAATCATCGGGGCCATTTTAACTAAGATAAATACAAGCTTATTGCTTAATAATTTGTTTGTTTAAAACTGTTTTACCGGATTTGTAAACTTGAAGTATGTAAGAACCATTGGCAAGTTCCTTCATATCAACGGCAAGTGTAGTTGTTCCAGCAGTAATTTCTTCTTGAACTGTTTTTACAACACGTCCATTGTTATCAACTACTTTCAACGTAACATTTTCGTTTTTAGTAACAGATAAATCAACTTTTACAAATTCAACAACCGGATTAGGGTAAACGTTGATATTTTCAGAAACTACAGACGCTACTTGATTTGTTGTACTTGGTTTATTATTGATAGTTGGATTACTTTCTACAAAATATTCAGGGCCTTGTTTTTCAAAGCTGAAACTTTTTTGTGACGTGATTGATTTTCCGCTTGCGTTATTTTCAACAAAAGCAGTTACAGCACTTTTAGTTTTACCATTAGCTATTTGGAAAGCCCACTCAAAATTAGGGGTTACTGATCCAAAAGATTCTGTATTTGTTAAACGGAAAGTACCAAGCTTTACCCCTTGAGATGGAATAACTGGAGCTAAAGTATGTGCCGTTTGAATAGCCGCTAATAAACGAATTTGCTTGGTTTCAGGATTGATAGTCCAATTTGGATTTTGTTGGTTAGCCGCCAACATTGGGTCAGCTGAACCCTTTACAAACTGTCCGGTAATAACACCACCGTTGGCCAACCCGTTGTAGTTAAAGTTGATACCAGCTTGAAACGATTGAAACTTCAAGTTTTGTTTACTGGTGTTGGATAAGTAAACATCAAACTCGATAACATTGTTTGTGTTTTTTGGTTGGTTAATGTTTTTGATTGTACAAGTGAAATCACCTGCGAACATCGCCTGCGCTGCAGAGATGAACATAAAACTGAGAAGAATAATTTTTTTCATGATCAAAGATTATTTTTTGTTTGACTTATTGATTTAAAATGATAAATAAAAGTAAGGCGGAATCGAATAGCAAAAACAACTTTTTTAGAATCTGGTAGTATTTTAACAAAAAAAGGGGCTTTTCGCCCCTTTTTTAACATTTGTTACTATTAAAGATTATCTTGATTTCTTTTTTGAACCTCGGAAATAATGACCACCTTCTCCTTTCAATGAAGGGCTACCAAGGCGATCTTGAGCACAACGGAAACCGATGGTTGGGCTGCAATGGCGAGCTTGTAAAAAACGACGAGTACCAGGAGCTAACCAATAAGCACGGTCGGTATAACTACCTCCTTTATACACATGAGCACTATCATTAATTAAAGTAGTATTGCCATAATCATAAAATACGCCTGAAACGCTGTCACCATCAATATAGTTAACTACATTAGGCTCACGATATAGTTGATGTTTACGCGCTAATTCTTCTGGAGTTACCAAACGCTTCTGCATGGCACCAGCGCTATCTTTCTCTTCTAAAGAATAATCTTCTAAGGTGATATAGGTATCATAAATATTACCACGGAAAGGATCGGCATCTGGACCATCCGAAATGGTATTTGGACGATATACATCTAAAACCCACTCACTTACATTACCAGCCATATTATAAAGACCGAAACCATTTGGTTTGTAAGAATTTACCGGAGCGGTACGGGAAGAGTTATCATTCAAACCACCGGCAACACCCATCGCATCACCAGCTCCACGCATAAAGTTTGCTAGCTCACGACCTTGGAACGCATTACGTTCTGTTTCACGGGTTGTTAAATTATCAGCCCAAGGATAAATAGGGCGATTCACATTTACTTCCTCACCGATACGACGTTTATTATCTTTTTCAGGATTATAGGCAATCATACCAAGCGCGGCATATTCCCATTCAGCTTCTGTAGGAAGGCGCACGGGGGCAATTAAAATACCATCTTCGTAGTTCACATTACGATTTTTTGATCCTGTTGGGTTCAAATCACGTTTTTTAACTCCGGCAGAACCTTCGTACTGTCCGGCGATATAAGATTTAGTATTAAAGTTCTCTTCAGAAATCTGATAAGCGTTCTTTTTTAAATAGCCGCGTTTTATAAGAATAAGTTCATTAATGCGGTCTGTACGCCATTTACAATAAGCGTTAGCTTGTTCCCAAGAAACACCAACTACCGGATAGTTGTTATAGGCCGCATCGCGGAAATAACGTTCCACCATAGTTTCGTTATACTGCAACGCTTTGCGCCAACATTGTGTATCAGGTAAAGCGTTTTGATAAATCTCCGGATAATCGTTGAAATAGGTACGACCTAACCAATACGTGTATTCGCGATAATTAACATTGGCTACTTCTGTTTCATCCATAAAGAAGGACGATACTGTAACCGCGTGAGGAACATTATTATTGTCGTACATTAAATCCTCATCGGTTTGTCCCATTGTAAAACGACCACCTTCTACAAACACCATTCCGGGTGCTAAGTACTGACCTTCGTAAAGCGGTACATCAAAACCACCCATACGACGGTCGTTGAAAGCCCAGCCTGTTTTAGACGACACCAAATTTGAGGATTTTTTCGTTCCGCAAGAGCTGATGAGTACCACAGCCGACAATAGAATCAATCCATGAATCCCAAAAATTCTTTTCATGTGCTCTGTTATATTATCTTTTTAAAAATTCAAGCAAATATAGTTTTTCCTGTATGTTTTACACAAACAAAACACAATGATAAACCATTCCTTTCAATTTTTCAATATTTATTTAAAATAAAATAACATCCATAAGGTTAACCGAAGAAATTAATCTGTGATTGCCTTCTCAATGAAATCAATGAGTGGATTCATGGTTTCAAAACAGGTTGAAATTTCCTTCTGCAACCCTTTACTCATCATGATTTCATCAGAAATTGGTTTGCCAGCAATATAATTCTTCAACTTTAAATATTCCACCAAAGGATGTTCCGGATCATACCCTTTAGGAGGGCGAGCCAAACTGCCTTCGGCATCTAATTTCCCAAAAACGGATTTGAATTTCTTACCTTCAACGATAGCCAGAAAGTCGTTTTGATGGTAATCTAATTCCTGACGGATTTTTTTTAAATGCTCCGGTGCAGGCTGCCAAATTCCACCTCCAATAAAACTTGCACCCGGTTCTATATGAATATAAAAACCGCCTCCTGAATCTTTTTTGCCCCCAATACTAAAGGCAGCACCAATATTGGTTTTGTACGGGTCCTTGTTTTTTGAAAACCGAACATCCCGATGAATACGGAATAAGCACTTTTTTGGCTCTAGCTCGGCATAGCGGCTATCTAGTTTACTTAAAGCAGTCACCGCAAAAGAGGCTATATCGATTACATTTTCTTTAGCCGCTTCGTATTGCGCCCGATGAGCATCAAACCAAGCTTTATTATTATTTTTCTTGAGCTGTTTTAAAAAATCGAACGTGCCTTTTTCTAACATTTTATCTATTTTTATGGTGCTAAAGATAAATATATAGAAAACATTAATTATTTTTCCGACCTTAATAATTATAGACAACAATGACAAAACGTATTTTTACTCTGGCTTTGTGCCTTGCTGTGTTCGGTCAGGTGACGAAGATTCAGGCGCAATCGGATAAAAACAAGAAGAGCCGATACTATCAAAATCAAACTACAGCACCGGAAGAGTTTAACGTGGAAGGATTTTTTCAGGAGCCTGAACGTAAACAAGTAGAAAAGAAAACGGATGAAAAAGAGTACGAAGTTAAAATACGTCGGAACGAGGCTGACTCTAAATATTATGATGAGAAACGTGTTGTAAAAGAAGACGAAGGTGCCATGGAAAAAGAAGAACCGGCTGCACAAAAACGTCGTGAGCGTCGTAACCAAACGGCGTATCCAACTACGTATGGTGGTGTTCGACGCTATAACGAAAATCGTAATAAATATGATAAATATTACGATGGAAGCGCTCCGGTTGTAACTCAACGTGAGGAAGAAATGCCTGAACCTGCTCCAGCACCTAAACCAGCTAAACCAAGTAAAACTAAAAAGAAACAAGTTGAAGATCGTGAAATTGGCATGACCCCGAATGAACACGAGTATAAAACAACGGTTGTTAAAAAACGTTATACCAACTTAGATGTTTTATGTGATGATTTAGACCTAGCCAAAGTGCAACGTCCTGTATTTAAGGGTATTTGTAGTGAATGCTCTCGCGATGTTGATAAAATTATCACCGATAAGAACTTAAGCAGTTTAGAAAAAAATTACAACCTGAAACAATGTTACATGATGCGTGACAAACGCTTACGTGAAACGTTGGATGACGATCAATACCGTAAATTCTTACGCGTAAAAGATGCGGATGAATATTTGGTAATAACCAAAGATCTTGAATTACGCGATGGTGTAAATAAATAAGACCACGTTAAATGAACATATTAAATCCGTTACAACCTTGTAGCGGATTTTTTTTTGACTTCTTTCTTTCTTTAGCAACAAAGGTTAATCCTTTAATTCAACGATTTTGAAATCTAATTCAGTAAAGAGCTTCTTTTTCCTTAAAAAATAATCTAGGATAATATAACCCTTGTACATACCCGACAGCGTTGGATTCTGCACTAGTTTTTGACTTTCCTTTCTTTTCTTGAACCAAAAAGAAAATTTGAAAAAGAAATGCCAATGTGCTTTAATGATTGCTTTAACTTCTTTAAAATCGCCTTTTAACAGCGCTCTAGCACCACTAATGCCATCTAAAATTAAGCGAAAAGGCAGCATCCAAAGCAATCGGTTGGTTGGTAAATTCTTCAATAATAAAACAAGACTGTTGCGATAGTTGTAATAAATTTTTTGAGGACTACCATAACTTATAACACTTCCGCCGATATGATAAACGGTTGAAGCTCCACAATAGGCAATTCGGTAACCAGCATTTTTCATACGCCAACATAAATCTACCTCTTCCATATGGGCATATACATCCCGGTCAAGTCCGCCGAGTTCATGATAAAGTTCAGCACGAACAAACATACAACCGCCACCAGCCCAGAAAACTTCAATCGTATCGTCGTACTGATGTTCATCTTTTTCGAGGGTAAAAAAAATCCGACCTCTACAAAAAAGGTATCCCCAACGATCGATAAATCCACCACCTGCACCGGCATATTCAAACATGGATTTATCCTTATAATACTTAATTTTAGGTTGCACCGCACCGAGGTCGGGGTGCTTTTCCATTACGAGGTGCAAGGGTTGAAACCAACCTGTTGTGATTTCAAAATCAGCACTCAACAGCACGTAGTATTTAGCCTGAATTTGTTTTAGTCCTTCATAATACCCATTGGCAAACCCTCTATTCAAATCCAATCGAATAAGATGCACCTCCGGAAATTGTTGTTTTACATAATCATAGGTATCGTCTGTTGAAGCATTATCTATCAATACCACATCGTACCGATTCTTAGCTTCGAGAAGTAACTGCGGAAAAAAAAGTTGGTGAAGATCTTTGCCATGATAACTCAATACTACTACAGCAGTATCGTGGCGGCAAACAACCATTATTTAAATTATTGAGCTTTATATTTTGGATCAGCCATTGTGCTTTCAGGAACTTCAATTTTCTCTGTGCTTTTGAAAGAACGCGTCCACAAGCCATAATTACACCCAACTGCAAACAAGAATAGGCTGAAGAAACCTAATACGAACAAAAATCGAGATTTACTTGGCTTACTATACTCAATATCAACCGGGTTTTTTTCGAATTCGTCTTGATTAAAATGACTCATGAGTGTATTATAATTTTAACGTCGACAAATGTACATGATTTTCTAAATTTGTACGAGTCTTCACCTTTTTCTTTCAAAAAATCATGAATCAACATCCCGTACTGGCTTTCAATGGTTACAGTTTATACGCGCTTCAACCTGAACATATCGAGGCCTTTCATCATTTAGTTACAAAAAACAGAGATCGTTTAGCCTCTTTTTTTGCTGGTATTGTGAAGCAAACCGGCAGCAAAGAAGCAACCATGGAATTCTTGCAGGGTGTTAAACAAAAACAAGCAGAGAAATTGTATTTACCTTTTATCTTATGTGAAGATAAGCAAGAGGAAATCCTTTGTTTTCTTGACATTAAGAATATAGACTGGAATATTCCCAAAGCGGAATTAGGGTGCTTTACCGACGTAGATAGCGCCGGTAAGAAATTAACACAGCAAGCATTACAGCAATTCGTTACCTATTGTTTTCAAGAATTGGGATTTTTAAAACTATTTTTAAGAACCCATGAACAAAATGCAGCCGCACGCAGTATTGCTGAAAAATGTGGTTTTGAACAGGAAGGTAAAATTAGAAAAGATTATAAATCTACCTCGGGTGAGGTAATTGATTTGCTCTATTATGGCCAAGTTAATCCGAATGTATCTTGAGTAAAGCAATAACTCATTTTACAACTCGATGGATCCCTTCATCATGAACTCTTAATTAACAGGAACCTTAGGTTGAATGATTTTCGCATTCATTCGAGAACCAAAAAAAGCGCTCAATTCGTCAACCGAATAAGCATTCTCCAAACGATGTTCACCAATTGCGGTTCTAGTTAATCGTTTAAGATACGCGCCACAACCTAAAGCCTGACCAAGATCATGAGCAATAGACCGAATATAAGTTCCGCTGCTACAACGAATTCTGAAATAGAGGTCAGGCAGTTTACATTGTTCTATTTGGAACGTATAAATTATAACATCCCGTGGTTTCAAAATTACCTCCTCCCCTTTTCGTGCCAACTCGTAAACAGGTTTACCCCCTTGTTTGATAGCAGAATGAATGGGAGGAAATTGCTGTATCGAACCTATAAATTGAGGAAGTATATGATGAATGGATTCTTCCGTAATAGCGCTAATATCTTTTTCATTTTCCGGAAAACTTTCTAGGTCATAGGTAGGTGTAATTTCTCCGAGATGAATAATGCCTGTGTACTCTTTATCTTGCCCTATGAGCTCCGTTAATTTCTTTGTGAACTTACCTGTACAACAAATCATTAAACCATCAGCTAAAGGGTCGAGTGTTCCGGCATGACCAATTTTTGCCTTCGTCCATTTCTTAAGTTGTGTTACCAACCCAAAAGAAGTCCAACCATAAGGCTTATCTAGCAGTAACATCGCACCTTCATTAAAATTCAATGCACTAATTTCTATTTTCATGGCGTGCGCAAGGTACACCATGAATAGGGACGTGGCGTTTTTAATGACTTATTGATTTTTGAAAAACTTTGTTGACCGTTAAGGATTCTTTTGGCAAAATGGTCGCCATGAAAATGATTCGGTTAAAAAAACCAAATCACTCAAAAAACATGGAAACGATAACGAACTACTCTGCACACAAAAACGAAATTCAAGTATAGAAAGCTCATTCTCTATGAAATTCCTCTTCGTATGCAATGGATGTCTTTAACATGAACTCACCCTATCATAGTAAATTACCTTTCTATTTTCTTCTTGATAAGAATCACCTCTTAGGGTGAATTTCTCATCGAAGTAAATTAGTTTCTTTGTTGTTGAGAATGAAACAATTTTTTACGCTGCTGATCATATCCATTTTTGCTTTATTTGGTACAAGCGCAGCCGATGATGAAATAGACTCCCTGAAGAAATTACTTAGCAAAAAAATAGCTGACACTTTGTTAGCTGAAACAAATATTCAACTTGCTGTGCAATATTGGGACATCAATCCGGATAGCGCCATTTTATTTTCGAGGGAAGCGCTTCGTGTGGCAGAACGTTCTCAAGACAAAACAAAAATAGCATCGGCATTAAAAACATTAGGAGTTAGTTACGATTATCAAGGCAATATGGATTCATGTTTGAAATATTTGCATGCCGGCTTATATGCCTATCAACGATTGAACAAACTAGATAAAGTGTCTCATGTTTATAATGATTTAGCTGCTGCTTGGTTAACCCGCGGAAATTATGAATTGTCGTTACGAAATCATTTCAAAGCACTAGCGTTAAGAAAACAATTTGGCAATGAACGCTATGTTTCCATGTCATATAATAATATTGGATTAATTTATCGATCGAAAAAAGAATACAATAAAGCCATTTGGTTTTACAAACTTTCCCTTGAGTTGAAAGAAAAACTTAAAGATCAACAAGGCCTTCTGAACACCTATATTAATTTAGGTAGCGTGTATTATAGTAAAGGCACCTTTGATAGCGCTTCTTACTTTGCATCGAAGGCATTAAAATTGGCGGAGCATTTAAATAAGCGGAATGACGTATTAGCTGCTAGAGGAAACCTTGCCGTAGCCCTTACCGGTTTAAAGAAATACAATGAAGCGTTGCAACTGTTGGCAGGCACAGAAGAAGAAGTTGCAGCCGGCGCCGACCCTAAAATTCTAGTTACCTTATGTGAAACGTATGGCACTCTATATAAAGAAATCGGCAAGCCCGATTTGGCTTTACACTATTTATTGAAAGGTTTAGCATTCTCTGAAAAAATTGATCGAATGGAATCCAAAGAACTTTTCAGTAGAAAACTTAGTGAACTCTACGCATTTCAAGGCAATTATTCGAAGAGTTATGATTATGCTAAACTTAGCAGAGCATGGAATGATAGTTTATTTAATGAAGAAAATATTCGTCAGGCTAATGAGCTATCAGCAGTTTTTGAAAGTAATGAAAAAGAAAAACAAATTGATCAACTTAGTTTAGAGAAAGAGGTTACGGAAAGTAAAATGAAATGGTTAATTGTTATTGCCATTCTTCTTTTAACCATTCTTATTATTACTTGGAAAGCATTTTCTATAAATCGAAATAAAAATAACTTACTTCAAGTACAAAATGAAACTATTCATAAAACATTAAAGGAAAAAGAATTTCTCATGAAAGAGATCCATCACCGAGTTAAGAATAATCTGCAATTGGTATCAAGTTTACTGAGCCTCCAATCGAATTATATCCATGATGATCATGCGTTAGAAGCTGTTACCGATAGCAGAAATAGAGTGCAAAGTATGAGTTTAATTCACCAGAGTTTATATACCGAACATAATATGGCGAGTTTAGACGTTAAAGAATACATACAAAAACTCACAGAAAATTTGTTCCATTCTTACAATCTTCATACAGATAATATTCGTTTAGAAACAGAAATTGAAGATGTACGTTTGGATGTTGATACGATTGTACCGGTAGGACTCATCGTGAATGAACTTATAACCAATAGTATTAAATACGCTTTTCCAAATCATCAGAGAGGATGTATCCGTGTAATTTTTAAACAATTTGAATCGAATCAAATTCAATTATCGGTGTATGACAATGGTATAGGAATGCAAAGCGCGGATAAAAAAGATCATTCATTTGGTTATAAAATGATAGAAGCTTTTCTAGCTAAGTTGGAAGGAACGATGCATCAATTTCATGAAGATGGAACTAAAGTTGATATCTATTTTCCTTACCAAAATAAAATTCACTAGTTAATGAAGGTATTAATCATAGAAGACGAACCGCTGGTAGCCGAAGATATTGCCCAAACGCTGTTGCGAAATGGATATGAAATAGAAGGTGTTTGTTATAAAAAAGAAACAGCCCTCAAAGCACTTGAATCGTGTAAGCCGGAAATGGTTTTACTGGATATTAATTTAAATAATACCATGAGTGGCATCGATATAGCCGGCATCTTACAACAACAAGGTTTAATTCCTTTTGTATTTATTACTTCATACTCCGATAAACAAACGCTAGAACAGGCCATCCGAACCGAACCTTCGGGTTACATCGTTAAACCTTTTACACAAGCCGGAATAATTAGTACGATAGAGCTTGCCTTTTACAATTTTCGACAACGTAATAAACAAGATTACCCTGAACTTTCTCTTCAAAAAATAAATCAACAATTGTTAAGTCCGGTTTCTGAACGTGAATTTGATTTATTACTGCTGATCTATGATGGTAAAACAAACAAAGATATTTGTGATTCGTTATTCATTTCGATGAATACCGTTAAGAAACATATCAATCACATCTATCTTAAACTTGATACGAACTCACGAAGCACTACGTTAAAACGACTTCGTGAACTTATGATTAGCTAAAAATAAAAAGGCCATCTTGGTATTCACGATGACCTTGTATAGTTGGTTGAATGATTAGCGAATTTGCAGCCAATTTGTTCCATCCGAAATAAGTTCGATACTTGAATTCGACGGCATACTACTCCCAATTAATCCGGATAAGGTAGTAAAGTTTGAAATAGTTTTTGCGCTATTGGTTCTATTTACAATGGTATATTGTCGGTTTACACAATCAGAAGCATTCGGTAGCACTACAGAAGAAGCACTATTAGTTAAGTACCAAATGGATGCTGTATTATCTAACGATATCGCTCCATTCGATGAACTCTTATTTAGGGTGAATGCCACTGCGCCATTTACGGTTAACATGCTCGTAGGTGTGCTGGTATTGATACCTGTTTGTGCATCGTAACGCACTACGAAAGCGTTTTTCCGATTTGTGTTTGTGATGCCATTTCCTATCATGAATAAAGGTGTTTCATTGGTTAAAGAGCCAAAAGTAGTTTGAGGAGCAATAATGGTATCATTGAAAATACCTATAGCCAAACCATCACTGGAATTATTTATAGTATAGGCCCCGATGGAGGCTGATCGATACCCATTTGCTTTCGCATAATAGCCTAAAGCGGTAGATCCTAGATGGTAAGCCTCAGAGCGATAGCCAATAGCTGTACAACCACTACCAACCGATTTACTATATGCACCTGCAGTAAAAGAAGAACCCCAACTATAACAACTATCACCCAGTGCAACACCAGAACCAATTGCAGTGCACTGATGTCCGATTGCAACAGGTGCTTTGTCTTGGATGAATGCAATATCTGTTGAACAATGATCACCTAAGGCTATCGCACTACTTCCTTTTGCTATTGAACCATAACCTGCGGCCATACTATTCTCGCCTATGGCTTCCGTTGATTTTCCCAAGGCAATGGATGCCTCACCACTTGCCTTAACATTAAAGCCTAAACCATGACTGTAAAAACCAATACTATCTGTTCCTTCGGATGTGTTAGGTAAAAAGGAATTTGTACCACTGCGCAACGCGCCACGTCGAGGACTAAAAAAGAAATTACTCTTAAAATCTTCCACAGGAATATCAACACCTTGACCTTCGATTCCACTCACATTAAAACCATCTTCGCCCTGAATTTCAACTGTACCATTCGTAGCATTTATAATACGACCATTTCCGGCACCATTACCATCGTAGGCGTTATTCAATGTATAATTTGAAGCAGTTAGCGGTTGCCAGCTAGCTACACCACTGTTGTCGGAAACGAGTATTTTACCGTTCCCGGGATTACCGCCACGAATTCGAATCGAACCGTTGATATCTAAACGTTCCGTAGGGCTCGTTGTATTGATGCCAACATTTGTTCCATTATCGATTATTTGAGACGTTTCACCCGCGTTGGTTCCATTGAATCGTACTAAATACATATTGGTTCCATTAAGCGAATAAGCAGGGTTTTGCCAAGTAGCCAAACCACTTCCATCGGATGTAAGCACTTTTCCGGATGCCGGCGAACCGCCGCTAATTTTAACCTGACCATTAACCTCCAGTTGCGTTGCCGGCGTAGATGTACCGATACCCACATTGCCATTTCCATCAATCGTCATGCGTGTTGTATTTGAAGTTCCAAAATCAAGCGACGCATTTTCTTTATTTAAAATAGAAGCCTGATTCGAGGTTGTATAAATTACGAGTCCATCTGTTATGGCAGAACCGGTTGTAGTATTCGTTAAACGAAAATCAGAAAGGGCAGCACTGTTCTGATGCACATGTAGTTTAGAAACCGGCGTGGCAATTGTTCCCATTCCTATGGAAGTTCCATTATCGGAAATTTGAGAATTTATACCGGATGTTGTTGTACCAAATTTTATGAGTGAATGCACTGTTCCGTTAATATTTGCCGAACCTTGAATACCCTGAGGGCCGGTTGCTCCTTGAGGACCTATTGGGCCTTGAGGGCCGGTAGCCCCATCATTGCCCGCAATACCTTGTGGACCTTGTAGGCCCTGCAAACCTTGAATTCCTTGAGGACCTGCAGGACCTTGAGGACCTGGAACCGGATCGGTCCAGGTAGCTAAACCATTTCCATCAGAGGTCAAATAACGACCATTCGCCGGATTACCGCCACTGATTTTTATTTGACCGTTTACATCCAAATTGGTAGTCGGGGTACTCGTGTTAATACCAATCCGATTATCGTTTCGAACAACAAAGGCATTATGCCGGTTGGTTGTACTGGTTCCATTCCCAACAATAAACAAGGGTGTATTAGCATTCTTTGTAGACTCTATTGCAACAATACTATCATTAAATGCACCGACAACCATACTCGCATAACCATTCCCTACGGTATACTCTCCAAAGGCTTGTGCATACGGTGCATTACTAACACTTCCACCACCACCTGCGATTGATGCTACACCATTTGCTTGTGTTCCGACTCCGGTACTCAAGGCGTAGCCACCATTTGCTATAGTGGCCATGCCTTGCGCTTGCGAGTAAACACCAAGAGCTTGTGTATTAAAACCAAAGGCTGTAGCATAATTACCCGTTGCAGCACTACCATTTCCAAACGCTGTGGAATAACTTCCGGAAGCATTTGTATTCTGACCAAAAGCAAAAGATGCAGTACCCGAGGCTTCCGTGGCATTACCTGCCGCAAAGCTATAGTTACCTAAATTCGGATTATTCCAACTTGTTGTTGAAGCGTAACCCGCCCTGAAAGCAGCTTTTTTAGGATTGAAGAAGAGGCGTGCGCCACTGCCCATGAGATCAACGGAATCTCCAGTTCCAAAAGAACCTATTACTTGAAAGCCATCTTCACCTTGTATTTTTACAGCCCCTGAATCAGCCTGGATACTTCTACCCATGCCCTTACCCCCAAAATCATAGGCACTATCCAACGTGGTACTTCCACTATTGCCTGATTGTAAAGCATACATAGCATAGGGTACACTGAGCAGTTGCGATGATCCCATATTTACATAATTATTTCCTGTGTTACTCACATCGAGTTCTACCCCAAGATACTTGTTGCCATTCGCCCAAGCAATAGATGCAAAATTTCCTTGAACCACATTTCCTAATCCAATATTTAAATTCACTAAACCATTACTATTGGTTGAAACTGCATGTACCTCTTGATACAGTAATGTTCCGTTTACACTGTTATTATTAATTCGAATTCGAAGCAATACAGGCTGATTTTGAACTAAGGCTCCATTATTGTTTCGAACAATGGCTTGATAGGAAAATGATGATGGAGATTGCGCGAGCCCGGTTAAACTGAGCAACATAACAAGTAACAAAATTTGAAGTTGTTTCATGGTGGTATGATTGAAAAGCCAAAATTATTCGCTGTGTTAGTTATGGCTATCACCCCAATGGGTGAAAAAACACTAACAAACCACCAGGCAGATACGAATTGTTGTTCCAGTTAATTTCTTGCTCTACCTTCCAATTCAGAATACTAACATAGGTTATCAAAACACCAAGCAGCGGTTTTTAAGTTCGTAAAAAAATAACTATGAAATTTCAAACAACACAACCCACTGTTTTCTTTACCGGATTGAAACAGGAAATTAATGCCTATTTCACGCATAAGAAGATTTCTAAATTTGGAAACAACTCTGTTTGGATAAAGGCTTTTCTTGTGGTAAGTGCCTACGTTGGTGCCTATTTATTTCTCCTCTTCGGAAACCCCAAGTATCAATTAATCCCCTATCTAATCATGGGTATATCGGGAGTACTCGTTGTATTCAACATTGTACATGATGCATCTCACCATGCTTTTTTCGCATCAAAAAAATGGAATAATCGAATACGGTACTTAGGTGATCTCGTGGGAATCAATACATATATTTGGGATATACGACATAATAAACAACATCATACGTTCACGAATATTTTAGGGGGCGATTTGATTATAGAAAACATTCCGTTGATACGGTTAAGTCCGGAACAGCCTTGGAAATGGTTTCATCGCTATCAGATGATTTACGCTCCATTTCTTTACATGTTCTATTCGCTGTTTTGGATTTTCGTTATCGATTTCAAACTGTTCTTTAAAAAGGATATCTGTAATTTGAAAAACATGCATCATACTAGGGCAGAATGGATAAAACTCTTTGCCTTTAAAATACTCTACGTTTGTTATTCCATACTGCTTCCGGCCTATTACGCCGGTTTAGGTTTGAAGTATGCTATTGGATATTTTTTACTCATGCATTTCTTCGGAGGCATACTATTATCCATTGTTGCGGTTTTAGGTCATTTTGTAGAAGGTCCTATTTTTCCTAAAGTTGAACATAACATTATTCCAAAATCTTGGGCTGAACATGAGTTAGAAGCCACTATAGATTTTGCACCAACATCGTCCTGCATGCATTGGTTTACCGGCGGATTAAATACGCATACAGCACATCACTTATTTCCCGGAATTTGTCATACACATTATAAAGCAATTACACCAATTATTATGCGTTATTGTTTGGCTCATGGTTATCCCTATCATGCAGAAAGTTTTCTGAATGCTCTTAAATCACATTTTCGCTACTTAATCAAATTATCTTTCAAACCTGTGAATTAGAATACCTCTGAAGACCTACTTTTGGCATCGAAAAAAAACCTACTCCATGTATCGACTGATATGCTCTTGCTTCGTGGTCCTATTCTCGTTCAACGTTGTTGAAGCGCAGCAAGTATTTTTCTTTGCTGGACCTTCTGTTAGTAAACTTTACAATGTGCAAATAGGTTCTAAGAATTACATTACCGATTTTACGAATGGCTATGGTTATCATGCAGGTTATGGCATTTCAATCCTTAATGAAGATTCTATTAAAATGCTTGCTTCTGTTCGTATCGACCATAGTGCAGGTGGGTTTAATTATGTAAAAGAGTTTGAAACAGAAAGACAAACTATTAGTGGCAGTTTTGGCAAAACAACATTGGGTATTTGTGCCGGTGCTGAACCATTCAAGATAATGGGTCTGTTTGAAACATCCGCTGAGCTTCAATGTAATGTTCGATTGCAAACCACCGTTTCTGGCTATGATGTTAAACACAACGACACACTTATACTTTCCGAAGTAATTCTTCAAAAAGAAAATACCCGAAAATTTATGAGCTTCGGATTAGCATTTAGTATTGCCTACCCTATTCACAAAAAAAATAATCGTGAACTATTGCTTTACTATCGATTATACACCGGACTCACGAATGAATTAAAGCAAGTTGGAACCAGTATGAAACTTGCACAAGGCTCCTTAGGATTGATGTATAGGTTTGAAAAATAATATGCGATCGTTTTGGATGCACCTCGAATTTAAACTCATCACACGATGATGAAACGCTATTTATAAAACCCGTTTCGCATTGCAAATACGGCCAAGCCCACGCGCGATTTAATATCTAATTTTAAAAACAAATCTTCACGATATCCATCAATTGTTTTAGGACTCAGGCACATCTTATCTGCAATTTCTTTGTATGTCATTTCTGAACAGATATAGCTCAAAAGTTCCTTCTCTCTATCTGAAAACTGAATTGCATTTTTATTTGGAGAACGAAAATCATTCATCACTAATTTCATTACTTGATCAGAATAATAATACCCCTGACTTAGCACTTGATTCAAAGCAAGTAGCAAGATATCTTCCGTAACTTGTTTTGAAATAAAACCCGATGCACCTGCTTTCATCATTTTTATGATAGAAACATCATCATCGTTCATAGATAAAGCTAACACACTAATGTTTGGATGATGTTGTTTTACATAGGCCATTGTTTCATAACCATCCATCACGGGCATATTGATATCCAATAAAATAATTTCAGGTAGTTTATTCGTTCGTTGCAACACATCAATCAGTTCTCTTCCATGTTTAACCTGATGAGTAACTTCAAACAACTCGAGGCCTTCTATTAACTCAGCAATGGCATTCGATACCAAGGTGTGATCATCAACAATAATTATCCGATGCTTCATAGTTTAGTGTTTATAATTCCAATTAAAAGATAATTTGGTTCCTTGATTCGTTTCAGAAACTAACTGATAAGATGTAGCCTGGAGTAATGCTGCACGTTCTTTCATATTCCATAAACCAGAACCTGATGTGGTTTGTGTGGTGTCAAAACCAATACCATTATCTGCAAGCATAACATGGATTATCTCTTCTTCTTGAAGTACTTCAATGTGAACGGTAGTTGCCTTACTATATTTTACCGCATTCGAAATAAACTCCTGAATAATACGATAGAGGATCATAGCCTCTTGCTCTTTGATTTGTATTGATTCTTTCATGTTTATTTCAATCTTGAGTTCGCTTGCTGCTTCCACCCGCTGTTTCTCAACGTGTAGTTCATGAAGCAATCCAAAATTGGCCACTCGCCGATTATCTAACGAGCGTGATAAACCTTTAACTTCTTGAATAACTGTTCCAATTATTTCATCTAACGCATTCGTTTTTTGATGATCAGGGAAGGCTTTCAGCAGCGACTGGCTGTGAATTTTACTCACCATTAAAAGTTGTCCTATATTATCATGTAATTCCTTGCCAACAAATTGTAAGGTTTGATCTTGAATATCGGATTGTACTTGTTGCACCTCCGCTGCGAATGCTAGCTCACGTTGTTGTTTTTCTATGAGAAATTGTTGTTTCGTTTTGAAATACGTGTACAATAAATAAATGATACCCGAAGTAATAATAATGAATACCACACTGGGTACTGTAATGAGTAATATTACTTCTTGTTCTCCCATATAAATCCAAAGATATAGCTTAGATAATAAACACAACTCGCGCCAATTTTAAAATTGGTTACCCAAGTATGCTTAACAAAAAAGTCGGCATGGTCTAAGGCGTAATTGAATACACACATAAACGGAATCTCAACGGCAAGGAAAAATAAAAGAAACGCAAAAATCCAATTCCAGAAATTCTTCAATCCTGATGCAATCATGCCAGAAACAATTTGTTCATAGAAATAAACCATGATGTAAACCAAGGTTAACACAGAGCCCAAACAAAAGCTGATGATAGTAAATCGCGTTTGGGGCTGTTCTAAGAAAAGAAACAATACAAGCAAACTGGAAAGATAGAACAGCAAAACATACACAAGCTTTCGTTTTCTTCGAACATCGTTTATGACGGATTGAATAATGAGTAAATAAAACAAAACTTCCAGCAGCAATGTTGAATTAAAAAGCAACATAGCATTTGTTCTGAAAAAAGTTACCTTACTATACCAATGAAAAAGTGATGCGCTTTCATTCAATACCACCATGCATAACAAACATAACAACAAAGCATTGCTCTGATTACGCTGTTTGAAAAAACGAAACGTTGCTATAAGCAGAGCTAATGCTTCGGTAAGAACAATGATATACCCTACCATAGTTATTGATCAACTGCCGACACGAGTGTATTAACAATACAAGTTTGCATTGGCGGACAAATAATATTATGATTTTCGGCCGTAGAAACTCTGCATTTAGCAGGATCATAAATTGTAGAAGCCAGTGTATCTATATAATCTGTTCCGGATGATTGAAGTACCGGAACGAATGCCAAACTATGACAGCCAGCATAAGGGTTACCTCCGAAATTACTATTAATGGCACCTGGGTATTTGATATAGTATAAACGCACGGAAGAAACGCGATCTCCCAATTTTTGTTGTGCCCGTGTTTGAACAAAACACAAATAATTCATGAGAGTATCATAAGGTACCTCCATAAATCGAGCATCTAAATTATCAGAGCCGGAGTATTTCGTATTGGTAAAAGGAGCAGTAGAATGGCTAATTACCGATCCGTTACTCAGTGAGCTCCAAATGTTATCACGATATAAAGTCATATTGCTTTTTAATTCAGCCAAGGAAATGCCGCAATAATTCATGGTATCGCAATCGGTACAAATTCTTCCGGAGTCATTTGTCCAGTTCTGATCGTTTCGATCTAGTATTGTTTTCAACTTTTTAATATCAACTTTTCTTTCTTTTAGAAGTTGAAGCATAGCAATACCTTCCTTATTGCAATTCGGATCGCAAGTATTACAGGCACTAAAAAATAAGATTACTAAGGCGCAAAGCGCGAGCAGGTTTTTTTTTGAATATGATTTCATGTTGTATAATTAAGAGTACAAAGTAAAGAAAGCACTAATCGTTCAATAACCGACATTATCAGGTAAATAAAAGGGGAAAATTCCCTTTTGGAAACAGGCATACCACCTAGCATCACGAAAAAGCGAAGTGTCATTTTTGCACTAGAAAAGAAAACAATTCAAACGACAACGTCAACAGAAGAGTTAATCCTTTTCCTCGCTTTTCCGGAAACAAAGCACACAGGGAAGCCGAAAACTGTTAAGAGTAGGCACCATTAAAAAAATCAATTATCATGTTTAAAAAATTTGTTTTCAGCGTTTTATTATCTGCGCTTCATTTTATTTTACCGGCACAAGTAATTCATGTGTCTACAGGAACCGACAATTTAGGTAACCCAATAGCCATCGGAAATTCGGATCCCAACTGGAATATTACCAATTTAAGTACCTCAGCGAAAGTTGAAAGCCCGCATCCGTTTTGGGAAAATGCTCCTGTAGCCGGAACCAACGCCCAATGGGTAGATATGAGTGGAACCTTAGGTTCAAGCTTCCCTAACGGCCCTACCACAGTGCATACCTTTGAACGAAGTTTTACGGTTAACCCAGGTGTAGCCGCTATTCAATGTAATTTTTCGATTGCTTACGACGACAGTTTAGTGTCGATTGAAGTAGTGCGCCCCGATCTTACAACAGTTCCATTAACTTATACCCCATCCAGTACTTGGTATCATCTAACGCCAATTAATAACCTAATACCTACCAATGGATTGAATGGTGTTTTTAAAATCAGAGCCAATATTAACTTTTATGATGGCATAGCAGGTTTTATATGCTCTGGTAATGTAGAGTTAAAAGACACCGTGAACACCTGCGTAGGTGCAACACAAGATGCTATGCTTCATGAGTTTGTTCCAACAACCAATTATGGCAGTGCGGTTACGCAACAAGCTAGTCGTTGGACATATGATGCACTTGGTGGGAATGGATTTTACTCAACTAAAACATTAGAGCAATTTGATTTAAGTAGTATTCCATCGGGAGCTATTATTACCTCTGCAGTAATGACGTTGAAAGTTTGTTCTAGCTGTACTCCTTACAACCAACATTACGATTTGAGTGGATTAGGCAATGCCGGTATAGTAGAACAGGTAACGTCTTCTTGGAATGAAAATATGGTAACTTGGAATACAGCACCAACAGCTACGAGTACGGCTTCTGCAACAATTCCATCCCCAGGTAATGCCTCGGTAGCCGATTTAGTAGTGAACGTAACATCGATGGTGCAAAATATGGTTAGCACAGGAAACAACTTTGGTTTCTTAATTCGTTTAGCCGACAACAGTGATTACTATCATAGCTTTAATTATGCTACAAAAGAAAATGCAGACGCTACACTAGTTCCTCAATTATGTATTAGTTATACCTTGCCTTCATGCAATCTAACGGTAAGCACAACAGGTTCAGGATGTGGTACGGCTGCATGCCCTTATCAATGTATTGGAAGTCCAAGTGGCGGAACCTTCAGCGGTCCTTCAGGATTGAATTCAACCACAGGTATATATATTGGCGCTATACCAACTAGCGGACTACCCTATACTTATACTTACACTGCTGGAACATGTTCTTATATCGTATCCGGACTGATTACAAAACCAACGTCATCATCATTAACAGCTCCTACTCTTAGTGCCTATACCGGTACTACCGGAGCGGGAACTCAGGTTGTGGTTACATGGCCTTGTACAGGCAATACTTGTGGTGAGTGGTACGAATTTCAATTGGCTCAAAATGGTTTACCGGTAAGTGGTTGTGCATCTGTTTACACATCAATTGCTCCTTCTAATATTTTACCTTATGGCTATACGCCTTTGCCGGCAGGTACTTGTGGTAAAATAATAAGTTGTCCGGGTTTAGTAAACGGTCAAAATTATCAAGTGCGTATGCGTATTAATCGTTGCGGTGCAGTTGGTCAATGGTCGGCATTTGTGAATACCGCGGCAGCAAGAGCATCTAATCAAACAGATGTAGCAATCAAAGATCATGGTCTTGTAGAAGTATATCCAAATCCTATTCAGAATGAATTAACGGTGGCCATTAACAGTAAAGAAAATTCAACATACAAACTAGATGTTTTAGACATCAGTGGAAGGGTGCTTATTCATTCAGAACAAACAGTACTTGCAGGTTCTAACCAATTACATGTTCCTGTTCGTCAATTAACCAAAGGTGCTTATGTATTAAAAGTATATGATGCGAATGGTTTATTTCATACGGAAAAATTAATAAAGTCGGAGTAAAAAAAGCCTCTTTTATTTTCAACCGCAACATTTCGTTGCGGTTTTTTTTGCTAAAGGCAAAAAAAATATACAGAATGAAAAAAGAATGAGATCATTAATTTCCTCAAACTACATTTACGGCATGAATGAAATGTTTCGAATATTTATTGCCGATGAAACATTAGTGGCTGATATGGCAACAGGAGCTAACGATGCTCACCATCATACATATGAAGAGTTGATCATTGGAGAGCACGGGAATTTAGACCATTTCATTGATTTTAAAACAACGCAACTAACATCGCCATTTATAAGTTTTGTAAGTAAAGGAAAAATTCATCGTGTTACTTCGTCATTAAAAGATGGCAGATGTAAGTTTTGGGTTATCCGATTTAAGAGTGAATTCATTCCGGAAACTACCTTCCAATTGTATAGCAACTATCACGACAAAGCTAACATTCAATTATCGGAGAATTACTGCTTTCGGCGTTTGAGTACCTTATGCGAAATGATGTATGCGGAGATGCAACAACAAGAACCGGATTACGCTATCATTCGACAGTTATTAAGTACGCTTTTTACCATGATAGAATCGGAACGGAGGAAACTGTTTCCGGAAGACACTTCCATGACTTCACAAAGCACAACGTTCAAAAATTTTCTACGCATTCTAGAAGAGAATTTCCGACGACCGGAAGGTGTTGATTTCTATGCACAAAAACTTTTCATGACAGCCAGAAATCTAAATTTAATTTGTCATAACATCTTGCAACAAAGCGTTTCAGAAATTGTTGAAACGCGTAAGCTAATTGAAGCCAAAAACTTATTGTTGAGTACAGATAAACCCATAGCTGAAATCGGTTTTGATTTAGGGTATCAAGAGAAAGCCTATTTCACTTCCGTTTTTAAAAAGAAATCCGGACAAACTCCTTCGGAGTTTCGCGAAGAGATGCGCAAGATGATCCATTAAATTTACGGATGGACGCAATGCATCGCGTAGCTACCAAAATACACTACCCTTATATTGACTTCTGACTATCTATTTTTTCTTTTTACTTTTCGGTAATGATTTACTTTGTTTTTTAGCCATCTTAACAAATTTTGGAGCGATGCCTGCTAAACCATTTTTGATTGTACACATTTTTGATTTTCTTCCAGCACTAAGATTTTCCACGACCACGTCAATCTTAGTTTCCATTTTCACTGGCGGGCCTGTGGATGACATATTCGGCTTAAAGGAAGTGGTTTTCTTACCATTCTTAAGAAAATAAGTAGTTCGGCTTGTATCGATATTATCGCCTACTTCTTCTTCCGTCACGATTTTATAATCATAAGGATATGATGCAAAAATTTTTTCGATTTTCTTATTCCAAGAACGATTGTACATGCTCGTCCATCCACCCACTTTTCTCTCAACAACCTTCTTCTTCCCTTTCTCATCACGAACCACACTATCCGTTGGAAATTTTTCAACTAAGAGTAAACTTTTGTTTAAGCCTTTGGGTAAGGTGATTTTGGGAGAGCATCCATTCAAGCATGCAGCCACAAGAAATGTTAGTACTACTAATAAATTTTTCATAACACAATAATATACTTTTATTTGATGTCAGGAATAGCCATATTAAATTTTTCCTTCAGTTGTTCGAGTTTTCTTCCACCAAAAATAATATTAGGTAACACGCCTACACCTTTTTCGTAATCATACGCTCGATAGTCCATGCGAATAGTTGTTTGCGTTGGAAGATCAACCCATGCATAGGAAGTGGTGAATTCCGAAAAACTTATTTCCATTACAGATTGTACTTTATACTGTTTACAAATAGCATCTATACTATCTCGATAACGTGTAGTAGGATATTGAGGCGGAGTAAAAAGGAAAATAGTATCCGTGAAGCCAAAGGTTTTTAAAATATCAATATAGTTTTGTTTAGCTTTTTGATCTGCCTTCCACATGCCTTTCACTATAACTTTAAGCGGTGCGTGATAATATCCCTTTTCGAAATTAGCCCCTGATTTTGAGTTAATAACAAATTGCGCCTTTAGTTCAACAACTCTTGCTCCAAGTAAAAGAAAAAGAAAAGAAAATTTCCAGATAATCGGTTTCCATTGCTTCATAATACGATGCCTTCTTTTAAAATTTAACGCAACTAAGATAATGAACTATTTGAATTTATATTCTTTGCGCTGCGGAATTAAATAGAACACTCTTTTTCATGAGCTGGTGGAAACTAGATGCCATTGTAAATACCTCCAGGTTTTGAATGTCGATTCTTGTTTCTTGTTTTAGTTTGAAAGGAAGAAGCTGGATTTACTTTTGAGCGGGAAGCGCAATGAGCATGACATAAAAAAACAGAGCGAGAACTCGTTAAGGAGCAGTGCTCTCCTCACTCATTCTCGCTCTGTTTTTTTTGTACAATGCATTATTGGAAAGTCGAACTTGAGGGAAGAAGATTTTATGAAGATTGAAATCTTTTGAAGTAGAGGAAATTACTTACAGCGAGAACTCATCGCTTTCGCTCGTCCCAATATTAGTGATTTAGTCAGAGTGAGAAACAGAGTGAGAGCGAAGTAAAAAAACAAAGTGACAACTCGTTTGGGAGCTTCGCTCTCCGCACTCATTCTCACTCTGTTTTTTTGTACAAAGCATTATCGCAAAATCGAACTTATGTGAGGAAGATTTTGTAAAAATAGAGCAATTCCATAAGTAGAATTTAGATTATATTAAGAATAATAATCCAAGTAATATTAATAAAAAAGATGCAAAAAGTAAAAACGCAACTTTCCATATTCTATGTGCATTTTTTAATTCCATAAACTGAAAAGCAACTAAATTTATTTTGTTGAAAGCTAAAAATAAAATTGCAATTACCGAATATTTAGAATGAATAAAAAATGATGTAAGTAAGGTGAGTGATATTAAAATCAACAAAATAAGTGTATTTCTTTCAACTGTAATTTTCATAAATGAGGATTAAAAAATTAAATAAATAACAGGAAATATTAATAACCAAATCAAATCACACATGTGCCAAAATGCTGCTGTTGCTTCTATATCTTCATTTTTTTTGTTGTATGAAAAATAGAAATAGGATAACAAAACCAAGCCAAATATGACATGTAATAAATGAAAACCTGTAAGCATGAAATAATATGAAAAGAAGCTATTGCTATTGAAACTTATATTGTGTTGAAATTTTGTATAGTATTCTATAAATTTTATTACTATAAATAATACTCCTAACAGTATTGTTGAAAGAGTATACATTTTAAATTTATTCATCATTGATTTTTTCAGAAAACGAATAGCCTCGGCCATAGTATAACCACTTGTAAGAAGCACAATGGTGTTTACAAATGCCAATGACTTATTGAGTTGTAAAGCAGATGCATGATACAAACTTTGATTTTCTTTACCATTTAATAAAAAGAAAATAAGAGCAATTCCAAATGTCATTAATTCTACGAAAATTACAATCCAAATGAGAATGCCACCTGGTGGTTCTAGGGTTTTAATTTTACTATTATTTTTCATTTTCTTTTACAAAACAAACTGTTGCTAATTAATTTTCATTTAAAAATTTAATTATTTTATCCGAATAATCTGTTTCATCAGCATGATTCTTCTTGTTAATTATTATACTCATTTATGGTTGCTTTTTTTATAAGCAAAATGGCTATTGCACCCAATGAAATTAGTATACCAAAAGCTGCTATAGCAAATACAATAAAATATGGTCTTAGGGATTCCATCATTTTAGAATAACTTTCTTGATGGCTACTTAATTGCCAAATTCCTTTTTGTATACCTGCACCATTCAGCGATAACCAAAATACCAACAAACTGATTTGTAAAATCCAAAATAAATAATTCAAATAGTTTGATTTTTCTTTTCTATTAAAAAATTCAAAGCAAACGGCTAATAATATCATAGTATTAATTCCTATAGTAGTTCCCATTGCATGTGCAACTGTTATATGTGTTCCGTGTGTGTAAATATTTATAGCTGGTATTGACATTAATATAGCCTGTCCCAAATTGAGAAATACCCATATATCGGCAGCCATCAGAAATCGATAAGGGAAATAATAATATTTCTTTTGGAATTTACTAATACTAGCCTTCCAATCATAAATAATTTTTATAAAAAATATCCATTCTGTCATACTAACTATGTATCCAATATATCTAATGTAGTTTTCTGTAGGAAGTGTGTAAATATGATGCCCCCAATTAAACATTAAATTAAATAGTCCTAAAAAATACATAGCAAAAGCAAACTTATTAGTTCCTGTATTTTTACTTTTAGAAATTTTATCCATTAAAAAAAAAGCTGTGCCATATAAAATCTGATTCCAAGAACCAACTAAGGAACCATTTACTTTCCATTGAATGGTCATATCAGTAATAAAATGTTCTCTGAAATAAGGAAATATCCATAAATAATTTTCTGAAAAGGTGAAAAAGAAAAATATAACACCGGTGAGCCACATCCAAATATAAACAGGCCAATCTTTTATTTTTTTTACTAATAAATAAAAATTGACTAAGAATAGCATCCAAGCAATAGCTATTGGTAAAGCCCAAATTGGATTAAATTCCCAATATTCTCTGCCTCCAAAATCTTTATTAAAATATGAAATTACAATACCAGTTATGGCAACTATCCATAATATCCATTGAATAAGTGCAATTTTGTATGTTTTAGGTTTTGTTATGTATTGCTTTAGCCCATTATAAATACAGCCAGTTGCTCCTAAAATAATCCAGAAAATAGCTGATGAAACATGTAAGGGTCTTAATGAAACAAAACCTAATTGATGTTTCAAAAAATTAGGAAAAATATAAATTATAGCAGCTAAAACACCAAAAAGTAGCCCTAGCACTAACATGCATAATGAAGTTACTAAAAACAGGTTTCCGATATTATATTTACTTATTTTCATTCTTCTTTATCATTCCAAATTTATTTATACTAAAACCCCTGACATCACTTTTTCCACTTGCATCAGTAGATTTCAGAAATTCAATAAGTAAATCCATTTCATGGTCAGTTAAATTAAATGTAGGCATTTGTTTAGTGCCCGATTTTACAAATGCTCTTACGATTTTCTCTCCTTTATTAGAATCAGAAATAATATTAGTTAAATCGGGTCCCAAATATCCTCCTAAACTATATAACTGATGACAACTTTGGCAATTATAAGCTTGCCATACTAGTCTGCCTTTAGATGCCTGTTCTTTATCAAATCTTGCGTTCTCTTTTATAGAAAGTGGTTTTATATAAATGCTAAATGAGTATATAAGAAAGAGTACACTTAAAATAAAAAAGATATGTCTAGGTTTGAATTTCATACAATATAAAATTCATTTATAACTTTTCAAACTTTGCTTGAAAAAAGCGCAAGTATTTTGGCTCGTAAATCATTTTTAATCCTTTGATTGATTTTCTTTTTTGATAAACTGCTGCAGCCGACTCAGCAATCACGTCCATATGAGCTTGAGTATAAACCCTTCTCGGAATTGTAAATCGTACTAATTCTAATTTCGGATAGTAATTTTCTCCATTCGCTTTTCTTCCGGCAGATACAATTCCTCGCTCCATTGTTCTTACACCTGAATCTATAAATAATTCTGCAGCTAAGGTTTGAGCAGGATATTGATCTTGCGTAAGGTGAGGCAAAAATGCTTTTGCATCCACAAAGATGCCATGTCCTCCAATGGGTTTCACAATTGGAATTCCATATTCCATCATTTTATTTCCTAAGTACTCTACCTGACCCACTCTGGCATGTTGATGATTGTCATCTACACTCTCAGCAATTCCAATGGCTATTGCTTCCATGTCTCTTCCTGCTAAACCACCATAAGTATGAAGGCCTTCATAAACTACAACTAAATTTCTAGCTTCTTCAAAAACATCCCATTCGTTGGTAGCCATAAATCCACCAATGTTTACCAAGGCATCTTTTTTAGCACTCATGGTTGCGCCATCTGTTAGGGAGCAGATTTCTAATACAATTTCTTTTATCGACTTTTTATTATAACCTTTTTCTCTTTGTTGAATGAAGTATGCATTTTCAGCAACTCTAGTCATATCATGTATAATTCGAATTTTATGTTTTTTAGTATACGCTCTTAACTCCTTTAAATTAGCCATACTAATTGGTTGTCCTCCTGCAAGGTTTACATTAGTAGCGATGCTTATATAGGGTATTTTTTTTGCTCCATACTTTTTTACTATTTTATCCAACTTACTTAAATCCACATTTCCTTTAAATAGATGCTCGTTAAGTGGTTCATGGGCTTCATCAATAATAATATCGGTAAACATTCCACCAGCTAATTCTTGATGTAACCGAGTAGTAGTGAAATACATATTACCTGGAATTACATCTCCTTTTTTAATTAATATTTTAGATAAAATATTTTCGGCAGCTCTTCCTTGATGAGTTGGTATAATGTACTTATATCCGTAATAATTTTGAATTGCCTTTTCTAGTTTGTAGTAGCTTTTACTACCAGCATATGCTTCATCTCCTGTCATAAAAGCCCCCCATTGCCTATCGCTCATAGAGTTTGTTCCACTGTCTGTTAGTAAATCAATGTATACGTCTTCTGATTTTAGTAGAAATGTATTATAACCTGCTTCTTTAATTGCTTTTATTCTTTGCTGCTTGGTTGTCATTTTCAACAATTCAACCATTTTTATTTTATAAGGCTCTGCCCATGATCTTTTAATTATAGGTTTCATAAATAACTTTATTAATTTGTTTTTATTTTAATTGACTTTGTTTTGTTTACATTTTATGTTTGTTTTGAATACTTAATACGTATACAGGGCTGTT
Organism: Chitinophagaceae bacterium; assembly: GCA_016787065.1. Taxonomy (GTDB): domain Bacteria; phylum Bacteroidota; class Bacteroidia; order Chitinophagales; family Chitinophagaceae; genus OLB11. Next base: position 78,618 of record JAEUVD010000053.1, read on the forward strand.
AAGATTGTGCCGTATGCAACAGGGGTAAAAGATTCAATGAAGATTTTATTTCTTTTAGTTGTTTTATAATATTGTTTTTAAATTCTGTATTACTTTGTTTTATTTTTGGAATTAGCCCTTCGTAATAATCAATTCCAATTAATAAATTAGCTTTAAAAGTTTGGAAGTATGCTAATTTTTTTTCACTAATTACATTGTATTGCTCTTCAATTTCTTTTTTTAAATAATCAAAATATAATCGCAGCTCATTCACAAAAATATTGGGCCTATTTAAATTATTTAAAATATTTAATCGTCCGTATATATGATCTACCATTTGTTTCAGAGAAAATACATCAGAAAAGTATTTCAAATTGGGACCTGGACAAATGGTAACAGCGCTTAAATTATGGGGTAACTTTGTATTGTTAACAAGTAGGGCAGATGCTCCAAGCCCTTCACATAAACATTCCTTTTCTGTAATTTTTTCTATTTCTTTTTCTAAAATATTAAGATCGGTAATTTGGCTTTTAAGTTGTTTTATTTTTAAGTTTTGATATTCTCGAGATGCTGTACAAATTGGTTTGTCTGTAAATTCTTTATCCATAGATAGAAATTTCTTATAGCAAGGGCTTCCTGGTCTATTCTTATCCATTCTCATTTTACGTTGTTTATCGGAACTACTATTTCTGAAATTATTAAATGGAACACCCAAAGGAGATGAATGACTTAAATAATAATCTTCCTTTTTGGCTGATTTTAGTTTATTTAATGTTTCGCTATCTACATTGGTTGCTTCGGGGACTAATAAAAAAGGACTGCCCCACCCAGTTGAATCTAAATTATAATAATCAATCAAAAAACTATTTTCCTCACTTGTTCCAATACCACCTTGTGCAGTTATTTTTAGTTCAGGGTTAATTAAAAAAGAATTTTTTCCTAATGTCTTTAAAGTGTTCACACAAGTTACTAATAACTCATTATACAAGTCATTTCTTTTAAGTTTAAACTCTTCTAATATTGGCCCAAAGGGTATTCCATTGGATATAAATGCGTGCCCTCCACAATTGATTCCGGATTCAATTCTAAATTCCGAAATCCATAATCCCTTTTTTGCAAGATATTTTCCTTGAATTAAAGCCGAACGATAATCACTAACTTTTAAAATAATTTTCTTATTAATTTGTCCGTTTAAATTAGGATAAAAATCTTCGAAATTTTCGCAGTAGCTAAATAATCTTGGGTTTAATCCAGCAGAGAATACAATAGAGGACTCTATTCTGCTATTAGCATAACCTCTTAATGCAGCCAATGCATCAGAAAATTGTGTAGGTAGCTCATTTCCTTCTGTATCATAATTAGTTTTATCTAATTTGGTCATAATATTTACATCAATCTTACCGGCAACAATTAATTTTCTTAACTTGTTCTGATTTATTTTACGTTCGTCCCTTTCGGACTCTAACATGGTATTATAGAAAATTTTGGCGTAAGCATTATCAGGCAACATTTCAAAATATTTATTAATATCTTCATTGTTGTCAAAATCTTCTATTCTGAGAGCCTCTATTTGATTGTCAATTATATCTTGCATTAAATTCAAATATGCCGTTATTCTCTTAGCCCTGTAGTCATTATCTGAAATATTTATTTTAACATATTCTAGTCCGTTGCTTTTACAAAGTACTTCGCGCATTTGCTCAATTAAATGGTCTTCCATAATTGAAACAACCGAGCTAATTCCATATTTTGCAACTTTTATTGGAGTATCAATTGTAAATGCTAATCCCATAACTGGTATATGAAATGTATGTGGGGTTGTATTGCTCATTTAGGTATATTTAATTTTTTCGTATAGCTTCACTAATGATTTTAAAAGCTCTACAGGTGTTGTTAAAATTTGGTAGTGATTTTGCCCAAACATTTGTGGTAAATAATACTTTGCTTGTGCTTCAATTGCCAATGCATAGGAATTTATATTTTGTGCTTTCAATTCATGCAAAGCTTGTTTCACATCTTGAATACCATACTTGCCTTCATATTTATCATAATCGTTTGGTTTGCCATCAGATAAAAGAATAATCCATTTGTTTTTTGTTTGTCTTTTACTCAACAGGAATCCTGAATGACGCAAAGCAGCACCAATTCGAGTATATCCACTTGGTTCAACGCCACCAATTTTATGTTTTACCTGATTCCAATTTTCATCAAAATCTTTTAACGAAATATAGGTGGAAAAATTTCTGGTCTTTGAATAAAATCCTTGAACTGCAAAGTCAATATGATACTCATTCAATATTTCTCCAAATAAAATACTGACTTGCTTTTCTACATCAATAACTTTATTGCCATCTGCATATCCATCGCTTGACAAACTTATATCTAACAACAATAAAATTGAGATATCTTTTTCCTTTTTTCGTTTCGATAAATAAATATTTTCGCTGGCTGTTTTTCTGGAATGAATATCCACATACATATCACTCAATGCATCTAATTCAAATTCATCTCCATCCGTTTGTCTGCGAACTTGTTGCATTTTATTATTCATAGATGTCAGCATCTTACGAAGCCCTTGTAAAATAGTATAGTTCTCTCTAATGGTTTTGGAATAATAAGTTGGATCTGAATTAGGTTGTATTGTAGGAAATACTTTACAGTAGTTTTTCTTGTATTCATTTTTAGAAAAGTTCCATTCATCATAAATGAAATGAAAGCTATGGGACGCCAATGCTGCACTTTCAGAAACACTTGTATTCTCTGTAAATTCAGCATGATAAATGGAATGCGCTGTATCATCTACACGAACCACAAATTTCATATTGAGTTCATCCAACGCATCTTGGTGGTCCTCTAATTCATCTTCTCCATCAAAATCACGCCAAACACCGCTATGCTCATCAGCAGTTTCTACTTTCTCAAAATTATGTGTCATTACATAATCTTCTTGTTGTTTTTTATCTACTTCAACAGTTATGACATTCTCTACAGCATTCGACATAATGACTGTTTTGGCTGGTTCTTCTTGTGCTTTTTTAATTTGTTCTGAAAAATTATTTAATTTATTATTGTTGCCATCTTCTATTTCATCTTCCATCCATTTACCAAATAGCCAAGTGTAATCTACTGGTTTCTTATCAGTAGCTTTTCGTTGCAATTGTATTTCAAAATCATGATACAATTGCTTTGTAATAGGAAAATCAAGAAATAGTTTTTCTAAAATAAAACCAGAAGATTCATGAGCCTTTTTTTGAGCAAGGTTCAATTCTAAATCAACTAACGTATAGTTATTTAATTTTAATTCTTTTTGAATAGAAAGATATAAGAGTCGAAATAAGTAGTATGATAAATTTTGTTCAAAGTTTTCAAACAATGAAAATGAAGAAGGGAAAAAGAAATTATTTCCTTTATATCCTCCTTCTCTTTCTGCTGGAAATATTTCTATGGCATTTCCGGTTAATGCTCTTGCAAGAATAGTTAGTCGTTGCTTTATATCATCTAAAACAACTGTTCTATTAATTATTTCATCCGAAACATTTTTTAGTTTCTTAAAATAATTAGAAATTTTTCCATATAAATATTCATCAAATGCCATCTTAATTATATCATCAAATCTGTCAAATCATACAAAGCTTCTAAAATTTGTTTTTCATCCGATAATGGTTCCATGACGGCAACCTTAACAGCTAGTCGTTTTGCCAAGCCTGAATGAATTATTTTTGCAGCATCTACCAATAATCTTGTAGAAACCGTTTCAGTTAAACCTAGCTCTGTCAAGTTTCTAACTTTGTTTCCTAAGATTACTATTTTTTTTGCTACATCATGCTCGATTCCTGTTTCTTGCACCAAAATTTCTTGCTCAACTTTAGGCTCTGGATATTGAAATGATAGTGCCACAAAACGTTGACGAGTAGATGGTTTCAATTCTTTAAAACCTCGTTGATAACCAGGATTAAAAGATGCCACCAACATAAAATCATCATGAGCTTTATAGGTTTCTCCAAGCTTATCAATAAATAATTCTCTTCGATGATCAGTTAATGAATGTATAGCAACTATGACATCAGGTCGAGCTTCAGCAACTTCATCTAAATATAGAATATATCCATTTTTCACAGCAGTTGTCAATGGTCCATCAAGCCAAATTGTTTCTGCCCCTTTAATAATAAATCGTCCAATTAAATCAGTAGAAGATGTTTCTTCATGGCAACTAATCGTAATTAATTTTTTGCCTAATTTATTAGCCATAAATTCCACAAATCTTGATTTACCTGTTCCTGTAGGACCTTTTAAAAGTATAGGTAATTTATTTTGATATACTTGTTCAAATACCTCAACTTCTTTGCCAACTACATGATAAAATGGACATTTCACTTCTTCTATTATTGTATTCATCTTTATGTTATTTTGTAATCCAAAATTCATCTTTTTCATTCTCAATAAATTGAGTATGTGTAAATTTTCCTTCTACCATTTTTAATTCATTTACACAAACCTTCTGTTGAATTTCATTGAATAAAATTCTTTCCTCAAATCGGATATGATTATTTAACATTAGCGCAAATTCGCTTAATGAAGTATATTCAATATCGTTTTGTAATAATATTTGCTTCAATTTGGAATGTTCATCTAGCGCTTGTTGTATATGCTTATTGTCAATACCTAAAAGAGGAAAAAGATAATTTTCTTCTTCATGAAAATGATTTGACAAGTAATGATTATAAAACCATTGGATATAATTGCTTATTCTATCTCCTTCTATTTCAAGTTGAATTCCTTTATTTATTTTCCAACAAAGTTGTAAAGCAAAATGATGTTCCCTTGATAGAGGAATTAAGGAATTATTTCTTTTTTCAGGCATGGTTTCTAGTTTAAAACTTGAAAACTTTTTTCTAACTCTATGGCTTTAGGAAACAAAATATTGTTTTCTAAATGTACATGCAAATGCAAATCTTGTTCAAACTCATCTAATTTTGCATACAGGGCTTTGAATGTATTACATGCCCATTCAGGTGGGGTGTAATTCATCGTTAATTCCGCAATTTTCTTCAACGTATTTCCAGCCATTTCATGTTCTGCATTCATCATATTAATAGGATTTTGCACAGTGCCAAAATGAGAATTTATAACGGGACAGTTTTCTTTTTTTGCTTTTACTAATTGTTTGATATAGGGAAAGAGAATTCGTTCTTCCTTTTGCATGTGTTGCAAAAGTTCCATTTTTACTTGGTTGTAAAGTCGCTCAATTTCCAAAACAGGTGGATGGTTTTCACCATGTACTTTTGCCACTTTTGCTGAATATGCATCCAACAATTCTATTGCATCTAACACATAAGCATGATGTGTATTTACTATGTAATCAATTAAAAAATCTAATTCCCAATTGTTGAAATTTTGAGATGGTATAATTTTATTATCAATGCTTTTCAACTCACTCAATAATTGCTCAACACTAACATTTTTTTTCTCACAAGCTTTAGCTATTGATATACCACCACCACAACAAAAATCAATTCCGTATTTTTTAAATATGTCGGCTGTTTTGATATTATTGCTAACGACATCTGCTATTTTTAATTCTTGATCTATATTCATTTTGATATTTTATTTAAAATTATAAGTTTGTAATTGTTTCGAGTGCTTCATCATTGGGTCTGCCATATTTTATAAATTCATAAATGTAACAACCAATACCAGTAGTAAAGAATGTTGCACAAACAGCCAATACCACAAAATGTACTTGTATTTCTTTTTGTACGTCTCCAAACTCTAAACCTACTTTTCTTTCCAAATATACTTGTGCAACACCTGCAACACCAAAGGCAACAGTCATACCTACCATGCCAATATTCGACAACCAAAATGCTAATAACCCTGTTGTACTATCATACAATTTTCGTCCAGTTAAATTTGGCAATGCATAGCTAATAAATGCTAAAACGATCATTCCATAAGCACCCCAAAATGCTAAGTGACCATGCATGGCAGTAACTAAAGTTCCATGTGTGTACATATTTACTCCAGGTAAAGTATGAGCTAATCCTAACAAACCAGCTCCAACAAATGAAACGATGGCTGTACCTAAAGTCCAACTTAATGCTATTTTATTGGGATGTTTTTTTTCTCCTTTTCTATACATTGCAATTGCAAATAATGCCATTCCTAAAAATGCTAGTGGTTCCATTGCAGAAAAGATTCCTCCTATAATTAACCAAGCTTTTCCAACACCAATATAATAGTAATGATGACCTGTTCCTAAGATTCCAGAGATAAATGTTAGTCCCACAATTACATACAACCACTTTTCAATAACTTCTCTATCAACACCGGTTATTTTGATTAACAAAAATGCAAGAATACCACCCATAATTAATTCCCAAACACCTTCTACCCATAAGTGCACAACCCACCAACGAAAGAATGAATCCATGGTTTGATTATCAAACCATATCATGCCAGGCAAATAAAGTAAAGCCGCAAAAACTAATCCCATTGTTAATACAAGTGATGTGGTAGTTCGTTTTTTCCCTTTAAAAAGGGTAACTAAAATAATTCCTAAAAAGGTTAAAACATTTACTACAACTAACCAATCTAATGGTCTTGGAATTTCTAAAAACTTACGACCTTCCCAATAGTTAAAATGATAACCCACTATAGCTACAACTCCTACTACAGCTAATGAAATCAACTGAACATAAGCCAATTTTACACTGACCAATTCGTTTTCAGCTTCTTCAGGAATGATGTAATATGCAGCTCCCATAAAACCAGATAATAACCAAACAACTAATAAATTGGTATGTACTGCACGAGCAGTATTAAATGGTGTTATTTGATGCAACACATCATAACCCATATGCGCAAATGCCATAATAAAACCATATACTATTTGCAACGAAAGTAACAGCATTGATAATGCAAAAAACCAATATGCCACTTTTTGTGATTTATACTTCATGATAATTAAATTTATTTTGTTTGAAAATTATTTCTTTAAATCTGGTTTTGCTGGAAATCCATTTAAGTCCACTTCGCCTATCCATTTCAAAAAGGCAACTACATCATTGGCTTCTTGCTCGGTCATAGCATAAGCAACCATTTGCCTACCTCTTGGTGCCCATGGTGTTTTGCTCATAACAGCAGCTTTTATATAGGCTTCGCCTCTTCGCTCGTATACTTTGGTTAACTCTGGTGCATAATAAGCACCCTCCCCTAATATTGTATGGCATCCCATGCAATTATTTTTTTCCCAAATATGTTTTCCAGAAATTACTTGAGGTGTAAGGTTTTCTTCATGTGTTTTTTTAGGAACTTCATTGCTTAATGAGTTCCATGACAAGCCTAGGAATATGGCAAAAGTGACAATAGTACCTCCTAGGAAAAATACTTTGGCTTGTGATTTTGATAACATAATTTATTTAATTTAAGTTTTGAAAATATTTATACATGATGAGTCGTTATTAAATCAACATTATGAATTAAGATATAAATTCTATTTTCTAACTGCTTTAACATCAGCAGCATTTACTTCTCCGCCTTTATTACCAAAGTTGTTTAGAACATATGTAAATACATTGGCAACTTCGTCATCGGATAGTGTAGCTGCTGGCATAGCTTGATTAAATTTTTCTCCATTTACTGTTATTTCTCCTGTTAGACCATTTACAACACCTCCAATTGCTCTTGGCAAATCGGCTGCTAAATAATCAGACCCAGCTAAAGGCGGAAACGTTGCAGGTAATCCCTTGCCATCTGCTTGGTGACATGCTTGACATACCTTTTCATAGACTGCCTTACCTGAAGCAATTTTAGCATCTAATCCACCAGCAGCAGGTGTTTCTTCCAACATAGATTTTGGTGCTTCAGTAGTTGTTGGTGTTTCTTTTTTTTCATCACCTCCACATGAGAATAAAAATGTTGCTGTTGTTAATGTAGCTATAGCTACTAATTTTAAGTTTTTCATTTTTTTAAATTTTTGTTTTTGAGTTTTTATTTAATTAAAGTTTTTATATGTTCTATCATTTCTGTAGGCTCTTGTGCAAGCCCATTTTGTTGGAATGCGATGTTTCCATTTTTATCAATTAAATGAATCGTATTGGAATGGTCAAAACCTCCACCTGCTAATGGTTTTATGCGAACATTTAGCACATTGGCAATTTCCATTGTCGCATCATTGTTTGAAGAAATGCAAATCCAGTTATCATTCAATTGATGTTCTTTTGAAAATTCTATAAACCTTTCTGGCGTATCTCTTAACGGATCCATGCTGATTAATAAGAACTGAATATTTTGTAATTCTTCTTTTGAAAAAGCTTTTTCAATACGTTGTATGTCTGCAACAATTCTCGGACAAGCTGATTCGCAATGTGTGAAAACCATCGCTGCAACAGTAATTTTATTTGATAATTCCTTTAGTGAGATGCTATCTTTATTTTGCTTCAACCATTTGCTTTCTAAATTAAAAATAGATTCGTTTGCAGTCATTTCATCCTTGACAACTTCTTCGGTTTTGTTTATATCTTTTTTACAACATTCTTTTTCTTCTTTTTCATTGCATGAAAAAATGAAGATTGTTGCAATGCATAGTGCTATTATTTTTAATTTCATTTTATTGTTTTTATTTTATATTCCTCTAACTGCGATTAACATAGTAATAAAAATGGCTGAAACAATGACTAATCCGATTTGAGGGATGAATTCAATACCCTTATATCCCACTAATAATTCATCTTTATTTGGCAACCGACTTCTCAAATATTTTTCTACTTTACTTTCTGCAAGAAAATGAAAAACTGTAACCATAAATCCTACACTTCCTGCTATGAATATGAGCGTTCCTCTGGTGCTTTCAAGCATTTCTAATACATTAAATCTAGTTTGTATCCAAAGAATGATTCCTCCTGTTACAAAAGTTGATGCTGCACTAATAGAAACTATATTGGTTACATTTTTAAATATGGGTTTCAAAATATCAATATCTATCTGTGTTAGTTTTTTTGACACCGATGGCATTAAACCATAATTCATTACCACTACCATGCCTAACCATATTGCGGCAGATAGAACATGTACATTCCGTATGATTCCAAAAAAGCTCATGAGCCAATTTTATTTTTTACACATCTAAAGCCTAAATTAGGAACTCCATATTTTGCTTTCACACTCGAGCGTGAAGCAAAACGCATAAATGATGCATAGTTATTAATATCCTTAGAAGCAAATGAACCTCCTCCACAAAAAAACGTATTATCAAGTCCACTATTCCCTCTTGATTCGCCTGTTGTTAAAGCACTATTAAAATCAAAAGTCCATTCCCAAACTAAGCCATGTAAATCCCAAACACCATAATAGTTCTTGAATGTAGAACCTACATGTGGCAATACTTTCGGATTAGATTTTGAAACCCAATTTAAAATCCATTGATTAAATTTAAAATCTTTTGAGGCATCTGGTTTTGTTTCACTTGCTCTTGCTGCAATTTCCCATTCAGCAACAGTTGGTAATCGTTTACCTTGGCATTCGCAATATTTTTTGGCTGCAAACCAGGAAATATTTACAACTGGACTCAATGCAATTTGCGCATTAAATGAAGTGTCTGAATTCCATTGATGCAAATAGTTCGTATCAGCATATATCGATTTTATTTTTGTTTTACTCCATGATGGATTTTGTAAAATAAATTTTTTATAATCTTCATTTGTTACAGGAAAAATATCCATAAAAAATGGTTTCACTATCGTTTTTTGACTATCTAAGGAATATAAAGGAAGGAATATTCCTCCCTTTATATTTACCATTGTTGGATGACTTTGACCATCAACCAACAAGTCAATAAATAAAAATAATATAGTGATTAATTTATGCATTCTTATTTACGTTGTTTTGAAACATCTGCTGCGGATACTTCGCCTCCTTTGTTTCCAAAACTATTTAATACATACGTTGCAACTGAAGCAATTTGTGCATCGCTCAACGTTTGTTTTGGCATTACGCCATCAAACACTTTTCCATTGACAGTAATTTTACCAGACAAACCGTGAATAATGGTTTTAGTAACTAATGATGGGTTAGAAGCGAAATAATCAGAGCCAGCTAAAGGTGGAAATGCTTTTTCAATTCCTTTACCATCAGCTTGATGACAAGCTTGGCAAGTACTGGCATATATAGCTTTACCTTGCGTAATTTTTTCGTCTTTGGTCAGTGGTTTAGCAACTACAACAGGTTCATCTGGCATCGTTTGAGCCGCACCTTCTGCTTGGTAAATACGATCATCTTGTTGTCCTGAGTAAATTGATTTATTTTCAGCCCCCTCTACTTTCAACATGCCCAATGATCCTTTATTAAATGTTCGGAAAATGGAATGGTCTACCAAAATTAAATTAGCAGGCACATCACATTTGAACTCTGTAATAGCCGAACCTCCTGCTGGAACTAATGTTGTTTGTACATTATGATTTAACGTTGTTCCTCCTTCTGGATAAACATTATCAAAAATATCTCCAATAACATGGAAGCTTGATACTAGATTTGGTCCACCATTTCCTACAAACAAACGAACTGTTTCACCAACTTTTGCCTTTAATGACTTGTCGCCTGTAAGCGAACCCACCTTGCCATTAAACACAACGTAGTCAGGCTGTTCTTTCAAAGCTTTATCCATATTAAATTGTTGTAATCCAGCTTCACCGTAAGCACCTTTAGTATAAAAATCTCCTTGGCATACATAAAATTCTCTATCTACTTTTGGTAAGCCTTCTTTGGGTTCAACCAAAATCAACCCATACATTCCATTGGCTATGTGCATACCAACTGGTGCGGTTGCACAATGGTAAATATACAAACCTGAATTTAATGCAGTGAATGAAAATTGAGTTTCATGTCCTGGTGCTGTAAAAGTAGCAGCTGCACCTCCACCTTGACCAGAAACAGCATGCAAATCAATATTATGAGGTAACTTGTTATTGGGATTATTTTTTAAATGAAACTCAACAAAGTCACCTTGACGAATACGAATAAAGCGACCTGGCACGCTTCCTCCAAAAGTCCAGAAATTGTATTTTACACCATCCATCATTTCCATTTCTTTTTCTATGACTTCAAGATTTACAATAACTTTAGTTGCATAGTCTCTTGTAATAGGTGGTGGCACATTAGGTGCTTCTGTTAAA
>JAEUVD010000002.1 GCA_016787065.1 Chitinophagaceae bacterium
GCGTATGCACACCGCAGTTAAAATTGCTGAACATTATAAAGAAGGTGTTGTTCATGTGTTAGATGCATCACGCAGTGTTCCTGTGGTAAGCGATTTACTTGGCGAACAAAAACAGTCCTTCCTTCAAAAAATTCACGACGAGTATACGCAGTTGAAAGAAGATTTTTTGAAACGTAAAGGAATCAAAAAATTACTTTCATTAGCCGATGCGCGGGCTAACAAATTTGTGTTAGACGAATCGATTGACGTTCCAACACCGCAATTCATTGGCAATAAAACATTACGCGATATTTCATTGGCTGATTTGAAAAATTATATCGACTGGACGCCCTTTTTTATTACCTGGGAAATGCACGGTAAATACCCCGCCATTTTATCTGATGAAATCATTGGCAAAGAAGCTCGTAAATTGTATGAAGATGCTGTGAAGTTACTGGATGAGATGATTCAAACAGAAGGCCTACAAGCAAAAGCAGTATTCGGTATTTGGCCAGCGAAAAAAATAAGTGATGATGATGTAACCCTTCATGTTGAACCTAAAACAACATTGAATTTTCTACGTCAACAAACGATGAAAGCACAGGGTCAGGCCAATTTATGCTTAGCCGATTTTGTGGCTTTTCGAGGCGAGCAGCATTTAGGTGCATTTGCTGTAAGCATTCAGGGTATGGAACCTCATTTAAAACGTTTTGAAGAAAATCATGACGACTACAACAAAATCATGTTACAGGCCTTGTGCGATCGATTGGCAGAAGCTTTGGCGGAATATCTTCATGAAAAAATAAGGAAAGACTTTTGGGGTTATGCCTCCAATGAAACCCTTTCTAATGATTCCTTAATTGCAGAAGAGTACGTAGGCATTCGTCCGGCACCGGGTTATCCGGCTTGTCCTGATCATACCGAAAAACGAAAATTATTTTCGCTTTTACAAGCAGAACAAGAAACCGGAATTCAACTTACCGAATCCTTAGCCATGTATCCGGCATCATCGGTTTGTGGCTGGTATTTTGCCCATCCCCAAAGCAAATATTTCGGACTTGGGAAAATTAACCAAGAGCAATTGGAGGATTATGCGAAGCGAAAAAATATGAGTATCGATGAAGCCCAGCGCTGGTTATCACCGGTGCTTGAAGATTAATCCTTCAAGAGTTTATATACGGTTGATTTTCTATCTTGTTCCCAAAGGGTTAGAAAATACAATCCGGAAGATAAGGCTGTGGTTGATATTACCGGAGAAGCTTGATGCTTGTTATCTGCACGATACACCAGCTGTCCGAATATATTTCGCAATTCTATGGTACTTACATTACTCAAGTCGCCTTTGAATCGAAGTTCATGTTGGAAGGGTTGCGGATAAACCTGTATCTCTTCGTTATTTGTATAATTAACGCCCAGTGCCCCGATACCGAAAACATAGGTCATTGCACCAATACTGGTATTCAGCGTTACAATAACCGGACTGGATGATGCAGCGCTGGTTGCCTTCATGTTCACCCAAAAAACACCGGGTTGGTTTGGATGTATAGTTACCGAATGTGTTGTTGTATCGGCGCAACCATAAGAAGCATAAATATCATCAACGAAACTACATGTCCAACCGGACTGCAAAACAACATTAGCACGATTCCAGGTTACTGTGCTGGAGCCGGTTCCAAGGTTTACGATAGTGTCTGTTTTTCCGTGTGCGATATTATCGGTTGGAAAATTAGGATACCAAACGGTATCATGTTTAATCACCAATTGCGCATGAAGTTGAAAACCAAATAAACAAAAAAGCGTAAAGGCTACTAGTATTTTCATGAATCAAATATACAAAGCGGCTCGTCGTAAATTGAATTCTTAACAAAATAAGGTTTGTACTTGACTTCAAAAATTGCCTATTCGAAGAAGACAATAAGAATCATCTTCATTTAACAGAGAACACCGAAGTGTAAAATTGCATTTTAAATGAAAAGGTTACCCATTTTACTAAAAAGAAAATCAAATAATATTTGTGCGTAGCGAGAAGTTAGGTACCGCAAGATACTAAGCTGTACTTGTGGTTAACTATTTAGTGGAACGTATACATCGCATTACCAATTACTATCAACAGCCATAGCTTCCCTTACTAATTCTTGAATTACTTCCAAATTTATTTCCTCAGGCGATTGATAAATTCGATAGAAAATTTGTTTGTTGTTTCCTCGTTGGAGATAGCCCTTCTGATCTTGCAGTTTATTGCCATACCAAAAACCAAGGAGTACGCCTTTTTTGATTCCACCACGAGGAATAGTGGCAGGCCAAATAATACAGATCCCTTTTCTTCCATAAAAGTAAGGGACGTTAAAAGAAATTTTTTCCTTGCATGAAGGCGGTAGTGTTTCTTTGATAATACCTCGTAGAACATCAACCAGAATGCGTTCATTCTCCGGAAGCAGATCGTATAACTGTGTGATTGATTTTATTTTTTCCATACAACATGCTTTACCTATACGTTGGTCTTACGGTTTGCAAGGTAATTCAAATTGAAACTATCTAACCTGTACAACATGGTTCATTCTGAATGAATATATGTAAGTCATTCAGATTTTAAAGTTATCCGAAATAATTAAAGTAGATTATTCTCTAATGCTTTTGCCACAGCCTGTGCCCCGGAACTTACATGGAGTTTTTCATACAAATGACTGATATGCGAATTCACAGTAGCATAGGTTAAATTCAGTTCCTTACAAATCATTTTATAGCTATAACCATTCACCAGTAGTTTCAAAATTTCATGCTCCCTATTGGTTAGGTTAAACTGCATTTTCTGATTCGATGATCCGAATTTTGTTTGAAATAAATTAAGTACTTGCTGTGCAACGGTTGGCGTCATAGGTGCTCCTCCTTGAACAACATCGGTAATAGCATCCAAAATTTTCTGTGGTGAAGCCTTCTTTAAGATATATCCGTTTGCACCATTCATTATAGCCTGAAATATTTTTTCTTCATCTTCAAAAACAGTTTGCATGAGTATTTTAACTTCCGGAAAATGTTGCTTAACTAATTTCAATCCTTCAATACCATTCACATGGGGCATATCAATATCCATTAAAATTACATCTGGAATGTTTGACGCTATTTTCTTTACTATCATTCGGCAATCTTCATAGGCTCCAATACATTGATACGACTCTTTAGAATTAATAAGCAATTGTAATAACTCCCTTCTTGGCTTATTATCGTCGAATACTACTACCTGAATATCATCCATACATCAAAAGTAACTTTTCTTCCAAGTTCATCCTATCATTGAAATAAATGAATTTTAACGCCTAGCAATACTACAACTTAAACTGAAATTCAATATTAGTTCCTCCTCCGGGTACACTTGTTATCGTAACCTTCCCGTTTAATTCTTCGGCGCGTCTTCGAATATTATATAATCCATTTCCACCCATTTCGTTCGTTGTTTCATCAACTTTGAAACCAATACCATCATCGATGATATTTAATTTCACGGCAGCGTTATCCTTTTCTAAACGCACCACGATGTGCTTTGCATGAGCGTATTTAACCGCGTTATGTATAGCTTCTTTAAAAACCAAATAAATATTTTTACGTTGGTGCATATTAAGCTTCATGTCAACCACTTCCGATTGAACGTCAAAATCAAAATCAATATTATTTGGTTCTAACATATCTGCAGCAAAAACGCGCATTCGTTGAACGATACTTCTAAACGAATCATTTTTGGTGTTAATCGTCCACACGATATCACTCATCGACTCCATCATTTGATGTACATTTTTCGAAACCTGTTGTAATAAAATTTTAGCTTCCGGTTCTCGTTCTCCAATAGCATCTTCGATGACGGTTGCCGATAAGGATATACTACTGAGCGTGCTCCCTAATTCATCGTGAAGATCAGAAGCAATATTATTTCGGAGGTTGTGTAGCCTCGTTACTTGTTTAAGTTTGTAACGATAGAAAGTATAAATCATTATAACTACGAATAACAAACATCCTATTCGAAACAACCATGTTTGATACCATCGAGGTAAAATAATTATTTCTAAAACAGTTTCATGTTCATTCCACACGCCATCGCAATTACTGCCCTTTAAATGAAAGGTATAGGTTCCAGGATTCAAGTTTGTAAAACTAGCTTCATTCTTAGGTGAAGGATGTGTCCACTCCGTATTAAACCCTTCCAAATAGTATTGGTATTTTTTCCCATTAGTATTTCGATAGTCTAAGGAAGCAAATTTCAAGATAAAGATATTCTGAAGATGGTTTAAGGTAATTGTTTTTGTGTATGTAATTGTTTTGTTTAAAATACCAGGGCTATCACCTACCTCAACCAATTTATTATTTACATGAAGAGAAATAAAACAAACAGGTACTGCCTTCTCCACTGTTAATATTTGTTCTGGAAGAAAACGTACACCACCGTTAACGCCACTAAATTCCAATTCATAATTAGGAGCCTGATAAAATTCGTAACGATTAAATTCATTGCCTGGCAATCCATCTTCCTTAGTAAAATTCCGGAATACACCTTTACTATAACCGTCAATACGTGGTGTATAACAACTTAAACCCCTATTGGTACTAATCCATAAATTACCTTGTCGATCGGGTAGTATACCATAGGCAACGTTATTAGGCAATCCATCCATCTCTGTAATATGTTCGAAGGTTTCCTTGCTTAAAGTGAATCGTTCAACACCTTTACCCTCGGTACCTATCCATAAATAACGATCAGGTTCTTTAGGATCGGCGCAAACAGTTAATAATTTATTTTCTGAAAGACTTTTCGGATCTGCTTCGTGATGCGTAAATATTTTCCAAATTTCATTCGAATCAGAACTATTTGGTGAAAACCGAATTAAGCCATTTGAACTTGCGATCCAAAACACATTGTTCTGCTTTCGGCACACATCATATAGCCTTATGGTATAACCTAATTTGTCAGGTAATTTATACGATCGAAGAAATCGATGTTCTTTTTTATTGTATTCGAGTAAACGAACACTCGACTGTCCAACTTCAAAAACCCATAATCGATTGGTTTCTCCTTCAAAGAGATAGTCGAAAATACCGTTGTTGTTGCCGTGGATATGTTTAAGCTTTCTTGTTTTTAAATCATAGGAATAAAATCTACACGACAAACTTGTATAACTCATCCATAACACACTATCCTCATCTAAAATAAGGTGGTTATAATTTCCATTGGGATGATATTGTTGTTTGGAAAGAAGATGTGTCCTCTTATGATTTGCAAGGTCATAGGTGTACACACCACCTTCTATTTTGTCGTGGTATATTGAATTCGGAATACCGCCGCAACGCACCGGAAGAAAAAAACGTTTGAAGCGAGCCTCCTGGTTTGTTAAGAGCGACAATCCGTATCCATTCGTTTTCGACCAAATAACATGCGTTGCATCCTTATATTGATCCTGAATATGGCTGTGTGTTTCAGCTGTTAATCGGGTTACCATCATGGTATTCAAATTGAGCTTGAATACACAAGGGATGTTTTCAAAATTGAATTTTAACTCCCGCGTTGCTTCAATATACATATGAAAATTAGGATTAACACCACCGCTGAATGTAAACTCTTTGATTGGTTGCGGACTAGTATAATCATATAGTGTGAGTTTTTGATTTCGAAATACAAACCATCTGTTTTGATCTACAAAATCAAATCCCGTACTCATTTGTGGTGATATAACTCGTTCCTGATATTGTTTTAACGAATATTGCTGTTGTTGCCAAACCGTTCTTTCTTTATTTGGAAGGAACAAATACATACTGTCTCGATCGGATTTACTAATCCATATACCTCCATTTGGTGTAAGTTTCAATTTATAAAAGCATTGCTCATTGAGTTGGTAGCAGAAGGTACTATGTGCTTGAACATCGAGTTGATCGGTAAAAAGCTTGGCGGATGTTTTATAAATGAAAATTCCTTGATCACTTGAGATATACAAAAAAGAATCTTGAACAGAAATATAGAACCAAGAAATTGGTTTTTGATTACTTCGTTGAGGGAGTGTTACTGAATAAAATTTCTCTGTTTTTCTATTAAAAAGAAATAAACCCTTACTAGCCGTAAGCACCCAAAAATTACCCGATGAATCTTCTGCCATATCCTGAACCCAGTTATCTGTAAGGCAATTGGCTAAACCGGTATTTCGATACACTTTAAAAGTATAACCATCGTACCGATTGAGACCATCCTTGGTGGCAAACCACATAAAGCCATCGTTATCTTGCAGCACTGAAAAAATCATTCCTTGCGAGAGGCCTTCATCTACACCAATGGTGCGTAAGAATGTAATTGGTTTAGGAATAGTATCCGCATGTAAGCGTTTATGGAATAGTAAAAGACCAAAAAAAATGCAGCAAAATTTTAGAAGCGATTTGATACATGCAAAGTAGTACGAATCCATAGGATTTAGAAATTTTAATACCCCCTGAATGAGGATTTTACTTGACTAGGATAAAGCGTGCTCATTCATTTAAATGAATTCGAAATGCTTGCTTACCCTTTTTCATTTATTTAAACGATTTCCTTTCTTACTTCTACTGAACAATTTTACATCCTCATTGAACAATTAATTTTTTAGTTATGATTTGCTTTCCTTTCTTAAGTGTTTTAAACCGAAGTTGGTATTTGCTTGCCCTATTTACTTTTTTATCAGGAATGTATAGTTCCGCACAACATACCATAGCCATTCCTTGCATAGGAAGTGCTGGTTCGTTTAAATCAGGATCGGTGAACAACCTTGGTGTGAAAAATGACGGTCATCTTGTTTCATTAAATAACACAAGTAATCGAGGGTGGGCTACTTTCAATCTTTCCAGTTTGGTGGGTAAAACTATCATTGCGGCTTCTGTTGAATTTACAACGTATTCCAGTAACTCTTCTTCTGCCGGTAATTGGATTAAAGGTTTTATCGGCAATCCAGCTACTCTTTCGGGTACCGCTCTGTACGACTCTTGTTTTACGGGCAGCACCTTTCATTTTTCAACATGGGAAACCAATGACACACAAACAGAAACACTGAATTCAGATGGCGTTAATTTCATGCAGGCGAATGTAGGTGGAAGTGTGAACTTGGGCTTTGTTAGAAACTCTGTTGCCAACTTTAATATTTATGGTTATAGTGGTAGTACACCTCCAAAACTTATTATTACCTATTACGAAGGTGGTACATGTACAGGCATTCCTGCGCCGGGTAATACCTTAACAACATCTGCCACAGTTTGTGCTTCAGAGCCCTTTCTTCTCTCCCTCGAAAATCCAACACTTGCTAATGGCATTTCTTATCAGTGGAAGCGTGCCGACGATTCGTTGTTTACTACCAACGTATTAAACCTCGGAACCGATTCGGTTCAAACTTCAGTTCAAACATCCAATGCTACAAAATATTATCGTTGTCATGTTACCTGTTCTAATGGTAATTTAATTGGCAAATCTGTTCCGGTAAAAGTTACTTCCAACAGTAATTATTGCTTATCTTATTGCAGCTCTGGGGCTGCTAACACCGGAACAGGTACCGATATTTTCAATTTCTCGGTGGCCGGTATGAGTAATTCATCCGACTGTTCTTCTACCGGAACCGGACCTGGTTCGGTGAATGGTAGTTATGCTAATTATAAATCAGGTACAGGTGCTCCTATTGTTCCGTTTTTAACTCGTTCGCAAGTTATACCGATTGCCTATACCATTAATTTCTGTTACAGTACACAACCTACAAGTGTAACCTCTGTTTACATCGATTTTAATCAGAACGGAATTTTTACGGATGCTGGTGAGCACGTGTTCAATAAAACACAATATTATTATGATTACTACCAATCTGGTACTATTACCATTCCGGCTACGGCATCATTAGGCACAACGGTTATGCGTGTTGTAAATATTCAAGATGAAACGGTGGCTTGGCCTTGTAACAATTATTATTATGGAGAAACAGAAGATTACTATGTACAAATAGTTGATAACCCAAATTGTAATGGAATACCATCAGCACTTGGTAATACGCTTAGTAATTACACCAATGTATGTCCGAATTCAGTGATAACATTAAGTGTTCAAAATACACCAACCACACCTGGTTTAACTTTTCAATGGTATAACAGTGCAGGTATCGTAACGGGCGCTACCGGTACTACATTAACTACCACAATTTCCACTTCAACTAATTTTTATTGCAAGGTAACTTGTACGAATAGTTTGCAATCTGTAACCTCGATTCCCATTGCTATTAACATGTACCCGAATGTAACGTTAAATACATCGGTAACTCCTTCAGGTGCTGTGTGCGAAGGAATAGCCTTAACACTCAACGCAACAGGTGCTTCAACCTATATGTGGCAACCCGGTAACCTCGGTGGAGGGACGGTAGTGGTGAATGCTAGTAGTACAACGTATACCGTTACCGGAGTGAGCGCCCAAGGATGTATTGGTACTGCAACACGAGTTATTACGATCACACCGAATACGGGAAGTACCGTTACAAATGACTCCATTTGCGAAGGTTCTAGTACCACAATAATCGCAAGCGGTGCAACTACATACAGTTTAAATCCTGGTGGTTTAGCCGGATCTTCCTTCACCGTTACTCCATCAACTACTACAACTTATACTATTACCGGAACGAATGCTGCGGGATGTACAAAAACAGCTACTCAAACGGTATACGTCATACCAGCTCCTGTTCAAGGTACATCAACCGCTTCACCAACAGCCATTTGTTTAGGCTCAAATATTGGATTAAGTTATACCTCACCTATTGCATATAACTGTGCCGGTGCATCCACTAATTTTCAAGGATACTATGCCCCTTCAAATTGGACCTTCACTAAATCAAGTACTTCGAATGGTAGTTTAGATACTTCGCTTGCTCCGAATAGTATTAAATTAGCATCGAGTAATGCGTCATTCTTTACATGGTCACCAGCGAATACTATCTATGGTATAGTTATTCCGTGCACCGGCGTTATTACATTTAATTGGAGCTATTTTAACTACGATAATATTGTAGGTAACGACAGGCCCTTATATTATATTAATAGTGGAGCAGCCAATTTTTTTCCTGGTTATAATCCTAACGGCGCCTCCACACAAAGTGGTGTGGCAAGCATTGCAGTAAATGCCGGCGATCTGTTTCGATTCGATGCTTGGTCGGCAACCAATAGCGGTGGTTGGTGCGAAATAACAATTTCGAATATTTCATTACCAACGTTGAGTTTAGTTTCTCAATCTGTTTCATGGTTCAACACTGCTTCCGGCGGAACTTCCTTAGGCAACGGATTTACACAAAATCATACGCCAACAACTTCGGGAGCATTAACGTACTATGCACAGGTAACCGATAATGTTACAGGTTGTACCAACCCTTTGCGCGTGGCTAGTAATGTGGTCAATGTAAATATGCCTGTAGTTACAACAACGGTTACTTCAAGTGCCATTTGTATTGGTGGAAGCACATCAATTATTCCTGCTGGAGCTAGTTCGTACACTTTAAATCCAGGAGCACTTTCTGGCTCGTCATTTACAGTGTCGCCCTCAGCAACCACAACCTACACCATTACCGGAACCTCAGCTCAAGGTTGTATATCTTCTACCACCAGAACCATCACAGTAAATGCGTTACCCGCTTTAACAACAAGCGCAACCTCTTCGTCGGTTTGTGTTGGCAATTCGGTTACACTAGTTGCTGCCAATGCGAATACTTATAGTTGGAATCCAGGAGCGCTTAATGGAGCTAGTATAACAGTAAGTCCACTTGCAACAACTACTTATACCGTTACGGGTACTAATACAAATGGATGTTCTTCTACAGCTACACGAACCATTACCGTTAATCCTCTCCCTAATGTTACTACAGCATCTTCGCTTACAACCCTATGTGCCGGAGCTTCTACAACTATAACCGCATCCAATGCTACAACCTATGCTTGGAACCCCGGAGGACTATCAGGACCAAGTATTACCGTTAATCCACTTTCCACAACAACATATACCGTAACAGGTTCAAATGCAAGTACCGGTTGTACCAAAACGGCTACCCGTATCATTACAGTAAATCCATTACCTACAATTTCAACGAATGCCACATCGGGTACAATATGTATGAGCGGTTCCACTACACTTTCAGCTACGAATTCCAATACCTATATTTGGAATCCGGGTAATCTAAGTGGTGCAACAATTACAACGAATCCAACGGTAACTACCACCTATACGGTAACCGGTACGAATACTACAACCGGTTGCAACGGAACAGCTACACGTGTAATTACAGTGCTTGATAATAATACATCATCAATTAATGTTTCCATTCCTTGTACCGGAATATCTGGTTCCTATCATTCAGGTTCGGTAAGTAGTTCAGGTGCCAAAAATGACGGCGACATGCTAACACTTAATAACGCTGCAAACAGAGGTTGGTCGAGCTTTGATTTAACCGATATTCCACAAGGTGCTATCATCACATCGGCTACAGTATCGTTTACCACGTATGGCAGCAACGGTTCCACAGCAGGCAATTGGATCAAAGGTTTTCTCGGCGACCCCGCAGCTATCAATGGTACAGCACTGTATGATAGTTGCTTTGCAGGACCAACCTTTCATTTTTCGTCGTGGCTATCAAACGGAATTCAAACAGAATCATTCAATGCAAGTGGCATTGCCTTCATTCAAAATAATATAGGTGGAAATATTAATCTTGGCTATGTGCGAAATTCAGGGGTTAGTTATAATATTTTCGGCTATGGAAGTGCAACTCCACCTTCGTTACAAATTACCTATTCTTCACCATGCGTAAGTACAACTTTAAATTTGCATGTATTGCTGGAAGGCTATTGGGATGGTAATGGAGGCATGCTACCGGTGTTGTTGAATCAAGGACAACCTAATACATTGAACGACTGCGATAGTTTGGGCATTGAATTACATGAAGCAAATAGTCCATTTAATGTACTCTTTACCAAAAATGCCTTATTACATACAAATGGTCAGGCGCTCGTGCAATTCGATAATGCGATTACGGGATCTTATTATCTTGTAGTAAAAAGTAGAAATGGTTTAGAAACATGGTCGGCGAATCCGATAACCTTTACCGCAGGTACAATGACATACGACTTTACCGATGACGCCAATAAAGCATACAGTTCAAATCAAACATTAGTAGCTCCGGGTACTTGGGCGATGTATAGTGGCGATATAAATCAGGATGGTGCTATCGATGGTTTTGATTACCTCTTTATAGAACCTGATATTATTTTAGGAAATAGCGGCTACTTGAATTCAGATTTGAACGGTGATGGTGTAGTAGATGCCTATGACTTTCTGGTTCTGGATCCTAATATTACCGAAGGAATTAGTGCATCTACTCCTTAAGAAAGGAAAGCCATATTTATAAGTTACAGAAAATAACTAGCTCCACTAGTATACACCCGTCGAGAAATAAATTTATTTTAAACGGTAACCCTAGTCCTTCTTTTCCAATCTTTCCAACGTGCTTTCCGTTGAAAAGCCATAAGTTGTAGAATTGAATTGCTTACCAGGCTTATTGAATAAATAGGATAAACTTGTTTTTCAAATTCCGGTAGAAAATATCAATACCATCAAAAATGTTTTTAAAGTAATTACTACGTTGTTTAGTGGAAAATAGCCTCGTAAACATGGTTTTCAAAATTCAGACGCATCAAAAAATCAGAACAACAAATGGTCGTCTGTTTATAAGAATACAGCAAGGCGAGATCACCTTGCTGCATTTAAAAATCTTACATCTTTCCTTGCTCGTCAGCACTCGGACCGTAAACACCCGGAATCGGTATATCGAGTAAACGTAAGTAAACACCTAACTGAGCACGATGATGAATGAGCTGTCCGAAACTATGTTGTATAGTTTGTAATTTACTTAACTGCATTAATACCGTGCCGGCTTGTTTTAATGCCCAGGTATCATTTAATATGGCATCCTCCGATTTGGCTAACAATGCCTCCGCATCTTTAACATTACTATCGAAATATTCAACAAGTTCCTGACTGTTGTTACATTGTTTCGGATTGTACGGTGTAGCCGCAAAATCAAGTTCAGAGGTATTGATGGCCAAGGTAATCCAAGTCGGAATATCTGCAAGATGGGTCGCTAGGTCTTTCATACTCATACTGCGCTCATGCGGTTTCCAACTCATTTTGTCGGCCGGTACAAGTGCTAACATTTTTCGAGTACCTAGTTGTTCGTGTTCCAATTGTTGCAGGAACGATTGCATAAATGTGATCATGTTGAATTTATTTTTATCAAAATTAGAGGGGTGGAATGACAACCCTATGTCAGTAGGAATCCAGTTTTTTTATTCCTGCAGTGAGATATGCTTTTGCACGTTCTTTTAATGCTGAAGGGCTCACTATTTCGGCGTGATCTAGAAACATCAGATACCAGCGTAAAATACCTTCTAAAGAAGGGGTAAGAAATTGCATTTCAATTTGATCGCCAAGAACGCGCTGCGCAACAAAACCCGAATAGTATTTTTGCTCGCCAAGATAACGCATTACTGTTTTATCAAACCGCAGCATAACTTCATGCATAGTTGTATCAGCATGTTTCAATTCATTAATAAAATTCTGAAGCGGTGGATGATTTATTCCGAAATGCTCCTTCGTTTCATTCATTGCACGAATTCGTTCCACTTTAAAATGACGATAGGCTTTACGCCATCTGCAATAGGCTACCGTGTACCATTTTCCCGACATCATGATAATACCAACAGGCTCTATTTCTCTAGTGCTTTGTTGCTGAGAATGATTGGCGAAATAGGTTATTTGCAGTACACATTTGCTCGAAATACTTCGTAAGATTTGTTGTAAAAAATCACTTTCCTTATTTCGTTCCGGAATATTTGGATTTGAAATCACTGCAATCGAATCGTTCAATACATCTAAATGTTCCTTGTCGTCACTTCGTAGAACCGCCTTAATTTTCAACAAGGCTGATTCGAACAATTTAAACGTGGAAGGATCGGTAAATTTCTCCATGAGCTTTTCGGCCGGTAAAAAACTCGTTGCTTCTTCTCTGCTAAACATAACCGGTGGTAAGCGATAACCTTCCATAAGGGTGTAACCTGTTCCCGGCTCACCAATAATAGGTACTCCCGCTTCCTCCAAAGTTTTAATATCCCGATAAACGGTTCGTAAACTAATGTGGAATCGATCGGCTATATCTTGTCCTTTTACAATTCTGCGTGATTGCAATTGAATTAAAATAGCGGCAATGCGATCGATTCGATTCATGATAGGAAAAGAGGTCAAAAATAGCTGGACTTTCCGTCGCATCATCACCTTAACTAAAATCAATTCGTAATTGAAAGGTGAAACAATACTTTTGCGAACTATGATTTCGAAACAACTGCAAGAACGCTGCGAAGGAATATGTGAGCTATGCGCCACACATGCTGCTACTCAAGAATTTACAGTAACACCTAAAGAAGACAAGCCAGAAAATCAAGTTGCCCTATGTGATACTTGTTTTCAGGAAATGGATGCTAATAGTAACCCCTCTTATTGGCGGGTATTAGAAGGAAGTATTTGGAATGCTAATGAGGCTGTGCAAGCATTGAGTTATCGTTTATTATACCAGTTAAAAGATCAAGACTGGGCTCAAGAAACAATGGATAGCGTTAGTTTAGAAGAAGGCACACAGAATTGGGCTATGGAAACTTTTAAAGTTGCAGATAAGCATGTAGATGCATTTGGCGTTGAATTACTTGCCGGCGACAATGTGGTGCTCACGCAAAATTTAAATGTAAAAGGAACAAGCTTTTCTGCACCTAAAGGAACTGTAGTAAAAAAGATTCGTTTGGTGGCGGATAATACCGAACAAATTGAAGGGAAAATTAATGAGCAAGTAATTGTGATACTTACGAAGTATGTAAGGAAGAGTAATTAATTGCATCCGAATTACAAATAGAATATTCGAAACAAAACAGTTCATTCAACTTCGAGGTTATACATCATATCTTTTCTTTTTTTCTAGAAGATATTTGCGATAGAAACTATATCCAAGTTAAGGTTAGGGTGTAAAACAAAACGAGCTCCAGTTGGAACTCGCTCTGTTTGTTGCTCCCCATTTCCTCTATCCTAACAAACTTCAACAACGATATCGACATTAACCAAAACTCAAGTACGCCTGCAATTATGTTGAAGGACTTTAGGCACTGGACAATGCAATTTTAGTTATTCACGAAAATTTGAGCGCCTAAGGCTTGTGCCCCACTTCCACCTAAAAACCCTTTGGCGAATACAGTATATATTTTTCCGGCCTCCAAGGTAATCGTAGGCAAGGTAAGTGCAACGGTGGTGGTTCCGGCAACACGAACTTCCAGATTATATGCACCCGCGTTCAAGGGTGTAAAAGCTGTAGATTGTTTAAATGCCTGGTTCGCGAAAACAACTCCTCCGCCGGTTACCGCTACATCAACAGCAGGCGCATCCGGACTTAAATGAATGAAACGAACATGCGCTTTACCACTTGCCGGTGTGGTTAAATCATCTTCCACTACCAAGGGCATAATATTTGATACTGAATCAATCGCAAAAATAGAATAAGACTTATTCGCTTCGATGGTTGCGTTGGCATTAATAACCGAAGTACTAGTTCCTGAAACATTTACTTTAAAATTTCTACTACCAATAGGCACATTTAAATAACCCGTACTGTTTGGAAAACCTAATGCGGCCGAATTCTGTTTTGTGTCGTCTACTAGTAAGTCAACACCCGGGGCATCAGGAGACGCATGCGTTACATTTACCCGACCATACGTGGTAGTATCTTCGGTAGTCGACTTCTTACAAGAAGCTAAAACGGATAATGCTGCTAAGGCTAATAATACAACTTTTTTGTTTAACATATTTATTATAATTTTAAACAAAAATAAATATTGTTTCACTTCTGCAATCAAACCTTAAACAAAGTTGTATAATTTGACGCATACATGACAATTGGCCTCCTACCAGAAATCAATTCACCAAAACGGCTCACAGTGGGCATTATAGAGCCAATAAGGAGTTAGTATATACTATGGATATAATCCGTAATACTACAAATACTAGGCACTTAAGTTTTTCTTTGCTTGAATAGGTAAAATTTTTTGTGTATAGTTAGTTCCACAATATTAAACATAAAATATTTAGCTACAACCTGCCATTCAGAGCGGTTCGGAATCAGTGCATCTACATGCGTGCTATAATAGAAATACCCAATCCGGGTTATTTAGTTCGCTCTTAAAATCTTTTCCATCTTTTTCCCTTTGGCCAATTCATCAATTAATTTATCCAAGTAACGGGCTTTTTTAGTTAAGGGATTTTCTATTTCCTCTATACCATAACCACAAATCATTCCGGTTATCATGGAGGCGTTCGGATGGAGATTAGCACGTTCAAAAAACGTTTCAAAAGTTACCTTTTCCTCCATGAGTTCTTGAAGTTTTACTTCATCAAAACCGGTAAGCCATTCAATAACCTGATGCAACTCCTGCTTTGTGCGACCCTTAGATTCAACTTTTTTTACATAATGCGGGTAAACGCCGGCAAAAATTAATTTCGCTATTTTATCGTTGTGTTGTTTAGTTTCCTTCATGAATAATATCTATTGAATCAGGGTAATGCCAGTCATGGTAGCCTGGTTGTTTTTAAGAAAAGCAAACGTAATGCTATCTACTTGGCAATTCACAAATTTCACTTTTTTAAATTTCTCATTATATTTAAAAAACGTATTGCGTAGCGTGGCATCTTCAAATACAACATGATAGAAACCAACATGTTCAAAATGACAGTTCTCGATTTTTCCGGAGAATACCGCATGACTAATATTTGATTTTTTAAACATCGTGTATTGCCATGTCACATCATGAAGATTACAGTGTTCAAAATTCGTTTCAATGATTTCCGTGCCTGAAAAATCAGCTTGGGAAAAATCGCAACGCTCTACATTGCTTTTATACAAACTTGCATCGATGAAAGACGAAGCTATGAATTTACATTTTAAAAGATTCGAGGATTGCAATTTACTATTCCGAAGATCAGAACCAGAGAAATCACAGGCTTCTACATTATTCTTTGCCAGTACTAAACCCGATAAATCTGAATGCTTAAACAGGCAATTCTTCACGTTCGATGAACTGAATTGTTCTTTAAGATTCTTCAATCCTGAAAAATCAGCATCCAACCAATTTCCTTCCGACATATCCCAATTCCAACTCGCCTTTACCTTCGCGTCGCTTGAATTTGGAGAGGAAGTCTCTTTTTGAACTTGGATCTTGTTGATTTTTGAAAAGATTTTTTGCTCGCCCGTTAAAAAATAATTCAATTCCTCCTGAAGCACTTCCGACAATTTTTTTAATGTGTTAATGTCGGGCATCGATTCGCCGCGTTCCCATTTACCTACCGCCTGAGGACTGATAGCTAATTGTGTTGCTAGGTCGGCTTGTGTAAAGTTCATTTTTTTTCTAGCGGTAGTAATATTCTTACCAATTGACGTTGATGTTTGCATACGCGATTGCTTTGTTTAATGGATGCAAATGTATTCTAACTGTATAGGGGTATGCAAATAAAACACGCTACTTCTAGTTGTTTATTGGCTACTTTTAGTGGTATTGCTTATACAGTAGGTTGTATTTTGAAAAAACATGTACAACAATACCCTGAAACCAAATGTACTTGACTTGATTGGAGGATGTTGCGCTAGCAGAACATTATCCGTCACCTTAGGAGTAACACCGCTAACGTTAGGCAACCGGATAAACTACTGAACTTTGATGACAACTTTGCCTTTTGAACGACCCGACTCAACATAAGACAATGCTTCATTCGTTTGCTCAAACGGAAACACTTTATCAATTATTGGACGGACTTTTTCGGCTTCAATCAACGCGGTAATTTCACTCAAAGCCTTTCCGTCGGCCCTCATAAATAAGAAATTAAAATGGACACCAAGTTTTTTGGCTTTTCTTCTTACTGACAAACTCAACAAATTCATAATAATTTGAAAATGCCAACCCAAACCCAATTTTTTAGCAACGTCACCTGTGGGTGGACCTGTTAGAGAAACGAGTGTTCCACCAAACTTTAAGATTTTCAAAGAATTTTCAAGCACTTTTGCTTCTCTATTGCTATGAAGAACAACATCGTAATCTTTTAAAATTGTTGCAAAATCTTGTGTTTTGTAATCAATCACCAAATCTGCACCAAGCTTTTTAACCAAATCAGTATTTGCTGCACTTGTAGTAGTAGCTACATATGCACCAATATGTTTTGCTAACTGAATAGCAAAAGTTCCTACACCTCCAGAACCTGCTTGAATAAAAACCTTTTGACCTTTTTTGAGTTTTGCAATTTCAACAAGTGCTTGCCAAGAAGTTAATCCAACCAACGGAATGGATGAAGCTTCTTCCATGGAAATGTTTTTGGGCTTTAAAGCTAAATCGTTTTCATTGATAGAAATATATTCTGCAAATGTGCCAATTTTAAAATCGGCAGGTCTTGCATATACTTCATCTCCTATCTTAAACTTAGAAACTCTTGAACCAACTTTTGTAACAATACCAGCCATATCGTGACCATTTACAAAAGGTGTTTTGTAGGGTAGAAAAATTTTAAATTCGCCATTTCTTATCAATGAATCCAATAGGTTTACACCGGCACTATGGATTTGAACCAAAACTTCATTTTCCTTAATTGTTGGTTCAGATACATTTGCTAAATGTAATGTTTCCTTTCTGCCGTATTTATTTACTGTGAAGGCTTTCATTCTTTTTATTTTTTATTTGGTTAAAAATGGAATTGCTTTTTTAAGAAATTCTTCGTGATATTGAAATATACCACCGTGCCCTGAATTTGGATAAATAACAACAGGTTCAGCATTAGGAAAACGTTTTCCCATATCATTTGATAATATGGAAGGAACCATTCTATCGTTATCACCGTTTACAATTAAAACCGGTAATTTAAAGAGACTCAAATCCATAGGGTTTGCATTCCCCCAATCTTTGATAGCTTTCAATTGTTTTTTTAATGCATAAAGTTGTACCTTTTTATCACGGTTTTCTTTTCGTTCTTTTAATCTGTTCAAGAAGTCCTTTGCAGCAGCTTTCCCTATTTTATTTTGATTAAAAAATAAATAAACCTTAGGGTCTCTAAAAGTAAGTAATCCCCTGAAAATGTCGCTGTAGGTTCTACCAACAACAGCAGGCATCCCAGCACCACCCCTTGGTCCAGTACCCGCAAGTATAAGTTTACGAATCAAAGTTGGTTCAAGCAGAAGTATCTCTTGCGAAATCATTCCACCCATTGAAAAAGACATTATATCCACTTGCTTATATCCTAATGCATTAATAAAAGCAATTCCATCTTTTGCCATATCCAAAAGATTTTCGCCTTGTTTACCTGAAGTAGCACCAATGCCACGGTAATCAAATGAAATTATTTGCCGATGTTGTGCAATTGCATCCATTATTCTGGGGTCGCAATTATCCAAATTGGCAGTAAGGTGATTGAAATAAATTACAGGAATATCACCTGTTTTACCATAAGAACGATAAGCAAATTTAATCCCATTTGCTTCTACAAATTGAGTAGGAACCGTTGCATAAGTGTAGTTTGAATCTTGTTTCATATTATTTGAATTTTGAGAATGCGAAGCATAATTAAATGCGATTATTAGCGAAAGTGTTGTTACTATTTTTTTCATTTTAAAATCTATTTATGTTTTTAATTATTGCGTTTTCAAATGATTTGTAAGAAAAATATTGCAAAGCAAGCAGTATTGAGTTCCCTTTGCCAACAGGGTTGCTAAATTTTGGATTTTTTGCTTCAACCAATTCCAATAACTTTTTAATTACTGCTGTTGGCTCAGGTGCTTTCTCAAATAAGTCTTTTGCAAAGGCTTCAACCTTGTTACGATAAGTGTCATAATCATCAATTTTGCCAACGGCATTAACCGAACTATTAATAATATTTGTTTTGAAACCTGAAGGCTCAACCATTACAATTTTTATATTAAACTCATTCAGTTCAAACCGTAATGACTTATAATACCCTTCCAATGCATGTTTGGAAGCACCATAATACGATGCACTTGGAAAATTGAGTAAGCCCGTTATTGAGCCAATTGAAATAATTTTTCCAAATCGTTGCTTTCTAAAAAAAGGCAACAATTCATTTGTAATTTTAACCGTTCCCCAAAAATTGGTTTCAAATTGCTGTTTGCCTTGCTCAATAGTTGTTTCTTCAGCAAGTCCTGACAAATAATAACCTGCGTTATTAATCAAAACATCCAATTGAGAAATGAGCTTGAACAATTCATTGCTGAAAGATTTTATTGAACTATCGTTTGCTATATCCAACGCCAACATTTTAAAGGGCACTTGAATTTTGCCTGGATTACGACTCGTACCAATAACGTTATAACCACTTTCGTGTAGCTTGGTAGCGATTATCAAACCAAAGCCTGACGATGCACCTGTTATTAAAATTGTTTGTTTCATTATTTACATTTAAATTATTTACTGTATTTTTGCTTGCATATTGCAAGTGCAAACATACAAATAACTTTCAAAATGCAAGTAATATTTTAGTATATTTATGGAAAAAGATAAAAAAAGGTCGGATTGCCCTATTAGTTGCTCACTTGACATATTTGGCGACAAGTGGTCGTTATTGATTATCAGAGATATGATGTTTGCTAACAAATCAACCTATGGCGACTTTTTAAAGTCAGCAGAAGGCATAGCAACAAATATTTTAGCATCGAGACTTCAAAGTTTAGAGGAAAACAAACTCATTGAAAAGTTGGAACATCCAGACAGTAAAGCAAAAGTTCTATATAAACTTACCCAAAAGGCAATTGACTTATTACCCATCATTGTAGAAATTCACTTTTGGGCAGACAAACATTTTGAAATTCCAGCTGACATAAAAGCAATGATAAAAGAAGCAAAAAGGGACAAAGACGAATTTATTAAGACAACGACACGACAATTAAAGAAACAAATAACGACTCAATAAAGGGCGAACGACTAACAGTGGTTGTGTTCCCTATATATTCAATAGAACTAAGGCTTAATCGCTGTTACTCCTGAAACGATATTTGGGTCTAATACTAAATAGTCAAAGGCATCCACAATACCATCACCGTTAAGATCGGTTGTTACATATCCTGAAGCAGCATTGGTAATATCCGGTTCCAGAAGACCAAAGTCGAAGGCATCCGTAGCACCGTCTTGATTAATATCACCTGAATAAAATGCCCAAACGCCCGGTTCTACCTCCTCCTGATTTGAACCATATACCGTTTGAGCTTGGTAGCTAAAATCAATGAGTATTGGCGAGCCTGTAAATTGGTAAGGTAACGACGACCAGGTTTCTACGGTATTGCGATGTTTAATAACAAGATAATAGTTACCCGGTAATGTTAGCATCGTGGTGTTCAACACTCCAGTGATGGGCAACAAAACCTGCTTACTTGTTACGACGGCATAGGGTGGTGTTGCGGCATGCAATGCTAACGTAATCGTGTCTACCACCGTAGCGTCAGAACTCATCCCTTGATTAAGCAGCATCGGATTCATAGCGTGCAAAGAGGGTGAATACGCTCCTTGTAAATAGCATATCAAATACATGGGTATATTCATTTGTTTACTTCCATGTTGAAACCCCTGATGTATTTTATAACCGCTGTAGTTTAACGTATTTATGGCAGGTTCTCCAACGGTAAAACTAAGTGTATAATTTCCATAGGTAGTTACCATGCCGGCACTCCCGATTACATCGCGTTGAATGCTTTGTGAAAATGTTTGCAAAGAAATTATCCATCCAAAGCAAAACAGGCCTATTAATCTTATCATATGATGAGGTGTATTTTTAAATGTACGCATGCTATTATTTTAATTTTTGTAGCAATCCATTTTGAATCACGAATTACCAAGTTGGAATTTAGATTAGCTGAAATGTTGAATACATATTAATACGCCGCAATTAAATGTCCTGCGAACATACAAGTCATGATAGTAGCGTTTAATGCACCACCATTTTCCTGATATAATCTGAGTTTAACCTTATCTCCGGCATATAAAAATATGTCCTCTGAAAATTGAAGACTGGCATAGGAATAGGAAGACTCATCGTAAACCGAATAGCTTGAATGATCTATGGTATTCCAACTTGCTAATCCATTAACAACCAATTTGGCTTCAAGCCGGCGCATACTATAGGCTAACGATGATATACGCATTCTAATGGAATTGTCGAAATGATAAAATCCAGTTATTGGGGCTATAAAGGCACCTTGATCGGCACTCGGTCCTGAGAAGTTAAAACAATCTCCATAATCGAAAATGTAATACCCGGAAGTAGAATAATAATAACTTGCATTAGGCACAACTGCGGAGTTCGTAGTTAAATCAACTTTAAAGCCGATTAGATTTTCTGCCCATTGTGCGTTACCTGCTGTGTCGCTAGTTAAAACTTTACCTCTACCTGGCGTTGTATTTCCGCCCGCAATTTTTAAATTTCCATCAACCTCAAGTGCAGTACCAGAAAAACTAGATGCTTTAACACCGGTACCGACCAGCGAATTACCATGCACGCCAACGCTACCTGTATTGTTACTATAACCCATTACACCTTTACCCGCAACGGATTCGCCATAAACACCATAACCATTCAATCCATCCGATTTTCCTTTAACACCTGATCCGCTTGTGCCATTACTCATGCCATAAACTACAGGATTTGTTCCCGTTGGTGAACTCGTTGCATAAACAGCGAAGCCGGTTGTATTCGTAGCACGCACGCCAACCGAACTTCCACCATTTCCTTCACCTAATACACCATTGGAATTTGGATTCGTATGTGTTGACTTACCATGTATTGCCGTTCCTCCTGAAGCCGTGTTCGTAATTTTCAATGTAACCGCACTGGCATCCGTATCATTCAACGGAAGAATAGAAGAAGCTACCCAATTGGAACCGTTATGTTGTAAAATACTTCCATTACTAACACCAACCGAACTTAGATTAGATAAATTAACTACTGCATTTGAAGCGATGGACGCGGCTTCTTTTGCATGTAACGAATACGGAACACTCACCAATTGTTGCGTTCCCATGAGTAGAAAATTATTGCCTCCGTTAGGATCCATAAATACATGCAGCGTTTTGCTTTGGTTGTTCCAAGGAATACTTGCCATGGTTCCAAAAATATTCGTGGCACCCGGCGATCCTATTTGAATATGAAATAAACCTTGAGCATCGGTGGTTACCAAACGATCTTCACTGTAAGTCATAGATGTACTATTACCACTTGAAATTCCAATTTTGATTTTAACCGTTGAGTTTGACATTGGGGTTCCATTTGAATTTATGGCAACGCCCTGATAGTTGATGAGGTTAGGAGCTTGAGCAAACGTAAGCATAGCCATAATACATAAGGCAAGGGTACAAAGTGTAACGTGTTTTATTTTGTTCATTGTTCTGTTATTTAAAGATTGATGAAACAAAGATGAATTGCAGGCTTCCGAACAAAAAGTATAGTTCTGTCACACGTTGAAAAAAATAAATAAAGTGTAGCAGAATAAAAATAAACCGTAGGTCAAGGCGCATTGGTTATACTTCCAGACGTTGCAGCATGCCGAGAACTTCTATTGTTCAAAAGGCAAATTGATGAATGCTGCGTGCGGCCTCCTCTATTTGTTGTTTGAGAATGAAAAACACTACGTTGTATTTCCATTCAGATTTTTACTTGTTGCAAGCAATAAACCATGTATCGAACATGTGTTAAGATGCTAACCAGAATGAATTAAACGGTGTACTGGGGTGGTGGAAAGAGAAAGGGAAACAGAAAGGGAAAGAGAAAGGGAAAGAGAAAGAGAAAAAGAAAGAGAGTAATCGTTACCACTCTCTTTCTTGTTATAATTTGTGGTGATCCGGATGCGATTCGAACGCATGGCCTACAGCTTAGAAGGCTGTTGCTCTATCCAGCTGAGCTACCGGACCATAGAAGGGCGCAAATATAATACTATACTTTCTTAAACACCATATCAATATTCGGTGGAAATCCTAATCCGATTTTCAATCCGCTAAATTTGTACTTGGTCGATACAATGGATTGTTGAACAGCATTGGCCTTAAACAAAGCCACTAATAAACTATAAACGAACGTATTGTCTTTGTTTGCTTCCAATAATTTCTTCTCTTCTTCATCGCCAATATTTTCTATCTGTTCTAAATTCATCGACAAGGCCGGCGGAAGCGATAAGTTCACATCAATAGACGTGATGGAATAACCTGTTTGAGCCAATGTATCGGTAGCGGCTTCAATTTGAACCCAGGTATCGTTGAGTTTTTCAACACCATATTCTTTTAAAGGTGTTAGAATATCTTTTGAGAATAAATCGGAAACTGAATCGGTAAGCTCAGCGAGTTTGTCTTTGGTGGCCTGAATTATATTTTCCATATAACTATTTTTCCGGCAAATTTACTTCACCTGAACTTTTAATCGTTGTGTAGTATGCGCTGAAAAATAGCCTAAAGCTCCCTCTCCTTTAATATTAGTAACAGGATTGGCCGGTGTAGTAGCCGATGGCCCTTGTCCGATACTGGCATTCAACGAATAAAAATAATCGTAGGTTACCTGATCAATACAATGCATTTCTATGGCAACACTATCATTCTTTTTAGGAAATAACTCACCGCTAAATATCGGACGTTGATAAGGCAATCCGTTGATGAGATTATCGTTATCAACAAAGATACTTTTGTCGATCGTGTCATTTAAGGTAACAATAAATCGGTACCAGTTTTTTTCCTGAAGCGGATCTACAAAACGGGGAGCTGGCACATAAACTTCATCGCCAGGGTTTGGATTACCAAACGCACTTTTGAGAAAGGTGATACTATCTAAATTTATTTTGGTTGGCATAGACGATACCGCTTCAAACGATTTGCCTTTGGCATTTACTCGAAGGGTATAGGTTCTACCAGATACACCTTGCAAGGTTGTTGTGTAGTAATAACCGGATCCCGCTTCCTGCAAGGTATCCTTGTTGCCTAGGTTGTCGTTAATAACCACGAATGCGCCACTGACCGCCGGAAAATTATTTTCGTCTGAAAAATTTACTGATTCTGTGAGTCGAACTAAATGTGGACCTGCACCATCGCTTACATTTCCTTCAATAACTATTTTCGGATCAGAGCTATTCAAATCCAGATTGATCGTTTTTGTACAAGAGGTAAGCAAACAAGCAACACCTAGCACCAAATTAATTTTAGACTGATTTTTGAAATGTTTCAACATCATGAATAAGTTTAAAAGTTGAAATTATACGTGATACTTGGAACCCAACGGAAGAGCGCTGTTTTAACTGCGCGTGTTTTACTCGGATCGTCAGGATCATCTTCGAATGTAATGGTGTACGCGTTTTGTCGGCCATAGGCATTATACAAACTAAAGTTCCAAGAGCCTTGCCAACGCTTATGTTTCTTGCCTTCGCGCGTAGCACTTAAATCCAATCGGTGATACAACGGCATACGATATCCATTTCTTTCGGTATAGTAAAACGTGGTTTGTCCGTTGATCGAATATTTTCCACTCGGAAAGGTTACCGCATTTCCAGTGTAGAGCACGAAGTTCGACGCTATATTCCACTTCTCATTCAACTGATACATTCCTACCAAGGCTAAATCATGCGTTCGATCTTGCTTAGCAGGGTACCATTTATAATCATTGATATTATTTACTTTTCTTTCGGTTCTTGACAAGGTATAACTTATCCAACCTGTGAACTTTCCTTTCTTCTTCTTAAAAAATAATTCTACGCCATAGGCTCTTCCTCGACCAAAAAGTAATTCGCTCTCAATATCCGGAACGGATTGTAAGTCTGCACCATTTTTATAATCTACCTGATTCTGCATGTCCTTATAATAAACCTCACCACTGAATTCATAGGTATTATCTTTGAAATTTCGGAAGTACCCCGCGCTAACCTGATCGGCAACTTCCGGTTTAATATTATAGCTGTTACCAATCCACGCATCGGTCGGACTCGTTGTAGCGGAGTTACTCAACAAGTGAAGATTTTGTGTGTTGCGAGCATACGCCATTTTGAAACTACTGGTTTCATTCAATAAATAATTCATTGAAATACGAGGTTCCGGATTAATAAACGTTTTTCCGAATTCGCCTTCTTTCAAAACAACCGATTTGGTTATTTGCCCATTGTCGTAAACATTATATGTATCTCCACCTAAAATGGTAAAGAAGGTTAAGCGAACACCATAATCAACGGTGAGTTTATTATTGAAAGAATACGTATTGTTAGCGTATGCCGCATACTCTAACGATTTTCTTGCTGTATTGCCGGGTTGGTTGAATACCGCAGCATCTCCTTCAAAACGGCTCGGGGTTAGCGTATGATGAATTACGTTTAAACCAAAACGCCAGAAATTTTTGGCATTTCGGAAATACTGAAATTCTTGTTTCAAATTCACATCTTTAATTTCCGAACGGATATTGAATTTGATATTGCCTCCTTGAATAGCAATATTGTAGTTATAGTCGGAATAAATTAAAGATGTATTAGAGAACACTTTTGGATTGATGATACTATTCCATCGTATCGTTCCGGTTTTGTTACCCCAATCAATCCCAAACTGATCACCAAGGCCGAGTACATCTCTTCCGAAATAACCAGAAAGAAACACCCGATTATTTTTATTGATACGATAATTGGCCTTTGCATTCAAATCGTAGAAGTATAAACGGTTCTCTTTAAATTGTTCTGTAGCCTTCAAAAACACATCGGCATAGGTGCGTCGGCCGGCTATTAGGAAGGAAGATTTTTCCTTTTGAATCGGACCTTCAATACGTAATCGACTACTGATTAACCCAATACCACCACTGGCATGATACGATTTATCGTTTCCTTCTAACATTTTCACATCTAATACCGATGCGAGTCGGCCTCCATACTGAGCGGGGCTATTCCCTTTAATTAAAACCGCATCCTTAATTGCATCACTGTTGAAGGTGCTAAAGAAACCAAGAAGGTGGGAAGCATTATAAACAGGGGCTTCATCTAATAAAATTAAATTTTGATCGGCTGAACCACCGCGCACGAAAAAACCACTATTCCCTTCGCCGGCACTTTTTACACCGGGTAATAATTGAATGGTTTTAAGTACATCCTTCTCACCAAACAGTACCGGTAGTTTAGCAATTTCTTGAATATTTATTTTTTCCAAACCCATCGTAGTTTGGGTTACATTTTCGTTTTGTTTTTTAGCTGAAATTTTTACCTCCTTTACTTCTTTCCCTTTCAATGCAAGCACCCAATCAAGTTTCATTGGTTTATCTAAGGTGATAGTTTGTTGCGCTTCTTCGTACCCTAAATAACTAACCTTCAGCGTGTAGGTGCCTTTAGGTAAGGATAACGAATAGAATCCATATTCATTCGATTTAGCACCAACATTATTCATATCTGCTACCCGTATGGAAGCTCCCAATAATTCCTCTCCGGATAATTTATCGCGAACAGTTCCGTTGATGGTAAATTTCTCCTGAGCGAAAGAAGGAAGATGGATAATTAAAAACGTAAGGAATACAAGAATTGTCCTAATCAAATTCATAGCTAAATCAAAATGCGCTGCGAAGATAAAGGCTTGAAGAATGCAATATTTTGTTTAATGTTTCTTCGGAATAATTTAACAAATTATCATGCCTTGACATTGCTTCGAAATATAATGCCCGGTATATAAAAAGAAAAAGTCTGCTCGAAAGCAGACCATTCCTTGTGTTTGTTTGGTGTTGAAATTATTTCCAAACTGCCAGTATGATACCCATAATACCGACGGTAAGAATCCAGTATCCGGCATTAATAAGCATATACTTCCAGCTTTTGCGTTCAAATAATCCGTTAGTTATTATCAGCGGTAGAATAAAAAACAATCCGGTAATAACTAAGGCATGGGCGAAACCGTGCGTCCAACGACTGGTTGTAAATTCCGGACGATCGGCAACGAGTTTCTTGTATGTTTCTTGCCAGGCTTTAGCCTCCATTTTTTCCGCTTCGGAGCCACTTTTTTCAACATACCAGGTGGCACCTTGAACGTAAGAATCGTGGGTAGCAATGCTATTAACATACATCGACATAAGGAAGCTACATATCAGGGAAACAGCAAAAATCACGATCATGTTCGCGCTTTTCATTTTATCATCACTTACACCGGCTTCACGTTGCCAAACGGTTCCGAAAAGCTTTGGATGATACCAAATAAAACCCATGAGCATAGGAACAAGGGCTGTAACAATAATTGCAAGGAAATTAGGCATAAAAAAAAATTTGCCTTAAATGTATAAGGCAAACTTCAATTTTGCAAGTGTTAATCCAGAAAGCTAAGGTTATTTATTTAACCGTTTCTGCTCCCTCTATCAACACAATAGTTTTATTTGAGCTCATTTCAACAAAACCACCTTGTATTTTGTAAACTTCGATGTTGTTGTTTTTGTCTTTAAGAATCTTCATTTGTCCGTTACCTAAAGCCGCAACAATAGGTGCGTGGTTATCTAACAACTCAAAATATCCGCTAACACCTGGTAGTTGAACGCCGTAAACATCGCCATTAAAAATCTTACGTTCCGGAGTTAATATGTCTAAATGCATGTTGTTTAAATTTGTTGATGAGTTAAAGTGACAGGTAGGATTTGATTGTTCTTTTTACAGGAAATCCTATTTATCACATTAATTTTTTGCGGAAGCCATTAATTTTTTACCTTTTTCGATGGCATCTTCGATAGAACCTACAAGGTTAAACGCTGCTTCAGGGTAGTCATCTACTTCACCATCCATAATCATATTAAACCCTTTGATTGTTTCTTCGATTGGAACTAATACCCCTTTCAATCCGGTAAATTGCTCAGCCACATGGAATGGTTGTGATAAGAAACGTTGTACTTTACGAGCACGTGCTACGGTCATTTTATCATCTTCACTCAATTCATCCATACCGAGGATTGCAATGATATCTTGTAATTCTTTATAACGTTGTAAGATAAGTTTTACACGGTTGGCACATTTATAATGCGCTTCACCAACGATAGCTTCTGTTAAGATACGTGATGTTGAATCTAACGGGTCAACCGCAGGGTAAATACCTAAGTCGGCAATTTTACGACTCAATACAGTGGTAGCATCTAAGTGGGCGAAGGTTGTAGCCGGAGCCGGATCAGTTAAGTCATCCGCCGGTACATATACCGCCTGAACCGATGTAATAGAACCATTACGGGTAGACGTAATACGCTCTTGCATCAAGCCCATTTCTGTTGCCAGTGTAGGTTGATAACCTACCGCTGATGGCATACGACCTAATAACGCCGATACCTCAGAACCTGCTTGGGTGAATCGGAAGATATTATCAACGAAGAAAAGGATATCGCGACCTTTACCTGAACCATCACCATCACGATAATATTCGGCTACGGTTAATCCTGAAAGTGCCACACGAGCACGAGCTCCAGGAGGTTCGTTCATTTGTCCGAATACGAAAGTTGCTTTACTATCTTTCAAACCTTCCATATCTACTTTATCTAAATCCCAGCCACCTTCTTCCATACTATGTATGAAAGCATCACCGTATTTCATAATTCCAGCTTCAATCATTTCACGCATCAAATCATTTCCTTCACGCGTACGTTCACCAACACCAGCAAATACCGATAATCCAGAATAAGCTTTCGCGATGTTATTAATCAATTCTTGAATCAACACGGTTTTACCTACTCCCGCACCACCGAACAATCCAATTTTTCCTCCTTTTGCATAAGGTTCGATAAGATCGATTACTTTAATACCGGTAAATAAAATTTCGGATGCCGTACTTAAATTCTCGAAAGCCGGAGGCATAGCGTGTATCGGACGACCACCTACTTTAGACGGTTGTGGTAAACCATCAATGGCATCACCGGTTACATTAAACAAACGTCCTTTAATTGCTTCGCCAACTGGCATGGCAATCGCATTACCGGTATCAACCACAT
The DNA here is from genome assembly GCA_016787065.1 of Chitinophagaceae bacterium. Lineage (GTDB taxonomy): Bacteria > Bacteroidota > Bacteroidia > Chitinophagales > Chitinophagaceae > OLB11. The sequence continues at coordinate 29,066 of JAEUVD010000002.1, forward strand.
CCATTCCACGAACCAGACCTTCGGTACCATCCATCGCGATCGTACGAACGCTGTCTTCTCCTAAATGTTGTTGAACTTCCAAAACGAGCGTATCGCCATTCGGACGTTTAACTTCAAGAGCGTTTAAGATTTCGGGTAATTTAGCACCGCCAGGGAAGCTAACATCCACAACGGCACCGATGATTTGCTTGATTTTACCAGTATTTGACATGTGTTTTAAATTCTTTTTTAAGGAAGTAAAAACTTCCGGTTTTTAAAATTTGCGCAAAAGTAAGGGTTCGATCCTGAAATACAAAAGAAGTTCACTTATGATTTAGAATAAAAAGTTGTGAAGGGAATATGTTTTCGTATGATCTAGGTGTAACGCCTTCTATAAAATAAAAAGGCCGCCTTTTGGGCGACCCGTTTTATATTAAACTAAACTAGCTTATTGTTTTATGAACGACGCTGATTGTGTTTGTCCGTTTACATTACCCACTAACAAATACATTCCTGAAGTTAACGAAGTTAAATCAACACTTACATAATCTCCTAAATTGGTTTGAGTTGCATTTACAACTTGTCCAAACATATTCAATACCTTAACAGAAGTAACACCAGAAACATTAATTTGTGAAGTTGCCGGGTTTGGATAACAATTCAGGGATGTTTTTTCAACTTGAGTTATCGAAGTTGGGAAAGAACCCGGAACAGAATAGGTTGCGGTATTCCATTGATCTTGACCGTCATCGTTATTATCATTATTTACGGCATTACCCACCGCACTAAAGTTTATGGTTGTTGTTCCAGACGTAGGCGCTTTCCAAGTGAACGACCAAGTATTCGTAGCAGAAACGGAATTATGCGTGATTTGAGTTTTTGGGTATTCGTTTTCGAACCCGTACCCGCAGTAAACTGTCCGCCAGAGCAAAGAATATTAAATCCACCGTGGGTTAGACTAGAATTAGTAATAGTGAAGGTAAGATTATAAGTTTGTCCGGCAACATATGTAGCAGGTAACCCGGTAAGAGAAACCGATGTACTGCTGTTAGCAGAGGTGCCATGACATGTTCCACAAGAAGTTCCGTTGTTGTAGTACCCGGTATTTTCTGAGGTGGTTGTAGTAAAAATAAGAGCAAGGGTTCCGAAAAGGAAGAGAGAAGATAAAATTTTAAATTTCATTATATATTTTTTTCGGTTCAAATATAGGGTGAAGTACTTCAATTTTCAAAGGCTCTAGCTGTGACAATACTCAAGTTTTGAGGTATTGTGGCGTTTTAGACTTTTCTTCGAACTCCAGCAAGAAACTTAATGATCTATTGAATATAGGTAGAAAGGCAGGCAAGACAGGGTTGCACAGCGATTCATTCATATTAAATATAAAAATATATAAAATTATTTTAAAAAAGCAGGTTACCTATTTCCAAAACGCCAACTAATGGTAAATCAAACAATAAAAATTAAATAAAAATGAAAAGTTTAGTAAAATTCTCAATCTTCGCTTTAGCTTTAGGTTTCTTCGCTTCATGTGGTGAAACAGCAACTGAACCAGCTGCTACAGAACCAGCAACAGAACAAGCTGCAACTCCAGCTCCAGAAGCTACTCCAGCTCCAGAAGCTGCTGCTCCTGCTGCAACTGATTCTGCTGCTCCAGCTCCAGCTCCAGAAGCTGCTGCTCCTGCTGCTGATACAACTAAGCACTAATATTGACGTTCAGATAACTGAAAATATTACCTCAAATGCCACCCAAACGGGTGGCATTTGTTTTTCATTAATAAAATCGTAAAAAAATTGTTTGGCTGCAAGGCAGGAACACCCTACATTTGCAATCCCTTAGAAACCGGCCTTTCAGAAATTTATTTCCTGATTGTCCGATATAGTACGCCGGTTTAAGGTAAAACGTTGTAAACATTAATACTATAAATAAATGAACAGTTACGAACTGATGGTCATTTTTACTCCTGTGCTATCCAACGAGGAGTTTAAAGCAGCCCAAAAAAATCTTAAAAAATTCATTACCGATAATGGTGGTGAAACCGTTGGCGAGGACGCTTGGGGTTTAAAATCATTCGCTTATCCGATTGATAAAAAAACAACAGGATTATACTACGTTCTTGAGTACAAAGCAGAATCTACCTTCAACAGCAAATTCCAAATTCAAATGAATCGTGATGAAAGTATCATGCGTCACATGTTTACTTCATTGGATAAACACGCTGTAGCTTACAATGCGCGCAAGCGTAGTGGTGAAAAAGTAGAAAAAACAATTTCTGAACCTGAAAAAACGGAGGCATAATCATGGCAAAAAATGATATAAAATACTTAACTACCAACCGAGTAGCGGTTCGTGAAAAGAAATACTGCCGTTTCAAGAAAATGGGAATTCATTATATCGATTATAAAGATCCTGAGTTCTTGAAAAAATTCTTAAACGATCAAGGTAAGATTTTACCTCGTCGTTTAACCGGTAACTCCATGAAATTTCAACGTAAAGTGGCTGTAGCAATTAAAAAAGCTCGTCAGATGGCTATTTTACCATTTGTAACTGACCTCTTAAAGTAAAACCATCATGCAAATCATTTTAATTAAAGATATAGACAATTTAGGTTCGGTGAATGAGGTAGTAACCGTACGTGCGGGTTATGCTCGTAATTATTTGATTCCTCAGAAATATGCGATTGAGGCTTCTCCTTCAAACCTGAAAATGGCTGAAGAAAAAGCTAAAGTAAAGGCTAAACGCGAAAATGCGCTTTTAGCTGAAATCGCTAAAGTTGCCGATGTATTGAAGGCTTCTCCAATTAAAGTTGGAGCAAAAACCGGAACAAGCGGAAAAATTTTCGGATCAGTTACTTCTATTCAAATTGCTCGCGCAATTAAAGAACAAAAAGGCTACGAAATCGATCGTAAACGAATTAGTATCCTCGACGAAGTAAAAGAAGTTGGTTCACACAAAGCAAATATCGATTTCGGAAACAGTAATGTAATCGAATTAGAATTTGAAGTTGTTGGCGAATAAACTCAACGTCAATTTATATTATCAGGAACCGGGTTTAACAGACCCGGTTTTTTTTATGAACACAGTTACGCATTTGCTTCATCACCTTAATAACTGCTCCACAAACAATTCTGATTTTAGTGTCTATCGTTGTACGAATACATCCTTCCTAAGAGCCAGCCGAAACGAATGCCTTCACAACGTATCGCACATTGTATATATGCCTTTTTGATAGTGCATAAACAACACGACAGCTCGTTTACCGGAAAAGGTTTACAAGCATAGGAAATGGATTTAAGTGCCTTAGGAAAATTTACCTTTACTATTAGGCTAATTGATAGATCTCCTGACTATTTCTACCATAACCATCATAATCTAACCCATAACCCACTACAAATTTATTTGGAATCTCAAAGCCAACATAATCCACTTGTAATTCATGTTGCAAAGCTTCGGGTTTTTGTAATAGTGTACAAATTTTGATACTAGCTGGCGACATTTTTTGTAGAGATGGAATAAAAGCCGACAACGTTTTACCCGTATCTACTATATCTTCGATTAACACCACATCACGACCGCTTAAGTCTTCTTCTAATCCTATAGCTGTAATAACAGTTCCCGTAGAAGTGGTTCCTTTGTACGAGGCGAGTTTAATAAAGGAAATTGTAGAGGGTGTGCTAATGCGTTTATATAAATCGGATGCAAACATAAAAGAACCATTCAAAATACCTATGAACAGTGGGTTTCGACCCAGATAATCTGCACTAATCTGCATTGCTAATTGTTCAATTTTATCTTGTATCATTTCTGATGTTAAGAAGGGAACAAATGTTTTATCCAATACCTGAATGCTCATACCGGTTATTTTTTTGTCTTCTTTTTGGGATCGCTTTTCTTGTCTACCGCGCTCTTCTTTTTTGCATCTTCCTTCGATCCTTTATTATTCTTATCCTTTGCGTTCTTGCTCGATTGTTTCGTCTCTGTTTTTTTGTTTTTGTCGTTCTTGCTTACCTCTTCTTTTTTAGTCTTGGTGCTCTTCCCTTTTTGCGCTCCTAGTTCCTTGTCGTTTGTTTTACTTGTATTCTTTCCATTCACTTCCCGTTTAATACCCGTTGTTGTTTTAGTTACTTTAACTCCTGGATTTGTTTTAGCGGGTTCGTCCTTTTTTGCTGGTTGCGAAGGAGATTTTGATGCCTTTTCTGTTTTTACATTGCTACTATCTTTTACAGATTTTGATGGCTTTAAGGAAACCGGTGCAGGTAAGCTTCGATAAACTATATTATCGTATGTGCGTTTCAAATTTTTTACCGAATCGCTGATACCGGGCTCATTGTACGTGCGCTTTTTTCTGGCTTCTTCATCCTTTTGTAAACGTTCGGCTTTCTCTTGCGCTAAACGAGTTGCTTCTTCTTGAGCGGCTGCTTGCTTAGTGGCCTCTTCCTGAGCCAAACGATTTTTTTCCGCTTCAACCTTTACTGCTGTTTCCGTATCAATCGCCGCGGCTGCTTGCAAATTTTCAAGCCGCTCACGTTCTGCTTGTTCCTCTTCAATTCTTTTCTTCTCAGCGTCTTCTAAGGCTCTTCGCTTTTTAATTTCCTCATCTTGTCGTGCTTCAACTTGTCGTCGATCTTCATCAATGCGGGCCGTAACAGAACGAGCATATTCATCGTTCTTTTGCAACCTCTCCATCATTTCCTTTTCCTTACGCATTCTCTCCTCATCTTCTTTTTTCTGAATTTCGGCTAACGAATCTACTTCCTTCTTGTTATCGGTTGCTAGGAGGTTTTCTATTTTCCGTGCCTTTTCTGGATCGATAATGGGCTTATCGGAACCATAGGTATTGTTTACAATGGCAGGCTTGCTTAATTCTTTTTCTTCTTGCAATACAACTGGACGCTGCTCTTCTGCAGTAACCACAATGGCAGGTTCTACTTCCACCGGAGGTGTTTGAATCTCCGTTTTCACTGTTTCCTTTTGCTCTTCTACAGCTGTAACCGGTATAATTTCTTCAGATTTCTTGGCTACTGGTACGGGTGTTTCTTTTAAAGTTTCCTCTACATGTTTTACCACCTCTTCCAAGGATTTCAACTTAGGTGTTTCCATGGAACGATATTGAAGGTTCAGACGTTCACCAAGCTGTGGTTCCTGACCGGCTTTCATATTGTTATACTGATACAAGAATTCTAACATCATTGCTTCAACTTGAGCTATATAATGCATATCCTCACCCTCTTTCACAATATGATACTCATTGGTTCCTACCTTGCGCTTCTTTTCTGTGAAAATAAATTGATCATGTTCTAACGGGGCGTCAGCCAAATCGTTCAAGAGAAGTAATCGTGGATACCGGATGTTTATTTCCAGTGCCTTTTGTGTTAATTTTTCCCCTTTCTTAGCCCAAAAGCCTTGTAAGCCTTTATAATATTGTGCCGCGGCTCCACCTTTTATAGCTGTTGTTTCCGGTTTGGTTGGATTTAAAATATTTGGATCTGGTTTGGTTTCCACACTTGGTTTTGCATCCGTAACCGGCACTACTTCTTTAGGTGTAGCGAATGTTTTGTTTAGTGCTTCGTAGGTATATTGTTGTAAATTATATTTCTCAATGAGGTTCGTTAATCGGCTAACATAAGCTGGGTTGGTGGCGTAACCGGCACGCTTCAGTCCGCTGGCCCATGCCTTATAATCGGTAACTTCAATATCAAATAAAAAGTGGTAGCGATTATTATCTTTTAGAAAAACAGAATGATCGCGAAATGAATGCTGTGCGCTCGGGTATTTTCTGAAACACTCTTTGGGTGCATCATCGTCGTGCAAAAAAGTTTCACCTTTCCAGGTGTTTTTGCACTTAATGCCAAAGTGGTTATTAGCCTGGGTAGCTAACTCACTCATGCCGCAGGCACTTTCATGAATACCTTGAGCCAAGGTAATCGATGCTGGCACTCCGTAATTCATTTGTTCCTCTATGGCAATACGTTTATATTTTTCAACATAGGCATCCACATCCTCGGGCGATTGTGCGAAAGACGAAAGCGTTATTGAGCTTAAAAAGAAAATGAAGGCAATTCTGATTGTATTCATTCGAAGAGATTAAGGTTTTTTTCGTGAAATCATGATACCATCACGCAGGGGCAAAAGTACATGCTCGATACGGTTATCGGATGTCATTTTTTGGTTATAACTGTGCATGGCTTTAGCGTTCTTACCTGCTCGTTCCGGATGCAATACATCACCGTGGAAGAGCACGTTATCTGCTAAAATAAATCCACCGGGTTTTACTTTATCAAATACCAAATCAAAATAGCGTTCGTAATTTGGTTTATCTGCATCAATAAAAACCAAGTCGAATTGATAAGGTAAATCCGGAATGATATCGGATGCGTTTCCTAGCAGAAGTTCAATTGTTGGGTTCGGTTTTTTAGCAATAAACTGTTTCGCTAATGCGGTTGTTTCTTCATTGCTATCAATGCTAATTAATTTACCTGTGGGTTGCAAACCTTCAGCCAAACATAACGCTGAATAGCCGGTAAAGGTTCCGATTTCTAAAATGTATTGTGGTTTTATCATAAAACTTATCATGCTCAACACGCGTCCCTGTAGATGTCCACTAAGCATAATGGGGAGTTCTGTTCGAAGATGTGTTTGTCGATTAAGTTCATGTAGAAGATCATCTTCCGGAGAAGAAAAGCGAGCGCAATAAGTATTAATTTCTTCAGAGGTGAGATGATGCATGCGCTTCTTTTTTGGATGAAGAAAAGATGAAAAGCAAAACGAAGGTTATCAATCCATTGATGATCAGCAATTCATTTCCGATTTCATATTTACCAAAAATTGCTTGTTGATTCGTATCAACCAAATAACAAAGTAAGGGAGCTGCTATGCAAATTATAGGTACCAGAGAATCTTTTACTTGTCGTTTGGTTAGAATACCAAAAGTGAACAACCCTAAGAGCGGCCCATACGTATAGGTGGCTATTTTCAAAATTACATCAATCATGCTTTGTTGATTAATCCACTTGAAAACGAGAACAGCTATTAAGAATACGAAGGCAAAGGCGATATGCACTTGTTGGCGGATTTTCTTTTTCTTTTCTTCCGACCAATCTTCTCTACGTTGTATTCCAAGTAAATCAATACAAAAACTTGAGGTAAGCGCAGTGATTGCACCGTCGGCACTTGGGAACAGTGCTGATATCAGCGCGATAATAAAGATTATGGTAAAGGCTTGTGGCATAAATTTTAGCGCCATGGCCGGAAACAAATTATCCTTACCCACATTGAGGTCGCCAATTGCGAAAGCTTCCAATGGTTTACCATTTTCGGTAATCAAGTGTAACGAAGCACCATTGCTTTCAGCATAGAGATATAGAAGTCCACCTAAAAAGAGGAATAATAATATTACACCTAACATAATAACTGCTAGGGTGAGTATGTTTTTCTGACTGTCGCCTAATGTTTTAACGCTTATATTTTTTTGCATCATTTCTTGATCCATACCTGTCATGGTAATTGTAATAAATGCTCCGGCAAGAATTTGTTTGACGAAGAAAAGTTTACTATTCGGATCGGTGAAAAATAATTTGCTATACCCTTTATCCTGCAATCTCACAACAGCCTCACCCATAGAAAGATCCATTTTCTGGAGAATGAAAACAACGCAAAGAACCAATCCCGCCAGCATACAAACCGTTTGAAGTGTATCGGTCCAAACAATGGTTTTTACTCCCCCTTCAAACGTGTAGATTAGTATCATTCCGAGTATAATAAGTGTAGTAACCCAAAATGGCACATGCATTTGATCGAGAATTACATGTTGAAGAATATTGACCACCAAGTATAGGCGGGCCGTTGCACCAAGTGTTCTACTCAAGATAAAAAAGCCTGCCCCTGTTTTATAACTATGAACACCTAAGCGGGTGCTGAGATAATTGTAAATACTAGTTACTTGCAGTTTATAATAGAGCGGAAGCAAAACGTACGCGATGGTGATGTATCCAAGTAAATAGCCGAGCGTAATTTGAAAATAGGCGAACCCATTAGCCATAACCCCACCCGGCACGCTTACGAAAGTTACACCACTGAGTGAAGTTCCAATCATACCAAAAGCCACTAACATCCAGTTTGAATTTCTATTACCGATAAAGAATGATTCGTTATTACTTTTTTTAGATGTGAGGTATGCAACCATCATCAACAATAGAAAATAGGCAGCAACAAAGCTTAACAAGATGTAAGGCGACATGCGGTAAAAATAATCGGATACTTAAAAATATCCTAAATAAATTTCGCTGTGTCGGGTGTATTCAATATTGATGGCATCCTGAATGTGATAATATAAAAAGGTATCCTGATCTACTTCGATACTATAAGTTGGTTCGGAGTTGATGTAAAAATGATAGGTGTTGTTTTGCGGCATGAATTTCTTTTCTAAAATAAGTACGGTTTCAACAACCTTTTCTTGAAGTTTCAAATCTTGTACATAAGGATGAAGCAATCGAAAATAGGTAATTGCCAAAGCGAAAATGTAAATGGCCATCATAATTAACTGGGCGTATAACCATACTTCCTTATCACTTAAACCGTCGTTTCCATCGTAGTAGCGATGTACGAGAAGTACCAAGAAAGGCATCATTAGGATGGCTACTAAAAGCCACTTCATACCCGTATAGAAATTTTTACTTTCCTTGATATAGCGGCGTTTCAAGAATTCAATTTCATCTTCACTCATACGTTCTGTTCGTAGCAGATTAGGCATTTTTTGAGATGTTGAAATGAAAGTTACAGTTTTTAAATAAAAATTATACATTTGCCTTCCTTTTGAAAGATGAATATCTTTCTTTAAGCGGGTGTGGCGAAATTGGTAGACGTACCAGACTTAGGATCTGGCGCCGCGAGGCATGGGGGTTCGAGTCCCTCCACCCGCACAAAAAAACAAAAAGAGAAAGATGTTTTGTCTTTCTCTTTTTGTTTTTCTTGCATTTTATAACACAGAATACTAGATCTAGTCATTCCTTTTTCATTCCATTAGAAAGAGAAACATAAGGAGAAAGAGAAAGCGTAAAAGCTATTCTCTTTTCGTTTTTTTTCACTTTATAACAGCAAATACGGCATATAGTTGTTCCTCTTTTTCATTCTATTAGAAAGAGAAACATAAGGAAAAATGAGAACGCGCAACGTTCATTCACTTCTTGTTTTTCTTTCACTTTATAACAGCAAATACAGCATCTTGTAGTTTCATTTTCCCGCCAATAAGAAAGAGAAACATAAGGAAAAAGAGTAAGCGCAACGTTCATTCACTTCTTGTTTTTCTTTCACTTTATAACACCAAATACTAGTTCTAGTCGTTCCATTTTCCTGCCTTTTAGAAAGAGAAACATAAGGAGAAAGAGAAAGTGTAAAAGCTATTCTCTTTTCGTTTTTCTTGCATTTTCTAACAAAATACTAGTTCTAGTCGTTTCATTTTCCGTTCTATTAGAAAGAGAAACATAAGGAAACAGAGAATGGCCATTCCACTTTCTCTTTCTCCTTATGTTTCTCTTTCTAACATCCAAACTCCCTATCAATAATAATATCCTTTAAGACTTACTCTTAACAACAAAATTCAATTCGGATTTCGAAAACAAAAAAATACCCGCCTTGCGGCGGGTATCAATATTTCAAGAAAATATAATTGTATTCTAAACTGCTGTTGCAGCTTGTCGGCCAACGATACGACCTGTTTTCATCAAGCCATCGTAATGACGCATTAATAACTGACTTTCGATTTGTTGAAGGGTATCTAAGATAACACCCACCATAATCAACATCGATGTTCCTCCAAAGAAACTAGCCAAACCGGAAGTGATATTCGCTTGTCCTGCTAAGCCTGGTAAAATACCCAATGCCGCTAAGAAAATTGCTCCTGGCAACGTAATTCTATCCATGATAGCACCGATGTAATTAGCAGTATCTTCACCCGGTTTAATACCCGGAATAAATCCATTATTACGTTTCAAATCGTCTGCCATTTGTGTTGGGTTGAAGATCAACGCTGTGTACAAATAAGTAAATACAATTACCAATATGGCATAAATAATATTATACCAAAGTGATCCTGGGTTTGTAAGATGCTTTACAATACCCTGAGCTGTTTCTCCGGATCCAAATCCTGCGATAGTAGATGGAATGAATAACATAGCCTGAGCAAAGATGATAGGCATTACACCGGCAGCATTTACTTTAATAGGAATAAAATCGCGACTACCGGATAGGTCTTTTTCTGACGTAGCTCCAACAATACGACGCGCATAATTTAATGGAATTCGGCGTGTACCTTGAACTAACAGAATAATCGCCATGATGATAACCACCATCAATGCGATTTCAATTAAGAAGATTAATAATCCGCCACCACCACCTGTGGTTTTAGCCGCGAACTCTTGAGCTAATGAGTGAGGTAAACGAGCTATGATACCTGCCGAGATAATCAACGAAGTTCCGTTGCCTATTCCTTTATCGGTAATTTTTTCACCCAACCACATTACGAATAAGGTACCTGCAGTTAACACAACCACCGTTGTAAGCATCCACCATTTAGTATCATCCATGATAGCAGCGCCATGTTGAGAACGCAAATAAGTAATATAACCAATGGCTTGAAACAAGGTTACAGCCACAGTAACATAACGCGTTATTAGATTAATTTGTTTACGTCCGCTTTCCTCTTTAGACAATTTCTGTAATTGCGGAATAGCGATTTGAGCTAATTGCATAGCAATACTAGCTGAAATGTAAGGCATGATACCTAACGCAAAAATGGAGGCATTGTTAAATGCTCCACCCGCGAACATGTTGAATAAACCTAACAGCCCGTTTTGGTTTTTAGCCTGCTCCAGATCATTTGGATTTACACCTGGAAGCACGACATGACAACCCACGCGATACACAAGCAACAAGGCTAACGTGAACAGAATTCTGTTACGCAACTCCTCGATGCTCCAGATATTTTTTATAGTCTCGATAAATTTTTTCATTCTCTTGTTATGCTATGCAGTTTTTTGATGTCGCAATTTATGGTTAATAATTGCTTTTTCAAAGTAAATTTTAGCCTGAGTATTAAAGGATTTCTACAGATCCGCCTGCAGCTTCGATTGCTTTTTTAGCACTTTCAGAGCATGCATTCACTTTGAAAACCATTTTAGATTTGATTTCGCCGCGTCCTAAGATTTTAATTAAATCGGTTTGATTAATTAAACGAGTGATATATAACGTTTCAGGAGAAACTTCTGTTAATCCGTAGCGTTCTGCTAAGGCGTCTATTTGTCCTAAATTAAGCACTTTATAATCAATACGATTAATATTTTTAAATCCACGTTTTGGCAAACGACGGTGAATAGGCATCTGACCACCTTCACTACCACGACGGAATTTGAAGCTTGCGTGTTGTTGAGCTCCCTTATTACCACGTGTAGAGGTTCCGCCTTTACCGCTTGACTCACCACGACCTAAGCGTTTTCCATCCTTATGAATACTGCCTTCTGCAGGTTTCAATGTATGTAAGTTCATTGCTATTATTAGTTTTCAGTTTTTACTAAATGTTCTACTTTCTTAACCATACCTAAGATCTGCGGTGTAGCTTCATGCTCAACCGTCTGGTGCATTTTTTTCAAACCTAAGGCCTTCAGGGTATTTTTCTGACGGTGAGAACGGTCGATTGCACTTTTTACTTGCGTTATTTTAATCTTTGCCATGTTCTTTTAATTTGCAATTTTCAATGTTGTTTCCTTCATTAAAAATTAGGTCTTCAGAGTTTTTAATTATCCGTTGAATACTTTTTTCAGGTTAACATTACGTTCTTTAGCAACCTGAATTGGTTCGCGCATCGATGATAAAGCATGGATAGTTGCTTTTACTACGTTATGAGGATTAGCAGAACCTAATGATTTAGCCAATACATCTGTAACACCAGCACTCTCCAACACAGCACGCATGCTACCTCCGGCGATTACTCCAGTACCGTGTGATGCTGGTTTAATCATAACCTTCGCAGCACCTTTTTTAGCAAAAATTTCATGCGGAACAGTACCATGAAGAATAGGCACTTTCACCAAATTCTTCTTTGCATCATCGATTCCCTTTTGAATTGCCATTTGCACTTCCTTTGCCTTTCCTAAACCTGTTCCGATAATTCCATTACCGTTTCCAACCACCACTAATGCAGAGAAGCTAAATGTACGGCCACCTTTAGTAGTTTTAACTACACGGTTTATCGCAACTACTTTTTCTTGTAGTTCAATTTCTCCGGACTTAACTCTGTTTGTTTCTGTTTTTGACATCCCTAAACTATTTTGGGTTTTGAATTTTTATTTTTTTGTTTTCTTAATGATCAGAAATTCAGTTGACTTCTGACATGATTTAGATTGAAGCGGATAAGTTTATTCCGCTGAAAGCTTAGAAGTTCAATCCGCCTTCACGTGCACCTTCAGCCAATGCTTTTACACGCCCGTGATACAAATTTCCTCCACGATCAAACACACAAGCAGAGATTCCTTTTGCTTTTGCCGATTCAGCGATTGCTATTCCTACTGCTTTCGCCTTGTCGGATTTTGTACCATCATTAGCAATTGCCTTATTTCTGCTATTGGCTGATGCTAAGGTTACTCCTTTCACATCATCAATCAACTGTGCATAAATATCCCGATTACTGCGAAATACAGCTAAACGAGGGCGTTCTGCAGTACCAGAAACTTTTTTACGGATTCTGAATTTCAGCTTTTGCTTTTTTACTACTTTGCTATCCATTTTTCTTTTATTTTAAGGAAACGACTGTAACCGTATCCTGATTAGTTATTTTATTTATACATCACTTGTAACTACGAAGCAATGCGGTTATTTTTATTTACCAGCAGCTTTACCGGCTTTACGACGGATATACTCATCGCTATAACGTACCCCTTTCCCTTTGTAAGGTTCAGGTTTACGCAAGCTTCTGATTTTTGCTGCTACCTGTCCGAGTAATTGTTTGTCGATACCATTTAACGTAATAACCGGATTAGCTCCTTTTTCTGTTAAGGTTTCTACTTTCAATTCTTTAGGAATTTCAAATATGATGTTGTGTGAATAACCCAAGGCTAAATCTAAAATATTTCCTTGGTTTGTTGCTTTGTAACCTACACCTACTAACTCCAGTTTCTTTGTGAAACCATCTGTAACACCTTTTACCATGTTTGCTAGTATAGCGCGGTATAACCCGTGCATAGCACGTTGTGAAATATTATCGGATTGGCGACTAACCTGTACCGTTCCATCGGAAACTTCTACTTGAATAGAAGCATCAATATCTTGTTTCAATTCACCTTTTGGGCCTTTCACCATCACTTCATTACCCGTTACTTTAACGGTAACACCTGCTGGTAATGTAATTGGTAATTTTCCTACTCGAGACATTTCTTAAATTTTAATTTTAATTCTTAATTATAAATTGCTTTAGCGATTCAATTAATAAATGTGACAAAGTACTTCTCCACCTACATTCAATGCTTTCGCTTCTTTATCCGTCATCACTCCTTTTGAAGTAGACAAAATAGCAATACCCAATCCGCTTTGAACACGACGAATTTCACTTGGCTTAGCGTACTGACGTAAACCTGGGCGGCTAATACGATCGAGTCCTTTAATAGCTGGAATACGAGTTGCTGGGTCGTATTTCAATGCTATTTTAATCAAACCTTGTTTGCTGTCGTCTTCAAACTTATACTTTAGAATATAACCTTTATCGTACAAGATTTCAGTCATTTTCTTCTTCAGATTTGAAGCCGGAATTTCAACGATTCGGTGACCCGCCATTTGCGCGTTTCTGATTCGCGTTAAAAAGTCTGCTATTGGATCCGTTACCATCTCTTATTAATTATGAGTTTTTAATGTTTGTTAATTATGTTTTCCTACTCTATTTTAGTTTTCTCATCTGTGTTTTGATGAATATTATTTTACCAACTCGCCTTACGAACTCCAGGTATTAAACCATTGAGTGCCATTTCACGGAAAGTTACACGCGAAATTGCGAAGTGACGCATGTATCCTTTACCACGACCGGTTAACTGACAACGATTATGTAAACGCACAGGAGATGCATTTTTTGGAAGCTGATCTAACGCTTGATAATCGCCGGCTTTTTTCAAAGCAGCACGCTTTTCTGCATACTGAGCAACCATTTTTTCGCGCTTACGCTGACGAGCCATTACGGATTGTTTAGCCATGGGTATTAATTATTTTTTACGTTTAAGTTTTTAAATGGCATGCCCATTTCTTTTAGCAATTCGTATGCTTCTTCGTTGGTGCGTGCAGTTGTTACGAAGGTGATATCCATACCGGTAATTTTTGGTAATTTATCGATATCGATTTCCGGGAAAATGATTTGTTCAGTTACACCACAAGTGTAGTTACCACGACCGTCAAATGATTTTTCATTGATTCCTTTAAAGTCACGTACACGAGGTAAACTTACCGATACAAAACGATCCATAAAGTCGAACATGTTTTTACCACGTAACGTAACTTTAGTACCGATTGGCATGTTTTTACGCAACTTAAAATTCGAAATATCTTTACGAGACATTGTAGCTACTGCACGTTGACCGGTAATCATAGACATTTCTTCAACAGCATTGTCGATTAATTTTTTATCGCTAACTGATCCTTTAACGCCTTGGTTCAAACAAATTTTCACCAATCGTGGACATTGCATTACGGTTTTGTAACCGAATTTTTTCATCAAAGCAGGAACCACTTCTTTGGTGTACTTTGTTTGTAATCTTGGAATGTATGTTTGCGTACTCATTATTTAATAACCTCCCCTGATTTTTTTGAAATTCGAATTGCTTTGCCATCCTTACGGTCGCGTTTTACTTTCGTACCGCTTTTTGCCTTAGCATCCCAAAGCATAACATTTGAAAGGGAAATAGGTCCTTCTTTCTTTACGATGCTTCCTTGTGGGTTTTGTGCATTAGGTTTCAGATGACGCGTTTTGATATTCACACCTTCAACAATCACGGTAGGGCGAACCTCATCCGGATTTACTGAAATTACACGTTTTGGTTCAGAGCTGTTTTTATCAGCGCCGGATATAACCACAACCATGTCGCCTTTCTTGATGGAATATTTTGGTTTAAATCTGCTTTTCACTGTTTACAAATTTTATTGATTAAAGCACTTCTGGTGCTAATGAAATAATTTTCATGTATCCTTTATCACGCAATTCACGCGCTACGGGTCCGAAAATACGGGTTCCACGAGGCTCATCGGAATTGTTTAGAATAACTACGGCATTATCATCGAAACGGATGTAAGAACCATCTTTACGACGTAATTTATTTTTTGTACGTACGATTACAGCTTTTGCTACTTGGCCTTTCTTTACACCGCCACCTGGCATGGCATCCTTCACAGTAACCACAATTTTATCGCCAATGTGCGCATAATCCTGACCGGAATTACCCAACACACGGATACACAAAACTTCCTTGGCTCCGCTGTTGTCTGCTACTTTTAATCTGCTTTCTTGTTGTATCATTTTCTTTTAATTTGATAATTTGATAGTTTGGTATATCCAATGAAATACCATTTGTCAAATTTGTTATCTTGTTTTCACCTTTTTTAGTTGCTTTAGTTTATATATTCGGAGGATACAAACACTGCAAGATGTTGAACCACCAAATTGGATTTACTATTTTACTTTTTCAACCACTTCCACCAAACGCCAACATTTATTTTTGCTTAATGGGCGAGTTTCCATGATCTTCACGATATCACCGATCGAACATTCATTCTTGTCGTCATGCGCCATGAATTTGGTTGTTTTCTTAAGGAACTTCCCGTAAATAGGGTGTTTCACCTTACGTTCAACCGAAACGGTAATGGTTTTTTCCATTTTGTTACTGGTAACCACACCGATACGTGTTTTACGACGACCTCTTAAAGTATTTGTTGTTGCTTCCATTACTTATTTAAACTTTATTCGATTTTTATTATTGGTTCTCCATTTGTTTCGTACGTGCAGCTGTTTTTAACTTAGCTAGTTCACGACGTAATGTTCGGATTGCCATTGGGTTATCAATAGGAGTGATGGCATGGCTGAACATCATGCGCTGAAGACGGGTTGTACCTTCTTCAATTTGGCGCTTTAATTCATCAGCATTCATATTCCTGATTTCTTCGTTGCGTGTTATTTTCTTTGTCTTTGCCATTGTACTCTATTTTATGCAGTTACAAAATCTCTACGGATAACCATTTTAGTTGCCACCGGTAATTTCTGAGCAGCCAGCGCCAAGGCACCTTTTGCTACATCTAAAGGAACACCAGAAATCTCGAACATGATTCGTCCTGGTTTTACTACCGCTGCGAAGTATTCCAGATTACCTTTACCCTTACCCATACGAACCTCTGCAGGTTTCTTCGTAATTGGTTTGTCGGGGAAAATTCGAATCCAAACATTACCCTCACGTTTCATATGACGAGTCATACTCTGACGAGCGGCTTCGATCTGGCGATTCGTAATCCATTTTGGCTCCAGGGATTTCAACCCATAGGTTCCAAAAGCCAACGTATCTCCACGCTTCGCATTTCCACGAATACGTCCTTTATGCGCCTTTCTATGTTTTGTTCTTTTTGGTTGTAACATCTCTTATTTATTTGGTGATCGGATAATGGGATACTTCGTGTTGTGAACCTTCGTTATCTTCTTATCCTATCATTGCTTGATTAATGTTTGTTTTCGTTTGTTGTTTCTTCAAATAATTATTTATCTCTTCTTGGTCCGCGACCGCCACCGCCACGATTACCACCTCCGCCACCACGAGAGCGACGATCATCACCACGTTCCATAGACGCGCGTGAAGTTGGTTTGTCATTTCCGGCAACGATATTCGGGTTCAAATCACGCTTACTCAACACTTCTCCTTTACAAATCCAAACTTTGATTCCGATTTTACCATAAACTGTTAAGGCATAAACATTCGCGTAATCAATATCCATACGGAAGGTATGCAACGGCGTACGTCCTTGTTTGATTTCCTCACTACGTGCAATTTCAGCACCACCTAAACGACCACCACATTTCACTTTAATTCCTTCAGCACCCATACGCATCGTATTTTGGATAGCCATTTTAACCGCACGCTTATAGTTAACACGCCCTTCGATTTGCTTAGCGATGGATTCACCTACAATCTGAGCATCTAATTCCGGTCGACGAATTTCAAGGATATTAATTTGAACATCCTCTTTACCCGTTAGTTTTTTCAACTCTTCCTTGATACGATCCACTTCCTGACCACCTTTTCCGATGATAATTCCCGGACGTGATGTATGAATGGTTACGATCAGTTTACCTAGCATACGTTCGATTACAATTTTGGAAATTCCACCTTTGTTAATACGTGCGTTCAGGTATTTACGGATTTTGTTATCCTCGATCAGCTTGGTTCCATAATCCTTACGACTACCATACCAGCTACTGTCCCATCCACGGATAATCCCTAATCTGCTTGCTATTGGATTTGTTTTTTGACCCATTTGAATTATTTACTGAGATAAATCTCGTTTAGTTATTACTTGTTTTTTCGTCAACAATCAAAGTAACATGATTACTTCTTTTAAGTTTGCGGTAAGCACGTCCTTGAGGAGCCGGCATCATACGTTTAATCGTACGAGCACCATCAACAAAAATCGTTTTCACATAGAGGCTACCTTCATCGGCACCTTCATTCTTTACTTTCCAGTTAGCAACTGCACTCAACAACAATTTCTCTAAAGGAATGGATGAATGTTGTGCATTATACTTCAAGAAGTTTACGGCTTTTGAAACTTCCATGCCGCGAATCACATCGGCCAACAAACGCATTTTGCGGGGCGAGGTAGGATAGTTTCTTAATCTTGCTGCTGCTTCCATTGTTATATCGAATTTCTTTTTACTGTTTAAAATTATTTATTTCCTGAGTGCGATTTGAAGGTACGTGTAGGAGCAAATTCTCCTAATTTGTGACCTACCATGAATTCGGTTACATAGACCGGAATAAATTTATTTCCGTTATGCACTGCGAAGGTATTTCCTACGAAATCCGGAGAGATGGTTGAGCGTCTGCTCCAGGTTTTGATTACACCTTTTTTGGATTTACCGTCATTCATGCTAAGCACTTTTCCTTCGAGCTTCACATCAATGTATGGACCTTTTTTAATTGAACGAGCCATGTATTAATTTGATAATTTGTTAGTTTGATAATTTGATGTTGATCTTAGTTGGTTAGTTTTTTACCATTGCTACGCATGATAATCAGTTTATCTGACCCCTTCTTCTTACGTGTCTTCTCTCCTTTAGCATACTTACCAGTACGAGAACGAGGATGACCACCAGAAGAACGACCTTCACCACCACCCATCGGATGATCCACTGGATTCATAGCAACACCACGGTTACGAGGACGAATTCCTTTCCAACGATTACGACCCGCTTTACCGATAGATTCCAATCCATGATCAGAGTTTGATACAGTTCCAACTGTAGCCCAACAACCAATCAACACTTTACGTAACTCACCAGAAGGCATTTTCAACACCGCGTATTTTTCTTCTTTTGCGTTTAGCTGCGCAGAAGAACCCGCAGAACGTGCGATAACACCACCCTGACCTGGTTGCATTTCAATATTGTGCAACACTGTACCTAAAGGCATGTTCTTCATAGGTAAACAATTACCCGTTTCCGGAGCAACCGATTCACCACTAATCACCTGCATTCCCACCGTTAAACCTTGAGGGGCTAAAATGTAACGCTTTTCACCATCAGCATAATGTAATAATGCGATGAAAGCAGTACGATTTGGATCATATTCAATAGATGCTACAGTAGCAGGAATATCACGTTTATTACGTTTGAAGTCGATGATACGATACATCTTCTTACTTCCTCCACCAATATAACGCATGGAGCGACGGCCTTGAGCGTTTCGTCCACCTGTTTTTTTGGTTGGTTCAAGCAACGACTTTTCAGGAACGTTGGTTGTGATTTCAGCATACGCATTACCGATTCTCCATCGGGTACCTGCGGTGACTGGTTTATATTTTTTTAATGCCATTTTCTTTTCTTATTAAAAATTAAATTGCGTATAAATCTATGGATTCGCCTTCTGCAACAGTTACTGTGGCTTTCTTATACCCTGGTTTGCGACCAGAGTAGATGCCCGATTTCGTCATACGACTTTTTGCTTTCGCAGGAACTACACAAGTATTTACTTCATCCACACGAACATTATAGAACGACTCAACGGCTTTTTTAATTTCTAGTTTGTTCGCACGTTTGTCTACCACGAAGCAGTAACGGTTAAATTTTTCCGTTTGCTTGTTGATCTTTTCAGTAACGATCGGCTTCTTAATTATTTCTGATGGTTTCATCTTTCTTCTTTTTAAAGGTTTTCTTAAGCTGCTTCCTCATTCATTTTAGCGAAATCCTTCACTACTGTTTCCGATAACAACAAAGCTTGCGCGTTCATTACGTCGTAAGTATTTGCATTATCAAAAACGTTGGTATTTACTTTAGTCAGGTTACGAGAGCTTAAATAAGCGTTATCGTTATAGTCTGACATCAAGAACAAGGTTTTGCTATTATCTAATTTCAGATTTTTTAACATGCCTACAAATTCCTTAGTTTTTGGAGCACTCATGTTCAAATCTTCAATCACAACGATTGCGTTGTTCTTTGCTTTATAAGAAAGCGCAGAATAGAAAGCCAATTGTTTAACTTGCTTATTCAACTTAATATCATAACCGTGTGGTTTTGGTCCGAAGATCGTACCACCTCCTTTATATAAAGGGTTACGGATATTCCCCTTACGGGCACCACCGGTTCCTTTTTGTTTGTGTAATTTACGAGAAGCTCCTTTTACTTCAGCACGGGTTTTTACCTTGTGCGTGCCTTGGCGCTGAGCGGCGAGATATTGTTTCACAGCCAAATAGATCGAATGATCATTAGGTTCGATACCAAAAAATTCAGTTGGTAAATCCACTTTACGTCCTGTGGCTTCTCCTTTAATATTTAATACGTCTACTTGCATGATTAATTCTGGATTAAAACGATTGAACCATTGTGACCCGGTACTGATCCGCTGATCAGGATATAATTTTTATCCGGGAACACCTTTAATACTTTCAGGGCTTTTACTTTAACGCGGTCGTTACCCATTTGACCTGCCATGCGCATACCTTTGAATACACGGGATGCATCGGATGAGTTACCGATAGAACCCGGTGCACGCTGACGATCGTGTTGACCGTGAGAAGCTTCACCCACACCACTAAAACCGTGGCGTTTTACAACACCCTGAAATCCTTTACCTTTTGTAGTGCCGATAACGCTAACTTTCTCGCCTTCTTCAAAAATATCAACGGCGATGGTATCACCTACTGCTTTTTGAAGATCGCAGTTACGCAATTCTTTTACTACTGATTTTGGGGTTGTGCTTGCTT
This sequence comes from Chitinophagaceae bacterium, assembly GCA_016787065.1. GTDB lineage: Bacteria > Bacteroidota > Bacteroidia > Chitinophagales > Chitinophagaceae > OLB11. Next base: position 49,527 of record JAEUVD010000002.1, read on the forward strand.
TGGCAAAATGCGAAATCATAGCATTATTGCTATGTTTTTCTTTACGTTCACCGTAAGCGATCTGAAGGGCATTGTATCCGTCATTCTCCTTGGTTTTTACTTGAGTAACCACGCAAGGACCGGCCTCGATAATGGTACAAGCGGTTTGCTTGCCATTGGCCTCAAAAATGCTGGTCATACCAACTTTTTTTCCGATTATTCCTTTCATTCTCTTTTTTAATATTTTTAGTCAGCGCTACGCCGAGGCGCAGATGACGGTTCCTTAATGTTTATTAACTTAGTTTGTTACGCTTTGATTTCTACCTCTACCCCGGATGGTAAATCCAGTTTTGATAACGCGTCAACAGTTTTGGAAGAAGAAGTGTAGATATCCAATAAGCGCTTGTGCGTACATAATTGGAATTGCTCGCGCGCTTTCTTATTAACGAAAGGAGAGCGAAGTACCGTGAATATCTTCTTGTCTGTGGGTAAAGGCATGGGACCAGTTACCACAGCGCCTGTTGAGCGAACAGTTTTGGCAATCTTCTCAGCCGATTTGTCCACCAGGTTATGGTCGTAAGATTTTAATTTAATTCTAATTCGTTGCGACATATTATAGTCCCTCTATAATTTTGGGAGTGCAAATGTAGGGTATGAACATGGATGTGCAAAACTTTTTTTAGAAAAAGATTAAAGTTTTTTTGAGGGTGGATTGGAAAAGGAAGGAATTAAAGTTAAACCATGTGCGATTTGGAACACAGATTTCATGGACTAGAATGAATGGAAGGATGGCTTAGATTTAATACCTGATAATCGAACTAGGACAAATGATACCTTTTTTGTAGACGTTTTCGGTTTGAAGTTAATGCAATGCTTTGAATATTGGATTTCTAAGGCAATCCCTTAGGTGGGCGAATAGGACGTTTGAATGGTGGGGCGTAAATGATGAGGCGTGAATGGTGAGGCGTGAATGGTGGGGCGAATATTGATTCGCCCGTACGAGGAATATATAGATGCCTATAGATGTTAAATTCAATTTTAATGCCTTCGCTAACACCAGCTAATTGCCCGTTGCGGTTGGTCTCTCGCTTCAGCATATCTATAGTTTAAAGAAAAACATGTGGATCGGTGAACTAATTTCGCCAATATGGGATAACCCATTCATTTTTCACAAATAGCATAGCATAAGGAATATGAAACCTCTTAGCACTAATAAAATCATTTTACCTCTTCTTTTGTGTATTTTAAGTTTAAATTCCTTTTCAAAAAATGAATTTCCAAAAGGACCTTATTTTATTGTACGCAAAAATGGAGATACCATTTATGCCAGAGATAAAAATTCAATACGCTTAGACCGCAGGAAAACAACGCTTGATAAAGACTTATTGCGCTTTGGGTTCATGTATATTAATGATAGGAAAATAGCAATTAAGAAACTTCGTTGTGCGGCCTTACCTCACCCATCAATTCCTGATACTTTTCTGTATTACTTTATTTGCGGGGGAAGAGAAAAGTATTTTCTGAAAGCGAAATATTTAGGTAAGATAAATGTTTTTGAACTTAAGGATACCTATATAAGTCATGTAACCACTTCTCCACCTAATGGTGGTGCTTCTGAATCCTTCCCGGTTGAACGATTGAAATTACATGTTTATATCCAACGCAACGGAGATAAACGAACCTTACCCTATAGTTACGATAACCTCCTAGAATTATTTCCTGACGACAGTATATTGTTACAAGCTATTGAAAAAATGGAAGCTGAGAAAATTAAATTAATCGAAAGGAATGCACGTAGAGATGGTCATTTTTCCCCTCGAATAGATTACAGGTTAATAGAGCTGATCAATAAAAATTAAAACAAGTTTTTAAAGCCAGCGATCCTCTTCACTATTTTGAAAATTCTTTTGATTTTACTAGGAATGCTAGTAAATTGATATTCGTCATGCTTTCATCGTGACATTCATCAAAACCATGTAGTGATATTCATCACAATAGCCTTCACCTATTTGTTAGGTATTTTTTGCGAACTACTTTGTCCAGCGATGAGCGTTCAACAACAACTATTTCTCATTGCATAAATTAATATCATGAACAAGGAATTACAACAAAAGAATCTAAACATTCGAATGAAAACAAACAAACAATTATTACTGGTTGTTCTATTACTCGTTATCGGAACGCTCACCTCTTGGGCTCAACTTGCGGGCGATTTTAGATCCGCAGCAACAGGTAGTTGGAATAGTGCTACAACATGGGAGCGCTATAACGGCAGCGCTTGGCAGGCATCAGGCGTTGGATTAAACAACCCTGGCCAAATTCCAACTGCTACGAGTAGTGTTTTTATTCAATCGGGCCATACCGTTAGTCTTAATGCCAATGCTTTCTGTAGTATTTTAACGATTAACGCCGGGGCTACTCTCGACGCGTCTAATATGGTTTTAGAAGTAGATAGCGATTGGGTAAATAATGGTAGTTTTATTGCTTCCACTAGCACAGTTAATTTTAATGGTAGCGATCAGTTTATTACCGGATCTTCAGCGACCACTTTTTATCATTTAGATATCAATAGCGCACTTTCAACCACACTTGAAAATCATATCAATGTCCTTGGTAATTTAAGTTCGAATGTGGGTACTATTAAAACAGAAACGTTTAATGTAAATATTGTTGGACTAACTTCAATTACCGGTACCGGTTCTATTAAAGACGCCGGAGCGGGTACCAAATCATACCAAGGTGGATTTTATATCAACGGCGGTTCCTTCGTTTCAACCATACCAATTAGCATCCCATCTACAGGTATATTAAATGTTGTATTAGGCAACCTAACTATCAATGCAGGCACGGGTACATTTTTTGTAGCCGCAGGAGTACCCACGAATTTCGCCGGTGGTAATATAACAGTTGCGGCAGGACAAACGCTGAGTTTAAACAACACTGTAAACATGAGTGCAGGAGTAGTGAATGGTAATGGATCGGTAGTGTTTAATGCCGATTTGAATATGACCGGAGGAACATTTAATGGCGCTGGTTCTACGACCATTAATTCGCCTTATGCACTTCAAATTTCTACCGGAATTTCAACGATATCTCGATCGCTTACTACACCAACACTTCAATGGACAGGTGGTGATTTTACTATCGGGTCGGGAAGTGTAGTTTCTGTGAACACGGCGAATATCAGTGCCTCCGGAACTGTAAGCGGAAATGGCACCTTAGCCATTTCGGGTATTGGTTCTTCCTTCAATAAATCATCTTCAACTACCTCCACCCTTAATTGTGTTGTGAATATTAGCACCCCGGCTACAACATTTATTACCGGTGGCACTTTGGTATTCGGTGGGGGAGGAAGTATTTCCAGTCCTATCTCCTTATCGAATACAACAACCTTACAATTTAATTTAGGATCTTATATTTTGAATAGTCCTACCTCGATTACCGGAGGAAATTGCAGTTTGCTCGTTTCTGGTGCCAATGTAACTGCAAATATTCCGCTAGGCTTGTCTTCCTCATCAACTATTGCTGTTTCTTCAGGTGTGTTAAGTTTGGCATCAGCCTCTACGGTTCAAGCTCCTATTACCGTGAGTGGTGGTACGCTCAATTTATCTTCATCAACTACATTCACAAACACAATAACGATTACGAATGGTACCGTTACAACAACGGCCCCTGTAACGTTAGCAAGCACATCATCTTTCACGATGCAAAATGGCAGTTTAAATATTAACGCTGGTAGTGGTAATTTTTCCATATTGAGTGGAGCTTCTACCACTATTTCCGGCGGAACGATTACCATCGCTTCAGCTCAAAATTTCAATTTAGCTTCATCTGGTGTAATGTCGGCAGGAACGATATCAGGTTTAGGTTCATTAAACTTAAGCGGTGCTTTTTTAATGAGCGGTGGTAGTATGACCGGTGCAGGAAGTACGGTGCTTTCAACGCCCGGTGAAATGACAATCGATGGCAATGTATCCTTCACACGACCAACCAATGTGAACTCTACGTTTAATTGGCTTTCAGGTACAATAACACTAACATCAGGTTCGGTAATTACCATTTCCAATGGAGTAACTGCCACTTTTAGTTCGAATGGTATTCTGTCTGGAGGCGGCACCACGGGTCTTGTAGTTTCAGGTAATGGAACAACACTTGTTAAAACAGGTACAGCAACAACTACCATCAATGCTGCCTTCACACTTGCTGCCTCAACGGCACTCCAAGTGAATGATGGCACGCTAACTCTTGGTGGAGGCGGATCGCTTTCTGGTGCCATGACTATTGTATCAACTAAAACACTTCAATTTACAAACGGTGTTTTTAATATCAATGCTCCGGCAACGCTTTCCGGTGTGGCTAGTACAATTGTAGTGAATGGTGCTACCGTGAATTGTACTATTGCTATCGGTGTAAACTCTACGTCTTCACTCATCATATCATCAGGGAGTTTAGTTTTAAATGCGGCTTCTTCATTAGCACCATCCGTAACGCTTACAGGCGGCACCTTAGCTATTGCAGCACCAACCACCCTAACCAATGTGTTACTCAATAATGGAGGCACTATAACAACAACAGCGGCAATAACATTATCTTCTACATCAGGCTTTACAATGCAAGCGGGTTCTATGAATATTAATTCGGGCACTAGCAGTTTTTCAATACCTGCTGAAGTTGTTTCAACCGTGAGTGGTGGTACTATTAGTATTGCCTCCGGACAATCATTAAACATCGCAGGAATAACAAATATGAATGGAGGCACGATTAACGGTGTTGGTACTTATATTCAGTCGGCAGCATTAAATATGAGCGGTGGTAGTTTTTCTGGTAATGGTTCATCTACTATTTCAAACACCTTAACTATCACAGGAAATGTTACGTTAAACCGAGCAAGTACAATTCAACAACTGAATTGGTTATCTGGAAATATTTCTTTAGGGGGAAATGTTACTGTAACAGGCGTTATGAGTACAAGTTCCAATGGCACCATATCGGGTTCGAGTAATTTAGTAGTGAATTCATTAATTAAATCAAATACAAATACAACCACTATTAACAGCCAACTAAATACCGGTAGCGGTGGTATGGTTATTTCGGAAGGATTACTTGTATTGGGTTCAAATGATCCGGTTACAGGAAATTTGAGTATCACTAGTGGCGCTAAGCTTCGTATTACTAATGGTGAAATTATTACGGTACAAACTTTAAGCTTAGGAGGTCTTGGTGCCATTGCAGGATCTTGGGGAAGTAATACCACTTCCGCTACAAATAAAAATGATACCTATTTTGATTTAGGTACCACCGGTATTGTTCAAGTAAGTACAAATTCTTGTATCACTCCAATAGCCACTATAAATGCGTCGTCGTTATTATTAAGCTGTGTTACCAATGCTATTTCCTTAACTGCCGGAGGTAGTGGATTCTATTTATGGGAGAATGGTTCAACGAATGCAGTTCGAACAATATCAACTCCGGGAACCTATGTTTTAACACTTAGTTCCAACGGCTGTGGCACCTCAAGCACCAATGTAACAATTACCCAAGATATTACTTCTCCATCTGTTGCCGGAATTGGGTCGACCTCAACGAAAACGTGTACGAACAATGTAAATGGCGTTATCATTGGCGAAACACCTCAAGTGGGTTTTACATACAGTTGGTCACCCGCTATTGGTTTAAGTAATGCTTCAATCGCTAATCCTGTTGCAAATCCAACCATTACAACGGCATATACTTTGACAAAAACAAAAAGCACCAGTGGTTGTTCCTCTACTGCCGTTGTTACCATACTGGTAGATACCGCTGTTCCTACCGGGGTTGATATTAGTTCTAGTACTTCTGTTATCACGTGTACCACACCTTCTATTGTATTAAACGTTTCGGCAACTGATAATTCGAACACATCGAATTTGGTTTATTCATGGACCGATAATATCCAAGGTGCAACTCGTTCAGTATCTGTTGCAAGTACCTATACAGTTGTGATTACAGATCCTGACAACGGCTGTTCGGTTTCTCTACAAAAAACAATAACAGCAGATAATACTACACCAAGTGTATCCATTAGCTCATCGCAAAACCCAATATGCAGCGGAACGTCATCAGTTTTAACAGCAACTGGAGCAAGCAATTTTGAGTGGACTCCAACTCTTTCTACTTCCAGTACACTTACAGTAACACCTGCCATTAGCACAACTTATACCGTAACCGGCACCAACGCCAATGGATGCTTTGCAACAACCACTCTTTTGTTAATGGTTAATCCAATACCAACAGTAATAGCAAGTAGCAATCAAACGTATTGTAACGGACAAGCTGTTTCGTCGGTGTCGTTAAGTGGAACTCCAGCTGGTGTATTATTTGATATAACCGGTGGGGCCGCAAGAGGATTGCCAAATCAGATTGGTGTAAGTGCCATTCCGAATTTTACTGCATCTTCGGTAGGGTCTTCGCTGGTTACAATTACACCTAAAGCCAATGGTTGCATTGGAACACCATCAAGTTATTCTTTAACAGTGAGTAATTGTCCGCCAGTAATTGTGAATCTAAAATTGTTTTTACAAGGCTACTACATGGGTTCCGGTGCTATGCAACCTGTGCTTTACAACCAAGGTGAAATAATCGATCCGAATTCTACCACTACCGATAATATTATTGTGGAGCTGCATGCTGCAACCCCTCCTTATGCAACAGTTAAAACGAGTTTGGCTGTATTAAAAACTAACGGACAAGTTACATGTAGTTTTCCTGGTTCGGTTACGAATACTCCATTCTATCTTGTAGTTCATCATCGTAATTCCTTAGAAACATGGAGTGCAAATTCCATGATTTTAAGTAGTGCGGTTTATGATTTTACAACCGATGCTTCGAAAGCTTTTGGAAATAATCAAATTCAACTTGAACCCAATGTATTTGGATTTTATAGTGGTGATGTTAACCAAGATCAAGGTATTGATGTGTTCGATTACATTGAAATCGATCCTGATATTGTATCAGGCAATTTTGGTTTTTTAACCACAGATTTAAATGGTGATGGTGTTGTTGACAGTTTTGATTTTTTATTGATAGATCCAAATATTCAAAATGGAATTAGTGTAACCGCTCCATAGGTATTTCGAAGACCATTTCAAATAATATTAATCGACACATTCAGAAGTTTTTACCTCCTGTTGAAGCCTTCTGAATGTGAAACGGCTACCTCCACGTTCCTTCTATTATGTTGTGCTTCATTACAATATTATTGGTTTATTATTTCATACAGGAATCAACTTCTCTAAACAAAGTAGGAATATGGATATTGATTGAACAATTATATTAAACGCACTGCAATTTTTTAAATTTAGAATTTTAGAACTTACTTTTATGAAGTCAAGTTTTTGAACCATTCTGTTTACTAAAACATAAAATGGCTTGTTACAGGGTATTAATTTCTGAATGAAAACCCCAACTCCTTTTATTGATAGTTATAGAAGCCAATCAAAAACAACTATTATTCATTTCTAAATTATTATTATGATTGCTAAAATTCATGCGTCGAAATCAAAAAATGTACTACTTCATGCTGCCGTTCTTTCTATTAAATACTTCCCCAAAAAACAGATACAGAACCAATGGCATAAACAACTTACACCATTCCTCTTCCAATCTATCAATCTTTATTCGCTATCCATTTTTATTACACTTCTTGTACTTGCCCTTACTCCAAAATCTACACGGGCTCAAGTCGGTGGACTAGATCCGAGTTTCGATGTAGATGGCAGAGTTTCAACTTTAATTGGACAATCATCGAATGCCTATGCCGTTGCCTTACAACCGGATGGTAAAATTGTAATTGCAGGAACATGCCAACAGAATAATATAGCTGTAATTTATGTTGCTCGGTATCATGCCAACGGCATATTAGATTCTACCTTCGATGGCGATGGTATTGCTATTACACCATTTAGTATATATGCTAATGTAGCGTCTGCAATTGCCATTCAACCCGACGGAAAAATTGTAGTAGCCGGCAGTATCATTAATCAAGGCATTTACGATTTTGCGGTTATTCGCTATAATACGATTGGAAGTTTAGATACCTCTTTTGATGGGGATGGTAAGGTAAGTACCAAAATTGGAATAGCCAGTGATGAAGCCTATGCGCTTGCCCTTCAACCAGATGGTAAAATTGTTGTTGGCGGTATGAGTGTTGTGAGCCTGGGTGCAGATTTTGCTTTGGTACGCTATAATACCAATGGAAGTTTAGATACTACATTTAGCAATGACGGTAAAGTAACAACTAGTCTGAATTCCGGAAATGATTTAATTAATGCTTTAGTTATTCAACCGAATGGTAAAATTGTTGTGGTTGGTTATAGCTATCTCAATGGTACGGATTGCGAAGTTGCCGTTGCTCGTTATAATTCAGATGGTAGTTTGGATTTAAGTTTTGATAATGACGGATTTGTAATTACACCCTTCGGCAATGAATTAGATTATGCGACCGATGTGCTTCTTCAACCTGATGGTAAGATCGTGGTTGGAGGTCAATCATATAATGGTGTTGACCTTGATATGTTCCTACTTCGTTATCTTAGTACCGGTAGTTTAGATAATACCTTCGATGTAGACGGTAAAGTAATTCTGGATATTAATAATGATAACAATGCCACAAATTCAATTGCCTTGCAATCCGATGGAAAGATTTTAATTGGCGGTTATAGTGCGAATACAAGCATCGATTTCTGTTTAGTTCGTTATCTTCCCAATGGAACTCTCGATAATTCTTTTGATGGCGATGGTATCGTAACGACTGCTATTACTTCTAGTTTAGATAAAGCGAATGGCATGGTTATTCAACCCGACAAAAAAATTGTTTTGGCTGGATATTCAAGTATTAATGGTGTTGATTCCACCGTTCTTTGCCGGTATTTTATGGATAATGCATTAACGGTTAGCGGAACTAATGCAAAGGCCAGTTTCCAAATTTTTCCGAATCCTTTTTCAGAAACAACAACCCTCGTTTTCAACCAAGAATTAAATCAAGCGTCCGTTACTCTGTATAGTCTCATTGGACAACCTATCACTATCTTGAACAATGTATCCGGAAATAATATCGCAATCAATCGTAATGGTCTGCCTGCCGGTTTGTATTTGATTCAGATTTCTGAAAAAGATAAGATGGTTTCCAATCTGCATAAAATTCAAATTAAAGATTAACACAGCATGTTATTTTTTTTTAGCAGAAACACATGCTTGCCATTTTCCGGTTATCGAAGTTATACTTAAATCCGTTTCAATAACTAGGCAATAGCCTAATGTTTAATTTGTACTTTTCTATTGATTAAACTCCCTGCCTGCTGTAATTGAACGATATACAAACCATCATATAAATCTTCAATGTTAAACCAGGCTATCGTTTGTCCGGCATAGGCTATGGTTGTTCGAACTATTCGTCCGTTTAAATCAAGTAGTTGCAGTTTTACATTCTCCTTTAACAAACCTGAAAATTGAATAGCCACTAAATCGTTCGCCGGATTTGGTAAGACAGTTATTTCATCGGAGTCCAACGCTGTATTACTAACTGAAGATGGATTATATTGTGTTACAGGTTCTGATATATTCGTCACTTTGGCATTACTGTAAACACCATAAAACGTAGGGCCTACAACATATGGAAAATAAGAATTATGATTGGAATCTACCGTACAAAAATAAGCGTACGTTCCGTTAGGATATTCAGGGGTTACACAAAATCGGCCATTATGTACATCTAGATATTCCGGCATTCCCGGATGCGTAACAAATTCATAATCTTCCCGAAAATAACCTAAAGGATAGGTTGCATTTACTGCTGGTCCATCGGTTACATCGGTACCGTCGGCATAATGGGTACGCACTGTGATATTGCGCAGTTGATATCCACTTTTGATTCGTGTAATACCACCAGAACCATCGGCATTTTTAAACCCATAAGCTCCATAAATTGGAAAACCATCATAGGCGAATCCAATCAATGGTGAATGCTGATTGCTATTGATTGTGTACAAACCATCGGCATCATATAAATTACATACAGTACTAATTACATTCAGATCGAGTTTAAACGAACTTGGATTTTGATGATGATGATAATTACCCTGAGCCGGATGCCCTTTCGAGCAATCGAAACCGCCTTTTTCTGCTCTCACTGCATCGCGGTTCCAAACCTGATCACCCATACAAGGTGGTTGAATTGGTCCACCACATAATTTGTTCTGCGCGAAATTCCATGATACCCCATCTCGATAATCAAATAAGGCTACACCATTAATAAACACACCGATGTTACCCATTGTGGTAGATGTGGGATTACCAGTGTTCTGTGTTGGGTTCAAGGTGAATTTAAATAAGGCATTCTGATCACTTGTTACCGATGGGTTCCCATCTAAAAACGGTCCCGTAGGATACGACGGAACGCCATGCGTATTGATATAAACAAAATTTGTAGAGTACTGTACCTTCTGACAATTCACCAATAAACCATTGCTCATTGCGGTTGAATTTCCGGAGGTATAATACGTGCCGGTTTGAGTATTGTTTTGTAGCCAGCTTGTAATGGCAGGACTTAACTGTGCATCAACGGACGAAGTAGCCAGTAATATCAGAAATAATGAAAGGATGGTTTTATTCATGGAACTTATTTTGGGTTTAGACGAACTATTTTTTTATTTCCTTCAAAAGAATTTCCTTCGGGAACTGATGCTCCTTTCGAAACACGAAGGATAGATCGTTTAGGGTTAAGAGAAAACTGTTTAATTCAACGCGTTCGTCTGAACTAAATTCAGGAATCGATTTTATTCGATCGTCATACTGCGCATGGGCTTCCTTTTTCCGTCCGTAAAATTTCAATACCTGATTCAATTTTGAATAACGACCATCATGCATGTAGGGAAACGTATAACTTATGTTTCGTAAACTAGGTATTGCAAAACAAAAACTATCTCGAGGGTTTTTACTTACCAAAACCCGACCATAATCATACCGTAACGAATCGGGTTCTAACCCCGTATTTATAAAACCTGAAGAAGTAAATAAGGGCTCAGCATGACAAGAATTACAATGCAACTTAAATAAGCGATACCCACGTTGTTCCTGTTCAGAAAAAACAAGTAACCCTTGTCGCATACTATCATAACGACTAGTACAGGAAACAAGTGTTAACTGAAATTGCGCCAACGCTTTGAGCAAATGCTCGCCGGTAATTTTAGAATCACGAAAGGCCTGTTTGAATAATTGCACGTATCGATCTGAATGCTTTAATTTTTCTACAACATGGGCTATGTTCTCATTCATTTCAAGAGAACTAGAAATAGGAGCCAAAGCTTGTACGTCTAAATGATGAATGGCCCCATCGTGCATAAAACTATTTTTCCATGCTAGATTAAACAACGCCGGTGCATTGCGTTTTCCTATACTGTCGTGAATACCATGGCTCAATGCATGATCGGTATGCGCAAATGCACTATAAGGATTATGACAAGAAGCACAGGAAACAGAATCATTTGATGAGAGTATTGGGTCGTAAAACAAGGTTCTTCCTAATTGAATTACATCCGGTTGAAGTTTGTTTTTCGAGAAATCATACACCGGCTCTGGAAAGTATTTAGGGTACTCGAATTGACTCAAGCTGGCGCTGCTAAAAATGCCTATAACGATTAACAACAACCATTGTAGTTTCTTCATCGTTTTATTGTAGTTCGAAACAGGTTGAGAGAATATTCGATGCCTTCATTGCTAGTTCACCTGGGCTCATAATATTATTTGGGCAGTCGCGCTGCATATCTTCAAACCACCGATCGAGATGAAGAACAAGCGTAGGGTTTTTAGTTTTGGAATTCAAACAAACATGCCGACTGCTATTGTAAGGATAAGCATAACCACCCAGATGGTATTCTATTTTACGTTGATCGAATGTGGCTTCAAACTTAAAATTAATAAAACCGCTTTGCCAAGTCCAATACATACCTTGCGTTGGGTCAAGTATATCGCCCATTACACCTCCTGCGTTGATGGTACTGTCGATACCAATGGTAAAACACAACTTATTCCCTGCAAGATGTTTGGGTAGTACAATATTATTTTCTTCTTGATCAAGAGAATACAAAAAGAAAGAAGTAGGTTTCTCCGTTTCATTGGTGGAAAAAGCAGATAAATAAAATTTCAATTGAGCTATGTTGAGATGCCCGTTACGGAATTCGTACGTATCATTTTCATGAACGGCTTGATTATTCCAAAGCACCTTCACCGGAAGTGTGTGCTGGGTAAATGCAGGGAATTTAAAACCAAGAAGAAATAAAAGAATCCCTATCGTTTTCATCGGTGTGGTGGTCTGGGATGAAACATATCGGCAAGGTCTTCACTTAATTCATTGAACAAGGCTAATTGATCTGGCCTGCAAAGCTGCTTAATTTCTAAAAAATGATGGTAATGCAATAATTCCAGTTCCTTACCTTTTACGGCAATTTCATTGGCAAGAGAATCAGTATCTACAGGTTCCGAAGAGGCTAATTGTTTATACATCGCTGTTTGTAATTGGCGCAAATTGGATCGTATCGCACGCATACCTCGTTGATGTTCTGATACAGTTTTAAGGTAGGCTTCTTCTTGCTGCCTATCGAAGTGTAATCGTTCAATAATAATTTGTTTATTTTCAGGTCGATGAGAAGTTGGCTTATACCATAACAGTATAACAAGGAGGAGGTTACTTAAAAGTAATACCAAAGCGGCTATTAAATAAAATCGTTCTTTACTCATAACTAAAATCAAAGGCAGGGTTATAGGCAATGGATGGCATCATCGGCTGATGCTTCGGTTGCCGAATATGCTGTGCTAAAAAATAGGCTTCGGTACTAAGTAGCATAAAAGCCAATACCGCGGCGGCACGCAGCCAACTTGAGCTGATGGTTATTTTTTTTCGTTGTGCAATACGTTGTTCTAGTTGAGTGTACAATTGTTCATCAACAGGTACGCGACGTATTAGTTGTAGTAATTCTTCCGGTTGTTGCATGGCATATATTTAGACGTTATCGTTCTTATTTTCCTTCGTTCGCTTGTAGTTGTTTCGCAAGGGCATTTTTCGCTCGAAAGAAGAGCGATTCTAATGCCTTTTCGTTCATAGTCATAATTTGAGCAGTTTCCTTTTGGGTTAAGTTTTCTATTTTAAGTAAAATGAGTGCCGTTTTTTGTTTATCGGGCAGTTGATTGATTGCTTCGAAAATTAATCTTACTGCTTCCTTTGATTCCATAGAAATACCAGGATGATTAAATACCGGCATGCGATGTTCTTGATCTTCCGGTGTCATTGCGAATCCAGATAACCAAAACCTTCGTTTAGTTGCTTTTCGCGATTTAATAAAATCTAAACAGCGATTAATTGTAATTCGATATATCCAGGTTTTTAATAGTGCTTCTCCCCGATATGTATTCAGGTTGTCATACACTTTCAAAAATACATCTTGTGTTATTTCCTCGGCATCTTCCTTGTTTTGTACATATTGCAAGGCTAGGTTATAAACCAAGTCGCTATATTCTTTATAGATTTCTTTGAATTCCAGAATCCTTATTTGTTGAAACAAATCTATACTTATCTGCAGAATATAAAGCAAACAAAAATGCCACCTTCTCGGTGGCATTTTCTATAAAAATTAAAAAAAATTAGAATCGAGGACAAGAGAAGTTGTAAGAACGGTTATCATTTTTAATGATGCAACCATTGTAAATCAAGGAAATTTCTAATGCTCCATTTCCTTTGGTAGCCGGTGTAAAGCCAGATAAGTTCACATCATAACTAACACCTAATTTAGCCTTACTCCATTCAAATCCAACATAAGGAGCAATTGCATCGCCATAACGATACCAAGCACCTAAATAGAACACAGAATTAGCTATTTCATCTTCATGATTTGGATTCATGATAAACCCGGTTGCAGCACCTAATACAATTTCAGAAGCTTTACCTTGTTGTTGATACATACCACTTGCGAACAACATCGTTTTCTCACTCATTTGAAGGGAGCCTCCTAAAGATGCTGTGATACGAGAATTAATTTTATGTGTTCCGTTTAAGAAGGTTTCAACCGGTTGTGTGATGTGATAGTAAGATAAACCGGCATACATATTTGAACGCTCTGTAACATAACCGGAGTACATTATACCGGCGTTGAAATCAGGATACGTTAAGTCGGAACTACCAATAAACTCTTTGGTTTGATATGGTGTAGTACCAGTAACCGCATCGTACTGATCTTCGAACTTTAATTTATTAAAATCGATACTCTTTTGAACTAAGTAGCTCTGTATACCTATCGATAAGTTTTTTGGTTTGTATTCGTCGTCTCCAAGTTTCTTGATGTAAGAAAGAGAAAGGCCCGTTGTAATATTTTGTAACGCTCCTGTACCTGATTTATCATAAACAGCAACTAAACCAACACCAACGGCATCACCATTGAGTTTTCCTTTCAAGGTAGCCATATCGAAAGAAACCGTTCCGGTGATATACGGTGTAGCGTTAACCGACCCCCACTGACTTCGATAATTACCCGACAAACGCCAATCGCAGCTTACTAAACCGGTATTAGCCGGATTTAAGGTTAACGGCGACGTAAAATATTGTGTAAAGTGAACATCCTGTGCATAAGCTCCCATGGAGAGTAACAATCCTAGCGATACAAATAATCTTTTCATTTATGTAAAGTTTATACTATTCCTAAATTTTGTTGTTAAAGGTAAAAGGATTTTTCAAATAAAAAAGCCTGAACGAAAAAAAAGACGGTTGAATGACAAAATAGGTTTGACCGCCTTAACTGGTAAAACGTGGGTCGGTTTCCATAATATGTCCGCATTTTTTACACGTACGAAGTTCTTCATTAGAGTAATACTCCTTGAAGCGTGAAATGAAATCGTGTTCAATATCGGTTAATTCAAAATACGTTTCATGCAATTTTTCGTTACACTGATCGCAGAACCAGAGCAGTCCGTCTTTGTAGCCCTTTCCCTTCCGCACGCGTTCAACCACTAAACCAATACTGCCTTCGCTGCGCCCGGGAGAATGCGGAATACCACCGGGTAATAGAAACATATCACCAGGTCCGAGATGGACATCCACTCGTTTACCATTTTGTTGCGTACCAACCGTAATATTTCCTTCTAACTGATAAAAAAGCTCCTCGGTTTCATTGTAATGAAAATCCTTTCTGGCGTTAGGTCCGCCAACAATCATTACAATAAAATCGCCGCCTTCTGGGTATAAATTCTTGTTAGCCACCGGGGGCTTCAACAAATGTCGATTCTCGTCTATCCATTTCTGTAAATTAAAGGGTGCTCTTACTTCCATGACTTATTTTTCGATGAAAGTAAAACATTTTCAAACCTCTTGATTTCTTTGTTGCCATTTTTTTCTGGAAGCTAAAACTCTTGTTTTGTCAATTGAAAAATAACTCCGCACTATCTACCAAATTTTAACAGTTAAGTAGATTAATTCCTACTTAGTTTTGTGCTTTCAATTTTTGAACATGTTTATCATTCGTTTCATTTTTTACGTGTTTATCACTTACATCATCATGAAAATGGTGCGCGTATTTATGGATCCCGTTTTTGAATCTAAAACAACCGTAAGAAGTTCATCGCAAAACAAACCAAATGCGGCGCAACAACCTTCCCAAAAACAAGAATCTAAAACAACCTTGGGCGATTATGTGGACTTTGAGGAAATAAAGTCGTAATTTTTAAACGATTCACAGCAAATAAGTTACACATTTATAGCGATTAGCTTCGTAATTAATTGATTTTTAATTACGTTTGTCTTGGCATAGTTTATGATAACTAGTCCAATACTGATTATTAATTGTTAACTTATAAGTTATTTGTTTATGTGGTTTGTACAAAACATTTCAAACATCATTATTATTTTAGTGTGCATTGATACCATTCGTTATGTTATCAAAGGATTCAAAGCAGAAAAGGCCTCCAACGATTTATCCTCCTAACTATTGAGTTTATTGTTTCGGGAGAAAAATATCGAGCATACCGCGATCTTCGGTAACATGTATGGTTTGAATACCGAGTTTCGACGCCGTTTCGATATGTTGCGGACTATCATCGAGAAATAAAGTCTCCTCTGGTTTGATTTGATTTTGCTCGAGAACAAGTTGAAAAATTGCCGGATCCGGTTTTCGTAAACCTACGCGATGCGACAGATATACTTTATCAAAAAACATGGCTAAATTGGGGTAGCCGCAAGTACTAAAAAGTATCTGGTTAAAAGCCTCTTCATGTATTTCATTTGTATTACTTAACAGGTATAAATCGTAATGAAGTTGCAATTGTTGTAAGAGTTGAAGGCGACGAATTGGAAAATCGAGAATGATACTGTTCCAGGCTTGTTTTATTTGCTGTGGTGTTGTACCCTTCTGAGCCATCTTTACCAGATTATTCAGAAAATCATCTCCCGAAATTCTTCCAGTTTCTAATTCATCGAACAAGGTGCTTTGCGCTGCTTTGGAATATAAGGTATGAATTCCTAAATCGGCAAAGGCCTGAATAGGTTTCTGATAATCGATATTCAGAATAACGCCTCCTAAATCAAAAATGATGTGTTTTACCGCTGCTTTCATGGGTAGTATATAAAAAAATCCTGCCTTCGCAGACAGGATTAATTTGTTTGTTTTTTCATTGAATTATTGTTCGATATCCGAGCGGATAATACCGTAATACTGGAATGTTTTCATTTTATATCCTTTATCGATATATTTATCTGTATCGCCAAATTCAGGAATGGTTACCCAATCTTTGGTTTTGCTACGATACCAGTTATAAATCGCTAAATGGTTCTTATCACGACGAATTGGCGCGTAGAATTGCAAACTTTTAAGGGTGTATCCTTTTTGTTGCATGTCGGCATCCGTGTACTCATCTTCTGCAACAGAAATCTGATCACTGGTTAAAGGATTAGTCCAACGATATACTGCTACACGATCCGGGCCGGGCGTTTTATAAGCGAAAAACATAAAGGTTTTGTCTTTGTATTTCCACTGTAACAATTGACCTTCCTGAATTTCACCTTCGGCCAACGTAACATAATTATTATCTTTTACATTCAACCAACGGTAAACGCGTACCATATCCGCCTGATCCATTTGAGCTTGAGCGCTATCAGAAATCATACATACCGCAAAAAAAGCCATCACGCCAAAAAGTAATTTTCTCATACTGCGTATTCTTAAATTTAGAGGTACAATGATAGTAAATTCATGTTAACTATGCAATTATTTTTTAAAATAACCGCCGAACTATTCGCTAACATCGGTTTTTTGCCCCTTGGCTAATACAAAAATCCCTGTATATTAGGCGGATGAATGCGAAGATAAAACACCCCAAGGCACTCCCTTTTTTATTTTTTTCAGAAATGTGGGAACGCTTCGGGTACTATTTAATGATTGGTATTTTTACCCTGTATCTTAAAGATGTGAAAGAAGGTTTTGCTATGACCGAAGCCGAAGCATCTGATTTATACGGCACCTTCATAGCCTTGGTTTTTTTTACGCCCTTTATTGGCGGCTTGCTAGCTGACCGTTTTTTTGGTTATCGTAAAACCATCATTGCCGGCGGCTTGTTTATGGCCGTTGGGTATTGCATGATGGGTATTCATAGTTTACCCATGCTGTACCTCGCCATGACTCTGGTGATAACAGGGAATGGCTTATTGAAACCGAATATTTCAACCTTATTAGGTAATGTGTACAATTCCGATCAATATAAACATATGAAGGACGACGGCTACAATATTTTTTACATGGGAATCAATGTTGGCGCCTTTATTTGTAACTTTTTCGGAGCTGCCATTCAAACCATTTGGGGATGGAAATGGGCCTTCGTTGCCGCTGGTGTTGGTATGTTTATTGGCATTGGCATTTTTCTTTGGGGAAATAAGCATTATAAAGATGTTGATGTGAAAAAAGGTACTAGCAAAGAAGATCTTCCTTTTAGTAAAATTGTTCTTTTCATTTTAATACCGAGTTTGGTTGCCGGCATCATAGGATGGTTGCTCAAAGGAATTACCGGACCAAACAATCCGGATGGCAATTTATTAGGCAGCGATAGTACGGATGCTTTTTTATTCGCCTGTATACCAGTGGTAATTTTCTTTACCTCCTTGTACACACGTGCAACACAGCAAGAGAAGAAACCTATTGCAGCTCTTCTGGCCATCTTTGCCGTAGTAATTACATTCTGGGCTGTTTTCAAGCAAAATGGTTCTGCCCTCAACACCTGGGCGCAACGCTATACCGACCGCGAGGTAAAAGGCACTCAACAAAAAGTATTTAGTAATTTATACTTAACCGATACCCTCACGTACAAACAAAAAATGACCGAAAAGTATGACGATGCCTTTCGACTTCAAAAAGAAAACGGTCAGGTTATTAAAGAAATGAATTACCCCGTGTATTTCCGAAATATACCGGCTGAAAAAAAACCTGCTGAAGGCTCCAAAATTTATGTTTGGGCAACTAATCTTAGTCAAAGTATAAATCCTGGTTGGGTTATCATGTTAACACCCTTGATTGTAGCCTTCTTCACATTCCTTCGTCGAAAAAATGTAGAACCTACTACACCAACCAAAATTGCACTTGGCTTGCTCATTACCGGTTTAAGTTCTTTAGTAATGTTTGCCGCCGTTAAAGCCGGACATAATGGAATGGAAAAAGTGAGTCCGTGGTTTTTAATCGGAAGCTATGGTGTGGTTACCATTGGTGAATTATGCTTGAGTCCGATGGGCTTATCAGTGGTTTCCAAACTCAGTCCGCCACGCATTACCGCGCTCATGATGGGTGGTTGGTTTCTCGCAACGTCCATTGGAAATAAGCTGAGCGGTGTACTCGCTTCCATGTGGGATCGTTATGAAGACAAGGGCAACTTCTTTTTAGTTAACCTTGCTTTGATGCTCGTAGCCTTCGGTTTTATGTTATTGCTTATTCGATGGTTGAATAAAATTTTCAGAGAGCATATTTAAGCTTAACACATTGTATTATTTTCCTTTGATTCGTCCGCTTTCTTTGCTTGCACCTGTTTCCCGATCGCGGGTTTTGGCAACCTGACTGTTTCCAAATCGATAGGATACATTAAATCGCAATTGCCGACTTTCGTAGTTTCCATTCGCCCGAACTTGCAGTCCTGCAAAATTGCTCGTTGCATACCAACGTTGTGTTTTAAATATATCAGAAAGTGCCACTTTAGCAGTCAGTTTGTTATTCAGAAATACTTTTTGGAGGCCTACATCCAACGAACCCATTGGTTTTGTTTTAAACGTTCCACCCCAATAACTGGTAGAACTATACCAACCCGAAATATTTAAACTAACTTGTTTCGGAAGAGTAAATGTTTGATCGGCATAAACCGACCAATTTGGGTAATTATTTTTTAAAACCCTTCCTTCAAAATCCGCTTTCAACATGGTGTAGGTAGCCGAAACGTTGGCATACACAAACCACCATTTTTTAATTGGCATCGGAATCGCCATGTTGAAACCATATACCTCCTGCGAAGCAAAGTTTTTTTGTGTAACATAGGTACGCGAAAACTCAGTGGTGTCGGTAGTTTGGGTAAACATATCGCGCGTATGCGCATAGCTAAGCGTAGTAACCATGAACTGTTTAAACGTATGGTTCAACTCTAACGAATTGGTGTACTGCGGACGAAGAAATGCATTTCCTTTTTCATACGTTAACTCATCCAGTTTATTCTCAAACGGATTGAGATCTTGGTAATTCGGACGATCAATTCGCTTGCTATAGGTAATGCCAACACTATGATTTTGATTTGCATTATACGTTATTCCTGCACTCGGAAAAAGGTTTGTATAATGCCTGATAACACTATTATCTTGTTGTGGTTTTGCACTAGACAAAGCCCCTTTACTATTCGTTTGTTCTAAACGCAATCCGGCTTGCGCACTCCATGTAGTTTTCCATTGTTTTGAATAATTCAAGTAGGCTGCATTTACATTTTCATTATAGGTAAAACTGTTTGTTCTATCTAAATTCAAGGTGTCGGTATTATTCACCACATCATAAAACTCAAAGGTGTTCGTTGTTCGCACATAAGCTGCTTTAACACCAAGACCTAATTTTCCCTTCCATAAATTATGTTCATAATCTGATTTGAGTGAATAGATGTTAATTTCAGTGGGTGTATAATTTTTAAATATTGATTGACTAATCACATCGGTTTCATTCATTTGGTAATAGGTATTCGGCTGATAGCTTTTTCCGGTGCTAAAGAAATTTCCATAATCCAAATCTATATTGAAGGTTGTTCCTTCAGGATTTTCAAATTTATAATTTCCGTTGTACGATGTATTCAATCGTTTCAAAGGAATGCTATTACTTGCCTTTAAAATTTTATTGGCGGGTTGATCAGCCGGACCAATAAGGGTTTTGTTTTCACTGGTAAATTCTCCCTGAGCGTACATGGCATTCACCATAAACCCGAAAACACTTTTTTTATCCAAATAATAATCGGCACCGAGTTTTGCCGTATTCACTGTTGAATGATCTATATTTTCTGAACCAAATACGTACCGATTGCTATTTTGAGTACGATCGAAGTTCTGAAAATTCATATTGTTTCCTTTAAAGAAACTGTAATTGCCAAATAGGTTCAACCTTTCTGTTCTATGATTCAAGGAAAGTCCGGCATTGTACTTCGAATATTTACCTAGGGCATATCCAGCATTGGCGGTACCATTTGTTCCGAAGCGTTTATTTTTCTTTAGCCTAATATTTATAATACCGGCATTTCCGGAGGCATCATACTTTGCAGATGGGTTCGTAATCAGTTCAATACTTTCTATATCCGACGACTGCATGTTTTTTAACATATTCGCCAAATCCTTATTGTCCAGATAGGTTGGTTTGCCATCAATGTACAGCAACACATTATTTTTCCCTCGCATAGCAATTTGCTCATCTTTATCAACGCGCACACCCGGACTCTTTCGTAACAAATCGAGTGCATTGGTTCCGGTAGCATTAATACTCTGTTCTACATTAAAAACAGTTTTATCGGCCTTAACTTCTATCAATGGTTTTCGCGCGTTAATTTTCACTTCTTTAAGGGCTTTATCGATTCTCTCCACGAGAATCTGAATAAGGCGTTCATCTTGATCCGATTCAATGGTAACTGTTTGGTATGTTTTTTTATACCCAACGCCTCCGGCAGTTATAAGATAAGCACCTGGTTTAATCCCTTCTATTATAAAATCACCGGTAGCATTAGTAACATCTCCCTTTACCAAGAGCGAGTCGCTTGCTTGTAGTAATAACACACTGGCATAATCAACCGGAGCATTCTTGGCGTCGATAATCTTTCCTTTAACGATAGCCGCCTTTGAAGAAAGAAAAGCAGTCATCAACAGCAGTAGGAGTAGATATTTTCTCATGAAAAAAAAATTTCGTTCGAAATTATATTACTGCGCACCATATTGTATTGGTAAAAGTATCAGAGGTTGAAATGCAAGGAGGAATGGTTGAATAAAAACGAAACAAAAGCGGAGTAGTTATGCCCAACGAATACCACATGAGCTTGCCGTTTCTTTCAGTAATCCGTTCTTTCAACCATTCATCCATAGTTTTGAACGAAGAGAACGCTATCCCCTTACATTTGCCCAAATTTTTATACGCCATGCGAAAATTATTTTCCATTTCACTGGCACTGTTAGGCTTTACTTCTTTACATGCTCAACGTGTCAACATTAAGTTTACAGAATACGACCTTCCGAATGGGTTGCACGTTATTCTGCATGAAGATCATACGATTCCAACCGTTGCTATTTCGGTATTGTATCATGTAGGTTCTAAAAATGAAGATCCAACACGTACTGGGTTTGCGCACTTCTTTGAACATTTATTGTTTGAAGGCAGTGAAAATATCCAACGTGGCGAGTACATGAAATTAATTCAGAATAACGGTGGTGTAATCAATGCCAATACATCATTCGATCGTACCTTCTATTTTGAAACACTTCCATCGAACAAATTAGAACAAGGATTATGGATGGAAAGTGAGCGTATGTTACATGCTAAAATTGATGAAATTGGTTTGGAAACACAACGTAAAGTGGTGAAGGAAGAAAAGAAGCAACGTTATGAAAATACACCTTACGGTCGTTTAATTGAGCAAGTGTTTAAAAATGCGTTCAGTGTTCATCCGTATCGATGGATGCCGATCGGAGAAGCACAGTATATCGATCAGGCTGCGTTATCCGAATTCATTGATTTTTACAAAACGTTTTACGTACCAAATAATGCCACCATTTCGGTTGGCGGCGATTTGAATATCGAACAAACCAAAGCTTGGATTGCTAAATACTTCGGAACCATACCAAGAGGTACGAAGCCTATTCCTCGTCCGACAGAAGTTGAACCACAACAAACCGAAGAGAAGCGCGTTACGTTCTACGATAAAGTGCAGTTACCTGCGGTTATTTTTGCTTATCATACACCTAAGCAAGGTACACCTGATGCCTATGCGTTAGAAATTCTTTCGAACGTTTTATCACAAGGTAAAAGCTCACGCTTGCAAAAACAAGTTGTAGATAAAGATGAGAAAGCAGTTGCTTCAGGCGCATTTTCTATTCCATCGGAAGACCCAGGGTTAGCTATGATGTACGGTATTAGTAATATGGGTGTTACGGCAGAGGAATTAGAAAAAAGTATGAATGCTGAAGTTGATAAAATTGTATCGGCAGGCATCACGGATGAAGAACTACAAAAATGTAAGAACCAAATTGAAAATGATTTTGTAAATCAGAATCAACGTGTTTTAGGTATTGTGGAGAACTTAGCTAATTACCATGTGTATTTAGGAAGTGCTAATTTAATTAACACAGAACTTGATCGTTACATGAAGGTAACCAAAGCGGATGTGTTAGCTGTGGCGAAGAAATACCTCACAAAAAATAATCGGTTGGTATTGTATTATTTACCGGATAGTTCGAAAAACTAATTGTTGAATTCATTTTAAAAATTTCAGAAACATGAAAAAATCATTTTTAAGTATAGCCCTCGTGGCATCTGTATTCTTTCACACACAAGCACAACAGCTCGACCGTAGTATTCGTCCGAAGGCGGGTCCTGCTCCGTTATTACAAATGGGTGAAGCTAAATCATTCGTTACCACCAATGGTATTAAAGTATATGTGGTAGAAAACCATAAACTACCTGTTGTTACTTACTCTATCAGTTTAGATATTCGTCCGGAATTACAAGGTAATATGGCCGGGTTTCAAGATATGATGGGCGAGTTACTCATGGCCGGAACGAAAGCAAAAACAAAAGATCAATTTAATGAAGCACTTGATCAGCTAGGCGCACGATTAGATTTTAACAGTCGCGGTATGTATGCTCAAAGTTTAAAACGCAATACCGATAAGTTATTGGCTTTAGCGTCGGAAGTAATTACCTCTCCTCGTTTTTCGGAAGAAGAATTAGAGAAATTAAAAAAGCAAAGCAAATCGAATTTACAAACACAAATGGATGATCCTGAAGCTATGAGCGCAAACATCACGAGTGTTTTAAATTATGGTACCAAACACCCTTATGGTGAAATAACTACAGAAACGTCGGTTGATAATATCACGCTAGATCGTTGTAAAAAATACTACGAAACGTACTTCCGTCCGAATGTTGCTTATATGGCCGTTGTGGGTGATATTACTTTAGCCGAAGCAAAAATTCAAGTTGAAAAATACTTCGCTAAATGGCAGAAAAAAGAAGTGCCACGCGCTACCTATCCAACACCTAAATCGGGTAATGGTGCTGCCGTAGCCATCGTCAATAAATCCGGTGCCGTACAAAGTGTAATTGATGTTACCTATCCTATCGATATGAAGCCCGGTCATCCCGATGAAATCAAATTGAAAGTTGCCAATGGTATTTTAGGCGGTGGAAGCACAGGACGTTTATTTCAAAACCTTCGTGAAACGCATGCCTGGACTTACGGCTCGTATTCAAACATCCGAACTGATGAATTACCTAATGCAGCTTCATTCTCCGCAACTTCAAATAGCACAACCAGCGCTAGCGATAGTTCAGTAGGGGAGATGCTGAAAGAGATGAATAAATTACGTACGGTTCCCGTAACACAAGAAGAACTTGATGGATTTAAAAATTATATGGCCGGTACGTTTGCCCTTGGATTAGAAGATCCTAAAACTTTAGCGCGTTATGCTGTGAACGAAAAGATGTATAACATGCCGAAAGATTACTATAAAAATTACTTAAAGAATCTGGAAGCTGTTACCGCGAAAGATGTGATGGAAGTAGCTAAAAAATACATTACCCCGGGTGTTGCGCACATCACGGTTGCCGGAGATAAAAAAATGGTTGCTGATAAATTAAAACAATTTGGTCCGGTTACTATTTATGATCGTTATGGCAATATTGAAAAAGATGAACCCGCGAAAGCACTTCCTGCTAATTTAAGTGCTTCTGAAGTGGTTATGAAATATGTTACTTTAACCGGTGGTGAAGCCAATTGGAGAAAAGTTCAAGATTTAGCGATGTTGATGACAACCGATATGCAAGGCATGACTATTAATATTAATTCGGTTCGAAAAGCACCGAATAAAGTAATGGTTGATGTAAATGCCGGAGGACAAACCTTTCAGAAAACAGTATTCGACGGAACGAAAGGATATAATGTTCAGATGGGACAGACCAAAGAAATGGAAGCGGATAAAATTGCCGAAATGAAAGCCGAAGATATTACAGGTGATTTGCAGTATTTAAGCGCAGGTTATTCCATGAAGTTAATCGGTATTGAAAAAGTAGAAACCGAAGATGCTTATCAGATTGAAGTAACAACACCAACTGGCAAAAAAATGATGGAGTATTATGGTGTAACTTCTGGCTTGAAAGTGAAATCAGAAGAAACCGAAACTACTCCGCGTGGCGATATGACCCAAACTACATATTATAAAGATTATAAAGAAGCCGCTTTAGGATTGAAGTTTCCTTACAGCATTAAACGTATCGCAGGGCCACAAGCACTGGATATGAAGGTTCAAACTATTGAAATTAATGCCGGTATCAAAGACGAAATGTTTCAATAAAATAGAACGATTATACCGTTTTGAAAAGCAGGGCTTCGGCTCTGCTTTTTTTGTATCGAATGAATTTGTGAAAAAATAAGTTTACATTCACCTGTATGAAAACAATTCTCCTTTCTCTCACACTTCTTTTAGTGTTCCAAACAATTCAAGCACAACAATTTTTACTTTCTGCCGGAATAGACGATGTTCAGTTTCAACATGGCAAGATAAGTACGCTTGAAGACGACTCATTATCGGGTAGCAATCAGTACAACCAACTGATCGTGCAACCCTGTTTAGGTTTTAAAGTGAACGTTTCCAAATCACCCCTTCGATACTTCGGAATTGATGTAGGGTATTATGCCACCAACGTGAAGCAACACCTTGAAACACCTCTTGATGAAAATAATTATTACGAAACTTATTTTACAAATCCCTTTAAAGAAGCATTACTAGGCATTTCGTTTGTGAACTACATGGATGTAAAAAAATTCAGATTCGGATTTCATTCGGGTATTCGAATGCAGTATCGGTTTAAGTCGGAAGAAGAAACGCATAATTATAAAATTGACAGACCCAATTATGAGGTTATCTATTCATCATCGACCTATGTTCATTCTCCCTTGTCGCGTTTTTACATTGCACATTTAGGACAAAGTATCGCTCGAAAAATTATGGGTGAATTTTACGCTGAAGTTGGCATAACGGAAGCGTTAACTGCTTGGCATCGTAATGGTATATATACTTCGCAACAAATCATTAATGATGATGGCAAGGTTTCCAAACACACTTATCAAGCCAATTACAATCACGTGCTAACGGCTTTCTTTTCTGTATCGCCGTTTATTCGCTTGAATTATTTTTTGAATAGATCAAAAAAATAATTTGTGTTAGAAGTTGAAAGGCCTATTGATTTAACTTTTTATAATTCGCTCCCATAACCAACTTTTATTGAGCGGTGTTAACCAGCCTTCTTCAAACTCGGCTTTGGTAGCCACGAGGTTATTAAACAAAGGAGTATCGGTTTCAATATAACCTTTCTCCAATGCATATTTTACCTGATTCATGGGCAACGGTTCTACGCGATCTTCGAGTAAGAAAGTTATCGTGAGTCGGTCGAATAAATCAACTTGATATTGTCGTTCAAAACTTTTTATTACGCGCATCATACTATCGGTACTGCACCCACTTACACCACTAAAAGTTTCATCGGCAACCACTACAACGAACTGATGATAGAATAATTTTGCCCAGCCCTTTATGTCTTTGCCATGCGTTTGCCATTGTACATAAAAGTTATACAACTGCTCATTGATTTCGAGTTCCTCTTGTTCACCAAACTTTCGATTGCTTTGAAAAATCCACACACGAGAATCGGAAGAAAAATCGGAAGGAATTTGTATACTCGTATTCATACTTCTACAAACCTAATTCCTTTTTAAAATAGTCGAGTGTTATTTTTAGTCCTTCACTACGACCAACCTTAGGTTCCCAACCTAAAATTTCCTTTGCCTTAGTAATATCCGGTTGGCGTTGTTTTGGATCATCGGTAGGTAAGGGTTCAAAAACCAATTTGGAAGTTCCTCCAATAAGCTTTTGAATTTCCTCTGCAAATGCTAACAAACTAATTTCATTGGGGTTACCAATATTCACTGGCAGATGATAATCGCTCAGTAATAACCGATAAATTCCTTCTACCAAATCGCTTACATAGCAGAACGATCGGGTTTGTGAGCCATCGCCGAATACCGTAATATTTTCTCCTTTCAAAGCCTGACTCATAAAAGCCGGCAAGGCGCGTCCATCATCGAGGCGCATACGCGGACCATACGTATTAAAAATGCGAACGATACGTGTTTCTAATCCATGGTAATTATGATAGGCCATGGTAATGGCCTCTTGAAAACGTTTTGCTTCATCATAAACCCCACGTGGTCCGATAGGATTTACATTGCCCCAGTATTCCTCATTTTGAGGATGCACCAAAGGGTCGCCATAAACTTCTGAAGTAGAAGCTATGAGCATACGTGCATTTTTCTCTTTGGCTAATCCTAATAAATTATGAGTACCTAACGAACCTACTTTGAGTGTTTGAATAGGCATTTTCAAATAGTCGATCGGACTGGCCGGCGAAGCGAAATGTAAAATATAATCGAGTTGGCCGGGAACATGCACAAACCTACTTACATCGTGATGGTAAAATTCGAAATTGGGCTGTTTGAAGAGATGTTCTATATTTCTTTTATTTCCGGTGATCAGATTATCCATGGCAATCACATAGCATCCTTCAGCAATAAATTTATCACAGAGGTGAGAGCCAAGAAATCCGGCGCCACCGGTTACTAATACTCGTTTCATGAGGGTTGAATTGTTTTTCTTCCGATAGATTCATAATAAACACCTGTACTCTTAATTACATCCAGATCATACAAATTTCTTCCATCGAAAATGATAACTTGTTTCATTCGTTGTTTCATTGCATTAAAATCAGGGTTCCTAAAAATGGTCCATTCTGTACAAATAGCTAAGGCATCAGCCCTATCCAGAATGTCATAAACATCCGTACCAAAGCTTATAGATTTCATTAAATCCGGATGTTCTTGCTCAAAATAAGTTTGTGTATTTTTCATTCCTTCCGGATCAAAGCATACCACTTCTGCTCCTGCCTGAACTAATTTGGGAATAATGTATAATGCCGGGGCTTCACGAATATCATCGGTATTTGGTTTGAACGACAAACCCCATACTGCAATTTTCCTTCCTTGTAAATCGCCGTTGAAATAGTGTATTATTTTATCAGCTAATACAAATTTTTGTTTATCATTCGTGCTGATAACCGCATTCAGAATATTGTAGTTGTAACCATGTTGACTCGACGTTTGTACCAAGGCTTGCACATCCTTCGGAAAGCAACTTCCACCATAGCCTATACCTGGAAATAAAAATCGTTTGCCAATACGGCTATCACTTCCCATACCTACGCGAACAGTTTCTACATCAGCACCTACCTTCTCACATAAATTGGCTAATTCATTCATAAAGGTAATTCGCATTGCGAGGTAAGAATTGGCGGCGTATTTGGTAATTTCGGCACTGCGTTCATCCATAAAGTAAATCGGATTACCTTGTCGAACAAAGGGCGCATACAACTGTTGCATCATTTTACGAGCCCGTTCGCTGCTACAACCAATTACCACACGATCCGGTTTCATGAAGTCTTCTACGGCAACGCCTTCACGAAGAAATTCCGGGTTACTCACGACGTCAAATTCACCGGCATAATTTTCTTTTATTTTCGCTTGCACTTTTTCAGCAGTACCTACCGGAACGGTGCTTTTATTTATGATTACTTTATACTGCTTATGTTCCGAAAGAATTTTACCAATATCGGATGCAACACCCAAAACATATTTCAAATCGGCGGAACCATCTTCACCCGGCGGGGTTGGTAATGCCAAAAAAATTAAATCAGAAGCTTCAACAGCTTCCTTTAAGTTCGTGGTAAAGGTGAGGCGTTGTTGTTTAAGGTTACGTTGAAATAAGACTTCCAAACCGGGTTCATAAATTACAATTTCACCTTCACTAAGACGCTTCACTTTAGACGTATCGATGTCAACACAAATAACTTGATTACCTGACTCGGCGAAACAAGTTCCGGAAACAAGACCAACATAGCCGGTTCCAACAACAGCAATTTTCATCATAGAAATTATTTAAGAAGAGAAAGAAGCGTTTCAATTATATAATGTTGCGTTTCCTGATCCATTTCTGTATGAATAGGAAGAGCCAAAACCCTATCGGTTAGCCAATCAGTAGTTTCAAGTTGATAGGTTGGCAGGTTCAATAATTTGAATACGTTTTGTTTATGTGCTGGAATCGGATAGTAAATCATGGTTGGTATTCCGGCAGCTTGGAGTTTGTCTTTTATTTCATTGCGGTTCACATCCTTCAAAATCAAATTATACTGATGGTACACATGATGCGAATAAGATGCGCGATAAGGTGTTTCGATTTTGGGATGATTTGCGAAAGCGGCGTCATATACATCGGCAACGGCTCTACGAGCATTGCAATAATGATCGAGATGACGAAGTTTTACGCTTAAAATAGCGGCTTGCAGCGTATCGAGGCGCGAGTTGCAACCCACCAAATCGTGCACATATTTTTTCGGTTGGCCATGATTGGCTACCATTTTTAAGGTATTGGCCAGCTCGTCATTATTTGTATAAATAGCACCGCCATCGCCATAAGCTCCTAAATTTTTTGAAGGGAAGAAGGATGTAGTTCCAATATCACCCATCGTTCCGTTGGCCTTTCTAGTTCCATCGGAAAAAGTATAGTAACCGCCGATCGCTTGTGCGTTATCTTCAATCACAAATAAATTATGTTTTTGGGCAATGGCTAGTATCGCTTCCATGTTTGCACTTTGTCCGTACAAATGCACCGGCACAATGGCTTTCGTTTTTGGGGTGATGCATTGTTCTAACGAAGCAGGATCCATCGTAAATGTTTTCGGATCAACCTCACAAAATACAGGAGTAATACCAAGTAAGGCCACGGTTTCAACCGTTGCTATATACGTGAAGGAAGGTGTAATAACCTCATCGCCGGGCTTCAACCCTAACGCCATAAAGGCAATTTGTAAGGCATCGGTGCCATTAGCACAAGGAATGATATGTTTGGCTCCGGTATAGGCTTCGAGTTCGCGAGCGAATTGTGCAACTTGCGGTCCATTGATATAGGCGGCGCTGTTTAGAACCTCCTGCATAGCGGCATCCACTTCCTGTTTGATTTTTGCGTACTGACCCTGCAGGTCAACCATTTGAATATTCTTCAATTACTGCAATTTAGGGAGGCGAAGGTAAGGTTTTTGGAATGAAAGTGGTAACGGTGTATTCTTATATAAAAAGGAAAAACAAGATAATAAAATGCCTATCAACGTGGTATAAGCCGAAGTGGTTTTGAATACGTTCTTGACTAGACCAACTAATTAATGACTAATTACAAAACGACTACTTTGTTTCCCAGCTCCTCCATCTATCATAAGAATATATATGCCATCAGATAGCAAAGAACAATCCATAATTTCAGCAGAATTTACTGAATTCACTTTTTTAATACGTTGTCCTGTAATGGAGTTGATATGAATCGTATTTCGTCCGACTAAACCACGAATACCTAATTGATATTTATTCAATACCGTTGGAGAAACAATGCTTAGCTCATTCGTTGCCAAGTTAGTACTTTCGGTTGGCCCGCTCATAACGGTACAATTTCCTTGTACCTGCGCACTTAAACCTTCATTACATATCATAAGATTCGACATCCACAATTGAACTGTAGCGCAAGGGTAAGCCTGACCGGCTGTGGTTGGAGTGCCCGCGGCATACAAATCAGCATTAAAAGCGCTACTCGCCGATGCGGCAAAATAATACAGACTGAGCGAATTACTTCCACCATTTACAGCAATCGAATCGCCTACCGCTAAGGTATCGAGTGTAGGTAATTTGTACGCGCTGTTGGGGTCAATGGAGGTAACCTTTAAATAGTACTGAATGCCAGTTACAGTTGGTAACACGAAATTAAACGTTACCGCTGCATCCGGAAAACAACCCGGTAATTGGGCTGCACTTTTTACCATAAAGTTTGGCATAATGATTTGATTCATTGGAACACCGGCGGTCCAAGTTTGTGCCTGAGTTGTTACTTGCTGTGCAAGAATAAAAAGTACTAACAGGGTAATTAGCTTACGTAAAGATGAAGTCATGTTGTTTATTTAATAGTATCAAATGTAATACTTCCAATTATCTACTCCTAGTTTTAAGCGTAGTATTCCTCCAATTATCAATTTAGAATGGTACGTTATGGGGTGAGATAATCCTGAAAACAAGTTCGCCGATTTAGGGTATTTGCTGAAAATACATTTGCCTTAAAAAAAATCAATCATGTTCAGTAAAAATTCAAATTACCAAATCAAGCTACCTTGGATATTCTCATTGATTATCCTGTTACTTTCCGGTATTCATCTTTCGGCTCAAACAGATTTAATTGTTGGAGCCGGAAGTAATACCGCTATTTCAACGAATCAGGCCGGTGGTGATCCCGGTCCAATTTACCGCTCTTCCAATGCCTCAACGTTCGACTTTTCTATTCATCATCATCTATTTACTCAATCGGAGCTAAGCTCCATGCCCAGCGGGGCTTTAATTTCCTCGTTATCGTGGTTTAAAGCAAACAACGGTGCTACCGTTGGTTCTGGTGCTATGAAGTTGAATATTTATATGAAGAACTCAACCTTGAGTCAGGTTACCTCTGTACCTGCTTCACTTGCAACCTTAACCAATGGCGCTACGTTAGTGTACTCTTCAACAGCACAAGTTATCAATGCAACTACCGGATGGGTTAATTTTAATTTAAGCACCCCTTTTCTGTATTCCGGCGATGGTATTGAAATAACAATCGATTGGGATATTTCTAACGTTTCCGGAAATCCTACTACAGCAGGTTTTGCCTGGAAAAATGATGCCGTAGCCAACCGCGTAATTTCTTCTATAGGCTCTACGGCTTCTACAACGCTAACTAATCTTCGAACGGTAAGAGCCATGACTAAATTCACCTACGCCGGCGGAAATCCATGTTCAGGTGCTCCTACGCCTGGCAACACGGTGTCCTCTGCAAACAGTGTTTGTTCCGGAAATACCATTACCCTCTCGCTTCAAAATCTTACCCAGGGAACACAGGTTTCCTATCAATGGTTTAAGGATGGTTTACCTGTGAATGGAGCCAATGCCCCTACCTTAAACACTGTGGTCTCAGCAACCTCTACGTATTACTGTGAGGTAACTTGTAATGCCTCAGCCATAACAACAGCAAGCACCCCCGTTACGATAACGTTGTTACCTTTTAATGCCTGTTACTGTACACCGTCGGCCGTTAATGGCCCTTTTGCGAATTCAGGTAAAATTATGCTGGTTGATTTTGAAGGTATCCGCAATAAAACATTCGCTTCTCCTGGACCTAGTCCGTACTACTATATCATACCACCAGGACTTGGAACTTCGGCTCAAGTGATAAAAGGCAATACCTACCCACTTACTATTAGCTTATCGGGTCAAACCAATGCCGGAGTTTGGATAGACTGGGATCACAGTGGTGTGTTTGAATCTAATGAATTTGTATTGAATGGAACATATACTAGCAATACCGGAACCTTAGATATTAGTCAGAATATAACGGTGCCTGCTACCGCATTAACGGGTGCAACAAAAATGAGAGTTCGAGCGAATACATCGTTGTATGAACCAGTAATTACAGCCATTGATGCCTGCGCAACGTATACTTACGGAGAAACAGAAGAATATGAAATCAACGTAATTCAAGCAACACTATGTAACGGACAGCCTTCGCCGGGCAATGTCATTTCGAATGTAAATACCGCCTGTGTTGGAGATCAGGTTTTATTGGAAGTTGCCAACCCTTCGCTTGCAAATAACTTACAATTTCAATGGTATGAAAACGGAATTAGTATTCCGGGAGCAACCAATTATTTCTATCATTTCTTATTTGCAGAAAGCGCTAATTATTCATGCGAAGTAACCTGTGTTACTACCAATCAAACAGCTACCACACCAACGTTTCAAGTAAATGCTAATTCGCCTTCATCATGCTATTGTATTCCTGCGAGTCAATTTGGTTGCTCTGGTGAAGATTTAATTGCTCGATTTAAAATAAACACCCTAGATAATAATTCCGGAACGCTTTGTCCTTCGGGTACTATTGGCTATGTTGATTACACCACGAACGCAACACTTACAACCTCCTTACAACTTGGTAATTCTTATGCTACTGATGTTTATCCGGGCCCAACCTTCGGACAGGGTTTTGCGGTGTGGATCGATTTCAACGATAACGGCTTATTTGAGCATCCTGCAGAACGCATCGGATATACCATTGGTCATGTTTTAGGTGGCGGTATGCAAACATTTGCATCTTCCATTCCTTGTAGTGCCGATACCGGTTATCATCGGATGCGTGTACGTTGTATGTATGCAACAGCAGGCAATCTAATTACACCGTGTGATCCATCCTCGTTTGGCGAAGTGGAAGATTATACGATTCACATCACACCAGGTACCTGTATTGCACCGGGTGCAGTAACGGTTAGTAATATAACCTATCAAGGAGCCGATATTCAATGGGCGAATGCTTGTTTGCCTTCTATGTATGATGTACATGTTGCACCTTTAGGGTCTGGTATTCCATCAGGCAATCCATCACATCCGCATGTAAACAATAACCTAACGGTGAGTGGGTTGCAGTCATCTACATTCTATGAGGTATATGTTAGAACAATTTGTGATAGTGTAAACAATATTTACAGTGCTTGGTCTTCTGCTTACATATTTCAAACTGCCATCGGATTATGTTCAGGAACGCCTGTAGCAGGAATAGCTTTATCAAATCTGAATGATGTTTGCTCGTCGAATGGTATGTTTCAATTGAGTTTAATGGCCTATTCACAGAGCCCCGGAATTGAATTTCAATGGTATGATACTAACGGAATAATTCCAGGAGCTGATTCAAGTTCATATACTGTAACGAATGCTACCGTTTCAAATGATTATTACTGTGTACTAACGTGTACGATAAGTGGCTTATCGGATACCAGTACAATCGAACATGTAACGGTTCATACACCGGGCATGGGAAACAATATCAATAATCCGGTTGTTATTGGTGAACTTCCTTGCACTAATCAGCCGTTTTATACCGAAGCGAATAAT
The DNA here is from genome assembly GCA_016787065.1 of Chitinophagaceae bacterium. Classification (GTDB taxonomy): domain Bacteria; phylum Bacteroidota; class Bacteroidia; order Chitinophagales; family Chitinophagaceae; genus OLB11. The sequence goes on from JAEUVD010000002.1 coordinate 83,391, forward strand.
AAGTACAACTATTGTTTTGTAAACAATAATACGTACTCTCCTACCAATCAAAATTCTCCGGATGTATATTTTCAGTTTCAACTTTCCCAAGCTACAACAGTGCATTTGAATACCTGTTCGGGTGGTCTTATGTCGGATACTTACATTCATTTATTAGATGGAAATTTGGTAGAGATCGCCTTTAACGATGATAATGCAAGTTGTGGCTATCGTTCAAAAATAGATACATTATTACCTGCCGGTACATATTACCTTGTAGTGGAAGGTTATAATATTGAGCAAGGAACTTTTGGGCTTACGGCTTATCGAGATGGAACAAGCACAACCAATACTTCTACTGTAACAGCCTGTGATTCTTATACCTGGCCGATTAACAATCAAACCTATACCACTTCCGGCATGTATTCAGTTATCAGTAATTGCATCACCGAAATATTGAATTTAAGCATTGAAACATCTTCAACAAATACTACATCTCAAAGTGCCTGCGAATCCTTTACCTGGTTACAAAACAATCAAACCTATACCCAATCTGGCATCTATTCACAAGTGAATGGTTGTGTAACAGAATACCTTCAATTAACACTATTCAATCTACCAACGGTAACTGCCCCAAATGTAAGTGCATGTCAGGGTGCTGCCATTAACTTAGGAGGTTCCCCGAATGGAGGTAGTTGGAATTTACCAAATCCTTATATGGGTACAGCTTCTTCATACACCTATTACTATACCGATGCGAATGGTTGCACCGGTTCAGCAACCGCTAGTATCAATCCGAGTTCAGCAGTGATAAATAATCTTCAAGTTTCTTCCATTACCGGAATTTCCGCACAAGTAACTTGCAATCCTGTGGGTGGTATTGGATGGTTTGAATATCGTTATAAACCTACAACTTCTTCTACATGGACAACCTCTACCGGTACCTCCCCAACGAAATTGCTTATTGGTTTAACGCCAAACACTGTTTACAATCTAGAAGTACGAGGCTTCTGCACATCTTCCACGCCGGGTGCATGGGCAAGTACAAGCTTCACCACAAATAATTTATGTAGTACACCAACCGGTTTGTTCGTAAATAATTTAACGGCAACAACCGCAAAACTCAATTGGGATGCCATAGCCGGAGCCGGATTTTATACCGTGCAATGGCGTAAACAAAACGCCACAACTTGGAATAGTGCAACTACCACATCGAACTTCAAAAACCTTGCAGGCTTAAGTTCCGGAACCTATGAATTTCAAGTGAGAACCCACTGTGGAAATGCAGCATCGGTATTTAGTGCCTCAGAACAATTTACAATTGGTGCTTCTGCTAAACTAATTGAATCAACAGAAAAAGATGAAACCACAGAACCTCAACTTTATCCGAATCCAGCCCGTAGCGAAACCACATTAAAATTGTTTACCGAAACAAATGCCACATATCGTGTTCAGCTATATGATATGCAAGGTAGAGTTGTTAAACAAATACTTGGTACATGCGAACCTGGTATCAATTCAATTACCATGCAGGTGGATGATTTAGAAGAAGGCCTCTATATGGTTAAAACCATGCTTAACGAACACGAACATTTCGTTACGCGCTTACGTATTGCGAAGTAATTGTTCTTTGTTTTTGAAACATGCACGCTTTAACCAAGCGTGCATGTTTTTTATTAGGAACAGAAGAACTATAAGTTTAAGCTTTTCAATTACTTTTAGGCTGTAAACAAGGGTTATGGTAAAAGCAGTACTCCTAGACGATGAACAACGTAACGTGGATAACCTCGCTTATATTTTGCAACATGATTGTGAAAGGGTACACATTTTACTGCAAACCGTTCACGTGAGTGAAGCGCGTAATTTTATTTTAGAAAACGAAATAGACGTGTTATTTCTGGATATTGAAATGCCTGAACAAAATGGATTCGACTTCCTAAAATCTTTAGGAAAGTACTTGTTTAAAGTTGTTTTTGTTACCGCATACGATCATTATTCCTTACGCGCTATTAAAGCAGGCGCCCTCGATTATATTTTGAAACCGGTAAATATTGAAGAGGTGCAGCAAGTAATTCATCGTATTCGGATCATGCGAACAGAGCAACATTTTTCTGGTATTAATCAGGAACTTCTTCTCGATTTTCTCCGAACAACGCCAACCAAAACTTCACCGAAGCGTATTGCGTTACCACAACTTGGCTCGGTAACCTATGTAGACATTGACCATATTATAGCCTTGGAAGCTCAGAGTAACTATACTGTTATTCATAAACCAAACCGACAAACACAAACTGTTTCCAAAACCTTAAAAGACTTTGAAGAAATTTTAGATGATCAAATTTTTGTACGCATTCATAAATCCTATATCATCAATCTCAATCATGTAAAAGAAACGCATACCAATGAAGGTTTTTTTGTGGTGATGGATGACGGCTTGGAATGGAGCATTAGTAGACGACAAATGGAACACTTCTTACAAAAAATGAATCGCGATAGTATTACCTTTCGTAAAAACCAGTAAGTATGAAGAGCGTTCTTACCGTGGTTTTATGTTTCTCCTTTGTTAGCTTACTCCAAGCCCAATTTAAACAGGTAAAACGATTTACCACGGCCGATGGACTACCGAGTAACATAGTTTATAATTGCAAAGAAGATGATCAAGGTTTTTTATGGATTTGCACACCGGCCGGAGTAGCACGCTTTGATGGAAAATATTTTCAGAATTATACCACGCAGCAAGGTGTACCCGATAACGAAGTGCTTCAGGCGGTAAAAGAAAAAAATGGCCGACTATGGATTAGCTCCTACCGACAGGAAGCCGCTTACTTTGATACGATAAAAAATTATTTCGTAAATGCGCGTGAAGATACCACCTTGCGCGCCTTTAGTGGCACCGGTTTCAGCATGTTATCTGCTTTGCCGCAAGGAGGCGTTCGTTATTATTCACAAGGCCGATCTGTAATTTTTCGCAATCATCAACGCTTTGTGTACAACCCGCCCAAACCATTTCAGAACTTCTTTGCGCTAACGGAGTTATCGGATAATCGCGTTTTAGGAATTAGCTCCTACGTGTATACCGATGCACATGAAAACAAACACGTATCGAATTATCTATTACTTCTTGAGCAAGGAAAAATTATAGATAGTTTCAAACTGTTTAATGGCTCAGGAAATAACATTCAATCGTTGGATAATGGTTTTTGCATGGCCATCGAAGAAGGTCGTAAAGTGCTTTATTATCATGATATACATGTAAATCCCATACGCTGTCAAGTTGATACCATTGAATTGAAGCAACCTACTTTGTATTATCATATAAGTAAACATAGTTTGCACACGAATACGAAAGAGGGTGGTGTAGATGCTTATGATTTGAAGCGCAAACAATTTCTATTTTCGTTTCAAGGCGATTTTGTAATTAATTCAATTTATGAAGATCGCTATGGCGATTATTGGGTTTCTACTCGAAATAGCGGATTACTGTATTATCGAAAATCTGTTTTAGAAGATATTAAAACCATCGACCCCTCCGATAATCATGCCATCTATTCTTTTTGTATTAAAGGACATAGTGAACATTATTTCATAGGACTGAACGATAATACCGTTCAGGAACACCATTATGATAAGATGACCACTTATACGCTGGATAGTATTAAGAACCCCGGAATTGTACATTACCTTTTACAAGTTCGATCTAAAACGTATGCCTTTAGTGAACACGCAGGCAAATTGAATTTCAAACATTATTTTACGAAACCCTTCAATAAAAATAAAGTTATAAACTACAAATGTGTTCGAGTACTGAAAGATTCTAATCTGTTACTCTGCGGCCAAAGCAGATTAGATTGGTTAAATACAACCGATGATACTTTGCACATTAACATGCCGAATTTTATTTTGAATACCTGCGCCGCTTTTGACAAACGTACAGTATTTACCGGTTCAACCGATGGCCTACGTATTATTCATAACTTAAAACATATTGAAGTTCCTTCTTCTCCTGATCCGATACTACGGGAACGCTTAACCGACCTTTGTTTAAGTAAGGATACTGTACTTTGGGCTGGAACGTCACAAGCAGGTATTTACGCCTATAAGAACAATAAAGTTTTATGGAAAATTAATGTAAACCAAGGGTTGATTCATGACATGATTAATAAGGTTTCCGTGGATTCGCGAAACCGAATTTGGGTAGGAACTAATGCCGGACTAAGTAGAATAACCTTGCATGATTCCACATTTACTATTCAAAATATTACGCAACTCGATGGCCTTCCATCAAATGATGTAAATCAGTTCTATGAATGGCATGATACCATGTATGTTGTTACCTCCCGTGGTGTTACCAGAATGCCGCTGAATATTAGTTTCAACGCCGTTGATATACCGGTTGCTTTACAAGGTGTACGCATTAATCAGGTTCCGTATGAAATCAGAAAAGTATATAGTTTGAACTACGAACAACATGAGATTTCGTTACAGTTTTCCGGAGTAGACATTACAGGTCATTTTAAACAACTAGAGTACCATTTGAATACCGGTGATAGCTGGACCCTCCTTGACGGAAATACCTTAAACTTGAATTTAAATAGTGGCTATCATCAAATTTTTGTGCGTAGTGTGGATGTAAATGGAAACCGTGGCACAACCGTTTTACAACTTGAATTTAATGTTGCAACCCCCTTCTGGAAGTCGGCTTGGTTTTGGATAAGTCTGTTCGCCATTTCACAAATCTTTTTAGCCTTCTTTCTGTATAAAAGAATTAAACTTCGGCAGCGCGAAAAACTACAGCGCGATCGTACCCGTATAGAACTGGCATCGCTCGAGCAACAAGCTTTCACTTCCTTATTGAATCCGCATTTCATATTTAATGCTTTGAATGGATTACAAGATTTTATTAATAAAGCCGATCGGCAACATACGAATCGCTACTTAAGCAAATTATCTTCCTTGATTCGAAAAAGTTTCGAATTAGCTCAACAATCATTTGTGGTTTTAGAAGAAGAACTTTCCAATCTGGAACAATACCTCGATTTAGAACAACAGCGTCATCAACCTTCATTTAATTATCAAATTGTGGTAAATCATGATGTGGATCCGGAGGACATTATGCTACCCAGCATGCTCTTACAACCCCTTGTTGAAAACGCATTAATACACGGTAAACTATCAGCCGACCCAATGGGTAAATTACTGCTTCATATAAAAAAATCGGAAAACGGAATTGTTTATATCATTAGCGATAATGGTATTGGCTTGAAAAAAAGTACCTCTTCGGTAGGAACTTCAAGTCGACATAAAAGCAGAGGATTACAATTATTGCAGAAACGTTTAGATGCCTTAGGTGAGTTATGCGGACAAAAAATTGCGTTTATATACAGGGTTCCCTTTCCCGATCAGGAAAATAAACCCGGGCACGAAGTGGAGTTTACCTTACCTGATAATTTATATAGCATCTGGCAGAAAAGCCGGCAGGAACAAACCAATTAATAAATCAAAGCTGCCGTTAACTCATTTCATGCTACCATTGGCTCAATGATCCAAAGTTGTTCTCGGTAACCGAATACTTTTACCCTCCCAAACATCCTTTGAAAACGGAAACGCTTTAGCTCCTCTATCAACTCAATTATAACCAAATCGAGAAAAAACCCTGAACCGACGTTTAGGGTTTTTTAGCCTATGAAGTTTGTTTTGAGGCTTGAAAACCCTCTTAATAAAAGGCATCCTGGATATGTAAGAAATCCTTAACCTGCCCTTGGTTTAGGATAATGGCAATGATATCAAAACGTATATCTTTATAGGTCAATTCCGTTTTTGCCATGAATTGTTGCGCTGCTTCTACAACAGCTTGCGCTTTTTTGTCGTTGACCGATTCCTCCGGGTTACCGAATTTACTCGACCGTCTGGTTTTCACCTCAATAAAAACCAAAATGTGTTGATGCAGGGCAATAATATCAATTTCTTTATGCCCTACCGTCCAGTTTTGAAAGAGTATCGTATAACCTTGATTTACCAGATAAGCGGCGGCATATTCCTCTCCAATGTTTCCAAAATCCCGTTTTTTAATCATAATCCTTTAAATTTACGGCCCTTTGATAATTTATGAATGAATTAATTCAACATTTTGCCCAACAATTAGAAGAAGCTTTGCGCATTGCAAAAGCTTGGTCGTTTCCGTTAAAGGGCAAAAATTATAATGCTGTTCTTGTGAGTGGATTAGGTGGAAGTGGTATCGGCGCAAGTATTCTGCAAGATTTTGTTTATGATAAAATTAATATTCCGTTTGTAGTTAATAAAACCTATCATCTTCCAAAATTTGTAAACAAGGAAACTTTATTTATCGCTTGTTCCTATAGTGGTAACACGGAAGAAACGCTGGCTGCCTACGAAGAAGCTCGTAAACGAAAGGCTACTGTTGTTTGTGTTGCCAGTGGTGGCGAACTCATTGAGCGCGCCCGAAAGCATAAACATTTTTACATTCAAATTCCATCCGGGAATCCGCCACGTGCTTCCTTAGGATATTCCTTGGTGCAACTTATATTTATTCTTTCCAAAGCTGGCTTAATTCCTACTCAAGAAAAAGAAATTCTCTCTTCAATTGCACTGTTAAAAAAACAAACGAATTCAATTCAAGCTGCTGCTAAAAAACTCACCGAGAAATTGCAAGGTAAGTTTCTTGCCGTTTATACCACCGTTGGCCATGAGGGCTTAGCCGTTCGCTTCCGTCAGCAATTAAACGAAAATGCGAAAATTTTAGCTTGGCATAATGTAATTCCTGAAATGACGCACAATGAAATTGTTGGCTGGAAGCATAACAATGACAGCGTATTTGTTTTACATGTTTATCATCCGGAAGATTATTCTAGAAATCTTGATCGATTGAAATTTTTGAAGAAAGTATTGAACGGATACAAAGCCAATACAGCCGATTTGGTTATGAAAGGAATGAATTACTGGGAAAAGGTGTTTTATTTTATACACTTTACCGATTGGGTTTCTGTTTACCTTGCCGACCTGAATCAACAAGATGCTTCCGAGGTTCGGGTAATTGATGGCCTAAAGAAAACCATGTCTAAAAAATAATCTTGCGAATTTCAACCCTAAACCTGAAATTTGCTCGTCAACTTCACAGAATGAATAAACAAACAAAACAAATTCTATTCGTTGCCCTTTTAGTTTTAAGCATGGCAGCTTTACGCGTAGTGAATACCGAAATGCATTGGTATAACCTTGTTCCGGTGGCGGCATTGGGCCTTTTTAGTGGCTCGGTAGTTAATCGTAAATGGTCGGTTTTAATACCACTCGGTGCTATGTTCTTATCTGATTTAGGACTTAGCTTATTCACCCAAACTCCCGGCTTTTATGGTATCTCACAATGGGTAAATTATATTGCCCTCGCCTTGGTTACCATTTTAGGTATGGGTTTGCAACAACGCAACACAGTAAATGTGCTGGGTTATACTCTTTCCGGAAGTTTATTGTTTTTTGTCCTCTCTAACTTCGGAACATGGTTAGGTGGATTTTATGGATACACTACAGAAGGTTTGGTGCAATGCTTTACAATGGCCATTCCTTTTTATAAAAGTGAATTGAGTACTACGTTCTTTATGAATAGTTTGATGGGCGATATGTTATTTTCCGTAATTGCTTTCACGGCTTATAATTTCTACGCTCGTTCATTGCAAACGCAAACCGTTTAACTCGTTTTGAACTAATTATAGCTGCCGGTCTCCTTACGACCGGCAATTTTTTTACATAAAGATGAACGAAAAATTACAAGCACATTTAGCTCTCCTCGGTGCGAACCTATTTTATGGTGCCGGTTTTTCGGTGGCTAAAACCGTAATGCCGGAGTTAATTAAACCGAATGGCTTTATTTTAATTCGTGTTTTGGGTGCAACTATGCTCTTCTGGATGAGTTACTTTTTTGGCAAGGATTTTAAAACCAACATCGACCGAAACGATTGGATTCGATTAGCTGTTTGTGGCCTTTTTGGTGTAGCCGTAAATCAACTTATGTTTTTTCAAGGCTTACAATACACTACACCCATTCACGCCTCGTTAATGATGTTATCAACGCCCATCTTAGTCAGTCTTTTCGCCATATTCGTTTTGAAAGAAAAAATTACACTTTGGCATTGGCTTGGTTTAGCATTAGGCATTTGTGGTGCTATGTTATTAATTCTTCAGAAAACTACTTCGGGTATCGGAACGAATCTTGCCAAAGGCGATTTGTTTGTATTACTGAACGCAACCTCCTATTCAGCTTATTTTATTTTAGTTAAACCCCTCATGGCGAAATACCGACCTATTATTGTTATTCGATGGGTTTTTCTGTTCGGACTTTTATATGTAGTGCCTTTCGGTTATTCCGATTTGATACAAACCGAATGGACTCCGTTTCAAGCGAAACATTACGTAGCCATCGGATTTATTGTACTCGGTGTAACTTTTTTTACTTATCTCTGGAATATCTATGCGTTGCGTGTGTTAAGTCCGGCTACCGCAGGTGCATACATTTATCTTCAACCTTTATTCGCTGCAATTATTTCGATAGTTTTTTTAGGAGAAGCGTTGAATGGCGTCAAAGTAATTTCCGCCCTGCTGATCTTTACCGGAGTGTATATGGTAGGAAAGAAAAGAGCTTTACCGGAATTGGAAGAATAGTAAGGAATGCTTCATATACCAAAATACATAGCGAAGAGGAACAAGATACAACGTAGTTTATTTAGCATTTCCTCGCGCCACGAAAAGATCAGTATTTACTTCATTCATCTTTCAAATCCCATAAGGTTCTTTTCTCAAGTACTTGTAATATAGCGTCACGGGCTTCGCTCATAATCGGACCAATTCGGCAATGATGTTGGTCACAATTATCGCAAGCTTTGTAAAAATTTAAACTCACACAACTCAGTAAGGCTATCGGCCCATCGATGATACGCATTATGTGCGCTACGTTCGTTTTACTTGGATGTTGCTTAAACAAATAACCTCCCGCGCGCCCACGTACACTCTGCAACACCTCTGCCTTTTTTAAATCATTCAATATCGTTTCTAAAAATTTTAGTGGTATTTTTTTCTCTTGCGCAATCTGACTGATCAACACCGGTTTCTCTTCCTCGTATCGACTACCCAGATAAGCAAGTGCTTGCAAGGCATATTTGGCTTTCTGTGATAACATGCCTCCAATATAAGTTTCATCGAATAGATTGTCAAGTACTAAGCGTGCAATGCACTAAAAAAATTGTTTATCGCTAACACCCTATAAATCGGAACGAAACTTTTCCATCCACCGCTCTGGCTTTTCCAGAGCGGTGTATCCCGACTGACGATACAAACCATGTGCATCTTTCGTGGCTAGAAACCAACGACGCATGGTTTTAAGTTCCGGATGATGATGAATATGATACATCAATGCCTTACCCAAACCTTGTCCTTGATACTCCGGTAAAATATAAACATCACAGAGGTAGGCAAAAATTACTTTATCTGTAACTACACGTGCAAATCCGGCCAACTTATGCTCATGGTATAAACCGAAATTCATACTGTGTTCAATACTCTTTTGCACCGTTTCTAAACTTCGATTTTCGGCCCAGTACGTTGTGTTTAAAAACGCATGAATTTCCGTTATTGGCAAGCGATCAGGGTTCGTATCGATTTCAAAGTTTGGAGGTAACATCATATCACAAATTTATATTATTTCGGTCGAAGCATTTTTTTAAGTGGAAGAAGCAAATACTCTAAACCATTGAGTTTAATTTCATACATCGTACTCATCCATTGCCCGAGTTTACCCTTTGGAAATCCGCCTTTCCTCAAAAAATATTCCAGATAGAAATCAGGTAGATCACAAATTAAATACCCCTTGTACTTCCCGAAGGGCATGCGTTCACGAACAAGGTCATTTAATATTTCCGGATTCCATTGAGGTATATCTTCCATGCTTTACTTACCGCTTCAGTCATCAAATCTATTTCAATACACTCAATTTTCTGCATCATTTACCCTAACTTTAGAGGCCAAAACCGGATCGTATGTTCGAAACATCCAAGCCACTAACGATTTTGCCGCGTGATAAAGCTACGAATACCAAAGTAGCGTTTATTAACGATCAGGCTTATCCCTTTATTCCTGGCGAAACCATACTTACCTTCATCCGAAGAAGTTTAGGTGAAAACCTCGTGCCTACTTTATGCGATGCCCCTAATCTCGACCCCTTTGGCTCGTGCAGAGTATGTAGTGTTGATGTTGCTTTAGTGCAAAACGGAAACTCAAAAGCAATGGCTTCCTGTCATACACCGGTTATTGAAAATTCATATATCTATCCAACCAGTGAACGTATTCAGAAACTTCGAAAAAATATTATTGAGTTAGTTCTTACCGACCATCCACTTGATTGCTTAACCTGTGAAGTAAATAATAATTGTGAATTGCAAACTGTAGCAGCTCAGGTTGGTGTTCGCACCGTACGTTATCCGGAAGGTAAAAACCATTTGGATAGAACGAAAGATTTAAGTCACCCTTACATGACTTCCGATTTTAGTAAGTGTATTAATTGTTTTCGATGTGTGCGTGCTTGCGATGAAGTTCAGGGTCAGTTTGTGCTCAGCATGGCGGGTAGAGGTTTTGACAGTCATATTATTAAAAGCAGCAACCAAAATTTTAAAGAAAGCGATTGCGTCAGTTGTGGTGCATGCGCACAGGCATGTCCTACAAGTGCCATAAGCGATGTATTTGAAAGCAAGAGTATTGTTTCAAAAGAAAAAACCAGAACCGTTTGTACATACTGTGGTGTTGGATGTAATTTGGAAGTAGCTACCCTTAATGGTGAAATAAAAAGTATTCAAGCACCTTATGATGCAGCCGTTAATGCCGGACATACTTGTTTGAAAGGTCGCTTTGCGTTTAAGTTTTACAATCATCCTGAACGATTACGAACACCACTCATAAAAAAACAAGGCGCTTTTGTAGAAGCTACTTGGGAAGAAGCCTACGACTATATTGCTTTAAAATTGAATGCTATTAAATCGCAATATGGCGCTGATGCAATTGGTGGCATTTCATCGGCTCGTTGTACGAATGAAGAAAATTATTTAATGCAGAAATTCATTCGTACGATTATTGGAACGAATAATATTGATAGTTGCGCACGGGTTTGTCATTCACCCACCGCACTTGGCATGCAACGCACATTTGGTACCGGTGCCGCCACGAATTCTATCATTGATTTGAAGTTTACCGACGCTATCATGGTTATTGGAGCCAATCCTACGGAGGGGCATCCTGTTACCGGAGCCAAGTTGAAACAATTTGCCATTAAGGGCAAAACGTCTATTGTGATTGATCCGCGAAGAACAGAACTTGCCAATTACGCCACTTATCACTTGCAATTAAAACCGGGAACGAACGTGGCACTGTTGAATATGATGTTGTTCTATATCATGTCGGAAAAATTAGAAGATATTGAATTCATTCAAACCAGAACAGAAGGCTACGCAGAATTTAAAGATCATGTGTTAAGCATGAATATGGATGAATTAGAAACGGTAACAGGTGTAAAAAAAGAACTCGTGCGAGAGGCCGCTATAGCGTACGCCAAAGCTCCAAACGCTATGAGTTTTCATGGCCTAGGTGTTACGGAACATTCGCAAGGAACCTATACGGTTATGTTAATTGCCGATTTAGCTATGATAACGGGTAACATTGGAAGGCGAGGCGTGGGCGTTAATCCGTTACGCGGACAAAATAACGTTCAAGGCGCTGCCGATATGGGTTGTCAGCCACACCAAGGTGCCGGCTATTTAGATGTGAAAGAATATCATACACGGTATGAAGAATTTTATGGCGTTAAACTTCCGGATTATAACGGACTGAAAATTCCGCAAATGTATGATGCGGCATTAGAAGGGAAATTCAAAGCGTTGTGGTTAATGGGTGAAGACAATGTACAAACCGACCCGAATACCAATAAAGTGAAAGCAGCGATGGAGCAATTAGATTTATTGGTAGTGCAAGAATTGTTTATGACGGAAACCGCGAAGATGGCTGATGTGGTTTTACCGGCGGCAAGTTTCTTGGAAAAGAGTGGAACCTTTACCAATGGCGAACGTAGAATACAACGCGTACAACAAGTGGTAGAGCCTATTGCAGGCACAAAAACCGATGGTCAAATTATAATTGACATCATGAATAAGATGGGAGCCAAAGAACCTGATTACAACCCAGAATATTTGTTGAAAGAAATTTCTCAAATTGTACCCTTCTTTGCGGGCGTTACTTGGAACAACTTAGGAAGTAACGGAAAGCAATGGCCAGTATTACCTGATGGTAGCGATACCGAAATTTTACATACAGAGAGTTTTAAGATTGGAAAAGGGCAATTTAAAAAAGCTACTTGGAAAGAATCATCTGAATTAGTAGAGAATAAAAAAGACTTTCCTTATATCCTTACAACAAATCGTGAGCTTGAACATTATAACTGTGGCACCATGACTCGTCGTACAGGCAATGCAGAAATATTGGAAGTAGATACGTTAATGATACATCCAAACGATGCGGATAAACATGGAATTCAAGAAGGCGACATGGTTTGTATTGAAAGTGCTCGAGGCAAAATAGATGTGATGGCACGTGTTACGGATGAAGTTAAAGAAGGCATCCTGTCATCTACCTTTCACTATCCTGAAGTAAGTATGAATGTATTAACGAGTTCTGTTACCGACAGCGATGCTCTTTGTCCGGAATACAAGATATGTGCAGTTCGTATTCGAAAGAGTAAAGGGAAGTACAAGTACAAAGAATAATATTTTGCAATATGCATTCCTTCTTCTCGTACATCCCTTTTATTATCAGCTAAAGAAAATAATGCTTCTTATTTCCTTCCAATTATAAAGCATTGGCCTTCATCTTTTTCAATGTTTCCTCATACGTTTGTTTGTCTTCTGAACTAAGTGATGCAGCATGTTGTTTCAATATAGTTTCCTCTACCATAACGGCTTCTTGTTTTCTTCCAATCGCATATAATAAACAAGCATAAGTATCTTGAATAGCATGAGCAGCACTTGGACTTATTTGAGCAAGTTCAACGGCTTTTTCTGCCCATTGAATTCCCTTTTGTAACATGTTGGTATCCTTCCTCTTTTTATCAAAAACCTCCCAGGCCGCGGTATTCAAGGTTGTGAATGCAAGTATCGTTACGGTGTTACGAAGTTGAATTTGTGCCTTAACATTTTTCTCAATCATTTCATTTAACTGTTCCTTAGGAACGCCACTCATAGCAAGCTGCCAACTAAGATTCTTGATATTTTCTTGTAAACTTATCGAATCTTCCTTAACGTAATCTAACTTACTTTTAGCTGAAATAAAATCACAATATTCGATGGTGCTTTCCCAGCCTAATTCGGGATTGTTTAATTTTTGATGATAGAAATAATTAAACAAAAGATGCTTCTCTTTGTTTTCAGGTAGCAATTCCTTGTACCTGTTCCAAGCCGTTTGAAAATACTCCGGTTGATTATGTTGAACGGCAATGGTTATATCATGATACATACGATCTTCTAAATTCTCTTCATAGGTCTGTTCCCCTTGGGTAAAACAGGAAGCTCCTTTCATGCAGTATACCAGATTAGTATTCATGCTTTCATTCAAATGCATCAGGTAGTTAACAGTACTGTCTTTACCCAAACTTGTGGCGTACTTCGAAATAAAAGCGTTCGTAAGTTTGTCGGTATTCTCATTTCTTCGATTTAATTTCTCCAGATAATTTCTAAGAAATTGTTCGTTGTAGTTGTTCGATGCAAATTGACTTTCATACGTTGAAAGCTTCATAGGGTCATCGAATTCTGCTCGTGCGATTTCTCCATTGTGAAGTAGCTCTTCATTGGATTCAGGGCATCCACTGAAGGTATATACCAAACTCTCATCAGGATGAATAAATAAATTGGTCGGATAGCCGCTAACCTTGTATGTTTTAGCAATTTCAAGTCCTTCTCCCTTTTCAGCGTCTACGGAAAAACAAATAAAATGTTGATTAAAATAAGAACCGATTTCGTTGTTGTTGAAAAACTTTTTCGCAAAAATCTTACACGGTCCGCACCAAGTGGTGTAAACATCAATGTAGAGCATTTTGTTTTCTTCTTTTGCTTTGGCCAGAGCTTCTTTGAAGGTGCCTTTTTCAAAGTTAATGCCTTCTGAAAAAGCTAATAGGGTACATCCTAAAAAAAGGAGCATGCATGTTATTCGTTTCATGGTGTTATTTTCGTAATGAAACGAATCGCTTCGGCGAAAGGTTACAATGAAAAAATATTTTTTTGAGCGCTCCCTGTCGAAATGTTTGTAAAGCCTAGCTCTTTTACTATTTTCTAGCGAAGTTTTTCTTCCTTACCAATCACTACATAGGGAGGTGTGGTTTATCCTTGTATTCATTCTTTTTTGAAATCATAACTGTCATAAATAATATCGGCATTCCTATCAACAAACAGAAAAATACCTATCGCTTTCGTTTATTTATGGTTCATCAACTTTTCAAAAATTATTTCATACGTTGCTGCAGCAACCGGTAATTGTTTGGCCTCCTCCAACAGAAACCACTGTATTACTTCATGCTCTTCTGTTGCTTTATTCATGGGTTCGCCTTGCCATTGCGTAACTGCAAAAACTTCAAACAGAATGGCAGGACTTTGATCAAAAAAATGAAGTGAAGATGCCTGGAGTACTTCTATTCCTAACTCCTCTTGCAACTCGCGAACTAAGGTTTCGTAATAGGTTTCGTTGCCCTCGCATCGTCCTCCAAAAAACGACCATGCATTTGGATATTGCTTGCGGTTCTTAACGCGCTTACCCATGAGAATTTTACCATCACGTAGGAGTACTCCTACGGCATATCGAGGAACAGGCGATATCGATGAGTGGTTTTCGTTTTTCATTACGCTATTTCCTGATCCGGCCCTTCAGCCTGAATGCGCGCCTTCGTGTAAGTACGCCATTTCTGAATAACGGTTTGCATATCCTCCGGAATTTCGCTGTCAAAAAATAAATGTTCGCCGGTAGTTGGATGTATAAAACCAAGTGTTTTGGCGTGCAGTGCTTGTCGGGGTAAAATAGCAAAACAGTTTTCCACAAATTGCTTGTACTTGGCGTACACGGTTCCTTTTAAAATTCTAGCTCCGCCATAAACGGCATCACTAAACAACGTATGTCCGATATGTTTCATATGCACACGTATTTGGTGGGTACGACCGGTTTCTAACACACACTCGATGAGGGTTACATAATTAAAGCGTTCTAACACTTTGTAATGCGTAACGGCATGTTTCCCCTTGCCATCACTTTCGGGGTAAGCGGCAAATAATTTTCGTTCACGTTCATGCCGAGCTATGTAGGTGCTAACAGTTCCTTCATCTTCCTCCACATTGCCCCACACCAAAGCAATGTATTTACGTTGAACGGTGTGCGCTTTAAATTGTTTTGCTAAGGCAGCTACGGCGTCTTCATTCTTTCCTAATAATAATAAACCGGTTGTATTTTTATCAATGCGATGCACTAAGCCCACACGAGTTTGTTCGGCCGCTTGTGTATTATCTTGTTGCATGAAATAGTGCATGACGGCATTCACAACAGTGCCTGAAAAATTGCCCACACCAGGATGCACCACCATTCCGGCTTCCTTGTTAATGACTAAAATTTGATCGTCTTCATAAACGATATTCAAAGGAATATCTTCAGGCACTAGATCCGCATAAAAATTATCTTTATACGAATAGGCTATGATATGGTCGCCGGGTTTTACGCGGTAATTCGAACGCGTTGGTTGTTGATTGACTAAAATGGCATGGTCGTCGATGGCCCGTTGAATTTTATTTCGGGTTCCTCCCATCATCTTAGAAATAATGAACTTATCTACACGCAATGGTTCCTGACCAGCATCCACATAAAAATCCAACATCGCATGACGATAGGTATGATCGAAAAACTTCGGTGGCACTTTACTTGAATCTTGCATGGTTTGAATTGGAACTCCTCTCTTCGGGGCAAATATAAAAAGCAGAAAACGAAATGCAACAGGTTTTTATCCTTTATGTGCAGCACGCCCTTGTCAAATGCTTGAAACGACTATGAAATATCTATAGAACGCATTCATTCTAAAATGAACAGCATCCAAGATACTACTATTCCTAGCCGTGCTATTGGGTAATCTGTAAGTAGGTGGCTTATTTCCGGTCAACAAATGGTTTTTTTTCTTTTCTTTGTACAAACATGCGTGAAGGAAAATTTATTGATCAAAATGTGGAACGTTGGAAAAACTATCTGGAAGATAGTAACGATCCCGATGTACAAGCCGACAAATTCATACATCTTATTGATGACTTAGGGTATGCCAAAGCACATTACCCCAGTAGTAAAACCACGCAGTTTTTAAATGGTTTAGCGGCCCGTCAGTTTCAAAAAATTTATCAATATCGCAAAATCGATCATTCCCGACTTATCAATTTTTGGCGCTACGAACTCCCTCTGCTATTTGGGAAATACCGAACCATTTATTTATTTACGCTATTGTTCTTCATCATGAGTGTTTCGGTGGGTGTTATTGCTTCCATACATGATAGAAATTTTATCCGAACTATTTTGGGCGATGAGTATGTTGACATGACGGAAGAGAATATTCAAAAAGGTGATCCTTTTGGCGTGTATAAACAACAAAATGAATTTGGAATGTTTGTACGAATAGCCACAAATAATATTCGCGTATCGTTTTATACTTATGTGTTTGGTATCGTTGCCGGACTGGGTTCCTTGTATATGTTATTTTCAAATGGCATTATGCTCGGCACCTTTCAGCATATTTTTTTCGCAAAAGGCTTAGGTTGGAAATCGATTTTGGTTATTTGGATTCATGGCACCCTCGAAATCTCAGCAATCGTAATAGCAGGAACCGCCGGAATTATTCTTGGATTCTCCTTTATCTTTCCAGGAACATTTAGTCGGATTGATTCGCTTAAACGAGGTGCTAAAGATTCCGTAAAAGTGGTTATTGGTTTAATTCCTTTCTTTTTATTGGCTGCCTTCTTTGAAGGTTATGTTACACGTTATACCGATATGCCTATCGCCGTTAGCGTAACCATCTTACTACTTTCGGCAGCTATTATAATTTGGTATTTTATTATTTACCCCGGTTTGTTACAGCGATCCGGAATAATTATACAGGAAGGCAAAGTAGTTTTTCCATCTGAAAACATATCATGATTCGAAGGCTGATACTTGTTACTTTACTTTTATGCTCTGCCTCCTTGTTATGGTGCCAAGAGGATAGCATGACTGCAGAAGATCTCATTCGCATGAATGAAAATATTTTGGAAGATAGTACCGAATATGAAGCAACTTACACTGCATCCGATACTACTTATGAAAATAATTCAGCGTATGCACAAGAAGAAACTACACAAGACTCATTAACTTATCGTTCGATAGAGGCTTCAACTTGGCAGCGAATTAAAACCGATAAAGATTTTATTTACACTCGCAAGAAAACGCAACCAAAAAAGAAACCGGTTGATACCTCTTGGGTTGAGCCACTACTTAAGATTCTGAAATTCGTTCTAATTTTACTTGTAATCGGTGTTGTTCTTTTTATAATTTATTTTATCGTGCAGAATAGCGATTTTAATTATTTCAAAAAACGAAAAAAGGAGGAGGAAGTTGAATCAGGTAGTTATGAAGATGTATATACGTTTACGGAATGGGATAAGTCGTTGAATGAGGCCATAGCGCAAGGCAATTTTCGTTTGGCTATTCGAATACTCTACCTTCAGAGTTTACAACGATTGCATCTTGAAAATCATATCGTGTATAAACAAGAAAAAACCAATTGGGATTATGTAAATCAACTTCAACAAGATTCGTTGCGAAAAAATTTTACTCAGCTTACCAAATACTTCGATTATATCTGGTACGGTCATTTTAGTATCGATGAAACCCGATTTCGAGAATTACATCAACAATTTACTCAATTTCAACATACCCTATGATGCGCGTTCTCCTCTATATGGTATGTTTCATGGTATTGGCTTCCTGTTCCAATAAAAAGGAAACGAATTGGAATTTGATACTCGATAAAAATAGTAAAGAACCTTATGGTTGTTACATCGCACGCCAGTGCCTGACAGACCTGTTTGCACACAAAGATGTTCGCAATATCTCGAATGCACTCAAACAAATTCAGAAATCGAATCAGGAGAATTCAACCAATGAATGTATGTTCATCACGTGTAGCAGTTTTCAATTAGATAGTGTTAGCTGGCAACAACTCAAAGACTATGTAGTAAACGGGAATCATGTAGTGATATGTGCCTATTCATTTAGTGATTTCATGTTAACCGAATTGAGTTTGGAAAATCCGGTTAGCTATACCAAACAGACGATGCTAAACGATCTCGACAGTATTCCGAATCAACTCATCGGCATTCAATTTAATGATGAACTTTATGAATATTCCTTTCATGGAAAAAACATAAATACTCCTTTTGGTGCCGACAGCAGTAACGGACAAAATATTAAACGCTGGGGCGGCTGTGGCGATAGTATGAAAACCAACCTTATCACATTCACTATGCAAGGATCGCTTACGTTGTGCAGTAACCCTATCATAATGACGAATTATTTTCTACTTCAAGAACCTAACAAATCTTATTTAGAATGTTTAGTAAGTTCTTTACCGTCCTATCCGAATGAGATTTATTGGTACAGTCAATTATTTCATAACGGAGAACTTGATGCAGAAAGTGAATGGAGCAAGATGCTAAAAATACCGGGTTTACGGTACAGCTTTTTGATATTGATAGGCCTTCTGGCTTGTTATCTTATTTTTGAAAGTAAACGCAGGCAACGTTATGTACCTATTCTTCCACCACATACCAATACCTCGTTAGAATTTACAGAAACAGTTGGTAGCTTATATTTTAGCAAGAAGAATAATGCGAACATCATTTCCAAAATGATTACACATTACCTCGAGCATATTCGAAGCAATTATAATTTACGAACGAATATGTTAGACGAAGCTTTCTCCAAACAATTAAGTATTAAACTCAACAAACCCTTTGAGGATGTTAAGGCTTTTATTGCATACCTAGATTATATTCGCACCAGTTCCGATGTAACCGATCAGGATGTAGTTTATTTATATCATCAAATAAAAAAATATTCATAACATGGACTCTCTTTCCTTTGAAAACAGAATCGATATTCAAGCTATTAGTGCAGCTACAGATAAAATAAAAGATGAGATTGGCAAGGTACTCGTGGGGCAACATGAAGCATTAGAACTCATGCTGGTGGCCATGCTATCCGGCGGCCATATTTTGATAGAAGGTGTACCGGGTGTTGCTAAAACACTTACGGCAAAACTTTTATCGCGTACAATTTCAGTAGCCTTTTCTCGAATTCAATTCACGCCCGATTTGATGCCAAGTGATGTTATTGGAACTAACGTGTACAATCCTCAAAAAGCGAATTTCGAGTTTAGGAAAGGCCCTATTTTCAGTAATATCGTATTGATTGATGAAATTAATAGAGCACCGGCCAAAACCCAATCGGCCTTGTTTGAAGTAATGGAAGAAAAAACGATTACGGTAGATGGCACACGTTACAATATGGAAACACCGTTTATGGTATTAGCCACTCAAAATCCGGTTGAACATGAAGGTACGTATTCCTTACCCGAAGCACAGCTCGATCGGTTTGCGTTCAAAATATTGGTGCATTACCCCAAAGAAAGTCAGGAGGTAGATATCCTACTGCGTCATCATCAAAATCATTCCATGCATGATTCGGTAGAACAAGTTCAACCTGTAATTAGTAATAAAGAGTTAGAGGCACTTCGCGCTTTGGTAAGTAATGTTTCTGTAGATGAAAAATTGCTCAAATACATTGCACAAATTACGTGTTCTACCCGAAGCAAGAATGGTATTTTATTAGGTGCTTCGCCACGCGCATCCGTTTCTATACTACATTCTGCGAAAGCGTTAGCTACCTTACGAGGACGAGATTTTGTAACACCTGAAGATATAACCTTCGTAGCTCTTCCGGCCTTACGACATCGTTTGGCGCTAAGCGCTGAAAAAGAAATGGATGGCACCACCACCGATGATATGATTAAAGAAATTTTAAAGGGTATTGAAATTCCGAGGTAGTTGTTCAAACAAAATCGGAGAAAAATTACTCAACCAATAGCAAGCTTTATTCTATCCGAACACACCGTTTTACAAACTAAATTACCTTACTTTTACGCCTCAAAATAATACCCGATGAAGAAATACCTCTTCCTGTTTATCGCACTCTGTTCTATCTCCTTTGCTCAGGCGCAATATGATAATACTAAAATGCAGGTCGGACAAAAAGCACCGGATCTTTCTTATGAAAATACGCAAGGTCAGGTAATTAGTTTATCCGAAATCAATAAAAAACGTATCATTCTTTTAGATTTCTGGGCAAGCTGGTGTGGCCCTTGTCGTATGTCGAATCCTGCACTAGTGCAGTTGTATGAAAAGTATAATAAGAAGAAGTATAAAGGAGCAAAAAAAGGATTTGAAATCGTAAGTGTTTCACTCGACCAAAAGAAAGAACCTTGGGTTGAAGCGATTCAAAAAGATAAATTGGGCTGGCCTTATCACATGAGTGATTTGAAAGGTTGGAGCTCGGCGGCTGCGGCTGAATACGGTGTGCAATTTGTTCCGCAATGCTTTTTATTAGATGCGAATGGAACCATTATTGGTAAGTATATGCATGCAGAAGATTGCATAAAAGATCTCGAGAAACTGGTAAAATAATACAATGAGTGTAGCGTTGGTGCCGCATAAAATAATTATTATCACCGCCCCTTCTGGTTCAGGCAAAACAACGATTGTTAACCGCCTGATGCAGCGCTTTCCGCAATTAGCCTTCAGTGTAAGTGCTTGCACCCGTTCGCCTCGCGCTAATGAAATAAACGGAGTACACTATTATTTCATATCGGTAGCCTCATTTCAACAACATATTGCGAACAATGATTTTGTGGAGTATGAAATGGTGTATGAAGGAAAATATTATGGTACCTTAAAATCGGAACTGAATCGTATTTGGGAACAACAACAATATCCCTTGGTTGATATTGATGTTCAAGGTGCCTTGCGTATCATGGCACAGCCACAATATGAAAGTAAGAGCATTTTTATACAACCACCTTCTTTGGAAGAATTAGCCCTTCGGTTGCGAAACCGAGGAACTGAAACCGAACAAAGTTTGAAAGAGCGTGTTGATAAAGCGGCACATGAAATAACCTTCGCTTCGCAATTTCATCATACCGTAATTAATGATGACCTTGATGCAGCTTGTAATCAAGTTCAGGAATTAATTGCTACTTTTGTTTCTTAAGCATGCTTATTCTCTATATCCTTATCACATTACTCTTTATCGGATTTTTTTCCGGTGTCGAAATCGCATTTGTTTCCAGTAACAAACTGAATATCGAACTTAAACGTAAACAGGGTTCGTATTCCGGTAAAGTGCTAGCTCGTTTCATGGAAAATCCCGCCACATTTATCGGTACCAGTTTGGTAGGGATAAACGTGGGATTGGTAATTTACGGTTTACTGATGACCCAACTTACCGACAGTTTTTTTGAATTAATTCATTTTCCGCAAAACGAATATTTGCGCTTATTGGTAGATACCTTTATTGCAACAGTTGTGGTTTTGATGATCGGAGAATTTCTTCCGAAAGCAATTTTTCGTTCCAAGCCGGAAACCATGTTGAGTATTCTAACGATTCCGATTCAATTGTTTTATTATCTCCTGTATCCGATAGCACAACTCTTTGTGCGTATCTCTGAGTTCATTTTAAAATACTTATTCAACGTTCGAATTTCTGAAGAAAAAACAATTTACTCGCGAGTAGATTTAGAACAGTTTGTGAAGCAAATGCGCACAGGTCATGATAGTGATCAGGATGATACTAACAATACGGAGTTATTTGAAAATGCTTTATCGCTTTCCACAGTTCGTGTGCGTGAATGTTTGATACCCAGAAATGAAATTGAATGTTTACCAATAGATTGCTCTATTTCGGAAGCGAAGAATTTATTTATGGAAACCAAGCTTTCTAAAATAGTTATTTACGAAAATTCAATTGATAATATCGTAGGCTATTTACATCATCTCGATGCGCTAAAAAAACCAAAGGATATTCGTTCCGTATTACATCCTATCATTACGATACCGGAAACCATGAATGTAGTTGATTTACTAAATCAGTTTACAAAAGAACGAAAAAGTATTGCCTGGGTAATTGATGAGTTCGGAGGCACCGCAGGTATAGTAACGATGGAAGATATTTTAGAAGAAATTTTTGGTGAAATTCACGATGAATTTGATGAAGAAGAATATGTTGAAAAACAACTTTCTGCGAATGAGTATATCTTTTCAGCACGCCTTGAAATTGATTATTTAAATGAGAAATACGATTTGAATTTACCGGTAGATGATGCCGAAACATTAAGTGGTTATATCATCGAAAATCACGAATCGATTCCTCAACCTAAAGAGCGTATTATCATTGGCAATTACGAATACCTCATCTTATCGGTTTCCAGTACGCGTATTGAAACCGTGAAAGTAAAATCGCTCAACAATCAAAAATAACATTGCATGAAAGCCATGATTCTTGCGGCCGGTTTAGGAACACGGTTGAAACCGTTTACCGATCATCATCCAAAAGCGTTGGCTTTAGTGAATGGCAAAACGCTTTTAGAACGAAATCTATTCTACCTGAATCAATACGGTATAAAAGATGTTATTATCAACGTACATCATTTTGCTGATCAAATAGAGGAACATCTTAAACAAGAACAATATCGTGTATTGAATATCACCCTGTCCGACGAACGCAATGAGGTTTTAGAAACCGGAGGAGGGTTAAAAAAAGCATCTTGGTTTTTCGATTCATCAGAATCCTTTGTATTGATGAACGCCGACATTCTTACCAACCTTGATTTAAACCGTGTCATTAGTTTGCATCAAAACTCCAATGCGTTAGCAACCTTGGCGGTGAGCAAACGTATAAGTAGTCGTTATTTCCTGTTCGATGAAGGCATGCAACTTCGAGGATGGCGCAATCAGAAAACGGGTGAAGAACGCATAACAACTACCACTTCGGTTATGGAAGAATATGCCTTTAGTGGTATTCATGTAATTCAACCATCCATTTTTAAATACATTCATCAGGAAGGAAAATTTTCAATGGTAGATGTATATCTTGAGCTGGCTAAAACACATCTAATTCAAGGTTACGATCATACCGGCAGTATTTTATTAGATGTTGGCAAACCGGAAAGTATTTCTATTGCGGAAACGTATTTTAAGTAGTGATGCAGTGGAGCTTTTTGCTATTTCCATTCAATTAAAAAAACCTTCTGCCTCGTTCTTTGCTCTGGATTCCTAGGCAAATTAAGATTAATCAACCACCACCTTCTCGGTTTTCATAAGAAGTCCATCTTCCTTCACAAGCACGAAATAATTTCCCGACGGTAACACCAGTTTATTAAAACTCAATCGACAGCGACTTTCCGGCACATGATCTTCAAATAACCTGCGAATCATGTTTCCTTGAGCGTCGATTAAATCAACCTGTACCCATGCGTGTTGCTTGGCTTCAAATTCTAAATTAAACATATCGCGTACCGGATTTGGGTACACCTTCATCGAGATCGTTCGTTGTGGCGAATTCACAGCACTTACCGCAGCATTTTGGTTTTTCAACTGTGCAATCCAAGTTCCATACGAAGCAAGTCGGGGTGGCGTGTTTGCGCCATACGCAGCAGCCATCCAAACCTCAGCTGAATCAGCGCTAAAACGTCGGGCTATGCCGGTATAATCACCCCAACGCTCGGTCATTACCGGATATGCCGGAGGGTATAAAATATTCACTACGGTATCACCCGCTTTCACCGTTGCATAATCACTAAAAACTTGTTGATGATTTACACCTACTACATCGCATTCGGGTGTAATATTCACATCACTTCGTAAGAATGCAATTACCGCACTCTGATCTAAAGTATCATAACCAAAGGAAGCAATAGCCGGATACGACATATCGGTGCCAGGCGCCCCATATCCCTTCAATATGCATTTATTACTATCCAATAAAATTCGTCCGTAATGAATGCCGCACCAACCACTCAATATATCGGCGGAAAAAACAAAATGTACCACGCCGTTGTTATAAAAAGCATTTTGAACCATGGCCGATGCTGAACTAAGCGAATCTATAGTTCCAGTGGTAGGGTCCTTTTCAAATGCGGTTCCGCAAACATCATAATGCGGTATCGGATACATGGTTGAGGTCATCGACTTATTCGTAGCAACTAATTTACCCGAAATTTTATACATGTAAACATGTGAACCGGAATCGGGACGGAGATGGGTGAAGTACATTGTTTCCGACATAGATTGACCCTGTCCGTGAGGAGCAGGACAAACGGAAAAACCATCTTCATTATCCGGACCATAAATATTATTCCAGATACCAAATGAAATCGCATTGCCGTTATAGCCATCTTGCAAATCCACTTGATATATAAATGCACCATTCCAATTGTATGAAGGAGCATCACCATAACGATTACCGGAAATGAAAAGTTCATCGTCATTAATTCCTATTAAAGGGTAATCGGTCCATGAGGTATCTTGTAGCGGATTACCTGAAAGTTGATACACATTCCAACCATCAACCGGATTATTTGTTTTTGAAAAACAAATCAAAATTTTACTGGTTGCTGAAGAGAATCCATGCAGAAGAACTATGACGAAGCGATCATGTTTAGGATCGTAAATAACACGCGGATCAAATTTGGCTTGATTCAATGCCGGGTCGTTAAAGAAGCCATCCCAAGTTTGATTCAATAGATAATTCGTACCGTTGGCATCATAATATTCTATGCCGTAATTAATACAACTAACAATCATACCACTATCCGAAATGGCCATCGAATTATCGGTGGGTGTCCATGATTTTAATTCATTTCCTTTAAAATTTGTACCGATAATCGGATTCTGTGTACGCGTTTTCTTTTCTCCTATATTATTCTTCTGGAAATACGGCGATTTCATTTTATTAGCCGTTTGAATATCCTTCATCGCTTTCGTATGGAAGATATCGGATTTACTTTTCTTATATAAAAATTCAAACCCTACATGCCAAACGGGTTGCATCATATCTTCTTGTGAAATAGTTTTATACAGCGGACTGGTATACACTCCATGAAATTCAGGCTTTTTCTCCTGAGCATTTGTTTGAACAAAATAGAGGCATCCAATAAGTAGAAAAAATAACTTCTGCATCCAAAGAAAATTTCAACGAAGATAAGGGATTTACTTACGAACAACAGCGGCCGTCATAGTTAATGCTATTAATTTTTAAATACTTAGGTTGAAGAAATTGTAACGGTAATACTTACGAAATAATCCCTATCATTTCTGTGATTTTTTTTCTTTATCACTAACGATTGTTTAAAGCCCGACGTATTTAGGGTATAACTTCTTTACGCTATGTAATTTTTTATTAAAAGACTTTAAACATATCATTTGAGTATGAAGACATTCCTAATTGGCATATTATGCCTGCTATGCTATACTTCGGTTTTTACACAACAAACGAATTGTCCGCCTAATATTGATTTTGAATCAGGCGATTTAAGTCATTGGAAATTCAGCACCGGAAGTTGTTGCCCTATTGTGCTAGGCAATTTAGGTGCGCCGGTAAGTGGCCAACATGAATTAATGAGTGGAGGTGCCTTGGACTTTTATGGTTTATTTCCGGTAGTACCTCCCGGAGGTGGTAATTATGTTTTGAAATTAGGAAACGATAATGTAGGTAGTGAAGCTGAATCGGCTGTTTACGAATTTGTTGTTCCAACGAGCAGTGAAGAATTCAGTATTAATTATCGTTTTGCTGTAGTGTTTCAGGATCCCGGACATAATCCGTATGAGCAACCACGATTCGAAATGAAGGTTTATAAGAAAGGAAGTTCTGAACCTATAAATTGTGGTTTTAATTCATACATAGCCACAGCCGCATTACCAGGGTTTAAAACATCCACGGTTCAACCCGATGTTTTATACCGCGATTGGTCGGCTTCTTCCATCGATCTCACTCCTTATAAAGGCGAGACTATTTTGCTTGAATTTAGTACCGGCGATTGCGACCTTGGGGGTCATTTCGGATATGCCTACATTGATGTTTCATGCAGTGCCTATAATGTGGAAGCCTTGTTTTGTAAAGGCGATACAAGCTATACCCTAAAAGGCCCGGAAGGCTATTCCGGTTATTATTGGTACGACTCCACCTTCAGTACTTTATTGAATTCGAGCAATGTATTTCAAGTTTTGCCACAAGATTTACTTTCCATGTATAATTTGATTGTAGAACCCTTTCAGGGATTTGGTTGTCGGGATACCTTTAAAGCACGCTTAGTAGTTTCTGATGTAGAAGTTACAGTACCCGAACAGCTAGGCTATTGTACCGACGAAACAATTGTTTTAGCAGCTAAGGTTAAAAGCAATAGTGATTCCGTAAGTATTCAATGGTATCCAACGGTTGGTTTATCTTGTTACGATTGCTTACAACCCACCATCATCGATAAAGATTCTATCGCCTACCGCGTGGAGGTTACGGATAGTTATGGCTGTAAATCAGAAGATTCTATTTATGTTTACCCTAACATCAAAGCCTGTTGTGAACGGATATTTATTCCGAATGCATTTACTCCGGATAAAAATGGTTTGAATGATATCTTTCGATTGCAAACAGAAACAGCTATTTCAATTCATTCTTGGGCCGTTTACAATCGATGGGGTGAACGAATATGGTCGTCGCACAATCCGAAAGCCGGTTGGGATGGTCGGTATCAAGGTGAAGCGCAACCCCTTGGCGTTTATTTTTACGTATTGGATTACACCTGTCTTAGCAATAGAAAACGCTACATCCAAAAAGGAGATGTTACTTTGATACGCTAAATTATCCGTTTAAGATTCCTTAATACTCAAGGCTCCAGAGGGGCACTTCGCAACAGCATCTCGAATAGCTTGCGAGTCTTCCTGATCAAGCTGTATCCAAGGTTGCTCACGCGGTTTAAATACCGAAGGCAAATTCTTGACGCAATTTCCGGAGTGAATACATTTTGCCGATTGCCATACTACAGTAATATCTCCGTTACTATACTCTTTGGTAATGTTATTAATATCCATGCTCTAAAGTTAATACAGTTTACATTATGTCAATCATATCTTTCGAACACACCGTCGAAAACAACATTAAACGCATATCCTTGCGCCGTTGGTATAGATCATTATCAAGTTACTTTCATAGAATCACTAGGAGTATAACGAATTCATTGGCTATCCGAAACAAAGAGAGCCCTGTACGAAAGGCATCGTATTTCAGAAGCCATCCTTGCTTTAAGCTTATTGAAAATATTCTGAACAATTAGAATGCAAGGTTGCTATGTTGAATTTTAAAAATAAAAAATAAATTTCAACTTGTAAATTTTTACGCTGAAGCATTTTCGGTATTACCTTCTGTTTGCACCTGAATGGTATGCTTTAGGATTTTTGAAACCGGACATTGCTCTGCAATTTGAAGTAACCGAATTCGTTGTTCTTCAGAAATTATTTCAGGAAAGAAAATTGTTCGTTCGATGACTGTTTGTAGTTCCGGCTCTTTGAGTTGATACATATTTAACGCCACGCGCAAACCGTTAATATCCCATTGCTTTCGATTGGCATACATGCGCAGTGTGGAGAGTGTACAAGAGGCTAATGATGATAGTAACAATGTATATGGATCTGGGCCTTTATCTTGGCCTCCAACAGACACAGGTTCATCGGCAAGCAAAGTTCCATTCCGCCATTCAATGGCTACCTGATATGGAGTATCAAGATTTCGCGCGCGTATCGGTTCTTCAAAAAGCATAGCTTCCATCCATTTAAATTGTCATTGGAACTTCCATGAATAATATCGTTGCGGTTGATTCACCTTCCAAAGAACATGCCGACTGATTCCAAAGGCCTAATCCATCGCGCGAACTTAAATGGTCGTCATCCACACGAACATTTCCTTCCAATACAAATATGTACAAGCCGTTTCCTTCTCGAATGGAATAATTCAATGCTTTGCCTTCTTCTAAAGTAGCTAAATAGAACCAGGCTTCTTGATGAATCCACAATCCTTCTCCCTCCGGATTCGGAGAAATAATTTGTTGTAATGTATTTCGTGCAGCGTTTTTATCGAGGGTGAGTTGTCCGTAACGCGGTGTAACATTGTGCTTGTTCGGTATAATCCAAATCTGAAGAAACTTAACCGGCTTATCTTTATTCTTATTATACTCACTATGTTGAATACCACTTCCCGCACTCATAACTTGAATATCGCCTTGTTGAATAACGGATACTGTTCCCATGCTATCGCGATGTTCTAAATCACCCGCTAATGGAATAGAAATAATTTCCATATTGCTATGTGCATGTGTACTAAAACCCATGCCGGCCGCTACCGTATCATCATTCAAAACGCGAAGCGCACCAAAATGAATTCGCTCCGGATTAGTATAACCTGCAAAGCTAAACGAGTGATACGATTGAAGCCAACCATGATTTGCAAAACCTCTTGTTTCTGCCCGATGTATAACCTTCGACATTGTTTCTTTTTGAACGAACAAAGGTGGTGGATTTAGTTAGGATACCCACTAATAAATTGCTAAACGCATATTCTGTGACTTTTGCTAATCCTCCTTCTTTTAATAGCAATCCGCAGCTTACCTTTGTGCCTCAATTTGTAACACCATGAATCAAAAGTTTGTCGATCGCATAGCCTCAGAATTAGTAGCTATTGAAGAAGCCGGATTATTTAAACAAGAACGTGTAATTGCTTCTGAACAAGGACCTGAAATTATAGCCAACGGAAAATCAGTGCTGAATTTCTGTGCCAATAATTACCTCGGGCTTTCTTCGCATCCCAAAGCTATTGAAGCTGCGCATGAAACTATTCGTCAACGTGGATACGGCTTAAGTTCCGTACGATTTATTTGTGG
The DNA here is from genome assembly GCA_016787065.1 of Chitinophagaceae bacterium. Lineage (GTDB taxonomy): Bacteria > Bacteroidota > Bacteroidia > Chitinophagales > Chitinophagaceae > OLB11. Next base: position 112,492 of record JAEUVD010000002.1, read on the forward strand.
TACGCAAGACATTCATAAAACGCTTGAGCAAAAACTTTCTTCTTTCTTAGGAACAGAAGATACCATTTTATACTGCGCTGCCTTCGATGCCAATGGCGGTTTATTTGAACCCTTATTGAATGAACAAGATGCAATTATTTCCGACGAGTTAAATCATGCATCTATTATTGACGGCGTTCGGTTGTGCAAAGCTGAACGTCATCGGTATAAACATAACGATATGGCAGAGTTGGAAGAAAAACTGAAAGCAACACAGCATTGTAGAAGTAGAATGATTGCAACTGATTCTGTATTTAGTATGGATGGAACGATTGCCCAACTTGATAAAATTTGTGATTTAGCAGATCAATATGATGCCATTGTTATGATAGATGAATCGCATTCAAGTGGTTTTATGGGTAAGAATGGTCGAGGTGTGCATGAACTTCAAAACGTAATCGATCGAATTGATATTATTACCGGAACCTTAGGTAAAGCGCTTGGCGGTGCCAACGGTGGATTTACATCCGGTAGAAAAGAAATCATTTCTATGTTGCGACAAAAAAGTAGACCTTATCTATTCTCCAATACGGTTGCGCCGAATATTGTTGGTGCTTCTATTGCCATTCTTGATATGCTTACGCAAACTACGGCGCTTCGTGATAAATTAGAACGCAATACCTTATACTTCCGTGAAAAAATTACTGCAGCGGGCTTTGATATTAAACCGGGCATTCATCCTATCGTACCTATTATGCTTTATGATGCTGTATTAGCTCAAAAGATGGCTGCTCGAATGCTTGATGAAGGTATTTATGTAATTGGTTTCTTTTATCCGGTTGTAGCGAAAGGCAATGCTCGAATTCGTGTTCAAATATCTGCCGGTCATGAAACGGAACATCTCGATAAAGCCATTGCGGCATTTACGAAAGTGGGTAAAGAATTGGGTGTAATAAAATAACTCCATTAGAGTAGATCTTGAGCGCGAAGCATAAGACCCTTCTTCTCTGTATTTCGGCAAACAAGAACTACGCTATTCTATTGATGTTAGGTTTGGCTTAAGTGTTTAATCACCACCGCCACAACCACCGCATCCGCCACTACAGCCTCCGCTGTCGCTTCCGCTATCACCACCGCCATCAGAGGAGTCGGTGTCAGAAGCATCCAACCATGAATCATGTGCACCACCGCCATCAAAGCCTTCTCCACCCTCGCCATATCCATTAAACTCTGAAAAATTAGAGGAGTGAATTTCGGCTGGTTCAAAGGAAGAAACCAAAGGTCCTTCGGAGGAATACACCGAATCGGAATAGTTTTCTTTTTTTCTTGAAGTGGAAGCCGTGGTTGCCTGTTCATCAAACTTGGGTCGGCCCCAAAAAGCCTCTGGTGGATCTATACCAAATTCCAATTTATAGGCAATTAATGTATCGAGGTACTGTGCACTAAAACGTCCGGTTTCATCTTGAATAGGTACTAATTCCGGATAATGATCGAAGGGTTGAAGGAGAACCTCTTCACAAAATTCACGATATGCTTTACTGAATAAAATATGCTCATGCCAAATCATATCAATAACCGAGGAAGGTGTTACCTGAAAACCCTGCGTTACACCTAAGTAGACGAACTTTTTATATTCTTCCATGGCGCGTAACACCGATCGTTTTTCCCATTGATGTTTATTAGAAATTTTCGTAGCGAAGGCATGCAAACTGGCATCAGTACCACCAAACATTTGTACAATACGTTCGGTTAGGTTCGGTGTTACTACATGTTGAAATGTATAGGCTTTAAGACGAAGCCATAACGCTTGTTTATTCATTGCATCTGTTTGCTTTAAAAGTAAATACTTTCCGTGATTCCGGAATAGAAAATGGCTTTAAGTAAATGTTAGTTTCCCGTCAAGTTTTGTTCGGTAAGTATAACTCCGATTTCATTCGTGGAATTCTAGCTTATAACCAACAGGTATCAAGGTAAACGTTGATGTGTTCGCAGCAGAAGAAATTCATTTGCGTACGAGATTATTTCTACTTATGCAGCGCGTTTTCCTCCGGTCTTCACATAGTACAACGATAGGCAGGAAGAGGATATACAAAAAATATTTCCACTATTTTCTATGTAACCGTCATTTCACACTCTACATTTAGGTCGTGAAAAACAAAGTGCTCATTCTTGGAAAAGGCCATATTGGCTACCGTTTAAAACGACAACTTTGTGCTGATAATTTTGATGTATTTACATCCTCTGCAGATGTATTAATGGCTGGCCATGAGGAAGAGTCGGTTGTGGAATCTGTAAACTCGTATGTTCAAAGTTTGAATCCGGAATCGCTATCTATGATTTATTTGTTAGATGATAAGGATGAAACTAATCTTCAACTCATAATTATACTCATATCCCTGTATCCTGATGTGCCCATTACAGCATCCTTATTCAACGAAAATTTGATTCCTCATCTTCTTGTACAAGGTAAAAATCTATCGGTTATAAATCCGGCTAAATTAGCTGCGCCACATTTTGTAAAAGCATTGTATCATGAGGTTGAACGAAGAGAAGTGGTAACAGTACCACAACATAAAACTCCGATTACACCGCCTTATAAAATCTCGCTCATCGAAAAACTGCTCATACTCTTTGCCATCATTTTATGTAACGCGGTTTTATTCTTTCATTTTGAAGAACATCTCCCTTGGATGGATGCTATCTATTTTGTTATCGTTACAGCAGCCACCGTAGGCTATGGCGATATCAGCATGATTCATTCCGATGTAAGTACGAAAATAGCGGTTATTCTTCTCATCTTCTCTTCCACCGTTTTGGTATGGATGATTTTTTCACTCACCATCGATGCCTTTTTAAAACGCAGAATTCAGCTTTCCTTAGGGCGAAAAAAATACCATTTGAAGAACCATATTGTAGTGTGTGGTTTGGGGCGACTAGGTTTTTTTGTGGTTGAAGAACTACTGCGAAATAATGAACGGGTCATTATTATTGAAACGAATGAACAAGCACGACATCTTGATTATTTTCGTCATTTAGGTGCTGAAGTGTATATCGGTGATGGCAGACAAACAAAGGTGCTCGATGATGTAAATATTGCAGAAGCTAAAGCGCTTATCTCAGTTATCAACAATGATTCTATGAACCTTGAAATCGGATTGAATGCACGTACCTTTCAACCCGATCTGCGACTTATTCTTCGAATCTTTGAAGAAAAAATGGCGGAGAAAATTAAAAATATTCTGAACATCCATTTATCAATCAGCGCCTCTGTTATTGTTGAAGGAAAGCTCTTTCAAATTTTAAAGGAAAAGCAACAAGGCTAATCCTTCGGTTCGTTTTTAAATCGCTTTTCGCCTGCTTCTACGGTAAGATTCAGGAAATTTTCTTTCGGTGGTATCGGACAAGAATATCCTCCCTTATACGCACAATACGGATTATATGCCTTATTAAAATCGATGATTAATTTATTGGAGAAAATATCGTTGATACTAAAATCCAAATAGCGCCCGCCACCATACGTTTCGGTTCCACTGCTTACATCAGTAAATGGAATGAATAATAAATCCTCAAGTCCTTTTTGGGTTCTAAGTGTAACACTTTGATAAATGTACAACGAACATCGCTGCCCTTTAAGTTCAAACTCCACAACACCGTAAACCACATAGGGCTTGAGCTTACCGCTATGTGTTTTCATATCAAAGCCAATGGTATCTTCTATTCGTTTGAATTGCGCAGTAACTAGGTACGACGAATTCACCGGATAGAAATCAAGGTATTTAAAGTCACTTTTTTTCAACGGGCTATTTTCCTCTTCCAAAAAAGCTTTTTTATAACTTTCACGATGTTCGAGAATTGTTTGTTCGTAGGTTTTTGTTTGAGCATGCGTTAGCAACACGCCCAACACACCAAGTACACAGAAAATATACTTCATGCTGCTAAGTTATGTATTCTGATTATGTAAAAATTCTTCTTTCAGCAAACCATAAATAATTGAATCTTGAAGTACGCCCTCTTTATGATAATGTTGACGCAAGTGACCTTCTTGCTTAAACCCAAATTTCAACACCAGTGATTGTGAAGCCACATTCATAGGTCCAATACAAGCTTCTACACGATTCAGATTCATCTCATTAAAACCGTATGTAAGAATAGCTTGAACTGCTTCCGACATATAGCCATGCTTCTTATCTTCTTCATTAAAAATCATATAGCCAATTTCAGAACGACGATGTTCGGGATACCAATTATGAAAAGCCACATCACCCACTAAACGATTTTCAAGTTTATGATACATATAAAAGAATCGTACACTCGACCGATGGGTTGTGTATCCTTTCATTGCTTTTTGGCGTGCTAATTCAAACGACTCGTCGGAAGTAAGATGAAACAATTCCTGTAATTCAGGTTTTGGTTTGGTAGCAAAGTATTGCTCCATCTGTTCAGCAGTATAAATTCGAATTAGAAGTCGTTTCGTACTAAGAATGCGATCCATTATTCTACTATAACCTTTACGGTTCGATGGGCTGTGGTTAACAGATACATACCCTTTTGAAGGTCTGATAAATTGATGCGTAGGTTATTCTTGCGTTCCGAAAAAATACGACGAACAGTTCTACCCATCATATCTTTCACTTCCACCAAATTATTTTCAGAAGACAAGCTTTCCGGAAGGAGTACATCAATCCAACCTGATGTTGGATTTGGATATACCGTTAGTTGGTCGTTCGGATACATTGTTTCAAAGGATAGCGGAAAATCAACGGTAAAATTTGTTTCAATAGAAGAACCAAAATCCATGTTGAATGTTTTGAAAATAGCACCTCCTAATTTGCGTAAACGGAACCAACCACTTCCTGCATTAGGGTTTGCCCAAAACGAAATACCATCGCCACCAGTATCTAGAAGTTTAATATTATAACAACCCGGTGCGAGATAAACCGTATCGGTATAGGTAGTATTATTACTAACATTATTTCGTTGATGAACTACATTTCCTAATTGATCTCTGATGGCATAAGAATTTTCAAATGCTTGCGCATTTGTTTTAAACGACACCACAATATTAGCCGGATACACAGGGGGTATATTAAATTTAGAGTGGAATACATTATTGTAACTATAACCATCACTTCCACCATTCGGGTTTTTTATTTCTGCATGAAATACATTATTCACGGTATCTAAACTTGTCCATAAATTATCATCACTCGGAATTTGCACTTCCAAAGATTTCATTGATTCTAAATTGCCCGTCCAGGCGAAGGTTTGGTGAACAGGATTATTATTCACCCAATATTCAATAGTAGCTGAGGTAAGTGTTGTAGCCCCGGTATTTTGAATTATCACTTTCGGGTTGGCGCAAATAGCATTGGTACGCGCGTACTCTACTTTCAACGACGGATTTAATACATCCGTAACCGCAGCATCTAAGGTAAAATTTGGTGTTCCATAACTCACGAGTTGGTTACTCACCCAGTAACGACTATCGCCAGAGGCTGTATTCAAACCGTAATCGAAGGTTACCGTGTCGCCAGGATTAACAAAATTATCTAAAGGCATTTCCTTGGTATCGGTAGCCATGCCTGGACACCAACCAGCGCGATCGTACACCCAAGTACCTCCGGAAGGATAAACCGGATTTTCACCACATGTTTTCCAAACATCCCAAACGTACTCCGGTGAGCCTCCATTCAAATTCATCCAATGTGTTTGTGAAAGAAATTCTCCCTCTTGTCCGTGACCCGTAATAGCGGTACGAATTTTAAATTTATTCGCTCCGGAAGGAAGTGGAATGGTTCGCGGTTCAAAATAACTATCATTTAAAATGTTTGTGTAACCTGTATTATCAACACGCCAAATATTATCGATGCTTCTCACTTCACGAGGTGGTGTTCCTACGATGAAAAGAAATTTTACATCCATATCTTCTTGCCATTGTCCGCCTGCATCCATGGTTAGTAATTTACTTCCCTTTAATATAGGTGCATAATCCGACATGTCGAAGGTGTATGTTTTTCCATTCACACCTAAATCCAAACCATTACCATAAGGTGTTACGAATGACATGATTTGAAAACGTGAAGGATAAAATTTGTAATAATCTAGTTGTGTAATAGTAATTGTATTCGCCGTCGCATTTAAAACCGAATCTAATAAATTACCATTATCGCCGTCGTAGATATAGGTATAACCTGCAATGTAATGTTGTTGTGTGTCTACCGCTGAAATGCTTGTTCCATTCGTAGAAAAACTATACACCGTGTAAGGATTATTTGCTATAGAATCTAAAAGTGTATTACTTGTAATAGTTTGTGTATAAACACCTTGAACAAAAGTTATAGCTGGGCGTATACTGAGCTCGTCAAAGCCACGAAAAATATCCTTTCCTTTTGTGAGGTGCCATACAGGACTATTCACCGTTGAAATAGCGGTTGTAGCTGCGTCATTACATTGCGTGCCATTACCTTCATTGAATTTGTAGTATCCTAATAAGTTAGCATATTGAGGATGTGCGGAGGTAACATCTTTTCGCATCCAAGTTTGGATGTCACTTTGAGAAAGCTCTGTATTCCAAATACTAAATTCATCCATCTTTCCGAAGTAAGGCACATCACCATTGTAGCCACTTCCGAGTACTAAATTATTTAACAGCAAACTAATTGTTTTATTCGAACCGGAATGCCATAAATTGCCATTTAGGTAGGTATTCATGATGCCTGTGGTGGTATTCTTAGTGAAAGTCCAGTAATTCCAACCATTCTCAAAAGCAGAAGTGGAATCAAATTTATCGATACGATCGTAACCGCTACCATTACCACAATCCCAATACACACGTGAGTTACTCCAGGGTAAATGCACATTCAGTTGTCGACTACCCGTGTTCGTGTGTCCGTGTAACACAGAAGTATTGGTTGGCAGAATAGCGGCATTGCCCTTACTCCAAAACGCGATACTGACTTGGTCGTTGATGGTATTCCAATTGGTATTATTGAGGGCGAACATATTAGCTGAGGTAAAATCAAAATGGTAATCGTTACCGGCACTGCTGAGTCCGCTAATAAATGAGGTTGCATCGCTTGTAACCGTAGTGGAGGTTCCTGATGTTGCGTTACTGTATGAAAATTCGATTAAAATATTATCGGTACCATTCCAGTTGAACGGGTTGTAAAAATGAAGTTGATTTAACCCTGTTGTGAACGTTGTATTCAAAAAATAAACTTCTGTAAAACCGGTTAATTCGGGAGAAGAAGCATTGAGGGCAGTTTGAGAACTATGTTTCATTCTAATTTTCAGAAACTTGGCATCACTACCGGCTGTAGATACCTGTAATTGAATTCCGGTAATATTACCGGCTAACATACCACTTGTTTGTAGTTCGGCAGCCGTCCAAAGAAACTGACTTTTATGCTCCGGAAGTTGTGTGCGAAACGGTTCATTCTGTAGAGAAGCTCCTGTACCGGTAGTATAAAAATTCTCACTCGTTGTAGCGGTGATGGTAACTTGTTGTTGATTGTATTGGTAATAGGTATAAGTAGGTAAAGCAGTGTATGGAAAACTGGTTCCGCTAAAACCTGGAATAATATGGGAAGGGTGTTTTGATTTTACTGAATCTGTTTTCGTGGAATCGGTAACATAAGTATTACAACTATAATCCCATTCGCCGCAACCCAAGGTTCCACTTGGCGGTACCTGACTGCCAACGGCGCCTCCTTTACAACGCATGTTATAAAGCATTAGAATTTTTTCAAACGTTAAACCGGGTTGTGATGGAAAATTCACCATCATTTTCCGGTCACCTTGCCCGTAAGTATTTTGTGTGTAATCGAAAGCCTGAACCACGATGGTATCTCCGGCTACCTGTGCCTTTGAAACGATAGTTACGAGTAATAATAAGGATGTGATAAAACTACGCATGAAAATAAGTTGAGTTACAAATATAGCGATGCGTGATGAATGTTAACGCATCCTGCGGATTAAGAAGGAATTCTTGCTGTACAATTCGGATGTTTAATAGATCGCTTGCCACCATTAAACATCGTACATCGCTTTCATAGCACCAATGGTATCGATTATTTCAGTTTGAAGTGATTTTGGTTTCAGTACTTTTACCTGATTACCAAAGCCTAAAATCATTGCTTTTAATTCATAGTTTATTACAAGGTTTAGCGTGATGTGTAATCCCTGTTTATTTTCTTTGATGATTTTTTGGGAATGATGCAACGGTTGCGATTTCAGGTAATTCGTTTGTGCCGGATGAAACTGTAAAAGAATTTCTTCTGATTGCGTATTCGGTAAGGAAATACCAATTGTGGAGGTGAAGTAATTTTCGATATCCAAGTTTTCTTCAATAAATGTTTGATTCATTTTCAACACATCTTTCATTCTATCAAAACCAAAAATCAGAAACTTGGCTTCTTTGGTTGGATGTATGTCTTTACCAATCAAGTACATTCTATTGTTGTATTCTTTGATGAAATAAGGATGTACGGTATGTTTTTTTCCTTCCGGTTTATTGAAGGGCTGATAAAGAAATCGGATCACCTTTTTTTCATGGATAGCTTCTACTATTTCGCTCATGTATTCTATACCCAAATAGCGTCGCGGTTTATCAAACAATAATTTACTACCCTGTTGTTGATGTTGTTGTCGGCTTTGCTTTACCGAAACCGCAATTTTCTGAAGGGCGTCATCAAAGATTTTAATGGCGGGTATTTCTTTAAATTGTTCCAGAATGCCTACCGCTATTTCTAAACCTTGCAGGTCTTCCTCAGAAACCGGTATACGTTGTATAGAATAATCCTTATCGGTATAAATATAACCGCCATGTTCTTTACTGTATTCTAATGGAGCAAAATAACCAAGTGCCTCGCTATAGCGCATGGCATAGATATCTTTTTGAATACTGGATTCCGACACGGGAGTACCTAATTTTTCACTAACATACGTTATCAGCTCTTTTAGTTTTGGCGCATCCTTTTGCTTAGATGTTATGCGAGCATCAATTAAACGATAACGCGTAAGCGCATTTTTATTATTCACAGGGTAAATATAAAATTTTCTTTGTTACTACGTAAACTCATTACGTAGTGCGGGTAGAATCTTTGTATTGAAATAAAAATAAACATCATGACGCCCGTATTAGTACAAACCGATTTCAGTATAAATGCCTTCATGGCAACTCAGGTTATTTTTGATGATAGCGATTTGGTAAGTGTATCGTGCACGTGCCGAATTCAGAATCAACTAAAACACACTACCTTGCTATTTACCTTTGCTACCTTCAATGATTTTTTACGACATAGTGGATCCGCAGGGGCACAACTTCAGGATATAGTTTGCAAAAAATTACTTGGCAACGAACAACCGCCGTATTTAATTTCATTACAAGACAAACCATTAGTTTTTGTGCAGTGCAAGCTCGAGTTGGCCTATTTAATTGCACAAGATGATAGTTGCCTCAGTGTTGAAGCCGTGAAGCCTATTTCATTCTTACAACAGGCTCAAAACCTTCGACATAACATCAAAGATTTTGGCCCTATGACCTTGAATATGAATACGGTTGTTCAGCATGCTTTAGAAGATTTATCCTCTTTATATCGTTTCTATCTTGGTTTAAAGGAATTAAATCTTACCGATGAAGCTGCTCGCACGAAAGCCGGATTACAGAACGATAAAATATTTAAATTGGCCTACTATGCTGCCAAATAAGTTTATGTATTAAGCGACGTGCTCTGAAAAGCAGCGGTCTATTTGGTTTTGCTATTGCTTATTGTTGGGGCAAGGCTGTTTTACTTACACCGATCATCCCTTGTACATTCAGGATTTTATATTCCGAAAAGTTCTGATTTGATTCTAACCCCTTACCAAAAATAACCTGTGTTGGTGTTGTGATTTTTACAAATTTATCGGACCGGAATTTTTGTGCTTTTTCATCCCAGATTAATTCCTCTGTATTAAGCTGTTCCTTTTTCTTATTGTAAACTACCACACTATCCTTCACCATCATATTTCCTTCCTTTTCAAAATAGCGTCCGTATTTTGCTAGTAGCGTGCTTTCTGTTTTCAAACTATCATCAAAAAAATCAACACGCAATCCGTTTTTCATTTCAAAATAAAATGGTTCTCTACTTTGCTGATGGTCAAAGGTCTTTGTTTGTAATCGGGCTTTGGTATGTCCGCCATTGCTATAAATAATAGTAACATCTTTTCCATTTTCATTATCCACCATGCTCTTGGTTACAGTTTCCTTTATTTCCTTCATGTTATTTCCGCACGATGAGAGCAGCACAAGAAAAAGTGGAAGAAAAAAAAATCGAACCTGCATGAGTGCGCGTATTCTTTTAGTCGTAACGACGTTTAATGAACCAGCGGTCGTTTAAGGTTATACCCACTACAAAACGTGTAAAATTTTCGCGAAGCAATCCTTCTTTGGTAGTACCCCGTGTGCCTACTTCAAAACCGGCATTCACTTGTCCGATACTTAAATTCGTTCTACGAATCGGCATACTTAAACCGGCGGTTACAGCCGATTTTCGTAAAGGAGTATTATTAAATCGATACACATCCTGACCGGTATAGGCACCAGCTCGGTAGGTTACTCGTTTCCAATAGTTCTTGGTAGCATTTACATCAGGTGTGATGCCACCTCCTAAACGCACATACCATGATGAACCTGTACTATCGGGCATACCATAGGAACGATACTTACTCCAATTAGTTGCATTAATTTCAGCCCCGAGCTGCCAATAGTCGCCTTGTTGTAAAACAGCTCCTAAAGCTAACTCCGAAGGAATTTGAATATTACCTTTTACATTATACAAACTGTCGCCTCTATAATTGTAAATCGGATCTTCAATATCACCAATAAAGGTTTCATAGTGTTGTTCTTTATTAGCTTTCAACGTCTGACCTAAGGTATAACTGCCACCTAAATTCAAACTATACTCTTTGTTGATTTGTAATTGATAAAGAGCACCTAATTGGGTATACAATCCACCTACTGTAATCCGACCGTAGTTGTGGTTGTATAATATTTTCTCCGTATCGGCAAATTCAGCTTCTACCGAGTTAACAATATTTCCGAACGTATAACCCAAATTAAGACCAATACTTAAATGCTGGTATTTATAAGCGGCTCCCGCAAATAGGCGTTGAATACTTCCACCACCATAATAATTATTCGTGCGTTCGTACAAACCAAAAAGGGTATCTGTTTTCTGCATATTAAATTTGGCGTTGTATTGTGGCAAAATACCGAAAGCCAAACCAATACCTTTGCCGGCAGAAACACCTACCACGGCATAAGATATAGTAGCATAGCCTGTTTTGTTGGAGCTTGCGTTTGTTTTAATAGTATTTCGGGTAGCGTCGAAGCCAATATTATAAGAGGTTAATCGCAGTCCGGAATAGGTAGCAGGATTCACCGGATTAGCAATTAGAGCATTCGAGTCGGCAACGGCTACGCCACCCATTAATCGATGTACTGTATTGTACCCCGGTTTTACATTGCCTAATGCGAAACGGGTATAGGGTGAATTATCCTGAGCCTGAAGAAGGGTTCCGAAAAATAATAAGGAGAATAAAAGTTTTAGTTTAGTTGTACTGATCCAAGATTGCATAAAGTCCTTTGAACAAAAAATTTGTGTCGACAAATATCTTGCTTTTAAGACGGGATTCAAAGAAGGGGCTATCACCACCAGTTAAAACAGCGTTAATAGTGCCATATTGCTCTGTGAAGTTGTTCAACATGCCATCGATTTCGGCTGCAATTCCGTTGATAGCGCCGCTTCGGATAGAGGTATCGGTATCATAACCGAGCATAGGCAAATGCCCATCTCGTTGAATGAGAGGCAACCTATCCGTGAACTCATACATCGATCGTAACCGTAAATTGATACCAGGCGAAATGGCACCGCCGCGAAAAGCATTATTTTTTGCAAGAAAATTATAGGTAATACAGGTTCCTATGGATATAACTACACTATCCTGACGAGGAAATTGCTTACCCAAAGCAGCTACCAAGGCCAAGCGGTCGTTGCCCAAGGTTTCCGGAGATCCGTAGGCATTCAAAAAAGGCAATCGAGTATTTTTATCCAGAAGAATAAAACGAGTGGCGGTGTACAATAGATTTTCTATCTGACGATCGTGATGAACAACAGAAGAGAGAATTGATTTTTCCGGTTTATACGTATTAATGATATCGGCAATAGTGGCAAGCGCCTCCGTTGCGGTAAACTCAATTCTGTCGGTCATTTTATCGCCGGTAAACACAGCGGCCTTCAGGGTCGTATTTCCAAAATCCAAACAGAGCGAAACGGGTAGCATGCCTTAAATCTAAAAATTGGCTAAATATAGGGGCATCCTATCAAACCAACGAATAACTTCGGTAAAAGATTTTTTTTAGTTGTAGAGCGTTCTTTTTGTTAGAACCCTTCTGTAGAAAGTTTCCGAAAATGACCGTTGAGCTGAATCCGTTCTTTCAAATTTTTAAGTTCGGTAAGCATTGGAATCGATTGCTTCAAATGGCGCTGTAAATATTCTTGTCGCTGATCTTCGCGAAGCAGCGTAAGTAGTTCATATTCCTGCTTGGTACTTAGACCTACATGATGGCCTACATCATAACACGTCATTTCTTCTTCCTTTTTTTTATAGTCCTTTTCAACTTGTAATAATTGATGGAACTGGTGTACTTCTTGCAACACTTTCTTCATTTTAGAAGCAATGCCCTCCCTCACGTTATCAGGGTACGTAACAATGGCTCCGCTATAGAGTTTGTCGGGCAGTGTTTTAACATGTTCCAGTATCCTGAATACTTGTTGCGCTTCGGTTTTAATATCCATTTCACCGGTATCGTATTCTTTCTCAATTGAAAGAATTTCCACGGTTGTACCAAGCTCCATAATTTCATTGTCAACAATAGCGGGAATACCAAAAACCTTTTTCAAATCAAAACACTCTCGTATAAGTTGCTTGTATCGGGGTTCGAAAATATGCAGGTTTAGTTTTTCGCCCGGAAAGACAACAATATTCAGCGGAAAAATCGGAATGAAATTCGTCATGAAGTAAAAATAGGAACTTCATTTCAAAAATAATGGAAGCCAGGAAAGTTCTTGCCACTCATCCCTTTTTTCGTTCATGTTTAACCCATGCAACTATATTTGTGCTTCTCAAAAAATTACAACATGAAAAAACTTGTCTTGTTCTTTCTAACCGTATGGGCTTTTCAGTCAGCAAAAGCTGATGAAGGAATGTGGTTACCTATGATGATTTCGCAGAACTATGAGGAAATGCAACGCCTTGGTTTGAAGCTTACTCCGGAACAGATTTATTCTATCAACCGAAATTCCATGAAGGATGCTATTGTACATTTCGGAAGTGGTTGCACCGGTGAAATGATTTCGCCGAAAGGTTTGCTTATGACGAATCATCATTGTGGCTATGGTTCAATTGCTGCGGTGAGTACCGTTGATAAAAACTACCTCATGAATGGTTTTATGGCACATACGATGGATGAAGAAATTCCTTGTCCGGGTTTATCCGTACGATTTCTGATTCGAATCGAAGATGTTACCAAAGAAGTAAACGATTTTTTAGGCGATGCTTACGGAAAAGAAGTAGAAAAGAAGCAAGAAGAAATATTTAAGAAAATTACAACCGCAGCGAATGAAGGTAAAACCTATGAAAGCGATGTTAAGTCGTTTTATGCCGGTAACCGCTATTATTTACTGGTGTATCAACGATTTACCGACGTACGTTTAGTAGCAACCCCTCCGGAGAACTTAGGTAAATTTGGTGGCGACACCGATAATTGGATGTGGCCCCGACATACCTGTGATTTCTCAATGTTTAGAGTGTATTCCGATAATGATAATAAACCGGCTGCCTTCTCTAAAAATAATCGTCCGTTTATTCCGAAGCACTATCTACCGGTTTCTATGAAAGGAGTAAAGGAAAATGATTATGCCATGATTATGGGTTACCCCGGTCGTACCACGCGCTACATGACGTCGTATGGCGTTGATCAGGCTATTAATATCAATAACCCAACTACAGTAAGTGTTCGCGACAAACGTTTGGCTATCATGCGTGAAGAAATGGAAAAAGATCCGGCTGTTGATTTGGCTTATGCTTCAAGCTATGCGCAAATAGCAAATTATTGGAAGTATTTTATCGGACAAACCGAACAATTGAAACGCTTGAACATCATCGGCGAAAAAGAAAAAGAAGAAGAAGCATTTCAGGAATGGGCGAAAGAAAATGCACGTGAATACAAAAAAGTGTTGAAAGATTATCAGAAAGCATATGCCGCGTATCAGCCTTATGCCAAACATGCTGTGTTGTATCGTGAAGCTTTTCTTGCTTCCACACTTACAAAATATGCACTTGGTTTTGATGCACTGCAAAAAGCCATGAAGGCGAATGTGTCTTCCGATTCACTAAACGTTATCTGTAAGAAACTTCTAAAAAATCGTAAGTCGTTTGATGGTTTCAATTTAACCCTAGACAAACGCGTTTTTGCGGCGCTCAATCAAATGTATTATGAAGAAGTTTCAAAGAGCCAACACCCGGAAATATTTGCTTCTGATGTTTTTGCGAATCATGGCAATGCCGATTGGAAAAAAACGTTTGAAGACTATGCCGAGTACGTTTATAGCAATACACTATTACTGGATAGTGCTGCGTTAGCCGCACGATGTAATGCAGATAGTGTGCAAGTTTTAATGAACGACCCAGCCATACGGTATGCTTTAAATGTGATGCAGAATTACATGGATAACTATGATCCGAAAGCAAAAGAATTTGGGTACGATATGTTTGAACTGAATAGAGCCTATCAAGGTGCATTGTTAGAAAAAAATAAGAACAAGAAAATGTACCCAGATGCCAACTCAACCATGCGCGTAACGTATGGTAAAGTGCTACCTTATGCTCCGAAGGATGCTGTCTTTTTTAACTACTATTCAACAGCAGATGGGTTAATGGAAAAGTATAAACCGGGTGATAAAGAATTTGATCTGCAAGCCAAGATTGTTGATTTATTGAAACGCAAAGACTATGGTGATTATGCCGATAAAAACCTAGGTAATTTGGTTACTTGCTTTATCACTAATAATGATATTACCGGAGGTAATTCAGGAAGTCCGGTAATCAATGGCGATGGCGAATTAATTGGTGCTGCCTTTGATGGTAACTGGGAAGCGATGAGTGGTGATATTGCCTTCGATACGCGTTACAAGCGTACCATTGTTGCCGATGTGCGTTATATTTTATGGGTAGTGGATCGTGTTCTAGATGGACGAATGTTATTGGAAGAAATGAGTTTGAGAAATTAGGTTCAACGAGCATACCTATCATTACAATAAAAAGAGGCTTTCAACATGGTGTTGAAAGCCTCTTTTTATAAAGTGTTACTCCGTAGCAATAATTTTCAGATAGGGTAACAACACACGTACCTGCCTCTAAAAATAGGTACTTAGAATCTGCGATTTTGTTAACCCCGTTATCGCATTAATATCATTGATAATATCGTCGAGCATGGCAAAGTCGTTCTGAAATTATTGGTATACCCATGAGTAGAAATTCGAAGTATAAACAATACCAACAAGGAATAGAACGATTTCTTTTTATTAAAAAACATTTTAGTGAAACAACTATTTTTCACGCCTTAGGTTGTGGTAGTCGCACTATGATTGCTATGTTGTCATCCTTAAGCGTTCGTTTTTTTGATTCCAGTGCATATTACAAAGCTGCCTTTTTTGGTGAAGCCGTAGAGCCTATCACGTTTTGTTCGATAGGCAAACCCAACACTAAACCGGAATGCAAACAATGTCTTATTAAACAAAGAACTCCCCATTCCGACCAAACGCGAATCAACTATAATTTGCGAGAAACATTCAAAGAAGTGCAACGTTGTAAATGTGCCTTAGCAGAAAAGAAAATGAAAGACTATCTACAACTTCGTTTGAAGCCTAAACACTACGAATTAATTGTGCAGTATTTATAACGCCGAACATAGTGAAACGGTTTTATTGTTGAGGATATCCTGTTATGTAAATGGAAGGTGTACCTTACTATGAAAGGTGATGTTTTGGGCGAATGATGGTTTGGGTGAATAATGGTTTGGGTGAATGATGGTTTGGGTGAATGATGGTTTGGGCGAATAATGGTTTGGGTGAATGATGGTTTGGGAGAATGATGGTTTGGGTGAATGATGGTTTGGGTGAATAATGGTTTGGGCGAATAATGGTTTGGGTAAATGATGGTTTGGGCGAATAATGGTTTGGGTGAATAATGGTTTGGGCGAATAATGATTCGCCCCTACGTGTTACCCCAATTCTCGCGGTCTAAACTTCGATATTGAATGGCTTCTGCAAGATGCTCTGTTTTAATTTCTGGTGAACCCGAAAGGTCAGCAATGGTTCGCGAAACTTTTAATATTCTATCATACGCCCTGGCAGAAAGATTCAATCGCTCCATAGCCGTTTTCAACAACTGATTGCCTGCACTATTCAATTTACAAATTTCTTGTAATTGTTTACTACCAATTTGTGCGTTGGCATACAACCCTTCATTGTTTTGATAGCGTTCCAGTTGAATGGCGCGTGCATTTAAAACACGTTCACGAATATGTACACTTTTCTCCTGATGTTCCGATTGAATAGTTGATAAATCGGAAAAGGAAACAGGTGTTACTTCAACATGCAAATCAATACGATCTAATAACGGGCCCGAAATTTTATTCAAATACTTTTGTACGGCGCCGGGCGGACAACTGCATTCTTTCTCCGGATGATTAAAATAACCACACGGACAAGGATTCATACTTGCCACCAACATAAAATTGGCGGGATAGTCGATACTCATCTTAGCCCTTGAAATAGTTACCCTTCGTTCTTCCATAGGTTGTCGCATGACCTCCAATACGGTACGTTTGAATTCAGGTAATTCATCTAAAAATAAAACACCATTATGCGCTAATGAAATTTCACCAGGCTGAGGATGTCCGCCACCACCTACCAATGCCACATCACTTACTGTATGATGTGGCGACCGGAAAGGTCTTCGGGCAACAAGTGTAGCATTCTCAGGTAACTTGCCTGCCACCGAATGTATCTTTGTTGTTTCTAGAGCTTCTTGCAATGTAAGCGGAGGAAGTATAGACGGAAGTCGCTTTGCTAACATCGTTTTACCTGCTCCAGGCGGACCAATTAAAATAACGTTGTGACCACCGGCGGCCGCAATTTCTAACGCACGTTTTATATTCATTTGTCCTTTTACCTCACAGAAGTCGATATCAAATTCCGTTTGCGAATAAAAAAATTCTTCTCGCGTATCTACTTCTGTAGGCTGTAAATTTTCCTTTCCATTCAAAAAATCAATCATCTCTTTCAGATGAGAAACGCCATACACCTTGAGGTTATTTACTAAGGCTGCCTCACGAGCGTTTTCGGTAGGAACAAAGAGCGCTTCAAAGCCCTCCTTACGCGCTTGTATAGCCATCGGTAGAGATCCTTTGATCGGAAGAATCGCTCCGTCTAAAGAAAGCTCTCCCATCATGATATACTTATCCAAATTATGTGTTTGTACTTGTTCGGTAGCGCCCAAAATACCAATAGCAATAGGCAGATCGAAGGAAGAACCCGATTTACGAATATCAGCCGGTGATAAGTTTACCACAACTTTGATGCGCGGGAAGCGGTAGTAATTATTTTTTATCGCTGATTCTACTCTATGCTGACTTTCCTTCACCGCATTATCAGGTAAGCCAACCACATAAAATTTGGTACCATCCAAAACATCTACTTCTGTTGTAATGGTAATGGCTTCAACGCCATATACGGCACTGGCAAAGAGTTTAATCATCATATAGTAAATGCTTGTTCCTGCAAAGTTAGCTACCTGATGATACGCCGAAGTAAACGAGTTAATAAGTAATACCCAAAGCGGAGGAATATTTTATTCCTTATTCTTTGAGTATTGCATAACTGATACGTTCGGTGTTGTTGGAAAGAATAACTCGATAACTTCCGGCGTTTAAAGCCGACAGGTCTATGCGCATGTTACTCGTGGTTACTGTTTGCTTTGCAACAATGGCTCCTTGGCTGTTAACTACGTAAAGCTGGTAATTGTTATTCTCCTTTTGTTCAATAAATAATTCGCGTTGTACTACGGTAGGATAAAGTTTTATATTACTATTCAAGAAGACCGCGTTGTTACCGGCGCTAATCGCTGGCGACCAGCGATAAAGTGTATTCTCAACCGGAAATGAATCAACCCCAATCGTTGAAAGGGCATTATTAATTTGTGATGTCGTGGCGGAATCCATAATCGCGGGATTTTCATTCTTAACATAATATAGTTTGTCGAACGAATCGGCGTTGTAATTGTAATTTTGTACGAAGGCAAAAAACGGGCCTTTGGTTCCATAACCATTGATAGAATCCTTGTATAAAGCAGTTATTGCTGCGCGTGATGACTTGCCAAAACGTAATTCGAAAACATTTTTATCCTCGTGAAACCAGGCTTGCAAATTGGCAGAGTCAGTTGTTCCTAAATCAAAGAATCCTACATTACGCCATTCTATTTTCGTAATTTTTTTACCTGAAACAACTTCCGTTTTGTAATTAATTGAAGAATTGAGGTTGGAAAAATCATTATGTAAATCATAAACATCAGCTATCCAAGAAATGAAACTATAGTTGTTTTGCATTAATGACGTTTTGAAAAACATTTCTGCACCCACCCCGTCGTTTTGATCAAAATAAATATGAGAGGTCGTGTCATGCATCATTCGATAGGTAAACCCAAGCGGAACATCCGCATCAAAGTCATCCCAATCTGTGGTAGTAATTGTTGTTGGTGAAGTAAGGTATTGATAGGGAACATTTTTTTGAACGGTGAATACCAAACTATCAGGAGCAGAAATTACAGTGTTATAAAGAAACACCAAGAGCAATAAGAGATTTAATTTTTTCATGAGAATTTATTTATATGAATCTAAAGTGTTTCGTAAAAGCTAAATGGTTGTATGCCCCTAAAACTATTTCTATTAGCTATATACTACAAACAACTTGCTATCTTTCAAGTAAACAACACAAGTCACTTATGCTAAGAT
This sequence comes from Chitinophagaceae bacterium, assembly GCA_016787065.1. GTDB lineage: Bacteria > Bacteroidota > Bacteroidia > Chitinophagales > Chitinophagaceae > OLB11. The sequence continues at coordinate 131,585 of JAEUVD010000002.1, forward strand.
ATTCGAATTATTGAAACCAACTTAATTATTTACTTATTCTAAGCGTTTGTATTTCGCCGGATGCATAACATCGAATAAAATAAATTCCCGAAGGCAGTCCGCTTAAATACAAACGATCCTTACGACTGAAGCTTCGGTAACAACACTGTCCGAGCGTATTCCAAACTTCTACTTTATCTATATTTTTATTCGTATTAAGTTGGTATATCCCTTCTTCGGAATGGGTAGGATAAATATTAACCTCCCAAAGTGATTGTTTTACTGAAAGCGATTTTACTGCTGATAGCCATTCCTTACCATCTTCTAAATGACAACGCAATCGATAAAAATTTATTCCATTCAGGGGTTGAGCATCGACATACGTTTTCTCTTCACCCGCACGCGTTCCAAGAGTAATAAAGTGCTTTCCATCACCACTTCGTTCTATGATATAACTACTTACATTGTATGAATCATTCCAATTTAAACAGGCCGCTCCATTACATGGATATACTTCAAATTGATGAACTGTTAATGGCAAAGGGATATTGAAAGGATGAATCCAAAATTCACTGAAATTAGTTACATCAAATTCAAGATAGTGTAATCCAAATGCATTACCAGTTGTAATTTGGGAAGCCGGAATAAATGTAATCGTTCCGGTAGAAGCATCAAATACGCCATCTTCATTCGGCCCATCGTATTTGGTTACAGAAAGTTGATTGTGTGAAAGCAAGGAAGGAACCATGGTTTGCAGATTGGTAAAGTCGGCGTTGGTATAATATAAACGTACACGTTTAGTTCCAACAGGGTAAAGTGAGGTATGAATTACAAAATGACGACGCATGGCATATGTGCTACCCATAGGAATTGCACTTGATTCAACGTAAACCGTATCTGTGCGAGTCCCAAGGTCTGAGCAATAGTCTTTAATAGAAGCAATAATTTTATTTTGTTCGAGTATGTTGTAACTGTGCTTCCAGTTTCCATCATCCATAAGATGGGTGTTATTTGTTTGTACGCTCAGCGGTGTGTTATTAAAACTATTGGGCGTTTGCGGATATTTTTTGGCCAAATAATTTTCTAATGTTTTGATTTCATTTAGTGTAAGACTTCGATTAAAAACAATTACTTCATTGATCCATCCACTCCAATCTAAGTCGGCTTGGTCTTCCCGATCGCCAATCGTAAATCCTGTGGCTCCTGTTTCTGAAGAAATGCTTCCGCTGCCCTGATTAACCGTTTGAATTATTTTATTCATTCGCACTTTAAGCTGAGAACCTGCAGCAGGCACATCGTAGGTAACTACAAAATTCTGTTGAATAGTATCCAAAACACTTGCCGCAATACTTGCATTGTTATTGCCAATACCATTATTATCGGAATAAACATATACAGATGTTCCCGGACTATTTGCACCTAAAGAAAGTGTATTGATTAACCCACTTCGTCGAAAGGTAAATAAACTGCCACCTACAACACCACTGCCATGCGTTTTACAATCTCTTCTGCCTGAAACAAACACAGTTCGGGCTAAACCACTGTTTACTAAATTAGAAGTTGTATTATTCATGAAGTATTTTCCGTTTGCACCATCAAAATAAACAGAAGGCTTATTATTAATTACATTCGTTTGGTAGATTGGTTGACTAATGCTATTGGTTTGAGTTACGTGATTACCGTTGCCGCTTACATCATTCCAAACACTCACCTGATTGCTTCCATTATAAGTAACGGCGCTATCAGCACGAAGCCATAATACCGGATCGCATAAAGGCATGCCGTTTATTATGGTATCATTATCGGTAAAACGAAGATTAGCTATAGAACCTGCTGTTGTACCATTAAACGAACCCAATGTTGCCGTAGCTGCGTTTGGAACTACGATCGAAGGACCATTTCCGGATTCATTCATTTTCCAATAGGCATACAATCCAGATTCATTGCCATTCAGTTCAGCATACATGCTGCCTTGCAAGTCAGAGGATGTTCGAACGGTATGCCATAAACGAACCTCATCTAGATTGCCATTGAGCGAAGAATATACATTAGAAATATTTCTGGAAGCGCCAATTAAAACAGGATAGGTTGACGCGTTAAAACCGGCTCCATCTGTTCCTGATATTAACGTGCTGGGTTGTTCAACACCATTCAAATAAAACGTAACCACATTGGTACTTGTTAAACTTACCGCCACATGTACCCACTCATTAAAAGGTATTATATCGTCGTTGGTTTCATAAATAGCTTGACTTCCAGAACAGGAATTATATCCGTTCCGCCATTTGGCAAATCGCATTTTTTGTGCAACGATGTTGAAATAGAATGTCCAATCGGGTGCACCACACCAACCTTTCGACATAATCATATTTCCGGTGGAACCATTTTCACATTTGTAGTACAACCATGCTTCAATAGTCATTTCTGAATTCGGAATCAAACTAGACGCATCCGGAACTGTAACATAATTATAGTCGGCCTTAAGCTGTAATGATTTACCCGATAGTTGTGCGTGTATCTGAGCCGACAAACAACAAAGAATAAACATTACAAAAGAGATAGATTTCATGTTATACATTTTATGCAAAATTATTTTCCAAATTAGCGGAACTCAATACCGTGTAGAGGGTATTTTGACGCACGCACCGATGTAACTCCTTTTTGCTACCGCGAAACAGGTAGCACGAAGATTTTTTGTCGCTGTACAAAACCGTTAAACGATAAACTCAAGGCTTAACGTGTCGGGTATTCTTTCTGCCTTATATTTAGACATTCAAACACCAAACACATGCGATCACTTATTTTTCTATGTTTATTGTTTCTGTCGGTAAGCCAGAGTTTTGCTCAACAATCGAAACCCGTGTTAGTACAATCGGGTAACGTGTTACCACCTTACAATCAAGGCATTTTAAGTTCTGAGCAATGGCAGAACATTCCTTCTTTCCAAGGCCATCGTTATTTCCTTCTTCAATTTGAGGTGTTACCAAAGGATGAAGGTTTAACTGAATTGAAGAAACAGCATGTAGAGTTTCTTACTTATCTCCATCCAAATTCATTTTATATTAGAATACCTGAACAGGTGACTTCGTTGAACTATGGTGCTATGCAGGTTAACTCCTTAACTGCTATTCAGGATACTTGGAAACTTCATTATGAAGTGCAAGAAGAATTGGTTCCCGACTATGCTCTGGATGGCAATCAGATAAAATATATGGTGAGTTTACATCCAGGCATACTTGGTGAAACGCTTCAGTCATTTTTTGAATCCTTAGGGGCCAGAGTCATTCACATTGCCAATCATGAACATGTGATGCTATCAATGCCTTCACAAAAATTAACAGCACTTACTACACACCCTGCTGTTCAATTTGTTCATTTCATAGACCCTCCGCTAGAAAAAGAAAATTTGGAAAACCGAACCGACCACCGCAGTAACGTGTTAGCTACAGATTATGGTGCAGGTCGCCATTTCGATGGTAGTGGTGTGCGTATAGGTTTAACGGATGATGGTTTTATAGGTCCGCATATCGATTATCAAGGCCGAACTAACCAAGATGCGGTACTTACGGTTAACAACGGTAATCATGGCGATCATTGTGGTGGAATAATTATGGGGGCAGGTAATTTGGATCCTGACGGACGAGGCATGGCGCATGGTGCCGATGTTTGGGTTTATAATGCGTTAGCTACTACAAACTATATTCTGGAAGACAGTTTATTCACAGCTCCTTCTTTAAGTTTAGATATCATTTCAACGTCCTACTCGAATGGTTGTAATTCAGGTTATAACTCAGGAGCTGTTTCTGCAGACCGCCAAGCCAGAACGTTTACAAATATCATGCGCATTTTCTCTGCCGGGAACGATGGAAGCACGAATTGTAATTATGGCGCAGGAGCCGGTTGGGGTAATATTACCGGTGGTATTAAATCGGGAAAAAATGTAATAGCAGTGGCTAATTTAAACTACCTAGATGTATTAGCTAATTCAAGTAGTCGTGGCCCTGCTACGGATGGAAGAATTAAACCGGATGTTTCTGCAGTAGGTACCGATGTGTATTCAACTGTTGATACAAATACCTATGATGTTTTTAGTGGCACCTCTATGTCGTGCCCTGGTGTAGCTGGTTTATTTTCACAATTATATCAAGCCTATCGAACCTTACATAGCGGTGATGATCCGAATTGCGGTTTGCTAAAAAATGTGTTGATGAATACTTGTGATGATATTGGTAATCCAGGTCCTGATTTTAAACATGGCTACGGACGAGTAAACGGATTGCGTGCCGTGAAGGTTTTAGAAAGTAACCAGCATAACTACGATTCGGTGAGTACCGGAAATACTAAAACAATCAACCTCAATGTTCCGCCAAACACACATCGGGTAAAGATTATGTTGAACTGGACTGATCGCGAAGCAGCTGTATCTGCTACTACTGCCTTGGTCAATGATTTAGATTTGAAAGTAACTGCGCCAAACAGCACGGTTTATTTGCCTTGGGTTTTAAATCATGCACCAAACGCCACAACGCTTAATGCGAATGCGCAACGCTTAGCAGATCACTTGAACAATGTGGAACAAGTTACGATTGATACGCCGGCTAGCGGACTGTACACTATCGACGTAAGTGGTTATGCTGTGCCATTTGGCCCTCAAGATTATTTCATCTCATATGAGTTTATACCGTTTGATTCCATCGAAATAACCTATCCATTAGGTGGTGAAGGTTTTGTGCCCGGAGAAGTACAAACTATACGTTGGAATGCAATTACAACCGGCAACATGTATAGTTTAGATTATTCAACCGATAATGGTTCCTCATGGAATACAATAGTTACCGCCTTAGCCGCAACGAATACCTATTATAACTGGACGGTTCCGAATGTGGTAAGCGGACAATGCAAAGTGCGAATTAATCGAAATGGTTTTTCTTCTGTAACTCCTGATAAATTTACCATCATGAAGGTTCCGCAAAACCTGAGTGTAGTTCGAGTTTGTCCGGACACGATTACCATTCGTTGGAATAGTGTTAGCGGTGCGAATGCCTATCAAGTTTACATGCTTGGTAATAAGTATATGGATTCAGTTGCCACAACCGTTGATACCTTCTATCATTTTACCGGGTTAACCATTACAGATGAACATTGGTTTAGTGTAAGTGCTCGCAATTCTACCGATGGTGCATTAAGTAAGCGTGCTTTTGCGGTACAACAAAGTCCGGGATTATTTAATTGTATTCTTGGAATGGATGCTGAAATGAATGCATGCAATAATCCTGAAACTGCCACCATTTTAAGTTGTGCCTCAAGTACAGGAATGCCGGTAAAAATTACAATTAAAAATAATGGCGTCGGATCAATAAGCAATTTTCCGGTAAGCTATCAACTCAATGCTTCCTCTCCGATTACAGAAACGTATTCGGCTTCCATTGCTTCAGGAGCCACTGCTACCTATACCTTTACCACGTTGTTGGCAACACCTGCCGTGGGTAATCATACCTTGAAAACTTTTACCAACCTCACCGGCGATTTATATCATTTGAATGACACCGTTAAAACCACCATTCTTGTTGCTTCAGGCAACATAACCACCTTACCTTGGACGGAAGATTTTGAAGCAATCGCAACCTGCACTACGGTGAATAATTGTGATAACACCGATTGTCCGCTTACCAATGATTTAACGCAAGAACCGAATTTGGTTATTGATCAGTTTGATTGGAAAGTATTTAGTGGTCCTACGGGAACAAGCAATACCGGCCCGGATGTTGATCATACGTTGGGAAGTGCAACCGGAAATTATATTTATACGGAAACGTCTTATTGTTATGAGCAAACAGCGTATTTATTATCGCCTTGCTTTAGTTTAGCATCGGGGTCGCAACCATGGTTTAGTTTTTGGTATCACATGTATGGCAATGGCATGGGAAGTTTACATGTAGATGCTTACGTTGATGGAGAATGGCAGAAAGATATAGTTACGGAAGTGAATGGCGACCAAGGCAATACTTGGTTTAAAAAAGAAGTTGATTTGAGTGCTTATGCCGGTAAAACAATTTATCTACGTTTACGTGGGTTAACCGGTATCAATCAACGCAGTGATATGGCCTTGGATGATTTCCGCATGATTGATTCAACGAATGGCTCATCGGGTATCGTAGATGTTAACGGGCATTTTAATTTATATCCGAATCCGGCGCAAAAGCAGGTTGTAGTTTCCACCACTTCCGGTAAAACTAGATTGGCTGCTATAACACTTTACAACACCATAGGAGACAAAGTACTTCAACAAAAGGAATTAAAAGCAACGTCAACCTATACACTCGATTTGAGTTCGTTAGCCTCCGGCATGTATTGGATTTTTATCCAAGACCAACATGGCAAACAATATAAAACGAAATTAGTGAAGGAGTAAACGGTTACAGTAGAGCCGCGATGCATCGCGGCTCTAAGAATGTTATGTTTAACCTAGCCTCCTTTAGTTAAAGGAAGGGAACATGATTTCTATTGGATAATTCGTAACGGTACTAATTTATTTGCCTTTATATTACGGTTTGCTGTTAAGAAATCACTCCCTATTTCTGATGTTAAAATTGACTTTACTATCCTTTTTCACTACTCCAATACCATTTGTCATACTATCCTTATTAGCTGCTTCTTCTTTGGTATTAAAATCACAATCACATGTTCTAGGTTTTAGAAATTGTAACGCCTTAATTCGGGCTCTTTGATCGAGCACTCGTTTATTAATTTGCTGAATCTTTTCTTCTTCTTGACGTTGTTCCTGTTCCAATTTTTTAAACGCTTGATATTTTTCATTCACTTTCACCTGTGCAGAAAAAGCATTGAGATGTAACCCATTCAACATAGCATTGAGTTGTTCCGGATTGGATTCTTGCAATTGCATGTGCACGCTATTTTGCTGTTGAGCTATAAAGCGAATCGTATCTGCGTAAAGCCTTTCTTCCTTCTCCGCAATTGCCACTACGATACAAACTTCACCTTGGGGTAAAGGAATTTTGCCATCCGTAAATTTTACATAAAAATTCTCCCCTTCATGTCGATACCCCGGCAAGCTAATTTTTAATTTAGGTATCATCAATTGAACGCGAACTTGTTGTTCAACACTTCCCTGCACCTGAATGGCCAATTCGCTACGAGCTACTCCCGATCGACCTTCAATTAAAACATCTATATTATACCAACCGGTAGTTGTAATATTCAAATCGTAAAACAGTCCGGTTGTAAGTTCCGGTTGCACTGTAGCAACTGCTTGTGCTGTAAGCGTTACTGTATTTTGATTGGCACTTGCACTACGAGTATCATTCGAATTATTCCCGCCGCTTGAGATGGGAGCATTGAACGTTACTTTATTTTCAAAAACTTCCGATGTACCTTTCATCGTAATGGCCAGTTTATTCTTTAACAGTTGAATCTGTTGAACATTGGTTTGCATCTCATGTTTCTGTGCCTCTATATTAAATAAAACTTGTTCCTCCTTTCGCAGGGCAAGTTGATATTTTTCGCAGCTATCACAATTCAAACCGGGATTAAAATTTGGATGCTTTTTGCTTATCGCTCCGATGAAAGAATAAAGCGAATCGAGTTCCTGATCCGATAAATTCGGAAATGCGGTCATTGCAGTTTTGCCCCAAGAGTTATAAATACATTGGGCATAATAATCAATGTACTCCGATTTTCCATCCTCGGTTAAAACATGACTATCAATAACCTCAGCACTGTTTCGGGTGAAACGATAGATCCATTCTTTGCTACGTCGTAATGCTATGTTGGCTAATGGCGGACCGGTGGCTGAACTAACCATATCCGGATTATGACAAGAAGCACATTGGGTATTAAATAATGTTTGTCCTTTTGCAATTTTACGTTCCATCGGGCTTGCATTTAAAGGCTTGGGTTGAACCCAATTCAATTGGCCTTCCTTCGTTCGTTCACCGGAATACAATTGCATGCCTTCTACAAGTTCCTTCGTGGGTACGAGCATACGAAGGGGCATTTTAATTTGAACTTGTTGCTCCGGTGAAAATTCGAGTTGAAACATCCCTCCCGATTGCAATACATCACCACCGCTTTGTGTAAGTAATCCAGCCTTCAACATTGCCACCATCGACAAGGCTTCTTTTATTTCGAAATGCACCGGGTTTTGCTTTGAAACCAAACTCCCTTTCGGAACTTGAATGATGATGCCTGACTGTGTGATTAACGAATATGACTGATTTATATCAATCACAAATTTTTGGGTGGTTAGTTTATTTGGTTGAAACGGTATGGCTTCGGTAGGTGAATTTTGAAGTGTAGTAGTTTGGGCTTCTGTGTTTGTATGAATATCATCGGTGCACTGAGTAAAAAACAAGATGCTAACGAGGAGAAAGAAATAATACTTCATAATTTTTTTTGCTTCAGATAAACGTACTTACATTTTCCATAACGAAAGATACAGTAGGTTTCGTTTGAAAGAGATCAAAATAGGCTTTGAATTTCAGAAGATAGTCATCATTGTATCAGGAAAATAATTCTTCTACTTCATTTTAATTTTCAATACAATGAATCACATCGTTTATCCTTCCTGCGAATCTTGTTGTTGATTTTTACGGAGTTGTTCTTGTCGTACTTCTAACGCTTGCCATACGATAAACTCATCATCACTAAGTTCAGCTTCATCTATCGAAATTTCTTCATTCAGAACAACAAAGGTTTCGCTTTCCAATTTAAGATACGATGGCAAAGCAGCATTCATTACCTCCCCTTCTGTACAGGCGTAATACGAGGCCATCCATTCCCAAAATTTTAATTGATTCGGAGTTACAATTGGTTTTGCATCGAGTACGCCTCGAATTGGTTTTACCTGATATATTTCTGGTTTGTTGTGATGAATTGATTTTACAATTCCACTGTACACGCGCTTTGCACCAAACTGTACTTCTACCCTCGATCCTACTTGTACGAGTTCTTGTAATTCCACAGGAATTCCGTACGTGTAATTTTTTTCAATGGCTAAGGGTAGAATTATATCTGCGTACATCTAATTTGGTTTATGGTGTGTAATCCATGTTTCTGCAAAATTCCAGCAAGCTTGAGGTCCTTTGCTTCTGCAAAAGTCTAAACAATCTTGCATATATTGTTGCGTAAAAAGTTTAAGTCCTTCACTATCCTTTTTTTCAAACCAGGTTACTTCTATTGGTGGTAGAAATACGCATCTATTGGCTCCGGGTGTCATGCGGGTAATAGCGGTTGGGTGAATGCGTTTTGGAGTATCTAGAAATAACATGGGTAAAATAGTAGCCTGTTGTAATTGCGCCAAAGCAAAGCCTCCATTCTGAAATGGCAACAAGCTAGATTGTGGTTGATCTGAAAATGTTCCCTCCGGAAAAATTCCTACTGAAAGTCCTTCTTCCATTTCCTTTTTCATTTGCCGGAAACTTTTTGCCTTTGCGGTTACTGAACTTCGATCTACTGTTATAACCACCATTTTATACACAACACCATACACCGGCGCTTTTTCCACTTCCTTTTTTCCTAACGTTTTAAATGGTTTTAGTAACGATGTGTAGAGCATAGCCGCATCGAGAAACGATTGATGATTCGGCATGATAAGATAGCTTTTAGAAAAATCAATTTTAGATCGGTGATAATTTTTTGGTATCATGAAGGAACATACTAACCAAACATTAGAAATTACTTTTAGCAAAGCAAACATGACGATATCCTTCGCTTTTTTCGGAAATAAAGTACATATTAATACCAATGGAAAAGTTCCTAGTATCAATACCATAAATATCAAACATACATACACAAAATATATTCCTTGCAACAAGCGCATTATAGCATGTTTTTAAGTTGATCCATCAATTCTGCACTCATCTTTTCGATGGCTTGAAAACTATACCCTGCTATATGCGGCGTAATAATTACGGGGTATTGTAATAACTGTTCAATTTTATTCTGAGGAGTTTGCAGAACCTCCTGAATAGCAGCTTCTTCTTCCAATACATCTAAACACGCTCCACTTATATTTCCCTGTTGTAAACCATACAAAATGGTATCGGTAGCACATACTTCTCCGCGCGACGCATTAATTAAAATATGCGTTTTACATGTCTTTAAAAAATCATCATTATAGTAGTGTTTGGTTTCTTTATTCAATGGAACATGGAATGATATAATATCGGCTTTTTGTTTTAATTCTTCCAAAGAAACTTGTGTTACCCAATCATCGCTGATACCTGGTTTATACTTATCGTACACTATTATTTCTGATGTAAATGCTTGAAGTTTTTTAGCAACTGCCGAACCGGTATGCCCGTAACCAATGATGCCCACGCATCGCTGCGCAAGTTCCTGTCCGCGGTTTCCTTCACGAATCCATTTCCCTTGTTTGATCTCGTTGAAGGAAACGGGAATTCGATGTAACAGTGCTAACAACATACCACAAACGTGTTCAGCCACCGAATTCGCAATGCCTTCCGGCGATGAGAAACAGGCTATGTTATGGCTCTTACAATAATCTGTATCAATAATTTCCATGCCCGAACCCAATCGTGCAATCCACCGAAGTTGTGGTACTGTTTGTAACTGTTCTTTCTGTAATACGAGTTTATTAGAAGTAACGATTCCCTCTACCTCCGGATCCCATTCACTCAATAGAAAGTAGTTTCGCTCTTGCAATAATTTTCTGAAGGTGTCAGAAACAGGCGCTGCTAACAATACCTTCTTCATGCTTACAAACTATTGGTTACGGCTTCTCCGTCGATTTTTTTCACAAGTCCTTGTAATACATTACCCGGACCTACTTCGGTAAATTCAACAGCGCCATCTTTACGCATGGCTTGCACGCTTTGCGTCCATAAAACGGGTGCGGTTAATTGAGCTATCAGATTTAATTTTATTTCATCGGCATTTCGAACGGCACGGGCATTCACGTTTTGGTAGATAGCACATACCGGTTCTGAAAATGTAGTTTCTTCTATTGCTTGTTGCAACTCTTGTCTGGCCGGTTCCATTAAAGGCGAATGAAAAGCACCGCCAACCGGCAGTACCAAAGCTCGTTTAGCGCCTGCTGCTTTCATTAACTCGCAGGCTATTTCAATTCCTTTTATACTACCTGAAATAACTAATTGTCCTGGGCAGTTATAATTAGCCGCAACAACTACTTGATCCTTTATCGAAGCGCAAATTTCAACTACCTTTTCATCGGCCAAATTCAACACGGCTGCCATGGTAGAAGGGTTCATCTCACAAGCTTTTTGCATAGCATTCGCTCGCAATGAAACCAAACGTAAACCATCTTCAAAACTTAAGGTTCTATTAGCTACCAAAGCAGAAAATTCTCCGAGCGAATGACCGGCCACCATATCCGGTGTTGGATTGTGCATTAAAAACTTTATGACAGAATGAAGAAAAACAGCGGGCTGAGTAACGTTTGTTTGTTTCAAATCATCAGCACTACCTTCAAACATACTATCTGAAATTCTAAAGCCAAGAATATCGTTAGCCTGTTCAAATAAATTCTTCGCTAATTCCGATTGCTCATATAAATCTTTTCCCATACCGGTAAACTGTGAACCTTGTCCGGGAAATACATATGCATGTTTCATGTGTTATTTTTAAAGGGGCTAAATTAGATAAAAAGTTTTAGGAATAGCTTGTAGAAATACATACCACTTAGATTATAATTCTGTTAGCTGTTGATGTGAAGCCTAAAACTTCCATGTTGCGTCATGCGCTCAACCATTAAGCATCTTGCAGGATTTCCTTCATCTTACTTTGAACAAAATCAAGAAGTTGTTTTACGTAATCCGAACTGAAATTAAATGCAATACCTGCGGTTTGGTAGAGTTCCGGAAGACTTAAGGTATTGCCTTTACTCAAGGCCAACATATACCGATCGAGTGTGCCTTCTTTGTCGTTAGCATATTGCTTCCACATAGCTAAAGCCCCGAGTTGTGCGATACCATATTCGATATAATAGAAAGGAACTTCAAACAAATGCAATTGCTTTTGCCAGAGTATGGCACGATAATCTTCCAACCCTTCCCATGAAATATTCTTAGGTGCAAATTCCGCATGAATAGCTAACCATGCATTCGTTCGTTCTTGATTACTATGGTTCGGATGGGTGTACATCCAATGTTGAAACTTATCGATGGTTGCAATCCAAGGGAAGATAGATAAGGCGCGTTCTAATTCTTCCATTTTCGCACGCTTCAATTCTTCGGCATTCGGATAGAAGGTATGCCACTCTTCCATACTAAATAATTCCATACTCATACTTGCCAATTCCGCCATCTCCATCGGGTATTCTTTGTAGGCACTTAAAGCAAGTTCATGACTTAAAAAGGAATGCAACGCATGCCCGCCTTCATGCATCATAGTAACTACGTCATCTGCCGTACCGGCAGCATTCATAAAAATAAAGGGCGCTCCGGTTTCTGCAAGCGGACAATTATATCCACCCGGCGCTTTTCCTTTTCTACTGTCTAAATCAAAATGATTCATTCGTTGCATCGTTCGTAAACAGTTACCGAAAAAAGGATTTAGCCGACTAAACACCGCCGTTGATTTCTCTAAAAGTTCATCGCCGTTTTTAAAGGGTTCAAGTGGTTGTTGGCCTTCGGGTTCGGCATCTACATCATACGGTTTGAGTACTTCCAACCCAAGTTGTTTTCGTTTATGCTCATAAAGTTCTTCCACAACCGGCGTAATGAATGTTTTAATTGCTTCATGAAATTGATAGCATTCATCAACACCATAATCAAACCGGCCGAGTTCTTTAAATTTGTAATCACGATAATTATCGAAGCCGGCGTGGAGTGCAACCTGATGTCGTTTTTGGAGTAAATCATTCATCAGTGTATTAAGCGTTTCTTCATCTTGCTTTCTTCGCTCATTGACTTTGTGATAGACTTCTTCGCGCAAAGAACGATTGCTTTGCATAAGGAATTTTGCAGCTTGCTGAAGGGTATATTCTTTCCCTTGCACTTCAACACTCATTTTTCCGGTAATAACACCGTAATGCTGTGCTAGCACACTGAGGTCGGCTTGGAGAGGAATATTTTCTTCACGAAATAACTCAATGTCTTTTCGCACACCACGTAAGTAAATTTCATTTTCTTTTCCTTGAAGTGAAGCAATGAATGGCGATGCCAATAATTTTTTATTAAGTGCATCTGCGTAGGGCTTGATGCGGGGTTCAATGTGCAAACAAAAATGATTAAAATCCTCTTCAAGCTGTTTGTTCTCTGTATCGCAGGTCATTTTAATTTGTTTCCAACAGGCTTCCTCGCTGATAACAGCTTGTATTTCGGAAAGATCGTTTAACCACCGATGAAATTCCGACTCTGTTTCTATTGTTCTGTTTTTAAGGTCTTCAAAAAAAGGTTGAAGTTCTTCCCATTGTTCCAACTTGAATTGTTCCGGAATAAATTGTCGTGGTGTTTTTTGTATATCAGCAGTCATGAACCTAAAATTATTTTGTGCGCAAATATAGGTTGTGTAATCTTAGCCACTGATATCTTCGGCCATTAGAAACGTTCTATGCGTTGTGTTTTTTACAAGTAGTTAATACCTGCGATAACCATTGAAGTGTACACCCTTACACTAAGCATACTTTGGGTTATTGCAATTAACTAAACATGGAGCCGATGTTATGCGTAACTAATTAATTGACAAACTGTGGGAGCTACAATTTTTTGTGTGGCGTGATTTGTCAGTAAGTACTTCCTTAAGATTATTTTTTCTTTTTGAACCAAGAGAAAATGCCACGTTTAGGTTTTTCCTTCTTGCCGTAACTACCATAGCTATGTCCGTAACCGTAGCCATAACCATAGCCACCGTAACCATACCCGTAACCATAGCCGTAGCCATAGCCTTTACGAATATCTGAGCCATTCAGTAAGAAAGACATGTTATTCAATCGCTTTTCGGCGTGCAAGGCGTAAGGAATTCCAATCATTCTTCGGTCGAGGTAATTCGCACGAACCACGTAAATAGACGCATCTACATACTTATTAATTAAAAGGGTATCGGTAACCATTCCTACCGGTGCGGTATCTACAATTACGTAATCATACTTTTCTTTAAGGCTATTGAAAAGTGTTTGTACACGTTCATGCAATAATAACTCGGATGGGTTCGGAGGAATATCACCGGAGGAAAGAATATCAATATTTTCCTTCAACGGTGTTCGAATAATAATATCGCGTAAGTCGAGTTGAGGATTAGAAATGTAATTGGTAATTCCGATATGATCTTCCAACCCAAGATACTGCAATAATTTAGGTGCTCTTAAATCGAGCCCAACCAGAATAACCTTTTTACCCGTGAGTGCAATGGTTGATGCAAGGTTAAGCGATATAAACGATTTCCCTTCGCTGGAAAGTGTAGAGGTAATTACAATGAGTTTACCCGTATTGGTTGGAGCGTTGCTTAAAATAAAATCCATGTTGGTACGCACCATACGGAAGCTTTCTGCAATATCGGTAGATACCCCTTTTGAAACTACTAAATGGTTATCATGTTGTGTAAACGGAATATCTCCAATAAACGGAATATTTAGTTTCTCAAGGTCTTTATAACTATGCACCTTGGTATCGAGCATATTCTTCAGGTACAAAAGGAAGGATGGAATTAATAAACCAAATGCCAAAGCCATGGTATAGATTCCTTTCTTATCCGGCGAAACCGGTGAGCCTGAACTCATGGCTTCGTCAATAGTTTTAGTATTATCTACAGCAACAGCCATAGCAATATTCGTTTCTTCACGTTTTTGTAAAAGGTATAAGTAAAGTGCCTCTTTAATTTGTTGCTGACGATCGATCGATTTAAACTGTCGTTCGAAACTTGGAGCTTGATATATTTTCGACGAGTACGTACCGGCTTGAGACGATAACGAACTCATTTGTATTTGCAACGTTGTACGGTAAGTAGATAAACTTCCGATGATACTTTGTTTTAAGTTTTCGAGTTGAAGATCGAGTGATTCGATAACCGGATTAATTTCAGTAGCATTTTGTAATTGTCGGTTTCGCTCGATTACAATTTGATTATAACTATTAATCATACCGGAAGTGGTACCTTCATTGATACCCAGATTGGTTGGAATGGCATCGGTATTACTACTTCGTTGAATGAAATTAAAAATGTAATCAGCGGCTTTCATTTGGGTAGAGAGCTCATAGATACGTTGCTTGGTAGTACGGTCTGATTCCAAGGCCATTTTCGCCTGACCTTGAATATCTACCAATCCCTGGCTTTGCTTAAAACTTTGCTCAGAGCTTTCAACAGAAGTTAATTCTCCGGTTATAAAATTCAAACGTTCTGAAATGATGTCTGCCGTGTTCTTGGATATTTGATTGCGTGCTTCTTTAGCATCTTGGTTATGTTGATAAACCAGATTATCGATTATATCTTCTGCTTTTTCTCTGGAAGGATCGCTAACAGATAGTACTAAAATACTCGCTGTTTTGTTTACAGGCTTAACCGTTAATGCATTCTGATAACGTTGAACAGCAGAACGTAAAGTACTTTTTACAACCTGTATCGTTTGACCTTTAAAATTTCTAACATTCGTACTAAACAAACTCACTACAGCATGTCCGATAGGTGTTAAGATGGTATCTCCAAAATGATGACGAACGGGTTTCGGATTTATTTTACTGATTAAGCTAAATTCTTTTTCATTGATAACTGCTATTTGCAAGGTGCCTTGTACAACATCCTTCTTTTCATTATTTAAAAGAAAAACACGAATCGGCGACTTCTTATAAATTTCGTTATGAATTATTTTTCCCTTTGCGGTATAGGTTATTTGAAGGTTCAAATCGTTCACCACTTTGGTCATAAGAGAACGTGATTTGAAAATTTCAATTTCGTTATCCATGCTACTCGGCTTAGAGAGAAGTTCCACATCACTAAAGGCGTCTAATTCAGAGAGAACATTTCCTTTTTTATCGCCAAGAATTAATACCGAGGTAGAAGCAGAGTAAATAGGAACCTGATAGCGTAAATAGATATAGGCTACCATAAAAGAAAAAACCAACGCAATTAAAAACCAATACCAATGAATGATAAAGTAGCTAACGAGCATTTTCAAATTAATACCGGCGTCAAACGAAATGGATTCACGTTTTTTCTCCGGATGTAATTCTTCTTGATCTAATTCCATTATTATGCTTTACTTATTTAAGAAGTTGAACAACCCGATTCCGAAGGAAGCGATTGAAATAACCAATCCGGTGTAACGAACCACATCCGATGTTTGTTTGATTTTAATTTTATTCATCTGAACATACACCACATCATTTTGGTTCAGATAATAAGCCGGCGAGGAAAAGATATCTCTTCCTGTAAGGTCGATCCATGTTTCCTTTCGTATACCTTGATTTTCACTAATCACTAATACCCGTTTTCTATTTCCGGTAATTACTAAATCTCCGGCTGAACCTAAGGCTTCAATGAGTGTTATCTTTTCGTTGGGAACAGGTACTTGACCAGGTCGAGCTACATCGCCCATTACGGTTACTTTGAAATTTGAAATACGCAGATTAACAATAGGGTTCTTGATATAATTTTTAATACGCTCGGTAAGTAAACCTACCGCTTCCGATTTTGTTAATCCAGCTAATTTAATAGTGCCTAAAACCGGAAATTCGATATTACCATCTTCATCGATTAAATAAGTAGAAGGGCCGCCTCCGGAGTTATTTAAGTTAAACGGTTTACTGGCTTCCGGATCTTGTGAATTTACGGCAACAACAATCGTAAGAAGGTCATTCTTTTTTAATATCGGCACGTAATTCGTAACTACCGAATCGGTACTTGCAGGATGTTTCGCAGTCGTCTGAAAATAGATAAAATCTTTTTCTTTATTACACGAGGATGCCAAAAGAATCAGCAATGAAAACAAGATACTCGGAATAAGTGGTAACCTTTTAATCATTAACACAGAAATAGGCTTGCAAGATAGGAAATAATCAATTATTAAATAGGTCGGAGATATTGTATTTAGAGAGACTTGGCTTATCAAGACATTCATACACCGAGTTCTGACTGATATATTCCGGTACTAGTTTTTTAAGAATTGAAACTAAATGAATGTCTGTAGCCTGTTGGAAAATAAGCTCTTGAAGTTCATTAATCATTTCGAGTACCACCTTATGGCTCTTCTCTTCCACATTCGCAATCATTATTTTTTGATGGTGAGTAGGTTGAATTTTTTCAGAATCGTTTAACAACTCCTCATAGAGTTTCTCGCCCGGACGAAGACCGGTGAACTCGATCATGATGTCTTTGTATGGAACCAATCCGGAAAGGCGAATCATTTTTTCGGCCAAATCCACGATGCGAATACAATCGCCCATATCAAACACGTAAATTTCTCCGCCATGACCCATAATGCCGGCTTCAAGTACAAGCTGACAAGCCTCGGGAATCGTCATGAAATACCGTGTAATATCTTTATGGGTTACGGTAACCGGACCTCCCACTTCAATTTGCTTCTTGAATAATGGAATAACCGAACCGTTGGAGCCTAAAACATTGCCAAAGCGTGTGGTAATGTACTGCGTAGCCGATTTTTGATTTTTACTTTGAACATACATTTCAGCGGCTCGCTTACTGGCACCCATTACATTGGTTGGGTTCACAGCCTTATCGGTAGAAACAAAAATCATTTTCTCTACCCGATAGGATTCAGCCAAATCAGCAATAATTTTTGTGCCTAAGGTATTTACACGAATTGCTTGAATAGGATTTGTTTCCATTGCCGGCACATGCTTATAGGCTGCCGCATGAAAAATCCAATCAATGTCATTTGCTTTGAACACATTATCCATTGAAACGCTATCGTTAATATCGCAGAGTACATATTGTATCGGTATCGGACGATCGCCTTGTAGTTTGGCTAATTCAAATTCCAATTCATAGAGTGGTGTTTCAGCTTGGTCGAGCAGGATTAATTTCTTAGGCAGATAGGATAGTAACTGACGCGCTATTTCTGAACCAATACTTCCTGCTGAACCCGTAATCAACACCACCTTATTCCCTATGGCTTGTTTAATATTTGTTTTATCGAGGGATATTTCATCACGCCCTAAAAGATCTTCAATTTTTACATCCTGAATTTGTGAGGATGTCAGCTCCCCGTTCAACCATTTTTCGATTGGTGGAATAGACTTTACTTCCAATCCCCATTCAATACATTTATCTACGATTTCTCGCTTCTCTTTAGGTGTAATATTTTGAAGGGAAATAATAATTTGCTTGGCATTGAATTTTTGGAGGGTTCTGCTAATATCATCGCCCGAAAATAAAATTGGAACGCCTTTAAATGATTTTCCTTTTTTGGAAGGATTATCATCGATAAATGCCACTACAGCATGTTTAGAAGAAATTGCCTCATGAACCAATTGGCCGGAAACCCCTGAACCGTAAATAACAATTTTCTGTTTACTCACGTTTTTTCGTCCCATATTAAAGATATACTTCACCCCCATACGGAACTGAATTAAGAGGTAAATACTTAATACATAATGAACGAATACCGTTTGAAGTGGAATAGTAAATTCTTGCAACTTCATCGGCGAAGCCAAAATAAAAATAAAGCCTAAGTTCAGAATAAAGGCTAGGGTACGCGCATAAAAAACACGTTTGATATCATGTATACTGGTATGTCGAATGACCCCTTGGTGTGGTTTAAATACATAGTGCCCTACCAGTGAAAAGGCCAAGATAAATATCAAACCCTTGTAATATTCTAAAACACTCAACTGATTAAGCATGCGGTTGCTTAATAGGGTGTAGGCAATAATAAGAGAAAGGGAAATCGTTAACAGGTCGATGAGAAGAACCACCCACTTCGATACAAAGCGATGTCCAAAATATTCTACAAGAGAAAAGTGGTTAAGTTTGCTCATTCCTTGTTTTGTAGTGTGAACAACTGTGTTGTTAGGCAGCTGTTTGAAGGCACAAAATAGTCATAGTATTTTACTTTATTCACACTTTTTAAACAAAGAAGAATACATATTGTTTATTGTCATGTGTTTTATTTTTAATGCGTTCCACGACTAATTTTGATAACTTCATTAGTATCAAGCAAATAGCATTCCGAACTTGTAAAACCGCAGGTAATTCTTGCGCCGGGCATGAGTACGGCATGCGCACCAAGCTGCACATCGTGGTGTAACCCTGCGTGAATATGGAGTAAACAATTTTCTCCCAAGCTAACCGAATTGGTAATATAGCTATAGGGCATAAGTAAACATCCCTTTCCAAGGAGTACCGATTCGGGATGAAAGATTCGTGCTGTTGAATGAATAAGTGTCTCCGGAGTAATTTCTTTGTCGGCCAACTTATCAAATATATTTTTCCGAACGATGGGGTTGCCCACGGCAATGAGAAGGGGTATGGCATACCCTGGAATCAGGTTGGCGATAGAACCTAGCACCGGAATATTAAAAAACGTTGATCCTACGGGTAAACCATCATCCCAAATACCGGAGATGAATACTTCCTGTTGAAAACAGCTTATAATATCCTTCGCTAAACCACCCCCGCCTACAAGTTGAATTTCCTTCATGATTAAAACTTGAACACAAAATAAAAAACCCATCCTAAGATGGGCAACTATTTCTTTGAAGAAATTACTTCGGAGTATGTATTATGAATCTTAACTAAGCAAGTTGAGCTATCTTCAGATGAAGTTTTCGCTTCAACACGATATAGATGCCTCCACAAAGTAATAGCAGTACAATACAACCATAACCTTTTACCTTATCACTTAGCACGAGGTAGTTGATTATCATTTGTATGCCCGCATAAATACCGGCCACCATTAAATGCGGCCATTTTAATTCATTCGCCAAATATTGATAGAGATGTTTTCGATGAGGTTGCAGAATATTTTCTTTATTCCATAAACGCTGAAAAATCGTGAACATTGAATCGATACCATACACAGTAAGTAAAAGTATCCATTCAAAATGCCAATTGGTTTCGATTCCTCCCTTAGCCATATCGGGCAGTAATTTATGTAAGGTTAATAAGATAAGAATATAACCGATGGAAACACTGCCAACATCACCGGCAAAACATTTAGCCTTTTTTCTAAAATTAAAAAATCCAAAAACCACTAAGGCAAGAATTAAAAACACCAAAGGACTTTTCATGAAATCGGCGGCAGGATAATGCAGGTAATCATACCACAACATGGAAGTTAAAAAAACCAAAGCATACATACCCGTAATACCATTAATGCCATCCATAAAATTAATGGCGTTTAAGGTGGCAACACATACTATATACAAAGCCAATAAACCATACCAAGGTATCATTTCAAAAATATGCAGGTCGTAAAACAATAAGGTAAATGCAATAAACTGGGATCCAAATCGAATGCCGGCATTCAAACTTTTCAAATCATCCCAAAAACTTACAACCGCTAAGAGTAACAATCCAAGGGTTGCAAAAGGCCATTGAAATTCGGAAAGTAGAAACCAACTTAACCAAGCCAACGGAAAAATTATTCCGCCGCCTCGTAAGGTTATTTCTGTGTGTGACGAGCGCTGATTGGGTTTATCAATAATATTAAATCGATCCGCCAATCGGAAATAAAAAATTTCCAAAACAAAAAACAACACCGTCAAAAACAAAAGCATGGTCATGATAAGAAGTTAGAATCCAAAACACCATTCGGTTGCCAGTGAAGTTCCTTCCTTGCCTTCTCATCAGAAAACGTTAAGGTTGCAGTTAGTTTCTGCACGCGATAACTATTCAGCGGTAACACCGAAATAAAATCACCCATTCGAGCCACCATTTTAATTAAGGTTATTGGCAGCGATTTAATTTTTTTATTTTCTGCGGAAGCGATTTTCTGTTCTAATTGAAAAAAGGAAGGATGAATGCCATCGGTTAAATTATAAATACCTTGCTTATCAATTAAGGATGGAATTAACTCCGCTACATCCTGTGCTAAAACCATCGACCGCCGTGCATCCCCTTTTCCCAATCGAAAGTAATAGCCCTTCTTGATAGCACTTACCATAGCCCCTAAATTACCCGGTGCATTGCAACCAACCACCAAAGGCAAACGTAAAATAACCGCATTACAATGATGTTCCGAAGCAAATTGTTGTACCTCCTCTTCTGCCTTAATTTTAGAAAGGGCATAAGCGCTCGAACCATCTAACGCAATAGCTTCCGTAATATGTTGTCCTTCCTCTCTGCCATAAACAGCCACGGTTGAAATGAAAACGAAGCATCGTGGCGGATGCTGTTGAAGCGCATCCAAAAGATGTTTCGTGCCAAGATGATTAACCTGAAAAAATTGTTGCTTCTCTTCTTCTGTTTTTGGAACTACATGCGCTTTACCAGCGCAGTGCACAACCATATCAAAAGAGTCTAAAACTGGAATTGCCTTTCGTAAATCCACGATCAAATCCGATTTTTCCGACGTGCCAAGAGTAGCAACCTCATGCCCCAACCGAAGAAATCGGTAAATGATATTTCCTAAAAATCCATGAGCCCCTGTTATAAGTATACGCACGCTAAACTCGCTTTTTGTTTGTTTGAACTACACCCTTAAGAGCATCTAGCATTTTATTCGCCAAAAATGTTTTGTCAAATTCTTTGGCAGCAATGTGCTTGGCACGTTCGCCCATCTCTTGCCATTCCGTCGGCTGATTACTCAACTCGATAAGTACATCCGCTAGTGCTTTCGGATTATTAGGATCAACGGTATAGCCTATTCGATGTTCTTCTAGAAATGTTTTCATCCAACCTTGCGTATTTTGAATTACAGGAACGCCTGCCGCCAAGGATTCAAAAAATTTATTCGGTGACGATGTATCCAATACCGGTGTTCCCTTCAAAGGAACGAGTGAAACCAAAGCGTGTTGTACAAAACTGACTAACTCTTCTTTGGGCATTAATCCCCAGCGAATAAAGTTCTTTAAATGCAAGGTAGCGGCTTCCGCTTCTAAGGCTTCACGTTGCTGTCCTTCCCCTATCAATACCACATGAATATCGTCTCTACCTTGCTTGCTTAACTCATGTGCCGCATGAAGTAACCACCATGAATTATTTACTGCACCAATATTACCGGTGTAGATGGCATATTTTTTTTGTTGAAGAACACCACGACCATCAAATGCCTTAGGCGTTGCAAAGAGTTCGATATTAGCAGCATTCGTAACATCAATAACATTCGGATGGGCATGGTGTAATTGAATATGTTTTTTCATGCCTGATGATAACGCCACAATTAGCGACGATGCTTTATAACATCTTCGTTCAAATGCCTTTGCACCTCGTATCATCCATTTGTTTTTTAGAATGCCTAATTCAATCGCACCATCCGGCCACAGATCACGGGTTTCAAATACTAAGGGGCGTTTACGCAAATAGCGAGCGAGCAATCCGGGTAGGCCAACTGTAATCGGACCACTGGAGGCAATAACGACATCGGCTGATAGGGTAAGTGCATACCAACTCGATAGTAAAGCGTACTGTATAAAACTCCAAATGCGTTTAAGAAATCCTTGTCGATTATCAATAGTTACATTTATAATTTTCACTTGAATACCATCGAAGTATTGCGTGTCTAGTAGTCCTTTTGCCTGAATATCCGACTTGGCATAAACACTCGTAACTACAGTTACCTCATGACCTTGCTTTACCCATTCGCCCGCGAACTCATACACACGAGTACCCCAGGAACCTTTCGGCGTGGAGAAATATTGATAGAAATAAAGAATTTTCAAAGAAGCTGTTTAGCTGTGAGTGAACTCTTGATTATTGCCTTCATCGAGCAAAACGCGTACGACTCGATTTCATGTTGTAACGAATACGTGGTGAAGGTTTGATTTCGGATGAGAAGAGATTAACCGTTATCCCTTTCAACGGAAGGCTGCACCTCGATCGCTTTACGCGAAAAAAAAGCATGTAATGCAAACGCCAACATGACAAGTACCGCCGGACGAGTAGGAAACACATAACGCTGCTCCGAATGCAGAAAGAAAATGGTAATAAAGGCCGTTGCGTAAAATAAGAGTAGGGGTAAAAAGTAATTAAACGCTCTTTTATTCTTCCACCACAACCAAGCACTATAAAATACAGAGAGCAATAACACATAGTTCAGGATATTGATATAAACATGAATGCCCCATTTTAAAAATCCATTCGCCTTCGATTTCATGAGTGGCGTTACTACAAATGTTTGTGATTGAAAATACTTCAAGAAGATTTGCCGCATAAATAACCCGGGATGCATTTTGATATCTTGTACCATCCAGTTGAAAGCATACTCTTGCATATCCAGATGTTGTTCTTTGCAAACCTTAATTATTTCCACGCGCTTCTTTATATTATTCTTATAATCGATAGAAGCAAATGCATCCATACCATGTTGTGGCAACCAATTGAATGGTTCATCGCGTAATTCATACCGCGACCAAACAAAACCTTTTACCAATTGAAACTTTTTAAACTCTGCATCGGAATGATCTAATTTTTTCTCCATTAAAACTAACAGGCAAACAGCACTCACAAAAACGCCGGCAGCAATCGATCGATATAAAGAAGGTTTCTTCATGAGCAATATAATCGGAAGAAACAAAAGCGCATAGGGCATAAAATTCGGTCGCACAGACAGAAAAAAGGCAAGCGATAACGACAATCCAACATAATGTAAATAGCTTTCCTTATTGCCTTTGTAAATAGTAACCAGGAAGTAAACAAATAATGAGCTCAACAAAAATGCCGAACTTTCCGCAAGAATTCCCATACCGTAGTACACATGTATCGGAAATAAATTCAAGAGGAGAAACACAAAAACCTGCAAGCGTTCGCTCAAGCCTTGTTCCCTAAATAACTTAAACATAATACCTACCCCGGCAGAAACCGCCAACCAGTTATACACCAAACCAAACAACAAATACATCTTCTCTGTATTCCACAAACTCGCAAAGGAATAAGGCACCACATAGTACAGGAGGGTGAACAATCCCTTGGTGACTTCCACCTCGCCACTAAACCCATGACGAATAAATTGCAACAGTTGCAACGTTCCCTGGTGGTATTCACCATCACCAAATGGTTTTGGTTTAAATGGAAGAAAATAAAAAAGTACGCATACTAAAAATGTAAGAAAGGCAGGATACCTTATCAACCAGGATAGCCGTGTAGAAACCTTGTTCAGCTTAAGCATTAATTATAGAAACTATGTTATCAATATCTTCTAATCGCAATTCATAATATAATGGCAAGCGTAACAAACAATCACTAAAGCGATCAGTATGAGGTAGCTCTCGTTTATCATGTTTGGCAACATAATAAGGACTCTTATGCAACGACAAATAATGAAAAACGGCTAATACGTTTTGCTTCTTTAAGGCGGCAATGATTGCAGCTCTTGTTTCTAAAGAGGAGCAAACAACATAAAACATGTGTGCATTATTCTCCGAGTAAGCGGGTGTTTCTGGCAATAAAAGATGATGCGTATTTTGTTTTTGAAAAGCATGATAATAGGCATTCCAAAGTGCTTTACGCTTTTCTTGAATGACCTCTAAATTCTCTAATTGCGCGTACAAAAAAGCAGCTATGATTTCTGACGGAAGAAAAGAAGAACCAATATCTACCCATCCGTATTTATCAACTTCGCCTCTAAAAAACTGTGAACGGTTTGTTCCTTTTTCCCAAATAATTTCGGCACGTTGAACAAAGCGTTCATCGTTGATTACTAACATGCCGCCTTCTCCAGAAATAATATTTTTGGTCTCATGAAATGAAAAAGCACTCAAATGTCCGATTCCGCCCAAGTACCTTTTAGAGCCGTCTGAAAAGGTGCATGTATTGTTGATGGCTTGCGCAGCGTCCTCCACTACATATACATTATACTTTGAGGCAAGTTGCATAATAGCTTCCATGTTACAAGCATCGCCGGCATAATGAACAGGAACAATTACTTTAGTTCGTGGTGTAATGAGCGCTTCAATAGTTTGAACATCCATATTCGGATGATTCGATTCGCTATCCACGAATACCAATTTCGCACCGCGTAATACAAAGGCATTCGCGGTTGATACGAAGGTATACGAAGGAAGGATGACTTCATCGCCTTCTTGAATATCTATAAGTATTGCGGCCATTTCCAAGGCGTCGGTGCAAGAAGTGGTAAGCAAACATTTTTTAAAACCGTAACGTGATTCAAAAAAAGAATGGCACAGTTTGGTGTATTTTCCGTTGCCTGAAATTTTGCCCGATGCCACCGCATCCTGAATATACTCGGTTTCTTTACCGGTTAGAAATGGTTTATTGAACGGAATCATAATTAAAATAAATGAGGCACGAATTTGGCGCGTGCCGGTAAAAGAAATTTCATAAACGCTATTTCCTCCTTGGTTCTCTTCTTGCTATATGTTCTTGTTGCTACATTAAAATAAGTTATGTCATCTTGAACATCCATCGCTTGAACATCCTGCACAATTTTTATTTTTGTTTCATTCAATCCAAACTCTTCTAAATACTTCTGCATGATTTTCATTTTATCGTTTACAGAAACTTCGTTGAATTGAGGACCAACTTTATCGGAAATAGATTTCGCCGGTGATCCTGCATATACTTCGTTATAATTCATATCCTTGGTTACCACCGAACCTACCATTGCCATCGATTTATCGTGCGCTACAATGGGCGAAACAATGCAATGCCCCACAAACCATACATCATTTCCAACTTGCAACGGTTTTTCTGAAAGAAACCGACAGCCTTCTAATGTATCACCATATTTTATATGACTCCAAAGTTGTGAATGTGCTCCGATACCACAATTATTTCCTATGGTTGTTCCTCCAATGGAATCAATAATGGTGTATTGTCCTATCCAAGCGTTATGCCCTATACTACACGGAAGATAACCATGTACATTCGTATGGTGTTGTATTTTGGAATAGTCGCCGAGCGAAAAATCATCGCAAATGATTTGCACATGTTCGCCGATATAACAATTGTCGCCAAGTACAATGCGCTTGGCCTTACCGTTAAGTCCGCGTATTACCGCATTCGGTTCAATAACTGTATTGATACCTATTACGAGTTCTTCTGCCTGAATATTATTCATGAATATTAATTCGTTGGTCTATGATAAAGGAAGGTCTGCTTTTACTCTGATCGAAAATTTTACCGATGTAGATACCTACCACACCGATGATTGTTATTAATACCCCCGATAAAAACCAGATGGATACAATGAGCGAACTATAACCTAATACGGTAATACCGCCTGTTATATAACGATAAATGGTAATCAACCCGAACAAGAATGAAAAGGTGGAAATAATGAGTCCGGCCTTTACGAATAATTTAAGTGGTTTATTCGAAAATGAAATGATCGTATTAAATGCAAGACTTAATAATTTACTCCATGTATAGGATGATTTACCCGATGCTCGTTCTGCATGTTCAACCTGAACATAGGTTTTGCTGAAACCAACCCATTGGGTAAACAAAGGAAAGGATTTGATATAATCGTTCATATTCAAAACCTCACGAATCACTTGTTTTTTGTAGATGCCGAAGTTGGCTACGCTGTTATCAAAAGGAGTGTCGGTAAGGTAACTATAAACCGAACTAAAGATAGCAGACGATAATTTCTTGAGCATACCATCTTGCCGGTTAAAACGTTGTGCTAACACAATATCGTAGCCTTCTTGCATTTTCTCCCAAAGCTTCTTAATTTCTTTAGGTTGATCTTGAAGGTCGCAATCCATTACCACAATATAATCACCTTGGGCTTCACTCAATCCGGCCATGATAGCAGGATGTTGTCCGAAGTTTCTACTCAGACGCACGCTTTTAACACGATGATCTTGCGAGGAAAGAAGTTGCATTTTTTTCCAACTTTCATCCGGACTTCGATCATCCACCAATATGATCTCAAACGGCTCCTGTATAGCCGTCATAACTGAAACAATTTCAGCTACCAACTTATCTAGGATTTGTTCGGCACGATAAACAGGCGACACAATACTTATCATACTTATAAATTTAAGGTTAGCAGATGTTCTACAATGCGCTCTGCCGCTTTTCCATCCCATTTCTCCGGAATAGTTCCTTGCTTCCACTGTCCGGAAAATAGTTTGTTCATAGCCGGTGCAATTTGTTTTGGGTCTGTTCCTAATAACTCATTCGTACCAAGGGTACATGTTTCCGGTCGCTCGGTAGTATTACGTAAGGTCATACATGGAATTCGAAGTACTGTTGTTTCTTCGGTGATGCCTCCCGAATCAGTTATAACAGCTTTCGCGTGTTGCACTAAATAATTAAATTCGAGATAACCCATCGGTTCCGTAAGTATCAACTTTGATTCCGGTAATTGAATCTGCTCTAAGGTTTTTCTTGTTCTTGGATGAACGGGAAACACCAAGGGCAGTTGTCGACTATGGCTAATTATTTCGGATAAGAGTTGTTGCAACTGTTGCGGATCATCTACGTTCGAAGGCCGATGAATGGTAAGCACTAAATAGGCACCTGCCTGTAAATGATGTTGGTTGAATACTTCCGGTTGCTGAAATCGATGTTGGTGTTTTAATAAGGTATCGATCATGGTATTGCCTACGAAATAAATTTGTTCCGTGGCGATTCCTTGCTTCAATAAATTCGACGATGCTTCTGGCGTTGTAGTAAAAAAATAATTACTGATGCTATCCGTAACTAAGCGATTAATTTCCTCCGGCATGGTCCAATCATAACTTCGAATACCTCCTTCTACGTGAGCAACCTTGGTATGTAATTTTTGAGCAACGATCGCACAGGCCATCGTGGAAGTTACATCGCCCACCACGATTACTAAATCTGCCGGATGCTGCAACAAGTACTCTTCAAAGCGAACCATAATCGATGCCGTTTGTTCCGCCTGACTGCCTCCACCACAACCTAAATTCGCATGAGGTTTAGGTATTTGTAAGGCATCGAAAAAAGATTGACTCATCTTTTCATCATAATGCTGACCGGTATGCACTAATTCAAATTGAATAGCTGCACCTGCGGCTTGTTGTTTCTGAATAGCATCTATCAAAGGTGCAATCTTCATGAAGTTAGGACGAGCTCCGGCTATAAGAATGAGTTTCATGGTTACTTTGAATGTGAATGGGAAGAGACTTTCTACTGACGCGCTTCTTCATTTATATCAGAAAAAAATTGTTTTAGTTTACCTGCCGTTGTTCGTTCTATTTTTTCCTTACGTTCGAAGGTTGCTGTTAAACCGGGTTCAAGGTAGGTATCCATTGCGTGAACTACTTTTTGTATTTCATCTTCGAGCACATCTCGATGAGCAACATATTCAAAATGAAAATGTGAAAGACTTTTTTGTTTAATGACGAATTCCTTCATAAAACCACCGCCTTCCAACAAACTTTTTGAAATATAGTAGAATGTTAAGCCCGGTGATTTTTTACCGCTTGGTAAAAACGCAATATCATTGGTTCTTCCAACAATACGATCAATGAGTTGATACGCATTATACTGTTCCTTTTTTAATACCAACCGATCGCCTAATTCATAGCGAATAAAAGGCATGGCTTTGTTATACAAAGATGTTATGATAACCCGACCTTCTTGTCCGGGTTGTGTTGGCTTATCCTCATCATCTACAATTTCGATAAACTGTGTTTCATGTGTCAACAGAAAATTTCCGGCGGCATCTTCAAAACCAATTAAATCAAGTTCAGCGGCTCCGTATTCATTTACGGCTTTCACACCAAAACCTTGTTCAATCATTTTCTTATCAAGCGCATCGCACACTTCGGAGGTGGTAAACACAGCTTTTAACGAAGGACAAATTTCCTTGAGTGTTATTTTCTGCTGAATGCAATATTTCGCCATCAATACTAACGATGAAGTGTATCCATTTACATAGGAGAAATTATGCTTTCGAAATTTCATTACATAGTTAGCCAATACCTTATCCGACAAATCAAAAACAGGAAATCGTACCCGAGCGGCAACACTATCTTTAAGTTTTTCTTTTCTATATTTCCATTTACTTAAGGGAATGCCATAGAACCGTGCTTGCAAATCCTTTCCGAAAGTTATATCATGTAATCCGAAACGATGTTCGATAAGAGCCCAGCTAAGGGCATGGCAAAATTTATCCTTAGCAAAAAAGAAAGGAGTTCCGCTACTACCGGAGGTATTATGCAAATGTGTATTCTTGGGTGTGTAGCCTGCACTCAATCGTTGGGCAACATCAACCTGAATGGACGATTTTGTCATGATGGGAATATCATGCCACGTTGAAATTTTGCGATTGCCTATCCAGGAGGCATAGGCGGCATTAGAACTTAAATGATGTTTAAAAATTTGCCACGCTCGTTCTTCTTGGTAGTTTAATACATTTATTTTACAAGATTCCTGAATGCTCTTGAACGCAACTCTGGCTTCCGATATTGGAAACCCTTTTAATTGCAACGATGTATAAAATAAGTTCATACAAGTAAACGGCTTACGATAATAATGCCTTCCACATTGGTTCAACATGTTCCCACGAAAACGCTTCGCTTCGCTTTCGTGCCGCTATACAAATTGCCTCTGTTAAGCGAGTATCCTGCCAAAGCGCTTCAATACAGTTTACAAAGGCAGACGTCTCTTGTTGTTGTGCCAACATTGCGGTTAGCTTGTGTTTCCATAGAAACGGAATTTCGCCAACGGCAGAAGATACGATAGGTATTCCACTTGAAGCCGCTTCCATGAGGGCATTACCAAAACTTTCGTATTGCGTGGTGTTCAAATAAATACCATGCCTATGATAGTATGCGGCAAGTTGACTATGGTTTACGGGGCCTACAAACTGTATGCGATGGATAATTTTTAATGACGTTGCTAATTGCTTACTCGATTCCAGTAAACCATCGTCGGGGCCTATCATAGTTAAACTTGCTTCAGGAAATTTTTTGTGTAACGCATGTACTATTTGAATGGCCAACTGAGGTTGATAAATTGAAGCAAACGAACGTACCCAAAGGATTTGATATTTATTTCTCCCTTCCCGTTGAAATGGAAATTGTTCTAAATTCACGAAATTAGGCAGATACGATATTGTTGGAAAGCTTGCTGAAAATTCTTGCTGAAGAAATAAAGAAGGTGTTACTACCTTATGCGCTCGCTTCAACAACTTTTGAAAATCGTGTTTTCGTTCGGCATAATGCTCTGCCAATTTACCCCCACGTAACACTAAAATAATTTTTCTTTTCTTAAACCACGATGAGGCTTGTGTACACCACAATGCGAATAAAAAAGCCTTCCCGCTAAACACATCAACAACCATTATTTGGGCCGGATGAAACAAGCTATGTATCAGCATGGAAATCAATCGCAGTAGTTTGTTCTTTTGAGTTGATATTAACGTTATCGAATATTCGTTATGCAATTTTTCCTTTAAGCGTGAGGCTAAGGCTGTGGTGCCTTTGTTGCCTGCTAAGTAATTACCAATAAATAAAATTTTAGTTCGAGAATACATCGCTTTGTTTCCATTGATGTAAAATAGAAATCATCTTCTTGGTTTGTATTTCCAGCGTATTTTCTTTAGCCAAACGATAGCCATTTTCAACCAATTGTTGTGCGAGTAATTGTTGGTTTGTTAACTCGAATACAGCATTTGTAATAGCTTCACTGTTTTTGGGTTCAATGAGTAACGCGTCTTGCTTTGTTTTCAAATACTGTGGTATAGCGCCAACGGTGGTAGCAATAACTGGTAAACCATTAGCCATTGCTTCCCATATTGTTCTAGGAAAACCTTCATGGTAGGAAGGTATCACATAGATATCTGCCATCCGATAGAAGGTATTCAATTCATCTCCTATTCTTTTCTTTCCATGAAAATAAACATGCTGTAACACACCTAAATTTTCAGCTTTCCTCCTGAGTGCATTTTCCACAGGCTTAGACGGTTGATCTTCCCAGCCAACAACGTGTAATGAAAACGTTCGTGCGTTTTGTTTGTTTCGAAGTTGATATAAAGCCTCTATCAATTCAAACAATCCTTTAGCGGCATCTATTCTTCCGGTGTATAACAATTTTATTTCGTTATTTGGAAACAACGCTTTTCTTTCAAAAAAAGACTTAGAAGAAAGTGTTGTTGTTTTTATGGTTTCAATTCGTTTTGCTTGTGAATGATACTTTTCATAGAGCGAAGGCGCATTCACAAGAATAGACGTGCGTTTCATTTCCTTTTTAAATAGGGCATCATTGCGCATCACATATTTTTTCATTATCCAATCGCGCAAGTTACGCGTGGGCATTTGCTTCACACTCTCCTCGTAATCGCCAACAACCAAATACACCAATTTATGTTGTGGTACTATTTTATTAAAAAACGGTGCCAAGGGTGTAGGAGAGCGAACGATTAAAAAATCGGCTTGTGCTAATTTATCCTTCGCAGGTTTTAGTATGCGTTGATGAAACAAGTGTCGATGCCATGCAGCTGATCGCGGTGCGATAGGCACGACTTCAATATTCGTAGCTTGCAAAGCATAGTCGTATAAATTATTATCATTGTTTGTGGTACAATGACAAATCAAAAGTAATCGTTCCACCTCTGTTGCTAAACTATCAACAAAGCAACCTAAAAAACCGGGTAAATAATTTTTCCCATCGGCTTGATATACGGCATAGTGATAATAGAATCCCAATATCATTTTCGTAAGGCAAAGGTAGAAACAGCTAATGCAGCTCCTAAGGTAAACCAAGTAATTGAACCTGTAATAGCCACAATAGCATAGAAGTGCATGCTTAAGCCAAGTAAACTTACTAAAGGCAGATGCGTTTCATTGATTTGTCCTTTAAAAATTCGGAAGAAAAGATTAGTTAATCCTACGAGTTGTAGAAAAACAAAAATACCAATTCCTAATAATCCAAACTCCCCCATCATCATGATATAAGAGTTATGCGCCGAACGGGTGTTATAATAATCGCGTGTTGCTGAATTCAATCGTTCATACGAAATAAAATTGCTTAAGCGTGCATCGTAGCTTGAATAATTGCCCGGACCAACACCCAGCAGCGGATGATCGTGAATTATTTCGAATCCTTTTTCAACTTGTAACTTACGTTCAAGCCACGACTTATCTGTTTTCAAATTTCCTTCAGCTCCTTCTCCTAAAAACATTCCTGCCAGGCGCGGGTTCACCGATTCAAGAGCTACTCCCACACGCAACATAGCCCGTTGCACCGTATCAGTTTGCATCACAAAAAACAAAACAAACAAGGGTAGAATTAATATTTTTAACGCTTTGAGCCATCGTGGATAGAGTATAGCACTGATGATTAAGGTTTCTACCAGAATAATTATCCCCCCCGATCGGCCATTTGTAAACATGAGTATTACAATAAACCCGAATAAAAAATAAGGCACCCACTTCATGCCAAAACGATACTTAATGTAAGTAAAGGCGAGTGGCACAGAACAAAGCATATTAAACACAAAGGCGTTTCGGCTTGCCTTAGTACCAAACGTACCAACGCCAAAACTGAAACTGAGGTCGACAAAATAAAAACCTATGGTGAAAAAAATTAAACCATAAAAAACCCATTTACTGAGTTCCTTCCAATTAATATTATTCTTATAGATAATAAAGAAACAAGATGTAAGGGCCCAATAGATATACTGTATGGTAAGTTGAAAAGTATGCGTAAAGCCCCTATACCTCGTCATTTCAGAATAAGGCGCAAATACTGCTGCCAGCACAAATACACCAATCAAGGCAAAGAAGGTTCCTTTGAGGAAAAAATTATTCCGCCAATAAATTCCTAGTTGTATTACAAAATATAAGAAGAAGTAAAACGTAATAGAGTTATCGAGAATATTAATACAAGGAAATACCATGAAGAACACAAACCAATTAACCATTTTCTGGAAACGCTCGTTCTGATATTGTTGTTCTATTTCGAGTGCTAAACTCATGGTGTTTGTGCTTGTAGTTTTAGTAGTTCTTGTTCCCAGTAACCGTTTCGTTCTTTTTTCGATGCGAAAGAAAATTGTAAGGCTTGTTTAAATCCATTCCAACTTCCAATTAATATTTCCTTACGTGCAGTTGATCGCGATTTCAAATAATTCAAACTATAACCCATTAACCTACACAAGGCATACCATCGATAATGAAGCTTTGCATAAAAGAAAGAAGTCCTATCTAACCGTGCCTTTTCTAACGATAAATAAAGTCGGGAAAACAAAACGCGCTTTGCATATGCTTCATGCTTCGTAGCATAATGACTCGTTTGTTTTTCATGATGCCAGAAAAAAGAAGTTGGCTCATAATACACTTTACCTGCTTTGGACAATGTATAGCCTAGAATACCATCTTCACCCATGCCGATTCGCTGTTCAAATAAATCAAAAAGCTGAAAATTAAAATTGGTGTACAAGCAGGATCGTCGCGCTGCGAAAGCGCCACCACTTACCCATTGTGTAAACCCTCCTAACGCAGGTTGTTTGCCTCGATTGCCACACAAACCAAAAGTTCCGGTTGGTAAACTTGGGTAAGCACTTAACCAATTCCAATATCGCTTTAGTAAAGAATTTTGTTTGAAGGCAGAATTTGGTATGGATGAAAGACTTCCATCATTCACTTTATTTGTAAAAGCCAAAGCCAATCCGCTGAGCAATTCATTCTTCAAGAAATAATCGCGAATAGATTTTAAATAATTTGCATGGGCAATTTCCATATCATCATCTAAATATAACAGCACATCTGCCTTACTTGCAGCGTAACCAACATAACGTTGAAAGGGCTGGTTTTTATGCGACGAAGACAACCAGTAAATACCTTTAAACGATTGAAGTGCTTCCGAAGGTTGTTCCGAAGCGTCGACCACAATAATCCTATTCGGTTGATCGGTATGCGATAATACCTGTTGAATTAAATACAAACAAGAATCAGGTCGATTATACGTACAGATAACAAGATCAATCGTAAGCTGCGCGATCATAAATTATCCGTGTATAACATGTAATTTTCTTCTAACAATTGCCTATTAGAAAATTTTGAAAGCACCTTTTTACGTGCTTCTTGTTCAATTTGCTTAACCTGTTGCGTGTTCTGAAGGACACGGTGAATTTTTTCTGCGGAAGACAATGGATTTTTCATATCTATAAGAATACCATCGTGCTCATCGTCTATTAATTCATTCGCAGAAGAAACCTGATTCATAGCAACCACGGCGCCACAAGACATGGCTTCCGCGGCCACTAAGCCAAACGCCTCTCCTCTACTAGGTACTAACACCACCTGTGCTGTTTGGTAATACTTGGATAGCTGCGAATGGGTTATACCTTGAAGAAAAGTAATGCGTTCTTGTTCGGCATGAGTGAACTGTTGCAACCAACGTTCTTTTTGCTGATCACTATGGTGACCCAAAAAAACAAAACGATACTTGGGCTCCAAGGCAAATAAAATCTTCAACAGTGCCGGTAATTCATAAACACCTTTCTGTTCATGAAAACGCCCTGCGAAAAGCAGTTCATAGTCTCGTGTTACCCATTCGTGGTCCGGTGAAAATTGTTCTGTATTAATACTATTGTAAAGTATCTGTTTCGGGATGGTTGTTTTTCCAAAGCAGTGCTCTGATTGTTGAAGAATATACTTAGAAACACCAACCAGTTTATCGGCCATGTGATAAGTACGCTTCTCCCAAAATGCGATCCATCGACTCGGTTTTATATGTTGCGCCATAGCATGCACGGTATGACTACCATGTAATCGTACTATTAATCTTGTATTCGGTTTTTTGTAAAGAGGACCGCTCCATTCGAACGTTTCAATAAAATCGGGTTGATATCGTTGCTCCAATTCATGAATATGTATTGAAAGTTTCTTTTTATCGGCAAATGATTGTCGAATACCACGTAACCATCCACTTCGAGTTGTTGTGGTGAATCTGAAAACCTGTACTCCATTTATTTCTTCATGGATATCCGTATGAATACCATATAAACCGGCTACAATACAAGTACAAGATTTTGTTTGTAAGAACTCTGCTAGGTTTTTCACAAACGACCCAATGCCGCCACTAGGATAAGGTGGATATTCGTTGCAAATAAAGAGAATGGTTTTAGTCATTCAGTAGTTCTTGCAACACCCTATCCGATGCCAATGTAATAGCTGTATGCGATGTATTCAATGAATTAAATTCGAGCGCTCTTCGTAAACAAGGTATCAATGCCTCTATATTCGTTGCGCGATATACATGTTCTTTATCAAATAAATTCCGATAAAATCCGGCATCAAAATGTTGACGAACACGTTCATCTTGATTGCCTGTAGCATCAAAACCAATATTAATTACAGGTTTCTTTAAGGTTAAAAATTCCATGGTAACCGTAGAAGGTACACTTAAATTTAAGGTAGCATGATGCAATAAATCCAGCCATTCCTTCTCTCCTTCTTCCGATTGAATAATCATATCGGTTACCGCGTCGTAGGTACAAAAATGATCGGCCACCACTACGTTATTTGGAAGAAGAACCTTTGTAAAATCTTCGGCAGTATGATTTGGATTTTTACGCACAATGAGTTTAACCTGATCGGCGGTATAAAACTTATCTATTTCAGCGGCTACCGTCATAATAGTTTCCCATTCATCATTCACCAAGCCGGGTGGCATCATGGTGTATAATACCCAATGCGCATTCGGGTGTAAGTTGTATTTATTACAATACACTTCACGTGCTTTAGGCTGATGTGTTATACAGGCATCGAACGTTGGATTACCTGTTGGCACCAACGTAGTTGTTTTCAAATAAGGCATCTGTTGCCGATATTGCAACTTCATATCTTCCGACCAAACAAATATTTTCTTAAGAAAGTCGAACCCTATAAAGCTGTTCGTGTACAAATCCTTCCAACTATTTACTATATGATAAGCGGGTATATTTAGATGATGTGCTGTAGTGTAAAAAAATTTAGCGAACGTACTTCCGTATCCTGTTGAGAGTACCTTTTGCACGTTATACTTTTTAAAATCGAGCGCGAGTTGCTCGTGATAATAGCGTCTTTGCACTATCCAAAGAGCCTTGCATTCCAAAGCATGTTTCAAGAATCGAAAGCCTAGTAATTTATCCTTCCAGTTTGAAGCTGCCACTCGTTTATAGTTATGAAATAAACCAGCATCTTGATTTCGCATCCAGGAGCGTCGTACTACATCGTTACATGTTTCACAGAAATGAATCGGGCGTTGCATGTTTTCGGGCTGGTAATAAATCACCGGATACCCTGTTGATCGAAAATAAGTATCCATCTCCGGATTCTTCTTATCCAAGATAAACCAAACCAATTCAAACTCACGGGCTAATTTATCAGCAAATCCACTATGAATATATTTTTTCACTTCGTGGAATCCGAATTCTAACTGTATGCCTAATACCGGTTTACTCAACGAATTAAATTGGTTTTAATTAAGAGCAAGGCCGTGTGGGTTATGATGTGCTTCTTCCAAATGGAAAATGTATTTCTATCAAAGTAATACTTCATAAGTTGTTCATGTAACCAATACGTAAATTTTGACACATGAGGTTTAATATAATGTTCTAGTCGCCGTTTTCGATCTTCTTGCTTCCATCGTTCAATGCGTTCGTTATTAGTTTTTGACGACGAGAAAGCATGTTCTCGATAATAAACCGTTGAACGATTCAAATAATGAATCTTCTCATTGGCTAACAACACCCTATAATACAATGGCGTATCTTCTATTATACGCATAGTATTATCGTAACCGCCAATATCTGTAAATAGTTTCTTCTGAATAAAAAACGTGGGGGATGGAATATTATACTTAAACAAAGAAACTAAAAACTGCTTTCGTGCAGAAAGTGATGGGTTAAAAAAATAAGCTTGATGGTAGTTCTTTTCCGGCTTCAAATTCTCCTCCGTGAATTGTTCTATAAATGGTGTTTGTGAAGAACAACATGCTTTAATGTTTGCGTTTTTTAGTACAACTTGAAGAAATTGCTCTATACAATCGTTTTTTAAAATATCATCAGCGGCAATAATCTTTAACCATTCTCCGGTGGCTTGTTGCATGCCGCGATTAGCATTCCTTGACGTACCGGTGTTCACATCGCTTGTTACCAGTTGTGTTCTTACAAATCGATTAGCGTGTTTAGTCAACCAATCCTTACATAAAGTGCATGTGTTATCCGTTGAACCATCATCCGAAATAATCAATTCAAGATTCGGGTAGGTCTGACGAAATGCACTTTCTAACGTTTCCAACACATAGGCTGAAGCATTATACGAAATAACAACAAGAGATACAACAGGATTCAATTATAACGCCACTTGTTGTTTAAAACGTTCCCATTGCAGTTGTTTAGCATAGCGTTGCTTTACTTCCTGAATAGCTTGGTGTTGCTGCTGATAAATGGTTTGATATTGTGCAACTATACCTTTTAGGGAATTAATCGTTTTTCTGGCCCGATGAATATCGTAAGGGATATAATGCATCTGTTCCAAAAACCCTTCCGGATAATTACCGCGTTCTGAAATCAACAAGCTACCACAACCTAAAGCTTCAAATAAACGCATATTCGATTTAAAATGCACATTATGATTGCCATAACCATTAATCACAAATTTAGATTGCCCGATGGTACTATAAAGTTGTTGTCCGTATATCGGTGGCAAAGCATGTTGCACTACAAAATCGGATGGAAATTTTTCATGTATTTTAGGTATTCCTATGCCAAAAATTTTCTTTCGTACTTTTCTTGGCGATTGTAACTGCAAATGTATTTTTATGTTTAGATCTTTTTCTTCGCTGGCATACTTTAAAAGTTGTGTTACAAAATCGTTTCGATAACCTAAAATACGATTCAAAAACTGACCATAAAAAAGAATATCTATCGACTTATCCTTCTTGTCATACTGTTCCCAACGCGTATCAAATGCCGGCTGCAGTTCGAATGCCTTTAGTTTTCTTTCGTTCCAATAAGATAAATAAGGACGATGTAAGGTTACACGCAAATCATAATCATTCAGTAACTCAGGTTGCTTTTCAATAATACCGTACCATGCTACTTTTTTGATAGAAGAAGCGATAGCATATTTCTGAATAAAATCCCTATCGAGCATAGCTGAAAAATCGTAGAACACATCCGGTTTATATTCTTCAATCTGCGCTCGTTTTATTTCTTGCAAATTATCTGTTTGCATGCCGTGCTCCTTCGCCCATAGTTTTTGCAATCGCTCGTAATTCCATAGTGTAAAAAACACT
The DNA here is from genome assembly GCA_016787065.1 of Chitinophagaceae bacterium. Classification (GTDB taxonomy): domain Bacteria; phylum Bacteroidota; class Bacteroidia; order Chitinophagales; family Chitinophagaceae; genus OLB11. The sequence continues at coordinate 169,835 of JAEUVD010000002.1, forward strand.
TCCTCCGTTTTACCTTCTAAGGCTGGTTGCAGAATGTAAGCAGAAGCATAACCATCCTCAATTAGTAAACGCTGGATGTCGTTAAAACTATGCCCTGATGCATCATGAATTCCATACTTTTCTTCGAACCAAGGAATGTGAGGATTGTACTTATGTATAGTTTGAAAAACGCGCATGCAGCTAGTTTTGAAGAAAGAGAAGTTTATCTTTTTGAAGAACTTGTTGTTTATATGCCATCATTTCATTCCATCGAGCATGAAGATGTTTAAAGAGTTTGTATGAATAATATGCGGGATATAGTTTAAAAGTCGATAGGCGTTGAACAATTTCCTTTCTGAAATTTTGCTTGAAATCGGATTGCGTATAATGGAGCATCGGATTCATATAATAAACTTCCTTAGCCACACGTTTTAATTTTTTTTTCTTTTCCTCTGTAGTCACTTGCGGACGATCATGCACAAAATACGTGTTCGTAAGCAGTCCTACTTGGTAACCATGATAATGGACGCGATGCACATAATCATTATCTTCTCCATAATGTTGAAAATACGGATTGAATCCACCAACCACCTCCAATGTATTTCGATGCAACAACCATAACGCCGCATTTATAAACGGGATCTCCAACGGTGCGTTATTTTCAAGATGATTATCTTCTCTCACTATATCCTCCAAGTTAGGTAATGCAACACCACGGAGGTAATGTTGGAAAAAAACATCATAGCCAGAAAGGGAAGGTTGTACTTGCAAACAACTAAGTATACCAAAACGATCTTTATCCATGGCTGTGGTAAGCTTTGCTATGGTATTTGTTGCAAGCCAGGTATCTTGATTGAGTAACAGAAAATAAGTAAACTGTTGCTGATACGCTTGTTTTAAGGCGAGGTTATTTGCCTTGCCAAATCCCAAATTGCTATCAGAACAAGTTATCTGCACCTCAGGAAAATGCGTTTGAATATAATTTACCGTACCATCTTTGGAGCCATTATCAACAACAAAAACAGTTGCCGATACCGAACTGTTTCTTACTGAAGTTAAACAGCGTTCCAACCATGGCATGGCATTATACGTAACCATAATTATTGCAATGTGCATCGTATATACTTAAACGCCTAACAGCCGCTTACACTTACGGATCAAACGGGTTCTGAGAGAAAATTGAGTTCGCAAGTTATCTTGTAATTCCGGGTTGAGGAATTGAAAAAATTGAGTAAACAATAGTTTACGCCATTGTTTCTTTTCATCCAAACCATCATGCAAATGAACTTGTGTAGCTTGCTGAGCATGTAAACGAAACGAAACCAACGCTTGTTCAAGCAGTATGATATCAAACTGTTTCATCATCCTATACCAATATTCATAATCTAAGGCTTGTTTGAGTTGGGTATTAAACCATCCTACCTTTTCCATAGCAGTACGTCGTAACATGACTGCCGTTGGCTCTCCGATTTTATTATTTCGTGGTGGAGAGAAAAATACCGGATCCGCTAAATCGTTCTTCGATAAACGCATGGGGTACACACGTGTTACTTCCAGTTCTTGTTGTAGGTTACTGAATTGTTGTAACCAACGTTGGTTACTCTTGTTTGCCTCATCTCCTTCGATTAGAAACTTGCGCTTACAAGCTACCAATCCGACTTGCTGATACTCATTCAAAACATTCACCATCAATTCCAAACATGTTGGTTCAAGAGTGTCATCCTGAAATAAAAATTTAATATAACCGCCATTAGCATGCTGTACACAATAATTCCAATTATCGCCGATACGTTGCTGTTGATGTTTATAAATACTCACCGGAAAAGGTGATCGCTCTTTGAAGGCTTCGCATCGAACCAAGGTATCATCGCTAGAAGCATCATCACTAATAATCACTTCCACATTACGATAGCTTTGCTTTAGAATGCTTTCAAATGCCTCTTCAATAAATAAGGCCCCATTATATACAGGCATACAAATTGAAACTAGAACTTGCTCTTCCACCATTTCGTTTTACTTCTGCGCAATAATTCCTGAATCAATGTTTTACTTTGAGTATGTTGTATCGCTTGCTTTCGCCAGTGCTTCACTTCATTGAGTAAATACTGCTCTACTTCGTGTTTCCAGAAGTTGGAGTATTGTATTCTAGCAAGATCATCTGTCGATAATTCGCCAATAACCTTTTTCAAAAAACCGAATACTCTTCCTTTCAAAATTTGCTGCACATCCGGCAAATTATTTAAGGCGTCATGAATGACTTCCATACTTCGAATGGTGTTTACTATTCGCGTATGTTGTTGCTGCGTACTCCACGAACCTACCTGTTTACGGTAAACCGCCATCGATTCATTAAGGTATTTTAACTTGCCAAATTGCGCTACATAGAGATATACAAATAAATCGCCTAACGGACTATCCGCATGGCTTTCCGGCATGTGTGCATACGCTGTTCTAAACATAACGGATGGTGTACGTATGTAATTTCCTTTGGCCGCCAAATCGATGATGGTTTCGTGTTCCTGTGGTAATACCATGTAATCATCACCACCTTCAACATCTACCTTATGAAAACAAAGCGCATACTCCGGATGCGCTTCTAAAAACGTAAGTTGCTTTTGTAATTTATGCTCACTGGTCCAATAGTCGTCACCTTCACACAAGGCCAAATACTTACCTGACGCCCGGGTAAAATTATAACGTGCCATGAAGCCACGTACGCCCTTGCTATACTGATTTTCCTGTTGATAAATAGGCTTAATTATTGCGGGATATTTTTTCTGATACGCTTCAATAATTTCCCTTGTTCCATCAGTTGATGCATCATCATGGATTAAGATTTCCAAATCAAAATCTCCCTGCTGCATTAAAAAACCATCTAAGCAAGCTTGTATGTACTTAACCTGATTGAAGGTTACACAGGAAATTGAAACTAAAAGGTTAGCCGACATAGTTTAAATAAACGAACCCAATTCAGGTTCCTGATGCGACGCAACCCATGTAGGAATGCCGTCAATATCACGCAGTAACAAATTATCCGGTGGAAATTTACGTTCCAACTCGTTCGACAATAAATCTTCTTTTCCAAGAACCAGAAGCAATTGATATGCTGCCAAGTTAAAACCGGCAGAGGCAAATGCTGAGGTAGCCGCCACATGACGAATGTTAATCTCCGTTATAAAAGGTTTGCCCTCTTTGTCGGCCTTCATATCAACAGCAACAATACCGTTCATTTCAATATTATAATCGGTACATATTTTTTGAATCGCTTGGGTGGCCACTTCCACTAAAGCAGGTTGATTAATTAATTTTCCTTTAGCGATATTACCTGTTACCCCTGACGGAGCAACACGTCCCATGAAGTAAACTAAACGCTCATAACACGCAATTTTTTTAAGGGTGCCATGATGATAAAGTAAATGACAAGCAAAATTTCCCCCTTCTAAAAATTCGGTTAGCATGAACTGATCAATAGCCGGGTTGAGTATAACCCAAGCTTTAAGTTCTTCTGCATTTTGTACTTTGAGGGCACCTTTACCACTTGTGCTACCGGAAGAAAAATCACGAATCCATAATGGATACTCCTGATTGAATTTGTCGGTGTTACCTTGTAGCAACTGCTCTCTAGAAACAATAGCATAACGCGGAATCCATCCGGTTCCTTCCAAATTTTTATACAGTGTGGCCTTGTTAATCGAATTCTCGCAGAAGGCTAAAGGCGGCACTACATACTTTACTGGAAACGATTGTTTAGCCCAAGTAAGCACCTCCAATTCAGGAATAATGATAGCCACGTCGATACGTTCTTTTTCCAGAATAGCTATCATCATTGTGCTATAACTCGCATGATGTGTATGAGGTACTTTATAAATTTTCTCATATAAACCTTCATACAGTCCATACGTATTCTCACAAGTATCGGTACCTATTAATGCCGAAGTGGCAAATTCTTCCGACATGCGAAGCGAACGCACCACCGCACGTGACGTAACGCCGCAAGCACCGGTAATTAATACGCGTAGATTATCAAAACTTGCCATCTTTTATTTTTTTAAGTGCTTCAATTGTTTCTTGGGTCACTTCCTTCTCTTTAAATAATGGAAGTGCTTGTTTAAATTTTGCTTCCTCCCAATGCCACCACGCCAGTTCGATTAACGCATCCTGGATATCTTTCGGGAAACGAAATCGAATGATACGTGCCGGAGAACCCGCAACTATAGCAAAGGGCGGAACAGATTTCGTAACAACAGAATTCGCTCCAACCACAGCACCATCACCTATATGCACACCACGTAAAATAGTAGTACCACAACCTATCCAAACATCATTTCCAATAGTACATGGTTTATCGAAAGGCGAATACACCTTCTCTTCTAACAGTTTAAATGTTTCGGTGGAAATTAAAAAACTATGCGTAGTGAGTCGATTAAAATCATGTTCTTCCGGACCTAAACTACAACCCCAACTGATTGAACTGAAATTACCAATCGTTACTGATTTTACAACAGAGAACTGAGAAATGTATGAGTATATTCCGAGCTTACTATAAGTAAGGGTGCTAAACTTGCCAATGAAATTATGTCCTTGTAACTCCGATTGTACTACCGTTGCGAAATCATGCACATTCGAAGTTTCGGCAATGTTAGATTGTTTTACGTTGGCAGATTCGGCTATCATTCTTACAGATTTGCTAACACTAAACGTACGATTCGTTCAATATCTTGTTTTGAAAGTTCATGGTACAAAGGCAAACAAAGTACGCGTGAAGCTAATGATTCAGCAACAGGCATAGCAGGTGCTGTTACATAAGGCAATTTATTTAAACTAGGATAGAAGTATCGACGCGGAAATATTTCATCTGCGTTTAATGCTTGCACCACCTGCAATAGTTGTTTCTCCGTTTTAAATACCACCGGAAAATAATGATAGTTCCAATCTGTATGTTCTCTTAGGTGCATTATTTGCAGTGCGTCGTTTGGCAATAAAGTGCGGTAATACGTAACTGCATTTTTCCTTGCCTCCAAAATTTCAGGTAAATGATCGAATACGGCTAACCCCATGGCAGCTTGCAACTCGCTTGTTTTCGCATTGATACCTAAACCATGAAATTCGAGCGGACCATTATGTCCGAAGTTATGATGATAGAATAACTTTTCTTGTAAAGCCTCTTGTTGCGTTATCCAACACCCTCCTTCACCTGTATGAAATAATTTAGTTGCATGAAAGCTACAGGTACTTACATCACCCCAATTAAATATACTTTGGTTTTTATACTGTACACCAAAGCAATGCGCGGCGTCATAAATAACTTTGAGTTGGTGTTTTGAAGCAATCTCTTGAATTCTCTCTACAGCGCACGGGTTACCAAATACATGGGTTGCGAGTATAGCGCATGTACGCGGCGTAATGGCTTCTTCAATTAGTTCTTCGTTGATCGTCCAATGCTGCGGATCAATATCCACAAATACCGGAGTTGCTTGTTCCCAAACGATAGAGGATACGGTAGCAACATAACTAAAGGGTGTGGTAATTATTTCTCCTCGTAGTTCGAGCGCTTTGATGGCTATCTGTATCGGTAGCGTTCCATTCGTTGTTATGGTAAGATGTGGCACACCCAAATAATTTTTTAACTTCTCTTCGAGTTCTTTGAGCAGTGCTCCACGATTGGTAAGCCATTTATTATTCCAAACTTGCTGCAATAAGTTTTGGTATTCAGCTAGTGGGGGTAAGAAGGTTTGAGTAACAGGAATCATTAGGTGCGTGGTACCTTATAGTGATCAACAATACCGCCTTTACGGATGAAGGCCATTTCAACCAACCACAGCACCTCTTGCGCGAACGGACGGTTCAGATCAGTGATGTCGTAAAATCTGTAACCATGTTTTTCCATGAGTTGCATCATACGCAAAACGGTATTTTTCATGTCCAGATTATTTACGGTAGCTTCTACCAAAAAAACTTCTGCGGTACCTAACAAGTTCCCGGCGCCTTCTATCACTTCTTCATCCAAACCTTCCGCATCAATCTTAATTAAATCCGGACGAGGCCAATCCGTTTTGTCTTCTGCAAGTGACGCTAGTGTAACCACCGGAATTTTTATTTGCTGATAACCACGTTGCTGTGCTTCTTCTTCTGTAAATCGGAAACTACAACTATCGTCTCGCTCATGCAAGGTAAACGCAAACGACCCTGCTTCTTTACCAACACCAACTGCCTTATACCTGATATTTGCATTGGCATCTAACAACGTTTGAAAATGAGGTTTGAGTCGTTCTTGAGGTTCTATTAAAGTAAACTTTGAATTAGGGAAGAAGCGAAGTGCTTCGCGAGTCCAATGACCCTTGTTAGCTCCGATATCAATAATATGTTTGGGCTGAAACCCCGCCTGCAACAAGTTATTAAAAACGGTATGCAAGAGTTGCTGTTTCTCCGAATTTTTTTTTGGTTTGGCAGGCTGAAGTCGAATCAACTTGTAACCAAAAACATTAATTATTTTTTGTAAAATTTGTTTCAATTTTTTTCATTTATCGAATCACCCAATCAAAAATAGGTTTCACAAAGCCGGGTTCCTTCCCCATAAAACCTCCTAACTTTCGTTCGCCTTGTTGCACATGAATAGCCATGATATCTTTCTCTACAAATAAAGTGGTTTTTGAATTTTCGATGTAATACATCGAAAGATAATAACTACCAATATTTAAAAACCCTGCCGGTATGGTACAACTCACTTCATTTAAACCTTCATGCAATGGTTGCTGATGGCGAAAGTTAGCATGACTAAATGTAAATAAGGTTATGCCTTCTTCGTTATTCATTACAAACGTTATTTTCTTGTTTGCTGCTTCCTTCTTGACTGTTATAGTTACAACGAGTTGTATTGCTTTGTATTCATCGATAATATCATCTTGAGTACCTTCAACATTCCGAACTTCTAATTGATGAAGTTGAAAGTAATCATTATGATATTCATCATTAAAATGTTTAACCAAATTGGTTTCCGAGGAGCCCTGCATATAATACCCAACGCTGGAGGTTGCATCGCCGGTATATTTTACCATGCCATGTTCTAATACTAAGCCACGGTTACAAAGTGTTTTTACGGCTGCCATATTATGACTAACAAATAACACCGTTCTACCTTCGCCGCGACTCACGTCGCCCATTTTTCCTAAACAACTTTTTTGAAATTCTGCATCCCCAACGGCCAATACTTCATCCACAATTAAAATTTCGCTTTCCAGATGGGCCGCTACAGCAAAAGCCAAGCGAACATACATACCTGATGAATACCGTTTCACCGGTGTATCAATATAACGTTCAACACCACTAAAGGCAACAATCTCATCGAACTTGCGTTTGATTTCATGCTTGCGCATTCCCAAGATAGCGCCGTTTAAGTAAATATTCTCTCGACCCGTCATTTCAGGATGAAAACCAGTACCTACTTCCAAGAGTGATGCGATTCGACCTTTGGTATAGATTTTACCCGTTGTTGGCATGGTTACTCTACTCAGTAATTTAAGTAGTGTAGATTTACCGGCACCGTTTCTACCAATAATACCAACGGCATCGCCTTGATTAATTTCAAAATTCACATCGCGTAACGACCAAACATAATCACTTGATCCTTTATTGGAACGATCATTCACATCGCCAAGTTTTAAGTAAGGATCTTCCTTTCCGCGCACACGATGCCACCAACGATTCAAATCATGACTCACCGTTCCCGTTCCAATTTTACCGAGCCTGTATTGCTTGGAAATATGTTCTGCTTTTATTACCGCGCGCTGCATTTATTTGAATTAGACCGTATCCATGAAATTCTTTTCAACCTTATTAAAAATAAGGGTTCCAACCACAAGCAATCCTATTGAAACCAACGTGCTATACCATAAATCATGGAGAGAAAAACTTCCTGTTCCAAGATAACCATGTTTGAACGCTTCGAATAAACCTACCAAGGGATTGAGTTTATAGTAAGGCAAATAGTTTGATGGAATTTTAGATAGCGGATAAATAATGGGTGTTACATACATGATTAATTGGACGCCGAAATTTATTAGAAATCGAAGGTCTTTATACTTGGCCGTCATGGATGAAATAATCATTCCTATTCCTAACGACATACCAGCCATCAGCACAATAAGATAGGGGGTTAAGAGTACCCAGGCATTCGGTTTAACTTCACCGGTATAGATGTAATACAACAGAAAAATTATAAATATTAGATACTGTACACCAAACTTAATCAGGTTCGAGAGTACAATTTTCAACGGCATGATAAGTCGGGGAAAATACACCTTGCCAAACATAGCTGCATTGGTTGTAAATACTGCAGATACATCGGTAAGACATTGCGAAAAATAATTCCAGATAATAATCCCCGACATATAAAAAATAGTTTGTGGTGTTCCATCGGTAGCAATACCCGCTATACGTCCGAATATTATCGTAAAGGTTATGGTGGTTAATAAGGGTTGAATGATAAACCAAAGGGGGCCTAAGATGGTTTGTTTATAGAACGTAACAAAATCGCGCCGAACAAATAATAGAAGCAAATCACGGTAACGCCAAACATCCTTCAATTTAAGATCGAAGAGTGATGATTTACTTTCAATCACTAAATCCCAATCGTGTTGTTGTTCTTGCACGTTTATTTTGTTCGAGTAAAAAAAGATTGAATAGCGGCTGCAACGAATTGCACCTCTTGCTCTGTCATACCCGGCCATAGCGGTAAACTTAAACAAGTGTTTGCAATTTCCTCAGCAATAGGAAATGACCCTTGTGTAAATTTCAAAGTATGGTAAGCTTGTTGCAAATGTGGTGGAATTGGATAATGAATTAACGTTCCTATTCCTTGTTGAAACAAGTATTGTTGTAAGGCATCTCGCTCTTTACTGCGAATAACATACAGGTGATATACATGTGTTGCTTCTGCAGCCACAACAGGTAAACTAATTTCTTCTATTGAAGCTAAGTATTGATTATACCAAGCTGCAATTTGTTGACGTTGTTGATTCCAGCTAGGAAGATGCTCTAATTTAATAGAAAGAAATGCCGCCTGACATTCATCCATGCGCATATTGAAACCAATTGTTTCATGAATATATTTTTTTGCGCTACCATAGTTCCGAAGTTTCATAGCTTCTTGGTAGAACACTTCATTGTTTGTAGTTAGTGCCCCGGCATCACCTAAGGCTCCTAAATTTTTACCGGGATAGAAGCTTGTTGCATTGAGTGTACCAAAACTTCCACTTTGTTTCCCAAGGTAGGTTGCGCCTTGCGCTTGTGCATTATCTTCAATTACATGAATACCGCTTTTCGCAGCTAAATCCATGATGGCATTCATCTCACAGCACTGTCCGTATAAATGCACCGGCATGATAGCCTTCGTTTTACCGGTTATTGCGTTTTCAATTTGTGCTGCTTTGATATTATAGGTGTTCAAATCAGGTTCAACGAAAACAGGCGTTGCCCCGGTATAACTCACGGCCAATGCTGTAGCAATATAGGTGTTTGATGGTACAATAACTTCATCGCCTGAACCAATATGCAATGTGCGTAAGGCAATATGCAGCGCATCTAAACCATTACTAATGCCTAATGCAAATTTGGTATGATTAAAGGCCGCATAGTCTTCTTCAAATTTTTTTACACGCTCGCCGAGAATGAACCAGTTACTGTCATACACTTCCTCAAAAGCCTGAACCATGCGTTGCTTTAATGGGTTGTGCATGGCTTTGAAATTGGCGAATGGTATTTTCATGGGTTGAGCTTAACGTTTACATTTTTGTTTGAATAGAACATAATTAGCCTATTCTATTTTTCGTAAAACACGGGCCGGATTTCCGATAACAATTGTATTGGCTTCCACATCGTTAGTAACAACCGAACCGGCTCCAACCATCGCATGTTCACCTATAGTTATTCCGGCTAGTATGGTAGCATTAGCCCCAATAGAGGCTCCTCGTTTGATATAGGTTTTTTGAAGTTCAAAATTTCGGTTACCACTTCGCGGAAAAAGATCGTTGGTAAAGGTTGCGTTTGGACCAATAAACACATCATCTTCAATTTCGATTCCATCCCAAAGTTGAACGCCCGGTTTTATAGTAACTCGATCACCAATTCGAACGTTGTTTTCAATAAAAACATTATAGTTGATATTACATTGCGAACCAATAACAGCTTCTTTTAAGATTACACAGTGTTGCCATACACGTGTTTCATCGCCAATATTATTCGTTTGCACTTCGGCCGTTGGATGAATATGTATCATGAATGTGATAGTTCTAAATACTGTTGATAATTGCGTATATAATCTTCTTCATTGTATAATTCCGAGGCTAATACTAAACATACGGCACCCGAAGAAAAATTATGTAACTCACGCCACATACCGGGCTTAATATGCAAACCGTGATAAGGTCGGTTCAGGGATATTGTTTTACGTTCGTGCCCATCATCAACAGTAACATCAAAACTACCACTAACAGCAACAATTAAAGATTCTAAATGAATATGACCGTGACCACCTCGCGATTCACCACCAGGTATATCATACAAATAATAGACCCGCTTAATTTCAAAAGGCACATCTTGTTCATTTTCGATGATGGTAAGATGACCGTGCCTATCGCCAAGTTGCGATAGGTTTAATAAAGCACAATCATGAATTGTAAATTTAGCTTTCAAGATTTAACTGAATGTACTCATCGAATTCACGGATATAATCTTTCGCATCGAAGGAAGAACTGGAAATATGAAGTCCTAATGAATTCGTAGAAAAATTTTCAATATGACGCCAGGTTAACGGTGGAACCCATAAACCAAAATAACTTCTGTTTAAATGTACTGTTTGTGTGGTATGATCTTCCTTCGTTATTACCACATCAAAACTTCCACTGAGCGCAATAATAATTTCATGTTGTTGGCGATAAGCATGTCCACCACGACTATCTCCTCCGGGTACATCGTACAACCAAAAAACACGTTTTATTGCAAAGGGTATCTGATCGGGTTGTTGCAAAAAAGTAAGATTACCTCGTGGATCGGCAAATTTGGGTAATTCAATAAGCTTAGGTTGTTGCATGTTGAATAATTACTGTTCCTTATTCAAATAGGAATTCGATTTTGTTTGCTTTCCTTCGGTATTCAAGCCACGACTGTTATTTGGCGGAAGATTAATCCAGTTCACATTCGTTTTTCTAAACACAACCATACTTCCGGCTTCTGCTAATACTTCTAAACAAGGCTGTTGAATTTGAAGAATATTCTGGTATAACAAAAAGAGTTCATTCCATTGTACGGAATGCTTCCGCGAATGGCCCATATCATGATGAATAAGCAAGCCGCCCACTTTCAATTTTGCGCCCCATTTATTATGATCTAAACGGGCACCCTCATAACTATGATCACCATCAATGAATGCAAAATCTAGGCTATCGTTCATTTCCACCTTATTGGCATCTGCAATCATTAGTTCAACACGTGATGTAAGTTGGAGTCGTTCAAGCACTTCCTTCAATTCGGCATCTTGGTGTTTTGGTGCAATATCGATGGATAGTAACTTACCTCGTTCACCAATAGCAGTACACAACAGCACCGTACTTCCACCGTAAAAACGACCAATTTCAACACCACGCGGTGCATCCATTTTTGAAATTTGTTTGAAGAGCAAAGCAGCCTCATCAATATCTTGACGAAGAATTCCTCGGCTAAGCGGACTGCAAAAAAACAAGCCTGCGAGATCTTCAAATTTCTTAGGTGTTTTTTCAATTTTAAATTGATCCCAATGAAATTGAGATGAATCGTTTAGGCGTCGTACCATACCATCCATATATACCGAGCGCATGGCATAAAACGCTGAACGTCGATCGAGTTTAATGATGGCTCTGAAAAAACGCCGTTTTAATTTAGTTACCAAAGACATAGTGTTTTGATTCTTCGATTTGGGGTTAATTATGTTTATCGTTAGGCGCATACTTATGATGCTCCGTTTGATGTATCATTTTTTGTTTGCTTCCACACATACGTTGTGCTTTGCGAATATCTTTTACAAATAGCTCGAATTCCTGCGTGCTCAAATCAAGCGCTACACCATCAAAATGAATCCAATCTAAATTGCCATACTTTACATGCTTCTCTACCATTCGGGCTCCGGCGGCAACCGCAAGCATACAACCCAAACTACCTAAATCATGACTGCTATAACCTGCATATAAACCCTGTATCTGTTTGCTTACCCGTAGTTCTTCATAATGCCGTACAACAGCAATCTGACAAGCTTCGGGAGGTGCAGGGTAACTACTCGTACATTGCAATAAAAATATGGTTCGGTTTCCGCTAAAGGTTTCCAATACAAAATCTTCATAACTCGAATCGGTGAATCCGGTAGAAATTACTAAATCACCTGGATATTCCTCTGCGGCCTTCCGTAAAAAGTTTTTGTGGTTTGAAATAGTTGAAGGCAATTTTATTAAAGGACAATCGTATTTCTCCATATACTTCAACGAGGGATAATCGAGTACCGATGCAAACCATACGATTTGATTCGCGCAACACTCCTCTATTAGTACCTTCATGAGTGCATCATTGAGTTCAACGCCCCGACGGTAATCGCCGAGTGTTTTTCCGAATGGCGATTCGTAATATGCGTTGAGTTCCTCTTGGGTATAAAACGAATCCACATCACGCTTTTGAACTTTAATCATATCTGCACCACATTTTTTTGCGGCACGAATCATTTGGCGTAACCGTTGCGGATCACCAATATGGTTATTCGTTAATTCGGCAACAACTAAGGTATAATCTTCCTGTTCACAAGCTGCAAGTAACTGTTTGTAACTTGCTTTTAAATCAAAGTGAGAAGGTATTTCTTCCTGAATAGCTTCATTAAAAGTGTCAATCGTGAGGTCACTCAAATCTGTTTCACCCACATGAAGAACCTTCATGTGCAGTACCTCGGTTATATACTTTTTTACATAGCGGAAATTCTCCTTTTGCGTTCGAAGTAAAATGCGTTTATAGTTGGCATCGTGGCCACTCATATCGCCTGCTTCCAAACCTTCTTGTAAAGCAAAATCAAATCCGAGGAGGAAAACAGGCAGGTTCGTTTCATTAATCAGATAAACGAGTTGAAGTGCCGATAAAAGCAAGAAGTCACTGAGTACAAACTCGTTGCGTTTAAACCCGGCTGCCAGATGTTCTATTCCCTCCTGATTATTGGCTTGATACTTTACCGGCACATAGGTTGCCTTTGAAGGAAGAAGTATGGAAATGTTATGCGGTGAAAAATAAAATTCATTTTTAAAACCTTCATGCTTCAACGATTCTATAACCCAGTCGGCATGAAATAACGTTACGTGTCCGGAAATATACCGTTCCGAATCATTCAAGTTTATGATGAAAGCATCGTGTAAGGCCGGTTCATGAATACGACTCAAACTTGAGCCCTTACCCACGATGGCAATACGTTTATACGTTTTTAATTTTGAAACGATATCGTTCATTGGGTTGTAAAAATTCACCTTGATAAGGTTGTTCGTTTACTGTTACTTCCAGATGGTGTTTTAATGCCATGTTTAATCCGGGAAGAATATCCCAGCATTTAGCACCCTTTGGATTTTGAAATTGTTTATAGCTTCCGGTTAAAACATTATACATATTGTACATGCAGCAACCAATAATTCGGTATTCAAAACCGGGTTCCAAGAGGAGTATATCTTCTTTGGTTAACGAGGAAGAAATGCCGTAAATTCTCGATTCAAATTTGCTTTCTAGCAAGTCGGAAGAATGAATGTATTGTCCTAATTCAGGTAAAGCGATAAAGGCCTCTTCAAACAACCCGTTACGATACATACAAACCCCGCTGCCCCATTCTTTTAGTCCGGAAACAAAATTCTCGGTACCATCAATAGGATCCACAACGGCAATATATTCTGTGGCATTCAACGATACCGTACCTGATTGATAGGTTTCTTCTGTAATGATTTGTAATGACGTGTACTTCGATGTAAGAAAAGAAATGATGCGCGAATCCATCAGTAAATCGCCTTTCGATACGTAGCTATTATCTTCTTTCAATACTTTTTCTTGTCGTAGCGAAAGTATTTCCGGAAGGGCTTCTTTAATAATCGAGATAAGTTCCGTCAATAGAGTCATCAACAATAGTTCGGTTATATTTTAACACCGATTCCACCACTTGAAAATCGAAGAGGTCGTCGATATCTAAACCACAAAGTTTATTGGTTACCACCGCAGCCACATGTCTTCCTAAAAAATCATCGCTGGTATTTTTTGTATCCGATCGAAAAACATCGGTACTAAATACTTTATAGCGATTACCAAAATCCTGACGGCGTATCATAGATTTCCCAAAATCATTAAAGTCGGGTAGTAAACGCTGTTCTTCTACTTTATACAATCTTCCTTCAGCTTCGCATACCGTACGTGCGGCACTCAAATTTGCATCGTTGCGCAACAAGGTAATACACTGATTAACATCTTGTGTACTTCGGAAAACAAAGGTCGGACGTAACCAAACCAACATATCCGGTTGTACTATGTTATGGGTTTCAAATTTTTGATATAGGTCTTTGAGTATATCTTGTTCCATAGCGGTAGAGGAACTGGCTTCTTCGGAACGAAGAAAGGGAACTTCGGCTCCGTGTTTTTTAGCGATGGAAGCGTATTCTTCGGAGTCGGTTGAACAAATTATTTTATCAACGGCTAATGTTTTTGCAAAATCGATGGAATACGCCATAAGCGGTTTGTTATTCAGCAACCGAATATTCTTATTAGGTAAACCTTTCGACCCTGAACGAGCTGGAATGATTGCGTAGACCTTCATTTTTTTATATGGCTTCGCCTTGGTGAGTCACAGGCTGACTCCCCGAAACGTGGAACAAGGGAATTATTTCAACGTAGACTAAGCTACTTTTTTATTAATTTTTTCGAGGAAAGAGATCGGCACATTCACTTCAATAAAACTATTGAGTGCATTAATTTCAACTACCACACGATGCTTACCTTGTGTTCGTATGTACTGCGCTAACAGTCCGTAAAAACTACCTTGTGTAACCATCACCATATCACCTTCTTCAAAATGTTTGTCTTCAAGTAAAGTATAACCATCCGCTTGGCGCGTAATGATTCTTAGATTTTCAATTTCATAATCACGAATTCTGGCAGGTTTACCCATGTAGCGTATTACACTCACCACACCCGGCGTTTCGAGTGCTGTTATGAGTTCTTTTTGAGTACCATGAATAAATAGAATGCCCGGAATTAAAGGGAGCTTTATTTTCTTTTTTCGATCACTCCATATCCGAATGGAATCGGTTAGTGGTAAATAAGACACCACTCCTTTTTGCAGAAGCTTGTGAAGTATTTTCTTTTCTGAGCGAGGCATTACATACAATGCAAACCACTTTAGCTCAGATGAAATTTCATGTGCGGTCGTCTCTGTTAGTTTTTCCACGTGTCTTGATCTTCCAAATACCATGCGTACATGTTCTTTGAAAGTTTTAATTCCCTTTCGACAAATGTACACAAACAAGGAAATTAATACCGTAATTTGCAGCCCTAAAAAGAATATTTTTTATTGGTAATGAGTACTTTAAAAATTTCTCTTTGAGCACGTTTTAGTCATGAATTTAGTAGATAGTAAGATAATTGCCATTGATTTTGATGGAACCATTGTAGAAGACCGATATCCCGAAATTGGCCCGGCTAAAATTTTTGCCTTTGAAACCTTACAACGATTAAAAAACGATGGGCATAAACTTATTCTCTGGACTTACCGCACGGGCCGTGAGTTAGACGAAGCTGTGGCTTTTTGCAGAAACAATCAACTTGAATTTCATGCGGTTAATAAAAGTCTTTATGAAGAGGAAGGTTCCGAAAATACCCCTCGAAAAATTCATGCCGATTTATTTATTGACGATCGTAATATAGGTGGTTTCCCGGGTTGGGGCAAAATTTACCAGATGCTTTGGAATGAAACGGCTCCAGAGCCTCCAAAGAAAAAAGGCTTTTTCGGATTGGGCAAGCGCTAATTAGAGTTGATTTTTCTTCATTTCCTCTTCCATTTTGGTTTTCAGGTTTCTACCAAATTCACGCATATCGGAAGCAAGTTCCTTTTGATTCGTAGCACGTTCATAGGTGTCGGCCATGGTCATGAGGGTTTGAAAAAAGAAATCATTCATCTCATCAATCATCATCTTTTTTGTCCATAAGTCAATGCGTAAACAAGCACTTTCATTCTTATCCCAAATACTTAGTAAAAATGCCTTTGCTTCAGTTGGATTTACTACACCGCCTTCCGCCGCTTGCCAGAAAATTTTTTCAGGAACTTTTTGCTCGTCGAGTTGAACATCCAGTTGTATCGTAGATCCTTTTTGCATGGTATTTTTTTAGGGCGCAAAGATGTAGAAATTTCAGGAACTCTTGGCAAGATTTCGGCCTATCCTATGGTGAACAGAACTGCCATTGGGTTAAACAATTTCCGTCAAAAACAAAACCGATGTAAACCTTAAACCTTTACTTCAACACCGTGCACTGCTTCTGCAATTTCTTTGATGAGGGTGTTATCCTTTTCTATTGCATTCCCAACTACGATAACATCGGCACCTGCCTTACAGTTACGATAGGCCTTCTCAGCATCGCGTATGCCACCGCCAACGATTAATGGTATTTCAATAGAAGCTGAAACTTTGCTTATCATACCTTCCGAAATTGATTGTCGAGCCCCGCTGCCGGCGTCCATATAAATTACATGCTTACCTAACATTTCTCCGGCCATAGCGGTACATAACGCTACGTCATCTTTATCGTTCGGAATAGGCTGACTATGGCTCATATAGGAAACCGTTGTTGCCGCACCGCCATCCACAACAATATAGCCCGTTGAAATAATTTCTAATCCACTCGCCTTAACCATAGGAGCAGAAACAACATGAGCCCCTATTAACAATTCCGGATTTCTTCCGGAAATTAGCGATAAATAAAATAAAGCATCGGCATAGCGGCTTACCTGAGCCGGACTACCGGGGAATAAAATAACCGGAATATCAGAATGTGCTTTGAACGATTGGATACAAGCATCCAGATGATTTGTTACCATTAAACTACCGCCTACGAAAACGTAATCTACCGCAGCCTCATTGCATTTTTCGGCAATGCTTGCTATTTGATTTGCATCAACCTTATCAGGATCTATTAATACAGCAAAAGCCTTTTGGTGATGGGCCTTCTTCTGTAGTAAACTTTGATATACTTGTTTCGTTACCATACCGAACACGGCAAATATAAAGGATATGCCCCGATCATTCTTGAAAACCTAAAGGCATGTTGATTTACTGTGCTTCAGTTGCTTCCTCGTGCTTTTTCCCCTTTTTCTTCTTGAAGGTCTTATTCATATTAATACCCAAACCCAGGGTTATCAAATCCCCATTATAATCAAAATTGCGCATGTTATACGGGTTGAAGAAATTGTTCAGATATACATTGGTATTAACGGAAACGCCGCCAACGCTTAGTCCGGCAAAAACAGATGGGAAAAAAGTAGAAGTACAATCGCTAAACCAAGCACTGTATTTTTCGGTTTTCTTATTGTCGACAAATGTTTTCTTCTTATAATGTACAGCCCAACTAGCGTCGAAGCCGGCTTTAAACCAAGTTTTGCGGTCGGCACTATGAATACGAAAACCAAGAGGAAAACCAACCGTATATACGCGATGCTTAAATTTTAAAGTATCGTACTTCGCAATTAAGCCAATGTTTTTTACGTTGATGCCGGTGAATACCGAAAAGTTTTTATCTAGCTTGTAATTATAATCAGCGCCAACATTAAAAAAATAACTAAAGCGCGGAATCATTTTTTGGGCAATTGTTTTACCATTTTTGTCCGTAAAATTAGCACCACTGATATCGCCAAACTGAAATAAGGCGGCTTCTATACCCGAGGTGGTGTAAAAATTTGGGTCGCGATAACGATCGTGTTTAGCTCTGAAACTCGATTTAAAATCGGCCTTGACAAGCGTTGAGCTAAGTACAAAACAGGCGAGTAATAATAAATTTTTCATGCGGGCAAAGTAAGCAAAGTTTGTTGGTGAATTAAAATTTTTATGCCTTTATTACCGCGTTAAACAATGTGTTTTCATGCTTGGAAACAGGCCATTTTTTGTTCAAGCAATTTAACCTGAATACCTTAAGATGTATTCCATGGTCCATTCAAAACTTAGATTAAGTGCTATTCCAAGTTGCTGATATTTATCAATTTACAAGAATATCGATACGAAAATGCTTTCACCAAAATGTGAGTTTGCACGAAGTTCGATTTTCTTAGAGCTCGTTTTGGTTTGTGGTTGCTCTAGTCGTGTTATCTTCGCGAAAGTGGCTCTGTACCATGGTTATAAAGAAATCATTGCCCTTACCCTGAATCGTTTTGGTTATTCCTTTCGCTTTTTTATTCGGATGTTTGGTTGATATATCACGTTAATTTCCTAGGTGCCGAAAATAAGGCCTTCCTCCTCTTAACACTAAAAATTGGTTTTTGACCTATATCAAGATGAAGCACTAAAAAAGCTGGCACTCTATTTGTACCTTGCACGGACGTGAAATATTTGATTTCTATACTGTTAGTTGTTTTTTCATTGAACGGCTTCGCGCAAGTTTCAAGCTCAGGCCAGGAACCCATGGGTTCAACTTTAGCCGATAATGTTAAGGTTTTCAATGAAACTATTAATGAGGCTATCAAAGTACATACCTCTCACGATTTTAGTTTGTTTAAAGAACAACGAATCCCCATGAAGGATAAAATCGGTAACATCATTAATATTCATCTTGAAGCAGGACAATGGTATCACTTCGTTTTTGTTGGTGATCCTTCTTGTAAGAAATTAAAAGTTACCTTATTTAAAGAAGGTATCGGTGATTTAGTTTCCGACCGTACCGGCGATAAAAATGAAGAATACGCAACCGAGTTTTCTTTCATCGCACCGATTACAGGGGTTTATGAATTTACCTGTATGCAAAAAGGAGAAATGCCAAAGCCTCTGGCCTATTTGATGTTGTTTAAAAAGAATGCTTCAGCTCCTGCGATAGGTAGCAATCAATAGAAACCTTTCATCCTAAACTTTTTCCGATTATTTTATTTCCTTAAAATCAGTAGAGTCGTTATTATATTTGCCTGTACATGAGTTTCAGGTTTTTAATTTCCCTGACAATATTGATGGGCTGTTTGTATTCCACATCGAACGCTCAGAGTATGGGCTATGGTAAAAGTGATACTATAAAAAAGGTAATGCCTCCGCAAGTTTACGGGAAACCTAAAAAAAGTAAAAAGGCCGATTCGGTAGCCGTTGTTAAACGCATGCAGGAGTTAGATCAACTTAAACATACCGACTCTACACTTTTTGCTAAGCCAATCAAAAACGAGCAGGTACCCGCAGAAGTTTTCGACCAAAAAGAAACCAAACCGAGCGACAATAAAGTGGTGATTGTAACCCGTTCCGAAGACGGTACTTCCCATGAGCAAGATGTAATAATTCTTCCTAATTCTACCGATCAGAAAGAAGATGATATTATGAAGAGCTCGCTAGCTAACGATAGATCCAATAAACTCAGCACCGCTCCAGATGATATGTTTGCGGCCTCGGCTCCGGCACCTGTTGGAAGTTGGAGCTTATTGCGTTGCGTGAACTATGCGCGCGAACATAATTTGCAAGTAAAAAATGCTGAGCTTAATGAACGACTTGCTCGGCTACAATTTCAACAAACACGTTCTAGTAAATTGCCTAGTTTGAATGCCGATGCCTCCTTGGGCGAAAGCTATGGGCGATCTATCGACCCTACTTCTAACCAATTCGTTACGAAAGGATTCGTTTATAATTCCATAGGCTTAAACTCACAAGTACTTTTATTTGGTTGGTTTCAAAAGAAAATACAAAGCGAACAAAACCGATTAGATATTTTATCGGCTCAAGAAGCTAATCAGCAATTAAAAGATGATATTTCGTTAAATGTGGCCACCGGCTTTCTGCGGGTGCTGATGGCACGCGAGCAAGTAAAAATTG
Source organism: Chitinophagaceae bacterium (assembly GCA_016787065.1). Classification (GTDB taxonomy): domain Bacteria; phylum Bacteroidota; class Bacteroidia; order Chitinophagales; family Chitinophagaceae; genus OLB11. The sequence continues at coordinate 189,886 of JAEUVD010000002.1, forward strand.
CAGAGGCACAACTTGTTTTAGATCAAGAACAATATGAGCAAACCATTCGATTTGCGCAAGCCGGTAAAATACCGGAATTGAATGTATCGCAGATGCAATCGCAACTTGCCAATGATAGTTCAACCTATATAGGTAGTAAATCGGAAGAACAATTAGCCTTGTTACAATTAATGGCATTAATGAATTTCGATTTTAACCAGTCCTTCGATATTCAAGCCCCGGATATTAACGCAATGGAAATAGCAGATGCCTATTCCTTTATGCTACCGGAAGCCATTTACAATCACGCTATCCAACATCAACACCAAATGAAATATAATCATTTGAAGCTGGCTTCCGCGAAGAAGGCTTTGCGCGTTGCTCGCAGTGTGCAGTATCCGCAACTTGCCCTTTTTGGTGGTTTAGGTACTAATTATTCATCCAATCTTAAAAGTGTAACCGGACAAACTTATACCGGAGATGCCACGATTGGTTATGTAAGTGTTGGCGCCCAACAATATCCAATTAATGTTCCTCAATACTCGTATCAAACTGCCGTTACACCTCTCGCCGATCAATACAATCAAAACCTTCGTGCGAACGCCGGTGTTTCGCTGAGTATTCCAATACTTAACGGACGATCAGCTTATAGTTCTATTGAACGCGCTAAGATTAGTATTTTAAGTCAGGAAATTTCATATCAACAAGATCAACTCAAACTCAAGCAAGATATTTATACGGCTCACCAGCAGGTTATAGCCGCGCGGCAGAAATATGCTGCTGCACAAAAAGCAGAAGAAGCCGCTAAACGAGCCTTAGATTTTGCCAAGAAGCGTTATGCTATTGGCATGATTAATACGTTTGAATACACGAGTGTTCAAAACACGTATAATCAGGCGAGTGCATCGGCACTTTCATCAAAATATGATCTCATTTTTAAAATAAAAGTGCTTGATTATTACATGGGCAATCAGATTAAACTATAAAGCAAGGAATATCATGAGTAAAAAAAGTATTTACTGGTTATTAGGTGGCGTGCTTGGTTTAGTGGGTTTGTTAGTTATACTTTCTAAAACAGGTGTAATGGGTAGCGATAGTACAACGAAGGTTGCTATTGAAGAAGCTGGTTTACACGACATCATTGAATCAGTTTCGGCTAGCGGTAAAATCTATCCGGTTTCAGAAGTTAAAGTAAGTCCGGATGTTTCTGGCGAAGTAACGGATTTGTTTGTGGAAGAAGGTGATAGTGTTCGTAAAGGGCAAGTTTTAGCAACCATTAATTCTACGATCTATAAGGCCGCAGTTAACCGCGCCAATGCGCAACTTAATCAAACACGTTCGTCGGTATCAAATGCCAGTGCAATGTTGTTACAAGCAAAAGCGCAACTCGATCAAGCAACTTCAACGTACGAACGTAACCGACAGCTTTTTGAAGACAAAGTAATTAGTGCGGTAGAATTTGAATCTGCTCAGGCCGCTTATAAAACGGCGCAAGCAAATTACCGAGGAAGCACGGAAACTATTAAGGGTAATCAATACGGTGTAGCCTCTGCGCAAGCTAATGTTTCAGAAGCTATGCAATCGCTTCGAAAAACTACGATCTACGCGCCTATGTCGGGTATTGTTTCAGCTCTTTTTGTTAAGAAAGGAGAACGTGTTGTAGGAACTGCTCAAATGGCCGGTACCGAAATTATGCGTATTGCGAACATGAGTAGAATGAAAGTAGATGTTGAAGTGGGTGAAAATGACATTCAAAAAGTTAAGTACAACGACACAGCGAATATTGAAGTAGAAGCATACCCATCACGAAAATTCAAAGGGGTAGTTGTAAAAATTTCTCAGTCTAGCACAACTGCCGGTTCGCAAGCAGCCGCCGCTATGTCGGATCAAGTAAGTAACTATACCGTAGGCATTGAATTACTACCTGAAAGTTACCAAGATTTATTACAAATTGATTCCCGCCATTTCCCTTTCCGTCCGGGCATGTCGGCTAGTGTAGACATTCTTACCAAATTTGAACGACAAACCCTGGCAGTGCCTATTAATGCGGTTACAACACGCGAGGAAGATGAAATTGAAAATGGCAAGGAAGATAAGAAAACTAAAAAAGAAGATGCGATTAAAGAGTATGTATTCATTGTAAGCAAAGACAATAAAACGGAATTACGCGAAGTAAAAACCGCAATGCAAGACAACGAATATATTAAAATAACCTCCGGCTTGAAGCAAGGGGAGCATGTGGTAATTGCTCCGTTTAGTGCTATTGCTCGAACCCTTAAAAAAGATACTAAGGTTAAAGTTGTTCCGAAGAAAGAGCTGTTTGATATCAAAAAAGGAGAAGACAGTAAGGATTAGGTTTTGAGTTATTATTGTCCGAAATAAATTCGATCAACCTCTTAAAACAATTATGGATATTGATTAGTAAAAGAAATCAATTAACCGCCGCTTACATTCTTTTAGAACGCGGATCTTTTTAGGATGGTTATGATTAAAATGGGGTGAAAAACTATATTATGATTTTCACCTTTGGCGTTAAGATCTATATTCATGCAGATTTCGGAAGGATATCGTTTCTTTGATAAAATCAAAAGTGATCTTAAAAAAATCCGTGTTCCAAGAATGATGTCGCACAATAGTAGTTTTGAATCTAATTTTGTTCTTACATCCCTGTCTGATTGTTTGATGCAATAACGCTTGTTTCAAAACCGGATGCAAGAAATGCATTTACTTTGCCTGTATAATTTAATATCATGAAAAGAATCCTGCTTACCACAAGTATTATCGCGCTTAGTTTTTGGGTACAAGCCCAACGGGTGAAACTCCTTTCCGGCGATCCGAAACCCATTCAAAACGAAACCAAAATCAACGTGCTATTCACGTATGAAAATATGAGCGTCGGTCGTTTCGATAAAGAAGCTGAATACATTGCTTCCAAAAAAGAAGAGTACAATAAAAAGGAATCCGGGCGTGGCGACAAATGGGAGAAGTCGTGGGTGAGTGATCGTAAAGCACGTTTTGAACCAGCCTTTACCGATCTTTTTGAAAAAAATACGCCTTTCGCCATCGGAAATTACCCGGATTCAAAATACACCATGGTTATCAATACTTCCCGTACCGAACCGGGTTATAATATTTACATTTCTAAAAAGAATGCCGAGATAGACCTTGAAGTTAAGATAATGGAAACTGACTCGAAAAAAGTTATTTGCGAGTATTCTGTAAAACGATCACCGGGAAGGACGTTTGGTGGTTACGATTATGATACCGGACAACGTATTGAAGAGTCGTACGCTGCTGCCGGAAAGCATTTCGGGAAAGATTTAAAGAAGGATTTGAAATAATCGGTTGAATAACATTTACTAAAAAGCCCGGAATAGATAATATCCCGGGCTTTCTTTTTTTACTTGATTACTTGTTTACAACCCTGTAATGCATAAACCAATTTGTATCGGACGAATATTCTCCGGGCCTTGATTCGCTTTGAATAAATTACTGAGGGCATACGAACCGTACACACTGAAATTACCATATCCTAAACGACCCGTTACCGAGTATCGATACGATTCGATAAAGCGTTTTGTAGCTTCTTTTTCAATCAAAGGTTTATTATTCAAGGTACGCTTACTTTTAGTATGTGTAGATAAAAGTGTACCTACCTTAATACCAAAAGCAGCTTTGATACCCTTGTTACGATCTACTTTATCACTGAAATAACGAAACTCCAAAGGTGCTTCTAGGTAGGTCGTTGTGAGTTTATACTTTTTATAGTTTACCGTTTCATCTACAAATTGTATCATAGAGAGGGTATCAGTTAACACGATGGTTTGATCTTTCAAATAAATATTACTTACACCCACTCCGGCGCCAGCAGCAAAACTGAAATTAGATTTTTGAATTGGAAAATCATAGGTAATATACGCGTTAATGGCACGACCAATACCTGAAATTTTTATGCTATCCGGAGCATTCGCCCATGTTTCATACCCAAATTGCAACATAAAATTGTCGCGCGAAGGTTTAGCATACGTAGAAGTACTTAATAATTTTTTCTGGGCAAAGGTGTTTAAACTAAGGCTTGCGATTAACAAGAGCGTGAGGAGTTTCTTCATGAATTTTAAGATGGCGCAAATATAGGGCGGGGTGTTATAAAAAAGCGTTAATTGAACGTGTGTAGTAAATATGCACTATCCAACGCTTATCGGTTTCTTTCACCTCTCGTCAAATTATTCTGAAGAGATTCGCCCTTGGCCGTTTATTTTTGTTCAAACATGAAAATTTCGAAGTACGTGTTGTTTCAATGTCTGGGTTGGGTTTTATTCACCTTTCTCAATGTGTACGTTTCCATACTCACGCATGAATTCAATCGAGAAATTTTGTTAATCAATCTGGTATTGCTTCTTGCCGGAATTTTCATTACCCATCAATACCGCAACTGGATATTACGCTATCAATGGGTTCAGTTACCTACCGAAAAATTACTGTTTCGCGTTTTATTGGCGAATACTGTTTTGAGTTTGGTTTTGATGACAGTATATTACTTACTCTGTGCCCTATTATTGGGCGAAGGTTTTCTTTCCTTTTCTACCTCACAGATTATTGGAAATTTCACGGCGGTGTTTCTTTTATTGGCTATCTGGAACGCACTCTACTTCTCTTGGAGTTATATCGAAAAAAACCGTCATCGACAAATACAACAATTACGGATGGAATCGGATTTAAAAGATCTGGAAATCAAAAGTATTAAGGCCAATCTTCAACCTCATTTTATGTTTAACGCTTTAAACAGTATTCGAGCGCTCGTGGATGAAAATCCGCAACTTGCTAGAGAGGCCGTTACACGTATGTCGAATATTCTACGAAGTAATATTGCTCAAAAAAAAGAACTGGACACCTTGCAACAGGAAATTGCCTTAGTAGAAGATTATCTGGCGTTAGAGAAAATTCGATTTGAAGATCGTTTACATTTCATCAAAGAAATTGAAGAGGATACGCTCTTAAAATTTATACCCACCATGATGCTACAAACCCTGGTGGAGAATGCCATTAAACATGGCATTTCCAGTTTGGAACAAGGTGGCACTATTCGCGTTAAAAGCTATATCGAAAACAACAACTTGCATTTATTGGTAATCAATTCCGGAATACTCGATACTAAAAAAGTACATGAACATAGTTTGTCGTTTGGCTTAAATGCTACCCAACAACGTCTTCACTATTTTTTTAAAGAGAAAGCCCAATTCAAATTGTTTCAACAAAACGACACTGTAGTAACTCATATTATCATTCAACAATAAAATCCTCCCTCATGATTAAGAGTATAATTATCGATGATGAACGACTCGCACGCAATGAACTTAAAAAAATTCTTCAGGAATTTCCTGAAATTGAAATCATTGATGAAGCGGTAAACGTTCAGGAAGCAGCCGACAAAATTGAAGAACTTCGTCCGCAACTTATTTTTCTGGATATTCAAATGCCCGGCAATAAAACGGGTTTCGATTTATTAGAAATGCTGACCTATACGCCTAAAGTTATTTTTACAACAGCATATAACGAATATGCAATTAAGGCCTTTGAATTTAATGCGCTCGATTATGTTTTAAAACCTATTGAAACAAAACGCATGGGTGATGCCATTCAAAAAGTAAAACGCAGCATCGATAAAGAAAAAAATAATCCGCAGGATGTATTACACAAAGAAGATCAGGTTTTTGTAAAAGATGGAGAGCGCTGTTGGTTCGTAAAACTCGATGAAGTTCGTTTATTCGAAAGCGTAGGCAACTATGCTAAAGTGTATTTCGGAACGAATAAACCGCTTATCTTAAAATCGTTAAATGCCCTGGAAGAACGGTTAGATGATAAAGTATTTTTTCGGGCGAATCGAAAACATATCATAAACCTGCAACGCATTAAAAAAATTGAAAGTTACTTAGGGGCCGGTTTACGTGTTATTTTAGATGGCGGTGAAGAAATTGAAATCTCTCGCCGACAAGCCGTGAAGTTTAAAGACAGTATGAGTTTGTAATTGGTACTTCAAACGGAACGCTGTTTCCCGAAAAAATTACAATCCCAACTCTTTACGTTGCTTATCGTCGATAGGTCCTGGAGCATCGAGCATCATATCTTTACCGGCATTATTTTTGGGGAAGGCAATAAAGTCGCGAATAGATTCAGAACCTCCGAGTAACGAACACAAACGATCAAAGCCCAAGGCTATACCTCCATGAGGTGGTGTGCCGTATTCAAAGGCGCTTAATAAAAATCCAAATTTTTCTTGCGCTTCTTCTTCCGAAAATCCAAGTGCTTTAAACATGCGTTCTTGAATTTGTTTATCGAAAATTCTGATAGAACCTCCACCAACTTCTGTACCATTTAATACTAAATCGTAAGCATTGGCTTTAATAGCACCATACTTACTTTCATCCATCATCCACGCGAGATGTTCGGGTTTGGGTGATGTGAACGGATGATGCATGGCCATGTATCGTTTTTCTTCCGGGTCATATTCAAATAACGGAAAATCGACGACCCATAACGGTTTGAATACATCTGGATTGCGATATCCTAAACGATTTCCCATTTCTAAACGAAGTTCAGAAATAGCTTTACGGGTGAGGTTTCGTTCACCACTTACCAGTAAAATCAAATCACCGGGTTGCGCTTGCACCGAAGCTGCGATTTGTTTTAATTTCTCTTCATCAAAAAATTTATCAACCGAACTTTTAATACTGCCATCTACGTTCACTTTAATATACACTAAGCCCTTCATGCCTATCTGCGGACGTTTAACCCATTCCGTTAATTCATCAGTTTGCTTTCTGGTATATTCGGAACAACCTGCAGCTGCAACAGCAAAAACCGATTCAGCATCCTTGAAAACACCGAACTCATGAGGCATCGTAGCGTCAGCTCCGCACAACATCGTGGTGAGTTCTTTTATTTTCATTTCAAATCGAATATCCGGTTTATCGTTCCCGTAATCACGCATCGCTTCGTCGTAAGTAATTCGTGGAAAAGCTTCTTCAAATACTACCCCTTTTACATCCTGAAAAATATGTTTCGTCATGGCTTCAAACGTATTCAGAATATCTTCCTGATGAATGAAACTCATTTCGCAATCGATTTGGGTAAACTCCGGTTGCCGATCGGCACGAAGATCTTCATCTCGAAAACATTTTACGATCTGATAATAGCGATCGTACCCAGCCACCATAAGTAGTTGTTTAAATAATTGTGGTGATTGCGGTAAGGCATAAAATTGGTTCTGGTGCATTCTACTTGGCACGATAAAATCGCGAGCCCCTTCTGGGGTTGATTTAATAAGCATGGGCGTTTCCACCTCCATAAAAGAAGCACTGTCTAAAAAGTTTCTAGCGGCTCTACTCACCCGATAACGCAATTCCATGTTGCGTTTTAACGGGTCACGACGTAAATCCAAGAAGCGATACTTCATACGTAATTCATCACCCCCATCTGTTTCTTCCTCAATGGTAAAGGGCGGTATTTCTGATTTATTCAAAACACTGAATGCGCTAACCTCCAATTCTATATCACCTGTCGGTAGTTCTTTATTTTTATTGCTACGTTCAATAACCTTTCCCTTTGCCTGAATCACAAATTCACGACCAAGAGGGTTCGTATCTAACAAAGCGGTTATACTTTCATTGAAAAATAATTGGGTGATTCCGTAACGATCACGAAGATCAAGAAAGGTAATCGATCCGAATTTTCGTACGGATTTAATCCATCCGCTTAACGTAACCTCCTGATTACAATGTTCAAGGCGCAATTCGCCACAGGTATGCGTTCTATACATGAGGGCGCAAAGATAAGGTTGTAAGTTGTACAACTATCATGCGTCTTGGAGGATATTGTATGTTGAAGGATTGTGTTTTTTACTGAATTATAGAAAATAAATCGCACCCTATGCACCTGCATTTTCCTTGAGTTCTAAAAATTTTTCTTTTTCCCTAAAAAAAATACATTTGCAACACATTAAAAATACCCGAATGAAGTATAATGAACTATGTGCCATATCCGGATTAAGTGGATTATTTCAATTGATTTCAACCAAAAGCGATGGTGCTATTGTGCGCAATCTTGATGATCAAACAACAAAATTTGTTGCGGCACGTTCGCATACCGTAACACCACTTGATAGTATCGAAGTGTATACCACGGGCGACAATGTGCGCTTATGGGAAGTGTTTCAATCGTTCAAACAAAACGAACAAGCTTTGGAAAGTTTTGATGTTGCCAAGGCCGATAATAAAGCGTTGAAGGCTATATTTTTAAAGCTTTTTCCGGATCATGATCAGCATCGTGTATATACCAGCGATATGAAAAAGATGATTAAGTGGTTTGGTATTTTAAAGAAACTCGATTTGTTGAATGAAGAACCGGTAGAAGAAAAAGAAACCGAAGAGCAGAACTAAAACTTATTCATAAAAAAAATTACATTTACCCTTTAAATAATACATCATGAACATTCCTGCCGAACTTAAATACACCGCTGATCACGAATGGATACGGGTAGAAGGAAATACAGCCATCATTGGCATTACTGATTTTGCGCAACGCGAATTAGGCGACATTGTATTTGTTGATATCAGTACCGTTGGTAAAGAATTGAAAGCCGGTGATATTTTCGGTACCGTAGAAGCTGTAAAAACTGTTTCCGATTTGTTTTTACCTGTAGCAGGAACTGTTACTGAAGTAAATCCAGGCTTAGAAGGAAACCCAGAAGCCGTTAATCAAGATCCTTATGGAGAAGGTTGGATGGTTAAAATGACGATTGCTAATCCGGATGAGTTGAATAGCCTGATGAGCGCCGATGCCTACAGTGCCAGCGTTGCCTAGGCATGAAACGTTTGTTTCAATTCTTAAAATCCAATCACGCGCTAACTGGAATCCTGGCTTTGGCTTGGACCGTTTTAATTTTTATCGGATGCTCGATGCCCGGTAAGGAACTCCCTAAACTAACTTTATTTGATCAGTTTGATAAGGTGGTTCATTTCTCCTTTTTTTTAGTGTTTTATATCCTTTGGAATAGTTGGAAGGAAAAGCCATGGCTTATTATCCTATTAGCGGCCATCTATGGCTTCGCTATTGAATATTATCAGTTGCATTGCGTAGCCGGACGAAGTTTTGATGTTTGGGATGGTGTAGCCGATACCTTCGGCGCCCTTTGTGGTTTTGGTTTGATGATGTTCTGGGGCAAGAAAACTCCGGTTTGATGAATGACCTAACTCGTCAATTCATGTTAAACCTTCTTTTTACCATTCGTTTTACATGACTTTACCCGGTGCCGCACCCGCCTATACCCGAATAGTCGAGTTTGCACTAAGCCGGGTTTTCGTGTAATTTATTTATTGATAACATATTCCTTGTGGAATTGAAATATTTTTATCGAATGAAAAAAGTAATGCTTACCCTGTTGGTACTTGGGTCCTTCATATTTTCGGTACGTTCAGAATCTAAAAAATCGGTATGTAAAATTACCATTACCGTAACCGACAGCGAGGAAGGGAAAATTCAATTACGTAAAATGAACATGGGTAACCTTGACACCCTTGAGTTTAAGGGTGGTAAGCTTTCGCATGAATACGAAATGGAAGAACCAATGCCCATGTATATCTCCGATATGGATGGCCATTATCAGGTATTCTTCGCTGACCCCAAATCGTATATCAAATTGAATATTGAATTGAAATCAGGGTTAAAAGTAACTTTATTGGAAGGTTCTAAATCAAATGAAATTTTTCGTCAGTTGATTTCGAAACAAGAACCGGTGCAACAAGCAGCACAACAAATTTCACAACAATATCAAAACCCTAATGCTAACAAAGACAGTATTGCTAATGTGATTAAGAATATGAATGTGGTTTTGAAAGATAACTTCTTTAATTTTCTGAAAGAACATGGAGGCAGTGAAGTAGCCGCTTTTGTTGTTTACAGTTCTATCATGAACGAACGTTCTTTAACCTTACATGTAGCCGATACCTTGTATCAGTTTTTACGTGAAAAAGCGAAAACCGGTTTTTATGGAAAGGAATTAACGAAAACCATGGAGAAATTAAAATCGGTAGAAATTGGCTATACCGCTCCTAACTTCACGCTAGCCGATTCGAGTGGAAAAAACTATACCCTTCGTAACATAAAATCGAAATACACCTTAGTAGATTTTTGGGCAAGTTGGTGCGGACCATGTAAAGCAGAAATTCCGTTTATGAAAAAAGCCTATGAACAATTTCATGCTAAGGGATTTGAAATCGTAAGTGTTTCCATTGATGCTAAACGCGAAGCGTGGTTGGCCGCATTGAATCAATTTCAAATGCCTTGGATTCATCTGTTAGAAACCGAACATATTGTAAGTGATCTCTATCATTTTCCTACGATACCAAAAACGATTCTCATCGATCAACACGGAAAAATAATTGCGGCTGATTTACGAGGTGAAACGCTTGAGCAAAAATTAAAAGAATTACTTCCCTAACTTATTTTCGGTAACGACTGGCAATACCCATCGCACGATATAAATACGCCTGTGCCGTTTCGCGAACACCTACACCTTGATTAATTTTCTTTTTATCGGCACTCGGGTAAGTGGCATTCGAAAGAAAAACATAAATCAAATCATTCTCCGGGTCAGCCCAAACACAGGTTCCAGTAAAACCGGTATGTCCGAACGTTTTCATACTCGCCCGATCGCAGCATGGATTGCTTTTGCCTGCATTCGGTTCGGGCTTATCGAAGCCTAATCCTCTTCGGCTTAAGAACGAATAGCGTTCAGTAAATAAGGTTACCGTTGATCGTTGCAAATACCGTTTGCCTTTGTATGTTCCTCCATTAAGCAGCATTTGAAATAAAATTGCTACATCATTGGGTGTTGAAAATAATCCGGCATGACCACTTACACCTCCAAACATGGCCGCACCCATATCATGTACATAGCCGTTGATGGTTTGATAGCGAAAGTAATCATCCGACTCGGTGGGTGCCGTTTCCTTTCCTGCCAAGGTTGTTTTCGGATTGAAATTCGTTAGGGTCATTCCCAAGGGTTTGTAAAATTCATCCGCTACAAAATCATTCAACTTACGTTTGGTAATATGCTCAACTACTTTTTGCAATAAAATAAAATTCAAATCACTGTACACATAACGTCCTCGATTCTCTAACGGACTTGCAAGTATCCGCGCCCACATTGTATCAATCCAATCATTGCGCATATACATGTTACGCGCCACCTTCACCGAAAATTTGCCTTGCATCGTTTTACTATATAATTCCTCTTTGGGTTGTTTCAAACTATCCAAGGTTTCCTTATAAAATGGAATCCACGCTTTCAAACCAGATTGATGCGTAAGCATATCTTTCAGTTTAAGAAACTCCTTATCGGTACCACGTGTTACACTTAAGTATTTTCCCAGATTCGCATTCAAATCGAGTTTACCCTGATCGTATAACTTCATTACCGCTACCGTAGTGGCCACCACCTTGGTTAAGGAGGCAAGATCGTATAGCGTATTCAAATCTACTCGCGTTCCGATATCATAATTCAAATAACCAAACGGTTTATCATAAAACACTTTGCCTCCCTTGGCTGCCAGCATTCTACACCCCGGAAATATTTTATTATTTACACAGCTTTGAAGATAGTTATCGAGTTTATCGAGCTCATTCATATCAATACCTAATGCATTCGGACTTACACAACATTCTAATTTATTTTCTGTAGTGAAAAGAGGCTTTACTAATTCCTCTTCCGAAAACAATTTGCTCTGTTTCACAAAACCAGCACTATCGCGTACTTCACCTAAAACGCTGGTAAGCGATGTTAAACCTTCACCCGCCTTGAATTGATCGCACACACTCACCGGTAATTTTCCCTTGGGTTTCAATAAGCCGAAAATTTCTTTGGCCGCCACTATTTGCGTTTCGTCGGCTTCGTCATAAGCAATCATGCCTCCCTCTAAGCCACAGAAATACTTCATGGCATAAGGGTTTCCAAAAAATACAGTGAGGGTATTTTTTTGTTGTGATAAGGTTCGAATACATTCTATTTCTAAACTATCCAATCCGAAGTTCTTCAAGGGAGAACTGTGCATATTATGAACTCCAATAATGATGGCTTCCTTTTGTTGTAACTCTTTCGCAAATTGTTTTATAGCTTGTTTATTTGAAGTAGGTGCAAACCGAATTTCCTTTACGCCATATTTTTTAAGGTTTGTAGAGAAGGTATTTTCCGAACTGCTACCCACGCTTACATAGGTAATGTCCTTTACTTTATTAGTTTTTATTTTAGCAAGCAATTGATAAGGATCATTCAACCAGGTTATAGCTTCTTCTGCAACTTGATTTCGAATAGAAGATACTAACTCATTCAAATCCTCATCAATATTTTCAGTTTTAATTGGATTGAAATTAGCTAATCCAACATTGTATTTAGCCATTAATATTTTTCGAACCGAAGCTTCCAATTTAGCGTCGCTTATTCTTCCGGAAAGCAATGCATCCTTAATTTTCTTCACACCGCTTGGCACATCTTGTGAAAACAACAAAATATCGTTACCAGCTTCAAAGGCTTTCAGGTCTATTTCTCCGGGTTGAAAATACTTCGCAATTCCTTCCATATTTAAAGCATCAGTAATAACCAAGCCTTGAAAGCCTAATTCTTTTTTTAAAAGTCCGGTTACAATATTCGAGGATAAGGTTGATGGTGTTTTTGCTTTCGTTTCGAAAGCCGGCACTTGTAAATGAGCTATCATTACCGATTGCAAACCATGATCAATTAATTTTTTGAATGGATACAACTCCATTTTTCTAAGTTGTTCGGCCGACTTCGTTATTTCCGGAAGATCGTTATGAGAATCTACATCGGTATCGCCATGTCCCGGAAAATGCTTTGCGCATGCAATCACACCATTCTCTTGTAAGCCGCGCATATACTGTAATCCGAAGGAAGCTACTTTATACTTATTCTCTCCGAAAGAACGAAAATTAATAACCGGATTATTCGGATTGCTGTTAATATCTAAAACCGGAGCAAAATCGATGTGTACACCTAATCGTCTACACTGACTGGCTATAGCGGCTCCCATTTTATAAACGATAGAACTATCGCTCATGGCTCCTAACATCATTTGACGTGGAAAATCGCGAATTCCTGTTAAGCGCATCCCCAATCCCCATTCCGCATCCATACCAATAAATAAAGGAACGGTGGAGGATGATTGATATTCATTCGTAAGTTCTGCTTGGGCTTTCGCTGTTCCCTGCATAAAAATCAGCCCTCCGATATAGTATTCGCGAAGGAGTTTTTCAATGAGCGTTTTATTCATTTTTTCACCTCCTGAATAGGTGGCTATCATGAAGAGTTGTCCTATCTTTTGATCCAGCGAAAGCGACTGATACACACTATCTACCCACTGATTCGCAGGCGATTGAAGTTTGGGTAGTTTTACTGTTTTATTCGCATCTTGTGCAAGTATAACGGAAGGAAGCAGAAAGAAAAATACAAACAATCCGGCGTGCCGGTTCAAGTTTAACATGCTTCAAAAATAATTAAAATCTCACAGGCTGGTTGTAACACCTTTTACGAATTCATTTACTTAACGTTTGGTTCAAAAACGATTGGTTGATGCTGATATGTAGTGAAAGCCACTCGAAGCCTCAATCCAAAACGGATTTTAGTGCGGGTCTTAGCCGAAAGTGGCTTGTGCCCTATCTAACAATGAGTCAAGTTACATCGTATAAGTATAACATCTTCTTAGTATCAGGCTCTCTGTTTTTAAGAATCTTTGTAATCACAAAATTTGCATGTCATGAAAAAACTCATATTGTTTGCGTTCACCTTACTTAGTTTAGCAAGCACGGTTAATGCCCAAAAAGAAAAGGATACTCGATACGGAAAAAATATCGTGTCGTTTATTCCATTTGCTGCCTTTACCAAAAATAGCGTGGGCGTAGGCGCTAGTTATGAAGGAATGCTCAATGAGTATATTGGTTTGAAGGTTCCTTTATTCACGGCTATAAATCAACGCTACTACGCTGCTGCACTGGCTTTGAAATTATATCCCACGAAAAATAACGGCCCTGCTAAGTATGCTATTGCACCAACCTTGATGTTTGGCGCTGGCGACGAACGCGATGGTGGTCGAATTTTAGATCCTGCAACCAATACTTTTACGAATACCACCACCCAACGTACGCGCTTTGGATTTCTGTTGAATAATACCTTTAATTTCACGATCATGAAACAGTTTTACATCGGTATCGATGGAGGATTAGGTGTTAATTACTATGATCAGGAAGTGAAGAATAATGGAGCGCAATTCAATTCAACAAGTTTTCTGGCACAAATTCATTTTAGTACTGGCTACCGGTTTTAGAATCGGTTTAGTTTGATAGTATATTGTTGGTTTGCTGTTGTGCATTTCAATACATAAATACCTGAAGAAAAATTTTGTGGAGCGATGCGAATCGCTCCTTTTTTATTCGAAGTTTGTAACACACAATGGCCTGTAAGATCGTACAAATCAAACCTTGTTTCTTCGGCATGAGGTAAGGTAATCGTAACATCGCTTTTCCCTTCTGCAAAACCGAAAGAATTAGATACCTGCGGTTGTAACCCGAGTTGTACCGAACTACTTGAAGTTGGTTTACAAAATGCATCGAGTATATTTTTCTGTTGAAAGTTTGCACAAATGAGAGAAGAGAATTGCCCTCCAAACAAAAGCGTATCGGCTTGTAAAATATGTACCGCTGCTTCGGGTAAGGTTGTTTGGTTCGTGAAAAAATACATTGCTTCCAACATTAATTTATCGGCAACTACAATACCAACATCGGTTGCCAGGTTGCTCATAGCGGCGTTCCAAATTTCACCTAAGGTGTAAATACTTGTTTGATTAGGGTATAATAGTGTTGTTTGCGCTGTTCTTCCATCCCAATATTCATTATGACCATCCCATGAAAAAACGTCTTGCCAATGATAAGGTGATATAGAACGGGAATAGGAGGTTGCGAAATAATCGGCAACTCCTTCATCTAAACCGGATCGTTCAAAACTAAAAAAATCATTTCCATTAGCACTCCAACTCAAGCCATGTGCATACTCATGAATAATTACATCCGCATCTTCAGCGTCATCCACACCACCAATTCCAAAACATAACGTAGGACTTCCGCCATTGCGGTTAAATACGGAATTGTCGGCGCCACCTTGCGCATGAGCATCTACCAGCACCCCTTCCTTCATGAGTGAATCGTATCCTAACGAGGCTATGTAATCATGAAAATTGGTGATATGATATAGCACCATCATATCTTCAAATCCCGATTGATTACGTTGAAAGAAAAAATTCGGGTTGCTTTGCGTTACAGGGTTCGCCACCGGGTTTTCAAATTCATCGAGAGTTACCCATTGGTTTTCCGGATAAAAAATACCGTTACTATAAACAGCCGGAATACTAACCACGGTGCAAGCACTATCTTGCCATACTTGATAAGCATCGTTACTATCGATATAAACACTACCGTACGTTTGCTGTAAGGTAGTTAACGGATCGGGTTTAAAAATTTTAGCTTGAAGTGTAGTGTCCGAGAAATAACGTTCTTGATCCATATTTTCAAGTATGCTTCCATCATATCGAAATAGCATGGTGCGATTATAAGTTTTGGTCCAAGCATTCGCCTCGAGTATCAGTTCAGGCTGTTCTTGTTCTAAATAAATTTTCAAGGCGGCCTGCTTTAAATGAAACGCAAAGTCTGGTACGGATTTAAGAATTTCCTTGCTATGTTCTTCCGACCAAAAACTATGATTCAAGTTACTATTCGTTGAACGCAGTTTGGATAAGCCTTCTCCATTTATGTCATACGATAATACGCGATCGAAAGCATCTGTATGTAACGTAATAAATTTATTGAACAAGGATATATTTGGATAACATAATTCGAAACGATAATGTTTAGAGTAAGTAGAAAAATGGTAATCGCTAGCAACGAGATTCAAATTTTTATCTTCTAAAAAAATCGAACAATGCTCTTTTAAATAGTGTTTAGCTTCTTCGCTATTTCTTATCACTTTCTTTTCAGAAGGAAAGAGCAACTGTGCCGCCATATTGTATGGTAAAAGGATGAACAATAAATACCAGCAACACCTTTTCATGAAACAAAGTAAGTAATTATTTAGGTTATACGACCAGGAGATCCAAATTGTTTGTGATGCCTCTTCTGTTGACAAAAAAAGAAAACCGGGAGTTCATATTTCCCGCTATATTTGACTTCTCATTGTTAACGTTTAAAAACTATTTTTATGGGATTATTTTCCTTTTTGAAAGAAGCGGGTAAAAAGATCTTCGGAAGCAAAGACGAAGAGCAGGCGAAAGACCCCGCCGCCACACCGGAGAGTATTGCTGCCAAACAAAAGCAGGCTATGCTCGATTATATTAAAAGCGTTGGTTTCCAGGTGAACAACTTTGATCTGAGTATAGATGCTGAAGGTCATGTGATTTTAACCGGTGAATGCGAAAGTCAATCTGACTTTGAAAAAATTGCACTTACGGCGGGTAATATTGCTGGTGTAGCTCAAGTAGAAAATCGGATGACCGTTACGGCACAACCCGAAGTAGCTCCTGCTTCGAGTACGTATTATACGGTTGAAAAAGGCGATTCTCTTTGGAAAATTGCCGTGAATAACTACAATGATGGCAGTAAATATCCTATCATTTTCGAAGCGAATGTACCTATGATTAAAGATCCGGATGAAATTTATCCAGGTCAGGTTTTACGTATTCCACCATTACAATAAAAAATATTTCTTTTGAAAGTCGCTCTGGGAGCGACTTTCATTTTTAAACCCTTAATAAATTTTTTACATTATTAAACCTATGGTTAAAGCCCCTGTCTAGCGGGCGCAAAAAAAATAAATCATGTTTTCAACAAAAGTAAAAATCAGCATGGTAGCCTTTCTCGCAGTGGCTTTCCTTTTTACAGCATGTAAAAGAAACAAAAATAACAGTGATGATAACGACACGTCGTATGCCAAAGACAATGCCTCTTCAGAATTAATTTATAATGAGGTATTGAATATTGCCGATGATGCGAGCACAACACCTCATGGTGGTTCTCTTTCTAATTACAAAATGCGTTCTGCCTGCGCCACCGTTACCCATGATACTCTGAGTACGCCCAAAACAATTACCATCGATTTCGGACCTACGAACTGCTTATGTGGTGATGGAAAATATCGACGCGGTAAAATTTTGGTGTCATACACCGGAGCTTACAAAGATTCAGGTCATGTTCATACTATCACCTTCGATCAGTACCATGTAAATAACAACCATGTAATGGGATCGAAAACGGTAACCAATATGGGGCATAACGCCAGCAACCAGATGTATTTCACCATTGCAGTAAATGGTTTAATTATTAAAGCAAACACCAACGATTCTGTGATTTGGAATGCCAATCGAGTACGCACCTTCATCGCCGGAGAAACAACACAAACCAAAACGGATGATGTTTACGCTATATCAGGGAATGGTTCCGGACAACGAGCGAATGGTACGCAATACACCATGACGATTACACAACCCTTGGTTCGAGCATTAAGTTGTCAGTGGATTCAAGAAGGAGAAGTAGAAATACAACCTGTTGGTGGTTTACTTCGCGTGTTGAATTACGGTGCCGGAACTTGTGATGATCAGGCTACAATTACAATTAACGGTACTACTTATACGATTACACTTTAAACCTAATTTAGAAAAAGCAATTTTAAAGCTCCTGCTCCGGCAGGAGTTTTTAGTTTAAACCATCTCGTCGTACTAAACGTTGATTGCTTTAGCTTAAGAGAGAATGAAGTTAAGCCTTTGAAATTAACAGGTTGATACACTATTTAAAACTGAAAGAAAATAACACGTGCCTTATTGTTTTCAATCTATTTTCAAACCTCATTTGGATGTTCACTATACCGAACCACTACGCGAGAAAAACGGCTAACACGTTGATAATTCCAAAGATAGTTTTGAAAAAGAAAAATCACTTATTATTCGCCCCATTTAGCCACTCGCTTACGTTCGAGTTCCAAATAATCGGCTTCAAGAATAGCTAATAAATCATGTTCTATACTAGCAGTAACCGTTTCGGTAATTCTACCTACTTCGCGTTCGCCATGAAGCACTATAATTGTTGGCACCCGATCGATTTTAAAATTTTTACTTTCATTATTGATTGCTTCCTTATTTCGATCCACCGCGTACATCGTAATGGCATTGAAATCAAAATTAGTTTGATGAAGTACTGTATATAATTTCGGTAAGAGGTCTTGCGTATCGCTACACCATGTTCCTAAGAAAACTACGAAATGATACGGTTTATAATAACGCTCCAGATTATCGGCCACCATTTTGTTGTAATCGTAGCTAAGGCCATCTTGGAACCAAGAGAATGCGCTTTCCTTCCGAATATCCTCAAAGGTTACTTGACCTTTAAGCATGATACGATCCGTTTTCTTATCTATGATACGTTGATAATCTTGAGCCTGTGCTAAAATTCCAAAGGTGATTGCTGCTAAAACAAGCATTAGTTTTTTCATTCTTACTTTTTTCTACTGAATATTCTTTTTCAAAGCTAACAAAAACTCCTTAACGCGTTTCAGATTTTCAACAAATGTTTTATCATCCTTAACCTTACGTCGGTTATTTTTCAAAAATTCTCTGGCTCCGGGAAGCGTCATCCGCTTTTCCTTTACCAAATAAAATATGAGTTTTAATTTTTCTAAGTCTTCCTTATTATAATAGCGGTCGCCTTTTTTATTTTTCTTTACCTTACCTAGTTGAACCGGAAACTCCTTCTCCCAAAATCGTAGTAGCGAAGCATTCACCGAAAACATGACAGAAACCTCAGTAATGGTATAATAGACTTTTTCCAGTTTTGTGAGATCAACCTCCTGCGATTTCACCACAACCTTGCGTGCACCAGTTACAGGTATCTCCGCTTCGGGTAGAGAATCAAATAGAGAAAGCTGTTGCTGCATGGGGGTAAAAATAACCCAATTCCATTGATTTTTTGACGGGAAAAACTTTGAGTTAAACGCGTAAACAAGTCCTAATTAATTGAATATCAATATATTTTGATTATTTTCGCAGGATAGGGGAATTGTTTTGAGAAGATTCATTTTGGCTTTTAAGGTGTATAAGTATCTAGGACTGGTTGCGTTTGTGTTGATTTTTTCGTTAACCTCAAACGCACAGAGTTTTTATGGGCCTGCGGGAGCAATTACCGATAATGCCCAAACAGAATTTTCGTTAAGTATAGCTTCTTTAAATGGTTCAGCGTTAAAAAACACCTACGGGCTTGAAAGTATTGAGCTTAATCTTCAGCATAATTATCTTCAAGATATTAGTATAGCCCTCATGGCTCCGGATGGAAGTTCAAGCATTTTGGTAAACAACCAGGGAGGTAATACTACTTATTATACTCAAACTATCTTTCATGATAATGCCTCTTTGGATATTCAAGCTGCCGGTACGATTCAGAGTCCGTACACGGGCACATTTAAACCGGTAACACCTCTTGGTAACCTGAATAATTTTCAAACCGGCATAGGTACGTGGCGCTTACTTATCACCGATAATTCTCCCCTGAATACCGGAAATTTGATTAGTTGGAAATTGAATTTCAGCTCCAATGTACCTGGCATTACCGATACCTTTAGCTCCAATATACCTATCGTTTTACTGAACACCATTCATCAGGTTACAAACCATGATAGTCAGATTGTAGGAAGTATCAAAATCATAGATCATCAAGGGAGCGTTCGCAATCGACTAACCGATTCGATTTTTACTTTTTTTGGGAAAACGAATATTAAAGATCACGGTCAACAATCGATCAACTTCCCGCAACGTTCCTTTTCAATTGAGTTACTTGATTCAACCTTAAACGACACCACTGTTGAAATTATGGGGATGCCTAAGGAAAGTGATTGGTTGCTATTGAATACATGGAACGATCGCTCCTTTGTGCGTAACCCTTTGATGTATCATCTTTTTCAGGAAATGGGGCATTACGCAACACGCTTTCGATTTTGTGAAGTTTTTTTGAATGGAAGTTATCAGGGTATTTATCAATTCACTGAAAAAATTAAACGAGATCCACAACGTGTAGCTATCGCTAAACTAAAGGATACCGATTTAGCCGGCGACTCACTCACCGGCGGTTATATCTTCAAACATGATTATGTAGTTGATACAAGTGGTTGGCTTTCTGATGTGGCACCTCCGGCTTGTCCGAATAACTACACACGATTTCAATACGTTAACCCAAGCCGTAAAAATATACACACAATTCAAGCTGATTATCTTCGGCATTGGGTAGATAGTTTAGAATTCCTTTTATTCAATGCCAATGTTTATCATCCGCAAGAAGGCTATTCGAAATACTTAGATCTGAATTCTTTCGCCGATTATCTTATATGTAATGAATTCGCTTGGAATGGCGATGGTTTTTCCAAGAGTATGTTCTTTTATAAACATAGAGATAGCATACATACTAAATTATTTGCCGGCCCCGTTTGGGACTTTGATTGGTCGTTGAAAAAAATGCCTTGGATTAACGACAGCATCGATGTTTGGAGTTACAACACAACGCCATGTAATAACCTTCAAGCCACTTTGCCTTGGCATAGTATTCTTATGCAGGATAGTACCTTTCGAAATTTGGTGCGTTGCCGATATAACTACTTCAGAACTAACATTCTTTCAGAAGCAGCAGTATTTAATTACATAGATCAAACAGAGGCGGCTGTAGATGAAGCTCAAATTCGTCATTATACCAAATGGCCAACATGGGGGCAAAGCCTGGGAACGCCTGAGCAACTTCCATATGCCAATAACATGACAGAAGAATTAGATACCTTGAAAGCCATGATAAGTCGCCGTTTACAATGGATGGACCTTCATCTTCCCGGAGTATGTTTGGGTGCGAATAGTGTATCTACATCGCAAGTGCTTGAACAGGATATTCTTGTTTACCCGAACCCTACACGTAACTTGGTTTATGTACGAAGTAGCGAGCCCATTCAATCCATTCGATTATACAATGTTCTTGGCGAAACTATATACTCATCGCAGACGTTGCAAACGACAACGGAAAATAATTATCAACTTATTCTTCCTCCACTACATTTAGGTGTTTATGTTATGCAAATTCAACAAAAACATCGCACACAAAATCGGCGAATTATTATCAATTAAGCTTCTGCTTTTGATTCCTGATAGTACTCTGACTTAAACGGGTGTCGGTCTTTCCATTTCTCGCCTTGTTGCTCACTAAAATAACGTGCTACCATTTTATAAAACCAATTCACCACAACATTCCGCAGTTTATAAAAACTATACCGATAATCGGGTGTGCAACCCATAATAGCCTTGGCTTCGATGGCTGTTCTTCCTAAAATTAGTTTCTTACAATTTTCCTGTAAGGCTTGCTCCACACAATGAAATAGAATATTGAAGTACAAACTGAGTTTTTGATTGTAATCGTAATTAAAACCAATATAATTCATATCATATTCTCTATCATGCACAATTGCTGACGCGAAGGCCACTAATTTCCCCTCATAAAAAAACCCAAATACTTTGTAGCGACTGCCTTTTTTTCGTTTCATTTCCACAAAAAACGCAGGGTTCAAAATACCCATACTTACCATTTGTTTTCTACTCACCATCATATACAACGCATGTATTTCATCCGCATATTGTTGCACTTCCTCTAACCCAAATTCCTGAATAGTAACATCACGAAATGATTGTTTAATTTTTCGTAATCGTTGTACATATTTATGTTTTAACGCATGTTCATAATCGGAAAATGACTTCCAGGATGACGGTATTTTCATCTCCATAGAAATATCATCGGGCATCGGAAGAAAAGAAGAATCCTTCAGGAGTTCCTGAGCAATATCTTCTTCAACATCTTTCATAAAAATGCCCGAACAATTCGTGTATTTAATCATGAACTCGGTAGCATCGCAATGCATCCGGCGTTTTAACTCAGGTGTGATTTGATCATCTACAAAACAATAAAAAAGTTGATCATGACGGAAGAGATTGCCCGATACTAACAAGGTAGGACGAACAATACGTAATGCCCACGACAGGGCCCATTGTTGTACAGGTTTATCGCTAATGTTGAAATGATAAGGCTTAACATCAAGTAGTTGATAATAAATTACTGCTAATTTTCTATTGTTCTCCCGTACGAGTAGATAATAGTTTTTAATATTCCGCAGTTCAGCCTTTTCATTGATATCAGTATCCAGATCATAATTCTTTTCCGGAAATCTAACCTCCTCGGCGAGTGCTTCAAGAGAAGTAAATACATCGAACTGAAACGGCATGCGGGCGCAAAGGTATGGGAATGCATTGTATTCCCTTTTATTTTTAGAAGGTATAAGGAATACAGCAACCGAGCCTTGCAGTTTATATATCAGATTGTGACAATAGTCAACGCGTATGCACCGCCCCTCGTTTTGTACGGGTTGCATTTTGATGGAAAAAATTCAAGGTCAAATCCTAACGTAAGTGTAAAAAAGTGTGAGCCCTTAGAAAAGATGTTGGTATTGATGTGAACCCTGTATGGTTTATTCTTTATGTTGAAGAACAATTAGTTCAACAATACAAAGAATTTGAATTCATCTTTTCCTCTGCGCACAACGATAGCTGTTTCTCGATCATCGGACGATTTTTTAATGGCTTTAATGTAATCATCGTAATCAATAATTGGGAACTCGCCAATTTTCACGATAACATCTCCCGATTGAAATCCGGCTTTGTTTGCTAATTTATTTTTTAAGCAAGCCCCAATCCGAATACCATCTTCATTAAAAGAAAAGTCGGGCATGATGCCCATATCCACACGAAGGTTCTTCAACTTTTCAGCCACATCCGGAGCCTTGGTAAAGGCGGGACGTTGCGATTTGCTAATTTCTGTTACTGCTTTCAATACCAAATTCAGTAATTCAAATTCGCCTTCGGCAGAAATTTTTGATGGAAGATCTTGTTCCGTCATAAAATCATCATGATACCCACTGCTGAAACGCAGCACCGGAATGTTTTTTTGATAGAAGGAATTCATATCCGAGTACCCCATGCCACAACTATCAATTTGTAAGGAGTAGCCTAAACTAATTCGAGATAGTATATCCGTCCAAAGTGGAGAGGTTCCAACACCGCCTACATACAGGTTCTTACTTACCGGGCGATACCGTCCTATCATATCCAAGTTAATCATGCATGAAAAACCGTTTAACCAATTTTCATTTTGTTTAAGAAACGAAGCTGAACCTTGTAAATTTTGCTCCTTTCCTGAAAAAGCAATAAACAGATAATTATAACCGGAGATCTTTAGTGCTTTCATTTGTTCCGCCATATAAAATAAACCGGCAACCCCGCTGGCATTATTATCCGCTCCTGGAAATTTACCTCCGTAATTACCTATATGATCATAATTAGCTGCAATAATTACTGTGAGCGGTGCTCTATTATCCAAGAAACCCATCACGTTTCTTCCGGTAGCACTCGATTGTTCGTAGCCAAGTTTGGCTTCTACTTGAACCCAATCTTTTTTCATAGCGGGTTTAAGATATTGTTCATAGGCATGATGCGAAAGAACCGCAGCAGGTATATTCAACAAATCATATTTACTATTATTACTCCAGGTAATATCATTATATCCGGTAAGATCGTTATAAAAAACGACCGCTTTGGCATTACCTTCTTGAGCAGTGCGTGCGTAATCAAAAAGTATTTTTATTGGTGTATTCGTTTTTTGCAAAGGCATTTTGCTTAAAGGCACCAACCATACATTGTTTTCTTCATCTACGCCGGGCAGCGAAGCGCCCATCAATTCGTTTCCAAAACTGAATGGCAAAAACTGAACATCGCTTCCTATAGCTAGCTTTTGATGATTAATTTTGAAGAAGGCATTCTTTCCTAAAACCGAACCGCCTTGCATAGTAAAATCCCATTTATAACGACCCTTAAATGGGGTTAAGCCAATGTCTTCAAATCTGGATTGAATATAATCTGCAGCTATTTTTTCACCTTCTGAACCGGTAAGTCGGCCTTCCAGCGTATCCATACAGAGAAAGTATATATCCTGCATCAATCGGCCTTTCGGTGAATTATCCGGCTTGTCATTTTGATTACCTTTAGCCCACATCCAAGATGGAAGGATCAGGAATAATAAAACAAAACCGGTTCTGTACCACATGTACTTCAAGCCTGAAATTTAAGAGTTGCAAATATATTGTGCTGTATATAAGGTTGTTATTTATTTAAAAGAAATTCGTTCAGTGTTGAAAAGTTTAAGGAGATTTTTACTTGGTATTTTCAGGTCAGCCTTTTAACTCTACTTAACCAAAGCCATTACATTGAACGTAATTCCTATTGAACTTTTTAATTTACACCGCTTGATTATGAACAGCCAACCCTTTGGTTGTACTTTTGCTCTGGTGAAAATAATATTTGTTTTTCTGATTCGTGTGTATCAATACGGCCTTTCGCCGTTATTGGGTGGTAGTAAATGTCGGTATTCACCCTCTTGCTCAGAATATGCCCGAGAAGCTATTGTTAAACACGGCAGTCTTAAAGGTTCTTGGTTAGCGCTTAAACGCATTGCCCGTTGTGCTCCTTGGGGCTCGCACGGTTACGACCCTGTGCCGTGATTTTTCTTTTTTAACCCCACTTTTAGAAATACACTTCGTGTTTAGCTTGATGAACTTGGCTTTTTGAATAAATTGCACGAACAATTTTTATCCATGACATCCTATTTCCGAAAATCAGGTAAATTCTTAGCAGGCGCGGTAGTGGCTTTTGTAATCATGCTCATGATTCAAGCCAAAGAACCTGATTCATATTTTGAAATTTCCAAGAATATGGAGGTCTTCACTTCGTTATTCAAAGAATTAAATACCTATTACGTGGATCCCATCGAACCAGGTAAAATGATGAAAACGGGTATCGATGCTATGCTTAAAAACCTCGACCCTTACACCACTTACATTACGGAAGAAGATATAGAAGATTACCGCATTCAAACCACTGGAAAGTATGGTGGTATCGGTTCAACCATACGTAAACAAGGCGATTACCTCATGATTGGTGAACCCTTCGAGAATAGTCCTGTAATTAAAGCCGGATTAAAAGCCGGTGATATTATTTTAGAACTCGACGGAAAAAGTGTTAAGGGAAAAGAAATTGATGATGTGAGTAAATTCGTAAAAGGCTCACCGGGTTCTTCACTCAAACTGAAAATCAAAGACCCTATTACCGGCAACGTTTCTGAAAAAACGGTTGTTCGTGAAGAAATAAATATTTCAGCGGTGCCTTATGCCGACCTCCTGGGACCTAGCAAGGATATTGCCTATGTGCGCTTAACTCAATTTACTGAACGTTGTACCAACCATGTACGTTCTGCTTTGGATAGTTTGAAAAAAATTAAACCGGAATTAAAAGGCATCGTTCTTGATCTTCGCTATAATCCCGGTGGTTTGCTCGATGAAGCGGTAAACATGTGTAACCTTTTTATTAATGGAAGCCAGTTAGTGGTTAGCACGAAAGGAAAAGCGGAGGAATGGGATAAAAGTTACCTTACCAAAGGAGCTCCGTGGGATGAAAAAGTACCTTTAACTATACTGGTAAATAAAAACTCAGCGTCCGCTTCTGAAATTGTAGCCGGTACCATGCAAGACTTAGATCGTGGTGTTATTATCGGACAAAAAAGTTATGGTAAAGGACTCGTTCAAACAACCCGTAACCTTCCTTTTAATGCTAAACTAAAAGTTACCACGGCAAAATATTATACTCCTAGTGGTAGATGTATTCAGGTGCTCGATTATAGTCATCGTAACGAAGATGGCAGTGTGGGTGAAGTACCTGATTCTATCAAATCAAAATTCAAAACAAAAAGCGGGCGCACGGTGACCGATGGTGGTGGTATTGCCCCTGATATTAAAACAGAAGCTAAAGAGTCGTTGAAAATTGTTTCTACCCTCATGAACAAACAATACTTGTTCGATTATGCCACCCAATATGTTGGCAAACATCCGGCCATAACCAATCCATACAGCTTTGAACTATCGGAAGCCGATTATCAAGAGTTTGTAAATTGGTTAGAATCGAAAGATGTTTCCTATCAAACAAAAACAGAAGAAGCTTTAACGGAATTTAAAACCACTGCCGAAAAAGAGAGTTACTTTGATGGTATTCAAAAAGAATTTGAAACACTTCAAAAATCGGTGGCGCGCGATAAAAAACAAGATCTTGTGAAGCATAAAACAGAGGTAAAACAACTTTTACAAGAAGAAATTGTATCGCGTTATTTTTTCCTTCGTGGAAGACTGCAAAATCAATTAAATACGGATCTGGAAATCAAAGAGGCTCTCAGTATCTTAGCCGATGCAAGCCGATACAATAAAATGTTGGGCAAGTAACTTTTCGTTTGAAAGCAAGAATTTATAAATCCACCGGAACTTGGTATAACGCAAAGGGCGAAGACGGCCATTTTTATCAGTGTAGAATCAAGGGGAAACTCAAACTAGACCGAGAAATAACCTCTACCAACCCCATTGCCGTTGGCGATATAGTGGTATTGGAAAAAGAAATAGGTACCGCATATAGCGCTATGATTTGTGCTATCGAAAAGAGAAATAATTACCTTATTCGATCATCGCCACATAATAAACGACAAAAGCATATTGTTGCGGCTAACCTCGATCAGAGTGTGTTGCTTGCAACTATCAAAGATCCTCGCACCTCAACCGGATTTATTGATCGTTTTTTAGTAAGTAGTGAAGCGTACCATATACCCGCCGTGCTGGTTTTTAACAAAGCCGATTTATATGATGCAGAGGATCTTCAGTATATTGATTTTCTTAAAGAAATTTATACCGCTTGTGGTTACCCGGTCTACCTCATTGCTGCTGAAAAAGAACAAGGATTGGATATTTTCAAAACCCTGTTGAAAGATAAAATCAGTTTATTGAGCGGTCATAGCGGGGTGGGAAAATCAACCCTTCTCAATCGCTTGTTACCGCATGTGGAAGCAGCAACCCAAGACGTATCCGATTGGAGTGGTAAGGGAATGCATACCACAACCTTCGCAGAGATGTACGATTTACCCGAAGGAGGTTCCCTCATTGATACACCCGGTATTCGTGAGTTAGGTATTTTTCAAATGCAACGTGCTGAGTTGAGTGGTTATTTCCCGGAAATGAAAGCCCTTGCCGGGCAATGCAAATACAATAATTGCAGTCATTTCAACGAACCTCAATGTGCAGTAAAAGAGGCCGTGCGCAGCGGTAAAATTTCAGAAGAACGCTATGTAAATTATGCGAATATCTATGATAGCATCAACGATAAGCACTACGAATAATCTCCTTGATTCGTAGTAATTAAAATCCGGAAATAAGCCTGCTTCCCTATCTTTGCGCCTCAGCAAAAACCACTTAATTCTCCATGCAATTAGGAACCGAACACATGACGCTGGAAAGCATTGCGTCGCTTTTACAACATACCCTTGAACTTCATCCGAATGCCGTTACCAATATTCAACAATGCCGTAGCTATCTCGATCGGAAAATGCAGGATACGTCTAAAACCTATTATGGTATTAATACCGGATTCGGCAGTTTGTGTAATGTAAAAATATCTTCCGAAGATATTCAACAACTACAGGAAAACTTAGTATTGAGTCATGCTTGTGGTTTAGGAGAAGAAGTGCCTGCAGCAATTGTAAAGATTATGCTCTTGCTAAAAATTAAAAATTTTGTGTACGGTCATAGCGGTGTGAGTTTAAACGTTTGTGAACGTTTAATTGCCTTCTATAATGAGAATATTCTACCGGTAGTTTATCAGCTAGGTTCTTTGGGTGCCAGTGGCGATTTAGCCCCTTTAGCTCATTTAAGTTTGCCTCTTCTCAATCAAGGAGAAGTGTATATTGATGGTAAAAAACGACAAGCATCGGAGTTAAGTTATGAACCACTGAAACTTCAAAGTAAAGAAGGATTGGCTCTTCTGAACGGTACACAATTTATGAGTAGTTATGCGGTGTGGTGTTTACTTAAAACGAAAAAACTCATTTTATGGGCCGATATTATTGCAGCGCTTTCCTTTGAAGGTTATGATGCTACACCTGAACCCTTTACCCCTGGAATTCACAGCATAAGAAACCATCAAGGTCAACAAGAAGTTGCTGCGCACATGCGCCAATTATTGGAAGGAAGCGAAATGGCCTCAGGAACCAAAACCCAAGTACAGGATCCTTATAGTTTCCGATGTATTCCGCAGGTACATGGCGCAACACGCGATGCCGTTGCGTTTGTGGAACGCATTGTTGAACAAGAAGTGAATGCAGTTACCGATAATCCGCTCGTATTTCCGGAAGAAGATATGATTTTAAGCGGGGGTAATTTTCACGGACAACCCCTCGCAATTAATTTAGATTACCTGGCTATTGCTGTTGCCGAGCTAGGAAATATTTCTGAACGACGAACCTATTTATTAATAAGTGGTCAGCGCGGCTTACCTCCATTTCTAATTGAAGGAGCCGGTTTAGAAAGCGGCTTAATGATAGCGCAATACACTGCAGCATCTATTGTAAGTAAAAACAAACAATTGTGCAGTCCGGCAAGCGTTGATAGTATAGTGAGTAGTAACGGACAAGAAGATCATGTTAGCATGGGTGCCAATGCGGCAACAAAATTGTATGAAGTGGTTAATAATGTAGAACGTATTTTGGCCATTGAATTACTAAATGCAGTACAAGCCTTTGAATTTCGCAGACCAAAGAAGTCATCCGCATTCCTAGAAACGTTAGTAACCGCTTATCGGAAAGAAGTTCCTTCATTAACTGCCGATCGATTGATACATACGGATATGATTCGAAGCATTCAATTTATTCAACAGTATAACCTTACGCTATGATCTACCGTGTTATTGGAACCATGAGTGGCAGCTCAATGGATGGCTTAGATATTGCTTATTGCACCCTTGAAGAAACAGGAGGTAATTGGACGTATGAGATTACACAAGCCGACTGTATTGCTTTTTCAAAGGAATGGCAAGAACAACTTAAAAATATAACAGCCCTTTCAGCCCGTGAATTATTTCGATGTCACACCGCTTTTGGTAAATGGATGGGGGAACAACTGAATGCCTTCATTGAAAAAAATAATCTGGAACACAAGGTTCATTTTATCGCCAGTCATGGGCATACCGTATTTCATGAACCACAACACGGCATGACGTTTCAGATGGGAGATGGTGCATCCATAGCTGCAGTTACACAACTGCCGGTTATAACCGATTTGAGAAATATGGATGTGGCCTTAGGCGGACAAGGGGCACCGATAGTTCCGATAGGTGAACAATTTCTTTGGAAAGATTATACGCATTTTTTGAACCTAGGTGGTATTTGCAATATCACGTTTAAACAAGATGGTAAACATATTGCTTTTGATGTTTGTGCTGCAAATCGAATATTGAATGTGCTTGCACAAGAAGCGGGGTTTGACTTTGACCACGAAGGTAAAATGGCTGCCAGAGGAACAATTAATCAGGATTTACTGATTGCATTAAATGATCAGGAGTATTTTAGAAAACCATTTCCTAAATCACTTGCCAACGAATTCGGTACTGAAACGATCTACTCCATTTTAAAAGAATATTCTTGTTCGATTGACGATAAATTAAGAACAGTAACCGAACATATTGTTATGCAGATTGATGCTATTTGTACAGCAGATGGTGAGCAACGGATGTTAGTTACCGGTGGGGGTGCGCACAATACTTTTCTGCTGGCCCGTTTACGCGATACATTAACTGCCAAACAAATGGAAGTTACTGTACCCGATTCGGAACTCATTAATTATAAAGAAGCATTAGTTATGGCCTTTATTGGTGTATTGCGTTGGCGAGAAGAAGAGAATGTATTGGCTTCTGTTACCGGGGCACAACGTAACAGTATTGGCGGCGCTTTGTGGATGGGAGCACAATAAATAGAGCTCATGAAGCAAGGCGTAACCAAGAGTTATAGGGTTGAAGGATACCGATACCGTAAAAGATTTTCCAGAATACTTCTTTCAAAAAAACTTTTCATCTTATCTTGCCTAACATCATAATATAACATGAAGAAATTTTTACTCTTGCTGTTGATTTGTTCTTCCATCGGAAAGTTACAAGCTCAATTTCAATGCGATTTAGGTGTGAGCTATGCCGGTTCTTCAACCAATACACAAACCTTTATGCGCCCTTATACCATTTGGGGAACCTCCATTCGTGACACCAATTACTATTCTTATCAGGTTCATGCATCCGGTTATGGTGTAACCGTTTATCCAAAATTTCATGTCGTTCAGGCGAACGATTTAACCATCTCCTTGGGTGCACCAGTTATGATTGGATTAGGTGGCTCTTCAAGCAGTAAAATGGGTTCAACGCTCAATTATATTTACGATTTGAATTTCTGTGTAGATATTAATGGAGGCCGTTTAAACCGTCGTCAGGATTACCCAGACAAACCTCTTGGTTTTTTTCTAGGTGTTGGTTTCGGGTTATTAAATACCAGCGGCATTCAATATTCAGGCGATCTGGATAACAGCTTAGATGCTAATAGTAGAAATATTACCTATGTACCTGAAGGTGGCTACTTTGATGAATTCATGACCGCCAAATCTTCCGGACTTATGTTACACGGTGGTATTGTAGCTCCGATGTTTAAAAAAGAAAGCAAAAAAAGTATTGGGTTGCGTGTTTTTCTTAAACCCGGTTTCGGTGGTAAACAATTAACCTATTATGGCATTGGCACCATCATTTCGTTTAGCAGCGATCGTGGTTATTAGCTTTGGCACTTAAAAAACTAATTCGTTCGGTGCTGCTTTTATATATTATAGATCGCTGCATCATTCTACCGTACATGGTTGTATCTTAGTAAGTACCAAGTATCTTTCCTAATTACTATCTTCGATTATGGCTTATAATGAACTTCTAGAACAACGCATTGCCTCCAAATTACAGGATCAAAAAATTCTGTTCGAACAAAAACGAATGTTCGGCGGTGTGTGTTTCATGATTCAAGAAAAAATGTGCTTGGGTGTTTCTAAAGATTATTTAATGCTGCGAACGCTCGACGAACGCTATACCCAACTACTTGATGAACCTCATGTTGAACCTATGATTTTTGGCAAGAAAACACTTCATGGTTTTCTATTTCTAACGGAAGAAGCTTACAAAAAAGATAAAGACCTCCACCGATGGATTACCCTCGGGTTAGAGTTTGCAGAAAAGGGTGTTGTTAAAAGTAAAAAGACTTCGAAGAAAAATCAGGTATCCCCCAAAAAGTTGCACAACAAATAAGTTCAGGAAGCTTACTTAAGGCATCATTCTTGCATACCGTAATCGGGTATTTTTTGTTGCAGGCATACGACTTGCAAAACACACGATTACCTTTGTTGCTAACAAAACATGGTTCGAATTTATATTCTCGAAGATCAGGAACTATACCTGGAAGGCTTGGTGCTTCTTCTTAAAAAGAATAAGCAATTTCAGGTATCGGGGTATGCAAGCAGCGCAACACAGTTTCTATCGGAACTACCCACGATAGCGGCGGATGTTTTTTTACTGGATGTTCATCTTCCGGAATTGGAAGCTGATGTTATACTCAGCGAAATAAGAAAAATAAAACCACAACAAAAAGTAATTTACCTTACCATGATGCGTGGCAGTCGCATGCTTCACAAGTTAGAAAAATTGAGCTTCCAAGGTTATATACTAAAGAATGCATCGATTCAAGAACTAACTAACGCCATTGAAATTGTTGCAAAAGGTGGTTTATATTTCTCACCAGAACTAACTCCCGGCACAAACGACTTACCGGCATTTCGAGATACCATTACGGTAAATAAACCCGAACAAATTTTAACCGAACGCGAGAAAGAAATTCTTAAATTGGTTTGTGAAGAATATAGCAACGCGCAAATTGCTGAAAAACTTTTTATCAGTGTGGGTACCGTGGATACGCATCGTAAAAATATCATTGGCAAATTAGGTGTAAACAATACCGTTGGACTTGTAAAGTTTGCCTTAACTCACAATCTTCTCTGATGCGTTTTCTACTATTAAGTATTTGCCTGGGGTTGGTAACGCTATCAAAGGCCGCAAAAAAAATGCCTATTGATTCGCTGTACCAAATTGCTGTAAACCTTTCAGAGCAAGAACTCGACACCATGAAACAGCTTGCCTTCGTGTTGAAACAAGATTATGCTAGCAACCCCAACGCAATAATTTTTCATCACCGTGTTATGGGTATTTATTACGACACGAAATTGAAACAAGATAGCGCTCGTTTTCATTTTATGCGCGGTATCGAATTGGCCGACAAACAACAAAACCTCGATGTGCTTTCAGCGCTCTATACCGACATCGCACTAATTTACAGTCGCGAAAAAGCCTACGATGTAGCAAAATCATACTATTATAAAGCCATTCGCATCTGTTTACAAATACATCAACAAAAACGTTTAGCAACTTCCTATAGTAACCTCGGTGTTGTGCTTCGTAAACAGAAATTATATCAGGAAGCACTGAACTATTATAATCTCGCGCTTTCAATAAATCGAGAATTAAAAAACCGTAAATCGGAAGCAAATACTCTAAATAATTTAGGTGCTTTGAATTTAGAAATCGGTCGTTTTGAAGAAGCTCGCAAACAATTTACGGAGAGTATTGCCTTACGAATAAAAAATGGCGATAGTCGTTCCCTCCTTTTTGAAATGTATGCCAACCTAGTTGGTATCGCCGTGCGCACCCATAATAAAGCTTCATTTCAACAATATCTTGATTCAGTAAAAACACTAGCCATCGAATTTCCGGATCCTACGCGAACCCTCGCCATTCAAAAATTGATGAGTGGCTATTATGAAGAAATGGAAGATTGGAAAAACGCCTTTGAATCGCTACGCCTTCAACAAAAACTAGAAGATTCGATAGTGAATGTTGAAACGGCGAACACCATGACGGAGATGATGGAGAAATATCAGTCGGAGAAAAAAGAAAAAGAGAACTTACAATTGAGTTCCGATTTGGAACAACAAAAGCTTCGAAGTCGGAATTGGGTTTGGGCTACGCTCGGACTCAGTGGTTTTTTACTCCTAGGTTTTGTTCTTCTTCAACAACGGAATCGAAAAAACAAATTACTCGAAATCAAAAATGCGGAAATCAAAAAACAAAATCAACGCTTGTCGGAATTGAACCATGAAAAGAATGCGTTGATAGGAATTGTGAGTCATGATTTAAGTGCCCCCTTCGCCAGCATTCGTTTATGGAATACCGTTTTAGAAAGTAATGAAGCCCATGATGAAGAATCGCGAAAAGCGATATTGCGCATACAACAAGCCACAGAGTCGGGCGAGCGTATGATAAAAAATATTTTAGATGTAGAGCGCGTATTTAATAAAGAAGAACATGTTTTGGAATTGGAACCTTTGCATCTTCATCCACTCATTGTACAAGTTGTACAACAATTTGAAAAGCAACTGGAGGAGAAAAAGCTTTCAGTTAGTTATACAAGCGAGGAGGATATCCTGTTGCTGAGCGATCGAAATTACCTCCAACGTATTTTTCAGAACTTATTCTCCAATGCGATCAAGTATAGTTATTCCGGAAAAACGATTCATTGGCGATTAGAAGCAAAATCCGATCACCTTCACTTCATGATACAAGATGAAGGTATTGGTATTGACGCCACGGAGCTTCCTTTTCTTTTCACCAAATATCGAAACCTTGGTAACGCTCCAACCGCAGGAGAAAAGAGTTACGGCCTCGGTTTGAATATCACGAAACGCCTATTGGATGAACTTGGCGGCACGATAGAAGTTCAAAGTAAAAAACAAGAAGGAACTACGGTAATCATTAAGTTTCCTAGGTAGGTATCTACCAAGGTATACGATTTAATAATCCACAAGTGTTCGGTTTATGAGACGCTTACACGTACCTTTGCGCCACCATGACGAAAAGCAGAATCCGCAGTGTACTTTTAGGATCATTACTTACTGTACTGGTGCCCTTAGGGGCCTATTGGTATTTGAAATCGAATGGCTATAACGGACGTGTACCCTTGCCCAAACATTACGGTATTGCCAAAATTGTTGACGTTAAGAAAGGAGATAACGTAGTGAAAGATACGCTGTACCGTGTACTTCAGGACCTTCGGCTAGTGAACCAATTGGGCGACTCGGTATCGCTGAATTCCGATTTGAAGGGAAAAATGTTGATTGTAAATTTCTTCTTTACAAACTGTACAACTATTTGTCCGGTAATGTCGCACAACATGCAAAAACTAGTTAAGGCATTAAAGAAAGAAGATTCTATTCTTCAATTTATTTCGATTTCTGTAGATCCTGAGAATGATAGTGTTCCTCGTTTACGAGATTATGCGAATCGTTTAGATGTAAATCATGATACGTGGTATTTTATGACGGGTAATAAGTCTGCAATTTATAACTATGCCCGAACGGAGTTGGAATTGAAAGTACCTCAAGCACCCAAAGAAGGAAATGATTTTATACATCCGGAGCAATTTGTTCTAATTGATAAATACCGAAACATACGCGGTTATTACAACGGCTTAGATTCGAACAAGGTTCGACAGTGTGCCGAGGATGTGGCTTATCTTATGGTTGAAAAAAATAGTGAACACGAACGTAAAAAATAACATGAAAAAAAACGACAAACAAGCGCATATTCTAATTTGGATATTTTCGGCCATTGTATTCGTGGCCGTTACCATACTCGATAAACTTACTCTTGATGTGAACCTCGGTTTTGATGCTCATTTATTTGCCAAGTTAAGTGCCTCCGTAAACTCGATAGTTTCGATATTGCTTGTTGCCGGCTTGGTTACCATTAAAAGAAAACAAATCACAACACATAAAAACATCATGCTAAGTGCCATGATGTTATCGGTATTATTTTTAGCATTCTATATTCTGCATCATTTATTTACCGGAGAAACTAAATATGGCGATCTAGATCATAATGGTTTATTGAGTGATGAAGAAAAAGGAATAGCCGGAAGTTTACGGTATGTATATTACGTAATTATTTCAACGCATATTACGCTTGCAGGTTTGGTTATGCCTTTTGTTTTATATAGTGCTTATCGTGCATTAATTGGTGAATACGATAAACATAAAAAACTTGTGCGCTATACATTTCCGATTTGGCTCTACGTAGCCATTACAGGTGTTGTAGTTTATCTGATGATTTCGCCCTATTATCAATAAAGCAATTTCACGTTCCTTGCTAGAAACTATTGTACAGCAACTTAAGCAAACAACCCTTTTCGAGTGGTTGGCCTTTGTAACCGGCGTAATACAAGTAGTTATGGCACGGTATAATTTGCGATTCAATTTTATTGCCGGCATCGTTAGCACCGCGCTATACATCTACGTGTTTTATTCGGCTGGTTTATTTGCCGAAAGCGCTCTCAATAGTTATTACCTCGTAATTAGTGTAGTAGGTTACTTTTATTGGAGTGATGCGCAACACACTATGGCACGATGGCAACAACAGGATCAGCGCTATGCCCTAATACTATTTTTTTTAAGTTTTGGTTTATTGTTTTTTATTCTGAAAAATTACACCAGCAGTACTGTACCGTTTTTTGATGCTTTGGTTTCATCCTTAGCTTGGGCAGGTAGTTGGTTGCTTCTTAAACGTAAGCTAGAGAATTGGTTAGTG
Source organism: Chitinophagaceae bacterium (assembly GCA_016787065.1). Taxonomy (GTDB): domain Bacteria; phylum Bacteroidota; class Bacteroidia; order Chitinophagales; family Chitinophagaceae; genus OLB11. Next base: position 225,666 of record JAEUVD010000002.1, read on the forward strand.
TTAAACGCATCCAATCTGATAGCGGTTCCGTTATTAATTTATAAAGATTTATCGCTTACAGCTTTGCTCACACTCATCTATATTTACGTGGCATTTCAGGGTTATATCGCATGGAAAAAGGAAATTTCAAATTAAGTTCATCGGCCTGGTGGTTGTTTTTACTACCTACCCTTCTTCTGGCGTTTTATCGGAGTGTAGAACTTGATATAACCAACGATGAAGCTTACTCCTTCAAACTTGTGGCCGAACTAACCCGTCATTTTGTACCCGCCCGAAATTTAATGTATGGAACGGCTAACACACATTGGCTTAATTCATTCTTCATTTTTATAGAGCATCACCTCCTAGGCGATCAGGTTTGGATGATTCGGTTACATAATGTGTTCGCTTTGGTGCTGTTGTTTTATGCCTTCTATTTATTGGCTAAGAAGGAACAAAGCTTCTTGTTATTTGTACTCTGCTGCATCTTCATTCCATTCAATCATTATCTCTTTGATTTTTTTAGTTTGGCACGAGGCTACGGTTTATCGTTGGCATTGGAAGCACTCGCCATTGCCTATATTATTACCGATGCAAAACACTATCGACAACGTATTTATGTATTGTTATCGCTTGGTGTATTGGCCAATTACACGTTAATTTATGGCTTGCTCGTTTACGGTTTACTTGATTTGTTTTACGAATGGAAAGAACATGGTTGGCGTGTATTTATTCAATCTGTTTTTTACCGCAATCGTTGGGCACCCATGTTATTGTTGCTATGGGCTATTCCGAATATCTACTACATAAAATATATTTCGTGTGATTTAGAGGAAGGACAACGAAATGGATTTATTACCGATACCTTAGGTGTTTTTTTAGGACGAAGTTGGGATGTACTGTCGTATCCCGCAACGATAGCCATCGGGTTTATTTGGTTAGCTAGCATTACCCTGTTTTACGTTTTTAAACGGAAAGGAATCAGCGAAGGATGGAAGAAAATTATGCTAAGCACCTTTCTCATCATCCTCTTCATTCATGTTTTATATTATGGGTTGCATATTCCATTTCCATTCGGAAGAACCAGTTTCTTTTTGATAGTACCCTTGCTATTGTTGCTAGCGTTTGTAGTGCATCAGCTTATGGTACCTCTGTCTAATCCGATTCAGATTTCGTTGTTGAGTGTATTATTCCTTGCCAATTTTCTTTACATTTTCAATTATCGTAACTTAAGATCAACCCTGGAATGGTGGATGCAACAAGGCATGCACGAGTTTGTAACCGATTCTTATCAAACTATAGGTTCATCGGTAAAAACAGCGAGTATCAGTATGAGTATCGATCATTGGGGTGTTTATCATAACTACTATCAGTTTATTTATCCGAAGCAAACCTTCGACTCGGTTTTTGTGTATGATCGTTTTGGCTATGATGTGTTGAGCGTTGAAGAGAAGGAAAATATGCTGCGCAGTGATTATCTTCTTCTAATTAATAACTATACTTCTTTCCTTCAAAGTAATTGGAAAAAACCTCTTCCTCAAGTGTTGAAACAATATCCGGATATGAAGTCGGATTGGTTGAAGAAGTAAATGACCGATTTATTTATTCCACTAATAAACTAAACCCTTGTTGCTTTTCTTTACTGCGTACCTCTACCCAATACATACCGGCGCTGGCCTGAAGTAACTGATAGCGGTGTTGATCTAATTTCTTGAAAGGAACCGATTGGCCAAACGCATTAAACACCCGTACATCCAAGGCATCATGCAAGGAATAATCAAGTTGAAAATAGTTCGTTGCTTTAATCGGATTTGGATACAGTTTCAACAAACCATCAAACGTTAACTGGTTCGTAGCTGTACCCGCATTTGAGTTGCCGCCAAGGTATCGGGCAACACCACCATAAAGCGGACCACAAGTTCCATTCTGACAAGTTCGTGAATAACCACTCAAATAAATTTTGCCGTCTTGTGTTAAGCTAAGTCCGGAACTACTGTTGTTATTATTTGTACCAAAAATATTCATGAAAAGTCCGTTAGGTGCAAAGTTTTGATCAAAGCTTCCATCGGGTTTTACCATTAGCAATGCAAAGTGAACGGTATCGCCGGAGCCTTGATTTCCGGTCATAAGAATGTTCCCGTTGGTTAACATGACCGCATTCAAATGATACTCATGTTCCTGATGACCACTCAAATCGTAAATCTTCCAGCCAGACGAACCAAAGGCTGCATCGGGGGTGCCATTGTTTTTTATTTTCAAAAGAGAATAATCCCAATCCATGCCATTATAAGCCGCCCCGGTAACATAATAATCATTGGCACTATTCACAAAGATTCGAACACCTTCATTATGATGATTGGTAGCAGAATTATAAACGGCAATACCATCACTATCAAAGGAGTTATCTAAAGCACCTGAAGGGGTAAATCGCATAACAGTGAGTTGAGTAAAAATGTTGCTTCCTTGTGTGGTGTAGTATTTCCCGGTAATAACGATATTATTATTTTGGTCGGTTTTTAAATCTCTGATTTCGTAATACACTCCGGTACCCGAACTATTCACATTCGTGGACCCTAAATTTCCAAAATTACCATCCATATACCCACTGGCATGGAAACGTGTAATGGATGCCGTACTTACTCCCTTCATACCGGCTATCAGCAACTTATCGCTGTTCGGTTCCGGAATCAGTTGATTGAAGGTGTAAAAATTCGAATACGATGAAATTCCTCCATTACCAAAACTTGCATCCAAGCTACCATCGGGTTTCACTTTAGCCACAAAGGCATAGGTATTTGATCCGGTACTGGTAGAGCCACATACATAGAGGGTATCTTGTTTCAAATAAGTACCTTTAATAGTGGTTGTAGCACTGGCAACCTGTATGGATAGCTTGCCACTCGAGCCATAAGTATTATCCACAGTACCATTATTTTGCAAGCGTCGTATATACACATGACCATTTCCAAAGGGGTTATACACTACCAAAACTTGTCCGTTTGGCAACGATAACACGCGATCACAAAGTCTACTCCCATCCGTAATGAGGGTGCCATTGGTATGAAACGAATTATCTAAGGAACAAGGTGTTTGGGCGAATAATGGCGTACTGAGAACTAAGGTTAAAAGCACAAGGATGGTGTATAATTTCTTCATGGTGAGGCGTGTTTGCTAGGGAAAGACGGCATACAATTCAGAAATGTTAGTCTATAAACGATCCCGATGACTTTTTTACAACCTTGGAATCAATCTGTACGTCTTCGAGTTACTACTTTATCTTCAGTAATTTGTATCTTCGAAACCTCAAAACCGCCTATGCGTAAGTTATACCTCTTCTCCATCATTTTATTTTCCTTGAAATTATCGGCTCAATTACCCAATTGTGCAGGTTCCGATTCGAATTGTGTATTTATGGATAATGGCAGTACGATCTTCCGATACGATCCCGCCTTACCTATTTCAACTACGAATCCGGCGCCTTTCGCTGTAACGGCCGGTATATCAATGGCCGGATTATCCATTGGCCCGAATATTAATGGCGGTGCAGCATCACCTACCTTTTATACCACCTCAGGAAATTATCATTGGTGGAATGGTGCAACTTGGGTGAATACGGGTCATAATGCTTCAACCGTAAATATCGGACAAGGCAATTCAGCCATTTACGGTAAAATTGGAAATACCGGTGAAATTTACAAGTATACCGGAACGGCCAATGATGTTTTTTTAGTGAATGGTTTCGGAAATTCAGGTCCTTATGATTTAGTATCTGATCAAGCTGATAATATTTATGAAATTGATATTAGTAGCACCATAGGTTACATCTATAAAAGAAACCCTAGTGGTGTTATCATTGATACGATTACGGTACTAAATGTTCCGGCCCAAACGGCCGGCCCCGGCTTTGCCATGATAGGTAATAAAGTATATATTGGCGTAAACACATCGCCTGGTGTTTGGGCGGGTACTATCATCAACGATACCGTAAATGCGGTGGCTTTAGGAAGTTTCAATAATGGCTATGGCGATTTCGCCACTTGTCCGCAAGTTCCGGTATCCAATACCACAGCGTCTTTAGTATATCCAATTTGTAGTGGAACGCAGGCTATTGCGATAACATCCCCTTTTTTAACTGTTGGTTCTACGATTCTTTGGAACTTCGGTGATCCGGCTTCCGGAATTAATAATACGAGTACGCTACATAACACAACGCATACGTTTTCCGGAAACGGTACCTACACAGTAACCACCATCATTACTAATGCTCAAGGTGTTGATACAGTTGTAAATACGATAGTAGTGAATAATTATATCTACGGAACGAGCAGTGTAACTATTTGCGCACCGAATAGCTATAATGGTTATTCAGCCACCGGCGTGTATGTTGATACCTTTGCGGTTTCACCGGTTTGTGATAGTATTCATACGCTTAACCTTACCGTGATTCCATTACCGGCTATTAACCTTGGACCTGATGTAAATATTTGTGCCGGACAAAGCGCCACCCTCGATGCGGGAGCTGGTTTTGCCACCTATTTATGGGATAATGGTGATGTAACACAAACGCGAGTAGTAACCGTTTCCGGTACGTATTACTGTACCGTTACGGATGTAAATAGCTGTTCGAATACCGATACGATTGATGTAAATCTGAATTCCAGTGTGAATGCTAGTTTCACCATCATAAAACATTTAGGTTGTACAGAAGATACGATTGAATTAGTAAACACCACAACAGGAACGAATGACTTTCTGTGGTTCTTTGGTGATTCACAATCTTCCTTGTTAGCGAACCCTACGCATATCTATTATAATCAGATGATTTATAATGTTACCTTAATCGCGGGTGTAGCCCCTTGTCAGGATACACTTACCATTCCAATCGATATTATGCATCCATTAGATGCGGATGTATATGTTTATGGAAATGCTCCGCAAACGCAAATCATCATACCCGATTCAACCTGTGTGCTTGATAAACTCAAAGCACAATCTTTATCTATCCCTCCGGGATTAACGATCAATGAATTTCATTGGGGCGATGGTACTTTTGATAATATTGGTTACAACGTTTATGCCGAACACTTATATGCTGAACCGGGCAACTATACGTTTCAATTAATCATAACCGATACACTTGGCTGTAAAGATTCTGTGACACATCAAATATATGTAGATGGCGAATCGTATGCGCATTTTGTTCCATCGGATAGTATAGTATGTACGGGTACACCGATTGTTTTTTATGATACGCTGAGCCCGTACACTTTATCACATCATTATGATTTCGGAGACGGATCAGGCGTAGATAATATTCGTAACCCAGTTCATTCTTACGATATGGAGAACAATTTTGTGGTTACAATTAGCAGTAAAAATTTAATTTGTCCGGAATACACCTATTCATCCAATATTGTGGTTGATGAATATCCGAATATTAATCTTGGTCCGGATACTGCTATTTGTCCGGGTATCACAGGAACCATTATAGTACATGATGTTATTAATCCGGCTGCGGTTTACACATGGAGTACCGGCGCAGTTTCTAATTCGATTTCATTGATTGATGGAGGACATTACTGGGCGATGGGAGAAAGTCCGAATGCACATTGTAAAACGGTAGATAGCATTTTTATCGCGCGTGATTGTTATTTAAATATCCCGAACTCTTTCTCTCCAGATGGTGATGGTTTGAATGATTATTTTATCCCGAGAGAACTTTTGGGAAGTGGTATCAAAACATTCCGAATGAATATTTATAACCGATGGGGCGAAAATATTTTCAGTACAACTTCCATTAATGGCCGCGGCTGGGATGGCAAGTTCAATGAGAAATTCCAACCAATGGGTGTATATGTTTATACCATCGATGTAGAATTTATTAATAAGGTGAAGAAGACCTATCAGGGCAATGTTACCTTAATACGTTAATGAAGCGAACAGGTTAACAGGTAACAGCGCATCTTCGATTCCTGCTTATCAAGTTATAGACCAACTATCCACATATCAAAGCGAACCGTTTTTTTATTTGTTTTTGTATTTGTCTAACAGTGAATGAAAGGCTTTGTTACTTTTTCTGTTGAAACAATACGTTAGTGAAATGCTATGCCTTCCTATTTCTCTTCTCATATCGGGATTAAAGAAAAGTCTAATGCCATAAGCCAAAGTGCCATTAATTAAAGGGATTCCAATTCTCGGAGTAAGTACAAAGCTTGATACCGAATCTTTATGATACTCCCCAAATTCTATTCCAGCGGCACTTGTAACATGTCCAATATGTATTGTTTCAACCCCAAGTTTATATCCATAAACAATTGGCGTCCTGTAGGGTGTCATTGTTTCAACGCTTAAATAGTAAATGGTGTTATTGGTGTTTAATCCTAAGTTTTTATGATCCGTAAAATTACTTCGCATATAAGCAATTCCAAATTCTGAAATAACATGTCTGCTCATTCCTAATCCTAATCTTGGAATAATATTATTGACATGGATATGCCTCGTGCTGTCAACCGACTTTAGAGTTTGCCCGGTACAATAGTAATTTGAAACCAGTAAAATCAAAATTCCAAATAACCGCTTCAATGTATTCAATTTTACCCTTTCGCTAATCCGTTTTTTGGAGTTTTGGCTAACAATCAATTTCATTTTTCTTTCGACCGGTATGATTTCATCCTTTCTCCATTACTTCAAATAAGCTCTTAATTCCTCATCAAAATAGTGAAGCGCATTTTTAATGGGTAAGGGTAGTCCGCCTCCTAAGGCACAGAGGGAGCCTATTTCCATCGTCTCTAATAAATCGGTGAGAAGCTTACGATCAATTTTGTAATCATGATGAATGGCTTTCTCAAACAGTTCCATGCCACGCGTGCTGCCTAAGCGACAAGGAAAACATTTTCCGCAACTTTCATGGGCCGTAAACTCAAAGAGATGATGAATATAGTTGATCAAAGAGAATTGCGTTGGAATACAAACTACAGAAGCGTGCCCTAGTAGAAACCCTTCTTCTTGAAAACGCTCAAAAGTAATATTAAGTGCATCTATTTTGCTTATTGGCACCAGTCCTCCTAAGGGCCCTCCAATATGCATGGCCTTTATTTCTTGCTTGAATCCTTTGCCGAGTTCATCAATTACAAAGCGTAAAGGGGTTCCCATGTCAACTTCATAAATTCCCGGTCGGTTAAAAAAACTATCTAACGAAATCAATTTTGTTCCGGTTGATTTTCCCTTCCCGATAGCAGCAAAGGCATCACCGCCATGTTCCAAAATATAAGGAATGCATGCCAGTGTTTCAACATTATTCACGATGGTCGGTTTGTTAAAAAGACCAACCTGTGCAGGATAAGGCGGACGCACTCGCACCTCCGGTCGCTGACCTTCGATAGACGATAATAAGGCCGTTTCTTCTCCACAGATATAAGCGCCTTGTGCATGGATAACTTTAAACTGAAAAGAAAACTCAGTGCCAAGAATATGTTCGCCTAATAAATTCATGGATTGAAGTCGTTTAATTTCTGCTTCGCAGATGGCAATACTCTCCGGATATTCACCGCGTATGTAAAGAACGCCCCATTGTGCTCCGATAATATATCCTGCCAGCATCATGCCCAGGAGTACACGATGCGGTTGTTGTTCTAACAAATAGCGATCGCTGTAAGCACCAGGGTCACCTTCATCGGCATTACACACCACAAATTTGGTATCACTCGGGGTGTTTTTGCAACTCTCCATTTTAAATGCCGTTGGAAAGCCTGCGCCACCTCGTCCGCGTAAACCACTTTGTTGAAGTTGTGCTAATAAGGCTTCCGGCGATTGTTGTAAACTGCGTTGAAGGAGCCCATAAAAATGTTCTAGCGATGTAATTTGTTCTGTTAATACAGGAGTGCCTGCACAAGCTACATGGTAGGCATCTAGGATCGCTTCTTGGTCTGTTTTAAATTGGTTCTGAAGGAGGGTATCGATAGCAGTACCGGAGTAGTTTTTACCTTGATAGAAGAAGGCATTGTTTTCATGACAACGACCTAAACAATACATCGTTCCGATTTCGTTCTCTGCAAATTGTTCTTTTATTTTTTCTTTTAAACCATCTTGTGTTCCGGCACACAAACACGCAGAGCCTGAGCAGAGATAAATTTTTTTTCCTTTGTTTTCCGGGCGTGTAAAATCGTAGAAGGTTGCAGCACCATAAGTATTGGCTTTTCCAAGCAAAAATTCCTTTGCCAATTGTTCTGTTTGTTCAATCGATACACTACCCGTATTCTCGGCTGCCTGACCTAATTTATCAAACAAATTATCAGAAAGTCCTTTTCGGCCGGAAAGCTCACTTATATTAAATGACATGATGCACTAGTTTAACAAGGTGAAGATAAGTTGAGATTAATAAATACCTGTAAACTGGTTTGAATTCCCTCACACAATTATGGTTCATTAGGCTGTTTAACCAAGAGGTTCGCTACTCCGGAAAATAATAGTTTATCGTGCTAACTTGTGCTTGACTGTAGCTTCCCGGGGTCATGCCATTCGCTACGCAACCACATTTTGTAACGGCATCATCGCAACAAGCATAGTAACCATTTCCGCAAGTAACATCACAATTCACGCCAGTAACCGGGTTCGTTGAACCGATAGAACATTGCGTTGCTCCCGGCCCTCCGGAAGTACAACGTAGTATATCACCCGTAGTGGACGTTACTTTTTTCTTATGTTTATAAACTACATTGTTTGCATGGCCTTGTTCGATGACATTCAAATAGAACTGATCTTCTTTAAACCGACTATGCTTTGCTAATCCATACGCATGAAAGGAATGTCCGGCTGTTGTTTGTTGTCCGGCTGTGGTAAATTCTAATAGGGTATTGTCGGCCATAACCACCAATTTACCGCGCGTAAAACCTACTAATTCGAAATGTTCAAACTGCTTCAAAAAAGAAAAATCAGATGTTTGATATTGAAGGGTGTAATACTCGTTAAACGTATTATCATCTTGAAGATTTACTACGAAAAGTAGTTCATGACCAACAACATCTACAATGCCTATTACCGGATTATTTGACTTCGCCAGGCACGGACTTAATAAAGCGAAGAGACAAGCTAAAAATAATTTGTTCATAAAAAATGTTTTTTCAAAAGTAAAATCCATTTTGGAAAAAAGAACATTTCCATTCCGAATTAGAATATTCCAAAAACTTATCGTCTGTATAATCTTGATTTTCTATCGCACAAGAAAATCAATGTAAATAACTTAGTACTGTCCTGTACTTAACAAAACGAGTGTGCATGCCTCTTGACAGCGAATACCTTGTTGTTCCGCCAACTGTACGAAAGTATCGTTCTCTGTTCCAGGGTTGAAGATAATACGCCGTGGCTTTAGGGATAATACATAATCGTAATATTCCTCCTGATGTGCCGGACCTATATACATAGTAACCGTATCAATCGCCTCAAACGGTTTCTTCTCCCGATCGAACGTAACATCGAGTACTTGTCCTTTTCTTGACCCTATGGCCACTACCTCATGCTGATGTTTTCGTAATGCATGGATAGCCTTATTGCTATAGCGTTCTGTTTTTTCCGAGGCTCCAATTACAAGCGATTTCATATTTCCTTCCTTTTTGAAATGCAAAGATGCTACAAAGCATTCGTAAGCTATGTGATAAAAGTTCCATGTCATACTTTTTTCGACAGCGGGTTGTAATTCTGTTGGCAAGCCTTTACATTTGAATCATGATTCATCATTTTGCCAAAAACAACTCCCTGCTAAATACGTGGGTTAATGAATTACGTAATGTAGATGTACAACAAGATCGCATGCGCTTCCGTAGAAATATGGAACGTATTGGAGAGGTTGCCGCGTATGAAATTAGTAAAACGATGAAGTACAAAGAGGTAGAAATTTCTACCCCTTTGGGTATGTATACCGGTAAGGCATTAGAACAAGAACCTGTATTGGTAACTATCTTACGTGCCGGAATACCTTTATATCAGGGCCTCCTAAATTATTTCGACAAAGCAGATAGTGGTTTCGTGGCAGCATATAGAAAACACAAACCAGACGAAAGTTTTGAAATTAATCAAGAGTATGTAACCTGTCCGGATTTAAACAACCGCACCTTAATTATTGCAGATCCTATGTTAGCAACCGGAGCTTCTCTCATTATGGCCTTAGAAGAATTGTATGAATACGGCAAACCTCAAAAGGTACATATTGTTGCGGCCATTGCTTGTACGGAAGGTGTAGATGCTGTGAAACATCGTTTTCCGGATTTCGAAATTTGGGTTGCCGATTTAGATGAGGAACTTACTGCCAAAGGCTATATTGTTCCGGGTTTAGGGGATGCCGGTGATTTATCGTTTGGAAGCAAAATGCAGTTCTAAGTTTTGGAGGAGTCGTCCTTTTTAATTTAATGCTTACCCTGAAGTAGTTTCCTTACTCGGGCTTTTTCGTCTTATCCGCCGTACCATAACCTACAAAAGCGTATAAATATAATACTCTCGCATAGCGCATGATAAATGGTTGTAACACCACCATCATAAAAATCATAATTCCAAGAAACCAATACACCGAATTATTTCGCCAAGAAAAACCAACGGTAAGTGCAAACAATACGGCTAATATAAAAATGAGCCCCACACTAAGCGCATAACTTACATAACCCGTTCCGAACCAAAAACCTACTTCGATTTCATACTTCATTCCGCAATTCGGACAATGCTCGGGCATCTCCATCATGTTCTTCAAAGGAAAGATGCTCTTATTGCAGTACATATTACCTTTTCGGCAATTTGGGCACTTTTTGGTTGCCATACTTACTAATTTATTCGGAACTCCCATGTTTTGTTGTTTTATTTAATCTGCCAATTCCAAAGTTCTTTCACCAATTTGTTGACGCCACATCGCATAGTATAATCCCTTACTTTCTACTAACTCCTGATGCGATCCGGTTTCTACTATATTCCCTTTTTCAAGAACATAAATTCTGTCGGCATGCATGATCGTTGATAAACGATGTGCTATCAAGATATTAATTTGCTCCTTTTCGTTGCTGATGCTTTTTACGGTATTGGTAATGGCTTCTTCGGTTATAGAATCCAACGCCGAAGTAGCTTCATCAAACACTAACAACTTAGGTTTTCTTAACAGGGCACGAGCAATCGACAAACGTTGTTTCTCACCACCACTTATCTTCATACCCCCTTCACCAATAATAGTATCTAGTCCGTTCTCAGCCCGATGTAATAAACTATATGCAGATGCTTTATTTAAGGCCGACATCATTTCTTCATCGCTCGCACCCGGACTCACAAAGAGTAAATTCTCTCGTATGCTTCCGGCAAACAATTGTGTGTCTTGTGTAACAAAACCGATTTGATTTCTAAAGCTGTCAAAATCCAAGGCATCATAAGGAACATGATTATAAAGTATCGTTCCCTTCTCCGGTGTGTAGAGTCCAACTAACAATTTTACCAAAGTAGTTTTACCCGAACCCGAAGGTCCAACGAAGGCAATCGTTTCCCCTTTATTCGCTTCAAAGGTGATGCCATTTAAAGCGGCTTGTCGGGCAGAAACATGTTTGAAATAAACCTCACGGAATTCGAGTGATTCGATATTATTAATGATGGTTGGTGTTAAAGGCTTTGGTTCTACTGGCGTATTCATGAGCTTTTCAAAATTCATCAACGAAGATTCCGCTTCCCGATAGGCTAACATAACATTCCCTAACTCTTGTAAAGGCGCAAAAATGAAAAAGGAAAAGAATTGAAACGTGAAAACTTGTCCGAGTGTAATATGATTATGAAACAAAATATAGAACAACGAAAACACGATACACTGACGTAGAAAATTTACTGCAGTACCTTGAATAAAACTAAGTGCCCGAACACTTTTCACTTTTTTCAATTCGAGTTTTAGAATTTTTAAGGTTGAAAAATTCAATCGTTTTATTTCTTGATTGGTTAACCCTAAACTTCGAATTAGTTCGATGTTACGCAACGATTCGGTGGTTGCACCAGCGAGGGCTGTGGTTTCCTTTAGTATCGTTCGTTGAATTAATTTAATTTTTTTACTCAGGAAGCTCATCAGCACAGAAAGCATTACGGCACCTAAACAATACACTAAAATTATAGGAGGGTAAATAGCCAGTGCTGCAATCACTACAAATACAATACTTATGAAAGCAGAAAAAACAATGCTAATAAATAAGGTCATGAATTTTTCGCTGTCGGTGCGTACCTTTTCTAAAACAGCTAAGGTTTCTCCACTGCGTTGATCTTCAAATTTTTGATAAGGAAGTTGTAGTGAATGTCGAAGACCGTCGGTGTACACATCCGCCCCAAAGCGTTGTATAACGGTATTCACCGTATAATCTTGAAAGGCTTTTGCAATGCGCGACATCATGGCTACGGCAATCAGGAGGAGGATGTAGCGCCCAACCATCCAAACAAAATCATGTACAGAAGTGCTACGCGGAGTAGCTTCAACGAGTGGTCGTACTTTATCTATCAGCCAGCCATACACAATCGGGTCACAAAGTGAAAAACCAATATTAAACGTTGCAAGCAAAAACGATAAAAATACAAACCCTTTATAACGCGCAAGGTATTTGAGGAGTATTTTCATGTGGGCGCAAAGGTAATGTTGAAAGCGGAAGCAAGTACATTCATTTCCGAAAACCGCCGTTAATATACTTGATGTACATCACATACCGTAAACGGGTATTTTAGGGTATCTCCTTATTTACCGTATTGACAAACGCTTCCGTGTAATGCTACATTTGTGTTGTAAAGAAAATCAAAAGACGGCCGCTGATGCTTTTCTTTCCTAACCAAAATTATTAACCAAATCAAAAAAATCAACCATGAAACAAATTCTTTTTGCACTATTTGTGCTAAGCACTGCTTTAATCTCTTGCTCTAAACAATCAACCAAACACGGGGCAGCATTACCAAGCGATTACGATTATTACTACCAAGGCGAACGCGTTTATTATGAAGATGAAGTACCCGGCTTCGACTATGTTCTTATCTCCGACCAGTTATCTGAAAAACCATCTTATCATATCTTTGATTCTTATCAAGCTGCAAAAGACTTCGTATTTCAGAACACGCAACTAAGCGAATTAAAGGCCGATATTATACACACCGAACGCTTACGTACCTACGCTGAAAGCACCAATGAAGATGCTTACATCGCTGAACATGGTACCGCTTCCGAAGGATTTATTACTTATATCAATCAGAATAAAACACGGGTACACCCTTATGCATTATTCTCCAATCCGGGCTTTGCGGGCGTTTCTTGTGGCGTGAATATTCCATTAGCTGCGCTCCCTGTTGTTGCCGGAATTCCTATGAATAACAATGCAGAATCCATTCGTAATGGAGCACCAGGACCTATCAACCAATCCTTATTTGATCTTCCTGGTTTCAATCCTGCGGCGGGTGTGGTATTTGTAAACGTAAATAATATTGCAAACTTAGCCGGTATAGGTTGGACGAATCGTGCTTCTTCTGCCGATTAACAACGAACTCAAACTTACTATCTTCAATAATGGCGGTCCTTCTGGGGTCGCCATTTTTCTTTTAGGTTATACGCAACTTATACTTGCATTCGTTAAGCTATTCATTAAAATAAATCCGCTTCACGCGTTGCGAAATGCCAGTGAGTATTTCATACGGAATAGTTCCGGCCCAATGTGCCAATTTGGTAACCGGTAGTTCCTCACCAAAAATAAGTACGGTATCGCCTTCAACAGCATCGCTTACATCAGTAATATCTAACATACACATATCCATACAAACATTGCCAACAATAGGTACTAATTTACCACGGACCAACATGTTACCAACGCCATTTCCTAAGCGTCGTGAAATCCCGTCGGCGTAGCCAACACATACCGTACCAATTACAGTATCCCGTTTCAAAATTCCCTTTCGGTTATAACCAACGGTTTCGGTATACGGTATTTTCTTAATCTGTGCAATTTGCGTTTTCATGCTACTCACATTGCGCAGTGGCAGTTGAGCGGTAGCATCAATTCCATACAAGCCAAGACCTAAGCGTACCATATCATAATGCAATTCAGGATGACGGGCAATACCTGAACTATTGCAGAGGTGTCGAAGAAAAGGGTAACTCAAGGTAGCCGCTATGCGCGAACTCATGTTTTCAAACGAAGCGGCTTGCTGTTGTGTAAATGAATCTAATTCCGGTTCCTCGCTACCAGAAAGGTGCGAGAACACCGACATCACTTTAAGTTCCGGATGTCTTTTCAGGATATCCAATAATTCATCCATATCCTCTTCTTGAAATCCAAGTCGATGCATCCCCGTATCCAACTTAATATGAATCGGATAGCTTTCCTTTTCCTCTTCCTGAAGCGCTTCAATCATTTTTAAGAGAACCCGTTTATTAAACAATTCGGGTTCCAGATTCCATTCTATTAATTGGGAGAAACTCGACTCCTCGGCATTCATTACCATAATAGGTAAGGTAATGCCCGATTTACGTAAATGAACGCCTTCATCGGTATAGGCTACCGCCAAATAATTAGCACCTTCAAACTGCAACGCATTGGCAACTTCAAAACTTCCACTACCATAGCTAAAAGCCTTCACCATAGCCATCATCTTAACTTGTGGTTTCACCAACGATTGATATACTTTGTAATTATGTATTAAGGCTCCTAAGTTTACCTCCACTACCGTTTGATGAATCCGTTCTTGTAAGCGACGTGCGATTTTCTCAAACTCAAATTTTCGCGCGCCTTTTATTAGTATGCTCTCGTTTGAAAAATCACTAGTGTCTAAGGCTTCTAAAAAAGCTTCTGTATTTTTATAGAACACCGATTTCAACTTCCGATTCAATCGAAATACCGATTTGTTTCTACTAATACTATCGCCAATTCCTATTAAACGATGAATCCGTTTTTCTTTTAGGAGAGCGGCAACTTCGTCGTACAATTCATTATCTCTTCCACTTTGAAAAATATCAGAAAGAATAACCGTTCGATGCTCATGTTGTTGTTGTTGCGTAAGAAAATCTAAGGCAATAGCAAACGACGATACATCAGAATTATAGCTGTCGTTAATTAGGGTGCAGTTATTCATACCATTCATTAACTCCAAGCGCATGGCAACTGGTGTAAGCTTTTTCATGCGTGAAGTAATTTCCTCGGGTTTAACCTGCATACATAATAACAGCATCCAACAATGAATGGCATCCTCTATATGTGCATCATCGGAAAAAGGTATTTGAACCTGATGCAATTCTCCTTGATGTTGTGCGCTAAGAAAGGCCCCCTGACCATTTTTTTCTATAGACGAAATAAAAAAAGAAGCTTCTTGTTTCTTACTCCAAGTTATCAGTTCTACCGGTCGATTGATTTCTTTTTGATGTTGTGCATACTGTAAAATACAATCATGTAAGATCACGTAATCTTTACAATAAATCAGGGTGCCGCAATGCGTAAACAATTTCAGTTTTTCGGTAACCTTATGTTTAATATTCAGAAAACCTTCATTGTGCGTTTCACCGATATTGGTAAAAATACCGATCGAAGGACGAATAATTTTTTCCAACGCTTCCATCTCGTTGGCCTGCGAAATGCCCGCTTCAAACAAACCGAGGGTATGCTCTTTGTTCATCTGCCAAACGGACAATGGCACACCGAGTTGGGAGTTATAACTTTTCGGACTACGAACGATATGATAATCTTGTTCCAATAATTGATAAAGCCATTCCTTCACTACCGTTTTACCGTTCGAACCGGTAATACCTACCACTGGGATATTAAATTGCGCCCGATGATGCGCTACTAACTTCTGCAAGGCCTCCAAAGTATTTTCAACCCGAATAAACCACGCGTGTTTAAAGGCGCTGAGATCTAGCGCTTCGCTAATAAAAAAACAACGTACACCTGCGTCATAAACTTCTTGCAGAAAAGTATGTGCATTCCTTCGAGAGGTAACTATAGCTACAAAAAGTGATGAGGCTGCATAAGAAATTTTACGGCTATCGGTGAGCAAGTTATCAACCAGAAAATCGTTGCCTTCCTGCTCCACGCGCCCTTTTACAATACCGGCAATGAGGGATACATTTATCATGGAAGTTCGTTATGTTTATATTTTCGATGATAGTGCGAATACAAAATAGATGCGCCAATACATAGAATTATAAATACTAGTGAAACCCAATGTGGAATTTCAACATGCACCAATTCGAGAAACATTTTTGCGCCAATGAAAATTAAAACCACCGCAATGCCTTGTTGCAAGAAATCAAATTCATCGGCCATTTTTTGAAGAATAAAGAAAAGTGCTCGTAACCCGAGTACGGCAAAAATATTGGAGGAGAACACCACAATATTATCCGTTGTTATTGCGAATACTGCCGGTATTGAATCGATGGCGAAAACAATATCGGTAACGCCTATAAGCAACACCGTTAAAAACAGTCGCGTGAAGTACACCTGTCCGTTTAACTCCAATCTGAATTTTCCTTCCGGCTCCACATCGGTGTAACGAAGATATTTTTCAAAAAATTTATAAATCCGGCCTTCCTTAATATCGGTATGTTCTTCCTTCTTTTCAAAAAACAATTTAATGCCGGTATAGATTAAAAGTAATCCGAATCCATATAATATCATATGAAATTTGGTTACCAAGGCTATGCCTAATAATATAAATAAGATGCGCAGTACAATAGCGAGTAAGACCCCTATCATAAGTACACGTCCGATATTGGCTTTACTAATTTGCAGTGAAGAAAAGATGAGTACGAACACAAAAATGTTATCAATCGACAACGACATTTCCATGAGGTAGGCTGTGAAATACAAAATAGACTTATGACTGTCATATTCCTTCCACAAATAGATGCCATAAACAAGCGCAACAACCACCCAAAAGAGATATTGTAATCCGGCTTGCTTTAAGGTGGTTTCAGCATTTTTCTTACTGAAAACAAAGCTATCTAAAACAAGCGAAAGTACTAAAGCAATAATAAATAAGAGGTAGCTAAGAGCGTCGGCCGACATGTCGACAAAGCTAGTGGAAACTAATGCATGAGTTGTGATTTTTTGCGGAGAAATTTTACGTGTACTTTTTTTATTCAATAACGAATGGCTTTTCTTCTGTTTTCCCGTTATTACCATTTACCTTCTCCCTTGAAATTCCTTCTTGAAGAAAGGCCTGTGTTTTTGCTTCACTTTAATTCTTCCTTATACGTTGCACAAACCTATTTCCCGCCTACCTTTGTAACCTATGCAGCGAATTGTTGTTGAAACAGACGAACAGGTGAAGGCCTTCCTCAACCTTCCTCAGCGCATTTATGCTGGAGACAAGAATTACATTCAACCCTTACAAAAAGATATTGAAGAAGTATTCGATACCAAGAAAAATAAATTCTTTCGTCAGGGTGAATGTGAACGTTGGTTAGTACAAGACGATCGCGGAAATTATGTTGCTCGTTTGGCTGTATTCACAAATAAAAAATACCAACAGGAGCAACCTACAGGAGGTATTGGTTTTTTTGAATGTATAAATGATACTCATATAGCCCATTTTCTTTTTGATGAAGCCAAACAATGGTTGCAAGCTCGCGGCATGGAGGCTATGGATGGACCGATAAATTTTGGTGAACGCGATCGCTGGTGGGGCCTTTTGGTGCATGGCTTCGACGAGGCTTTATATTGCATGAATTATCACCCTCCCTATTACCAAAACCTTTGGGAGCAATATGGTTTTAAACCCTACTTTCATCAACTGTGTTTTGGCATGGATGTGCAAACACCCCTAAGTGAAAAAATGATGAAATGGTACAAGCATTACAAAGAACATCCTGAATTCTCGGTTCAGCATATCGAGAAAAATAATTTAGAAAAATATGCGGCCGATTTCACTACTATTTATAATAAAGCTTGGGCAAAACATGGTAGTGGAAAAACGATGGAATTAAAACAAGCTAAATTACTCTTCGCAAAAATGAAACCGGTTATTGATGAAAAGATAACATGGTTTGTGTACCATAACAACGATCCGGTTGCTATGTGGATTAACATTCCGGATTTGAACCAATACTTCAAACATTTTAATGGTAAGTTCGGATGGATGCAAAAACTTCATTTTCTCTACTTAAAACTTACCGGAGCTTGTAAACGTTTTGTAGGCGTAGTGTATGGCGTAGTGCCGGAATGGCAAGGAAAAGGTGTTGATGCGTACATGATTGGCGCCTGTGCCGAACAGGTACAACCTAGCAAACGCTATGCTAAGTATGAAATGCAATGGATCGGTGATTTCAATCCGAAAATGATTAACCTTGCTCATAACTTAGAAGCGCATGAGGTGAGGCGCTTAACCACATACCGATTTCTGTTTGATACGAATAAAGAATTTAAACGGCATCCTATGTTATGATTGCGTTGATTCGCTATACCTTATCGCTTTTTCTTTTTTGGCTTATCTGCTTTTTTCCGATGCGGGTATTTTTTGTTTTGTATCAAGGTTCGCGAAGTAAACAAATTAATCCTCCTCACGACCTTTATTTGTCTTTCATTGAAGGCTACAAACTTGATCTTGCCACAGCCACTATTCTTTGCGGCATTCCGATGTTCTTAGCTTTAGTGTACTATGTATTTCCCCAGAAAATAATTGAACGCATGGCAGGATTCGTTGTAGGTTTTCTACTTATTATCTATCATGGTATTGGCCTAGCCGACGCCGGTATTTACCGCGAGTGGGTAGCGAAAGTAAACCTTCAGGCCTTAGCGCATTTCAGCAATCCATCTGAAATTTTTAAAACCATTTCTGTTCGCGATCAGGTACTTTTTGTAGTATTACTTCTTGCTTTTGTACTTCCATTCTTATGGTTCTATAAAAAGAAAATTCATCCCTTCATACGAACTATTACATCTACTAAGCAGCAAAGGCCTTGGTTATCTGGCTTCTTATTTTTAATAGTAAGTACCGGTATGAGTATCGTTCTTATTCGTGGTGGTATTACCTCCTTGCCTATGAGCCAGAGTGCAGCCTATTTTAGCACCTCCACCTTTGCGAATGATATTGCAGTTAATCCCTTATATAATTTGTTACAAGATATAACGGTGCAAGGACAGGCTCCGGAGTCTTCTCAATATCATTTCATGACAGATGAAGAAGCCCTGTCTAATCTTAAACCGTATTTCCAAACCAGTAACGATTCCTTTCCACGCATACTTCAAACACAAAAACCCAATTTAGTTTTCGTTGTGTTAGAAAGTTGGAGCGCCGATGTAGTAAGTTGCTTGGGAGGTATGCAGGGCGTTACTCCTTGCTTCGACAGTTTAAGTAAAGAAGGCTTGTTGTTTAGTAATTGCTTTGCATCGGCGTATATTTCAGATCAAGGTATTCCGTCTATTTTTAGTGCGGCGCCGGGTTTAAGCAGAATTTCGCCAATTAGTATGCCACACGTAGCTCAACGAATGCCTTCGCTTGTTTCTGATTATGCTAACCAAGGATATAGCACCTTATTTTTTTATGGCGGCGATCCGGTGTTCGGAAATATAAAAGGCTATGTTGTAAAAAAAGGATTCCAGAACATTGTAGATTATAAACAACTTCAACATTTACCACAAGGTCAGTTAGGTGTTCATGATGCCGAAGCCTTAAATGAATTTTTACTTTATTGTAATAAAAGTAAGCAGCCTTTTTTAAATGCGTTATTTACGCTAAGCACGCACATGCCTTATGATTTTAAAACGAACATAACCTGGAAAGGTGATGCGAACGACCCGGAAAAGCGATACACGGAATCGGTGCATTATGCCGATGCTGCCTTAGGTAACTTCATGGCGGAAGCAAAGAAACAGGCGTGGTATCCTAATACCTTATTCGTGTTTGTTTCCGATCATAGTCATAATACATTCAGAAATTCCGAATTGTCGTACGCACAACGTCATCATATTCCTCTCCTGTTCTTTGGCGAAGTACTGAAACCGGAATACAGAAATCGTGTGATAGAAAACTATGTTTCGCAGCTAGATATTGCGTCCACGCTTTTACATCAAACGCATATGGATGCCGGTGCATATCATTGGTCTCGAAACATGTTACATCCTGCAACAATTTCCGCAGCGTACTTTCCTTTTTTTGGTGGTACAGGTTATATTGATTCAAGCGGCTATGCTTCTAAATACTTGCTAGGTGGCGCTATCAATTCCACCTGTAAAGATTCTATGAGCACACAACAACATTACAAGATGGCTCAAAGTTTTCTTCAATTGATTTATAAGGAAACGATGGAGAAATAGAAAGTAAATTACTATTGTCCGACTAAATTATGGAACGCAGATTTTTACGCTCTTTATGATTTGCGTTGATCTATTATGCTGACCAAAATTCAGATAGAATGATGATCTAATGCGTATAAAACATACATGTTACACCGAAGGTGAAAATCACAAAGAAAGTAGTGCAAAAAGAAATTTTAAGGAACCTGCAGACTCTTAAGGAAACCAAGAATAAAAAATCTTGAAGTCCTTTTAACTATAGTTACAATGATCTAAAAATAGCGAATCGTTACAAGTTCTTTTTCTTAAACTTGAACTTCTTTTTATTGCCCATTGGATTATTAGGGGCATTATTTCGAAAGTTACGATTAGCATTATTATTTCGGAAGTTACCGTTGAAATTCTTTTTAAATTTCTCTACCGGAATAATTAACCCTTCGATGCTAGTGCTTACTACATCCGTGAATTTGATGGTTGGGTCGTAGATGAGTTTTCCTTTACTCATTTGAGCCAGCTCATCCTTAATCATATCATCTTGGATATTCTCTTTATGCCAGTTATTATAAGCCACCTTCATATAGAGTGCCAACACATTAATAAAGCCTTGGCGTTTTTCTTCATCTTGTTCTTCCATTGCGCGGTTAAACAAATCTTCGAACTTCTTCCCAAAATGGTTCCAACGAATTTTAGTTTTTGGGTACGGAAGCGGTTCGGGGCGGCTTTGTTTAACTTCCTTTACAGGTTTAGGATAAGGTGAATCCACATCCAATTGGTAATCGGCTATGAGGAAAAGGTGATCCCATAATTTGTGTTGGTAATCTTCAATGGCTTTCATATGCGGACTCAATATGGCCATTACTTCTATTACAGCTTCTGCGTTTCGCTGACGCACTTCACGATCTTCAATCGTAAGCAAAAATTTTACCATATCATGTACACCACGGCCATATTCTTTAATAGCCATTAATTCTCGCGAGGTATTGTATTGCATATCTTAAAAAGAGGGAAAACGGCTTTATTACACTATGAGGGAACTAAATTAACTGATCCTCCCTCTCCGTTCTTCAAGGCAAATGTAGGGTTTCAAACTAAAAACAAGAATTTTTTTGATATTTTTATTCTATCTAATTGTAGTAAATCAACGGTGAAGTGGCATAAAATCGTGCTACAGAAGGTATATTTGTCGAATGAGTTTATTTCATCAACCCAAGTTAACTTGGGAAGAGATTAATTTGAAAATACATGCGTCTGATTTACATATAGGTAGTTATGATATTCCGGTGAATATTATTACCATGGCTGCCCCTATAATGCTATTATGTGTTTTATTGGAATACTTCTATGATCGAAGAAAAAACCTCGGTTTATATACTTCTGATGGTATGATAGGAAGTATTGGGGTAGGTATTGGCTATTTAATTGCAACCGCCTTGGTGAATGTAATTACCTTTAAAATTGTGTGGTGGTTTTATTATTATGCCGCACCAATTACTATACCTTATACTTGGTGGAGTTTCATTATTTGCATGTTTGCTTACGATTTCGCACGGTATTGGGCGCATCGTTTAGCACATGAACAACGTTTTTGGTGGGCTTCTCATGTTACGCATCATTCGTCGGATCATTATAATTTAACCGTATCCTTTCGGTTGTGCTGGATTGATCAGATAAAGCTAGTTTTCTTTATTCCGGTAGTTGTTTTAGGATTCGACCCTATCATGTTTTTTATCGTACATCAAATCGGTATACTGTATCAGTTCTGGCAACATAGTGATGTAATTCCTCCGATGCCGAAATGGATAGAAGCAATATTTGTTACCCCAACCAATCATAAAGTACATCATGGTAAAAACCCTTCCTATATTGATGTGAATTATGGTTCCATGTTTATTTTTTGGGATAAACTATTTAAAACCTATCGTGCGCCGGGCGAGCGTCCGGAATGGGGAATTACACAACCCATTAGCTCTACTACAAATCCGTTTTATTTGGTGTTTCATGAATATGTAGATATGATCCGCGATTTTTTCAAAGCCAAAGGTTGGCGCGAAAAATGGAAAGCAACCTTCGGAAGACCTGGCGAATATAAAAGCGATCGAAAGTGGTAACGTTCTCTTGGTTGCATTGAACATTCAATTTGTTTTATAGATTCGTCCGTAACATCGATTTTTCTTGCATTCTTAAATTATTCTACGTAGCCTTATTCGCCCATTTCGTTGCGTATAACCCTGAAACGGCTCCGCTTAAATTCCTTTTCTTGGATTAATAATTTAATGCCATCAAATTGTTGTTGGTATCAAAATTAATATACATTTGTTGCACATGTTTACAACTACTACATATACTACCATAACCACGACCTGTTGGTAAAGGAAGGTATGTTAATGGTTGAAATCATGCGCTGCCTTCCTCTTACGGAAGGTTTTTTAATATAAACAAGGAATCATGCATGTATTAAAATTTGGAGGAACCTCAGTTGGAAGTGCGAAAGCCATACAAGCCGTAGCTGAAATAGTAAAACGAAGTGAGCATTGCATAGTGGTTTGCTCTGCTATGAGTGGTGTAACAAACATGTTACAACAAATGGCCTTGCAAGCAGAACAACGTTTACCGTTTGAAGAACTTTTAAAGAAAACAGAACAACTTCATCTGGAAACGATACAACAACTTCTACCACCAATAAAACAAAACCCCAGTATCATTCAGATCAAAGTAGCTATGAATGAAATTGAAGCTATTTTACAAAGTATCTCAACCTTAGGCGAACTATCGGAGCGAAGCAAGGCTGCTATGTTAGCCTATGGCGAGCAACTTTCTTGTATGATTATTACCGCTTATTTACAACATTGCAACTTAGACGCCATCTATACTGATGCTCGCTTGCTGCTTAAAACCAACAGCGACTACAATCAAGGCAAGCTCGATTATAATCAAACGGAACAATTAGTGCAAACATGGTATGCATCTGTTCAAAATAAAATTCCGGTGTTTACGGGTTTCATTTCTTCTAATCAAGATGGCATTACAACCAATTTGGGTAGGGGTGGAAGCGATTACACAGCCTCCATTTTAGGATCGATACTACAAGCAGACCGTATTGAAATATGGACCGATGTAGATGGTTTTTACACTGCAGATCCACGCTTAGTACGCAAAGCATTTCCATTACAAACCATTAGTTATAACGAGGCCCTCGAATTAAGTTATTTCGGAGCGAAAGTTATTTACGCACCAACCCTCATTCCTGCCATCAATAAACAAATTCCAATTTGGATAAAAAATACCTTTAATCCTTCCGCCAATGGTACGCTTATTCATACTCAAGAACAACAGACTGCACCTCTGGTAAAAGGTATTTCCAGTATTAATGAAATCAGTTTAATAAATATTATTGGTAATGGTATGGTTGGTTTCAAAGGCTTCAGTGCACGTTTATTTAATGCGCTTTCGATTGCCGAAGTAAACGTTATCCTTATAACCCAAGCTAGTTCTGAACATACCATCACCCTTGCGGTTTCTCCCGAAGATAAAGAAAAGGCCTTGTTAGCTCTGAACGATGAATTTGAATACGAAATTAAATTGAAGGTTATTGAAGCCCCTGTAGTACAAAACAATTTGAGTATTGTAGCGGTAGTTGGTAGCAACATGCGCAATGCCAGTGGCGTTAGCGGTAAATTATTTTCCGCCCTTGGACGTTGCGGTGTGAACATTTCTGCGATTGCTCAAGGAAGTAGTGAATTAAATATTAGTGTCGTAGTTCGTAAAGAAGATTTAAAGCGAAGTTTAAACGCTATTCACGATGCTATGTTTATTTCTCAGTATAAAACCATTCATCTTTATGTCATGGGATTAGGGAGTATCGGGAAAGAACTGCTTAGTCAAATCCATCTTGCAAATGAACGTTTGAAAACACAACATCATGTATATCTTCAATTGGCGGGTATCAGTAATAGTCGTAAAATGCTTTTCAATGCAGAAGATGGAATCTCGATATCGAATTGGCAAAGTTTACTCAACGAATATGGTGAAACCGCAAACCTTTCCAAATTTTTGGAAACGATGGAAAGTCATAATTTACCGAATG
Organism: Chitinophagaceae bacterium; assembly: GCA_016787065.1. Lineage (GTDB taxonomy): Bacteria > Bacteroidota > Bacteroidia > Chitinophagales > Chitinophagaceae > OLB11. The sequence continues at coordinate 249,987 of JAEUVD010000002.1, forward strand.
CGGTATTCGTAGACAATACCGCAAATGCTTCCGTAGCCGACCAATACGATCAAATTTTCAAGCAGCAAGTTTCCGTTGTAACGTGTAACAAAATTGCTTGTTCTTCCAGTCTTGCATCGTACAAAAATTTAAAACAACGCAGTGCTAAAAAAGGACTTAGTTTTCTGTATGAAACGAATGTTGGTGCCGGCCTTCCTGTAATACAAACGTTACAGGATTTGGTGATGAGTGGTGATGAAGTGCTGCACGTGGAAGCTGTTCTTTCAGGTACCATTTCCTATATCTTCAATAACTATAAAGGGGCTGCCTCTTTCTCTGAAATTGTAAAACAAGCTCAAGATTTAGGTTATACCGAACCTGACCCGCGCGACGATTTGAATGGAAAAGATTTTGCCCGTAAAGCCTTAATCCTCTCCCGAGAAATTGGATTAGATTTAGAAATGGAAGATATCGATTTACAACCTATGTTACCCCAGGCTTGTTTTGAGGTAGAAGGAGTGGATGAATTTTATTCAGTGATGAAACAACATGAAGCGGAACTAGAGAATTTAAAAAAAGAAGCGGAAAGACAACAAAACGTGTTACGATATATCGCTTCCATCACACCACAAAAAGTAAGTATTTCATTAAACATGGTAGATGCCTCGCATCCCTTCTATAGCTTGAGTGGAAGCGATAATATTATTTCCTTTACAACAAGTCGGTATAAAAATAATCCCCTGGTTGTAAAGGGCCCGGGTGCCGGTGTTGCAGTAACTGCTGCCGGTGTTTTTGCAGACATTATGAAAGTATCTTCAATTTAAGTAGTATGGCTATAAAAAAAATAACAGCCTTTGCACCAGCCACTGTGGCTAACTTCGTTTGTGGCTATGATATTCTCGGATTTGCCATAGAAGGTATTGGGGATGAAGTAAGCGTTTCCTTTAATCAAAAATTCGAGAACACTTTTGCACTTTTAAGTAATCATAGTGAGTTGCAACAACTTCCTCCCGAAAAGAATGTAGCCTTTGAAATGGTGAAACAAGTGCAAGAGGCCATTGGTAGAACCGATGGTATTCATATTGAATTAAATAAAAAAATGCCCTTGAACAGCGGACTTGGTAGCAGCAGTGCCAGTGCGGTTGCCGCGTTAGTAGCTGCCAACGCCTTGTATGATAATCCGCTTAGTACCGACCAGTTGTTACCCCTAGCCATGGAAGGTGAACGTTTAGCCTGCGGTACGGCACACGCCGATAATGTAGCCCCTTCTCTACTGGGTGGTATAGTTTTGGTAAAAGGGTATCAACCTTTAGAAGTTGTGTCTATACCGGTTCCAAAGCATTGGTATTGCTGTGTGGTGCATGCCCATGTAGATGTACCTACCCGCCTGGCACGTAAGATTTTAAAAACAACGATTCCTTTAAAAGAAGCGGTTGTACAATTCGGAAATATTGCCGGTTTAATTGCCGGAATTTATTCGGGTAATGATCAATTGGTGAGTAATAGCATGCAAGATGTATTGATTGAACCTCATCGATCGTTACTGATACCCTATTTTCAGGAGATGAAAAAATTAGCTCTTGGAGAAAACGCTATTGGCTTTGGAATATCGGGCTCGGGCCCGAGTGTGTTTGCACTTTGCAAAACAGAACAACAGGCCACTCAAATCGCCGATGCTATTGAACAGTTGCTTATTTCAGCACAAATCGGCAGGGATGTATTTGTTTCACGAATTTCTACACAAGGCGCTCATATTCTTTAACCTAATTTCATTATGATCTATTATTCAACGAGAGATACTGATAGAAAAAACCCTCAAACCTTTGCCAACGCGGTACTTCAAGGCTTAGCTTCCGACGGCGGTTTGTTTCTCCCTGAAAAATTACCTACGTTACCCAATTCATTCTTTGAACACATCGAACGCATATCGAATGAAGATATCGCACTGCAAATTGCCGTTGCATTCATAGGCGATGAAATTCCGTTGGATGTATTAAAACAAATTGTTGTTGAAACCATCAACTTTGATTTACCTCTTTTTCCGGTTAAGGAAAACATGTTTAGTTTAGAATTATATCATGGTCCTACGATGGCTTTCAAAGATGTAGGTGCTCGGTTCATGGCTCGCGTAATGGCTTATTTCGTGAAACAACATTTGAAGCAAGAAGTGAAAGTGGTTGTTGCAACCAGTGGCGATACCGGTTCGGCGGTTGCAGCCGGCTTCTTTGGTATGGAAGGAATCAAGGTGTATATTTTATATCCGAAGGGAAAAGTTAGTCCGCTTCAAGAAAAACAACTCAACACTTGGGGTGGTAATATTATAGCACTGGAAGTAGAGGGAAGTTTTGATGATTGTCAGGCTTTAGCAAAACAATTATTGAACGATGAAGAGTTAAAACATACAGCCTATTTAAGTTCCGCAAATAGTATTAACATCGCACGTTTGGTTCCACAATCGTTTTATTACGCCATAGCTTATAAACAACTCAAGCAGTATCAAAAACCAATCGTGTTTTGTGTGCCTTCAGGAAATTTTGGCAATCTGGCTGCAGGCTTTATGTTGAAGTTAATGGGTATGCCGGTGGAACGATTTATTGCGGCCACCAACGCGAATGATGTCTTCCCTAAATTTTTATCAGAAGGCGTGTATGCTAGTGCTCCAAGTAAGGTTACCCTGAGTAACGCCATGGATGTTGGCGCTCCAAGTAACTTTGAACGATTATGGCAATTATGTGATCAGGATGTAGCAGTTTTTAGAAAGTACATGCAATCCATTTCCGTAAGTGATGCAACTACTACGAACACGCTAAAAACGGTGTATGAAACCAAAAATTATCTACTCGATCCACATGGTGCCGTTGGGTATTACGCACTCGATCAGTACCTAAACGAACACCCTGATGTGATAGGTGCTTTCTTAGAAACAGCTCATCCGGCCAAATTTGTAGAAGTTGTAGAACATATACTTCAAGAAAAAATTAATATCCCGGCTAAGTTGATGGCGTTTGCCGCTAAAGAAAAAGTAGCGTTTCAAGTACCTGTGGATGCTGAAGCGGTTAAACGTGTTCTGCAAGAGAAGTAAATCATTTTCTTTCCATCGGATTTGTTACCAGAATTCATTGGTATCCTTGGCATCAACGTGCAGCAGGAGCAGTTCGTGGTGTTATTCACATCATTACAGCTTGCCATAGGAGTCCATACTTTCAATGGAGAACGTTAGCAGATGAACGTAAACTTTTGGCTATACATTTTTGTATCACTTTAGAACAAGCTTGAAGAAGCCAACCGGCTTGTGCATTACAAAAAAAACAGGCTCCATGTTGAAGCCTGTTTTATTATTAGTAGTTAAGTTACAATTAGTTCTTCGTGATACGGTTTACATGAAGTAACTCGCCATCATGCAATACTTTCACCGTATACACACCATTGGTTAAGCTTTGTACATCGAGTGTGATATTGTTTACACCGCTAAACAAATTAGCAAGATGTTGCTTAACAACTCGACCGCTCATATCCATCAATTGAATTTCAACATCAGTATCATGTTGTATAATAATATCTAAATTCAATTCACTTTGTGTTGGATTAGGATATACCTTGAAGTTAACTTGACTCTCAATAGATGTTATTGCTGCCCCTTTAGAAGCTAACGTATTGAAATTTGTTGAAGCACTGAACGCCGTTTGTGCCGTTCCACAATGGGCTGAAACCTGGAACTCATAATTGGTATTAGCTGTTAAACCGGCAATCGACTTCGTATTCGAGGTTGATGTTCCAGAAGTCCAAGTTGTAGTACCTACTTTACGATAACGAACGGTGTAGAACGTTGCTCCAACTACAGCCGTCCAGTTAAGTTTAGCTGTAGTGGCCGTGATGTTGGTAACAGATAAACCGGTTGGAACACCACAACTACTGTTGGTAGTAAAGGTAGTTCCTATCCAAGGACCCGGGTTTGATGTTGAGCAGAATCCGCGAACTTCAACGGTATACGTTGTATTTGCAGTTAAACCACTCAATGGTTTGTTTGTAGAAGAAGAAGTAACGGTTGGGTTCCATGAACCAGCACCAATTACTTTGTAGCGAATTTCAAACCAAGGAATTCCGGCACCTGGCGTCCAGGTAATCAAAGCAGTTAATCCTGTAATAGCACTGGCTTGAACACTACTTACAATAGCATTTTGAGTAGTTATACTTCCTGTAGCACTACCGGTACATCCATTGGCATCGGTGTAATAGTATGTATAACTTGTTGCATTACCGGAATAAGGGTTCGGAAGATTCCAAATACCACCGGCAGGTGAACCACCTAGTGTAACTGTTGTGTTACACGAACTAATAGACGGTGCAGTTACTATCGGGTTTTGATTAATCGTTAGAATTAAAATTTCAGTATGCGTGCAACCATTACCGGCATTACTGCTCGAAGTGTACGTTCCGCTTTGTGTATAGGTATTACCATCTAATGCCCAAGTATAACTAGTACAAGCGGAAGTTGTTGTTGTAGCAGATGTGCTATTAGAGATAGTTAAGATTAACGTTTCGGTATGCGCACAACCATTCGTATTTACAGAGGAAGCGGTGTATGTGCCACTTTGCGTGTAGGTCATACCATTTGCATTCCATGTAAATGAACCACAAGCAGAAGTTGTAGTTGTATTAGCTGTAGATGCATTGATAGTAAGTACTAAGGTTTCTGTATGCGTACAACCATTTGCATTCGTTGACGAAGAAGTGTACGTTCCACTTTGCGTATAGGTATTACCATCTACACTCCACAAATAACTATCACACGCCGCAACACCCGATGTATTTGCTGTTGAATTGTTGATCGTTAATACTAAGGTTTCTGTATGCGGACAACCATTCGTATTTGTTGACGACGATGTGTATGTGCCGCTTTGGGTGTAAGTATTTCCATCTACACTCCACAAATAGCTATCACACGCAGCAACACCCGATGTATTTGATGTTGAGTTGTTTATCGTTAATACTAAGGTTTCTGTATGCGGACAACCATTCGTATTTGTTGAAGATGAAGTATACGTTCCACTTTGTGTATAGGTATTACCATCTACACTCCACAAGTAACTATCACACGCCGCAACACCTGAGGTGTTTGATGTTGCGTTGTTGATTGTTAATACTAAGGTTTCTGTATGCGGACAACCATTTGCATTCGTTGAAGACGATGTGTATGTGCCACTTTGTGTGTAAGTATTTCCGTCCACGCTCCATGTGTAAGAATCACACGCAGCAACTCCGGATGTATTTGATGTTGAATTATTGATTGTCAATACTAGGGTTTCTGTATGCGGACAACCATTTGCATTCGTTGAAGACGAAGTGTACGTTCCACTTTGTGTGTAAGTATTTCCGTCAACACTCCATGTATAAGAATCACACGCAGCAACACCCGATGTATTTGATGTTGAATTATTGATCGTTAATACTAAGGTTTCAGTATGCGGACAACCATTTGCATTCGTTGAAGACGATGTATATGTGCCACTTTGCGTATAGGTATTACCATCTACACTCCAAGTATAAGAATCACAAGCAGCAACACCTGAGGTATTCGATGTTGAATTATTAATCGTTAATACTAAAGTTTCCGTATGAGGACATCCATTTGCATTCGTTGAAGAAGAAGTGTATGTACCGCTTTGTGTATAGGTATTACCATCTACACTCCACAAGTAACTATCACACGCCGCAACTCCGGATGTATTCGATGTTGAATTATTGATCGTTAATACTAAAGTTTCTGTATGAGGACAACCATTTGCATTCGTTGAAGACGATGTGTATGTGCCACTTTGCGTATAGGTATTACCATCTACACTCCAAGTATAAGAATCACACGCAGCAACACCGGATGTATTCGATGTTGAGTTGTTGATCGTTAATACTAAGGTTTCTGTATGTGGACAACCATTTGCATTCGTTGACGAAGAAGTGTATGTGCCGCTTTGTGTGTAAGTATTTCCATCTACACTCCACAAATAGCTATCACAAGCCGCAACACCCGATGTATTTGATGTTGAGTTGCTGATTGCTAATACTAATGTTTCCGTATGAGGACAACCATTTGCATTCGTTGAAGATGAAGTGTATGTTCCACTTTGCGTATAGGTATTTCCATCTACACTCCACAAATAACTATCACACGCAGCAACACCCGATGTATTTGATGTTGAATTATTAATCGTTAATACTAAAGTTTCTGTATGCGGACAACCATTTGCATTTGTTGAAGATGAAGTATATGTACCGCTTTGTGTGTAAGTATTTCCATCTACACTCCACAAGTAACTATCACACGCCGCAACACCAGATGCATTTGATGTTGTATTATTAATCGTTAATACTAAAGTTTCTGTATGAGGACATCCATTTGCATTCGTTGAAGACGAAGTGTATGTGCCGCTTTGTGTGTAAGTATTTCCATCTACACTCCACAAATAGCTATCACAAGCAGCAACACCGGATGTATTTGATGTTGAATTATTGATTGTTAATACTAAGGTTTCTGTATGCGGACAACCATTCGTATTTGTTGAAGATGAAGTATATGTACCGCTTTGTGTGTAAGTATTTCCATCTACACTCCACAAATAGCTATCACATGCCGCAACACCGGATGTATTTGATGTTGAATTATTAATCGTTAAAACTAAAGTTTCTGTATGCGGACATCCATTTGCATTCGTTGAAGACGATGTGTATGTGCCGCTTTGTGTGTAAGTATTTCCGTTAACGCTCCATGTGTAAGAATCACAAGCTGCAACTCCGGAGGTATTTGCTGTTGAATTATTGATTGTCAACACTAGGGTTTCGGTATGCGGACATCCATTTGCATTCGTTGAAGACGAAGTGTATGTGCCACTTTGTGTATAGGTGTTACCGTCAACACTCCAAGTGTAAGAATCGCACGCAGCAACACCTGATGTATTTGATGTTGAGTTGTTGATCGTTAATACTAAGGTTTCTGTATGAGGACAACCATTTGCATTCGTTGAGGACGATGTGTATGTGCCACTTTGTGTGTAAGTATTTCCGTCAACGCTCCATGTGTAAGAATCACACGCAGCAACTCCGGATGTATTTGATGTTGAATTATTAATCGTTAATACTAAGGTTTCTGTATGAGGACATCCATTTGCATTCGTTGAAGACGATGTATATGTTCCACTTTGGGTATAGGTATTTCCATCTACACTCCACAAGTAACTATCACATGCTGTAGCAGATGTTGTATTCGATGTAGAATAGTTTATAGTTAAATTCAACGTATGAATACTATCACATCCACCTGCGTTCACATAGATATGTGTTGGATTAGCACTGGAAGTATAAGTAACACCATGCCAGGTATAACTATCACACGCGGTTACAGAACTGCTACCAAAGGTAGTTGAACATACTGCTGTTTCACAAAAGAAACCTACAAATCCTGGAGGACAATCGCAACCACATACAAGAGTGTTTACGACACCTCCATTCTGACAAACAGGCGCTGGTGATATAGATAACACTAAAATTTCCGTATGCGTGCAACCATTAGCATTTACACTTTGGGTTGTATAAGTTCCGCTTTGGGTGTATGTGTTTCCGTTTACACTCCACAAGTAACTATCACAAGCGGTAGCTGTTGTTGTATTCGATGTAGAATTGTTGATCGTTAAGTTCAACGTTTCTGTATGAGGACAACCAGCAGCGTTTGTAGTTACATTAGTTACCGAAGTAGATGATGTGTATGTATTACCATTTCCTAAAGGACCACTCCATGTGTAAGTATCACATGCTATTGCTGTTGTTGTTCCTGTTGTAGAATTGTTGATCGTTAAGTTCAACGTTTCTGTATGAGGACAACCAGCAGCGTTTGTAGTCACATTAGTTACTGAAGTAGACGCAGTGTATGTATTACCATTTCCTAATGGACCACTCCATGTATATGTAACACAAGCCGTAGCTGTTGTTGTATTCGATGTAGAATTGTTGATCGTTAAGTTCAACGTTTCTGTATGAGGACAACCAGCAGCGTTTGTAGTTACGTTAGTAGCCGTTGTAGAAGATGTGTACGTATTACCATTTCCTAATGGGCCACTCCATGTATAGGTATCACATGCTGTTGCTGTTGTTGTTCCTGTGGTAGAATTGTTGATCGTTAAGTTCAACGTTTCTGTATGAGGACAACCTGCAGCGTTTGTAGTTACGTTAGTAGCCGTTGTAGAAGATGTGTACGTATTACCATTTCCTAATGGACCACTCCATGTGTATGTATCACAAGCTGTTGCTGTTGTTGTTCCTGTGGTAGAATTGTTGATCGTTAAGTTCAACGTTTCTGTATGAAGACAACCAGCAGCGTTGGTAGTTACATTAGTAGCCGTTGTAGAAGATGTGTACGTATTACCATTTCCTAATGGACCACTCCATGTGTAAGTATCACATGCTGTTGCTGTAGTAGTACCTGTTGTAGAATTGTTGATCGTTAAGTTCAACGTTTCTGTATGAGGACAACCAGCAGCGTTTGTAGTTACATTAGTTACCGAAGTAGATGATGTGTACGTATTACCATTTCCTAATGGGCCACTCCATGTATATGTATCACAAGCTGTTGCTGTTGTTGTTCCTGTTGTAGAATTGTTGATCGTTAAATTCAAAATAGAAGTTACACAACCTGAAACACTAGTATAAGTTCCGCTTTGGGTATAGGTTGTTCCATTTACAGGCCATGTATAACTATCACACGCTGTGTGATTAGTAGTATTCGATGAAACCGGATTGATCGTTAAATTCAAGATTTCCGTTGAACAACCATTTACATAAGTATAGCTTCCACTTTGCGTATAAGTGGTTCCATTTACAGACCAGGTATAACTACCACAAGCACTTTGTGTTGTTGTATTCGTAGTTACTGAATTAACCGTTATAACCACCGAACCGTTTCCTGTAATAGCATTGTTTAACGCATCGGTGATGCTACTGATAGTATAGGTGGTAGTACTACCCGGACTAACCGGAATGTCGGTACCGGAATTGTAATTCGAAATAGTTTGGTCATTCACGCCGTCGTTTACCTTAACCGTATAAGGAGGAATTCCTCCTGAAATAGTAACTTTAAGTGCTGTGCTTTGTCCGGCGCAAATTGTTTGATTTCCATTACCTAAAGCTAATGTTGCCGTTGGTGTTGGTTGAACATATACTAAATAATCTTCCACTTGCCCGTAAGTACCTACATTACAAGCATTAGCCGGCAAATTACTGAAACGAGAAACTACGCGCATTCGTAGAGGTGTATTTAAGGTAACGCCGGAAGAAGGCGTTGTGAAGGTTGCCGTTCTGTATCCGGCGGTGTTCAATGGAAAAGTAACCATTAATTCAGACGTTTCTAAATTTCCATTGTTATTCCAATCGATATAAACCCTAGCACCTTCCGGATTAAGCGTACCTGTTTTTATACCCATAGTATAGGTTGTATTTAATTTTAATATTGCCCAATCACTACAAGAATAATCATTGTAATAACCATCGTTGTTAGAGGTTGTTTTTTGAATTTGTTCTAATTCTACTTTGTAAATTCCAATACCAGCATTATTCCCAAAATTACTATTAGGTACTATAGAACAGCTCGTTACCGCTGTCGGCGCACTGTTAGTTACAAAAATATAATTCCCTTTAATTGTGGTGCTGGCATTGTTATCAATACTCAGTCTAACAGAGTATAAACCTGGATTGGTATAGGTATGACTTGGGTTCTGACTGGTATAATCTATCACACCATCGTTATTCACATCCCAACTCCAAGTACCATTTGGTTTTAAACTACCATCGGTGAATTGAGTTGTTAAACTTCCGCCACATGAGAATTTCGGATCAGCAGTAAAATCGGCAAGCGTTGTGTTTACAAAAATGTCGGTGGTATAAAGTCCGCGACCATGTGTTGCAACTAATACCATGTTATCTGCCGGACGATATTTTAACATGTCGCAACGAGTATGTGCTAATCCGGCATTACTTGGTCCCCATATGGGAGCGCCTACAACTCCTGGTTGAAAATTATCGGTACTCCATACCCCTACTTCCGTTGCTGCTAAAACCTGATTGTAATTATTCGGATTGTAAATAGCCCAACGAATAGGCATATCCGGTAAATTTCCTTCTTTATTTAACCATGTTGTTCCGCCATTAGCAGTTTCCCAAACAGAAATAACGCCATAACTTGAATAGGTAACTAAAATCTGATTATCACTTGAACCAATGTCGATTGATGAAGCCCAACCGGTATTCGTTATAGGAGATGAACCATTATCGATTCGAGTTAAGGTCGGTGTTGCTGTACTCGCATTGGTAAATTTATAAATTCTGCCATTATCAACACCGATAAACAATACATCGTTATAAGGGCTCTTCTTCAAACAAGAAACCTGCCCTCCGCCGATGTTTACTGCCAAATCACTATTATTAAATGCCCCATCCATATTTGTGATGCGCTTCAGAAAATCAGCACTTGATGCAGCATAAAGTACCTTATTTTGAGAGTCGTACTCACTTGGATTAATGAAACGACCTGTTCCTTCGGAAATAATAGAAGGGAAGGTTAAACCACCATCTAAGGAACGATAGAAGTTATTATTTGTGTACTGCGTTATTTGAATATTTGGATTGAGTTGATCGATATGACAAAACGCACCGTCACCACCGGTTACTTCATCGGTTACATTCATTTGAGGTTGTGTGAAACGCTGCGTACCATTATCTTGAGCTCCCGCTAAAAAGTAGTTGCTGTTAACCTCATTCTTTGTAGCGCAAGCATAAAACTGCGTTACATTATAACCATTATTTCTATGCGCGAATGTTGGCGTAGCGCTACTATTTCCGGCATCGGTTGAATAGAATACACCCCCATCATTACCAAAGATCATTTCATTGTTGAATCCAGGACGGTACGACATAGCATGTTGATCGGCATGCACTTCCGGTTTACCAAATCCACCGTACCAATGCGTTAAACCAGTCCAAGTTGTACCGCCATCTAAACTTCTGTGTATATCGATACCACCTACCACAATTTGTTGATCGTTGGTTGGGTGCACGGTCATAATTAAATCATACCATGCCTGACTTCTAGTAAAGTGATTTCCGCTTCCATCTACCATTAATGGAATGGTGATATTACTCCAGGTAACACCGCCATCGGTCGATTTTTTAAACCATTCAACATCTTCATCTCCCGAACCTCCTTGTGCCACCGCATAAATTACAGAGGCGTTCGACGGCGCACAAGCAAGCTCTATTCGTTTTGCACCACCAATACCAATATTGGAAGAAAGGTTAGTCCATGTACCTGAAGCACCCTGATCGGCATTGGAAGATTTATACAGGCCACCTGTAGAGCTAATACCAAAACTGGCAAATAAATCGCCATTGGCAGCTATTTCAATATCTGTTGCATGATCGCGAGAAACACCGGATTGGTAATGCGTTAATACACGCGTCCAAGTTGCACCACCATCTGTTGATCGTAAAATACCTCCGGTATTGGTAAATGCTCCCCGTGTAGCAGCATACACATAACCATTACTTTTTACTACCAGTTTTATTACATAATGAAAATGACTTCCGCTGTTATAGGCTCCGGGGTCGGTGCTACCTAATTGATTCCACGTTATACCACCATCGGTAGTTTTCCAAATACCTTCTCCGCGTTGGGCGCCACCATTTCCAAAACCCTCACCGGTTCCAACATACATTTCTAGGGTGTTACCGGGGTTATAAGCAATCGTACTAATAGCAATATTATCCCAAAGATCGTTGATGCGATTCCATGTTGGTTGCGCAGCAGTAAAATCATTGGTGTACCAAAGTCCGCCACCAACACCTGCAGCCCACACTTTTTTATGTGTGGCATCATTGGGGTCAAACATTAAAGCCCGCGTTCTACCGGCAACATTTTTTGGTCCGCGTTCGGTCCACTGCACACCTGCTACCGGAGCTTTGGAAAGTAATAAAGTACTCGCCTCATTATGTGCAATACTCAATCGCTCGCTTGGTACATCTCCCAAGGCCGGATCCATTGTCATGAGAAAATTTTGCTCGAAAGCCAGATCAGGTCGATCCTTTTTGGGTAACTTCTTCCACTCTCTTTTACTCTTGTAAGGTCGGTTGTTGAAAGGGTGGTTTTTCAGTTTATCCTGCCATGCCAGCTTCTTCAATTCAATACTGTCGTGCGATTCAGCCTGATTTGCTTGCTGCGAAATGGCTTGTAAATTCCCGAGAAACAAAAAAACAGCTACCCAACATGCGGCCAGGAGCTGCGAAAGTAGTACTCTAAACATAATTTGAGATTTGGCCTAAATTTAACAAGAACTATACCAAAAAAGTAAGCGTTTCGTTTCATTCCTTTTGATTTCAGGTATTGACTAACAACGCTTTACACCCTTGGCGTAGTATTAGCGGCAACCTTGCAATTGGTCCAACATCCTCAACCTATGTTACTGTTCTAACGCCTCTCGCGTGTAACCAACCTGAATAATTCGCATTGAGGCACTCGTTTGTGTAGAAACAAGCGAGGGTTAATCAACGAATTGCTGCTTGCTTTCAGCACGATGGTTGCGGCAACGATTGTAGCGGAAAGCCCGCAGCGACGAGGCACGAGGAGCGAGGACTTGGAGCGGAAAGCGTGTTCGCCGCCCAAATCAAAAAACAATGTTTGTTGTTGTTTGAACGTGTATTCGAACTATCTATTAAGGGTGATGCACCACCAATTTAAGATTGATGGTTGAGTTGTTCGTACTCGTGAGTTGCACAACGTACATACCATCGGGTAAATTAGCTATAGAAACAGGTTTCGAATAATGGCCTGATAATACTTGTTGTCCGCAGAGGTTACGAATTACATAGTGCATACCATTTGCATTTGATATGGTAATTTGATTGTGCGCCGGAACCGGATAAAGTTGTATTGGTAAATTGGTTAGTGCATCAAGTTGCATTGGAATGGAGGATAATTTTTGCACCACTACATCATCCATGTTAAAGCCACGCATGTTTAATCCGGCATCCGAATGAAATTCCCACTTAAGAGTAACTGCACTGTTACCTAGGTAATCATCCAGATTAATAAATTCATATTTCCAATCGGTAACCGCGCCGGTGTACACTTCACCTACAATGGTTTGGTCGGCGCTAGGCTGGGTGTTCTGTGAGCAGAGTGGTGTAAACATTGAACCGTTCGTACTAATGCTAACCTGTACAATATCGACCGAATTTTCAATTTCCCAAGTACAGCGATAGGCTAATTCTGCATGAAGTGCTTGCGATAAATCGAAGGTGGCGGTTTGAATTTCAGCATCAAAATTATTGGGATAATTGCCGGAAGCATTTTCCGCAATTGAACCGGGAGCGGAGAGGTAAGTGGTGTTATCGATAGCGAAACCATTATTACTCCAACCCGTTTGCGAGGAAGCATCATTACTATACACCGTTTGCACATTGCCATAGTATAAGGTAAGGGTATCGTATTCGGTAATACCGCCGCTGTTACAACTAAGTACAAACTTTACCATTTCTCCATTTGTTAAACCTGATTGAAGGGTGTAAGCAATGGAATCGATCTTGGTGGTACCGAGTACTAAGTTGCTATGGGTATTTGCACCTCCTGTGGCCGTAACGTTAGGAGTTAATCCTGAAAGGGTAATTGTAAATCCGCCGCTCGTATCCATGCCTAAACGCTGAATGGAATAACGAATAAAGCCATTAGTTGTAGCGCTTAGTTGCGAGGAGACCGGTTCAACCTGTGCATACTTGAGTAAATACTTCGCAAGGGTAAGGTTCATGAAATTTGATTCTTGACAAAGTGGAATAATACGATTCGGAGCCGGCCAGAAACCATCGTTACCATCGCCAACCTCCGGCGTGAACGCATACATGAGGGGTTTGGTAAGAGTTTCGCCATACATCCAATCGTCGCTGCTACCGTTTGTTGAATAGCCAACCGTTTCGAGGTCGGTACCGCTTTTATAAAAATTGTGTTGCGATAAATCTTCGCACAGGGCACGAAAGTACACTGAGTCGTCGCAATTTTTTCCGAGATAACCCCAAGGGTAAATTAGTAGGTTGCTATAGGAATGATAACTAACCCCAAATCGGAAGGTATGCGCATTACAGAAATCGCGCATGGCTTGTGTTTCGGGTTCACTAAATCCGGAAGGTCCTCGATACGTAGCCGATGAGGCTGTGGGTGATGACCCGATATTATTATAACCCCAACCCAGCCCATAGTTTCTATTTAAATCAACACCATAATTACCTCCGCCATTGTTTCGTCGATTTTTACGCCAAAGGCCTGCACCGTTCGGATTGGTGGTATAATTATACTGATAACCATCCGGGTTTACGACGGGCACAAAATAAAATTCGATATTATCAACCAAGCGTTTTACTTCCTGATTGCTTGCGTAATTTTCGCAGAGGTATTGCATGAAATAAATAATCTGACTAACCGTTACCACCTCCCGTGCATGATGAGCCGCGTTGTATAATACCTGCGGTTCATTTTCATTGCTATTCGGGTTATCGGAAATTTTTACATAATAAACATGACGATTTTCGGCTGTAACATACGTACCTATTGCTTGTTTCACTGTAACCAAATTCGGGTAAGCAGCAGCTAGTGAATCTAATTCGTTATACGCTTCTTGTAATGTGAGGTAAGAACCCATGCTACCATAATTAAATGCGGTTGGTGTTGTATAGGTTGGTATGGCGGGGTGACAACTTACTGCTCTTGTTTTTTTATCGGCTTGTACCATGCGGTTCAAATAATATTGTTGCACATCATCTATAGCCACAGTAAATGAAATACCAGCTTGTTGCAAGCGTTGTATTTCACTTTCAGAGAAATCTGATTCAAAGGATGATTTGCCTCTTCTTCCATGGTCAACATCTAAACCTAAGGATGCCAATGTTTGCATGCTTTGTTTTTCGTTGAGCGCAATGTTCAGTCGCGAATATTTTTCCTGACCAAAAATTTGAAGGCAGCATAACAGAGCGAAGGCAGTAAAAAGAAGTTTCATGCGTTTTGTGTTTATTCAAATGTAGGTTGAAAATAGAAGAGGGCGCTTGCGGTAAGCTAAAAAGTATTGGAAGGGAAGGGTAACATCGATGAAGAGGTGGGGGAATTGAAGTAGTAAGATATTAGGAAAAGAGAAGGGCGTTTCAGCTTTCTCTTTCACCTTATGTTTCTCTTTTTGAAATATAGAGTACCGATTCAAGTCTTTATAAACTGGCTTAGGTCCGCGCTGAGTCCCCTTATAATTACACAGGGTACGTGTTACACATGACGGGAGACTCAGCGTGGACGAAATAGAGCAAAGTTCGAGTCTTCAAGCTCTTTTTTACTCTGGTATTATAACCTGCCTTTCATTTTTTCCATCTAAGTCCATAATCGCAATATGACTACGATAGTTTAAATACAAAGGATTTCCTGTCATAGTATCCCGTAATATCTGTTGTACCAGCAGGTGGTTGGATGGTGATTTTCTAATTATTGGAAGAAAACTAAATGGACAATTTAACCATCGAAGAGTGTCTTTTGTTTGAATATTCAAAGTATAATACAGGTTATTTGAAGTCCCTAGTGGGTCTCCAACAGTAAAAAAGAGATTATCCCCTTTTAAATACTCAATTGAACAAATTCCCGTAAAAGGTACCTGAGCTATCAATTCTCTTTTATCATTTAAAATATCGGTAAGAAAAATACTGAATTTTTTTGAGACCTCATTTGGCTTACCTTCAATAATCTTCTCATTGTTTAACCAAACAAAAAAGGATGGACCTGCATTAAAATTTTTAATTAATTCGCCATCCTTATTCATCCATACGAGTCCATTGCAGATGTAACTATTCCCATCAGGTGACCATTTTGCACTGTAAGCTTCTCCATCTGAAGTAAGTTGTTTTAAGCTATCTCCGCTAGATTTAATTTTGTATAAATTACCGTCTGACCCTGTAAAAATAATCCAACCATTGACACCCCAATCAACCGATAACATTGTATTCGATGCAATTTTCTTTGATTTTCCAGTGCAAAAATTGTAAGTAAACAAGTCCATACTTCCAAACCCTTGTACATTATTCTCCATTCGACAAAAACAAATCTCAAAATCATTTTTAGGGTTAGTGCAGGGGAAATGATAAGAATATTTTTCTGGATATGTATTACTAGGAGGAATTACACTTCCATTATTCAATGTACCCATATATGGATTAATATAAACTTTACTTCGTGCCTCATACATTTCAGGGCAGTATTGCTTTATTGGTTCATTGTCTGAAGGAACTATTTCATCTCTACAACAGGATACAAAAATCTGACTCAAACTGAAGAATAATATAAAATTGTATTTTTTCAAAAGTTGTGGCGATGAACTTCGTTCAAAAAGTATGTCAAACATAAGCTAAATTTTTACTGTTTTGCAAATTTGATATAATAGGTGTTGCTACTTGTTTTAACTTGATAAAGGTATAAACCTTTCGAAAGGGATTCAATATTATGTCCTCGCTGAGTCTCCCGCTACATGTAACACCTCCACGGTGTGACTGCAAGGGGACTCAGCGTTCCGGGTCCTAAACACAACAATAAACTAGGGTGTATAGGTATCCAAATTAATATTCAACATATCATATACTGAAACAATTTCATAATCGTTTTTTGAAGCCCCAACGTAGTTTGTTGCCGAGCTATATGGGTACTCTTCTGGCTTACTACATAATGGCCTTTTATACTTTACTGGATTCCTATGAATGTAGTCTAATTTTTGTTGAATAAAATCTATGGATTCGCATAACTTCCAATCAAAAGATGGTTCAAAAGCTTCATGTTTCTTACCACGTTGTGCATCTCCTTTCGTAACAAAAGATGATAATTTCATTAATAAATCTATTTGATTATTTGCTTTAAGTCGGTTTACTATTTCATACGTCATGAAACGTTTACCATCACCGATTATTTTATTAATACTTTTCTCTGTTTTTCGAAACGCAATAAGAGCATGTACATGTTCTGGCATGATTACATAGGCATTAATAAAATTCCCTTTTGATTTGAGATAATCAAAGAAGGAATAAACCGAATCATAACTATCAGTAATTTGAAATAACGGTATCCAACGAGCATTGGTAAATGTGATGAAAAATATACCACTTGAATAAGGGATTTGCAGTTTTACAGACATAATAAAATTGTTAGTGTGAATGAAAGTAATCATTTTTCATTCTTACCAGAGTTTTTTTATAAGACCAATTTGATTTACGGGTCGGCAACGCTGAGTCCCCTTACAGTCATACAAGGAAGGTGTTACATGTAGCGGGAGACTCAGCGTGGACGGAAGGCAAAGTATTGATGTCTGATGCCAATGGTTTAGCAAGTTGGCAATCAACATCTTCATTACCAGGTTTTCTTTCAAATGGTACATCAATAGGTAATATACCTTACTGGAATGGAACATCCTGGATAACCAACTCAAGTAATTTATTTAATAATGGAAGTAATATTGGTATTGGTACCACAGGGCCTTATCGCGCCTTAGATGTACGAGGTGATATTGCACAAGGCATGTGGTTAGATAATATTCCAAATAGAAGAATAGGTGTTATGAATAATAGTTTGCAAGTAGCCGGAATGGAAATTGAAAACACCACACTCGGAGGCAACTATAGTCAGAAATTACATTTACTCACCCATCACATTGGCGCATCAACAGACAGAAGGCTTACCATTGATGAAGATGGGAATGTAGGAATAGGAATACAAAATCCAAGCAATAAACTATCTGTTCAAGGTGATGCTGCTATTACAGGATTTGTTTCTTCGAATGCACTATCA
The DNA here is from genome assembly GCA_016787065.1 of Chitinophagaceae bacterium. Classification (GTDB taxonomy): domain Bacteria; phylum Bacteroidota; class Bacteroidia; order Chitinophagales; family Chitinophagaceae; genus OLB11. The sequence continues at coordinate 267,853 of JAEUVD010000002.1, forward strand.
ACAGGCAATATTGTTGTAACCCCGGGAGGTTCCACTACTACAACCTATTTGAATAGTAAAGCTATAAACACTATCAATTTAACAGCCACTACTATTGCTACATTACCGACAGGATCTATCACAACGAATACAATCGTTAGTCCAAACATTTCGTCCTCAAAATTTAAAGTTTCAGAAATATGGAATAATGCACAAGGTGTTCCTGCAACTTCAAGTTTCACCTGTGGTGGGGGTACTTTGATGTTGAATATTTCGGCCATGGCTTATCAAATAACCGGTATTCCATCAACACTTACTATTCAAGTTTTAATTGATGGATTGTTTGTTACGAATTTAAAAGGTTTTGCTTCACAGAACTCCAGTCAAATTCCATTGTCATCCAATTTCAAAGTAATAACAGGTTTAAGCGCAGGCACACATACCATTCAATTGGTAACTGTAGCTCCAACCCTTATGGACAGCAATTCCTATACGAGTGCTTCCATTTTAGAATTACCCTTTTAACTAGATAGCAGAAAAACAGTGTTCGTTTCGTATGCCTTCTTCTTTTGAATGTCATTCTCGAATTTGGAATGAGGGTAACCTCTCCACCAACGCCGTTAATGCACGCCTGCGGCGAGTGCAAGTTCAAATAACCCTTCCTGTTTAGTCTGATCCAAAATCTGAAACATCTAGTTTAACCACCGCAAACACCTCCCTTATATGACTGTAAGGAGATTCAACGTTTCGAGTATTAAAAACAACAATAAATCATGACCGTCCTCGCGGAGTCTCCCGCTACATGTAATACCTCCCCTGTGCGACTGCAAGAGGGCTCAGGGAGGACGAAAAATCGCTGCGCCTTTGCGTGCAATCTCCGCGCCTTCGCGTGAAACTCCGCGTGCAACCCATCTTGAAAACCTTCCTATTCGAAATTGTTATACATTTACCCTCCTATGAAAAAAGTACTCTTCCTCTGCCTTTCAATGTTATTTGCTTTCAGCATGTACGCCCAAATATATACGAGTAAAGAAGGCAGCACTCAGATCAGCTTCTTTTCTGAAGCTCCTTTAGAGAATATTGAAGCCTTGAACAAATCGGCTATTATTGTGTTCAAATCCACTGGTGAAATACAAGTGAGCATAACGATGTTCAATTTTAAATTCAAGAATGCCTTGATGGAAGAACACTTCAATGGAAATTATATCGAATCAGAAAATTACCCTAAATGTATTTTCAAAGGAAAATTTACCGATGGTCTCGACCTCAGTAAAGATGGCACCACTCAAGTTACATGCAGTGGTAAACTCGAATTACATGGTGTAACCAAGGATGTAACGATGTTTGGTACGATTACAAAAACAGGCAATGAATTAAAATTGAATACGGTATTTATGATTCGAGTAGCCGATTATAATATCAAGGTACCCTCGATGTATGTAAAGAATATTGCGGAAGAAGTGAAAGTAACTTTTGAAACCGTGCTTGTTCCCTACGTTAAAAACAAATAGAACAGAACTCCATTCGCATTTTAGAATTATTGTTCGTTATTCATTGTTCATTGTTCACTGTTCATTGATTATGAAAGGTATGTTTTGTCTCTCGCTACTTGCAATATCTACCCCGCGTAGCTGCAAGAGGACTTAGGGAGAACGAAAGAAATTTCTAGGTGGGGATTGCCTATTTCAATTATTATCTTCATTGCCTTTACGACAAGGTTCTTTTAACAACGCAATGACCCTTCAAGGAGGGAATTTGCACCAAGGGTTAAGTTTTTATTTGATTAATTCTACAAAATAATTTCGATGCCTCTCCAAGTAATCAAAATTGGCATCGCGTAAGTGGTTTATTTTTTCGTTGCCACTTACTCCTACTTTTCGATATGCTTCTCGCGCTATTGCATCTGATAAAATAATTTTTCCTGAGTTCTCAAACGTAATAAAGTGTTTATCAAAAAGAGCATCATAAGTTGGTGAGAGTAATATTCCGTTATGAACATCGAGCTTTTCCTCATTGGTTGATTCTGCCCATGGAACAATATGAGAGGCAATTAGAATATTAAGATTATCAAAACCGGTAACGGCACATTTATATTCCCATCGATGAATAATTCGTTTACGATATGCACCTTGTCCTACTCGTGAAGTTACTAGTCCTTTACGCTCGGTTTCGTTCGGAAGTTTAATGCCATAGGCTTGTTCAGATTCGGTAGCCATGGTACTTGATTGAAACATGGCGGGTTGTATAGGAACGTAAGCACCTACCTTTTTAAAGAAAAATTTTAACCCTACGCGTGTTGCTCCACTAGTATCATTGGTTTCAAAATAATCCACATCAAAGAATTCTACTTCGCAGATAAACTTTACAAAACCTTTACTGAAACTTTCAAAAAGAAAAACTCGTTTCCCATTTTGTAGATGATCACGCAGGGCTAAATTTCCTTTTGTAAACCGCATATCGCCTGCCTGACCCTCGCCCGTATAAGTAAAAATATTCTCATTATCCCAACCATCCTTATAACCGTGTTGGTGACCTGATTTTCCCGTGAAAATAAAGATGTATGGAAACGCTCGTGAAGGACTAATACCACTCTGCCAGTTACCGCCATAATGTGCATGTATATCTGCTCTGCGATTATAAATATGATTTGGTATGAAGGGGAGTTGGTTCAATTAATAGTATTCCTTAATATAATCATATGCTCTATTAAACAAATCTTCGTCTTTGATTTGATATTTTGTCCAAAGTACTTTCCGTAATTCCCGTTTCACTTCCCTTTCTCCAACTGTTGAGTTTTGCCAGCCGTCAAAGCGAACCACTCGAACAATTTCATCAATATCGTTAACGATGCGTTCTACGATTGCTGGTGTTGTTTCGGTTTTTAATTCAAGAAACAATTCAGTCAAAGCCGCTTTTGCATTTTTTTGTTCTGCCTTGGGTTCAGTTACTTTTTCTGCTTGTAGCGTTTCTTTTGCTAACTGACAAAGTTCTTTTATAAATTCAATGGAGTTTATCAAACCTTTCTCTGCTTTGTCACGGATGGCTTCAAGTCTTTCGCTTAGTCTTTTAAAGGTCGTATTATTAGCATGTTTATTTAAACGACTTATAAGAATTTTCAAAACCCTCTCCGCTTGTTTTGGGTCCTTCTTATTCATTAAATCATCAATTACATCTGCGTCCAAAATCATTTCCTCCATATCGTGATTGATACTCGAAACATGAATGTGCTCATGTATAAGTGCTGTTGTTTGCGCTCCCAATGCATGCCATAAAAGTCTGCCATTATCATCTGACGATGGTTTTACCGAAGTATAAACTTGTGATAACCATTTATAATCTTTCTCAAATTGATTTAAAATTGAGTCGGGTGAAAGAGCTTCCCATAGTTTAGTTAAGCTACTGAAATCTTTTGCAAAAGCATCTCTCTTTTCATTTGTGTTGATGCAGTCTTGTGCTTTTAAAAGTCCTTCAAAACCTGAAACTGTTCTATCTACACCCGCAAAATGCATTAAACATTTCTCTATCCATTCAGGCAATTTGTCTTTCAACTCTTGCAAATTGGTAATCACTAATTTTACACTTTCTTCGTCGAATGCTAGAGCTTTTGCGGTGTCGTCGAATACTCCAAAATAATCGACAATTCTGCCGAAAGTTTTATTTGGAAATAGTCGGTTCGTTCTACAGATTGCTTGCAATAAGGTGTGATCCTTTAACGACTTATCCAAATACATAGTTTGCAAAATAGGTGCATCAAACCCTGTTAATAGTTTTGCAGTTACAATGAGAAATTTCAAAGGGCTGTCTGCATCGTTGAATTTTTCCACTATCTTTTCTTGTTTGTCTTTGTCTAAAGCCCACTTTTCTTTAAATTCAATTGTGTCACTGGCCTTAGAACTAATAACAACTTCACTTGCCTCAGAATTAATTAAAAGATCTAATGCCTCTTTGTATTGAACACAAGCCATCCGATCAGGTGTCACTATCATTGCTTTTAATCCTTCGGGTTCAACATGCGCTTTAAAATGCTCAACGATGTCGGCAACAATTGTATTTACCCGTTCTGGTGATTTTAAAAAAACCGCCATGTTTGCTGCCTTCTGACTTAGTTTGTTCCTATCTTCTTCACTCAGGTCGTTTGCCATTTCTTTAAAAGCAATATCCAAACTTTCTTTGTCAATGTGATAATTAGGTAATCGTGGTTCGAAGTGCAAAGGCAAGGTAGCATTATCTCTTATACTATCTTGGAAGGTATATCGACTCATATAACCCTCCGAATCTTCTTCTGCACCGAAAGCCCAAAAAGTGTTTTTATCTGCTTTATTTATAGGTGTTCCTGTTAAACCAAAAAGAAAAGCATTCGGTAAAGCATTTCTCATTTTGCGACCAAGATCACCCTCCTGTGTTCTGTGAGCTTCATCCACCATCACAATAATATTGTCGCGAACATTCATATCAGGATATGCCTCTTTGAATTTGTGCACCATTGTTATGATGATCTTCCGTGTGTCTTGTTCCAATAGCGTGTGTAATTCTTTAATGCTATCGGTGGTAATCATATTGGGTACCTCAGCTGTATTGAAAGTGGCTGTAATTTGTGTATCCAAATCAACTCTGTCTACCACTATCATTACAGTAGGGTTATGAAGGTCTTGTTGCTTTCTTAATTTTTGAGCAGCAAACAACATCAACAAGGATTTACCTGAACCTTGAAAATGCCAAATCAACCCTTTTTTTATTTTGCCTTCTCTTACTCGTTCTACAATGGCGTTGGCTCCTTCGTATTGTTGATAGCGGCAAACCACTTTTATTTTTTTCTTCTTGCTGCTAGTGGCATAAACCGTGTAATACTGTAAAATATCTAACAAGGTTGAAGGCTTGAGCAGATGGGTTAGTTGTTTGGCGACATCATTCAAACGAATGAAATGACTGAGCTCGTCCTTCTCTTCTTCAATTCTCCAGGGAGCCCAAAATTCTAAAGGAGTTCTTACGCCACCAATGAATAATTCCTTTCCTTCTGTTGCAAATGAAAACACATTGGGAACAAACAATTGCGGAATCGAATTTTCATACACTACATGAATATCGTGTGCGCCATCAAACCAAGTAACGGCCGGTCGCACTGGAGTTTTGGCTTCTCCAACAACCAGTGGAATTCCATTCACGAACATAACAACATCAGGAATTTTAGTTTCCCTTGCTCGAAGTTTGAATTGATTCGTAAGTAAAAAACTATTGTTCTTCAATACCTCATAATCCATCAAACGAATGGCAATATGCTTGTTGTTTTCACCAAGAGGAAGTGTTACTTCGTTGCGAAGCCATTTGGCAAATTCTTCATTTGCTCTTACCAAGCCAACATTGTTTACTGTAATGAGAATGGCTCTAAGTTTATGAATAACTTCTTCTGCCTTATCTGGATTGGCATCAATATCAGGATTGAGGCGACAAAGTGCTTCCTTCAATTCTTTTTCTAAAAGTACCTCTGTAATATCTCGTTGTAATAATTCGGGTTGAATGTATTTCCACTTTACTCCTCCTTCATACTCAACCGCATCTTCTTTAACTTCATTGCCTTTTATAGCATTTAAGTTAACTCCTGTAAGTTGGTGAATGATGAAGTGTTCGACGGTATTTTGTTCGTTGAATGACATCGATTATTCTATTTTTATAACATCACTTACCCTCAATACAAATCCAGTTTCATCTTCAAATTGTTGACTAAAAAATTTCCCCCCTGCTTTAAAATTAGGTCTTTGTTTGTTTGCGATATGGCCGTAACGTCTTCTATATTTGGAAATATCAGCATCTCTTTTGAAAAGCGCTATTGTATTTATGAGTTGATCCCTGGCTTTACCTGCCCATCTTCCTCCATCACGGTCTTTTAATTCGATAAATGTGATAACGTCATCATAAGTAATCATAGATTCACATCTTTCTCCTTCCGACCATGGAATTTCTATACAGAGATCAATTGCGGTATGTAAAATTTGTTTGCCATTTGGGTTATCTACCCATACATGCCAATCATCTGAATTAATAAATGAAATCGAGGCTGGTGGAACATCGTAAATGCCAAAAATTGTTTCCTTTGTAGTACTGTGGCAAGCAGCCTGAAAAAAATCTATCGCCATCCTTTTTCTAATTCTTGTAGTTGAGCAAATAGTTCATTCGAATCTTCTAAACCACTATTCAAATAGTTGTCATCCGAAGGAAGTCCTTTGTAATCTTCTAACTTTTTTATTGTTCCATCCATTTCATTCAACTCATAAATGACTAATTCATCAGCCTTAACGGTTGAATGAAGTGGAACAATTTTGGCCAACTTATTCATTGAGTCATCCGAATTCAATAGTTGTTTAACTGCTTCTGCCTTTACCATTAAGGTTAAGTAATTAATCAAATAAGGACTATGAGTAGTCATGATTAATTTGTTCCCTTTGTTCATGTTATTAAACTCTATCAAACTATTCAACATTTTTTGTTGAGAAGTTGGAAAGAGATTTTGCTCAGGCTCCTCAACAATATTTATGAAAGCTTTGCTTATGTATTTTGATTTAACCTTTTCAACTTCTATAATCTTTTCAGCATCGGATAAATTCGTGTACAACATTATTTCCGCAATTTGTCTGTTTACCCTTAGTTTTTGGTTTACACTAACCATGTCAGCATTTAATTCATTGTCAACTTTTGAAATTAGATCAGACAAATTTTTCGATACAAGAAACAGGGGAACAAATGACTGAAAACCGCTAGATGCTGCTAACATATTAATGTTGTAGTTATTAGTATAAATCATTCCTAACTCCTTACCTGGATCATATTTATAGCTTACATTGTTTATTGGCAGTTGGATACCCATCGCCCCTATAAACTCTTGTGCTTTTCTTAGCTCCTCTGCAAATTCAAATAAAGGTTCAGGTAAACCCCTTACTCCATTGGCATCTTTAATTACGCTTAGAAAATTACGTTCTGCCGGAACATACATTATTTTTGGAACAATATAATTTACATTCTCGTCCCTTTTAATAATTGGCCATTGATTTTTAATAGCGTCATAAATTATGGTATATCTATCGCCGACATACTCTATACAAGTGTTATCATAAAAATAATCTTCCAAATTTTGATACTCAAATTTGGAAGTAAAATCATGAAATGAGAAATTCGAATCTAACTCTCTCCTATTTAATGCTTTTTCAACCCACATTAATGTTGAAATCACTTTAGCAACTGTACTCTTACCGCTCCCCTGATTACCGATAAAAACAGTAACTTTCTTCACGTCCATCCATCCATCATTTTCAAGATAGCCTTCCTTAATTGGACCAAAATTCTTTATTCTTATTTTGCTCATTTATTTAGTATTGAAATTTGAACTAATTATTTTCCAAATAGAATTCAAGCGAAGCAAATGTATTTAAATACTCGTGATAGTTATCTCTGATATATTTATGAGATAAGTATATGGTTTTTTCGTTTTTTGATTTTTTAAATTCTCCTTCTTTATTTAATACTTCAGAAGGAATTAAATAGAATTTTGCCGGTGCCACGACATCAGAAATTTTACCTTCAAATCCTACCAAAGCATAAAACATATTGGGCAAGGATGGCAAAATCCCTTTATTACCAATTAACCAATCATCATTCTTATTGACACCCTTCACTTCCAATACACAAATAGCTCCTTTTTTTGTTTTGATTATAATATCTACTCCTTTTTTATTACCAAGTGATAAATAGGCATCCTTTCCCGCCCTAGATAGCAAACTCATCATCAGGTATTCTGATGCGAGGTTTGTATTGTAATTTGTATCTCCGCTTTTCTTTGCCATAATAATTTGTATTATTTTTTATCCTAAAATTTCATTTAATAATTTCTGCTTCAAATTCTTCAAAGTAGTCTTTTGTGCTTTGAGTTGTTCTATTACGGTATCAAACTGTTTGAATAATAAAATCAACTCTTTTTGCTTTTCTTTTTTGGGAAGAATAAACTCCTGAACTGCCAATGTTTTGTTTTTGATAGTTGGAGAAAGTGAACCTTCTGAAATTTGAACTGCTCTGCTCATGAATGCATCACTTTGCATAAAGAAAGGTAGAAATTCTTTTTCAATATTCTTCTCATTGGCTCTTAAAATCATGCTGTGGGCAGAGGCAATTCCGTCAAAATGAGAAACTGCTACTTTACGCAAATAGGCCCTGCGTTTGCCGAAAATGATATCGCCTTTGTAGATTTTAAGTTTGGTGCCTATTACATCATCTGGTGTTCCTGTTCTTTCAATTTTTAAATTGTCAGCATCCAAATGTTCTAAGCCAACATAAGTGGTGAGTTCGGTTTTCTTTGGCTCAACTCTTTCTGAAATATTGATGGCGATTTTATCAAACCTTACGGTTTCAAAGTCTTTGTCTGTTAAGTGATAGCCAAACTCCTTTTTTTCGCTAAATAAATCTCTAAGCAGTTTGTTTTTCAATTGCAGCAAATTCTTCTCCTGCCCATCCACCTGCTCCATAGCCGTTTCTATGGATTGAAAAAGGGCAGCTATTTGTTTTTGCTCTTCGAGTGGGGGAAGGTGGATTGGTATTCTTTCAAGTTGCCCTTTATTTAATTTTAGTCTTGTTGTTCCGTTTACATAACCGCCAAAATCATTAAATGAGTTAAGGTAATGGAGTATGTATTTGTCATCAGCTAATTTGGGCTTTGCCTTTAGTATGTGAACATGATTGTTTACCCAAGATTTGCCCCTAATCAGATATGCAATATCCTTTGATTTATCGAAAAAAGGTGCTCCATCTTCCCCAATTAATACATATTCATCATCGATTAAAAAGTCATCAATCCAACCAACTAATCCTGTTGCACCATAGTAAGGGTAAAGTTCTTCCTGCATCTTATTCTCAATTCTTTTCTCTCGTTCAATCCCACTAATTGGTTTCCTTAGGTTGTCAAGAATATCACAACAATCTTTGATTTTCACATTTTCCCATTTATCTCTTCTCAACTTCATGCTTCAATTCCAATATTTTTCAGTTGAGTAAATAAGTTCTCCAATGAAGCATTGATTTGTTTTTGTCCGGCCTTTACATTGGCAATCAACTCTTCGGTATTGTGTTCAATGGTATTGGCGGCTTGCTTCACATACAGTTGTATGCTCAGGTTGCCGTTGTTGTTTAATACTTCTTTATTGTTGGCTACTTTGGCAAAACCTTCCGCATCTTTAAACTTCCAGTAAGCATCGCTAATCGTTTTAGTGTGCTGTGGTTCTAACCATGCATTGGTGCGTTCTATGTGTAGCTCTTCTTTGGCATCAATAAAAATAATTTTGCCTTTGCGCTCTTTGGCCTTTTTCATACGGCACACCAGCAAACAACTTTCCATGCTGCTGTTGTAAAAAAGGTTTTTGCCCAAGCCAATTACCGCATCTACATAATCTTCTTCAATCATGCGTTTGCGTATCTCCGCTTCACTATCTCTAAACAATACCCCATGCGGCCATAGCACCACACAACGGCCGGTTTCGGAGTTCAGGCTTTTCATAATGTGCTGCTGAAAAGCATAGTCGGCGCAACCTTGTGGTGGTGTTCCCCAAATATTGCGTCCAAATGGGTCGTTCATCCATTTGCTCTGGCTCCACTTTTTTACGCTGTAGGGCGGGTTTGCCATTATTACATCAAATTTTTTAAGTTCGTCATTCTCTAATATTTGTGGGCTATCTAAGGTGTCACCCTGCACAATCAAAAACTCATCTACATTGTGCATAAACATATTAATACGAGCAATGGCAGAAGTAATGAGGTTGAGTTCCTGTCCGTATAGTTTCAGCGTTCGGTATTCTTTGCCTTGCTCTTTCAGATGCAAAGCGGCACTCAGCAAAATACCGCCACTACCGCATGTAGGGTCGTAAATGCTGTCATTGCTTTTGGGGTCGGTTATTTGCGTCATTAGTTTAACAACGGTTCGGTTGGTGTAAAACTCAGCTGCGGTATGTCCGCTATCGTCGGCAAATTTCTTAATCAGGTATTCGTAACCTTCTCCCATTATGTCGTGTGGCACATTGGCTACACTTAAATTCATTTTACTAAAATGCTCAATTAGGTCAAGCATTTTTTCGTCACTCATTCTGCGTTTGTTTGTCCATTGTGCATCGCCAAACACATCGTGCAGCATTTCAAAGTTGGCTTTCTCAATACCGTTCAATGCTTTTTGCAGGTAAGCACCTACATCCACTGTTTTCTTTCGTACATCTTCCCAATGACAGCCTTTAGGTATTTGAAAACGGTGGTTCTCGGCAAACTCAGCAAAGGTTAAATCGCCATCGCTTTCTTCCAAAGCAGTTTGATATTCTTCGTCCCATAAATCACTTACTCTTTTAAAGAATAATAATGGGAAAATATATTGTTTAAAGTCTGCCGCATCGATCATTCCACGCAGAATGTTGGCGGCACCCCAGAGGTAATCTTCTAATTGTTTTTGAGTCATATCGGTTTAAATAGGAGGTGGGTAAAGTTAAACTTTATCCCTATTTGATGAATTCAAAAATTAATCCCCACCCTTCAGTCAACATATCCCCTAACAAAAAAACGACCGAAGTCTCCTCCGGTCGTTTCTATTATCATTCAATAAAAATCTATTTGCTAAACTGTGGTATCAAGCTTTGTGCTAAGGCCGTCATTTTTGCAATGCCTTCTTCCGGTAAATTACCTTTCTTGAATTCGGCTAATAAATCAGCATACTTGTTTTCCATTTCAGTCATGAATACTTCTTCAAACGCTTTCATATTCTTCACCGGAACATCATTCAATAAACCATTTGTACCTAAGTAAATAATGGCAACTTGTTTTTCTACGGAGAATGGAGAGAACTGCCCTTGCTTCAAAATTTCTACGTTACGTGCCCCTTTATCCAAAATTGATTTCGTAGCCGCATCTAAATCACCACCGAACTTCGAGAAGGCTTCCATCTCACGGTATAAGGCCTGATCTAATTTTAAGGTACCTGCTACTTTCTTCATCGACTTGATCTGAGCACTACCACCCACACGACTTACCGAGATACCTACGTTAATCGCCGGACGAATACCGGAGTTAAATAAATTCGACTCCAAGAAGATCTGACCATCAGTAATCGAAATTACGTTCGTTGGGATATATGCTGATACGTCACCTGCTTGTGTTTCGATGATTGGCAAGGCCGTTAAACTTCCTCCACCTTTTACCAAATGCTTGATAGAATCAGGAAGGTCGTTCATCTTCTTCGCAATATCATCTTTACCTACCACTTTCGCAGCACGCTCTAATAAACGACTATGCAAGTAGAATACATCACCCGGATAAGCCTCACGTCCTGGAGGACGACGTAATAACAACGACACCTCACGATACGCTACCGCTTGCTTACTTAAATCATCATATACAATCAATGCCGGACGACCGGTATCACGGAAGAACTCTCCAATCGCAGCACCCGCAAATGGCGCGTAGAACTGTAATGGAGCCGGATCAGCCGCCGAAGCCGCTACGATGATGGTATAATCCATCGCACCGTTATCGGTTAAGGTTTTCATGATTTGCGCTATCGTACTTGCTTTTTGTCCGATGGCAACATAAATACAATATACCGGTTTGCCTGCTTTGTAAAATTCTTTTTGATTAATAATGGTATCAATACAGATAGCCGTTTTACCGGTCTGACGATCACCAATTACTAATTCACGTTGTCCGCGACCAATCGGAATCATCGCGTCAATTGCTTTGATACCTGTTTGTAATGGCTCTTTTACAGGCTCACGGAAGATAACCCCTGGCGCTTTACGCTCTAAAGGCATTTCATACAATTCACCTTTAAGCTGCCCTTTACCATCAATCGGTTCGCCGAGTGTATTAATAACACGCCCCAACATGCCATCACCTACTTTTATAGAGGCAATACGGTTGGTACGTTTTACTTTATTTCCTTCTTTAATGCCTTTCCCTTCACCCATCAATACCACACCCACATTATCTTCTTCCAGGTTCAAGGCAATTGCTTGTACACCGGTTTCAAATTCAACGAGCTCACCCGAACGAACGCCGTTAAGACCGTAGATACGGGCGATACCGTCACCCACTTGTAATACTGTTCCTACTTCTTCGAGGTCGGCACTGGCGTTGAAATTGCCAAGCTGCTGGCGGAGGATGGCCGAAATTTCATCTGGTTTGATACTTACCATTTCGATTAATTTTGAATGTTTATTTTTTTATTAAAGCGGACATTTGCTTGGGTTCCTTTTCACTTTTCCATGAAGAAGAAAGCCTTAGCGTATATCCTGTACATATTCGTTTTTCAAAAATTGTTTCTTAATATCATTCAGATCGCGGATTACGCTAGCATCGAAGAGATTGTTATTTGCTTCGAGCACGAAACCACCGATCAGGCTGGGGTCCACTTTAGTTGTTAAATCAATTGTTTGGCCTTGTAACTGGGCTAGCACTTTTTCTTTCAAGTTGGCTATCATCGATTCGTCGAGCGCTTCCGATGTAGTAAGAACCACCTCGGTAATATTATTTCTCTTTTTGTACTGAGCTATAAATGCCGACGCTATTTCAGGTAAGAAATACTCACGACCTTTATTGATAATCAAATTCAGGAAGGTATGTGTTACATGGTCAATCTTTCCTTCAAATAAAGCCTTTATTACTGCATTCTTCTTATCTGCTTTCACCACCGGGCTGCGCATCAGCATAACGAAATCTTTACTTTCATTACATAGGGCATTGATACCCTGCATGTCGCTGTATAACGCATCCAACTTGTTTTGCTCTATGGCAATATCTACCAGCGATTTTGCGTATCGATCGGCTAAACGAGGATTCTGCATAATTAGTTCATTTTAATTTCGTTCGCCAACGTTTTGATGTAGTTCTCGTGTTCAGCCTTATTACTTAATTCTTTACGAATTACTTTTTCAGCCACCTCAATTACCAAACTACCCATTTTATTTTTTACATCAATAAGGGCTGCATTTTTTTGCTGTTCAATTTGCTCACGTGCTTCAGCAATAATTTTTGAAGCTTCTTCCTTCGCTTGTTCCTTCGCTTCATTAATCATTTTATCCTTTGTATCTTTTGCTTCACGAAGCATCAAGGTACGTTCTTCACGAGCTTGATTAAGCAACATTTCATTTTCACTTTTCATGTTACTCATTTCTGCTTTCATTTTTTCAGCAGAAGAAATGCTATCGGCTATACTTTTTTCGCGATCGTGTAAAGCGGTAAGAATTGGTTTCCATGCAAATTTCTTCAACAGAAAAAATGCAATCAGGAAGGCGAGGGCTGTCCAGAAAAAGAGACCTAATTCAGGTAAGAGTAAATCCATTTTTTATTGGTATTAATTTTGTTTTTGATTGAAAAGAACTGCATTCGCCGCCCTTTGCTTTGAATGCAGTTAGTTTTTTTCTTAGAGGAACATCGCTAACAGACCTACGATAACGCCGAAAAGGGCAACACCCTCAACTAACGCCGCAGCAAGAATCATGTTAGAACGGATATCGTTTAGGATTTCCGGTTGACGAGCCATGCTTTCCAAGGCTGATTTACCGATTTGTCCTACCCCAACACCTGCGCCTAATGCAGCAATACCTGCACCAATAGCACCACCGGCGTTAGCCATTCCATCGAGAAGAATTGTGTTTAATACTGACATATTATATGGTTTAAAAAATTTTTAATCGTTATTAATGATGGGCTCCGTGCTCTTCATGATGATGCTCTTCAATAGCCTGACCGATAAATACCGCCGCCAGGTTTGTAAAGATGAACGCTTGAATAGCTGCCACCAATAACTCTAAGAAGAACATAAATACTGAAAATGCTACAGAAAATAATGAAACGCCAAACCCAGCAACTTTACTCATAGCACCGAAGATGAATATCATACACATCAGACTAAGAATAATGGTATGTCCGGCAAAAATATTGGCGAACAAACGTATAGCTAAGGCAGCGGGTTTAATTAAAAGGTTACTCAAGATTTCAATAGGTACCAAAATGAATTTGATGCCCATCGGAATTCCCGGAGGGTTTAACATGTGGCCCCAGAAATATTTGGTTGAATTTGCCAACATCACCACAAAAAACACCAAGGTTAGAAGCAATGTTACCGCAATATTCCCCGTAAGGTTTGCACCTCCCGGTAATAAACCTAAGAGGTTATTAATCCAGATGAAGAAGAAGAAGGTTAACAACAACGGCATGTATTTCAAATATTGCTTCCCTAAATAAGGCTTGGCAACATTATCTTGTACGAAACCAATAACAGGTTCCAGCGCGTTCTGCCATCCGGTTGGGGCTTTGTTGATGCCATTATTTTTGTATTTCTTAGCAGAACCCGTTAAGAGGAACCACAACAACAATAACGAAATAAGCATGGAAACCACATTCTTCGTGATAGAAAAATCGTAAAATTTAGAACCGTCCAACGACATAATTTTACCCTTTACCAAGGTTGGGTCGGCAGCAATATCGTGCTCATCCACCATTTTGTATCCATTATAAGGTTCATGGCCGTGATGAAATTTCGACGACATAAACACGCTCAAACCATTGGTTGGACTGTATAAAATAACCGGTAAAGGCAGGCTAGCATGAAAATCGCCTACGGAGAACAGATGCCAATCATGGGCGTCACGAATATGTCCGAAAATAACCTCCTTTACATTCAATTTTTTCTCGCCTTCGGCATGTGGATCGCGTCCTTCGGCTGTTACCGGATGATTTTCGGTCTCCTGAGCGAAGCCTGAAAATGCAAATCCAAAGATCACGAAAAGTAGCGTTAGTAAGGCTTTTACAGGAATTTTTGGAGTAAAAATCATCTCGTTTTTCAATTTCGGGTGCAAAAGTAAGTCGTTATGCTATAAGAACAAAGGATAGGAGCGAATTTGTTGCGACAAACCCCTTTCATAGCAAAATCGAATCATACAAATTCCGGACCTTTCCTTCCGGGAACACCGAGGGAATTAAAGTTACAGATTGGAATAACGGCACGGCCTTCTTAATCTTGTACTTTCTTTTCTATATGAAAACAATACTCTCCGTAGTTGGCGCACGTCCGCAGTTTATTAAACATGCCCCCATGCAATTACAGTTACAGAAGCACTTTCGTGCCCTTACCCTGCATACCGGACAGCATTACGACGAGAACATGAGTAAGGTTTTCTTTGAAGAATTGGGCATTCCAAAGCCCGATTTTACCTGCGATATAGCGGGCGCAACCACCCAGGGCAAACAAACAGCCCTCATGTTAACAGCGATAGAACAGGTTTGTATGGATGAACAACCGGATGCTCTGGTAATTTATGGCGATACCAATTCAACCTTGGCGGCTGCGTTGGTTGGCGCTAAAATGAGCATTCCTTTAGTTCATATTGAAGCGGGGTTGCGCAGTTTTAACCGTGCTATGCCGGAAGAAGTGAATCGCATTGTAGCCGACGAATTTTCGAAAATGCTGTTTTGTCCTACTGAAACAGCCATCGCAAACCTCCATAAAGAAGGTATTCAGCATGAACATATTTATCGATGTGGCGATGTGATGTGCGATATGATTCAACTCATAGCCCCCAAAGTGCTACCCTTGGTAAAAGAACCGTATTATTTCACCACGATACACCGCCCGTATAATACCGACGATCCGAATCGTTTACTCACTATTTTACAAGCCCTGGATCGGTTAGGAAAAAAGATCATATTCTCTATTCATCCTCGAACCCTCCATCGCTTAAGTGCATTTGGTATTCAGAAAGAGCAATTTGAACGTATTCAGTTTATTGATCCCGTAGGTTATTTGGAATCTGTGGCTTATCAGAAATATGCCGATTGTGTAATAACCGACAGTGGTGGCATTCAGAAAGAAGCCTATATGTTGAAAAAGCAATGTATAACACTTCGTAGTGAAACAGAATGGGTGGAAACCTTGGCTGATGGGTGGAATACCCTTGTTTTTGATGACCTTTCAAAACTAAAAATCGCCCTCGAGCAAACGCCGGGAGCGCATAACGAATTTCTTTATGGTGATGGGCGAGCCGCAGAGGAAATCACAGGCATTATGCTTAAAAACCTGTAAACCGATTAGAATCTATTACTTTTGCCGGCTACTTTTTAGTTAGAACTATGTGCGGTATAGCCGGAATAATTAGTGTGAATCCGAATGAGATTAGTACTCAGCGGTTAAAATCCATGACGGATGCGATAGCGCATCGTGGCCCGGATGGCGATGGACATTGGATTTCAGCGAACGGTAAGGTAGGTTTAGGGCATCGGCGTTTATCCATCATCGATCTCAGTCATGAAGCCGACCAGCCTATGCATTATCTTGATCGGTATAGTTTAGTATTCAATGGTGAAATCTATAACTACCTCGAGCTGAAAGAAACACTGGTTAAACAAGGTTATCAGTTTCATACCCAAAGCGACACGGAAGTGTTGATAGCACTTTTCGACAAACATCGTGAGCACTGTTTATCCTTATTGGATGGGATGTTCGCGTTTGTTTTGTATGATCAAGTAGAAAACATGGCTTTCATAGTTCGAGATCGATTTGGAGAGAAACCGTTCTTTTATAGTTTTAAAGAAGGTCAGTATTTTTTATTTGGCAGTGAAATGAAAGCACTATGGGCTGGGGGTATTAAGAAGGAAGTGAGTAACCGCATGTTGTTTAACTATTTATCGTTAGGCTATATTGAAAACCCGGAAGATTTGAGTGAAACGTTTTACGAACAATGCACCAGACTTGAACATGGCCATTACCTTATGCTGAATATTGAAACCTTAACGATGGTTCAGCATAAGTACTATGATATTAATTGGAAACAGATTGATTACTCGATTACGTTAGAAAAGGCTAAAGAAAAATTTCAATCTCTATTTTATACTTCGGTTCAACGGAGGTTACGAAGTGATGTAACTGTTGGTAGTAGTTTAAGTGGTGGGCTAGACTCTTCGCTTGTTGTGTGCGTCATTGATGAATTGAAAAAAGCGTCTTCACAAAAACAAAATACCTTCAGTGCTGTTTTTCCGGGCTATAAGAAAGATGAACGTCGTTACATGGATTATGTAATTGCAAAAACCAGTGTGGAGCCTCATTTTGTTACTCCGGATGATAATGGTTTACTGAACGACATCGAAAAACTAAGTTGGCATCAAGAAGAACCCTATGGTAGTGCCAGTATTTATGCACAGTATTGTGTGATGCGATTGGCTAAAGAGCATCAGGTTACTGTATTACTTGATGGACAAGGAGCTGATGAAATTCTGGCCGGCTATCATATTTACTACAATGCTTTTTTTAATGAATTAAAGAATAAGAACCATCACCTTTTCAAGAAACAACTACAGCAATATTCTGAACTTCATGCGCATAATTCGATAAACGGAATTACCGCTAAATCGGTTGGAGAGCGAATACGAAGTATATCCCCAACACTTGTAAAACCAATTAAGAAACTAAAACTTCAAGTTCAACAGTTGAAAACACCGGTATTTAATGCCGATTTTTTCGCCAGTTTTAAAGATACAATTTACATCACCCCGGGTTCTCATTTCAACACCCTCAACGAATCGCTATATAATAGTACCTTGAAACACGGCTTACAACAATTGTTGCGTTATGCAGATCGTAATAGCATGGCACATAGCAGAGAGGTAAGATTACCGTTCTTATTTCATGAATTAGTTGAATTTCTTTTTGAACTTCCTGCGGAATATAAAATTAACGAAGGATGGACGAAATGGATTATGCGTGAAAGCTTTCCGTTGATGCCTTCAGAAATAACTTGGCGTAAAGATAAAATTGGTTATGAACCGCCTCAGAAAACATGGATGGAAAATACCATGATGAAACAGACCATTTCAAACAATAAAACGAAACTGGTGGAAAATGGTTATTTACATACTAAGCAATTGAATACCGAAATTAAAAGTGAAGATGCCAGTAGTACCAGTAATATGAATTGGAGGTATTACCTAGCCGGAGAACTTTTAAAATAAGATTAAGGAAACAGGATGGAAAAAATTATTGTTTTAGCGTATTGTTTTCCGCCGTGCAATGCAACTCCATCAGAACGAGCTTATTCTTGGGCTGCTTATTTAAACAAAGGCAACTATTATCCTGTTTTTATTACCCGTAATTGGGATTTCGACATGTCAAATGCTTCCAGTGATTTATTTAAATCATCAGGAAAAGAAGTTCGAATAGAGAAATTTGATACTTACGAGGTACATTATATTCCCTATTATGCCTCATGGCGTGATCAACTGTTTACAAAAACAACGCAAACAAAATTCTATTTCATTTACTTAGTATTCTCCTTCATTTATTCTCTGCTGAATCCATTATTTATTCGGTCTTCCTCCTTTAAACATATCTATCGATACGCGGATGATTGGTTAGGTCGTCATACGGATATTAAGAAAATGGTTGCAACAGCTTCTCCATTCGAATTCTTCGGTATGGCTTATCTTCTCTCCAAAACACACAGCCTAAAGTGGATTGCAGATTATCGCGATGATTGGAGTACTAGTGAAGTATTTAAAGCTTCTAAAATAAAACAGTTTTTACTTACACATTATTTCTCTCGTTTCGAAAAAAAATGGTTGTCTACATGTTCTTCGTTCTCCTCCGTTTCCGAGCATTTAGTTTATAAAATTGAAAACTTAATTAAGAAGCCTGGAACTTGTATTTATAACGGTTTTATGCCGGAGAACTATAAGGAAAAAACACCTCAGCCTGTAAATAAAAAGTTTACCTTGTGTTATGTAGGTTCTATTTATTCCACGCAACCTATCATTCCATTTTTAGAATGTGTAAATACTTTTATTCAATCTTACCCGAAAGATTCCTTGCAGTTTGAAGTTCAGTTCGTGGGTATTAAAAACGAACCGCAATTATATGCTTCTATGCTTAAAACAACGGAAGAATACGCGTCGTATTATAGTTTTACAACGCGCCTCCCGAAGAAAGATGCTATTACACTTCAGCAAAGAGCACATTGTTTACTTGCCATTTCACATCAGGGGATCAAGGGGAGTCCGGGTAGTAAATTATATGAATACCTTGCTATAAAAAAGCCGGTATTAGTATACCCTGAGAAGGGAGACATATTATTTGAAACACTTTCGAAAACGAAACAAGGAATTTTTTGCGAGTCGAATGAGGAGCTAATAAATGCCTTGCATGCTCTCTACCAGAATTTTCTTGAGCATAAAAACACATCGCACCACTTCAATCAGGAAGAAATTAACAAATACACCCGAGAAGCTCAAACAGATAAATTAATCACTATGCTAAATAAATTATAACCTTTGAACTATGAAAACCTAAACCATTTATAGAAGACAGTTGTATTAAAATGATGTGTTATGTACTAATATTAATCCCTCGGTTTTAAGCCATGACAAAAAACAAGGTTTGTATATTTTTAGATGTTTTTCTTCATAAAAATGAAATTCAAGAGGAAATCCTAACAAAATTAGGGTATGAAAGCTATTGGTTTCAAACCAATGCTACCGGTAATTCTTCACAAACAAAAGGTCGTTTGGTCATGTCGAGAAACCCTGTCAAACGCATCGTGTATTACTTGAATTTTCTTCTGAAACATCGAAGCACCCTGCATCATGCTGAGGTATACACTGGTGGTCGAATGGTATTTGTTACCATTTTATTGCTGAGGCTTTTTCGAATTCATGTTATTTGTGTTGAACGCGGTGATATTTTTATTCATTTGCAAAATAAAATGGATCGATTCACTGCATTTTCCATGCGATGGAGTTTCAATCTTTGTCATGTTATTTGGTATAAAGAAGTGTACATGTTAGCTGCGCTGAACAACTTGAATCCGAATAAACGAAAGGAATTTATACATAATGCCGTTTACCTTCCGGAAACAACCATTTCGAAAGAGAATAAAGATATAGATTTTTTATGGGTGAATAGAGTACTTAGCGAACGAAATCCTGATTGGTTTACGAAAGCGCTTTCCGAAGAAGAATTGCGTTCATCAAAAGCCTGTTTGCTAGGGGTTCCAACCAATGCAGACGGCAGTCTTCAACTGCATGAACATTTATCCGGTCTTCCCGAAAATTTAATTCCCTATCCCTATCAGAATCCTTTTCCCTATTATCAACGCGCTCGTTTTTTTATTCTACCCGCACGAATCGTGTTTGGTAATCATGCACTCATGGAAGCCATGTCGTACGGACTGGTTCCTATTGTACTTCAATCACCCGGCGTGGAGTTAATGGTAAACCATATGGATAATGGTTTTGTGTGTGAAGATTATAACTCGTTTTTGGATTGCATGAAGGAAGCCTATTTTTTACACCCCGATATCTATAAGCGAATGTCGGAAAGAAATAAGGAAATTATACGTAATGAATTCTCACCTGATTATTTATATTCGAAATTAAAATTGCTTTATGAAATGGTATAGTCTGATTTTATTGTTTTTGTTTAATTCGTCGTTTGGGCTAACCGTATCTATAAAACAGTTTGGTGCTGTTGGAAATGGTATTTCCTCGGATAACGACGCGTTTCTCAAGGCTTCTGAATTTATTAATAAGAAAAAAAAGAATATCACCTTACTCATTCCAGCAGGAACTTATATCGTTGGTAAACAAGAGAAAGGTTTAGGTAATTCGTTTTGTGCAGCTCGAAACCTAATTGAATTAACCGGTTGTTCCTCGATTCAGTTCGTGTTTCAAAAAGGAGCCATTATCAAATATGCCAATGGGCTCTTGTATGGTAGTTTCGATCCAAAAACACAATTACCTTATACACCCAAACTTCCGTTTACCGATAAATCTTACGCGGCACAATTGGGATGTTTTATTCTATTACAAGATTGCTCCAATATTCAGATCAAGAATTTAGTTGCCGATGGTAATTCCGATAATTTGGTTATTGGTGGTCGGTGGGGTGATACCGGTATTCAACTTGCACATTATGGTATTCTGGTGGTTAATTGTTCCGGAGTACAACTATCAGGCTGTTATCTACATCATTTTGCATTAGACGGAATCTCGGTAACGAATAGCTCTACCAAACCCGCTAACATTTCAATTTTAAATACAAAAAGTACTTATAACGGCAGAGGTGGTTTAACGTGGTTAGGTGGCAACGGGTTACGCGCCGAAAATTGCAATTTCTCTCATACCGGCAGAGGTAAAATTTCATCTAGCCCATCGTGCGGTTTAGATTTAGAATGCGAAAATGCCAACCCGATTTGCAATGGAATTTTTAAGAACTGTACGTTTGAAAATAATGCCGGCTGCGGTATAATTGCGGATATGGGTCCTAGCCATCATAACAGCTTTACGGATTGCACCTTTTGGGGAGTTACCAATTGGAGTGTTTGGGTTCAAAAACCTTCATACCAATTTACGCGTTGCAATTTCTACGGCTCCTTCGTTCATGGTTATATAACAACGAATCCGGAGGAAGCAACCCGATTTGAATCCTGCACGTTTGAAGATAAACTTTACAAAGGACAAGAACCCTTCGGTACCTATCTTCTTGAATCGGATGGCCGAAAACTAATGTATTTCAATCAGTGTACGTTCACCGCGAATAAGAAAAAAGTAATGTGGTATAATGGTAGCGGTCAATCAACAAACGATAAAGCGCAATTTTTAAATTGTACGATTAACGTAAAAACGAATGCACTCAATCAGGGCGACTTCTATGCTGTGATGCGAAAAATGACTATCGATAACCTTTCGCTTAACCTGTATTCCACTAAATCAAAAAATTATTACTTGTCGGAAGATGGAAGTAGCATTACGAATTTAAACCGTAAGGAATACTCGAAATAATTACCTTTGCTGCCCATGTGCGGTATTGCAGGATTTATTGACTTTTCCGGAAACTCCGATCTTTCTACACTCAAAAAAATGAGTGCTACCCAACATCATCGTGGTCCGGATGGTGAAGGTTTCGAACTCCTTGATACACCTCAAGCCCGAATCGGTTTCGCTCATCAACGACTCAGTATAATTGATTTGTCGGCCTTAGGTAACCAACCCATGAAATACAAACATTTCACCATCGTTTTTAATGGTGAAATGTATAACTATCAAGAAGTACGTAAGGAATTAGAAGAACGCCGCCACCAGTTTATTTCCCATTCCGATACCGAAGTTATTCTGCATGCTTTTGAAGAATGGGGGATACAATGTATCGAAAAATTTATTGGTATGTTCGGCATCGTTCTTCATGATGCTCAAAAACAAGAAGTTTATTTTATTCGCGATCGTGCCGGTGTAAAACCCTTGTTTGTTTATCGCAAAGAGGATCTTCTTTTGTTTGGTTCTGAATTGAAATCACTCGCGGCACACCCTCGTTTCGAAAAGCATATTAATCATGATGCGGTTTCGCTATTTCTACAGTACGGATACATACCGAATCCTCATTGCATTTTTAACCATACCGAAAAAATTAAGCCCGGTTATTACATTCATTTCGATCTGAAAAGCAAAGCGTGGACAGAAAATCAATATTGGAATGTGTATGATGCGTACAATAAACCCGTTAACACTATTGGCTGGGAAGAGGCGGTAAACGAAACCGAAAAACTATTAAGCTCGGCTTGTAATTACAGAATGGTAAGTGATGTTCCGGTAGGTGTTTTTTTAAGTGGCGGGTACGACAGCAGCACCGTTACAGCCTTACTGCAAAAAGATAGTACCGAAAAAATAAAAACCTTTTCTATTGGTTTTAATGATCCTAAATTAAATGAAGCACAATATGCCAAACAGGTTGCCACCCATTTAGGTACCGATCATACCGAATATTATTGCACCGAAAAAGAAGCTTTAGAAATCGTTCCGGGTTTGCCGTTTTATTACGACGAACCTTTTGCGGATAGTTCCGCTATTCCAACAACCTTGGTAAGTAAACTAGCCCGACAAAAAGTAACGGTGGCGCTCAGTGCTGATGCCGGTGATGAAGTGTTTGCCGGTTATAACCGATACGACTACCTCATGACTTTCGGCAAAAAAATTAAACGCATTCCGGCTCCGTTGCGGAAATCAATGGCTGGCATGATGAATAGAATAGATGCCAATAGTATTCCCGTGTTACGAAACAAGTATCTTTTTCATAGTCGGTATGAGAAGGTAAAACAGTTTCTTAAACATTCAGATGATAAGAGTATGAATTTGGTTTTGAGTAAACAATTTCTTCCCGAAGACGCCAGCGCATTACTGAAACACAAACCGAAAACGTTGCTTACCGCTTTTGAAAGTAATGAACTCAACCCTGAGTTTTATAGTACTTTGAATTATGTGATGGCTGTAGATTATCAAACGTATTTAGTAGATGATATTTTACAAAAAGTAGATCGGGCCACTATGACGCATAGTTTGGAAGGAAGAGAACCCTTGTTAGATCATCGTTTGATTGAATGGGCCGCGAGTCTGCCGATGGATTATAAATATCATCAAGGCACCAAGAAATACATTCTGCGTGAAATTGCGCATCGGTATTTACCTAAAGATTTAATGGAACGGCCGAAGATGGGCTTTGGGATACCGGTAGCACAATGGTTGAGTAATGAATTAAAGCCCTTGGTGGATGATTATTTCACAACCCCATTTTTAGAAAAGCAGAACATCTTTGAGGTTCATAAAACACAACAACTCATACAAGCTTTTTATAACGGAAAAAAAGAACGCGCCGAAAAAATTTGGTTTTTGTTTATGTTTCAGATGTGGTATAAAGAATGGATGATCGAACGATAAAAAATTACATCCTAATTAGCGATTTAGGCGGCGGTGGTGCTGAACGTCAGGTGAGCCATATTATGCATTTAGAAGAGGTCACGAAAGTATTTCTGCTGTATCCTACTATTGTTTATAACGTGCCTCAACACAAAGTTGAATGCCTGTTTCCAAATTTTCATCAGCCCGGATTGTGGCAAAAAATTCAACTCTTCTTTCTCCTTCCCAGCCGATTAAAAAAAGCAGGGTTGAAACCCGGCGATCAACTTTTCTGTTTTTTACAAATTGCCTATTTACTTGGTTTATGGTGTAAATTTCTATTAGGTATTAAGTTTATAACTTGTCTTAGAACGAGTCCTTTCGGGTTTTATGAGAATTTCAAAGGACTTAAAATTCCTCAATTTCTTTTCAAATTTATTCTGAAACAAGCCAAAGAAGTTATTATTAATTCTAAGCAATCTGGTACTGAATTGCGCACACGGTGGAAACTTGATAACGTTCGTATCATTGAAAATGGCTACGACTATGCGTTGATAACGAAACAGGCTCAGGAGGTTGATTTGGTTCCTGATTTTTTTGAATCCTTCAACACGTTTATTACTGTTGGACGTTTAGTGCATGATAAAGGTCAATGGCACTTAATACGCATCTTTGCCGAGCTTAAAAAAGAAAGAAGTGATTTAAAATTTATTATAGCCGGACAAGGCCCTTTGCTTGAACCTTTAACCAATGTATGCCATTTATACGGATTAAAGGTTTTCAGATCCGACCATAATGAACCTTTAAATGCCTCCTTTGATGTTTACTTCATTGGATTCCAAAAAAACCCCTATTCCTGGATACGTAGATGTAAATTATTTCTTCTTTCATCGTTATATGAAGGACTACCGAACGTTTTAATTGAAAGTCTTTTGTTAGAAGTACCGGTAATCAGCAGTGATTGTAAAAGTGGTCCGAGAGAAATTCTATTCACTCATAACGAGGCGTTGCCGGAAACACTTGCTAAGCCTGCTCATAGTAGTTATGGTATATTGATGCCTCCTTTTTCCGGAGAAGAAAATTTTACTACAAGCGCGTTACATTCTGTTGAACAGTTATGGTTTCAAGAAATTAAATCTTTATTAGATCATCCCTTGCAACTGCAAGCTATGATGATGTCTTCTAAAGATATTCAATCGCGCTACGGATTGAAGCCTATTCTTGCGTTCTGGCGTAAGGCATTTAGTTAACTTCTTTCTTAAGATTTTCAGCTTTAAACGGAACTCGTTTGTAGATTAACCCCAAGGCCATGGCATAGAATGGCATCATTGGAATTTTATACCGCATTAATGTTCCAAAATTTCCACTTGTTAGTCCAACAGCAAAAGAGAAGATAATTGCAAACAGCAAACAAAAAAGTACAATTGGGTTTTTATAAATTGCTTTGAAGAATCCTATTAATCCTCGTTTAAAAAAAACATACAGCGTCACCATTAAAAACAGTGTACTTTCCAAACACGCGAAAAGCACAATCGGTTTATTTGCTTCCCAAAAATACGGACGGTAAAGCGCTACATTAATAGCTGCAGGAGCTTTCATTAAAACACCTCCAATGGTTGGTTCGAAATTTCCTAGGTTATACGCACTCTCCGCAATATTACTCGACAAATACAAATAGCTTGTTTTAGCATATTCGAGAATAGCATCCGAAGAGAAACGACTTATGAGATCTCCGGAATTCAAATAAAAATTAATAGCAGGATATAATACGGCAATTAGAATTATTGGTAGGATAGTAAACCGTAATAAGCGTGTTTTTATTTTGTTGATATTTAGAATAAGCGTTAATAATAATAGTGATGGAAAAAAAGCAAGTACTATATACGATTTCGTAAACCAGATGAAATAACTCATTACAAGAATGAGCAACACATTGCGCACTATTCGCTCTTGAAATACCATTAAACCAATACTAGCATTCATTAAGTACCCTAAGGCACCAATACAAATGGCCTCTTTGGAAATTGCAGAACACCAGAAAAACAAGGATGGGATAAACAAGCAACACCATGCAATTAACTTCTCTTCAGAGGGAAACAAACGACTCATTACCTTCACCATTTGCCAACTACCCAAAAAGCTAAATAAACCTAATAATAAACTAATTACTATATAGCTTCCACCTGAAATCAAATGTAAAAAACCCGAAATTTTGCAAACCAAGGCTTCGTTGGAAGCAAAAATAAAAGGTGATAGTTCCATCGGATAATCCTCTGGTGAAAACATTCCCAGCGGAGAGAACATAAGTTGTAAAGCTTCTTTAGGATTTGTAGAGAACAACCTTACCAAATTATCACCGGCCCAATAATAAGAAAACGAATCGGGCGTACCACCATACAAATATTTATGAAAGATAATAAAACCGAATAATCCCAAAAGTTTTACGCCATAGCCTTTAAAATAATAGGGCTGTAATGAAGCGGGTTGCTGTGTACGTTTAAAACTTAAAAAAAGTAGAATTACTATTAATGCTACGGGTACAAGTATGAGATCTGCGTAGCTGAAAATGTCTTTATAAATGATATTGCTTTGATACTCTTGAAATACATGAATATCAGATGGAGCATAATTATTTAACGACACTGTGCTGAGAGGTAATAGTTGTAAAATAAAATCAAATATACAATGATCTCTTAGGATGTACTCCAATGTTATACGATATTTGCGCAGTTTCTATGCCAAAAGTGTTTCGTATATTGAATCGTACAAATATTGGTGGTCCGATATTAAATGCAATTTACCTTACAAGAGATATGCCTTCCGATATTGAATCGTATTTGGTAGCGGGACCTCCGTTAGATCATGAGCAAAACTCCAAAGAGCTTTTCGATAAACAACAAGTGGATGTGCACTATATCCAGAGTATGCGAAAATCGCTAAATCCATTTAAGGATTTTGTTACCTATTGGGAATTACGAAAATCTATCCGTGCGTTTAAACCTGATATTGTACATACCCATGGATCTAAAGCCGGAGGTGTTGGCCGATTAGCTGCCCGACATGAGCATGTACCGGTTGTAGTTCATACCTTTCACGGACATGTTTTTCACTCGTATTACAATAAACTCTTTTCTAAAATTATTATAGAAATGGAGCGGTATCTGGCAAAAATCAGTACCCACATTGTTGCTATAAGTGTAAAACAAAAAGAAGAACTCAGTAACGTTTACAAAATTTGCGCTGAACAAAAAATTACCGTTGTACCGAATGGTATTGATTTGAGTCCGTTTTTCGAAAACAGAAATACAAAACGGTTGAAATGGAGAACAAAAATTAATGCTGCAGAAAACGATT
The DNA here is from genome assembly GCA_016787065.1 of Chitinophagaceae bacterium. Lineage (GTDB taxonomy): Bacteria > Bacteroidota > Bacteroidia > Chitinophagales > Chitinophagaceae > OLB11. The sequence goes on from JAEUVD010000002.1 coordinate 294,904, forward strand.
TAGTGATTTGCATTGTTGGTAGGATAGTAAGTATCAAGAATCATTCGTTGTTTATTCGCATGGCGGCTGAGGTATTGAATCAACATGATAAACATCAAACCCTTAAATTTGTTATTGTTGGAGATGGCAATCTTCGAGAGGAAATTATTCAGCTAAGTATTCAACTCGGATTATCGGTGAGTTACCTTCCCGAATCTTCAAACACACAAGTGGATGTTTTACTTACTTCTTGGGAAACAGAAATAGATGAGGTTTTTGCCGGTTCGGATATTGTTTGTTTAACCTCTCTCAATGAAGGAACTCCTATTTCATTAATTGAAGCACAAGCTGCTGCTAAACCGGTGGTAAGTACCAGGGTAGGAGGTGTTGAAGATACCGTTTGTAGTGAAAGTGCATTCCTTTGTGAATCTGATAATGTGCAAGCCTTCAGTTCGCATGTTTTAGCACTTGTAAGAAACGAACAGCTGAGAAAAAAAATGGGTGAAGCGGGAGAACGTTTTGTAATGGAGCATTATAGCCATAAACGTTTAGTTTCCGATATGTACAAGTTATACCATCAATTGTTACATCCGAATTGAGGTTTTTAAGGTTGCCAAATCTTCATTAGAGGGAGTATTAAAAACTTGAACTTATTCTATGAAATACCTGCGTTAAGGGTATGGTTTCCTCCGATGTTGGCTTTTGAAACGTATCAACAAAATAACCTTCTCCATTATGCTCACCATTTTTTATGGCAACAAAAGCTACCATTGGTTTAAGCAATAGGGATTTACCGGTTAACGACGAATGCATGCTTACATTATCTTTGATATCATTCGGATAAACCAATTCAACAAATAAACTTCTTCCCCGATTATCTACCTGAAACACAACCTCAGATTGGTTAACCTTATAACTTTCTAATACTTGTTGTGCTTTTTGAGCTTGGTCTTCACTAATAAATTCAATTAATACATCTCTCGACATGCGAGGAAGCACTTCTTTCATATTTTCAACACCCATATCCCGTAAATTTTGGGCATGTTCCTTTAACCGCCAATAAAATGTTAGTTTTTCATGAGGTTGTTGATGTAATCCTGTACATACAAATAATCGAACATTACTTGCCATCAAAACACCGAGTAAATCATCATATACCGCTAATATCTTATATAAGGGATCATACCCTTCTTCGCAGTACCAAGTTGGGTTCTTAAAACTTCCATCATACACCTCACTATTAAACATATAATGATGTTGGATATGTGCTCCGGTATTAAGGAACAAGGATGAAAAGTCGGGTTGCGTTTTCTTCCATTCCTTAATAAAAATATCGGCAAGTAAAGAATCTAAAATTACGGCTTTGGTACCCGGTTTGCGTATATCCTTTATTAGGTTAAGGTACTTGCCATACTTCGCAGCAGGTACATAGGTTACTAATCCTTGAATTAACGCCATTACCGAACTCATTTCTAAGCGTTCGTTTGCGTTATCATTTACAGCCTGTGAAACCGCTTTTGAAAGGCGTTTAAGTAATGGATTTCCAGAGGATGGCGTTTTTGTCCAAGGGTCTGGAACAAAAAACAAGGGTGCTTTAAGGTCATTCCGTGCGTTAAAAGGCGAAACGGCCGCAACAGTTAACCCCTTTTCCTCTGCGATGTTCCATAGTTGGATCAAGTCATTTCGATCTACGATATCACCTAATCGAAAAATCTTATGCTCTTCGTACGTTTTTCCGGTATGCACGGTAACCCATTGTATCCAAGGTTCTAGAAGTTCATATTGACCCTCGGATGTTGTTTTTTGAATGCCATATTGTTCAAACAGTTTATTAAAATGAGGTAATTTACCTTGTTTGTTATAGGAGATTATATAATCAAAATTAATTTCATTAAGTCCGAGTAAAATTGATTTCTTAAATGCCGTCATTCGTAACCTTTATAAAACGAAGATAGCATGATTGATAGAATTATTCATTCCCCGACATGCTATATGCAAAGAATTTATAACTTCTCTATACATTTGTCGTTCATGAATATTCTTCTTACAGGCGGTGCCGGTTTTATAGGTTCCAACCTTACCAAAGCCTTACTTAACAACGATCGTGTTCAACTCGTTCGGGTAATGGATAATTTCTGTACCGGCTATCGTCAAAACCTTCAAGATGTTAGTGCGCATCCTAAATTCGAATTGTTTGAAGCGGATATAACCGATTTCGCCGCATGTGAAAAAGCTATGATAGGTATTGATTTGGTTAGTCATCAAGCAGCACTCGGTTCGGTGCCTCGAAGTATTGAAGATCCTATTCGTTCTAATAATACCAATGTTACCGGAACCCTCAACATTTTTACAGCCGCTAAAAATGCCGGTATTAAACGTATCGTTTATGCCGCTTCGTCTTCTACTTATGGCGATAGCGCTTCCTTGCCAAAAATTGAAGATATAATTGGCAAACCCCTTTCACCCTATGCTATAACAAAATATGTCATGGAGCTTTATGCCGATGTATTTGCTAAAACCTATGGCATGGAGTTCATTGGCCTGCGCTATTTCAATGTATTTGGTCCGCATCAAAGTCCGAAAGGTGCCTATGCTGCCGTAATTCCTTTATTCATGGATGCCGTGCTAAACCATATAGCACCCACTATCAATGGCGATGGTTCCTATAGTCGTGATTTTACTTTCATCGACAACGTGGTACAAGCAAATACACATGCCCTCTTTACCGAAAATTCATCGGCCGTTAATCAGGTTTATAATATTGCTTTTGGAGAAAGTACAACCTTGCTTCAACTCTTTCATACCATTCGAGAAATTGCCGACGTTTCGTTAGAACCTCATTTCGCTCCGTTCCGTAAAGGGGATATACCACACAGTTTAGCAAATATCGATAAGGCTAAAACACTCCTGAATTATAATCCAACCGTTTCCGTTCGCGATGGATTGAAGTTATCGTTTGATTGGTATAAAATACATCGGTCCTTCTATCAATAATTTCTACCGTTCGTTCATATAACGCATCAAGGGTTGAGGTACAACGCACATAACTGCCTTGTAAAAATTTATTTGGTAGATTAAAAAAAAATGCTTCACATTTGCATCCGTAAAAAATATTTAATCACACATGCAAAAAAGAAACTTACATAGAACACCAAGAGGGTTTAATAGCCTGAGTGGTTTATGTCGGTGGTCGTTTAGTAGTTAGATTTCGAAATTCGAAATTTCCTGATCGACCCCGTGCACACGGGGTTTTTTTATGCCTGTACATAAACAGTAAGGCCTATGTATCACTACATCCGCAAAACGAAACTTGCAGAAATAGCCACGCCAAGGTTATACGGCTGTCATGTTCGCTTTCCAAGGCAATCCGATTTATAGCGTTCGAGTTCTTCTTCGCTTCTTCAAACTTCATAACCCGGTTGCTATTTTTATCGGGTTCCCTCTTCCATAACACGATGTGGTTACAGACCCACCGTAACGTATAATTTATTCGTTACAACATAACAACGCATTTAGTTCAACAAAAAATTAAACCATGAACCAGTTAATTACATACTTAAAACAACGTCAACCAGCTTCAGCAGCGGGTAAAAATAATCGTCCTCATTATTTCGATTTTGAGAATGAATTCCTAGATCCTCGTGCGCTGTTTCTAAATAACTTCAAGAAAATTCCAAATCGTTATTTCATTCGAAATATGGATCTTATTCGATGCATGGCATTTATGCAAGATCAGTTTGCAGCTCTTATTAGCGAACGTTATGAAAAAACGTATTACTCCTGGGAGGATAAAGAAAATAAAATAGATGAGCTCTTGTTAGTGCTTTCTAATGAAACCGTAATTCATTTTGATGGTGAATACGCCGTTGTTCTTTATGCTAATCACGAATTTGGAGAGCTTCTAAAAAACAAGTTTCACGAATTTAAACAACCTGATAAAGAGAAGGATTTTGAAATTAATATTATCACGCAGGAAAGTCATGGCCTTGATTTTAAAACCATGGCTATCAAACCAACGGAATTAAATCTGAACCTATTCTATAATGATAACTTTCAGGATGTTCATTCAAAAATTATCGAACGACTTGATCGAGAGAATGATAAAGGAATTGTTCTTCTTCACGGATTACCCGGAACCGGTAAAACAACGTATCTCCGGCATCTTATCGGCTCTCTCAAAAAGAAGGTACTTTTTGTATCTCCCGGCGTAGCTGCCAGTATTACAAATCCTGAATTTCTAGATCTTCTGATTGAAAATCCCAACTCGATATTGGTTATTGAAGATGCGGAAAATATTATTCAGGATCGACGGTATAGTAGTAACAGTAGCGTAAGTAATCTTTTAAATATAAGTGATGGATTACTGAGCGACTTTCTTAATGTGCAACTCGTTTGTACCTTCAATTGCGATCTGAATTATATCGATCAGGCATTACTCCGAAAAGGACGACTCATTGCTAAATATGAATTTGGAAAATTAGAAACAACCAAAGCGCAAACACTTAGTGATCATTTAGGTTTTGAAACTAAAATTTTTAAACCTATGACCTTAAGTGAAATTACTAACCAACACGAAACACCATTACCTGAAGTTCAACACCAACCTGTTATTGGATTTCGGCGAACGAATGCGTGGACGAATTAAACTTTAAAACAATGAAATTAAAAATAACCGGAAAAGAACTTCGTAAACTTGGCTATCCTGAATCGCCGGTAATAGCCGTTGCCATCGATGTTCTTCAAAAAAATTATAAATACCACACACTACAAGATGTTTTGCAACTTGCAAAGCAAGTGCTCGACGCACCGGAAGATTATCTTGACCATACCATCTTAGCTAAAATTGCAACGCGTTTAGTAGAACCACCCAAACCTATTCAAACAGAAATTTCGTTAAACAAAGATGGTATTACGTTTAATACGTTCGGTGCCGAACATATTGAACAGGGTGCTTTTCATCAAATGTATCAAGCAGCAAAACTTCCTATCAGTGTTGCCGGCGCCCTAATGCCCGATGCCCATCAAGGTTACGGATTACCTATCGGTGGTGTGTTAGCCACACGCAACGCTGTAATACCGTATGGTGTTGGTGTTGATATTGGTTGCAGAATGTGTTTAAGTGTGTACGATCTTCCAGTAAAAGATCTACAACATCGAAGTCACTTCTTTGAAAAAGCTATAGATGATTCCACCTTATTTGGTTCAGGAGCACAATTCAAACAGGCCGAAGATCATGCCATTATGGAAGACTCCTTGTTCTATGAAGTGCCTTTATTAAAGAATCTTCACGCCCGTGCGTGGAAGCAATTGGGCTCTAGTGGAAGTGGCAATCATTTTGTTGAATTTGGTATAGTACATATTGATGCTTACGATACTATGTTACAATTGGAGCCCGGAGAGTACCTTGGCTTGCTATCCCATTCTGGATCTCGGGCTTTAGGGGCCAATATTGCGCAACACTATACTAAAATAGCGCGCAGTAAATGTCGATTGCCCAAAGAAGCATCGCACTTAGCGTGGTTGCATTTAGATGATGATGATGGTATAACGTATTGGTTAGCGATGAACCTCGCGGGTAATTATGCTTCCGCTTGTCATGAGGTTATTCATAACCGAATTACAAAACTCCTCGGGCGTAAGCCGCTACAACGTGTAGAAAATCACCACAACTTTGCCTGGAAGGAAATGTATAACGGTGAAGAGTTAATTGTACATCGAAAGGGAGCAACACCTGCGGCAGAAAATGTATTAGGTATTATACCCGGGTCTATGACAGCAAAAGGTTATATCGTAAAAGGCAAAGGGGAGGTGGCATCCATATCCTCCGCATCGCATGGTGCAGGTAGAAAAATGAGTCGCTCCCAAGCAATGCAAAGTATCTCCCAGAAAGCCATGAAGGATGAATTACGAAAACATGGTGTAATACTGTCCGGAGGCGGTTTAGATGAAGCTCCGTTTGCTTATAAAGATATTGATGTAGTGATGCAATCACAACAACACTTGGTGGATGTGGTAGGTGGTTTTAGTCCGAAAATTGTACGAATGGCAGGAGATTAAATCAGTCTCCTGTCTTGTTCAAAAATGAACTCCCTTTTTCTTTTACCCTTTTTTTAACAGCTCCTTTTCGCTGTCGAATGAAGAGCTAAATATTTTTGCTCAACAAAAAATTACGTCATGCGAAAACTCATTTTATTAGCCGTTTGTTTTGGAGTTTTTCAAACGATCCATGCTCAGGATAAAAAAACCGAAAAATCTGAAACCATTATTCTAGAAGACAATGGTGGAAAGAACAGTAATACCACCATTGAAATCCGAAATGGAGAAGTGTATATTGATGGTAAGAAAGTTGCTGATGATGTGCAAGACAAAGACAAATCAGTAAAAATTATTAAAAAGAAGTATCTCAACGGCAAAGAAGTGCCCTTTGATGATAACGACGTGGATGTGTTTTCTTTTCCCTTTGATGATATGGAAAACAGCTCCAATAAACCTATGCTCGGGGTTACGTTTAAACCTTCCGAAAGTAACGAAGGGGCTGTGGTAGAATCGGTTGTACCTAAATCGCCCGCCGATAAAATGGGCATTATGCAAGGTGATATCATAACCAAAGTGGATGACAAAAATATTTTGAACCCTAAAGATTTGGTTGATGCCATTGCCTCTTACAAACCGGGAGATGATGTAGATATTACGTTTGAGCGTTCAAACAAAATGATGACGAAGAAGGCAACTTTAGATAAACAATCTGAAAATTTTACCTTCCGGAGAAGTATGCCATTCGGAGAAGATATGTTTAACATGAACCCATTCTTCAAACAATTTGGTAATGAGGAAATGTTCCGCAATGGTCCGAATGCCGCACCGTCTCCAAAAATTGGTGTAAGTGTGGAAGATCGTGCAGATGGTGAAGGCGTGTTAGTTCAAGAAGTAACAGAAAATTCCGCCGCTTCTAAATCGGGGATATTAAAAGGCGATGTGATTACAGAGTTTGGTTCAAGTTCCATTCACAGCGTAGATGAGTTGATGGAAGCGATACAAAAAAATCAAAACAAATCGAAGATTGAGGTTACTCTAAAACGCAAAGGTGTAGCGAAGAATGTGGAATTAACGATTCCCAAAAACTTGAAGAAAAAGGATTTATAAAGGATAGTTTTTTTGGTGTTTAAAAAAGGGGTGGGAACTTGTTTCTACCCTTTTTTTTGTTCTTCACCGTAAAAAAGCAACCATCCACAGCAGAAAATAATTTTTTCTACGGTGAGGCCTAACATTTTTATAATGTGTTGCGTCTTTTATTTTGAATCCCCAAAAAGCTACAACTTAGCTCAAAGAATCCCTTGTTTTGTTTTATATGTTATACCCTAAGTCTTTCAGTTTTGAAAGGCTTTTGGTATTTTATAGGGTTTCATTCATTCGTTTAAACAAGAGAACAGAGGAGTCGGTATCGGAATAGGCGTTGCGATAAGTTCCATTCATTTCCAAAATAAGATGTTGATAAGCATCCGAACGTCGATCGTTTTCGGTCAAATTAAACAATAAAATATAATCAATAGCACATCGCTTCGTGTAGTCTGTTAGCGAAACCACCGGCGGCTTCGCTTCCTGATCTCCCAAAAAAATAAAGGGGTTTATATCATTCTTGTATCTCAGCGGGAAGTAGGTTGTATTTGCTTCGTAATTATCCATGAATACAATGTCTTTATTCCCTTGAATTAATTCGCCAAGGTGATTGTTGTGCCTACCGAAATCCGAAATCGTTTTTCCTTCCATTTCACCAAACGTATTAAAACATAGTGGCAGCACGGTTGAATGCGTAGTAATGACGGAAGACACGGCACGAAGGCCTTGTGTTAGTTGATTGGTTTGTTTCATGTAACGCCATTGGAATTTGCAGAGGCTTACAACTAAAACGATGCTCAAACCCACACTAAGCCATCGTATCCAACGTGGAAGTTCTATTAAACTAATTAGGAGTACGGCGTATAAATAGGTAATCCATTGTATGCGTTGTTTGAGCTGTTCACCTCCAAAAGCATTTTCTGGTGCAACAAAGTATGCTCCAATAAAAAAAATTAGTAAGATAAACGGCCAACTTTTATTCCATTGCTTCTTCTTCGCAACTTGAAATAAACTCCAAACCAGGCCGAATAAACAAATCCAAAAAATGACTTGTGTATAGTAAGCTTCTGCCGATTTAGCCACCTGAAAAACAGATGCTTCGCGAAGCATGATCTTCAATCGGTCGGTATCTAAATAATGGGTAGAAACTGCTTTGGGTTGATGGGTAATATAAATAACAGTGAGCCAAAGAGCCGGTAAACAGGCCAATACTATTTTTGATCCACGCCAAAACCAGCTTTTATAGGTTGTAGTGGTTAACATGTGAACTCCTATACTCAATAAAAAAAGAAAGAGTCCGGCGAGATGTGTGAAATAAAGTACCAGCATGGCGATACTAAGTTTCAGCCAGAAGCTTGGTTTGGGTTTTTCAATCTGCTTTATATACCAGGCCATCATGAGTTGATAAAACACGATGGATAATATGAAATTGTAAAACCCGAGGTATAGTAAAGATTGAAACGTGAGTACTAAAACAAGTGGTAAAAACACACTATTCTTCGCTTTAAGTTGTTCGTGCAATTTTAAAAAGCCCAGGATAAACCCCCAAGCGTATACACTTAATAAAACCTTTTCAGCAACAATCGGTTTGAATACCAGCGTTAAAATGGCTAATAAAACATGACTTGTATAATTCGGACTTAAAGAAGGATTGAGTTCGTAAAAATTAGTATAGAACGCATTGTTATGAAACCACATTTCGCGCCACGCTATGGCATTATGTACATGACAAGGTCCATCTCCGGTTACAAATACTTCGGGATACCAAATTAAAAACATCGCCCCCGTTAATAGCAGTAAAAACGTTAAAGCGCCGGGTTTTTTGTATTCCGTTGTTGTCATGATTTTGGTTTACTTCCTATCGTATTTCCATACAGAGTTCCAGCAATACGCCCTTTGTGTTTTTGGGGTGAAGGAAACAAATCAATTTATTATCGGCACCGCGTTTTGGTTCTTCTTGTAAGAGTTGAAAGCCTGCCTCCTTTAAACGTTTCATTTCGGCATAAATATCCTCCACTTCAATAGCTATATGGTGTATCCCTTCTCCTTTCTTATCAATAAATTTCTGAATAACACCTTCTTCGCTGGTGGAGGCCAATAACTCAATTTTATTCGGTCCTACCTGAAAAAATGCTGTTTCTACTTGTTCCGATTCAACCCGTTCACGCTTATAACAGGTGGTATTCAGGAGAGATTCATAGAGTGCTATAGACTCGTTTAAATGTTGTACCGCAATGCCGATATGTTCCACTTGCTTCATACATCCAAAAGTAAAGCAATTCATGTCATTCGGAATTCATTAGCAATTCTTTCCCACACAAAAATCTTCCTCCCCGTTTTAGCAATATATTTGCGGCACAAAAAGAAGATCATGAATTTCCCAATTTATTTCGATAATAATGCCACCACCCCATGCGACCCGCGTGTAGTGGATACGATGGTTCCATACTTTACGCAGAATTTCGGTAACGCTGCAAGTCGGAATCACTCTTTCGGTTGGACGGCAGAGGAAGCCGTAGATTATGCGCGTGAGCAAGTTGCTAAACTCATTGGTGCCGACCCGAAAGAAATAATATTTACTTCCGGAGCAACAGAAGCTGATAACCTTGCCATAAAGGGTGTATTTGAAATGTATGCCTCCAAAGGAAACCATATCATTACTTCAACCATCGAGCATAAAGCCGTATTAGATACCTGTAAACATTTAGAAAAATTAGGTGCTGAGGTAACGTATTTGGAAGTGGATGCCGATGGTATGATTAATCTTCAGGATTTGGAAAAAGCCATGACACCTAAAACAATTCTTGTGGCTATCATGTACGCTAATAACGAAATTGGTACCATCAATCCGATGCGCGAAATTGCTAACATTGCTAAGAAGCATGGTGCTCTACTCATGTCGGATGCCACACAAGCCGTTGGTAAAATACCCGTTGATGTAAATAAAGATGGAATTGATTTAATGGCATTCACTGCTCATAAAATGTACGGACCGAAAGGGGTGGGTGCCTTATATGTTCGTAGAAAAAACCCACGTGTAAAAGTTACGGCGCAAATGGATGGCGGTGGCCACGAACGAGGTATGCGTAGTGGAACCTTGAATGTACCAGGTATTGTTGGTTTCGGAAAGGCTTGTGAATTGTGTATGCTTGAAATGCAAAGCGATACCGAACGCATTCTGAAACTTCGTAACAAATTGGAAGAAGGTTTATTACAAGTGGAAGAAAGTTATTTAAATGGTCACAAACAAAATCGTTTACCTCATGTAGCTAATATTTCTTTCAAACATGTAGAGGGAGAAGGTTTGCTAATGGGTATTAATAAAAATATCGCCCTGAGTAGTGGTTCAGCATGTACCTCTGCTTCACTGGAGCCATCTTATGTTCTTAAAGCCCTCGGGCTTGGTGATGATTTAGCACATAGCTCGTTGCGCTTCGGTTTAAGTCGTTTTTCCACTGAAGAGGAAGTTGATTACACCATTAAAGCGGTAACCAATACGGTGAATAAACTTCGCGAAATGAGTCCGCTTTGGGAAATGTATAAAGAAGGTATCGACTTAAATAGCATTGAGTGGGCGCACCACTAGTTTGCATGGCTACTTATTAATTTTTGTCTTAGTTTTTCAAGAAACTGCCCAAACGTTTCTCGTCAGGTGTGGTTATTTGAAGAAGATATAAACCGGGTTCTAATTGCTCGGTTCGAAGGCTACAATGGTTATTACCTGCCTGTAATGGCGTTTGCATAACTACACGTTTTCTTCCGTACATATCTAAAATGGTAAGTGTTGCATTATTCGCTTTCATAACTTCCAAATCAACATAGAGGTTGCTGATAGTAGGATTTGGATAGACCTTTATATTTCCTGACTCCAATGAGCTTGTACTTAACGGATACAAATTGTAATAGAAAAATTCTTGTTTGAAAGGCGTATAATTACCATTGTTATACGTTTGTTCCAAACGATATATCAAACTATCGGAACCATTATAATTGAAATTTATCTTTTTGCTTTCGTTCCAAGAAGTTCCGGTTCCAACATATTGTTTTTCTTCATCCAATAAACCGTTTACGAAACTAAAGGTGCTTCGTTCGTTATTTATCCAACCATTGTTATTATCCTGACTGAAGCGCTCCTTCAAACTATCATTAGTATCATAAATATAAGTAACACGACTGGTTGGAACCCATAATGAACCTAAGGCTTCCTCGAAATTAGTTTGAATAACCTTATTCGTTGCACTGTAAGCGTATGTTGTTCTATTAATATTATAAGGGTTTCCCACGCTGTCGTATAATTGATATTTAGATTCAGAAACCTTCATGATTGCCAAATCGAAGGTGCGTAGTATGCGACTAATTTTTTCCCAATTTCCGAATGTGTCTGGCTCCAAGTAAATATCCGACACTAATGAATCCTGAATATAATTATAATAGTGTCGTTGAAATTTCTTCCAAGCTATAGTAGCCACATCCCAAATATATTGATCTTCACTTTCGGTTAAGTATTGTCCGTTAACGTAGGTATAATCGTAACGTGTGGTGTTCATCCAAGTACCTCCTGTCCAGGATTGTGCTGTTATGGTGGCATATTTGCCATTCGCATTGTAGCCCGTGTACATAATTTTTCCGGCATTTGCCCAAGTGCTTCCATTCCAAACGGAATAGTCGATTTGCGTATTGTTTCCTGAACCATCGTACGAGTAAGCGTACTTGTTATCCAAAGCCCACGTTGCCCCAACACCTTTTTCTCTAATTTTTTCTGTGAGGTTCTGATTAGCGTCGTAGGTATAGGTAACGCGTTGCGAAGGATTCCATTGTAGCTGGTTATCTCCTTTTAATGCGTATAACCAAGTAAGGTTAGCAGCGGCATTGTAATCATAGATTATCGAATCGATTCCTTGCCATTGGCCATTCAGAAAATCATCATGGCGGTAACCAATTTTTCTGTTTTGTGCATGGGAAGAAAGTATAATAAATGATGCGAACGCAATCACAACGTATTTCATAGCAATAATTTATCCGTATAATTCAAAATGTATTTGGTGCTTATCATATCCCATTTCGGCGAGGTTTCTTCTAGCGTCATCAATCATATTTTTCCAACCACAAAGTAAAAAATGGGCATCCGGTTTTCCGTTACAAAGTTCTTTATAAATAGCATGTACATAACCCGTTCTTCCATCCCAAGATTCTCTTGAGAGTGTGGGTATATAGGTGAAGCTTGGGAAATCTAGTTCTAATTGTTTTAATTCATCAAAATAGAGAAGATCTCCTTTGGTGCGAGTTCCGTAAATGAGGTAGAAATGCTTGCAGGGTTTGGCTTTATGAAAAGCATCCAACGCCATACTGCGGAAGGGAGCAATACCCGTACCGGTGCAAATCATATAATAATCATGCTCGATAGGTTCGGGAAGTGTAAAAACGCCTAAGGCTCCTCGGAAGGTAAATTCATCGCCTACTTTAATATTCTCAAAAATGTAGTTGGTTCCTAAACCGTCGTCTACTAATACAATAACCAACTCAAATACATTGGTACCATCAGGGCGTGACGCGATGGAGTAACTGCGCCAGCGTTTATTCTTCTTTTCATGAATAGGAAGATCGAGCGTTACGAATTGCCCCGGCTTAAAATCAAAAGTCGTGGTTTGATAAGCCTCAATGAAGAAACGTCTGGTATTCCATGTTTCTTCAATAATTTTTACCACGCGGCCTTGTTGCCAATCAACTGTCATGAGAGTATAAAGGTAAGGCATTCTGAAAGGGAATGTTATTTTTTTTAGGCTGAAGAGTATAGATTCCTCTTTTAACATAATAAGAAAATATGGGTATTACTTTTGAATGCTTTTATGGCAAACCCAAAAAGAAAAATAAAAAAATACATTCTTCGAACCATTCTGGTGGTGTTTATCGGAATGAATCTTTCTGCGATGATGCATGCATACCATTTTACGCATTACGACACAAGTAAAGGTGCGCGCACGTTATCTCCTGAACAAATGCGTTGGACGCAAAAAGTAAGCGCTATTCTTTTCGGTGTAAGTTTACCTCGACCGGTAAACGACATGCAGCCAAATCTTCCGTTTCAATCATTCACAATTGACAACAAACTTTCGTGTTGGTCTATTCGCGGAGATTCGTCTAAACCTACGATCCTTTTATTTCATGGCTATGGTAATCGAAAAGACGGAATGCTCGACCGTGCAGAGGCTTTGCACGAGATGGGCTACAATACAGTTTTGATTGATTTTGAAGGAAGTGGTGCGAGTTCAGGAAATACATGCACCATTGGTTATAAGGAAGCAGAACAAGTTAAACGTGTGTACGACTTTATGAAGGAAAAAATACCCGAAGCGCAATTAGTATTATTAGGTCGTTCTATGGGTGCCGCTGCCATCATGCGTTGTCTTACGATTCATTCCATGAAACCAAAGTCTATTATCCTGGAATGCCCGTTCGGTAGTTTATTTGATGCAGCGGGCAATCGCTTTGATGCTATTGGTTTACCACGTTTTCCATTGGTTCACATGCTTATTTTTTATGGCGGATTGATGAATGGATTTTGGGCTTTCGATTATAAACCAACCGAATATGCTAAACAAATTAAAACACCCAGTTTATTACTAACCGGTGGTAGCGATGATCGGGTTACACCAAAAGAAACCGAAACAATTTATGCGAATCTTGGTGGAGATAAAAACTATATCGTTTACCCTGAGGCGGGTCATGAAAGTTATCTGATTCACTATCGCTCGGAATGGAAAAACGATGTTGATCAATTTATTCAAACACATTAAACCCCTTGCGGTTCACGCCAAGCATTGTGTTCTTTAAGTAGTTGAATGAGCTCATCTACCGCTACGCTACTATCTAAGTTACGCTTCATAATATCCTTACCTTTATAGAGGGTAATTTTTCCAACACCACTTCCAACATAGCCAAAATCCGCATCCGCCATTTCACCCGGGCCGTTTACAATACAGCCCATGATGGCAATCTTGACTCCTTTAAGATGATTGGTTACAGCACGTATTTTAGCGGTTGTTTCTTGTAAGTCGAATAGGGTTCGGCCACAACTCGGACAAGAAATATATTCGGTTTTTGAAATACGCTTTCTACTCGCTTGCAAAATACCGAAGGAAATGGAGTTGAGTGTTTGAATATGATGCAACAGTTCTTCCCGACTAAAATTCAAGTTACCAAACTGAAAACCTAAACAAATACCGCTAACGCGTTGCTCGAGTAACAGAGAACCTGCTTCAACACTATATTGTATTAACGCCTGGTCTAAACTGGTATCATTATTGTCTGAAATTAGCACACAGGAATTCGTAATTCCATTAGAAACAAGCTCATCGCAAAGTGCCTTGATCTCCTGAATAGCCTGATCTGTGGTACTGCTTAAACATAAAATCACCGTTCTATCCTTACGAAGTTTCGACATTATTTTGGCTCTAACTTCCTGAGGGTAGGCATTCGGCCGTGCATCCAACATAACAAAGTTTCTTCGTTCATGATGAATGTATGGTCCTTCAATATATTGTAAAATATCAAAGAGTGGAAAGCAATGGGCATTCGCGCAATAGGGCAACCATTGCTCGTAATAACAGAGTACATTCAATGTTCCAGGTAAAGCGAAATTGGGTACTTCATTACAGAAAATATAATCGGCAGCTTGATCATGAATAACCCATTTATCATCGTTTTCTGTATAAGTATATCCAACGGTAGTTAGGTCTTGAGGTACTACGTTTTTCAACTTCGAAATATCGGCTATTACCAAGTGGGGATTTAAAAGTATTGAAGTGGCGCTGGTTGTGTTGAATGTTCGAGTGCTCATGGTTTCTTCTACAGGTAGATTGCCATAGCGCGTTAACAAGTTTCTACATACCGGTAGTTCATATTCCGGTTCTTCTGTGAGAGAAACGCGAATGGTATCACCAATTCCCTCTTCTAAGAGGGTTCCTATTCCGATAGCACTTTTAATGCGTCCGTCTTCACCATCACCGGCTTCGGTTACGCCTAAATGTAAAGGATAACATTCGCCAAATTCTTGTTGCATGTGTTGTACAAGCGTACGGTAGGCTTCTATCATAACTTGCGGGTTACTGCTCTTCATACTCAACACAATTTGGTGGTAATCGAGAGCGCGAGCAATTCGTAAAAACTCCATGGCACTTTCTACCATTCCCAAGGCGGTGTCACCATAACGGCTCATGATTCGATCGCTGAGCGAACCATGGTTGGTACCAATGCGCATTGCCGTTCCGTGTTGCTTACATAAACGTACTAAAGGCGTAAAACGTTGTTGAATGCGTTCAATTTCTTCTTGATAATCTGCGTCGCTATATTCTAGTTGTTCAAATTTCTTCTTATCTACATAATTACCCGGATTTACACGAACCTTCTCTACGATGCCTGCGGCTATTTCGGCGGCATTGGGCGTGAAGTGTATATCAGCTACTAAGGGGGTACTATATCCTGCTGCGCGTAACGCATTTTTAATAGGCAATAGGTTTTCAGCTTCCTTTTTACTGGGCGCTGTTATGCGGACTAATTCCGCTCCGGCTTCAATACATCGAATACACTGTGCCACGGTTGCCTCAGTATCCATGGTGTCGGTGGTAGTCATGGTTTGTATTCGTATCGGATGATTTCCTCCGATGATTAAATTTCCTATTTTAACCTCCCGTGTACGTAGTCGTTGCATGGCAACAAAAATAAGATTGAAAGTGGAAGAACGCCACTATGAAAGTTAAAGTAACATCAACTTGCTATTTAAAGTTCTTAGGGATTGGTATTATTTCAGAATCGAAATTTTCGTATAACCCGGTTTAACCAATTTAGCGAGTTCCTGTACATCGGCATTTTTAATGGAAATACATCCATCGGTCCAGTGGTGTTTCAAATCAATCACATTGTCGCCATTAAACCAAATACCATGAATACCGATATTACCCCCGATTCGGGCGTTTTGAGAAATATCGCCTTTGAGTTTTAGTTCTTCGAAATTCTTTTTTGATTCCTCATTCGGATAGTCTATCAGCATGAAGTATTCCCATTTCTCATGTTTGTGTACATCACTGATGGTGAAAATACCTTCGGGTGTTTTTCGGTCGCCCTCCTGTAATTTCTGTCCTTCCCAATTCGGGCCGAAAACGCATTTGTAGGCCGTTAAAATTTGTCCTTTATGATACACGAATAAACGCAATTTCGATTTCACCACTTTCAGAAAAACGGAATCTACATTAATGGTGTCCATGCTGAATTTACGATTTAGTATAGGCGGTTTTTTAATAGTCGTTGTAATTACCGTGGTACCATCAGCCTTCTTAACTTCTTCCACCTTATTCCCTTTACTATCATACGATATAACGGCTGCAGTACTTTGTTTATACCTTGCCAATTCAAGTGAATCGCGTTGTCGTTTGGCTTTAAATTTTTGTTCCTGATTAAATTTTTCTTGTTTAACCCGCATTGAATCGGGCATACGACTTTGTGCTTGAGCTGCGCCACATGCGAACATGAAAAACAGCATTAGAAGAAAGACTATTAATTTTTGCACGTTCAATTAAGTGTTGCGAATGTAAGAGGTTCCTGGAGATTTGAGAAAAAGGGGTTCCGCAAATTTCCAAAGAATAATACCTGCACTAACGGCAATATTCAAGGAGTGTTTGGTACCAGCCTGTGGAATTTCAAGCGCAAGATTGCTTAAATTTAAAACTTCGTCTTGTACCCCAAATACTTCATGGCCAAATACAATGGCATATTTTTTTTCGGCTTGGGGTTGAAATTGTTCTAATGAAATACTTCCATGTGTTTGCTCGATGGCTACAATTTCATAGCCCATCTGCTGAAGCTCTGTTATAGCTTCACGCGTGGTTTGAAAATGTTTCCACGGAATGGTTTCAGTTGCCCCTAAAGCGGTTTTATGAATATCGCGATGAGGAGGCTGTGGTGTAAGACCGCATAAATAAATAGCTTCGGCCGCAAAGGCGTCTGCACTTCGGAATACGGAACCAACATTAGACATACTTCGCACTTCATCGAGAACAATAATTACTGCTAGTTTTTGCGCGCCTTGAAAAGATTCGGTAGTCATTCGTCCTAACTCCTCCATTGTTTTCCTTTGAAACATGTGGTAAAAGTAAGACATGAAAAAGGAATGATTCTATCCGTTCAAATTTTCCGGAAGAAAATCAGAAGCGGGATTATATTTGAGGTTCTATGTTAAAAAATCCGCTGTTGTACTTGAAGCGTCAGTATCCGGTACAAAAAAAGAACTTGGTTACCTTTCTGAAGAGATTCGACAAACATTATATTCCAAAAATTCAAAAGCATATTGATGCTGCAAGCGATGAAACTTGGCAAGAAGTAGACTGCTTACGTTGTGCTAATTGTTGCAAGGTGATGACCCCAACCTTTACCAATTCGGATTTGAAACGTATTTCGGCACATTTTAAGATGACCGAAAAGGAGTTTTATGATAAATGGCTTGAAACCGATAAAGACAATGGTGACAAGGTTAACAGAATACAACCATGTCAGTTTCTAGATTTAAAAACCAATATGTGCAGCATTTATGAAATTCGTCCGAAAGACTGTGCCGAGTTTCCTCATTTTAAGCGAAAACCATTTGCGGATTTCAATCATATTCATGAACAGAATTTAGAATACTGTCCGGCAACATTACTATTCATCAGTAAGATGCAGCAGCGCATTGAGGCGGAGTATGAGTGGGGGAATTAGGCGAGTTCTTTTTCCAGTATGTCTGAAATTTTATCGGCATGGGTTAGAATCATAAAATGACTACCATGTTTTAGCAAGTAATCGGGTTGTATGTATTTTGGTGGAAATAGTTTATCGTTGTTCCCATGAATATGTTTTAGCACCGGTATTTTTTCTTTTTGTTTCCAATGGAGAATAGCATTCAACGACCAAGATAAATAGTTGTCTGTTGTTTTTTTAATTTGTTGTTGCAGGTACGATTTTAGTTTACTTTGATGCGCCCCGAAAGCCCAGTTTGTGAGCCAGGGCAGATGTGAAAGTAAATATATGAGGTTGAGTTTATGCAGGTGCAAAAAACCTGCTACGCGCAGGAAAGGGGAAAGCTGGTTGCTTTTATGCAAACTCGAAATGATAATGATTTTAGTAGCCGGGTACTGTTTATGAATTTCCTGGCAGATGATACCGCCGAAAGAAAGTCCGCACAGGATAAAAGGTTCTTGTAACGAGTGCTCTGCTATCATGCGCAAGGCATAGGTATTGAGCGATTCGTTTTTAAGCGGTTCGAGCCAGGGTAGATAAATAGGTTTGACATGAGCCGGCCATTTTATTTTTTGGAATGCTTGTTGATCTGCACCGAGGCCGGAGATGAAGTAGAGAAGCATGGGGGGTTAATTACCAAGTACTACCCTTATAGTTTGCACCGGCTTTCCTTTACAATTCATCTTTAAAAAGTAAATTCCTTTGGACATAGTTGAGGGTAAGTATACAAGATTAGAAAAACAATCAATACTGAATAAATATTTAGAATCAATTGTGAAAATTTCGATTTTTTCCGGAAACACATCCTGAAACCGAATATAATTATTGCCAATTTGATATTTGAAGTAACTGTTGTACGTAACATTCGAATTTGAATTAGGAAGATTCCAGCCCCACATATAATCGTATACACCCTGAATTTCATTGTTAGTTAATGCTCGGTTGAAAATTACAATTTCATCTATTGAGGCATTTAGCCAGTATTTATAAGGTGGATTTTGAGTTGCTCCAATGTATACGTCATGATTTGTGTTTCCTAAAGAATAATTAACTGTGTTAGTAAAATCAGGTAAAACATTTGAAATATGATTATTTGTATCCATTTTTATTTCGTAAAAGTCTGTCTTAACTCCATCATATCTAGTTACCAAACAATACCAAATTGAGGTGTCTAAATAGTTATTTTGTGGAGGTGTATAAAGGTAGTTTGGCGAACAGAACATTAGTTTGTTCACCTGTGGGTTATTTAAGCTACAGTTCATATCATTCTCAGCTATATACATCGCCCAACTTAGGTCGGAATTATAGTTGAATCCTTTATATACAATGTTGTTTCCTTGGCACAATCCATTGTAGAATTTGTTGAACTTAATCAACGAGAAAATAGTAATCTCGGAAGGGTTAAGTAGGTTATTATGTGGTATTTGTGCAAAACTTGAATTACCATCGAAACCTCCCGCCTTTCCCGATTTGTCTCGAAACCCTTTCACTGAACTTATGTTATTGGTAAATCCAGAATTTCCATTTCCACTTTGGTCTGTCAACTGAGAGAGCATGATAGTCTCTGTGGTATCAAATGTCCATCGAGCAATGCAATTGGAGGTTCCATTTGGATATAAATTTTGTGCTTGGGAATTAAAGATAAGAAAGCAAAGTAATGCCAATAAGTGCCAAGTTTTCATAGAATGAATTTAAGGGGTAAAGGTAAGGAAATTCTAAATCCGTTAATTCCTTTTTACAAAAACATACTCCGCGAAACCTAATAAATCCCAAAACGTATTCCCACTTGGTTTTTTCCACGTAAATAAATTATGAAGTAGTCTGAATGGTATTGCTGCAATACAATACCAGTTTTTTCTAGTGCCGGAAGAAATTACTTCACAATTATTGTTTAAAAAAATTGCTTCAGTTTCCGAAACACTGTAAATCCTCACATGCGTTGAATCATCATAAAAATTTAAAGTCCCGTTCATGGAAGGAAGATCGAGACTTCTATCACCAGGATATTCGATATAAAAATACCCCCCGGGTTTTAGCTTTTGTAAAAGTCCTTGTAATACTAAATCTCCATTATGAAGATGTTCCATAACATGCGCCATATTAATGTAGTCGAAATAGGCATTTGGAATCTCTTCGAAATCCAATTTCGTTAAATCCATTTCATAAAATTTCTCCATTAGTTCAAAATCCCTACTAACGTAATTAGTGGTTTTATCAATGTCTAATCCAAAATATTCGCAAAAATTAAATAGAGATTTGATTTTAGTTGCAGAACCGTTTCCCGATCCAACATCTAACAGTTTAAACTTGTCCTTGTACGTAAATGCCTTTCTAATAAATACAATTTTATTATTCAATTTACTACGTAATAATAATTTAATGTTCATGTTGGGTTTTATTCTGAAACAATGTTCGTGCAACTTAAATTAATTTGTTTGGATAGTAAAACTTTATAGCTAAATTAGCTTGCCATGTCATTTATTAGAATTACACTTATTTTTAGTCTATTGACTTATTTTTCAACTAGTACCATTTCTCAAAAGATTTCTACCCCTTATTTTAATTACACCAAAAATGATGGTTTACCAAGTAATCTAGTTTATGGATGTATCTATGATAATGATGGTTTACTTTGGGCTTGCACCGATGCCGGTGTTATTCAATATGATGGAATAAACAGCACGTTACTTACCAAGAAAGATGGCTTACCAAGCAATGATATTTATCATATGTTTTGTGATAGTAAGAACAGAATATGGTTTACTTCTTTGGGAAACGATATTGCCTACTATCAGAACGGAATAATTCATAATAAGAATAATGATCCTATTCTTAATAAAGTTAAAACAACCTCCTTTTTTCCCCGATATTTTGAAACGAAACATGGAATTTGGGTTGATTTCAGCCCATGTGCCCTTTTTCTAATTAATAATGATAAAGTAGTAAATTACAAATTCTCCGAATTTCTTAAGTCCTCATTTAGAACATTTCCTTGGAATTCAGATTCTTTATTACTTATAGGTGAAGAATATTGTATTAAATATGATATTTCCAAAAACACCTATTGTTCCATTAAAAACATAGGATCAGAAATATATAATGGTTTGATTAGATCAGAAGGAAATCTAATCACTAGAACAAAGGATGGAACGCTAGGAATTATAGAAAATAATGATGTTCTCAATGGTGTATTTCTAAATATTCGGAATGATCGCCTGTTTAAATTTGATACGTTGCTGTTCTCAATTGAAAATCATGGTATCAAAATATTTAATGAAAATAGACTGGAGAATAACAAACTACTTTATGGTGATATTGACTTTACTAGTGTTTGCTCGAATAAAAAGAATATCTGGGCAGGTACCTTTTCTAATGGACTTATAAATTTATCCTCCTATAAAAGTAGATTTATTAATTATGGCCAATCTGTTACAACAATTGGTTCTAATGAATTATATCAAATCTATGGTACACGAAATGGAGATATATTTCAAACAGAATGGAAAACTGGCAGAACAAAGCATTTCCAAATTGAACAAAAAGGCGAATTTCTAAATAAAATAATTAAATTAATTTTATTTAATGACCATGTGGTTATTTTATCAGAACATGGAATATACATATTAAAAGATAATGTAATAAATAGAATTAAATCCGTTGCACTGGTAAATGAAAGAAATGATTTCAAAAACATTGAAATAAGAGGAGAGGATACTATTTTAATGACAAGAGGTGGAACTATTGTTATAAATAAAAAAGGAGTAGTTACATACAATAATGGAAAAAGGTCTTATTGTTATACTAGGTACAAAAATTTACAATTAATCGGAACTCAGGATTCCATCTTATGTATTAATTCCAATTATCAATCTTACAGTGGTACTAGAATGTTATCACGAAGATTTACAGATATTAAATCTATTGACGACTATCTGATTTTATCAACATCAGACGACGGAATTTATATCTTTTTGAACGATAAAATTCATAAACACCTTACTACCGAAAATGGTCTTTGTAGTAATAATTGTGGTAAGATGCTAATTTATGAAGGTAAAATATTTGTTTGTAGTGATAATGGAATTTCCATTATCAATTGGCAAGACTTTAATGTAAATGTAGTTACAGAATCCAATGGACTCGTTTCTAATGAAGTTAATGAATGTGTAATAGCGCATGATACCCTACTTGTTGCAACTAACTCCGGAGTCTCTTTAATACCGCTACAAAATGTGTTTACACAGTCAAGCCAAAATCTCTTCGTCAAACCATATTCAATTGGAACTGATACATTTTGGAATACGTGCAAAAAAATTATTGCCCATACAGATATTATTATTGATCTAAAGGTAAATTATACAAGTTTACTTAAAATCTCAAAACGTAACCTTTATTATAAAATTGTTGGGGTTGACTCACAATTTAAGAAAACTGTAAGCAACAAAATTTCATTTACTATAGATAAAACTGGGTTTTATGTAATGGAAATTTATGGATTGAATAGTGCCGGTGAAAAAAGCAAACTTTTGCGAATACCAATTGATATAATACCGAAATTTTATCAAACAAAAATTTTCATTTTTGGTTTGTCAATTATTCTAATAAGTTTAATGATTCTAATAGTTAAAGTCTATCAGCACCAAGCCAAAATCAAAGAACAAAAAAAAGCAGCCGAAGAAAAACGTATCAGAGGACTCGAACTGGCGGCTTGGCGTGCCACAGTTAACCCACATTTCCTCTTCAATTCACTTAATGGTTTTCAAGCTTTCTTCAGAAGAAATGAATTCGATAAAGGTAATTTCTACCTCAGCACTTTTACTCAAATGCTTCGAAATACCGTCGATTCTAGTAGCGATATCACTATCACCGTTGAACAAGAAATTGAATTCCTTCGTGAATTCCTTGAATTCGAACAAAACAAAAAAGAAAAAATATTCAAGTTCAAAATAGAAGTGGATCAAGCTTCTACCCTTGATCTTTTCATACCCACTCTTTTAGTTCAACAAGTACTTGAAAATTGCATTAAACACGCTTTTCTCGATGATAAAGAAGGTTTTGTTCTCGTTCGGTTTTCTACCGAAAACGAACAACTTATCGCTCGTATTAGAGATAATGGACCTGGTTTACAAATCTCAGAAAAAGAAGCTAAAAAATCGGTTGGTATTGCTCTCATTCGATATAAAATGCGCATCGTTGAGAAACTAGTGAATAGTCCTACCGATTTTCTTATGAAAAATGTGATCGACAAAAAAGGTAATCCTGCCGGATTAGAAACTACTCTGGTTTTCCCGCTCATTACAAAACGATTGAAAATTGATATGCACGAACAACAAGAAGATGAAAATACTGTTATTGAAATGATTGAAGACGATAATTTAAATCCAGAAAATGATGACGAAGAATTGAATTCCAGAAAATCTGAAAACGCCGATTAAAATTTATACTTTACTTAAATGGTCTGTTTAAATGCACCAATTGTATTTACCCATTCACACCTATCTTCTAATGGTTAAGCGAGCGCGTAACATTTGCGTTTTTGTTTTAGCACAGATCAAATACTCACCACTAGGATAGGATGCAACGGAGATTGAATTATTATTCGCCGCCTCATATTGCTGTAGTCGTCCTAAAATATCATAAACCCATATTTTCTCAAGCTTGTCGTTGCATGAAATAGTTAAAATTTGATTGGCTGGGTTAGGAAAAATTGTCCATTCGCTTTCGTCCATTTGAATTGCTTCTAAATATAATGGCGCTGTTATTGCTCTAAACGTAACTTGGTAATTGTTATTCACGTCCATCGTATTTCTAAATCCAACTTTTACACTTCCGCTGTCAGGTACAACATCTGTAATAAAATCCAAACTAAATAGTAATGTGTCGCCAGGTGCTAATAGAACATTAATACTATCATCATTTGGCGAATAGCATACATCCGCACAAAAAGCAGTAAGCCAATTCGTAGGCAAGTTCTTCTGTAGTTTTTTGATACCAATATCAACCGATGCATTTGAGGTGTTGATTAACTTAGCATAATCGTACAATATAGTTCCCGGAGCACCAACAACCATTTGATTAACTAATTGTAGTTGAAAATTTCCATTGGCTTGATTATTACATAACCCACTTGTGGTTCCTAATAAGGAATCAATAGAACAAAAAATATTATCCGGATTCTTATGAAACCACCCATGTTTAGCCACTATCTTTCCGGATGTATCTATGAGATAAGCATTATTTGGAGCCGGCCCAAAGGTCGACCACCAAGCATTGCAAGGACCGTCGATAAAAACCGGAACAGGAACTGTAGTCCAAAAACTCATGGTATCTACCATGTGCTTTCGCTCGCCGTAAGTATGGGGTTGAGAAAATAGAATACCGGCGTTCGTGTTTTGTGTTCCTACATTCACATATCCAAAATATACTGAGGTATCCGTAGGATGAGCTTCCAGGGTGTAGATAACAAAAACCTGTAACTGACTTCCATACGTATTTACTATTTGATTTATAGTTGCAATTTTATCTCGAAAAACAGGACAGGTTAAACTCCCTGCAATTAACAACACGGGTTTACCATTAGCTAGTTTTTGTGATAACACTAAGGAATCACCATTGCTATCATATAATTTGAAATCGTGTGCGTAGCTACCCGCTGTTAATCCACTTGTGTAAAAACTTCCAAGATACCATGGTATAGTGCATATCGAAGTTGAATCCGGAGGTAAGCTATTCAATCCAATAAACGATTGCAACTGTGCTTGAGCCGACAGAAAAATGATACAAAGGCAATTTGCCAAAATGTATTTCATGTTATAAATATACAAACATTCTTACCATGTAAATTTCTGTTTTCGTTTAAGCCTACCAGTTTTTTTGCGTCACTAGGAGCGCTTAGGTATAATTTTTAGAATATTGGTTACAAATTCATTCGTATTGCTACAAATGGTTATTCAAATAAAAACCTAACGACAACTGATTGATGATACCAATCTCAGGGCTTTCCTCCGGATGGTACTGCAACTTCCCTCGCCATGACAAACGAACATACTTTAATAACGTTAGGTGTATCACATTATTCAGATCTAAGGTGTAGAAACGAGGCTGCATTAATTTATTCATCGGACTGAAAAAATTACAATAGCTCTCCCAATACCATCGCTTGCCCAATTGCTTCACGGGTATGGTTGTTGTAATAACAATCCCAAATTCACTTTTCTTTCGTTGTCCTTTGTTCAACCCTGAAATAGTTTCCATTTGCCTTGAATCAAAAATAGATTGTCTTTTTATTTTAGTAACCTTACTACTCCCTAATCCTAGGTGTAAACTCCCATCTGTTTTAAATTGATAACTTACACCACCGGAATACGTTATCGTACCCGGACTCATATAGGATTCATATAAATAACGTTCGGTTTCTCCGTTGCTTCCCTCCCGAATTTTTTTGGTATTGAATAACGTGGTTTGCGTATTACTTTGTAGTGATAGTTGAACCTGATTCTTCCAAATCGGGTATTGAATACTATTTTTAAGCGTAAATAGATCTTGTGTTTTAATGGTTATGCTATCGAAATAATGACGAAGACCATAGTCGTTAAACAAATAAAACTCCCAGGTGGTTTTAAACAATTTGAAGGTGCTCTTTACATCTAAATTATAGTAGAGGTAGGCATTATTGGGTTCCGAAAGATTGGTCAATTGATAATTATGTAATGCCGTAACGGTAGTATAGAAATCATAGTAAAGAATGAAATGATACGAATACTTTGCAATTTTGTTTGAATCTACTACAACTGGTTTGTTGATGGTTTGTGAATCAATGCCAAGTTGAGAAACCTGAAAGCATGACGGTAACCACGAATGACCAGTAGTTCTATTCTTACTGAATCCAATAGTGTTAAAGCTAAGAAACAAGATTACTCCTATGAAGGTTCTCCATACCATGTTAGTGCAGTTTAATATAAAAGCACTTATTCTTAAACACCAACAAACAGGGGCCTGATTTTAATTCTAAATTCCGTGGTAGTTTAAGGTATGTTCTATCTTCTTCCGAAAGTTGAAAAGGTTCCGATAGCTGTATCTCTCGCTTACCAGTTAACAATTTTTCTAAAGCAGGGCGTTTTTTAATTTCCTCACTTGTAACTTGAATCCACAATCCCAACATGCCGGACTCATTATATAGGAGGGTATAGGTAAAATTGCATGAACCACACCTTGTTCCGAAGCGTTGACAATCACGATCAAGTAGTGCGCCGTTTTTCTCCTTCCTGCTGGCATAAGTGCAGATGGTAGTAAGTAAAACCAGAAGCAAAAAAATAGGTTTCATAAAAATGTTGCTTTTAGTGTTATAAATAGTTTAAATAAAAGAAAGGGCAATAACCTGTTTATTTATTTTGGGATTTAATTGCCTTGCCTAATTTTTAAGAATTTCAAGAATTTCGTGTCGGTCTAAATAGCCATATTTATGTACCTCACCAGAATTAGTAAAAATGATGGTATAAGGAACGCCGATTTCATGTTCACGACAATCCTCACAAATATCATTTCTGAACTGAAAACCCTTTACACGATCATCTAACCATTTCTCCCGATATATTTTCCTATCGATTAAATACACTTGGTTAATATTAGTGCCCGAATGTTTTACAAGTTGTTGTGTTAGTTTAGCATGCTTCTCTCTCGAACTACAACATAGTATTATATTGGTGTTGGTTACATGATTGCTTTCTATGAATTTAATTCTCTCGAACATTGATGTTGTTCCAATACATTTATTGGTAAAAATGCAAACCATGTGGTATTTGTATTCTGTTTTGGATTTGATTTCCTTGAACAAAATTTCCTTGTTGATTTTCTTAATTGATATTTCTTGTGCAAAAAGAATTTGAGAAGAGAAAAGAAAGAGAAATAGGATTGAGGGTATTATTTTCATAAAAACGATTATTTACTAAAAGAGGTCATACATAAATTAAGGTCATGCTGCTTGTCGAAATCCATGCAGTATCAATTCTATGTAGACTGGTTGTTTAACTCTTTGAACATACTGAAATGAAAAGATCATAGTCCCTTATCACATATTTCTTTTGGATTGTAAAGATCAAAATAATGTATTTCTATAAATTACATCGGATCAAGGTTAAGTCCAATTACTAAAATATTCTTATTGTTTTTTTTAAATTCCGGTATCATTTTGGTTACTATTTCAGTTCTTTTTCTCATTAAACTAAATTGATTATATGCAGTAGCCCAACCAATTACTATTTTATATGAGTGGTCAAATTTATCTCTATGAAATTCTTCCCTTTTGTTTATTACTCTTTGACTGCTTAAAAAATCATTGAAGTTACATTTATAATATTTCGTATCTTCTAATGACTTGAAGCTAATCGAATCTTTCAAAAAATTCATTGCGTCAATTTCACAATTAACCCCTTCGGATATTTTTAAGAGATTACCAATACTATCATAGATGTTAACAAACTGAACGCCATTCATACAATATTCAGGAATACGATTTATAGTTGAGTTATCTGAGGGTCTGATAACAAAATCAAATTGTAATTCATTGTCCAATACATATTTCGTAATTTCTTCGTCTGTTTTTACTTCCACCTTAATTGTCCTCTTCATTAAAATGCATGAGCTTTGAATCATTACAAAGAGAATCAATAGATTTAATTGTTTTATCTGCATAAGAATTGATATTAAAGGGTTGAGAAGTTATTTCTCAACCCTTTACTTTTTACTTGTTTAATTGAATTAAAAAATACCTATCGGATCTCGTAACGGTGTATTTTCCTGCTTTGAAAATGTTTGATCCCTTGTATCCTAATTTTAACAAAACTTCGGAAGGAATTGATTCCTCCGAATCCAGATCAAATGATCCTTTCATTAAGGTTTGATACTTTACTTCATCTTGAGCCTTTATTCTATCCACGTTTATGGCCATAGAAATATTGCCTTCAGAATCAACAACCAGACCATGATTCCCACTTAAAATCATACCGTCTTTCACTGGTCCTACATTCCACGTTTTATTCTTCAAACAAATCCAAAACCCGTCACAACTTTTTCTAGGACGTCCAATATAAACATCAGCTCCTACCTCAATATGACCAACTGGCGTCCCGGCGAACACTTCCGGTAACATCATCACACTCATCACCATCATCAAAAAAATCTTTTTCATAATAATTTCGGTTTATCCAGAGCCGATATGGTTTCGTAAATAAATTAGCCCTTACTCTAGTATACGCCTTTTCAGGATTCTGCTCGCTTTCGAATGTTTTTAGTAGCACTAACGTTACGAATTCAGGTCGGGTTTGTATTGTTTTCATGAAACCCCCTGCAGGTTTTAGTAAGCGTACTGTTTTAGTAGATGCGCATCTTGCTCGTTTTCTAAAAGCAATACAAACTTAATTCCCATCCTCCGTTTCCACCAAATTTTCTCAGGAATATTTTATTCCTGTTTCGTTTTCGTAAACCGCATAAAAACAGAATTTTCACAAGCCCTTTCCCCGCATCGTAACATACTTTCATCGGGAAGATTACCTTTGCGCCATGTCCGACGAAATCAAGCACGAATGTGGTATCGCCTTCCTGCGTTTGCGTAAACCACTTGCTTACTACCACCAAAAATTCGGTACCGCTTTTTACGGCCTCAATAAGTTATACCTTCTGATGGAGAAACAACATAATCGCGGACAAGACGGTGCCGGTATTGCTACCGTAAAACTGAATGTGAGTCATGGCAACCCTTTCATGCAACGTATTCGTAGTAACGTACAACAAAGTATCGCCGATATTTTTGCTAAAGTTCAGCAAGAACTTGAAACCCTCGAAAAACTGCTTCCCGATATTCAAAACCATCCCGACCTCCTAAAAGGTAACCTTGGCTATATGGGTGAGGTCATGTTAGGTCACCTTCGCTATGGTACTCAAGGTCGAAACAACATCGAGTATTGTCACCCCTTCATTAAAGCCGATATTCAACCCCATCGAAACCTCTGTCTTGCCGGAAATTTTAATCTCGTAAATACACGCGAACTATTTCATACTATTCACAAAGATGAACTGGCTAACCTCAAAATGGATAGCGACCTTGCCGCGATGATGGAGGTAATTCATCATTTCTTAAAGGAAGAAGAAATCAAAGAAGGGGATTCTCTAAACTGGACACGCATTCTAACCGAAGCTTGTAAACTCTTCGACGGGGGTTTTGTGGTAGAAGGTATTTGTGGCAATGGAGATGCTTTTGTAATGCGCGATAAACACGGCATTCGCCCAGCTTACTACTACATTTCCGATGAGGTAATTAGCGTTGCCTCCGAACGACCTGCCCTCATGACGGCGTTTAAACTTTCGGCCAATGATGTGCAAGAATTACCCGCCGGCCATGCCCTTATTGTTTCCAATAATGGCGATTACAAATTAGAACGCATAGCTGAAGAAGCTGAAAAAAAATCCTGTTCTTTCGAACGTATTTATTTCTCTCGCGGTAGCGACCTCGATATTTATAATGAACGGAAACAACTTGGTCGACTTCTTTCTGAAAAAGTACTTAAAACAATTCAGTACGATTTAAAGAATACCATCTTTTCGTTCATTCCGAATACCGCCGAAACTGCCTTTTACGGTTTAATTAAAGGTGCCGAAAAATACCTCAACGAAATTAAAATTGCCCGTATTCAAAGTTGGGATAAAAATTACGATGAGGAGAAGCTTCGCGAAATGATTGAACGACGGGTTCGAATAGAAAAAATCGCCATCAAGGATGTAAAAATGCGCACCTTTATTACCGCCGAAAGTGCCCGTAACGAAATGGTACAACACGTGTACGACATTACATACGGTACCGTGCGTAGAGGCATTGATAGTTTGGTAATTATTGATGATAGTATTGTTCGCGGTACTACCCTGCGCGAAAGTATTATTCGTATGCTCGACCGCCTTGGCCCACGAAAAATTATTATCGTTAGTAGCGCTCCTCAAATTCGTTACCCCGATTGTTACGGTATTGATATGAGTAAGATGGGCGATTTTATTGCCTTTCAAGCTGCTGTTGAATTATTAAAGGCTTCGAATCAAAAACATGTTCTACTCGATGTATATGCTGAATGCCAGGCTGCTGAGAAGTCCGGGAAACTGCAATCACGCAATTTTGTAAAAACTATTTACAAACAATTTTCTGCCGATGATATATCTGCCCAGATTGCTAAAATGCTTCGCGCCGAAGATATCGAAGCAGAAGTTGATATCATTTTTCAAAGTATCGAAAATCTTCACGAGGCTTGTCCGAATAACCGTGGCGATTGGTATTTCAGCGGCGATTATCCAACACCGGGTGGTAATGAAGTGGTGAACAAAGCCTTTATGAATTATATGGAAGGAAAAGATGCGCGTGGTTATTAATTCCTTTTTAGTTGTGACGCATTCTCTTGATGGTGGAGAATTTTTTGCATTAACTGAAGTTGTTGTGCCTGACTTTCAAAAAGTAATTTGAATTGTTCCTGAATGAGTAAATCCATTTTGCCATGAAGGGCCTGTATTTCCAGTTCGGCTTTTAGGTTAATCAGGTAGTCGTTTTCACTACGCTTTCGATCTTTTTCTTCTTGCCTATTCTGACTCATCATGATAACAGGAGCTTGTAAAGCTGCAATACAACTCAGAATTAGATTCATGAGAATAAAGGGATATGGATCGAATTTATTACTTAAAACTACGGAGTTGAGTATAATCCAGATAACCAGTACCAGGAAGAAACTAATAATGAAAGACCAGCTTCCGCCAAAACGAGCCACTTTATCGGAAATCATTTCTCCGCGACTCAGTATTTCCTTGGGTGGATGTTGCAGGTTATCCGTCATTAATTCTTCTTTACGCATCGTTTCCTGAACAATAGTTCGCAACTTTTCGAGTTGCTCATGTTGCGATTGCATGAGGTGTTTAAGTTCCTGTTTCATTTCTTAAAAATACGCCTTTTGATGGAGAGTAAGCTTCTTGGCGCTGTGTTACTCAGGTACAGTAAACCCTGAACCAAAAAGTTTTCCCTTTGTGTCAAGTACATTTACGCACTTCCTTCATGTGAAAAATTTATCTCCTCACCGTTTTTCTTCTCCAACCACCAAGTACCTTATAACAGTCTATTAAGAAATAGTTAAGTTTTTTCCTATCTTTAAAGCGTAAACGGGTTACCATTATGTTTCGATTGCTATATTCTATTTTCTTAAGTCTTGTTCTTACGGCCAACTTTGCTAATGCTCAAAACTGGGTTTGGGCCCAACGTCTTGGAAATACTAAAAGTGATAAAGTTACCTGTATTAAAACCGATGGACAGGGCTACATCTACATCGCCGGTTATTTCAGTACAGGTACCACCATCGGAACAAATGCTAAACCCCTTACCGTAACTGCGAATGCAACAAGTAAAGAGGCTTTTATTGCAAAACTAGATAGCACCGGATATTGCTATTGGACGCATAGCGGCGGACAATATTTTGATGATCGTGTTTTAGGAATGGATGTTGATAGCGCCGGCTATGCAACCATTACAGGCACTTTTTGGGAAGGTGCAGGAATTAATTTCAGTGGAACTATAATATCAGGCAGCGCGTTTGGATGGGGCGATCAGTGTTTTATTGTGCGCTACGACCCCAATGGAAATGTGGTTTGGGGGCGTTTTGTTTGCAGCAACGGTGGCGACGATCAAGGCCTTGATGTGGTTATGGATAAACATGGCAATACTTATGTTTGTGGTTTCATGACGGGTGGTACCCTTTATTGTGGAGGAAATACAGTTACAGCTACCAACCCCTATACCAATAACGACGATTGTTTTTGGGTAACTAAAATGGATGCAAGCGGTACCTTTCAATGGGCAAGAACTTTTGGTAATTTACCTTATGACCCAACTGCCTTTAAGTATGTTGAACGTGATATTGCCATTTGTGTTGACGACTCTGACGGTGTTTATATAACAGGTGGGTTTGATGGTAATAACCGTAAATTCGGAACGAATTTTTATAATACCTACGGTGGTCACGACATTTTCGCGATTAAGTACGATTCCAACGGTAATTTCATGTGGTCAACTCATGGAGGAAGTGATAAAGATGATTGGAGTAATGGAATCTGTTCCGATAAAAATGGAAATATTTATATAACCGGTGAACATCGCGATTCATTAATTATAGATACCATTATTGTAAAAAATTATGATAAACGGGATGCCTTCGTTGTAAAACTAGACGCCGCAACCGGAAAACCCTTTTGGGGTAAACGTGCCGGAAGTAATGATGGTGGCGAACGTGGAAATGATATTTGGGCCGATAAAAACTGTAACGTTTACGTATGCGGTGATATTAATGTAGGTGCTAAATTCGGGGATGATATAACGATTCAAAATGGTTCGGGGTTAGATGCCTTCGTAGCGCGTATTTCACCTAACGGAAAATGGATGTGGGTTGCTACCGGAGGTGGGGTTGACAGTAACGACCGTGGTAATGCCATAGCCAAAGGTTTGGGCCATCAGTTGTACACCGCAGGCTTCTTTCGTAGTGCTGCAACGTATGGCAGCACCGGTTTTTCTCCCGTTGGTTCAAGCGACGGTTTCTTTGCCCGATTACACGATTCCATGCTAAACATGGGAAGTTTATTTACCCTTAAAACACCATCTGATACGATATTATGTGAAGGTGAAACAACAGAGGTTAAAGTTCCCGACTTTGGCTATTTGCAAGTTACGCCTATGAACGGTGTTACCTTCGATACCGATACATCAAAAATATTCTTCAATCCGAGCTCCACTACAACCTACACCATTAGTGGATATTCTGAAGGACTTTGTCCGGTGTACGACACGGTAACGTTTACCATTTACATTGGCGAGCCTAAAATTGTTTTGCCATCCTTTACGGATAGTTTATTCTGTGCTGGGGAATCGGTGGTGTTTAACATTCCACCTCATGATTTTCTGAATATCAGTCCGTCGCAAGGTGTACAAGTTAATGGCCCTCAAGATCAAGCTACGTTTACCCCTTCAACAACAACTACTTACACGGTTATTGCCGGTAAGAACGGAGTTTGTCCGTCGAGTGATACCGTAATCGTAACGCTTCAAGTTCCACCGGCGCCCATAGCAGCTTTTAGCATAAATCCGGAATATGCGTTGATTCAAGATCCTACCTTCCATTTGCATAACGAATCACAACATGCAGCATATTATCAATGGAAGTATTTAGGAAATACATTTGCCTATACTCTTGATGCTCAACGTACCGAAACAAAAGCGGGATATTATTGTTATACCTTGGTTGCAGAATCACTCGCCGGTTGCGTTGATTCAGTTAGTCATTGTGCGTCAATCATTGAAGATGAAAAAGTATTCTTCCCGAATGCCTTCTCTCCGAATTACGATAACCTGAACGATCAGTTTGCACCGGTTCTCATTAATATAGACCCTGCGCTTATTAAAGATTTTAATTTTATAGTAGCTAATCGTTTCGGACAAATAATCTATCAAAGTAGTAATCCGTATTTTGGTTGGGACGGAAATTACAAAAGTGCGGCGTGTGAAATCGGTACCTACTATTACTACTGTTCCTTCAAAACACCTCGAGGAAAAGTGATAACCGAAAAAGGTGATGTGAGTTTATTGCGCTAATTCGGATTAGATACGCTAACTAAAAATCTGTTCAATATCTTTAAATGTAGTTTTCGGATTTTCTTGCTTCCAAAGTATCCGATAAATAGCATCAGCAATAGGCAAATGATAATTTAATTTTTCTGCAATTTTACTTATACCCATAGCGGCATAATATCCTTCTGCAACCATATTCAATTCTAATTTAGCCGCATTAACCGAATATCCCTTACCAATAAAATTACCAAAGGTTCTGTTTCGGCTATGCATCGAATAACAGGTTACCAATAGGTCGCCGAGGTAAGCACTCGTGTTATAATGGTGTTGCGTTTGAGTACTTATTACCTCCATAAATTGTTGCAATTCCGAAAAGCAATTGGTGATATACACGCTTAAAAAATTATCACCATAATCTAACCCATGAGCAATGCCTGCGCCCAACGCATAAATATTTTTTAGTACCGCGGCATACTGAACACCGAAGACATCATTACTTACTACCGTTTTCATATAGTGATTATTAAACCGAATAGCTAACGAAGCTGCAAGGTTTTCATCTTGAGACGCGAAGGTGAGATAGGATAACTTCTCGGCGGCTACCTCTTCTGCATGACAAGGTCCAGTTATGCATGCATATTGATTTAGGTTTACCTGGAATACCTTGGCTAGGTATTCATTCAATAATACGGAACGTACGGGAAGAATTCCCTTGATGGCAGAGAGAATAATTTTATTTTGGAAGATAGTTAGAGGTAATTCTTTAAGCACTTCTTCTATAAATGCCGAGGGTGTACCTATCAACACAATATCGGCCTCTCGAATCGCAGATTCTAAATCATGTTGAAGTAAAATTCGATGCATAGGATACTTTACCGAACTGAGATAATGCGGATTGTGACCGGTACGTTCTAAGGTTTCAAGTGCTTGCTTACTTCGCATCCACCAAGAAATTTCATGTCCGTTATCGGTTAACATTTTTGCCAGGGCCGAACTCCAGCTACCATTTCCAAGGATTGTAATTTTATTCACGTGTAATTGCTCGGGCTAATGTACTATTTCAAAAGGAAATCGTTGTTATTCCTCTTCAATAATAACGGGTTTATTTAACAACAAGCTGATCATACATGGAGATTAAGGCAAACAATAATTAAGTAGAGCACCGTAAAGTTTTAGTTTTCACATAGGTGTTCTGTATAATTCAACGGAATGTGTTACTTATTAACCGTTCATGGAATTTCTATTCTTCTGATGAAATTACAAGTATAGTTTCGATCCAAATTCCGATCATGAAAAAACGATTCACGTTAATTCTTCTCTGTTTTAATTCTATTCTCTTTGCTCAAAACAACATCAGTGCATTTGATAGTATTATGAACGCTGTAGATAAGTATCAAAAATTTATGGGTGCTGTTTCGCTTTGTAAAAACGGGAATGTTATTTATTCCCGAGCGGTTGGGTTTTCTTCGATTGAAAATAAACGCCAGGCCGACGCGCAAACTCTTTACCATATTGGATCTATATCAAAGATGTTTACATCGGTTATAGTTCATCAACTCTTGGAAGAAGGAAAACTAAAGAACGATACCAAATTATCTGCCTTCTTTCCTAAGCTTCCGAATGCCGATAAAATTACAATAGCTCAACTACTCAATCATAGTTCAGGACTTTTCAATTTCACCCGTGATAGCAACTATTTGTCGCTTTGTTCAACCTATCATAGTAATGATTCTTTACTACGTATGTTTTCCCGTTTCAAACCTTCCTTTCAACCGGGAGAAAAAAACGACTATAGCAACACGGGTTATGTTTTGCTAAGTATGATTATTGAAGCCGTAAGTAAGCATCGATTGCAAGATGAAATAGAAAACCGAATTAGTGCGCCCTTGCACCTTAAAAATACCAGCATATCGCCAGCTATAAAAGATGATCAACGCATCGCCTCTTCGTATTCACGCGAATCGGATAGATGGCTAAAAGAAATTGAAACCGATATGAGTATTCCACAAGGCGCAGGTGCAATGATTTCAACTCCTGTTGAACTATGTACATTTATAACGCAGCTCTTTCAAGGCCGACTTTTAACTGATTCTGGATTAAAAAGTATGACCACCATGGAACGTGGTTACGGGCGTGGTATTTTTCAATTTCCTTATGGTAAACGAATTACGTTCGGTCATACCGGTGGTATAGATGGCTTTGTTTCCATGTTAGCCTATTTCCCCGACGATAGTGTTTCGGTGGCCATTACCTCAAATGGCATCGATATGAATAAGAACGATTTACTCCTTGCTTTATTAGGCGTTTATTACAAGAAACCATACTTTATACCGGGTTTACAAAAGCCTACACTTTCCGCAGCTTCTGCCAAAAGTATTTTTGGCAAATACCATAATAGTCAGATAGGTATGACCATTACCATTTCCGAAAAAGACGGTAAGGTTATCGCACAAGCAGAAGACCAGGATCCTATTGTGATGGAAAAAGTTTCCGATCTTGAATATGAATTTAAACCGGAAGCAATAAAAATAACTTTTAAGAAGGATTCAAATGGTGAAATGCGGTCCTTTATCTTAACTCAAGGACGGGATATTAATTTTGAAAAAATAGAATAGTGCGTTGCTATAGAACCTCGGAATAATAAGCGAGCAAGGAATCAAAAATCAATTCTATTTCCTCTAAACTATTGGCTTTAACTAGTTGGGCTCTAAACTCCTTTACATGTGATAAGCCCTTGAGATAAGAAGCATAATGGGGTCTCATTTCCAGAATCCCCTCGCGTGGTCCTTTCCACTCCAAGGCATAAACCAAATGCTTTTTACAGGTTTTAACCCGGTCTTCAATGCTAGGCGGGGCCTTGGTTTCACCGGTTTGGATATAATGTTTGATTTCATTAAATATCCAAGGATAACCAATGGCTGCCCTTCCGATCATGATGCCATCTACCCCATATCTTTCTTTGTAAGTTACTGCCTTTTCTGGTCTATCAATATCGCCGTTACCAAAAATTGGTATTTTTATGCGGGGGTTATTCTTCACCTTTCCGATTAAAGTCCAGTCTGCTTCACCCTTATACATTTGTGTTCGTGTACGACCATGAATTGCTAAAGCTTGAATACCAATATCTTGTAATCGTTCCGCAACTTCTTCAATATTTCTAGAGTCATTATCCCAACCCAATCTTGTTTTCACCGTAACCGGAATATTCACTGCATTTACAACAGCTTTGGTTAAGGATACCATTTTCTCGATATCCTTTAAAACCCCTGCTCCAGCACCTTTACATACCACTTTTTTAACCGGACAACCGAAATTTATGTCAAGTAAATCCGGTCCGGTGGATTCCACAATTTTTGCGCAAAGGCTGAGGGCTTCTTCATCGCCCCCAAATATCTGAATGCCGATTGGACGCTCATAATCAAAAATATCGAGTTTCTTACGGCTCTTAATGGCGTCTCGAATGAGTCCTTCACTACTAATAAATTCCGTGTACATCAAATCAGCTCCATGCTCTTTACACACTGCACGAAATGGTGGGTCGCTAACGTCCTCCATGGGCGCTAACAAAAGTGGAAAGTCTGGCAAGGATAATGGACCGATGTTTACCATGGGTCGCAAAAGTAGCTAGCTAAGAGGTTTCAATAAAATATTGAAGCATAATTTGAAAGAAATTATTTGAATGTATAAAATAAAAACGCCTTCTTTGTGGAAGTTTTTTAAAAACGAATAACCTACATCATGAGTAAACTACTCGAACAATTGCATCAGTTTGCTGGAACTGATTTTATTTCGGCTGCGTCCAATTCTTTCCATGAAAAGGAGGAAGGTGTTTATAAGGCCATTCAAACGATTTATCCAATTATCTTACATGCCTTTTCGGAACAGAATGGCGATCATTCTAATTCAATATCCCGAATACTTACTTCTGCTCATAACGATTACCAATATCCCGGCGATGCGATTCGATTAATGGAAGAAGGCCGACCCGATGATCCGGCTCAAGGATTAGGAAGTCATTTCGTGTCGTTATTATTTAATCATAAACTGGCTGGTATCGGAAATATTATTTCCAATATTTCCGGCATCAATCCACATGCCTCACAATCCTTAATCCAATTATGCGGTGGTATTACAGCGGCATTTTTGGGAAAGAAAATGGCGAACGAAGGATTAAATTTCAACGGGCTAATGAATTGGTTACAGGAAAACAAACGTAATTTCAGCCAGTATATACCTGAAATCATGAAAAACTATTTAGATATAAAACCCGACGCACATCCAGAACAAGAGCCAGTTACAGAGAAATCGAAGGTTTTAGCGAATCTTGCTGATGATAAACTAAATGGTAAAGGCGGTGGGGCAAAATGGATTTTACCCATTATACTTCTTGGTTTACTTGGTGCTTTCTTGTGGTATTGGTTACAAGGTAGTAAGGCTGAAGATGGTGTTTTACCCCAATTAGAGGATAAAAAAACTATGGACACGTCTTTATCGGATTCTTTAAATAACGCAGAAGTTGAAGCTAATTCCGGTTCTTTAGTGAAGGGAAAAATGAATAACTCGGGAGATTGGATTTTTGAAAAAGGCGATTCTATCTCCATAAAACTAGATAATGGTGTTGAGATACCTACGTTTGCCGGTGGGTTCGAAGAGCTTCTTTATAATTTTATTAAAGATCCTTCCGCAAAAATTAATGATGAGAAAGGTGATTGGTTTGATTTCGAAGACTTGCTTTTTGAATCGGGTAAATCCAAACTTAAACCGGGTGGTGAGCAACAACTTAAAAATACAATACAGCTTCTCAGCGCCTTTCCAGCGTTAAAAATCAAAGTTGGTGGATATACCGATAATACTGGAGACTCTTTATCTAATATAAAACTATCAGAAGCGAGAGCAAAAACGGTGTATCAAACGCTACTTCGTTATGGTTCCTCGGAGGAGCTTCAACGCCCTGTAGATAAAAGTCAATTCGATGCAAAACACCCCTATGAAGGTTATGGTTCGCAATGGCCTAAAGCCGACAACCGTACAGAAGAAGGAAGAGCCCAAAACAGGCGAATTGCTATTCGGGTAATGGTAAAATAATATGAATCGTAGTCGAAAAAACCGGAGCGAAAACTCCGGTTTTTTTATCTTCCCATATAAATCATTAAAATTTGAACATCGGTTGGGTTTACGCCGCTTATTCTACCAGCTTGTCCGATTGTTCTGGGCTTAATTTTTATGAATTTTTGTTTGCCTTCTGTTGAGAGCGACTTAACCTGCTCATAGTTAAAATCTGAAGG
Source organism: Chitinophagaceae bacterium (assembly GCA_016787065.1). Classification (GTDB taxonomy): domain Bacteria; phylum Bacteroidota; class Bacteroidia; order Chitinophagales; family Chitinophagaceae; genus OLB11. Next base: position 333,682 of record JAEUVD010000002.1, read on the forward strand.
GATAATCATGTCTTCCAATGCATGTGCCTTCTGAACCATTTCTCGTTCTTTATCAATATAAGTTTGATACTTTAATTGTATTTCTACTTGTTCCAAGGTTTCTTGAGGAACATCCTTTATTACGTCTTGTAACTCTTGAGAACAAGAAGCTAACCCAAGTAACGTAACGGTTGGCCGCAAAAGCAATTTTATAGAATTCGTTTTCTCCTCTAACGGAGTTGTTCCTTCCTTTAAAAAATAGGATTCTACTTGATCGGGTCTCAGGCCGATGGTTTTCATTTTTTCTATCAATGCTTTCGTTCCTTCTTCCTTCTGTTTCACGTGGAACAATCGTTCTTCCGAGGCCAAACCCAACAAAAAACCCTTAGGTGTTAATCGCAAATCAGCATTATCCTGACGAAGTAAGGTGCGGTATTCGGCCCTTGATGTAAACATGCGGTATGGTTCATCTGTTCCTTTGTTAATTAAATCGTCGATAAGTACACCAATATAGGCCTCATCGCGCTGAAGAACAAAAGCCTCTTTGCCGTGTACATTTTGATGTGCATTGATACCAGCGATTAAGCCCTGACATGCAGCTTCCTCATAACCTGTTGTTCCATTAATTTGGCCGGCAAAGAATAAGTTACGAATCAATTTGGTTTCCAAAGTATATTGTAACTGTGTTGGTGGAAAATAATCGTATTCAATCGCATAACCCGGTCGGAACATTTTCATATTCTCCAAACCCGGAATTTGCTTCAATGCTTTATACTGGACTTCCTCCGGTAAGGATGTAGAAAAACCATTTAAATAGATTTCCACCGTATTCCAACCTTCCGGTTCTACAAATAATTGGTGTCGTTCTCTTTCTGCAAAACGGTTGATTTTATCCTCAATACTCGGACAATAGCGTGGTCCTGTTCCTTCAATTCTACCTTGAAACATCGGTGACTTATCAAAACCAGTTTTCAAGGTATCGTGAACCTTAGTATCCGTATAGGTTATCCAACAGGGAAGTTGCTCAATTTTTGCAAGTTCCTTCTGATTGCTTAAATAAGAAAAACCTACCACCTCCGTATCGCCATCCTGTCTTTCCATTTTAGAGTAATCCAAACTTCTTCCGTCTAGTCGTGGTGGTGTACCTGTTTTCAAGCGGTCACTTTCAAAACCTAATTCAACGAGTTGCTCTGTTATACCAGAAGCCTTACTTTCTCCGATTCTCCCTCCACCGAAATTCTTTTCGCCAATATGTATAACGCCATTAAGGAAGGTTCCATTAGTTAGTACAACCGATTTTCCATAAATGTTCATGCCTAATTGGGTCTTTACTCCTTCCACTGTTCCACGTGAAACAATTAATCCGGTAACCGAATCTTGCCAAATATCCAGGTTATTCGTTTGTTCCAATACACTTCTCCAGGTGGAAGCAAACAAATGACGGTCGTTTTGCGTGCGAGGGCTCCACATTGCTGGTCCCTTCGATTTGTTCAACATACGAAATTGCACCATCGATTTATCCGATACAATTCCTGAGTAACCTCCAAGTGCATCAATTTCTCTAACTATTTGTCCTTTTGCTATACCGCCCATAGCCGGATTACAGCTCATTTGGGCAATCGTTTGCATATTCATGGTAACCAAAAGGGTTCTTGAACCTAAGTTTGCAGCAGCAGCAGCAGCCTCACATCCTGCATGACCGGCTCCAACTACAATAACATCATATTCTGGAAACATCGTGTTACTTCTTTTTTAAACTAAAAACGCCTCTAAGTTAGAGGCGCTTTTCAACTTAATTATTTTTATTTCTAGAAGAAATTACTTCGTTGATCTTTGATATCAGCCTTCATTTTTAAAATATAAGGAATAGCTCCTTGCATTTGTCCTGTTAACTGCTGTAACAATTGTTGACGCTCTAAATCCATAGGCAATGATGCACGAGCAGCATCCACAGCATTCGAACGAACTACCACATAGAAAACTCCTTGTTCTCCGGTAATAGGGCCAACAAATTTATTCAGGTTTGATTTATTTAAGATTGCTCCTAATACACGATTCTCATACCCCAATTCATTTCCTCCATTCACACGTACCGAATCAAGATTCTTAATTTGCATTCCCGATGCGGTTGCTAAGGCTTCAAGGGAATTCTTTCCTTTATATTTTTCTGAAATTAAATCCGACTTCTTATCGCGCTTAACCATAGATTCCAATTGATTTCTAACATCCGCTGGTGCAGGAAATTCTCCTTTGCTTGTTCTTCCTGAAAGTAAGGCAATCACACATTTATCCGTTAGATTATAAATTGGTGATACAGCACCAATCTTAGCTTCAAATGCCCAACGGGTAATCTGACGCGCTTCTCCTAAACCAGGAATTTCAGCTTGTATTTTAGTTAAGTTCTCAGCCATACGCTTGTCTTTACCCATAGCCTTGGCAGCTTCTGTAAAGCTTTTAGCATCCTTAGCTTTCTTTAAAAACTCATTAGCCTGAGCGTAAACCTTATTGCTAGAAGCAGTACCTGTTTGTAGCAGTTTAGAAACTATAGCCAATTTAACAGCAGGGCGAAAACTCTTTTGGTCAACCACTTTAATGATATGATATCCGTAACTTGATTTTGCAATTTTAATACCTCCCTTATCTGTACTAAACGCCGCATCCAAAAATTCAGGTACAAATGAAGTTTCCATAGAAATCCATCCTAAGTCGCCACCCTTAGCTTTTGAACCTTCATCATCCGAAACAGTTGCAGCAAGCATTTCGAGAGATGCTCCGCCTTTAATAGCCGCTTCCAAACTGTCTGCCATTTTTTTCGCTACATCATCACTTCTTTTCTCATCTACTTTAATAAGGATATGGGATGTTTTCACGCTATCAGGTTGTTGCTTTTTATCCAACACCTTCACCATTTTAAACGAACCATTCATAAATTGAGGTCCTAGAATAGTACCTGTTGGAGCAGCGATAACCTCTGCCGGGTTAGGCATTTCTATTTTATCTTCGGTAAGGTATTTAGGATTTAAGGCTTCATCAGAATTATTTGCTACAAAGGACTCCATATCCTTTGTAGAATCAAATGCAGCACGGATCGTATTTAATACACCTAAACTCTTTGAACTATCCTCACTGGAAGGAATAATGTCGAAAACAACATACTCTGCCTTCGCCATATCTTCTCTTGCCTTGAATACGTTAGGCATTTTCTCCATATACTTTTTAATATCCTCATCGGTTACCTTAATAACACTATCCATGATAGAGGCATAAGGTACTTCTAGATAACTTACAGAAGCTATGGTTGTTTTTGTCAATTTATCTTGTTCGTAAACAAACTTTGGAACATAAACTCCCTTTACTATAAGGTCTGTGTACTTTGAACGGAGTTTGTTATTAATAAGTTCTTCTTCAAAACGCTGCCATTGTTTTCTCTTTTCTCCGGTTTTGTCTTGAGGAAAGCTTGAAATATGCTGACTTACAGAGTTTGGATCAAAAACACCTGTTTTAGGATCTGTGAAGGCTTGACGAATTTGTGGGTCTACAAAAACAGGATTTGTTTCCATATCACGTAACTCCGGATCGGTTAATGATAAACCTAACTTTTCCATTTCTTCATTGAAAAGTATTTCATTTACCATATCATTATAGGCTTGCTCACGAACCTGCTTTCTATCTTGTTCGGTAAGCTTGCCATCCTTACTATTACGAGTCATGTTTTCTTCATACAATGCCCGTTTTTCCTCAAACTTCTTATAATCAATACGATTACCATTCACATCCGCCATTAAGGTTTGATCGTCTCCCATCAACCCTCTGGTATTACTTTGCATGGCATCCATAATTAGAAAACCTATTAAGGCCACAACAATAGCACCTACAACTAAACCAATATACTTACTTCGAATGTTTTGAATTACCGACATCTTATTAACAAATTTTAAGAGGAGTGCAAAAATATAGGATTTGACTTGTTATTGCCAATTTTTTTTTGAAAGAAGGCTTTTAACTTTTTCAGAAAGCAAAAAATAAGATGGTGACAACCAATAAATAAATTGTGGATAATTCCACCTTCATCCACAGTAATGGAAGTTTACCTCCTTACTAAGGTGTATATCAAACCTGAAAATTGTAGCTTATACTTCCTTCTAAACCCATTCCACATTTAAAAATTTATTCCCTCCCTTCTTTTTACACAAACTCTTAATAAGTATAATAAATACAGCATAGCGCTAGATTTATAAAAATATGATCTGTTAGTTTCCTCTTGATAAAGATAAAAGTTTCATTTTTGCAACTGTATATTATTTTGTTTTACACAAATACACATACTTAATAATAACAGCCCTTTCTTTTTTTAAAAAAAAATTTTATAATTATTATGACCGACTTGCATGTTCAAAAACTAGAACAAGAAGGATTTTTAGATATTGAAATAGACCCTAGTTTAGATTTATTTGAAGAAATAGAAAAATTAAAAAAGGAAAAGAACGCAATTATTCTGGCGCATTATTATCAAGAAAGTGATATTCAAGATGTGGCGGATTATATTGGGGATAGTTTAGGATTAGCCAGAAAAGCACAAGAAACAACAGCGGATATGATCGTATTTGCAGGGGTTCATTTTATGGCAGAAACAGCAAAAATATTGAACCCAACAAAAAAAGTAGTGCTTCCTGATCTAAAAGCTGGATGTTCTTTAAGCGACAGTTGTCCGCCAAGTTTATTTTCTAAATTTAAAGAGAAGAACCCTGATCATTTGGTAATATCCTATATCAATTGTAGTGCTGGCATTAAAGCGTTGAGCGATATAATCTGCACGAGTAGCAATGCTCAGGCTATAGTTGAAAGTTTACCCCAGGATCAAAAGATCATTTTTGCCCCGGATAAAAATTTAGGAGCGTACATTAATAAGCAAACAGGAAGAAACATGCTGTTATGGAATGGTGCTTGTATGGTACATGAAATATTTAGTTTAGAGAAAATAGTAAAACTGAAAGTACGTCATCCTGAAGCGCAATTAATAGCACATCCTGAATGTGAAGAAGCGGTTTTACAACAGTCAGATTATATTGGATCTACCTCACAATTACTAGAATATGTTGCCCAAAATGAAGCCAGCAGTTTTATTGTTGCAACGGAAACAGGTATTCTTCATCAAATGATTAAACGCGCACCAAACAAAACATTTATACCGGCGCCACCTAACAACGCCTGTGCTTGTAACGATTGTCCCCACATGAAACTAAATACGTTAGAAAAGTTATATCTCTGTATGAAGTACGAATTACCGGAACTCATTATGGATGAAGAACTACGACTCAAAGCAAAAAGGCCTATTGATAGAATGCTCGACTTAAGTAAACAACTAGGAATTAAGTAAAACCTATTAAGGCTTCATCATAAAATTTATTGGAATCGTCGTTTTTGATGATTATTAAGAAGTATAAAGAAGGGAAAAAGTATATTTGTGCTTCATCAGGAATAAATACATGAGAGTAACACTACTCCTAAGTGTCTTTTTGCTAGTCACAAAGGTTTCATTTTCCCAGGGAAGTTTATCTGGAAATTTTAAAGCGAATATTAATTTTTTTGAAAGAGATAGTTCAATCAAAGCAGATAATAACCCCCTGTATGATCACCTTCTGAGTGGTGGTGAAGGATGGTTGAATCTCAGTTACAGTTACAAGGGATTTACAGGCAATGTTCGTTTTGATGCTTTCAATAATTCAAATCTACAAAATCCAACAACGGCGTTAACCGGAGCGGGATTGGGTATGTTTAGCTTAAAAAAAGAGATACAAGGTTTAACGGTTACTGTCGGTCATGTTTACGACCAAATAGGAAGTGGTTTTATTTTCCGCGCGTATGAGGATCGGGGCCTTTTGATTGATCAGGCTTTGTTCGGATTGCACTTAAAATATACCCTGAATAAACACCTTTGGGTAAAGGCCTTCACCGGTCAGAGTAAATTTTTATTCGATCGCTATAAACCTATTTTGAAAGGAGCCGTGATAGAAGGCAATTATGGTTTAAGAAAAGAAAAGATTCATATTACGCCCGGCATTGGAATAACAAACCGCACGATGGATGAAGAAAGTATGAGTAAGGTAATTTCTACTATTAATTCGATGCCCGAGAAAGACCGTTTTGTACCAACCTATAATAATTATGCTGCCACAGTTTACAATACATTGAGTTGGGGCGATTTTACTTGGTATGCGGAAGGTGCCGCAAAAAGTAAAGAAACAATCAACAATAATGGAATCTTTGAAAATAAAGAAGGATACGCCGGATACACCACACTAGGTTTGGCAAAAGCGAAATTCGGAATTAACGCCTCCGGAAAATACACCAGTTATTTTGTGATGCGAACATCGCCTAATGAAATTCTAATTCGTGGTATTTATAATTGGCAACCGATTATCGCGCAAATCAGAACGCAACGTTTAATTGGGCGTTATACACCGCCTTCGCAGGATATTTCTGAATACAGCGGTATACTAAACACCTATATTACGCCTTCGGAAAAATTAACCTTTAATGTTTCTTATACCCATATTAATCGTTTGGATAACGAGAAACTCTATCGCGAACTTTGGGTAGATGGAGAATATCATAGTGGTGAAACATGGACCATTCATTTAGGTGCACAATACATGGTGTATAACCAAGCGGTGTATCAACAAAAATTAAAAGCCGATTATCCGGATATTCACGCCATCACACCTTTTGCAGAGATAGTATATAAACTGAATGCAAAAAAATCGCTTCGGACTGAAATTCAATACATGAGTACGAAACAAGATTATGGTTCTTGGGCATTTTTATTGTTGGAATATAATATAGTACCAGGATGGAGCTTTGCGCTTACGGATATGTATAATATTCAACCAAATAAAACACATGTGAAAGAGGCAAAACACTACCCCAACGCCTTCGTAGCGTATACTAAAGGCCCACACCGCATTACAGCACAATACGTAAAGCAGGTGGATGGTATAAATTGTACGGGTGGAGTATGTAGATATGAACCAGCCTTTAGTGGTTTTAAATTAGGATTAACAACAAGCTTTTAAGTATATACAGCATGAAAAGAATAGCAGTTATTTTAATGGGAATCGTTTTTACCACTTCGTGTGTAAAGGAAAAAACACCCGGATCATTGATTCTGCACAATGAAATAAACACAAAAGACACTACCTATATTACCAATTCGGTTCCGGCGCCACAAACGCGTGTAATTTTATGTGAAGAAGCAACGGGGGTGCGCTGTAGTAATTGTCCGGATGGAGCCAAACAAATGAAAAGTTTGTCGGAACAAAACCCGGGAAAAATTATAGTGGCAGCGTTGTATTCTCATTTCCTCAATGAATTTTTACCACCATCAAAACACGATTTCAATAATAAAAAAGTAGATACCTTGGTAAATGCTATTTTAGGTGGAGATCCGTCAAAACCATCGTCAGCAATTAATCGTTTGCCAACGCAAGGTGTATTGCCTTACTTTTTTGACCAAACCTTATGGGCCGGTCAAATAAACTCCATGCTTACGCAAAAAACTCCTATTCATTTAGAGTTAACCTCTATTCCGAATGGTGCTGAGTATATTTTAAAATCAAAAATAATCTTCACCGATACCTTCACAGCGCCATTAGCTACATCGGTTTATTTAATGGAAGATAGTATTATCGATTATCAACTCGACAAAACAACGGATATCGACGATTACGTACACAATCATGTTGTAGCAAGTATATTAACTCCTATTGCCGGTGTTTCCTTTCTAAACGATATAACCCAGAAGGAAAAAGGTCGCGTATTCGAACGAAGTTTTGTGTTTAGTTTGCCGAGTAATGTAGTTGATAAAAAACATTGTAAACTATTATGCTTTGTACATAAAACCGGTAGCGACAAAGAGGTGATGCAAGTACAAGAAGTAGAGTTGGATTAGTAAAAAATGTAGCGGTTCATAATTTAGGTTTTCCTAGAGTAACTGCTTTAAGCCCTTTTTTTTCAGTCACCATCAAGCTCTGTCGCCGTCACCGTTTAACGTATCGCATAATAGCAAAAGCCGCGTACATTGCTGTAACACGGCCGCTTGCTAACCTATTAAACCTAAACTGAACTTATGATAGTGTTACAAATTTTCTTCGAATCTGAAAGGCTTCCATATCCACTTTATGCGCTAAGGAATATTGCTTAAGTGGTTTCTCTAAAAGTAATCGACGCCATAATTCATACTTCGGAAGAAAAATTAATTCTTGTATGTCGGTTTGATACACACCACTCAAACGATTAATCATTTCGCTGGAAACCGGCAACATACCCTTTTCTAATTTGCAATAAAACGACTGACTAATTCCCATTTGTTGAGCAATCAACTTTTGAGGCATCTGATTAAATAAAATCCGCAGGAGATAAAGATTGTTTTCTTTAGCATGTTTAATGAATTTCATAATGTTTGTTTTAATGAAGGTTGAGTTATTAAGAAACAACCATCAAGTGAATAAATGATTTTGTAACACAAAGAAAACGACCTCGTCAAAAAAATCAAAATTCCAGAATGAATAATTTATTCTGAAAGCAACCGAAATGAATTCGGTGTAGTTTTATTTCTATTAAAACAGAACGCATCCAATCGTAGAGAAGCCCTTATTATTCCTGCGTTTCAAACAATACGGCCCTCATCATGAAATAGTATTATTTTTGATTTAATATAGAAAAACAAGTTTTCTTTTACGAAATTAGCCAACATGAAAAAACACTTTGTCATCGTAGCGTATTTGTTTTTAACCTTCGGATTAAATAATACACAAGCGCAATGGACCACCGTTTGCAATTCCGGAAACGGGTTCATAGATAATCTGGATACGTTTCAAAATAAACTTATAACAACCGGTTTTTATACAACGCTTTGTTCAAACAATGTCAATTATGTGTCGCAATATGATGGCACCTCTTGGCTTCCGATGGGTTCGGGGTTTACCGAAGCCGGACATCATTTATTTAATTATAATCAGACCCTACATGCGGTTACCTATCAACCTGCTATAGATTCCAATTGGGTTTGGGTCTGGAATGGAAGTCAATTTGAGAAGAAGGGTGAAGGCGTGTACTTAAGCAATGCGGTTATTGGGTTTTCGCAAACAGCAAATCTGTATTATGTAACAAATTACAATGGAAACCTCGTGGCCTGTGGCGAATTTGATCGGGTGGGAAACAAAAACATTTCTGGTATCATGCAATGGAATGGTACCTCCTGGGATTCGCTGGGGGCGGGTTTATCGGGTTCTCTTCCGGGTGGAGCAACGGTTATGTATCCGCACTGTATGACGGTTATGGGGAACGATTTAATTGTTGCCGGTAATTTTAAATTGGCCGGCACACAAACCGTTAACGGTATAGCCCGATGGGATGGAACAGCATGGCACGCCATGGGAGCCGGTTTTAATGGAACCGTTTACGCAGTCAGTATGTTTCAAGGTGAACTCTATGCCGGCGGTGCTTTTACACAAAGCGGAAGCACACCCCTTTCCTGTTTAGCCAAATGGAATGGAACAGCTTGGGTAGATCCTGGTTTCAAAACGTTTTATAACGATGTGAGTGCGTATAGTTTTATTCATACCCTTAAAGAAATTAAGGGAAATTTGTTTTTCGCCGGCGGTTTCGATCGAATCGTTTTTAATTCGGATACCTTGCAATGCCAGGCCATTGGCGCCTTCACCGGAACAACTATGGATACGTTGTTTGGCGGACTGCCAGGATTTGAAGTAGAAGGTATCGCCTATTATCAAGGTGGGCTTTATGCATCTGGTGGCAGCAATAATAGCAATAGTTATATTGCAAGGTATCAGGGTCCTTTGGGAGTGGAAGGTATTTCTGAAAACAATAATGCCTTGCGTATTTACCCAAACCCTTCTCACGGATCGATACACGTTCATTCTAAAACACGAATAACAGAAATTATTGTATTCAACGCGGTAGGACAAACCATTGAACATCATTATCCGAATGCCAATCAAGCCGATCTAGATCTTAAAGAACCAGGCAATTATTGGATTCAGGTTATAAGCAATGAAAAGCGCATTACGAAACGCGTTCAGATTGAACGTAACTAGAAAATTAAAATGAAAGCGGTAATCCCAAAAAGGTTGTTACTTTGAATACATGGGTATGAAGCGTGTTCTTCGCGATGGGTTATTTATTGTAAGTGGCGTGTGTTCAGCGGCTTTCGGCTTTAAGGGTTTTTTACTCACGAATCATTTCATTGATGGTGGTGCAACCGGAATTTCGTTATTGCTTTCAAACCTATTTTCCATTCCGCTCTATGTATTATTAGTACTCATAAACATTCCGTTTATTTTATTGGGAAGAAAAATTATCGGAAAAACGTTTGCCTTCAAAACAATACTGGCTATTGGTTTACTTGCACTTGTAGTTGCCCTCGTTCCTTTTCCGGATGTAACAAAGGATAATTTATTAGTAGCCGTTTTCGGCGGTTTTTTTCTGGGGGCGGGTATTGGGTTATCTATGCGTGGAGGCGCAGTTATTGATGGTACCGAGGTTCTCGCTATTTTTCTCAGTAGAAAATTTGGTACTTCCGTTGGTGATATAATTATCGTTATTAATGTGATTATTTTTTCTTTCGCAGCCTACTTTCTGTCTATAGAAATTGCACTGTATTCTATGATAACCTACTTGGCAGCCTCCAGAACGCTTGATTTTATTATTGATGGTATTGAAGAATACACAGGTGTTACCATAATATCGCATCAAAGCAATGCGATACGCAACATGCTTTCAGATAAACTAGGACATGGTTTTACAATTTACAAAGGAGAGAGTGGATTTGGTAAGAACGGGCAAACCGAAGAAATCAATATTATTTACACCGTGCTAACTCGACTTGAATTAAATAAACTGAGAAATGAACTTGAACAAATCGACCCCAATGCTTTCATTGTGATGAGTAGCATTCGAGATACGCGAGGAGGTATGGTGAAAAAACGAGCCCTCGATCATTAGAAAACCATGGATTACATTATGTTCATTTTCCGCAGAGCTCTGGCACATAAGATGCTCTGCAGGAAAAAAAACATAGGTTGATATGAGGTGTTAAAAGCAGATTTCAACGTGGCCCTTTATTCGGAAATTGAAAAAGTACCGAAACCAAATTTTATGTCTTTTGATAATAACTTGGTTAGAGGTTAATGGTTCAAGATCTTAATAATAGCCAACACAAATTTATAGCACACGGAAAGGACCGTAATAAAAAGTCGAAGAGTTCTACGTAAGAGTCGAAGAATGCCAGTTTTAAGTCGATAAGTTCTTTTTGATAAAAAGCACAACCTAATTTTTTTCATTTAAGTTTTGATCAGCTTGCTATCTTTGACCTATGTCTGCCCTAACCTATATTCTCGCCGATGATGAGCAAATCTACAGGACCTGTGTGCAGCAATATCTTTCCCTCGATCAGGAAGTGGAGTGTTTACAGGCCTGTGAAGATGCTTTTCAGGTGGCTGAGGCTCTTCAAAAACATGAACCGGATGTACTTATTTTAGATGTAGAAATGCCGGGGTTGAATGGCATTCAATTTGTAAAAACGCTAAAAAAGCAACCGCACATCATCTTTATCACATCGCATAGTAAATATGCCATGGATGCCTTTGATGCCGATGCGGTAGATTTTGTAAAGAAGCCCATTCCCCCCGAACGTTTGTTACGTGCAATGAATAAGGTGAAAGAACTAATTCGTATTCGAAAAGCAGCTGAGGGCGAAGAGGTGTTCCGGAAAAATGATCAAGATAGTTTTTTTGTTCGACAAGACTATAGTTTGATACGTATCAATTATGAGGATGTGTTATACATGGAATCGCTCAATGATTTTACTAAAATACACCTAGTTCACGGAGAAGAGAAACTGGTTTTGGTGAGTTTGAAAAACATGGAAATTCAATTACCGGAACAGCGATTCGTGCGTATTTCAAGAACCTATCTTGTGAACAAACAGCATATTACTGCACTCAATAAAAATGAAATTCATCTGAACAAAGTGGTTTTGGCAGTGGGTGTAACCTATGCCGATAAAATACAAGAATCCATCATCGGTTCAAAGGAAATTAAACGGCACCTATGAGGAAAATCATACTGCTTTTTTTATGTGTTGGTTTATTTAAACCGCCTCTGATTGCTCAGCAGAGTAAAGAATTAGATAGTTTGTTTTCGTTACTGGATGATTCAAAAATGAATCAACAGCAAATGCTGGTCAATAGAGGTATCGCGCTGAAGTACCGCGATATTAATGTGAGTAAAGCGCTCGACTATTTCGAAAAATCGAAACAGCTAGCGGTAAAACTTAACGATGATGGTACTCTCGCCGATAACCTTAGCAATATTGGTTATTGTTATTATGGAAAGGCAGATTATAAAAAGGCTATTGATTATTTTTTACAAGCCGTTCGTAAGTATGAAGCAATAAAAAACTTTCAAGATCTGGCAACAACGTATCTCTCAATCATTTCGGTATATAGAGATATGCACGAAATGAGTAAGGCCCGTGATTATGCGCGCATGGCGGAAAAACTAATTGCGCAAACAAAAGATAGTAGTCAAATGGTGTTTGTTTATTCGCAATGGGGAGGCATTTACTCACAAGAAGGTAAACAAGATTCAGCGGTTCACTTTATGCTCAAAGAGCTTGCAATAGCACGTAGTCTTAAAAACAAAAGTTATGAAAATATAAGTTTAGGAAACATCGGACTGGCTTATTACGATTGGGGGAAGTTTGATTTGGCGCTGCGGTATATCGACAGTTCCGTACTATTGGCCCATGAGCTGAACAACGATATGGTGAACCTGGCAAGTACGCATAATAACCGTGCGTGTTTATATGTAAAATTGAAAGATTACAACAAAGCCCTTCAAGATTTCAAAGTAAGTATCATGTATTGCGAAAAATCGGGGTATAATCATGCCTTGATGGAGAATTACCGAAACCTTTCGGATATGTATTATGAAACGAAAGATTTTCCTAACCATTCCTTCTACTTAAAGAAATACTATCAGCTACGCGATAGCTTAAATAATAATGAAAGCCGATCGCAGATACAACAACTCGAAACAGATTATGTATTGGGCAAAAAGGATTTGGAATTGGTAAAGAAAGATGCATCGATAAAACAACAACGGAACCAACGTAATATTTTTATTATTCTGGCACTAGCGGCTTTTAGTATTTTGGGTGCTGCGCTATTCTTCTATAAAAAAATAAAAACGAAAAATTCGAAACTTGAACATCAACAGGAACTTATTCTATCCCAAAAAAATGAACTCGAAAACCTCAATCATGTAAAGGATAGATTATTCGGAGTTATTAGTCATGATTTACGCAATCCGCTCAACACCCTTCAAACTTATCTGATGCTTTCAGATAATGAAACGATGGATGCAGATAAACGTTTATTATTCAAAGACCAAACCGTACAAGCGGTAGCTCAAACAAGTAACTTACTCGATAATTTGCTTACTTGGGCTAACATGCAAATTCGAGAAACAACGCCCGAAAAAACGCCCTATCCGATATTGGATTTAGTAGAGGATGTAACTTCTGTTATAAAGCCTCAGGCGCAACGAAAGGAAGTACAGATTGTATTGCATGTACAACAGGCAAAGGTTATTACCGATTATAATATTCTTTCCATTGCCTTAAGAAATATACTTACCAATGCGATTAAATTTAGTCGTGTACAACAGGAGGTTATAATTCAAGGGGTAGCGGAAGGCGCCATGTATAAACTTCAAATTATTGATTACGGATCTGGTATGCGCGAAGATCAAATACAAGCGATCCTTAATTACTCCTCGATACAATCGCTGTCGGGTACGCAAGGAGAATCAGGTACAGGACTCGGATTATTTCTTGTAAAACAACTGCTAGATAAGGCCGAGATATCTTTAAGTATTGAAAGTGAAGTAGGAAAGGGAAGTACGTTTACCATGATGCTTGATGTACACGGCAGACAATAATTTCTACCAAAAAGAAACAATAAATAGCGCTGAAAAAAGCAGCAGTAAATTTACAAGTAAGGCGGTTACAAAAAGAAAGCTACTATAACATGTAAGCACGAAAGCCAATTTAGAATGGTAACGATGCCCGGCTATAAACAAACTAAATCCACAAAGTAAATTAATACATGCCGCGGGTAATAGTACCGACAACACCGCAGACAACTCTAAATTCCAAACAGCAGTACATAAGTATACATGCAATATGGGATGGGTAAAATGCAGTAATAGCAGAAGAAAGAAACGATGCATCTTAACCTAAGGGCGGATAGTAAAGAGGTTGTTGTAAGGTGTTTGGTGATTCTTTTCTTCTTACCTCGCTTAAAATGGTTTCAAGCAAAGGAAGCATGGCATTCAAGCCTTTGGTTTTTATTATGAAATTCCAAAGTCCTTCAAAACGTTTCCAACCTGCGGTATAAAAGAAATGTTTGGCCATGTGTTTTACCTGTTCGTGTTGCAAGGAGGCCTTCATAATATTTTGCCAACTATAAAATTCACGATAAGCCCAATCATAGCCCTCTTTAAGTTGTGCGGCGGTTAGTCCTTTGGTTTGATAAACTACTTGACGTGTATCATACAAATCCCATTGGTGATGCAGTATTCTTCCTGCGGCATCCATATCCTGAAATAATTTTGTGCCCGGGTAAGGTGTAAGAATGTGAAAGGTACATGTTGTAAGGGCTTGTTGTACGGCCCAATCTACGGTTCGTTTGAATACATCAACGTCATCATCATCTAATCCGAAAACAAAACTACCGTTAATCATAATTCCTAAATCATGGAGTCGTTGTATGGCGCGTTGATAATCTTTACCAACATTTTGTTTCTTATTACTTTGTAACAAATTTCTTTCATTCATGGTTTCAAAACCAATGAACACCGAACGCATACCGGCCTTGGCTGCACGTTCTATTAAATCGCCGCGCAGAATAGCTTCCACCGTGCTTGCTCCTTGAAACACGCGGTTCATGCCCTGCATACCATCGAATAGCGCTTCAGCAAACGGACGATTGCCTAATAGATGATCATCCAGAAAGTATAAGTGTTTACCGGGTAACCGATCTATTTCGGCTAAGGCATCATCCACACGTTGCGTATAGAATCCTTTTCCACCTTCAAAGAAGGCATCCTTGTAACAGAAGCTACAATGATGCGGACAACCTCGTGTAACAACAATGGAGTTCGGTACCAAATACAAGGAACGTTTAATTAAATCTCTTCGTATGGGAGGCACACCATCCAGTGTTCTGTTTTTACTCCAGTACATTTTTTGCGCTTTGCCCAGTTTATAATCGTTTAGGAAGCGAGGAAAACTTTCTTCACCCGGACCAATAAATAAACTATCGGCATAGGGTATTGCTTCCTCAGGGAGTGAACTTACATGCAGACCACCAAGACATACATAACAACCCTTCTTGCGATAATGAGAAGCTAATGCGTATGCACGAAAAGCATTGGTAATATAAACCTGAATAACAACAATATCTGGTTGGTCGTGTGTAGACAATTCCTCAACATGTTCATCTTGCAATTCAATGCGATCATTCCGATCGCAATAGGCAGCGAGTGTGGCTAAACCAAGTGGCGGAAATAGCGAATATTTAATGGGCCGCCAATACGCACTTTTCGCTTCGGTAAGTGCGGGTAAAATGAATTTGATATGCATTGTAAATCTTATTTAAGAATTGAAAAAGAAACCGATTGTAAAAAGAAGTATCAGGTTAAATATCCATGCACTCGCCCAAAGCAAAATACCGGTTGCGAAACTTAACCAAGGTTTCAACGACCAACGTTGAAGTATGTTAAACGAAGAAAGGCGATAATAGGTAAGTCCAAGAAAGAAGTTAACTATTGAACTTACAAGATAATAAAGTATGTAAAATAGCACTGGAATAGCCGTGTTATCGGCAAACCAAACAAGGGTTATAACGGGGTGCGTAACAACCAGTAAAAGCAAATAAAGCCCTACTTTCATGATGGAAACTAATTGTTTACCTGCTTGTTCCAATCAAGTTTTCGCGATACATACATGATGGATGCGAGGATCACGAATAAGCCAATACTACCAACAAGCAGCGCACCATCTTCTAGCTGTATAAGAACAAAGATGAAGGCATATAATAAGGATAGAAAACCACCGAATACCAGTGCTGATTTGAATTGACCAAATACACTTTTGGTATATAATGAAATGAGTAGAATAGTTGCAAGGGCAGAAATTAAATAAGCTTGCACATAACCGGTATATTCCGAAATTGAAAGAAGTAAAGTGTAAAACAAACACAGCGCAAACCCGATGAGAACATATTGCATGGCGTTTACAAATTTCTTTTGAAAGAGTTCAATAAAGAAGTACACCACAAAGGTGAGCATGATAACAAGAATGGCATATTTGATGGTGCGAGTAGTTTTGGCGTAATTGTCGAGCGGTTGAATAAGATTTACACCGAAGGCAGTGCGCCTCATATCTTTCAAACTATATTTTTGTTGCGGAGGCATACTTCGGTACACATTCCAGTTGGCAGTAAATCCGGTGTCGGTGAGGGTATGTGCATCAGGAAGATAATTACCTTGAAAGTCGCGATCTTTCCAGTTAGCCCAAAGCGATGTTTTCGTGCTATTTCCTACCGGAACAACAAAGAGTTTTTCAGAACCACGAAGTTTCAATTCAAAATCGAAGTGATGTTCGGATGCAAAAAAAGAAGCATCTAAAGGAAGGTTCAAAACCAAACCTTCATTGTCGCGCGGTGTTTCTTGGTAAAGTGCGTCAGAAGCCGGTAACGCGGCATTGCAACCTACACCGCAATCGTTACCCGGTATAAACGATTTGGTTTGTCCGTCCCATTGTATCGAGGTTTCATCGGTTAAACCTTTGGTGTCGAAAACACCCACAATTAATTTGGCTTCTTGCCAAAGTAGGTTTTCTGGTTTTAAACCAAGTCGTTCCGGAAGTAAATTTTTATAACTACCTTTTACATGAATGGAAGCAGTATAAACCGGTACTTTAAAAATACTGCGGGCTTTTAATTCTGGTTGCAGTTTACCGTTTATTTCAAGCTTATCAGGCATGAAGTACGCATAGTATTTCTTAACTGTTGGTTTCTTTTGATCGTCGAATGCGTTTTCAAGAAAGGGAACTACAAGCACCGGACCTGAAATCGTTTGTGCTTGGCTCCATTGGTTAGCGATAGATGTTTTTACTTCTTGGTTGCGTTCTTTACGTTCATCAATTAGGTTGGAGATGAAGAAGGTAGGAATCATAAGAGCAAGAATTAAAAAACCGACAAAGCCTGCTTTAAATACTTGTCGGTTTCTTTTTAAAAATCCTTGTGATTCGTTTTCTTGATAGGGTGCTTGATCCATGGTATATGATTTTAATTATTTAAAAGTACTTTGAAATACAAAGCTAATAAAGCAAATCAATCCAACGAATAAATGCCGTTAAAAAAATGGAAAAAGGATTATTGAACAATCACCCCTTGAAAATTCAAGGTGTATTGCGTATGGTTGGAGTCGCTTCCATCATAACGCAACATCGAAGCGGTTAACGAGTTTTGTGTTAAAGTAAAAGTTTGACTTGCTTGATACGTGTTACTATTGGCAGTATAAATGTCTAAATTATTTCGGTTGAACGTAAATATCTGCTGAAACGATTTACAAGCATGTTGTTGTTCGCTTATCGTAAACGTAACTGTGCCTGCGGCAATATCATGGTGAACATAAACTTTATCGAGATAGGTACTATCCCATGCCAGAGTATTGGTTCCGGAACTTTGCACGGAAACCTGTTCTGAAATCGCATGTGCAGTACCGGCATACGTGTAATCGGTAACTACATAATCGCTTTTCTTTTTACAAGAAAATAGAACAACAAAGAGTGCTAAAAGAAGGTAATACCTTTTCATAGAATGAGGCGATGAAGATACTGGATATTTACAAGCTAACTATAGCGCAACGGTAAAATCCATTCTTTTAGCTGTAACAATCAATGGAGAAAGAGATAATAACCCTTTTCGGATGGAGCTGATAAATTAGGTAAGGGGTAATTTCTCAAAGGTTTTGTGTTCGAAAATTACAGCAACGAGATTCCCCGGTAACATATACCATACAACGGCAGCACTTCGAAAAAAGTAATACCGATATTCCTTCCTTATAATGTGAACACTTCAAAAAATTGAAATGGGCTGATATTCCAAATCATCATACTTTCAATTTATTACCGGCATTAATATATTTTTGTTTACTTTGAACATTAAACACAACAAACATGAAATGGCAAGGACGACAAGAAAGTGAAAATATTGAAGACCGCAGAGGTATTAGTGGCCGACAAGTAGCGGCAGGTGGTGGTGGATTAGCCATCGTTATGCTTATCATTGGTTTAATTATGGGCGGTGATCCGCAACAACTTTTGTCGGATTTCATGCAGAATAAATCCAAGCAAACACAAACAACACAGCGGGGCGCTGAATCGCAGGAAGAAAAAAATTTACGTTCGTTTGCGGGGGTTACCCTAGCGGATAACGAACAAATCTGGACAAAACTATTTGAACAAAATGGTATGCAATATCAAAAGCCAACGATGGTAATTTTTGATAATGAAACACAATCGCCCTGTGGTGCCGCCAATGCTCAAACCGGCCCGTTTTACTGTCCGGCCGATCGCAAAATATACCTCTCGCTCAACTTCTTTAACGACCTCACACAGAAACTCGGTGCTAATGGCGATTTCGCTTTTGCGTACGTAATATCGCATGAAGTAGGTCATCATATTCAACATCTTTTAGGCACAACCAATAAAGTGCGTCAGGCGCAAAGTCAGTTAGATGAAGCCGGTGCTAACCGTTATAGTGTTGCTCTTGAATTACAAGCCGATTTTTATGCAGGGGTTTGGGCACATTATAATCAACAATGGAATAATGCCTTAGAGCAAGGTGATATTGAAGAAGCGTTGAGTGCAGCCAATGCTGTTGGTGATGATCGCTTGCAAAAACGGATGCAAGGGTATGTAGTTCCCGATGCGTTTACCCATGGTACCTCAGAACAACGCATGTATTGGTTTAAGAAAGGGTATGAAACCGGCGATTTGAATCAGGGAAATACATTCGATGAAGTATTGAATCAATAAGTTATCATCATAAAAAAAAGCCTCTCCAAAATCGGAGAGGCTTTTTTATGTTCATATAAATTATTTACTCAATTTTCCACTTTGCAGCACATGTCCATCTTCAACTACTTGATAAAGATAGATACCCGAAGGCCACGGTTGGGTATTGTATTCTTGTTTCAACGTTCCGGGTTGCCATGCGTCATTAATCAATAACCGACCGGCTAAATCGGAAATTTTGATTCGTATGTCTTGAACAAGGTTGGAAGGATTGTATTCGATAACCAATTTATCCGACAAGGGGTTTGGATACACGCTAACTAGGGTTTCGGTTGCCATGTCTGCAGAACGCGCGTTAAAAGTATTATCTAAGGTCATGCCACTGATGGCCATCGTATTTCCTTCTGGTGTACAAACAGGGTTTACAATGCGATAACCCCATTCATAAACCACAGGCATTAAACCACTGATGGTAAAATTGCTAAACGGAAGCGAACCTGTAAATAGTGCCGAACTCCAAGGGGAAGGATCATAACATTCGTTATTCGGAAAATTAGCCATTTTCGGACGGTAATAAATTTCTACAGGAATGGGCATGCCTGGAGGAAAAAGACTTGGGTTGTAAACCAAGTTGATATTGGCTTGCGAAGGTGAAGGACGAAATACATTAAAAGCGGTTAAACGGTTTTGATCGCAGTAGTCGTTATAATGACAAGCGAAGAAACTATTATCACCTAAACCCGAACTAAGAAGGTTTACTTCACTGCCTGGATGATTATAATTGAAGTGCATATTGGTAAGCACATTACCCGTTACCCAAACTTTATCACTTCCTGCAGGTTCAATGGCCACATTACTTCCTACAGAATATTCGCCATCGCATTCTCCAGTTATATCATCAGCCCAATCGAGTGTTCCGTTCTCATCGGTACGCGCCAGAAATAAATGATCATCGAACATCGGTGTGCCTCCGGTAGAATTCAATTGCGTTGTTCCGAAGTTGAATTGATTCCTATAAGATCCGGTTAAATAAACCGAATTCAATGAAGTTTTACTGGCCACAATACCATTCGCAAAATCATCGTACGGCCCCCCGGCTGTTCGTGCCCACTGACAAAGTCCGGTATTGAAATCGTAGCGAGCCACATAGATATCTTGGTTGAAGCTGGTTGCGCTCGATGTAATTCCATTGTTGTATGAAAGATTTACACTACTATGCGCGTTTCCGGTAACATACGGTGTGGTTAGGTATGACGAGTTAGAAATGGTAAAAGTTACAGCATTGGCTTTCACGTGATAGCCTGTAATATCATCAATCCATTTCAACGATGTATTATTAGGATTTATGCAACCTAAGAAAGCGTAATCGGAACTGGTATTCGATAAAACGATGGATGTTCCCGTATGGAAAAAGCGGTTCGACCCGGTTGCATTTCCACAGAAATAAACGGCATTCGCATTGGTGTTCTGAGAAGTACGATACACACTTACTCCGGTAATTTCCGACTCACCAGATCCGCAACTTGACGGAAAGGCAACCCGTGCCCACATAGGCGAACCAGTACTTGAGTACGCACATACAAAGCCACGTTTATTCGTATAAACATTAGGATATGCACCACATGGATCGTTAACGGAAATACCCGATGGAACGGAAATACCCGATGGTTGTAACACCTGCGTTCCACCATTACTAAAAATGGAATTGGTACAAGTATAACCACCAAAGATAACTAAGGGTGTACCGGTTGAATAATCTACAGCAACATCTAAACCGGCTGAATGATTGCTAACCACACTCATGTTACTATTATACGTGAATATTTCACGCGTCCAAGATGGATTTCCGCTCAAAGAGATCTTTGCAAAAAAAGCATGTTCAATACCACTCGCACTGCTTAAAAGCACCCTGTTTACATTCATGGAACTGCCATTGGTATTTACGAGTGTAGCTTGGTTGCCATCAAAAAATCCGGTGATATAACAATTACCGTTCGACTCGCAGGCAACGCCTGTAATGCCATCATTGCCATTAGGTGAAGCTAATCGAACGGCATAAAGTAAGCCACCCGTTGTAGAAAACTTAGCAATAAAACCATCGGTACCTCCGACACTCGACAGGGAACCCAAGGTACCCGTAAACTCACCAACTACATACACATTACCGTTTATATCAACAGCTATATCTTTCGTAGTAATGTTGCTATTGTTCTGTAATAGGGTTGGAACAGGAACACGGGTATTTCCCGGTGTAGGGCCGGTATACCATTTCTGCGCTTGCACGCAAACAGATAAAAAAAGGAAAATTAGAGAAGAAGTGAAAAGAATGATTCGTTTCATGACACATTATTTTTATTGTTAGAAACAACGGGTTTCTTAACCGCCTTACTTTGGATCGAGGGTGTTCAGGTTGTCCCTTTATTGGCTAAAGAGACGGAGATAAAAGACTGATTTAAACCCCTATGTAATAAGCGTGTAAACTCATGTAAAAGCTGTGTTGTTTTACTGAAAGGAATCTAGCAAATCATCCTTTTTACGTGTTGATACCTCAAGCGTTTGTCCGTTTTTTAGAACAACATAGCCGCCACGACCTCGAATATATTTTTGTACGTAATGCAGATTCACAAGATAGCTATTATGGATACGAACAAACCCTTTGGCTTCCAATAAAAGTTCATATTCACCAATATTTTTGGAAACTAATTGCTTGATACCGTTGTTCAAATGAAAGCGCGTATAACGACCTTCTGATTCAGCATATAAAACATCTTCGGCATCTACAAAAAGAATACCTTCCATCGTGGATAAACTAATTTTTGATTTCCCGGCGGAAAGGGGTAATTCGGTAGGACGTTTTTGCTGAATTTGTTTTACAACCCGATCTATGGCCATAAGTAATTCGGTTTTATTTACGGGCTTGAGAATATAATCGAATGCATGCGCCTTCACCGCTTCAATACCGAATTCATTATGAGCAGTTACAAATATTACTTCAAAATCGCGTTGCGAACATTTCTGTAAAATATCAAAGCCCGTGCTGCCACCAAGCTCAATATCTAAAAATACCAAATCGGGCTTCAAACTAAAAATGGCCTCAAGCGCATCTTCCTCCGACTTTGCTTTGCCAATCACGTCAAGAGCTGGTGCGAACGACGTAATTAATGATTCCAGGTTTTTTAAAGAGATAGGTTCGTCGTCAACCAAGAGTGTTTTTATAATCATAATTCAACCGACAATATAACGCGAGTTCCAATAGAATTATTGTTTTCCATTAAATCATCTGTTCGAAGGGTTACCTTCTTTTTCATAAATTGTTCAAAGAGCGACAATTTTGATTTAGAAAGTTCATCGCCATGTGATCGATGCGAAACGAAATGCTGACTTTTTTGTAACGTCGATTGTTGTCTGCCGATACCGTTATCTTCCACTTCAACAAACAAGGTATTCTCTTTTTTGTAAAAGGAAAGTTTCAATATTTTCTTTCCTTGTTTTTTAGGCTTCAACCCATGACGAATAGCATTCTCCACATGAGGTTGTAACACCATCGTTGGAAAAGGACATTGTTTATCTTGTTCACTTAACCAATCCTGCCATTGTAATTCAAAATCTTCTTCTTCAAAACGCAGCGATTCCAAGGCAACATAGGTTTGCAAATAGGCCATTTCATCTTTAAGTGGCGATGAAATTTCATTAGAGAAATCCAAGGTTTTACGAATAAGCTTCGACATTAAATCCAAATAGTTTCCGGCTTTTTCATTTTCACTATTTGAAATGAAATATTGAATCGCGTTCAAAGTATTGAAAATGAAATGCGGATTGATTTGTGCTTTGATTGCTTTTAATTCGGTTTCGGTTATTTGCTTCAATAGGTTTTCTTGTTTTACTTTTTGATGATAACGGCGCAAGAAGAACAAATAAATACCATAAGCTGTTATTGCAATGAAGGCAATGAAAGCAGCAATGCGCACCCATGTTAATTGCCACCAAAAAGGTAATACCTGAAATTTTAATGTAACACTACTTGCAGCTACTTTATGAAAGGCACCAAGCGATTGTATTTCTAACGTATACGTGCCCGGTTGCAAGCGAGCCAATTCAATGATGTTTTGTGTAGTATAGGTCCAGGAGGTATCTAAACCATTTACTCGATAGCGAATATGAAGATTACCAAAACTGCGAAAGTCGAGAACAGATACCGTTAGTTTTAAGAGTTGTTCGCCTGGTTGTAACTTCAAGTCGCCCACCGGAAATACGGGTTTGTTGTTTACATAAATATCGTGGATATCCAGCAAGGGTTCAATTTGTTCGTGATAAAAACGATCTAATGAAAAGGTGTTGATACCTTTTGAGCTTGTGGTGTAATAAGTATTTTCTATTTTAAATACATGACTAATATTGTTACTGGCTAAACCGTTTTTTGTTGTAAGATTTTCAACAACAGGTGAGGAGGTTAATCCATAAATAATATGGTTCAACCCCGAGGATGTGCTTGCCCAAATATGATGTGCATTTTCAATATAAACATACTTGCAATTGTTATCGGTTAGTCCGTTTGCGGTCGTAAGATGTTGTGTATCCTTTCCGCTCACAATATAAATACCTTGCTCAAAGGTGGAGAGAACGGTTATGCCATTCAGATGCTGAATGTCGGATATAATAGTATTCGGTAAGTTGGTTTTATTTACGAGTACAAATTCCTTACCTTGTTTTTCATACAACCGAAGATTATTAATTCCCGCCACAAGAATTTTTCCATCTTGAATTTTTCCGGCGGCCACTCCCCGTTCGCCAAAAAGTGGATACACTTGTAAGTTACTTACTTGAATGAAACCGCTTCTACTGGATGAGCAGTATAGTATACTATCCTTGGAATAAGATGCAAGATGTTTAACGCTACCAATATTCGAAATCAGATGCGTTGTTCCATTATGTTTATTGTAAACTAACAGGTGCCCTTTACTATATCCGAAGAAAAGAAAATTACCATGAGCAAGAATACTCTTTACTTTCCCATAGGCAAACTTCTCCAAGTTAATTGGCAGCGTTTCAATTTCATGGTGTGCCAAGCGATTTACTTTACCCGTTACACCTACAGTGTAGAGCGTGTCTTGTAACATGGAAGCACAAGTAATATTTTGATTTACTAGTCCATCTTCTTCGGTGTAAAGTTGAACTCCATTTTGAGGTAAATAATACACGCCATCGCCTTCGGTGCTTAACCAAAGATCATTTCGATTATCTAATAGAAAAGAAAAAAAGTGAATACCATAGGTGTTTCGTTTTCGCGAAGAGTCGATGCGTAAATCGGGTTTGATTGGAAATAGCGTACTATCCTCATACATCCACAGCTCTTGTTTGTAAAGAATAAGCTTATTCTGCTGGAGGTAAGATAGTTTTTGATTTTGCAGATGCAAACGCTGGTGATGGATGCTCCCCAAAATAACCTGCATGTTGGTTTTAATAAGAAACGTGGAATCGCTTAATTTATAAACGGCATCAATGATTTCATTCGGATTATCCGTTTTAAAACTATCTACTTTTTTAAAATGGAAATCGTATAAGTATATTTTAGATTTGGAAAACTTGATAGCATCGTTACCGCAGTAAAAATCAATATCCGGATGCTGTTTAAATTGTATCGTTCCATTTGGTTGAATGAAAACGGCATCCGGTTGGCTATTCACATGGAAAACGAGTGTATCCGCTCGGTAACCTAACAAACGCATGTACGATTTAAAGGTCATGAAATTCGTTCCCCCCCGACCGTTATGCAGCTTACCCCGTTCAATACACAGAAAATTGTTGTTATAACAAGCTATCCATATCCGACCAAGTTGATCTTCTTCTACTGAAAGAACATCATTGTCGGGTAAGCCATTTTCAGTACTGTAACGTGTGAAGTCTTTACCATCATACCGGAAAACGCCATTATCGGTTGCAAACCAGAGATAACCTTTTTTATCCTGTATCATATTGTACATGGTATTGGCGTTCAGGCCTTCCTCATGAGCGAAATGTTTAATTACAGGTACTTGAGCTAATAGAGACGAACAGCAAAGCAGTTGGAGTAACACCCAATGTATACACGGTTTGAATTTCAATTTTTTTGTCACCTTGCTCCGTTGGTATTACTCGTCGTGTACGCTTGTCTTCTTCATCCGAAGTGCGTACACTGCTACAAATGTAATTCAGCACGAAAGATATGGAGGAGTACTTAGTACTCCTTATTGATACGCCTTATTTCGTTTAAAATGGAAGGCGCACTTTTTGGAGGTGGCGTTTTAATACTCGCTCCTGTTACCAGAACTCCTGCTCCTAGGCCTATACCGCTTACGCCACCTAGCATTAAGGTTTTACCTTCGGAATGCGAAACTAAAACTTCTTCCAATGTTCCTACCAACGTTACAATAACACTTGCAGCGCACGTGACAATGCCACCGATCACAAGGCTAGCTTTACCTGCCTTTCGGCCGATGTTCGATCGTTCCATGTTTATCTTCATTCCAGGATAAATCAACGACAGGTTACGATAATTCAATGTTTGAAAGCTGCCAGTATCGCTCTGTTGCATATATACTTTATGAGGGAAGGAGCCCCTTCGATAGCCAAGCGTATCACGAGTTGCACGAACAAACACATTCACCTTACCGCTTATAATTTGTTGCCACAACTGATGGTCAATAACACGATAGGTATTTCCATCGAGGTAAAGTGAATTTAGCTCAGCAACAGCATAGGTCGTGCTATCGTAGGTAATATGTTTCCATTGATACGATTTCGAGGCATCCACTTCGATGGGCTTGTTCAACCAAACAGTATCCCTGTTGGTTGTTACCAAATAGCCTTGAGCCTGTACTTTTAGTGTAAGAAGGCAGGTTAAGAAAATTAAAAGATAACGATGTGAAATCATAAGTGTAAAAGCATTGAACGTATTGTAATTATACGACCAAACAGGACATAATGTGAGAAAAAACTAAAAAGCTTCCACATCCGCTTTGTCGCCCCGCAATTTACGAAATGCTTTGCGTGCAGGCGTTACATAACTGCTACCGGGATATTTGGTAATCAGTTGTTCATATAAACGTTTGGCTTCATCTTTATTTTGAAAGAAGTCTTCATTAATCATAGCCAAATTATAAAGGGCATCATCGGCCAGCACATCCTCCGGGAAATTGTTCACTATCGTTTGAAGTTGAAGAGCAGCTTCAGAATAATCTTGACGTTTATACGCAATGTCGGCTTTCTTCATTAAAATATTATCGCCTAATGGGTGTTTAGGGTATTCGGTGGCAATGCTATCTAATACAGCCAATGCATCATCATCTTTATTTTGAAACTCCAATAAATCGGCACGGGCAAACATGAGTAAAGGGGTTGAATTGCTATCGGCTATCGGGTTATTCTCCACAATTAAAACCGACAGGTTAAGCGCATCGTTTGCAATCAACTCCGAAGTAGATGCCTTCAGTACATCGAGTTGTCCTTGTGCCCATTCAAAATCGCCGGTATAATAAGAGAGTCGGGCATTTTTAAATCGAGCTTCTTCTCCTAAGGCATCTTGTTTAAATTCTTTATCTACCTGAGAGTATAAGAGGGTACTTTCCCAAACGTCGTTACGTATTAGTTCATAATCACCCATATCTAATTTACAACGCCCTTTAAACAGACGATCGGGGTTATTAGGTTGAACCGCTTCTTTTAGTAAATCTATGGCTTTTGCCACGTCGTGTTTGTAGCGCACTTCGAGGTCGGCATACTCCCGAATGGTTTCGCGCTGTTTAAACAAAGGATAATCGTTTAGTAAGGCATCATATTCTTTTTCCAACTTGGTAATATCCTCCAGCGTGTATTTCGGGTTTCTGCGAAGCTGATCTTTCATGCAGGTTAAGCGTTCACTCAGGCAGGTTTGGTAGTAAGGAAAATCCTTCCCTTTTTCAATCACAAAATCATAAGCTTGAATGGCGGCTACATATTCGCGTTCACGAAAGGCGGCTCGGGCGAAACCCAGAACGCGTCTACCCTGTTCATCTAACTTGGTATCAATTTCTTTAATTTGTTGAAAAGCACCGGAGTAATTCTTTTGCTGAATCATAAGCCAGGCGAGTAAATCAGGATAAGCCAT
Source organism: Chitinophagaceae bacterium (assembly GCA_016787065.1). GTDB lineage: Bacteria > Bacteroidota > Bacteroidia > Chitinophagales > Chitinophagaceae > OLB11. The sequence continues at coordinate 360,951 of JAEUVD010000002.1, forward strand.
AATATCCGGATTCTTTTTAGCTTTTTCCTGGGTGTTTTTTTCAAAAGCGGTCATTTTTTCCGGCTTGTCTAAAAGTCGTAACAGGGTTCCTTTAACCATATCCGATTTTTCCGGAACCGAGATATAAACTTCCATCAAACTATTAATGGCTTTTTCTTCATCCCCCTTCTTGGCATATAAAACGGCCATTTCATCGGCATAGAGGTAAGGAAAATCGGTAGTTAGTGAACGACCTTTTTCGTAGGTAGTAATAGCCCTGTCGAGCATACCATCTTTTTCAAAACGGGTTGCCAAATTGCGCACATCATCATCGAGGGGAGCAAGTTTATCTATTATTTCCTGAAACAATTTATCGGCTTTCTTTTGGTCGCCATTGGCATGGTACACTAAACCGAGTTCATAATTGAGCGGATGGCTTTTATCTTTTTTAATCGTTTTCTTGAGCACTTTTTCTGCTTCGTTATACGACTTCAACCCCATTAAACATTGAATATAGCCGGTAATTATTTCTTGATCGTTTTCGTTGTATTCGAGCAATTGTTTATAGAGTGGAGTAGCTTTTTCAAAGTCGCCACTCAATAAATATTGTTTTGCAACCGTAGCTAATTGCTCTTGGGCATGTAGGATACCGGAGAGAAACACCCATAAAATTAGTAGAATTAGTTTACGCATGAAGGCCAAATATCTGTATTAATGCGCGATAAGACTTTAAAAATGTTGTAAAGAATTTCTTCTTTCGACATTGTTTTATTTAACGCTTCATTAAACCAAAGGTTACGAGCGTGAGATTACCTTCGTGAACCAAAATTTTTTCGGATAGGGTTTGAATTCTACGAATTAAATTTATACATTAGAGTTGTCGTGATCGCAACGAAGCGCGTTACGATACAAACAGGGAAATAAACTATGGCAAAAGCAAAAAAGGCAGGAGGCATTGACCTCAAGAAAGCCTTACGTGAACAATTCGGCTTTGATAACTTCAAAGGCGATCAGGAAGAAATTATACAAAGCATTCTATCAGGAAAGGACACCTTCGTGATTATGCCAACCGGCGGTGGGAAATCGCTGTGTTACCAATTACCGGCACTCATTAGTGAAGGCATTGCAATCATTGTTTCACCCTTAATTGCCCTGATGAAAAATCAGGTGGATTTGGTGCGTAGTTATAGTGAGTTAGAAAATGTTGCCCATTTCTTGAACTCCTCGCTCAATAAAGGACAAATTAAAAAGGTGCGTGAAGATCTTTTGAATGGAAAAACAAAAATGCTTTACGTAGCCCCGGAAACATTAACCAAAGAAGAGAATGTAGATTTTCTGAAAGAACTTAATATTTCCTTTTTTGCGGTTGATGAAGCCCACTGTATTTCGGAATGGGGCCATGATTTCCGTCCGGAATACCGTAAGATTCGAGATATTATCAATAGTATCAACCCTAAATTAAGTGTGATTGCCTTAACAGCCACCGCCACGCCTAAGGTTCAGGATGATATTAAAAAGAATTTGGTATTGAATAAACCGAATGTGTTTGTTTCTTCCTTCAACAGAAGTAATTTGTATTATGAAATAGTACCAAAAGGGAAGAAGGATCAAACGGTTAAGCATATCGTTAAATTCATTCAGCACAATCGCGGAAAGAGCGGCATTATCTATACCCTCAACCGAAAAACGACGGAAGATTTAGCACAATTATTAGTAGCGAATGGAATTACGGCGGTTGCTTATCATGCAGGGTTAGATAGTAAAACACGTGCCGACCGTCAGGATCAATTTTTAATGGAGAAGGTAGATGTAATCGTAGCTACGATTGCATTTGGTATGGGAATCGACAAGCCAGATATACGGTTTGTAATGCATTATAATATCCCTAAGTCTATTGAGAATTATTATCAAGAAACGGGTCGTGCCGGACGGGATGGTTTAGAAGGAAAGTGCTTACTTTATTTCTCCTATAAGGATGTTCAGAAATTAGAACACCTCATGCGCGATAAACCACTGACCGAGCGAGAAATGGGTGCCCAGTTAATTGGTGAAACCCTTGCTTATGCCGAATCGTCGATATGTCGTCGTCGTGTATTATTACACTACTTTGGAGAGGAATATGATAAGTCGAACTGTGGCATGTGCGATAACTGTTTACATCCGAAAGAGAAGATAGAAGTGAAGGATACGGTATTCTCGGTATTGGAAGCCATTCGTCAGCTCAAGGAAATGTTCGGAATAGATTATGTTATTAATGTGGTGCTAGGGCGGATAAATACGCAAATCCAAGCCTACAAACACGATAAGCTGAAGTGTTTCAGTATGGGGGCGCATTTCCAAATGGACGATCATTTCTGGTACTCTTTAGTACGACAAATGATGGTGGAGGGCTTGATACGTAAGGATATTGAAGAGTATGGCTTATTGAAAATTACCGATAAGGGTAAGGCCTTCTTGAAGAAACCGTATTCGCTTAAGTTATCGCTCAATCATAAATTTGAAGGTGCCGACGGTGATGATGATGAATTGGCTGGCGGAGCTGGTGGCGGACAATCGGCTACCCTTGATCCTCAGTTACTGGAAATGCTGAAAGATGTACGTAAGCAAGTAGCGCGACAGCACAATTTGCAGCCATGGATTATTTTTCAGGAGAATTCACTGGAAGAGATGGCCACTATGTACCCGACCGAATTGAAAGAGTTAGAGAATATTCAGGGTGTAAGTAAGAGTAAGGCGATTAAGTACGGAAAGAAATTTGTGGAGTTGATTGCGAAATATGTGGAAGATAATGATATAACCAAGGTAGACGAGTTTATCATGAAAAGCGTGGTAAACAAGAGCGGATTGAAAGTGTTTATTATTCAGAATATTGATAAGAAGATACCGTTGGAAACCATTGCCAAGATGAAGGATATTAAGATGGTAGATTTACTACAAGAAATGGAAACCATTGTGGCAAGCGGTACTAAGTTGAATTTAGATTACTGTATTAATGATTATATTGATGAATATGATCAGGAAGATATGGTAGATTTTTTCCAAACCAGTGAGAGTGGAAATATCGAAGAAGCGGTGGAGGTTATGAAGGAGAACAACTTGAATGACGAGCAATTCAGGCTGATGAAAATTAAGTTCATGAGTGAGTATGCAAACTAAATGGCATCTTCTGGAAGGTATAGGCTATTTGGCTTGGTGTAAGGTGTGGTTACCTTTGGTGTTGATTTGGTTTGTGTTATTGATTTTGTTTTTTAGAAAGCGGAAGAAAAAATAGTTGGCAGAAAGAGCAGAATGTTTATTTTTGCCAACCAATTTTGAATCAGGTATTCAGAATTAACCGGTGCGGTAGCTCAGTTGGTAGAGCAAAGGACTGAAAATCCTTGTGTCGGGGGTTCAATTCCCTCCCACACCACCCACAAACAAAGGCTTTCAGAGAAATACTCGGGAAGCCTTTTACTTTTGCTACAACAATACTACAACATAAGGAGTATATGTGTATTGTTTATACTATATAATATAGGTTATAGAATTTCTAAATTTATTAGCCTAAACGTCATAGCGGAAATACTAACATTAAAACTCTTAGCAAGTATTTGAAGATTCTTGTCATCACTAAGGTCTAAGTGACGGTTTTCAATTTCCTTTATTATAAACTTTTTTGGCATTAGAAGTGCTGCTGCAAATGCATTAGCTTCCTTTTCATTTTGCATTTCACCAGTAGAAGAATCTTCATTTCTAAATGCTACTTTGAATTGTTTATCAACAAATAAAGTACTTCTTTCCGTTGGGTTATAATGTAACTCATAATGTCCAAGTTCGTGAGCGATAGTAAATCGCTGCCTAACCTTCGAATCATTAAAATTGTAGCCTATAAACCCTTCTCCATCCTTTATTACGAGCACACCAGAAACGGTTTCCCCCAAGTCGTATGGCTTTACTTCCAACCCCCTGTTCTTGGCAATTTCCCTAACCGGTATAGGAATTCTTTCAACAGCATAATCTTCCAATAACTTTGATGTTATTGTCTCAATCCTTTTGTTAATCATGAGGTTTGTTTTTTGACGTGAATTTGCTCAATAAAACCAAGTATTTTTTCTTTACTACTTTTGTCATTAGTTTTTGAAGAAATCATTTCCTTCCATTTTGAATTTGGAGCCTCAGCAATTTCAATTGTCGGAATTAAAGATTGAAACTGAATGTTTAATATTTTTGATATTTCCCAAAGCAAATGAACGGAAGGCCGCTGCCTGCCCATTTCAATATTAACCACTGAAGACCTAGATAAATTTAGTAACGAAGCAAAGTCTTCTTGCTTGTAATTCGCCTTTCTTCTCTCGGACTTAATTATTGTACCAATAGATAAATAGAAATTTAATACATCTGATTCGCTCATAGAATATTAAAATTTACAGCGAAGGTAATCTTCAATGTTGAATATTGCAAACGTTGCAAATACTATACATAATAAATTAGTTTGTTTAACTCTACATGTCAAAAATTCAATTATCTTTGTCAAAATTTTTTAGAAAATGAGTAATAAACAAAATGTATTAGGAGGCAACCCAACTCTCAATTCCTATAACCTCAATTTTATTATTGAAGGAGATTTATTTACGGGTCAATATGATGCAAATAAAACATTAAGAGAGGTGCTTGAACATGCCCTTAATAAAAGCCAACATACTGGACGACCAGTTGATGACTGGCAGGTAAAGGTTGCGGGAATCACCTTAGATGTGAACCAAAAATTAAGTAATCTAGGATTATCTGATGAAGTCAAATTAGTGGTTAGTTTAAAAACCGGTGCTGGTGGAAATAGTAATTGGTATGAATTTGGAATATGATGTTTCTAGCCAATATGTAGAGCCCGCTGTCTCTAAAGAAAAATTTGATCGAGAGTTGAATTTATTTCTATCGAACAAAGGTGAGTATATTAAACGGGGCATAATTTTGGTCGATGCAATTTTTCCATCAATAGATTTCATTTTTTTAGCTCAAAAACTGACTCCCATGGCAGTAGTTTTTGCAGTTAGAGTAAATTTCAATAATTATGATGTTGAACCGCCTTCCGTGACTTTCATTGACCCGTTATCAAAACTTCCGATTCCAGCCATGAAATGTTTAACGCATTTTCAAAAGAGAATCGGTCTTGACCCTAATGGACAAATTCAAACACAAGCATTATTACAATTTGAAACTCCGTTTTCAAAGCCTTTTCTGTGCTTTGCAGGAATTCGTGAATACCATAATCACCCTTTTCATACGGGCGATTCCTGGTTGTTGTACAGAAAAAGGGGTGAAGGGACTTTAAGTTTTATCATTGAGGCACTTTACAATTATGGAATTGCTCCTATAGAAAGTTATAACCTTCAAGTGCAAGTCCAATCGCCAATAGTCCAATTAGGGCAAAACCCAATAAACATTTCGGAATGATATTGCTTAATAAAATCGAACGGATTTTGCTTCCGTTTTCTCAAATTGAAATTGTTTATAAGCACTTACGAAATGTTGGAAGTCAAGGCTATGAGGGTGTTGCTCTTTGGATTGGAGTATTAATATCCGAAACAGAATTTGAAATTACAGAGACGATAATACCACAGCAAAAATTATCAAATAGTGAAGAAGGGCTATTATACCTTGTGGAAGCATATGCCCTTGAAAAACTTAATTGGTATCTATACGAAAATAAACTTACCCTGCTTTCTCAAATACATAGTCATCCTAATAGAGCATATCACTCTGAAACGGATGATAAATACCCAATTGTAACAAAGCTTGGAGGATTTTCAATTGTAGTGCCAAATTTTGCCAAAGCTCCCTTTCAACTTAAGGATTGGGCTATATTTAGACTTCAAGGGAATCAAGACTGGCGTGAATTAGATAAGATCGAATCTTCCGATATTTTTAATATTATATACTAATGGCATTAGCAAATTTCTTCGATAAAAGCGTACTAAACGCATCTCAAGTTTTAAATGAATTTGAGATAACGGAATTTGAGAGTATTTTGAATTCGCAATATGTTGGAATAGCCTACGATCATAGCATAAATAATTCGAAAGAGGGGGTTAAAACTTTAGACCTGCTGATTCGGATATTGGCTAGACTATATCCCAATTTGCAAATTATTAATATTTGCAATTCAAATACTGCGGTAGAAACTAGGTTAAAAAATATTGCACTAGAAATAAATCCTAAAATAAATTTAAGCACAGAAATTTCTCCAACAGTTTGTATTATTGTCGGCAATAGTGAACATCAACCAGCAAACTGCAAATGTTTTTATATCGGCTCTAAAGGATGGATTTTTAAATTATCCACTACTGCCCCTGTCGAATCCGGACATTCTAATAACCCTTTGGGAGCTGGCGCGGCCGCTTGCTTAGGAGCAGCCAACGTGTTTAGATATATATTCAAGGATAAATTAAATAATGCAGACAACGACAGCGAGCTTTGCTTTTCCTTATTCGATTTTAATACTACAGAAATAAATATCGAAAATGACTATGGCGATTCAATAGAAAATTTTCAATTCGGAGAGGCCACACTAGTTGGGATTGGCGCCATTGGTAATGCGGTTTTATGGACTTTAAGAAACATTGATTCTGCAACAGGGAGAATAACTGTTATTGATAACGAGAAAATATCGCTGACTAACCTTCAACGTTATGTTCTAACTTCACAAAGTAATATTAGCCCGAACGAGATTTATAAAGTTGACCTAGCAAAAGAACAATTAAAGGCTACAAAAATAAAGGTGATGCCAATCAAACTAAATTGGCAAGAATTTTTTAGCCAAGCAAAGAATAAAAAGAGTGAGAAAATATTAGTAGCTGTGGATTCTGCTAAAGCAAGAATTGAAATACAAAGTGGGCTTCCAAAAAAAATATTTAACTCCTGGACACAACTTTCAGAGTTAGGAACTTCCTCTCACTTAAATTTTTTAGATGAAAAAGCCTGTCTAATGTGTCTTTATATACCAGATCGTAAAGTAAAAAGTAAATCGGAACTAATTTCTGAGGCGTTACAAATTCCACAATATGAACCTACCGTAAGAAAGTATCTTGCATTGAATCTACCTTTGGATAAATCACTTCTTAATATTATCTCGCTAAGTATAAATGCATCTCATGAAAAGTTGGAGGCTTATATAGGGAAGCCTCTCGAAATATTTTATTCAGAAGTCGTATGTGGTGGTGTTTTAATGCAACTTGCCGGAAAGACAATTAAACAAAAACAAATAGAGGTACCGACAGCATTTGAATCTGCATTAGCCGGAATATTATTAGTATCAGAATTTATAAAGGATGCATTAGGTAGTACTAATATTCAAGAATCAAACAAGGTTAGACTTAATCTTCTCCGGCAATTTAATCCGAAAACAATACTTGATCTTGAATTGAAAAGACCGCATTTTAAATGTATTTGTCAAGATGATGACTTTACCAATTCGTATAAGAAAAAATGGAATTTATAGTTTACGATTATTCTCCTATCGTTAATAATTAATGAAACACACGCGTAATTTTTACACTTTAATGCTTCACTAATTACCTACATTAAGAATGGAAATTATTTGTATAGAAGATACTACGTTTTATTCCCTTATTGAAAAGGTAATAGACCGCATTAAAGAAAAACATGATATAAAAACGAACAAGATGATTTCCGGTGAGGAAGCTATGAGATTACTCCGTATAACAAGTAAAACCACACTTCAAAAACTCAGAGACGAGGGTAAAATTCTTTTCACACAACCAGAAAAGAAAATTATTCTATATGATACAGATTCAATAAATGAATATCTCAAAAAAAACATTAAAGCCCCATTCTAACACATGAACCAAGAACAGCAATTTATTAAAGGCTTTAACAATGGCTACCTGCTTGCTAAGCTCTAAAGCAACTACTCACAATTAATAAGGATAACAACGATTATCTAAAAGGCATAGCCTCGGGTAAAAAGGAGCATGATATAGAGAAGATGAAAAAAAGATTAAACACCGTTTCGAAAAATCAAACGACACCAAAAAAAATTATTACCATTGAACGATAACCTAATGTACCTCGTTATGAAAAGTAGAACTTATAACACGCAGTTTAGTGGTGCTATTGAAAGCTGCAAGAAAGCCCTTTCCAATTTGGGGTGCGATTTATCTACACCAATATACTCAATTACTCAAATGAATTCATGGGAAGTTAATTATTGGGAACTCGAACTTTACTTCAAAGAAATTAAGTACAGTATATGAAACCCAACACCACTTCTGTTATTTAAATCTCGAAAAGTTTGTATTTTACCTTGACTTTAGTACCAAAGTACCGTTTTTGATTACAATAGGTATAATTAGAACATCAGATGACCATGAATCAAATTCATGAAATTAAAAATTAATATTTCAAAATAATATTTGTTAATGTTTTGAAATATTGCAAAACTCATAGTTACCTTTATTGACTAAAATCAATTTTATGCACCTGACTAAACCTTTAAATGGAAGACGTTCTAGAACATCTTTCGAATTTTCCGCCAAAACATTAGTTTCCACAATTTCTGCGATCTTCAAATCAGTTACACCTATCATCACCTTTCTTGTTCTTTTAATTACTTCTGTTACAATGTACTCCCAAAATAAATCAAGTAAAGATCTTTCCAAAAAAATTCAGAATGCGCAGTACTATATTGCTAACAAAGGTCAATGGCCTAATGAAGTACTTTTCTTGGCAAAATCAAATAACTTGAACTATTGGATAACACGCCATGGGGTAGTGTTTGACTATTACAAAATTCAAACCGGATTGTCAAAAGTACATACCAATGAAAGAACGTGCGCTAATTTAGAGGATAAGTCCATTGAAGGACAAGTTATCAAAATGGAAATTGACGGATCAAATTCTAACCCTGAAATAGAAACCTCAAATCCGATTAATACGAAGATAAATTACTTATTAGGAAATGATAGGAGTAAGTGGAAAACAAATTTGGAAGCTTACCAAGAGGTTATTTTAAAAAATACAATAACCGGAATTGATTCGAGGTACTATTTCGACCATGGAAATCTTCGCTATGATTATGTGGTGAAGCCTGATGGAGACTTAACTAAACTAAAGTTTAAAATTGATGGGGCTACGGATCACTTTGTTAACAGCTCAGGTGAATTAATATTTAAAACAAGGTTTGGTGATATTAAACAGGCGGATTTATTTACTTATCAGATGAAGGATGGTTTGAAAAAGGAGATAAAAAGTAAGTTTGTTCTTGCCAAGGACGGAGAAGTCAAATTTGAAGTGGCAAACTATGATAAATCCCAAAACTTAATTATTGATCCAATTATTTGGGGATCTTACTTAGGTGGGGCTAATCTTGATATGGGTTTGTCTATTGATGTAGATGAACTTACCCAAAGCGTATATGTTGCTGGTACTACTTCGTCAACTAATTTTCCAACAACCACAGGTCTTTACAGCAGTTCAAATGCAGGTTCTACTGATGGTTTTGTAAGTAAATTAAGTTGGGATGGAACAACGTTGTTAGCAAGTACCTATATCGGAGGATCATCGGGTGAAGAATTTACGAGTATTAATGTAAATAAATCTTCACATAACGTTTATATCACAGGTAGCACTTACTCCTCAAACTTTCCAACCGAGCCATCGACGAATACTTCATCTTATCAAGGAACTCAAGACATAGTTGTAGTAATTTTAGACCAAAACTTGGATGGACCGAATAATAATATGGTATATTCTACTTACTTCGGAGGTGCAAATTATGAAAGATCTAGAAGGATCATTTCTGACCAATCAAGTACAGATAATGCATATTACATCTGTGGAACTTCAAATTATAATTCTGCCTCTTTTGGCACCATTTCAAATCTGACACCTTTACCAGCAAACAATCATAAAAGTGCATTTGTTACTAGAGTTGATTTATCCACTCCAGCAAATTCTTGGGTACGTTATTTTTTTGGTACTAGTACTGATGGTGAAATAGCAACAAGTTTGTGCAGACCAGAGGAAGATATTCTTTATGTAGTAGGGGAAACTTTTTCAACAGATTTAGAGGCTGACGGCATTTCGGGAAATTATACTTTTGTTACCCCAGGAACCAATGATAGAAACGCATTTATTAGCAGATTCGACAACACAGGAGGTGTTGTTTACTTAACCCTAGATGGGGGCTCTTATTCAGATCAATTTTTAGATGTAGCGGCAATAGGATCCTTTGCATGGGCAGTTGGTCAAACTAGAAGTGACGATTTGCAAAGTGCCATTGGAAGTTTGTCAACAGCCCCTTTTTTAGATACTGCAGATATTCTTATTTCATCGTTTGATTTATTTGGTGACCTAACAACGAATAGATACTACGGGGGTAATACTACGGATATTGGAAATGGTATTAAATTAACACCAACGGAGGTGATAATATCTGGTGGCGTTACCCATTATAATTTTAGCACAACCCAGTGTAATATTCCTGGTAATTTGACCTATAAGGATGCTATAGTTGCTACTCTAGATCCAACACTAACTACGGTAAACTACAGTAGAACTTTTGGCGGAGCATCATATGAAGATTATGCATATGGTTTAGCCATAGCCAACGATAATGACATTTTTATTGCAGGCTATACAACATCTGTATCCTCTCCCAATTATACATTTCCTGTAACATCTAATGCTTATGACAATTCGTTTAATAGCGGAATTTCAGATGCCTTTGTGATGAGACTTAATGCGTTACCTATAAACATTACTTGTTCATCTTCAATGCCTAATGTTTGTCCAGGGTATAATACTGTATTAACAGGTCATGGAGCAGATGTTTATACCTTTTATGATGGTACAACCCTTTCCTCACCATCTTCTAGTCCTTTTGCTACGCCTAACTTAACTTCTACTACAACATATACTGTTACAGGTTATGATGCTTTGGATTTGTCATGCCAAGGGCAAACTACTATTACAATTAATGTTGGATGTGATTGCCCTAATGCACCCCCCGGAGCGACTCTTTACAACAACCCTGTAGCTACCACCAACTCATTAACTTCAATTACCTCGCCGATTATCATAAATGGAACATTTACTGTTGATGATCCCACAACAATAATAAATAATCCTGACATTTATTTACTGCCCGGTGCCTTAATAGATATTACAGGAACAGGAACACTTACAATTGACAATAGTACTTTAGAAGGATGCTTAGTCCATTGGGATGGAATTAAGGTAAATGATGGTAATACGCTGGTTGTTTCAAATGGATCAAATCTAAAGCATATGATTAATGGAGTACAGGCTGTTGGTACTGCGGCGATAGTACATCTTAGTGAATCAAATTTCATAGATAATGCTAATCAATCGGTGTATTTAGAGAATGCGGATTTTAGCTCCTCCTCAAGCTTTATTGAAAAAAATGTATTCAAAACCACGGTTTCACCTGGCTTATGGGCGCCGTACAATGCAAATTTGCAAAGTAGATGCGGAATTTATATCAATGATTGTTATGATGTAAAAATTGGTGATTTAACTAATGGCAGTTCTGGTAATGATTTCCAATACTTATACAATGGAATCTATGCCCTATGGGGATTTAACAATTCAATTTCCAATGTTGGAATTTATAACAACAGTTTTTTAAAAATAGAGGATGTTTCACTCAGCGGACCTCTTGCAGGAAGTACGGTACTTAATCAGGCTTTCACAACTCCGAAAGGGGCCTGTATTTTTGGTGAGGCCATATATTCTAATCCTGGGTTAAATGAACTAAATTTAGACGTTCGAAATATTAATGGTACACCAACATCGTTTTTCACAAACTCTGACAAAGCAATTGTCGGAAATCAAGTCAATTTAACCGCGAAAAAACTGAGAATTAATAATTGTATCCTTGGTATAGTGAATAATTCAAATGAGAATATTTATGATATTCAAGAAAATTGGATAGCTTGGGGGCATTTAGGAATACACATTAATAATAATTATTCTCAAGCAACTATCGATTACAACGATGTATGGGTGATTAACCCTATTTTGTATTCAACATTTCCGTCTCTTTATCGAGCTCCAATTGGAATAAGATTAACTGATGCGGTTACAAGTAATCCAACTCTTAGTTATATAAGATTTAATAATATTAGATTATACTCTATCGCAGGTATTGGAATTGATAATAATCATGGGAAACCAGGACAGGTATTGGATCAAAATACTATTGATTTTTATACTACAAGTTCAGCTCCAGCTTCTGGTTGGGATAACGATATGCTTTGGGGCATTCGAAATTACCATTGTGATGAACTTGTGTTAACTGAAAATAGGGTTAATGGTATAGATGAAAATTCTTATCCATCCGCTTTCTACGATAGAAAATCTCTTGGATTCTTTTTTGATAAATGTCCTAATTCCTTTATCATGTGTAACAAAGTAAGATATACTGGATATGGATTTTATGCAATTGAAAACAATACCGGTAGTTATGTTCATCAAAATAAGTGTAGAAACAATATTTGGCCATGGTGGTTTGATGGAACTACAGCTAATTATAATTCAACATTTGGGACCATTGGTGGTAGCTTGGTCGATGATGCGAATGATTTTTTATTTGGTGCTAATAGTTCTTTAACATCTCCAACCACCGCAATTCCAACGAACCCTAATGCTTTTAAAGTATTTAGAAACATTTGCACAGGTACAGCCGGTGTAATTTATACTAAAATTGGGTTGTTAGATCCTTTGGAATCCAGTGCCACTGCACCACTAACTGAATATGCTGTTAGTAACAATAATTTAATAGGGACCGATGATTGCAATCCTGATGCCACTTTTGGTATGAAAGCTTCTTCTAATTTATTCAGTTCAGAGGAAATTCAACAATTTATAAATATTGCAACAAATCAAATTTCGTACAGTAATTACGTCGATGTCGGCAAATGGATGGATAATTTGAAACTGTTTGAAATTATTTGTGACAATCCAGATTTATTATCCTACAGCGAATTACAGACATTTTATACCAATATGCAGAATTCAAACGTTCATAAATTTTACATTATAAGCAAAACTATCAATGAAATTCGACTAAATGGAGTTAACAAAACTGAACAACGTGATATGTACTTTAAGGCATTTACCGATAACAGTAGTATTATTTCTTCATTGAGTTTTGAGCAAGATCTCAAAAAAGTAAATTTTATCTTATTGAAGTTTTATTTAAAAGGGTACGATATTCTGAGTTCTGATGAAAAAACTTTATTGGATGAGTTTTCACATCGTTGCGCTTACGAATTTGGAGCATCTGTAATTCACGCAAGAACCATTTGGTCTTATATTAACCCAACTGAGGTATTTGATGATCGTAAAATTTGCTTTTTAGGATCTAATAAAGGAGATTATAATAACTCCTACGAATTAGCTTCATTTGCTGGCCCACAGGTAAATATTAATTCCAAATCGAATGAGTTAAGTATTTATCCGAATCCTTCAAATGGTGCTTTTGAAATACGTTATGATTGCTTGGCTAAAGGTAGATTTATACTTACTAATTTAGAGGGTAAAATTATCTTTGAAACAGAGTTAGAAGAGGCGAATCTGATACATAAAATTTCTCTTCCGCTTTCATTGAAATCCGGACTATATCTTTACCGATGCTCATTCAATGGAGTTTGTGAAGATAAGTTTGGCAAATTATCAATTGAGCACTAACCATTTATATGAAGAACTTTCTAACTTCAGTAATTATTTTGTCCATTAGTATTTATACTAATGGACAAAATAATTATGGCAAAACGGTTTTGCTTGGTTATGACGGGTTAATTGCGGAATTCAATGGTACTAACAGACCCTACGTAAAACGATTAATGCCACCATACACAGCTATTGTTCTAAGAGGTTTAAGTAGCATTTCGGATTCTACAACTGGTAGGCCTCTATTTTTTTGTAATTCGCGTCGGATTTTTGATACGCTTGGAAATACCATGGATAATGGGGATCGATTGGTTGATAGTTTTATTTATAACCCTGTTAACGCAGCGGATCTTTATCCTCAGAATTCAATTATTCTACCACTAGGAAATAAAAGATTTTTTGTTGCCATTGCTAATATTACTGATAGCTCGATCAATCATTGTTTTAATGGAACACAGTGTTTACCTATTAGAAGTAATAGTGATGACTGGCGTTACAATATAGTGGATATGAACATGAATGGTGGCGCAGGTAAGGTTGTGGTAAAGAATCAACATTTGTTGTATAAAACGTTCTTAAAAGCAGCCCTTCAAACCGCAGTTCGCCATGCCAACGGTAGAGATTGGTGGTTATTGAAACCCGCCAACGATTCCGTTCCGGGAATGTACCGATTTTTGATAAGCTCAGATAGCATAATAGGTCCAATGTTCCAACCATGGGATGATATTTATGCGCCAGCATGGAATTATACCGGGCAACTAAGTTTTAGTGTTGATGGAACGAAATTGGCTTCTGTAACCCATTTTACAAATAAATTAGTTACCGGTGATTTTGACCGTTGTACGGGATTATTATCAAACAGGAAGGAATACAATATTCCATACGATACATTGATTGCAGGCATATGGATGGATTCAATCAGCATGGGTGTTGCATACTCCTTGAATAATCGGTTTATTTATGTCAGTCGTTATGCAAATGTATTACAATTGGATACGCAGGAAACAGATTCCAATTTGGCGTGGTATCTAGTGAAGGAAAATGGAGACTCAATTACTCCAGCACAACCTAATATTAATTATTGTACACCATACAGCACTCTTTTTAACGGTCCAGATGGAAGAATTTATGTTGGTCATATAACATCGGGCTGTCCTTATCTTGGAATAAGTGTCATTGATTATCCAAATCAAAAGGGCGCCTTATGCGGTTGGTGTAATCAGTGCTTACCCTCTCCTGCTGCTGACACCATTTTCCCATCCTCTTTTAGTAATCAACCAAATTACAATTTAGGACCAACGAGCAACCCTAATTGCTTTCCAAGTAATGTTCCTTCCATACCTCTGGTTCCCACTGAATTTACGATTTATCCTAATCCAAGTTTCGGCACCATAGAAATAAGATCGAGCTGTAAACAGGAGGGTTATTTTCAATTATACGATTTACATGGTAAGCTTGTTTATAAAAACGTATTGAAGCCAAATGAAACGCAAACTTTACAACTACCAGTTTACCTTCTAAATGGATTGTATACTTATCGATGTACTTATCCAGAATGTACTGGTTATTACGGTAAATTATCTTTGATAAGGTAATTTTGGATTTATTGATAGATTGAAAAAAAGAAAATTCATACATCTTGTGAGTATTGAATTTATCCAAGGGTTGAATGGATGGTTTAGACCGAAAGGTTAGTTGCTAGCAACAAGTTAAAAATATTTGAAAAGACATAGAACTTATGAGAGTATCGAGAATGTTAATAAGAAACACTACAACGGCGCAAGAATGAGTAAATCACTTCTCATGCCAAAATGAAACTCCATCTTCTTTTCTCAAGTCAACTTCATCTTCTTGAAAATTATTCTGAAAATTCGATTGGTACTTGTAGCAAAGTTAGAATCCAATTACAATTGAATGGGCTTGAGAACCGCTTCTTTCATTCTAGCGGCGGTAGAGAAACAGGAAGCAATCTGGATTTTCATTCTCTTTGAGAATTTCAGTTCCACCTAATCGGTGCTACAGGAGAGCGAAACACCAGAACTCATGCTTCAAAAACAGGATGAGTACGAAAATCAAAATGAATTGCAAATTGCTATTTTAAAATATACCACGCCCCTTTAGTGGTGCCTTGTTTTTGTATGTGATTGGCCGCTACTAATGCTTCAAGATGTTTTTTTATGGTATTCCGATTCGCGTTGGTTAAAGTTACTATTTCATTAATGGCAATTCTTCCTCGTGATTTAATCAATTCGAGAATTTGAAGAGATAGGTCTGGTAGTTTTGTAAACAGTAATTTCTCTCTCTCCACTTTTATTTCTAGTCTTCTCTTTTGTTCTTTTAAAGCCTTTAAAAAAAACATAAGCCAAGGTTGCCAATTTGGATTATCTGTTTTTAATGTTCCTTGGGTTTGTCGGAGCGCGAGGTAATAATGTTCCTTACTTTGTTCAATTACCGATTCAAGGGAAATATAAGGTACATAAGCGTATCCTCCTTTCAAAAGTAGGTATGTGGTTAGTACTCTTGAAAGTCTACCGTTGCCATCTTGAAATGGGTGAATTGCCAAAAACTCAACAATAAAAATGCCCGCAATTAAAACAGGGTGTAATTTCTTCTCTGCATATTCTTGTATAGCCCACGTGAGTAAATCAGACATTCTTATTGGTGTTTCAAAAGGACTAGATGTTTCAAAAATAATTCCTAAACCTTCTCCATTGGGTCCGAATGCTTCAACATGATTCGGCGATTTCTTATACTTACCTCTATGCCAACCATCTTTTTCACTAAACTGTAGAAGTTCGTTATGCAATTGTTGAATGTAATTTTCGGTGAGGGGAATTTGTTCGAAATGCTGAAATACTAAATTCATAGCTGCTGCATAACCTGCGACTTCTTGTTCATCCCTTGTTGAAAATGTATTAATTTGAAGATTGCCTAATAAGATTTCAACTTGTTGATCGGTAAGTTTACTTCCTTCAATTCGTGTTGAAGAGCCAATACTTTCAATCGTAGCCACCCGCTTTAATGAAGTTAACTGTTCCGGCGCTAATTGCCCTAAAGCTCGCCACGCACCTTTGAATTCATCAATTTCTGATATGAATGAAAGTATCTCCGGTGTAATTTCTAATGTTTTGGTATTTACCATTATACCCAATTATTTACCTAATAATACCCAAATGTAAACAAATACCTAATTATATACCCAATAATACCTAATAACTGCCGATACTAAACTCTGGAAATAACAATTTCGTGTACAGAACGAATTTTATTTACCTATGTGAGCTGACATAAGGTTCAGCGATAAGGAGCCAATGTAATATTCTTATACTCTATTTGTTTTATGGTAGAAGCTAACATGCATCAGGTAGCGCATCTTGATAGGCATGCTTAACATGGGTGACGAATACATGGTAATGGATGAAGGTTGGATTCAAAATGAAAGAATTAAACTTCTGTATCGGCGCAAGAAGGAGCAAATAAGTTCTCGGGCCCAAATAAATTTGCATCTGGTTTCTTCCAATCAACATAATGCCCCTTAAATTCATGCTTTAAATTCGAGGGGTACCTGTAGCTAAATTCAAATTCTTAAATAAATGAAAAGGCACGAGAAAGGTTTAGATAATACTTGCACGACTAGAGAGCCAAAATGAAAATGCCTAGGCCATTCAAATAATTCACTAAGATTAAATAAATGATATGAAAATAATTCCTTTTTTATTCGCCATAACGTTGGGATTTAATAAATCAAACGCAGCAATACAAACTTGGTTCAGCATGCTTAGCCAAAGTGGAAACAACTACAAGTTTCAAATTATGAGTTGGATAGATCAAGGTGCTGGATTAAACTGCCCGGATCTATATTCTACCCCCGTTCAACTATCTGCTGATACAATATATATTAGGCAGCTTTATGATCTTACTGGAGTATGGCAAGCATTTGGCTGTATGGCAACCGATACAGTTGACTTTGTTAATATTTATCCGACGGCTAATTATATCAATTTATCCATTGGCTTTTATGTTGAGAATATTAATACCCAAAATATAGATACATTGTGGAATTACCATGATACAACATATCAAGTAACCTCTCTTTCAGTTAATAATAACTATCAAGAAAATAATAACCTTCAAATTTATCCTAATCCAAATGATGGGAAGTTTACAGTAAGTGCATTTCATGCAGATCAACCTATCGATTTATCACTTTATGATGCTGCTGGCAAATTGGTATATTTAATTAAGAATTCGAAACAAACCATTCAAATATCAATTCCAGCATTAGAGAAGGGATGCTATTTCTTAAAACTAGTTGATGTTAAAAACGCCGCATTTCGATGGGAGAAAATGATAATTAGGTAGCTCGGCACAAAAAAAATTACGGATTATGTACTGTACACATTTTCAAGAGTGAGGAGAAGGGCTGGTTTATTGTCACCTAATCTTCAACTAACATAGATATTGTTTTCTCGGTCTTTTTCCAAATCAGTAATAACCGATGTTGCTGAATTTAAAGGACTACGTTTCCAACTCCAACTAGGGGTTTGACCTTGAATAGAATAGGAGCTAAAAAATAGAAGAAAACCAACCATGTTTAGTACTACATTTCTCATGAAATAAATTTTTTATAAAATTAAATACATTTCTTTTATACTTACAGATTTGAAATACTTTGCCGAAAAATGATCTCGTTGCTTCTCGTACTAAAATAGTTTTCCATCTTCTTTTCTCTAATCAACACCATCTTCTTGAAAGTAATTCTGAAAATTGTATTCGCAATGGTAGTAAAATTCAAAATCCTTATTGAACGGAACGAGCACAAGAACAGCTTCGCGCTTTCTCGCCGGTACAAAAATCATATTAAATCATAAGAGCCTTAACCAACCCGCGTTCCTAAAGGAACTCAATATGGATTCAAAATTGTATTTTATTCCTCGAAAGCCTACCTTCGGCGCCTAATTGTTATAGCATGCAAGTAAAAAACGGCGATACCATTCGCGTTCACTACAAAGGAACCCTTACAACCGATGGTAGCTTATTCGATTCTTCCGAAGGAAGAGAACCCCTCGAATTTAAAGTGGGTGAAGGAATGGTCATTAACGGCTTCGATAAAGGCGTTCTGGAAATGAAGGTGGGCGATAAAAAAATCATTGATATTCCCCATTTACACGCTTATGGTCCGTATAACGACATGATGATTTTTGAATTCGATCGTTCCCAATTGCCCGAAGATTTAGGCACACCCGAAATTGGTATGATTTTGCATATGATGGATCAGGAAGGACAAAGCTTACCGGTTGCCATTACCGAATTATCGGATGATAAGGTAAAGCTCGATGCCAATCATCCACTCGCCGGTAAAGATCTTACCTTCGAAATTGAATTGGTAGAAATAATCTAACATACCTTCTATTAGCTTGTATGAAACAGTTTTTCCTTTGTCTGCTGTTTCTTTTCCTTGCCTCAAACTACGTGTTTGCGCAGGAACAAACGGCCCTTCAAAAAGGGTGGCACTATTTGATTCAGGATGACGATACCCTCGCCATGCACTTCTTTCATCAAGCACTTAACGAGGCCATCAACGCTAAGAACGAATTGGATCAAGCCAATGCCTTTCTCTATTTGGGCTTCGCTTCATACGGCAGTAGCCTGCATCAAGGGTTGCATTTTGCGCAAGAAGCACTCCTTCGTTTCGATAAATTACATTCGTCCTATGGCCGGGCAAGGGTGCTTCAACTGCTCGCAACCATTAAAACGCGTGAAGGAAACATAAAGGAGGCGGAACAATTGGCACAGCAGGCCTTAACCAATCTTCCAAGCAAACAAGACACTACCTTTACTCGCGGACTAGCCTTAAACCTCTTAGGGTTTTTGAAGGAAAAACAACAACAATCCGACTCGTCGGATTTTTATTATCAAGAATCCTTTCGATTTCGACTAAAGGAAAAAGATAGTTTATACCTCGGTGCTTCTTGCATTCAAATGGGTAAGTTGGCCGATAAACGAAAGCAGTACACCCTCGCCGATTCGTTTTTTTATCGCGCGCTTTTTTTGGCGCAGCAAGATTCGAATAAACAAGCTCAGGTGAATGCCTTGCTTGCATTGGCAACCCATTTTTCCGGCCGCAGTGAAGTACAAGCCGATCGTTCCTATCTTCAACAAGCGAAGCTTATAGCGCAAACGCTTAACGATAAGAGTTTCTTGTTACGCTGTTTAACCCTGGAAAAAGAAATGCTAGAGCAAGAACAGCAATACAAAGAGGCTTTTCTTATCAATGAAACCATGCTTCAGTTGAAAGATTCGATGAAGAATTTAGAGGAGGAACGTTTAACGCGCATGCTCACCATTCAATATGATGTGCAGGAAACGGAACGTAAGTTGCTTCTCATTCAAAAGGAACACCATATTACCAAACTCACCAACTACATCTTATTGGGTAGTGTTGTATTTGTTCTTATCTTATCGCTGGTTGGCTTCTTCGTATATCGTAAACATCACAAGCAGCAACAAGCCCTCATTGAAACACAACAAGCCTTACTGCAAGCCGGCGAAGAGCAAAAGAAACTTCGAGAGCAAACCCTTCAAAATGAAATTGAGTTTAAGGAAAGTCAGCTTAGTGCGATTACCATTCAAATGCTACAGAAAAATCAGCTCTTAGAAGAAATTCAAGAAAAACTTGAAACCAAAGAAGGTGATTTGGGATTAGGAATTCGTAAAGTGATTCATAAGAACCAAGTACAAGAACAGGAATGGGAAGATTTTGAAAAAAGTTTTGAGCGAGTGAATAGGAATTTTTACACACGTATCAAACAGCAATACCCCGACATCAGCGCCAATGAATTAAAAATTTGTGCTCTAATAAAAATGAATTTGAGTACCAAAGAGATGGCCGGTATTATGGCCATCACGCCGGAAAGCGTCAAAACGGCACGTTACCGCTTGCGCAAAAAATTACAACTTCAAACAGAAGATAACCTTAATTCCTTCATCATGAATTTATAAGTAACCTTGCATTACCTTGTGGTTACTTGAAAGCACAGCATGTCTACCTCATGTCTACCACAATTCATGCACATCGTACTAACCTTATCTTAAGTTTGAACCCTCTTAGCAATAAAATAGTAGCAGATGAAGAATTTTATAGTACTGACAATTATGACATGCCTCTGGGCTCTAAAAAGTGAAGCCCAAATTCCTAACCCGGGATTCGAACAACTCAATCAAGATAGTACCGTACAACATTGGTTTGGGTATGATACGTATGCTATTGGTTTAAACGATTCGGTTTTAACCGACGGCAATTTACTGAGCCGCTCCACCTTGGCGCATAGCGGTGCCTATGCCCTCGAACTGCATAATGCCTATAACGTTACACAGGGTTACGGAATGAATGGGAATGCGAAGTGTAATTTGGATAGCAGCTTCGCTGGATTTCAAATTTATTTTCCAGTGAACAATTACCCAGAAAGTCTTAGCTTCTATTATCAGTTTTTACAAAACCCGTTTACCGATACCCTTGTTTGTATGGTAAATGTGGTGAATAGTGATTACGAATTACTTGCCTCCGGTGAGGTAGGTGTATGGGATATTCATTTGGGATATCAAAAGAAAGTTTGTCCTTTGGTATATGCCAATCCTAACGGATTAACCGATACCGTTCCGGCTTTTGCATCCATTCACTTTAGGAATCGTGTTGTAGTCGGTCCTCATGTTGGTGAGCGTGTACTAATCGACGATGTTTCACTTCAAGGCAATCCGGTTTCGGTTGCAACCACTACATCTAAAGGTCTACTCGAAGTGTATCCAAACCCGGCATCCGATAAGGTATGGTTGAAGCATATTCCGTTGAATACAGCGTATAAAATTTTATCGGTTTACGGACAAATACTAACACAGGGGTTTACTTCTGGAATGATCGACATTCAAACTTTACCTCCAGGATTATATGTGGTTCAAACGAAGGATGGTTTAGCTCGTTTTACGAAGGAGTAATATACGAATGCATGTTAAAGTTGGGTAGTATGTTTATGGATTAATTCAAAACTATTGTTGTCTGAAATAAAATTCATCCTTTCCTTCAAACGTAGTAGTGTCTTGTCTTTCGAACAAATAATTGCCTTACGTTCTATCCTAAAATAAGGGAACACAGAATTTTAAGATTTAGCAGATTTAATAAGATTTCATTATTGCATAAACTCATTTATGATTTTCATCTTCGGTGATAAGATGTAGATTTTATAGGCATAATATCCCAATTAAGTATGAATTTTATAAAGCACAAAAAATCAGTGCAAATCATGAAGATCATAATAATCAGCGTTCCAATATTTTAGTCGGACAATCGTAATTCAAAACAAAAATAGCGCGCAATAATCATCAACGAGCGCACACACTCATTTGCATTGTACATTTACCGCATGAAATGGCTACTCGTTTTTATGGGAGGTGGTGTGGGTAGTGTGGTACGCTTTTTATGTTCGCAGCTTATAAGTAAAACGTCCTTCCCTTGGGCAACGTTTGGCGTGAATGTAGCGGGTTCCTTACTTATAGGAGCCCTCATGGCCTACTTTACAAAACAACAAAACGAAGTAACCTTGTCGCGCTTGTTTTTAATAACAGGTTTTTGCGGCGGGTTCACCACCTTCTCTACTTTTAGTTTAGAAGTGGTGCAGTATATTCAAAAGCAAGCCTATACCATGGCCATTACTTATGCGTTGGCCTCCTTAGTGCTTTGTATTTTAGCAACCGTATTAGGTTTTTTTCTTTTTAAATAAATTAATCATACTCATGAATAATCATCCATGGCATCATATTTCTTACGGCAAAAATGTTCCTGAAGAAGTAACGGCAATCATTGAAATTAGTAGAGGAAGTAAAGCGAAATATGAAGTGGATAAAGAAAGCGGATTATTAAAACTCGATCGGGTATTACATAGTGCGTTTTACTATCCTATCAATTATGGCTTCATTCCACAAACCTATGCCGGTGATGGCGACCCCTTAGATATTTTAGTTTTATCGCAAGTAGATATTGAACCCTTGTCGTTAGTAAATGCCAAAGTAATTGGTGTTATGCGTATGATAGATAAGGGCATCGACGATAAAATTATTTCGGTATGTGTAAATGATATTGCCGTAGCACACATTAATGCACTCGATGAACTTCCGCCACATTTAATGAGTGAAATAAAACATTTCTTCGAGCAATACAAACAACTCGAACATACTACCGTTGTTGTGGATGAATTTTATGGAAAGGAGAAAGCATACGAAATTATCAATCAGAACATTCAAGATTATAAAGATAAGTTTGGAACCAAAGGCTGAAACGAGCGTATAAAATCTTTACATTGAATTAGAACTATAACGAGGGAAAAACGAAACCACCTTTCTTCCCTTTTTTATTACTCCATTTTCCCTTGTAGTCTTCGCAATAACATAAAGATGAGTTGTACCGAAAGCAAAGCGCCAACTGCAAATTGCCAAGGCTGTGGTTCAAACCGATGCAGCGTGCTCATATAATCGGAACAAGGATCTTTTTGTTGATAGCTTGATAGAAGCATGATACCAATTAATAACAACATAGGAAGGAAGATCGAACTAAAAACAGCCGACACGAAGCCTAACTCCGCTATGCGCTTTTTAATTTTGCCGGAGTAAATTGAAATCAACGACATACTAAAAATAGCTACTACAACGGCCATGCTTAAAAACCATAGCATCGTATCCTTATGCCCTTGTTGATTATCATGAATATGCTTATCCGCTAAATAAAACAACACGCCGAAAAGGGAACCTATGATACCTGCTATAATAACCCCTAATAAAATAACTCGGGTTTGTACATACTTGAATAACAATAAAGCCATAGCCATGGCCATACTAACAAAGAGAAAGGCCCACATTTCATTCGCTTGCAAATGACGCCACCCTATGCGAAATTGCAGTTGGGTTCTATTGCGGGCCATATTGGCAAACTGTTCTAAGTCTACCGAATAATTATCATCTCGGTTTTCCCGTTCAACATACTTATCCTGCGTTTCATAATTCTTATTTACTGTGGAAGATGTTGAATTAGCAACGCCATGCACAAGATCATGATAGTCATAAAAGCCGGTTCGCACGAGTTGTGTTTTTACTAGATCCTGTAGAAGGATATCACGCGTCATTTTTTCCGGATTGAGCTGATGCGGAATACGATATCGGTTACACACGACAACCAAATTTTCTAGTATCTTTTGTATGCCATTCTTATCCTTATTACAGTAAAGCGTATGCCATGTTGAAAGAAGGGCTTGGCGATTTACAGAATCGCTTCCTCCCATATTGTTCAGGTTGTTCCGCATCGTAAATTCACCGTAACCTATTTCAGGATATTGCACATAAGTTCGATTGAAATTCAGGAGTGAATATTCTTCCAATCCATAAACACTCGATACATCTACTATATCCTGAATAATTTGTTTGGTGGTACAACTATCCGGCAGGATGGTTTTTATATGCCCGAACTGAAAGGGAATGTCATTGATGGTTACGAAGGGTTTAGTTCGGTCGATACCGTGTTTAATAGGAAGTTCGGTAATAGTGTCGTAACCAAGTTCAAAATTACTTATATCATCTAAAGGAAACGGTGCCGGGTAGGCTCGGTTCAAAATATAATAATCATTAATGTCGTTGAAAAGAAAGGCATACGATTTATTGACCGCCTCAACATCCTGTAAAAATTGTTTTTCTGAAAGGAGCCTATTACTTTTTGCTCGCATACCGTTTTCAAAGGATATGAAAACCGTTATAAAGAGCAACACATAAAACAACAGTACACCAAAAATTTTCCAAAAGTAAAAGCGCGACAAGGGGTAGTAATGTCGAAACGGATTATGGCCATAAAACCGGAACGACATAAAAATAAATGTCAGTAAACAGATGACTAGATAAATCCAAAAGAATACCGTTTCAAAAAAGGCACCATTAACGTTATAACCCTTAATGCGTTCGGCATTGAGTACGTTATAACCAATGGCAAAGTAACCCAGGTGTAGCAATAGGCCAAGTAAACTTATCCAAACGAATTGCGTATTCCATAGCACGGGATATCGCTCTAAAATGTATTGATTTATTTTATGATAGAATTTCAAAGGAATTGATTTAGGAGTTAAAAAAACGACGTGTACTCTGCGTTACATCACGGAAGTAACGCACCTGAATATCATGGGTAGCTAATGCTTGCAGTAATTGTTTCATCGAGCAGTCTTCTAATTCAATATAATAGGAACTGCCTAAGTAGTTAAATTGCTTTACACCGAAAGAGGATAAGGCTTGTTGTAAATCTTCCCGTTTATTGTCAATGTCGAGTTCTACCACTAATAATGATTTATCTTCTTGTTGTTTCAACGAATTAAAGCTAGAGGGTTTACCATGTTTCAGAAAAACTACTTCATCGGAAACTTTTTCAACTTCATACAGTTGTTGTGAACTTAGTACAATAGCCAACGGATTTCGCAATCGTTTACCGAGCATTTTAAGATCTTCCAGAATGAGTTGTTGTGAAACAATATCGAGGTTCGCTAGGGGTTCATCGAGTAATAATAATTTTGGTTGACGTAAAAACGTGCGCGCCAATTCGAATCGCATTTTATACCCTGAAGAAAGTTCGTTCCAACTATGATTCCTGAATTTCCACAAACCAAATCGAATCATCATCATCAATACCCATGCTTCATTATCGGCTGCCGGAATACCGTAGTGTTTAGCCGTGAGTTTCAAATTGTCTTTCACTTTTCCAAACCACTTCGGTGTTCGTTGCGGTATATAAATGAGCTTACTACGTAAATCATAATCATCTTCGTGCTTTCTGAAACGATAGTGTATTTGTCCGCTACTTAAACTTAAATCGTGTGCCAACATACGCAGCAAGGTTGTTTTACCATTACCGTTTTCACCTACCAAACCAATAAGATGCCCTGAACGGATGTGTAAATCAACCGGACCAAGTTGAAACCGATTACTACCATAGGTTTTACTCAAGGCCACTGCTTCAATAATGGTATCAGAAGCGGTTTCGTTTGCGGGAGTTTGTTGTTTAAGTTCGTTCAGAATACCTTGCGTTTTGGAAAGAAAACCGTTGCGATCGTTCGGATGCTCTTCCATCCACTCGGTTAAGGCAATGCTTTGTTGAAAGAGTTTACAATCTCCCCGATCGAGAACCTGATCGAGTAACATACGGAACCCGAGATTATTGTTTTCTTGTTTCAGATGATATTCCACCTCTTGAAGACGCGCTTCTTGTGTCATGTAAGTAGTTTAAGATTTAAAGATAACAGACGTAGCTAACCAACGACTTATTTCTAAAAATATTTAACAACTAAACGGTTTTCTGATGTTAACGTATTAGCGGAGATTATAGAAAAGAAAGAGAAAGTGAAAGTGAAAGTGAAAGCTGATGGGGCCCTTCCCCTTTCACTTTCACTTTCTCTTTATGTTTCTCTTTCTAAAATTATAAAATTTGTGTTCCATTAAAAATAGTATTCGGATTAGGCTAATGGTGCTATTCCGGTTTCTTTAACTCATCAAACGATTGCAAGGGTTCCCAAAGTTCAATTTTATTGCCTTCCAAATCCATGATATGTATGAATTTACCATAGTCGTACACTTCCATCGAATCGCAAATGGTAACACTATCTTTTTTTAATTGTTCCACTAAGCCTACTAAATTATCTACCCGATAATTAATCATAAACTCTTTCGTAGAAGGAAGAAAGTAGGATGTTTTTTCATTAAACGGACTCCATTGTGTAAAGCCTTTCTTCTCCGGATGATCTAACAATCGCCATTCAAAACCGGCACCATACTGATCGGTAGTAATGCCCAAATGTTTTTCATACCATTTTTTTAATTCCTTAGGATTACTGCTTTTGAAAAACACGCCCCCTAATCCTTGCACAATTTTATGCTTCGCTGATGGTAATTCCCGATCGTATTTTTTTAGGTTGGAAACTACATAGTTCCAAGCTCCATTAAAATAATTGTATGCTTTTTTCCAAGTGGTATCTTCCGGCCAACCCAAATGCGTTAAGGTGATGGTTGTTTCGTTAGCCGATACCGGAGTGAGTTCAACAACCACCCAGGTTTTATGTGCTTTACTTCGAAGCTCGGGCATACTTGGTGGTGCAATCCACGTGAAGGAAAGCATTCGTTTCGGTAAAAATGATAACAACATGCAACCTTCTGTTCCGCGTGAACCATAGGGCTTGTCTGTTAAAAAATGAATTTCGTATGCACCACCGATATGAAAATCTACTTTATTATCACTTCCGAAAAATGTTTTTAGTCCTTCATGCGTCGTCCATCGCCACCATAAACTATCGAGTGATTGATAACACACAAACGACTTAACTATTTTCTCGTCGGTTATGTTAAGCTGATTATGTTGAGCGAAGCTAAACAACCCGTTTAGCAGCAAACAAAAACTTAGGATAAGTGATTTCATTGGTTGGAACTTAAATAGCAGCAATTAGTAATCGATGCGGGTGATATTCGCACCCAAGGCTTGCAAGCGTGTATCAATAAACTGATAGCCTCGGTCAATTTGTTCAATATTTTGAATGATACTTTTGCCTTGTGCCGAGAGTGCTGCAATGAGCAAGGCCAATCCGGCACGTATATCCGGCGACGACATTACATTGCCGCGCAGCGGAAAGGTTTTATCTAAACCAACCACAACCGCGCGATGCGGATCGCAGAGAACAATTTGCGCGCCCATATCAATCAGTTTATCGGTAAAGAATAAACGACTTTCAAACATTTTTTGATGAAAGAGCACCGTGCCTTTTGCTTGCGTAGCTACTACCAAGGCAATACTTAATAAGTCGGGTGTAAAACCCGGCCAGGGGTGATCGTAAATCGTGAGAATATCACCACCAATAAATCGTTTGATTTTATAATGTTCTTGTGCCGGAATGAAAATATCATCTTTTCGTATTTCCATTTCAATGCCTAACCGTCCGAAGGTATCAGGGATACAGCCTAAGTATTTTACGTTACAATGTTTGATTAAAATTTCACCACCCGTCATGGCGGCTAAACCTATAAACGAACCTACTTCAATCATATCGGCCAGTATGGTATGATCGCAGCCTTTCAAACTTTCAACATCAACACCCTGCACGGTAAGGAGGTTAGAACCGATTCCGGTAATTCGAGCTCCCATACGATTGAGTAATCGACATAACTGCTGCAGGTATGGCTCACATGCGGCATTGTAAATACGCGTTTTACCCTTAGCAACAATAGCCGCCATCAGGATATTAGCGGTACCGGTTACCGAAGGTTCGTCGAGTAACATATAGGTTCCTTGAAGTTCTTCAGCTTCTAGTGTAAAAAAGTGTTCCTCTTCATTATAAGAATACTTGGCACCTAAACGTTCGAAGCCAAGAATATGCGTGTCGAGTCGGCGCCGACCAATTTTATCGCCACCGGGTTGCGGAATATAGGCTTTCTTAAAACGTGCCAAGAACGGACCGGCCAACATAACCGCACCGCGTAGCTTACCGGATTTCTTTTTGTATTCCGGACTGATTAAGTATTCCAAGTTAATTTCTTTGGCTTGGAAAGTATATTGATTGGCATGAATTCGTTCTACTTCAACACCCAGGTCTTTCATTAATTCAATCAGCATGCGAACGTCCTGAATATCGGGAATGTTCTTAATTACAATTTTCTCTTTGGTAAGCATTGTAGCTGCAATAATTTGCAGTGCTTCGTTTTTAGCACCTTGCGGAATTACTTCACCGTTAAGTGGGTTACCACCACGAATTTCAAAACTGTTCATGATGGGATAAAAGTAATAGATAATTTGATACA
Source organism: Chitinophagaceae bacterium (assembly GCA_016787065.1). Lineage (GTDB taxonomy): Bacteria > Bacteroidota > Bacteroidia > Chitinophagales > Chitinophagaceae > OLB11. The sequence continues at coordinate 389,478 of JAEUVD010000002.1, forward strand.
TCCATTGAAAGCTTGAAGGCTAAAAAATCAAAGCCTCTTGGGTTCATATTTTAGGTATCTGGATGTAAACAGAATAAAACGGCTGTTGTGCAACTAAATTATTGGAACGCGAATTTTATCGCATTAATCTATACATCCATTTGATCCGTGTTCTTTAAGTGTGGTAGGAACACAGGTCGAACGAATTTAGAGATGAACACAGCTTAAAACAGCAACTTCTCACGAAGGTGAAAATCAGAAGAAATTTTTGCAAATAGAAATCTTAGGGAATCTGTTACAACTTAAAAATCTGCGTTCCAATATTTTAGGGAAGGGAAAAAAATAAAGCACGAAATGCACGACGTTACAAGGTTTAAAAGAAAGTACACATTCTATCTCGAACAACAATTGAATAAAACTACATTTTTCTGCTTCAAACATAAGACGGTACACATTATATTTGTTTTGTTGAAGAACTATAATCAAATACAGGATTTTGTTTTCGACCACCTGAAAAACAATCTTGCTTCCGACTTAACATACCATGGCTTGCATCATACGCAAGATGTGTTACGCTATGCGGAAGAAATTGCTGAAGCGGAGAAAATAAGTTCACACGACTTATTTTTATTAAAAGTTGCTGTGCTTTGTCATGATACCGGTTTTACCGATGTCTACCGCGGCCACGAAGCCTTGGGATGTGAATTTGCCGAAACCCATTTGCCTCAGTTTGGTATTAATGGTGCCGACATTGATACCATTCTAGGAATGATACGCGCTACCATAATACCGCAGCAACCAACTAATTTACTCGAGTGCATCATTGCCGATGCCGATTTACTTTATTTGGGTACAGACCGTTTCGAGGAAATAGGCGAAACCCTTTTTCATGAAATGAAATCTTATGGTAATCTGAAATCAAGAAGAGAATGGAATGAAATTCAAAAGCAATTTCTCCTCAAACATCATTATCATACTGCGTATTGTAGAACGAATTATGAGAAAAGAAAACACGAAAACTTAAAAATCGTGTTACGCGAATTGGAATCTTAAAAGCATGAATCATTCAGTACATAATCATCACGAAAAACTTATACTCAGGCAACTGTTTACACCCAAAACTTTTTTACTCTTGGTTATGGGGGTGCTCTGCGCAGCCTTTGCCCTAAAGGGTTTTATGATACCGAACGGATTTTTAGATGGCGGTGTTACCGGAATTTCCTTGTTAATTCATGAACTGTTTCATGTAAGTTTTAACTACCCGATGATTATCATTAATCTTTTATTTTTGATACCGGCTTGGAAGTTCGTTGGTAAGCTTTTTGCCATACGTTCCTTTATTGCAATTGTAATGCTGGCCTTAGCTGTTTCCTTTCTTCCTATCGAAAAGGTAACACAAGAACCCATGTTAGTGGCCTTGTTTGGAGGTTGTATTATCGGTGTGGGTATGGGTTTGGTCATGCGATCTGGTGCGGCTATTGATGGATTTGAAGTGCTCGCGGTGTTTACAACCCGAAAAATTGGATTCTCTACCAGCGAGGTTATTTTATTTTTTAACTCCATCATTTTCTTAACTGCTGCTTTCAAGTTCGGATTGAATATCGCTTTCTATGGTATCATTACGTACTATACCGCACTGAAAATGGTAGAGTATGTAGTGGATGGTATTGAAGAGTATATATCACTCACGATTATCTCTAAAGAATCGGAAAAAATTAAGTCGCTGATTTCAAATCATTTTAAAAAAGGGCTCACCGTGTACAAAGGGGAACGCGGTTATCTACCCGGAGCCTATCATGTACATACCGATTGCGATGTAATCGTTACCATTGTAACGCGCTTAGAATTATTGAATATGAATACAGCCATTCTTCGGATCGATCCGAATGCCTTCATGTACACCCATACGATAAAGGAAACCATGGGTGGTGTTTTAAAACCAAAGGTTACACATTAGAACCTATCTCCCATTCAACCCTAAAAATCAACAACTCAACCCGTGTACATGTTAAGATGTTCGATTTACATCCGAAACTTGCACGCAAATTACGCACTATGCAAAAGGTATATGTTAGTCTGCTTTTAGTATTGCTTACGCTTCAACTTGCAGCACAAAATAATAAACAAAATATTCGTGGTACCGTACTCGATAAACAGTCGCTATCACCTGTAATTGGGGCAACCGTTCAAATTTTAAATACGAACAAAGGCACTAAAACCGACGAAAAGGGAATGTATTTGTTGAGCGATATAGAGCCCGGCCGATACGAACTTAAGGTAAGTTATATAGGCTATAAAGAAGTGAGCCTTTCTAATATTATTGTTTCTTCCGGGAAGGAATGTATTCAAGATTTTCTGATAGAAGAAAACGTGCGTAACCTCAAAGAAACGGTTATCAAGGTTACAAATAAAACAAGAACCAATAATGAACTCGCCACCATTTCTGCACGTACATTTTCTACAGAAGAAGTTAACCGTTATGCCGGCGGACGAAGTGATCCGGCTCGCTTGGTAGCCAACTTCGCAGGCGTAAGCGCTCCCGACGATAGTAGAAACGATATTGTGGTAAGAGGTAACTCACCGGTTGGTGTATTATGGCGTATTGAAGGCATGAACGTTCCCAACCCAAATCACTTTGCAACGATTGGTACAACAGGCGGACCCGTTTCGGCTTTAAATACCAATATGCTCCGCAATTCCGATTTCTTTACGTCTGCTTTTCCGGCGGAATATGGTAATGCCAATGCCGGTGTGTTTGATCTGGGATTTAGAAAGGGGAATGCTAATAAACGCGAGCACATGATACAATTCGGAATGCTCACCGGTATCGAAGCAGCCACCGAAGGTCCGTTAAAAAAGGGAAGTGATGCCTCTTATTTGATTGCCTATCGTTATTCATTTACAGGCCTCGCTCAAGCCATTGGTTTAAACGTGGGTACAACGGCAACACCTTTCTATCAAGATCTAACGTTTAAAGTAAATAGTGGAGAAGGTAAATACGGACGATTTACGTTATTCGGACTTGCCGGAAAAAGTAAAATATCGTTTAAACATGATGACATAGATAGTAGCGATTTATTTGCCGATCCAACAGCAGACTCCTACTTTACCAGCGATGTTGCCGTAGTTGGTTTGAAGCATTTGTATAAAGTAAATTCGAAATCATATATTAATACAATACTTGGTGCAACGTTTGCAGCCTCTAATTATGATCAGGATAGTGTGTACACGAATAGCGATCCGGTTCGGGTTGTGGTAAACCAAACAAAGCGATTGAATTATAACTTCATGACGAACTATAATTACAAAGTGAATCGACGCTTATTTTTAAAGGCCGGTGTTCAAGCAGAAGTCATGAACCTCGATTTATTTTATAAAGTGAAAATCAATGCGCCCAACTGGAAATATTTATGGGATTATGATAACGCTACTTCTCTCTTGCAAGCCTTTGTACATGCGAAGTATAGCTTCAGCGATAACTTAACGGCAAACGTTGGTTTACACACACAGTACCTTACCCTGAACGGAAGCTCTTCCTTAGAACCACGTGCTGCATTAAAATATAGTATGGGTCGTTATGGATCGCTCAGTATGGGTTATGGTTTGCATAGTCAGATGCAACCAACCGATGTGTACTTCTTCCGAAAACTTCAAGCCGATGGAAGTTATGATGAAAGCAACCGCGATTTGGCCTTCACCAAAAGTCATCATCTCGTGTTAGGTTACGATTTAATACCGGTGAAAGATTGGCGTGTTAAACTCGAAACATACTATCAGCATTTATTTAATGTTCCTGTTCATGCGTTTGCAAGTTCCTATTCTATGCTCAACACAGGTTCTAGCTTCTACCCCAATAATCAAAGTAATTTACGCAATACCGGAACAGGTACAAACTATGGTGTTGAATTAACCGTAGAGAAATTTTATAGTAAAGGGTATTATGGTTTGATGACAGCAACCTTATACGATTCGAAGTATAAGGGAAGCGACGGTGTTGAACATAATACCGCTTTCAATTCGAAATATGTATTTAATATGTTAGCCGGAAAGGAATTTAAACTAGGTGCTGCAAAACGAAATACATTCTTCACCGATATTAAGTTAACCACCGCCGGAGGCCGATACTTTACTCCGGTTGATCTGGCCGCATCACAACTTGCCCACGAACAGGTACTCATGGGCGATACCTATGCCTTTAGCGAACGCAATCCGAACTACTTCCGCATAGATTTTAAAACAGGGTTTACGTATAATAGTAAGAAACATAAACGCTCGCATTCCTTCTTCTTCGATATTCAAAACGTAACCAATCATAAAAATGTTTTTGCTGTACGATACAATGCTATTACCAACAGCATGAATACAGCCTATCAAATTGGTTTGTTTCCAAACTTTCAATATAAATTTCAATTCTAAAACGGGTTCTTGTGCTACAAAATAAGTTCCGATTTGTATATATGATTTTAACCGGCATAGCCTTGTCGGTTATTTTTCGTTTAGTTATTTTTCGTGGACTGAGTGAGCATCCTTACCTCATTGATGTTATAACTACCTGTATAATTACGATTACCATTTGGGAAGGAAACCTACGCTTAGATCATTGGTTGAATAAAAAATATCCGTGGCAACAACATGCTCAAAAGCGCGTGCTGATACAATTAGTTACTGCGTTTCTTTTTACAGGAAGTATCTTATTCGTTGTGTTGGAAATGTATCATCACATACTTTGTCCGGAAAACGATGTACTCAACCGATTGAAAAACGGCACCATGATCATGTCGTTATTTGTATCGTTTATGTTGTTAGCCATCGAAATAGGATTACAGTTTTTTCGTCATTGGAAAAGTAGTTTGCTTGAAGTTGAAAAATATAAAACAGAAAGCGCCCAAGCTCAACTGCAAAATTTAAAGAGTCAAATCAATCCACATTTTCTTTTTAACAACTTAAGTGTGTTGAATTCTTTAGTACATAGCAATCCGGAACGTGCTTCTGATTTTATTCAAGAGTTATCGCGGGTGTATCGGTACGTCTTAGAGAAACGCAACACCGAGTTGGTTACGCTTCAGGAGGAATTGGAGTTCATTCAACATTATGTGTATTTACTTAAAATTCGTTTCGATGAAAATCTGGTTATACATGAAGCTATTAACGAAACGGTTTTACCCTTGTGGCTTCCCCCCATGTGTTTACAACCCTTGTTAGAAAATTGTATTCAGCATAACGAAGTTTCCAAAGCTCGTCCGCTGCATATTCATTTATTTACAGAAGGAGATTATTTTGTTGTGCAGAACACCCTGCAACCCCGATTGCATGATGAACCAAGTACCAACTCTGGTTTACGAAACATACAAGATCGTTATCGCTATTTTACATCAGAGAACGTAGTTGTTAGTACTAACAATAATACCTTTACGGTTAAACTGCCTTTGCTACAAAACGTATGAATGTTATTCTAATTGAAGATGAAAAGCTATCGGCCGATCATTTGGAAAAATTGTTACTCGAGTTACGACCAGAGATTCGGGTAATAGCGCGCTTCGATACAGTGAAGGCTAGTGTGGCGGCGTTCGAGAAAGGACTCCAAGCATCCTTGCTCTTCATGGATATTCATCTGGCTGATGGTAACAGCTTCGATATTTTCAATCAGGTTTCCATTCAGACACCTGTTATTTTTACCACAGCTTATAATGATTATGCCATACGGGCTTTTAAGGTGAATAGTGTAGATTATTTATTGAAACCCATTGCCCGAAATGATTTGAAAGCAGCCTTAGATAAATTTAGCGCACAACAATTAATGCCTGCTCAATTTCTACAAGAAATAAGCAGAAAATGGCTTCAACCACAACGGATGTATAAATCGCGTTTTATGGTTAGGAGCGGACAAAATTTAATAAGCATTCAAACACAAGAGGTACATCATTTTCAAACACAAGAGAGTATTACATTTTTGGTAGATGAGTTGGGTAAACGTTATCCAATCGATTATACTTTAGATGATTTAGAAGAAATAGTACAGCCGGAAAACTTTTTTCGAATCAACCGTAAAACGATTCTGAATATCAATACTGTTAAGCGCATAAGTACGCATCTCAATGGTCGATTATTCGTTCAGGCCGACCATCTCGATGGCGACTTTGCGGTAGTCAGTAGAGAGCGTGTTTCGGGTTTTAAGGAGTGGCTTGATCGCTAAGCCGAGTTTAACATTCAAATTAGAATGACCGCCTTACTTTTACCCTTCAATTTGTAACCATGAAGAAGCTACTCTTTCTATTTTTACTAAGCAGCATGTCGACCGCTATGGTTTCAGCCCAGGGGGTAAAACCGAAACAAGACATGATTGAAATTTATGATGCTTCAGGAAAATTCAACAAGCAAATTCAGTTTGATTATTATGAAAAAGTAGATGACATGCCGGAGTTTCCCGGAGGAAAAGCTGGTCTGGAAAAGTATATCAAAGACAATTTGAATTATCCTGAATCGGCGCGGGAAGCTAAGATTGAAGGAACGGTTACAATTCGTTTTATACTAAGTCCTACCGGAAATATCATGAATATCCGCACCCTAGATGCGCCTGCCGGAGGTAATGTTTTAATTAAAGAAGCACAACGTATTGTTCAACGCATGCCACGTTGGAAGCCGGGTAAACTAGAAGGTAAGGCCGTTTACACCGAAATTATTCTGCCGCTACAATTTAAGATGTAAGGTATAGCGATTTGAAAATTACAATTATCCGACTAAAATATTGGAACGCTGAAAATTATGATCTTCATGATTTACACGGATTTTTTTGTGCTTAGTAAAATTCAGTTATAATAATAATATAATGCCTATAAAACCTACATCTTATCTCCGAAGGTGAAAATCATAAAGAAATTATTACAATAAAGAAATCTTAAAAATCCGTGTTCCATTATTTTAAGATAGGAGGTAAGGCAGTACGAAGTACTCAACGCTTTCTTCTTCAGAAATAACTTGGCTTATCTGCTGATATGTTCGAGGCTTCATTCCAAGAATCAACACTAGGACACTTATATTTGTCGCATGGCTAAATCGGCAACTTCCGAAACTCCGCTCATGCAACAGCATAGTGCAATCAAGCGTAAATATCCTGATGCGATATTGCTGTTTCGTGTTGGTGATTTTTATGAAACCTTCGGTCAGGATGCTGTTATAGCTTCACAGGTTTTGGGTATTACGCTCACGAAAAGAAATAACGGAGCGGCATCTTCCAGCGAACTCGCAGGATTTCCGCATCATTCACTTGATACGTATTTACACAAATTAGTTAAAGCCGGACATCGCGTTGCCGTTTGTGATCAGTTAGAAGACCCCAAAACCGTAAAGGGAATTGTAAAACGCGGCGTAACAGAATTGGTAACACCGGGTACTGCCATCAACGATAAATTACTCGATAACCGAACCAATAATTTTTTAGCCTCCTTAAGTTTAGGAGAACATAAACATGGCATAGCTTTTCTTGATTTAAGTACCGGCGAGTTTCTGTGTACAGAAGGGAATACAGAGTTTATTGATAAACTCCTTCAAAGTTTTCGTCCTTCAGAAGTTATTTTTCAAAAGCAACGCGGCAAACAATTTCGCGAACTCTTCGGGGAGAAATATTATACCTATGGTTTAGATGAATGGTTGTTTAGTGATAGCTATGCCACCGATATTTTATTACAACACTTTCAAACCGTATCGTTGAAAGGCTTTGGCGTTGACGATTTACCGGATGCTATTATTGCGGCCGGCGCGGCTATTCACTACCTCAAGGATACGGAACATTCGCAACTGGCTCATATAGGAAACCTGCAACGTATTACCGAAGGCGATTTTCTGTGGATGGATCGCTTCACGATTCATAATCTGGAATTATTAGATAGTCCGAGAGAAGGCGGACAAACCTTGCTTCAGGTTCTAGACAATACGGTAACACCAATGGGTTCGCGTTTAATGCGCCGCTGGTTGTTGTTTCCATTACAAGATTTGCATCAGATACACGATCGATTGGATGTAGTGGAATTTACTATGAAGCATGCAGACATTGCGCAGTACGTAGTAGCCATTATAAAACAAATGGGTGATATCGAGCGGATGGTAGCTAAATTACCTCAACGACGAATTTCACCTCGGGAAGTATTGCAGTTAGCAAAGGCGTTACTCTTGATAGAAGAGCTAAAAACGGAATTAAGTAAATCGGAACATCCTTGGTATCAGCGTATAGCGGAGAAACTGAATGCGTGTAATTTGATACGTCAAAAAATAATACAAACCATTCAAGATAACCCACCGGCCCTAGCTGCCAAAGGAGGATTAATAAAACCTGGTATTCACAATGAACTAGATGAACTAAGAAATATTTCGCTCAATGGCAAAGAGTATTTGTTGCAAATCCAGCAACGCGAAGCCCAACAAACAGGTATTACCTCGCTTAAAATTTCATACAATAATGTATTCGGATATTATTTAGAGGTTACCCATGCCCATAAAGAAAAGGTACCCGAAACATGGATACGAAAACAAACACTTACCAATGCAGAACGTTACATAACACCGGAACTTAAAGAGTACGAACAGAAGATTTTAGGTGCGGAAGAAAAAATGTTGACGCTCGAATTGCAAGTCTATGAAGAACTCTTACTCGAATTACAAGAGTATGTAAACATCATTCAATTGAATGCTATGTTTATAGCGCAACTGGATTGTATTACCTGTTTCGCTCAGAATGCCAAACGGTATCATTACACGAAACCGGTGGTCAGTACCAATCAAGAAATTCATATTCTCGAAGGTCGCCATCCGGTTATTGAAGCTCATCTTCAAGCAGGACATGAGTACGTGAGTAATTCGGTACACTTAGATAAAACGAATACGCAAATTGCTATTATTACCGGTCCTAATATGAGTGGTAAATCGGCCTTGTTACGACAAACGGTACTCATTACCCTCATGGCTCATTGCGGAAGTTTTGTTCCTGCCAAAGAAGCCCATATTGGTTTAACCGATAAAATATTTACTCGTGTTGGCGCTAGTGATAATTTAAGTGGTGGCGAATCAACCTTCATGGTAGAAATGAATGAAACTGCAAGTATCATGAATAATATCAGTGAACGCAGCTTAATTGTTCTAGATGAAATCGGACGAGGTACGAGCACCTTTGATGGTATTTCTATTGCCTGGAGTATTGCCGAGTATTTGCATCAGAATGCCTCTAAACCACTAACCCTATTTGCCACACACTACCATGAGTTAAATGAATTAGAATCGAAGCATGAGCGCATTAAAAATTTTCATGTTACGCATAAGGAGGTGGGGAATAAAATTATTTTTCTTCGAAAACTAGCACCGGGTGGAAGCACACATAGCTTTGGTGTTCATGTTGCCCGTATGGCAGGTATGCCGAATTCACTCGTGGAACGTGCAAACGAAATACTTGCTTTATTAGAATCGAAAAACAAGCAAGAAGATTATACCCGAGTGCAATTGAAAAAGATACCTACGCAACAATACCAGTTAAATATTTTTGATGGTTTGGCAGAGGATTTAAAACGCATCAAGGAAATTTTAGAACATACAGAAATCAATAACCTCACGCCGGTTGAAGCGCTCATGAAACTCAACGAAATGAAAAGTTTATTGAAGTTAAAATAACGGCCTTTAATATCTGAACAGCAGACGGTAAAGATTTAAAGAATGAAGCAGATGAAGTACCGATGTAATTTTTGATTTAATTTCTATAATACCCGGTTCGTAAAATTTCTTCGGCCACGATGTCGGGCACCAAAAAATCAATGGCTTTTTTTTCCTTTATTAGGGAACGAATGTAAGTGGATGAAATATCTAATAAAGGGGCGTTCAAAAGCGTTAAGCGATTACTTAGTTTGGTATTGATGGTGTAATTAGGTCGGTTATAAACCCAAACATCATAATCGTTTACTAATTGCTGATAGTTTTTCCATTTTTCAATATTCTGAAAACTATCACCACCCATTATCACCGCGAATTCTTTATCCGGATACTTTTCTTTAAGATGCGTAAGCGTATCAATCGTGTAGGAAGGCTTAGGTAAAGAGAACTCAATACTACTGGCTCGAAATCTTGGATGTCCTTCGATAGCTACTTGAACCAAGTGCAAACGGTGATGATCATTGAGTAAACTTTTACTGTCTTTAAGCGGATTATGGGGCGACACCACGAACCAAATTTCCTGAGCATCGGTAAAATTCAGAACATGACTCGCTATCACCAAATGTCCCACATGAATGGGGTTGAAGCTTCCGAAGTATAAACCTATTTTCACGCAACGAAGTAAAGAATAAAATCCGATGTGTAACCATCTTTGTAACTACCTTTGTGCACACCCAAGCTTGGTTCATGAACGACACGATCAAAACAATTCCACTTACCCAATTACCTTATAAACAAAAAGCAATAATTCGCAGTTTTGGAGAAACAGAGTTATACGTTAAGTTATTGGAGATGGGTGTAATACCTGAGGAGGAAATTGCCGTTGAATTAAGCGCACCGCTTGGCGACCCTATTGCCGTTTCTGTAGCTGGCTATCAATTAAGTTTACGAAAGGAAGAAGCCAGTAATATTTTGGTAGAGATAGTTTGATTTTTACCATTCCCGACAAGCCTATTAAAGAACGCCGATTTTTAGGATTGTTATGATTATATTGGATGAAGGATTTTATAATGATTTTTGCCTTTGGCGTTAAGATCAATGTTCGTGTAGATTATGGAAGGAAATCGTTTCTTCGATAAAATTATAAGGGATCATAAAAATCTGTGTTCTATAAACACCACAGCGAATCGTACTTTTTTATAGCAACCGCTTAACCTATTTTCACGGAGGTCATGGTTAACGATCCTGCCACCGCCTTATCATTAAAGAGTGTAATCGGTTCATTTTTTTCTTGTAAGGCAAGCGTGTACAATAAGGGCAGATAATGTTCGGGAGAAGGAATAGAAAGCTGAAAGGGTTTGCCCTGTGCATTGTAATTAATGAGGGCTTGATGATTTCCTTCTTGAATAAATTGTTTCATTTTTTGTTGCGCTTCCAAAGCCCAATCAAAGCCGTAATTATCGTCATTCAACCGATCCCAAGCAACCATTCCCAAATTGTGAACCATGTTACCACTGCCAACAATTAATATTCCTTTTTTACGAAGACGCGCAATTTCCTTAGCCAAATCGTAATGGTATTGAGCCGGTTGCGTATAATCAATACTCATTTGTATAACCGGTACATCGGCATTGGGGTAAAGGTGTTTGATAACAGTCCACGCGCCATGATCGAGTCCCCATTGCTCATCCATGCCAATCGTAGTTTTCTTTACAAGATTCGCCGTTTCATGAGCGAGTTCCGGACTACCCGGTGCGGGGTATTGCACATCGAAGAGGGCTTTTGGAAATCCACCAAAATCATGAATGGTTTTTGGATGATCCATGGCGGTAACATAGGTGCCACGGGTTTCCCAATGCGCCGATATACAAAGGATGGCTTTGGGTTTCTGAAATGTTTTACCCACATTTCTGAATCCGGTTACGAATTCATTTTCTTCTAAAGCATTCATCGGACTGCCATGTCCGAGAAATAACACCGGAAGTGTTTCCGTGCTTTCAAGATTATCGGCAAACTTACCGAGTTCATTAGCTTTACTCATACAAGATGCTAAGGGTATTATGGCGAGTGATTTCAGGAAATCGGATCGTTTCATGATGATAAATTTGAATCAACAATAACGTGATTCTATATAAAATACGATGCAGGAAATGTAGAATCTATTTTCCTGCATCGTTATGCAACTTAAGAGGCTTGCTTTACGAATTGTAATTCACCCGAAATTTTAACTTCTTCACTAACCAAAACACCGCCGGTTTCCAAGGCTGCATTCCAGGTTAATCCAAAATCATTTCGATTGATGGTGGTAGAAAAACTATACCCGGCTTTTTCATTTCCCCAAGGGTCTTTATTCATTCCTCCAAATTCAACCTGAACTGCCACCGATTTGGTAACACCTTTAATCGTAAGATCGCCATGTAATACATAATCGGTATCGCTCGATTTGGTTATAGAAGTGCTATTGAACGTCATGGCAGGATGGGAAGCCATATCAAAGAAATCAGGACTTTTTAAATGGCCATCACGATCAGCATTATTTGTGTCTATCGAATCGATATCAACAGAAGCACTCACAGAGGCTCCGCTAAAATCATCTCCATTAACCTGTAGCGTAACATTAAATTTTCTGAACTCTCCTTTTACGCTGGCAATCATCAAATGCCGAACACGAAATAATAATTCGCTGTGGGTAGGGTCTAAAGCCCAAGTGGTAGTACTCATAGTTTATCTTTTTTGGAAGGCAAAGATGGGGTGCAACCTTGATGGTTCTGTTATAGAATTTGGTAAAGAAGTTATAAAAAACGGAAATACATAGTTGATGATGTGCAAGACTTTACAACACAACGGTTTTCACCGATACCTGTGCTTTGAAAAACAGGAAAGCAAAAAATAAACTATAGCGTTAGAGAGAACTATTATAAAGAAGTAGGCTTTACTATTGAAATATTTTTACTCCCTTTTTTTACCAAATTATCCCAGTAGTTTTGTTCCATGCAAACAGATATTCTTGTGATTGGTTCCGGTATAGCCGGACTCAGCTATGCATTAAAAATAGCCACGCAACGCCCCGATCTCACCATCAAGATACTTACTAAAACGCAGGCCGATGAAACCAATACGAAGTATGCACAAGGCGGTGTAGCCGCAGTTTTTAATCCAGAGCAGGATAGTTTTGATAAACATATACAAGATACCCTCATTGCCGGTGATGGTTTATGTAATCGAGAAGTGGTTGAGATTGTTGTGCAAGAAGGACCAGTACGCATGAAGGAAATTATTGCCTGGGGTACCGACTTTGATAAGGAGTTGGATGGCGATTATAAATTAGGAAAAGAAGGGGGGCATTCAGAGAACCGCATCCTTCATCATAAAGATGTTACCGGAAAAGAAATTGAGCGTGCCTTGTTAGCTAAAATTGCCGCCTTCCGGAACATTGAACTTATTGATTATTGTTTTGCTATTGATATTATAACGCAACATCATCTTGGAAAATTGGTAACTAAAGCCACACCAAATATTGAAGCGTATGGTGTGTATGTATTGAACGAAAATAATAATCAAGTAGAGAAAATCGAATCGCGTATCACTATGTTAGCTACGGGTGGTTGCGGACAAGTTTATCGTACGACCACCAATCCTAAAATTGCCACTGGCGATGGCGTGGCCATGTTCTATCGAGCCAAGGGAAGGGTGGAGAATATGGAGTTCATCCAATTTCATCCAACGGCCTTGTTCGAGCCTGGGAAACGCTTCGGTCAGGCCTTCCTCATAACCGAGGCGGTTCGTGGTGATGGTGGTATTCTCCGCAATAGTAAGGGTGAAGAATTCATGCAGAAATATGATGCGCGATTGTCGTTAGCGCCCAGAGATATTGTTGCTCGTGCGATAGATAATGAAATGAAAATTTTAGGAGATGAACATGTGTACCTCGATTGTAGACACATGGATATTGAAAAATTCAAAGAGCACTTTCCGAATATTTATGCCAAATGTTTGAGTATAGGAATTGATATCAGCGTGCACATGATACCGGTTGCTCCGGCTGCACATTATAGTTGCGGAGGAATTAAAACAAATACGCAAGGGGTTACGTCTATTCAACATGTGTATTGTTGTGGTGAAGCTGCGAGTACGGGTTTGCATGGTGCCAATCGCTTGGCGAGTAACTCGTTATTAGAAGCCATGGTATTTGCCCATCGCTGTGCGGAAGACAGTCTGCAACGTATTGATACCATTCCGCAACAGGAAACTATTCCGGATTGGAATGCGGCGGGCACAAGTGATCCGAAGGAAATGATTTTGATAACACAAAGTATCAAAGAGTTGCAAATGACCATGAGCGATTACGTTGGTATTGTACGAAGTAATGTGCGTTTGGAACGTGCTATGAAGCGCCTAGATTTATTGCATAATGAAACAGAACAACTTTATAAAACCACCACGCTATCACCGCAATTATGTGAACTGCGCAACATGATTACTACGGCTTACCTTATTGTTAAGTGCGCCTCCTTCCGAAAGGAAAGTAGAGGCTTGCATTACAACTTGGATTATCCAGAAAAGAAAACAGAAACTGAAAATATTATTTTATAAGAATGAACCCGAAATCGTTACCACGTTTATTTACCAAACAACCAGCCCTTTGGTTTTGTATTTTGATGGATGCTATAGGTTGTGTTACGTATATATTTCCGGGTTTAGGTGAATGGGCTGATACGGTTTGGGCGCCCATATCGGGCTTTATTTTTTACCAAGCCTTCGGCAGCTTTGGCGGAGCTTTGGGTGGTTTATTTTCATTTTTGGAAGAAGCCCTTCCTTTCACCGATATCATACCAACGTTTACCATTGCTTGGTGGATACAGCAGAGACAGTTAAAGAAACATATTCCTGGTAAAAGTGAAACCGAGGATAGAAATATCAATAAGAATGTAGCTAGGAAATGATAAAGGTTCTATATTAACCTTACCTGAGAATTACATCACAACGCGCTCGATAAAAAATTACACTAACTTTGAATCATGCGCTTTGTTAAACTTGTCATTGTAATCATATTGTTCGCAACGCAACACGCTAAGGCGGGTAATGGCGATTCTATCTTCAACATGGTGTACATCCATGATATTCATATCACCTTTCCCTATTCCAGTTTTTATGATTCACTACTCAATACTAATACAACCGATCTCTATCTTCCGGTAAGTATTCAATTCAATAATAAAATACTCGATAGTGTTGGCATTAAGGTAAAAGGAAATTCTTCATTTAATAATCCGTCGCAGAAGAAATCGTTTAAGCTCGACTTAAATGAATTCGTATCCGGACAAGATTTGCATGGGTTAAAGAAATTGAATTTCAATAATAGCTTTAAAGATCCATCCTTTATGCGTGAGAAATTAGTGAACGACTTTTTGATTGCACATAATCTTCCTGCGCCCCGTACAACGTATTGTAATGTTTATTTCAATAATCAACTTTGGGGTTTATATAGCATCGTGGAAGAAGTGGATGATGAATTTTGCAAACACTGGTTCGGAAATAACGATAGCAATTTGTTTAAAGGCGACCCTCACGGATCCTTGCAATGGAAAGGAAGTAGTTTGCAAAGTTTGTATGAAACGGAGTATGAATTGAAGAACAATCAAACACAAAATAATTGGAGCGATTTAATAACCCTCATTGATAAAATTAATAACGGCCCGGTAAGCGACTTGTATACTAATTTGGAACCGAAACTTAATACCGTTCACTTTACAAAGCACTGGGCTGTAATGAATATGTTTTCTTCCTTAGATTCATACATCGGAAGTGGCCATAATTATTATCTTTATCATGATAGCAGTACCGATAAGTTTCAGTTTATAGCCTGGGATAATAACGAAGCGTTCGGAGGATTTAAAATGAATCTATCGTCTACGCAACTCAAGAATTTGGATATGTATTATATCAGCTCACCAATCAGTAGTAGGCCTTTATGTGATCGCATGTTGCAGCATCCTTATTATAAAGAATTGTACAATCAGGCTTATTGCGAATTAAGCCATGATGTTAACAACACGTATTTTAATGTCAAAATAGATTCTTTAAAGAATATTATTCAGCAAAGTGTTTACAACGACCCTAAGAAATTCTATTCGAACGACAAATTTGATTCGTCGTTCAACTATGATGTGTCGTTGTCGGGCCCACAAGGCATGACGGTTTTTGGATTGAAGAATTTCATTTCCGATCGAGCAACTGTTATTCAAACAATTCTTACAAATAATCAGGTCAATTGTTGGCCCTTGGCTATACCTTCTGAACAAACAGTACATCAGGAATTACAAGTATATCCGAATCCGGCCTCAACAACGATATACCTTCACGGCGCCGAATTAAGTAAAAAGAATATTTATAATAGTGTAGGGACTTTAGTGTATTCTGGATGCGACGATAAGTTGTCGGTTGAATCGTTGGCCACTGGTTTATATTGGATACATACCAAGCAGCAATGGTTAAAACTGGTCGTGCAACATTAAACTAAGTGCGCAATACAAGGGTATGTAATCTATCCGAAGGATCCATCCTATTAACGATGCAAAAAAACCGCTTGATACGATTAGTACACAAAGCGGTTGAGATTTAATATTAAGAAGAATGTTCTCTTTAGAAAAGATTACTGCGCTTTATCGGCAGCAACTTTAGCTGTAATTTTTTGTTCAATTTCAGCGGCCATTTCTGGATTATCGAACAGAAGTTGTTTTACAGAATCTCTACCCTGTCCGAGTTTATTAGAATCATAAGCATACCAAGAACCACTTTTCTGAATGATATTATGTTCAACGCCGAGGTCTATAATTTCGCCCACCTTACTAATACCTTCTCCGAAAATGATATCAAATTCAGCCTGACGGAACGGAGGAGCCACTTTATTTTTTACCACCTTTACACGTGCGCGGTTACCAATGGCTTCTTCGCCATCTTTAATCTGACTGATACGACGAATATCTAAACGAACAGAAGCGTAGAATTTCAACGCATTACCTCCGGTTGTTGTTTCCGGGTTTCCGAACATTACTCCAATTTTTTCGCGCAGCTGATTAATAAAAATGCAACAACAGCCGGTACGGTTAATGGTTGCGGTTAATTTACGCAATGCCTGACTCATCAAACGGGCTTGTAAACCCATTTTGCTATCACCCATTTCCCCTTCCAACTCTCCTTTCGGAACGAGGGCGGCAACGGAGTCGATAACCACTAAATCAATAGCTCCGGATGAAATCAAACGATCGGCAATTTCAAGTGCTTGTTCACCATAATCAGGTTGGGAGATTAAAAGATTATCAATATCAACGCCTAATTTTTTAGCATATGAAGCATCGAAGGCGTGTTCCGCATCAATAAAGGCACAGATACCACCTTTTTTTTGAGCCTCTGCAATGGCATGCGTTGCTATGGTTGTTTTACCTGAAGATTCCGGTCCGTAGATTTCGATAATTCGTCCACGAGGAAAACCACCAATACCAAGTGCCAGATCCAAACCGAGCGATCCGGTGGAAATGCTTTCCATTTCAATAACTTCTTTATCGCCAAGTTTCATGATAGAACCTTTTCCATAGTCCTTATCAATTTTCTCCATGGTTAGTTTGAGAGCCTTGAGTTTCTCGTTGTCGATTGTTGCTTCTTTTGCCATATTAATTTATACTTTGTTAGTTATTGGTTTTCCAACCAAAAGTATTTCAATCATGCGGTTATAGCGAGTTGTGTGCATAAGTTTTGAACTACTTTTTAGTTGGTTGGTTTGTCGGACAGGTTGAAATTTCGACCCATCCGACACGCCAGTTCTTTTTAATTACTTTATTTACAAGGCAAAGATGAAGGCGGCAGTGCGTAACCAGTTTACGTAGCAAGTATTTTTTTTGAAATAAAATATATTTAAAGGAATAAAATATTCATCAACGTGAAGGCCAATAAGGCCTGTAAGGGCACAATAAATATTTTGTAAAATAAAAAAAATAACCTGAAATTTACCGTTCATAACAAAACGTAGTACCCGAACAACGAGAACATAGTAGGGATTTTAAATTAAAGGAATATGAAGAAAATTCAACTAGGGATTTTATTGCTCTTACTCAGTGTGGTTTCCAAAGCGCAATTAACCGGGGTTAAAACCATTCCGGGTGATTATGCCACCCTTGCGGCTGCAATTACTGATTTGAACACGCAGGGCGTTGGAGCCGGCGGAGTAACCATCAATTTAACGCAAGCTGAAACAGCACCAGCCGGAGGATACCTTATTGGTAGTTTAACGTTGAATGCTTCAACTAATGTTTCCAATCCGGTTGTAATAAACGGAGGTAATAATGTTATCACGGCCTTTACCGGAACAAGTGCCAATGTGGATGTGGTTGTTAAAGTTGCCGGGGCGGATTATGTAACCCTAAATCAATTGAATATTCAGGAGAATGCCAGTAATACAACAGCCACGGCGCAAATGGAACGCGGAATTTGGGGTTGTATTTTTTCTCAAAACGATGCATGTCAGAATTTAACCATTCAAAATTGTACGGTAAATTTAAGTGGTACAGCAGCCTCTGTGCAAGAAGTTGGAATTTTGATTAATGGCGATATTTATACGTCTACTTCTTCGTTTAGTACGGTTTTCGCAACCTTGCCAACGAATGTTTCCGGCTATCTCAGTAACATAACGGTGAAATCAAATACCATAAATAATTGCTTTACCGGTATTTATGTTCGTGGAAATTTGCAAGCAGGTTCAGCTAGTGTAACTGCAGTGATGATGGCAACGAATATTACCATTGGTGGTCCTACCCTGGCGGATGGTAATACAATTTCTAATTTCGGACAATTATCCGGAGGTACTGCCTATGGTATTTTTACTTTAAACATCAACGATCAGCTTGTTCAGAATAATACGATTTCTACGAATCTAAATGCCGGATTATCAACCGCCCAAGCTTCTATTCAAGGAATAAACAGCGGTGTAAGTACGGGTTCCAAAGTGATCAGTAACAATGATATTAGTTTACAGAGTTTGGTAGCAGCAAGTACCAATGCGGTAAGTGCTATTATACTAGGTACAAGTAATTTAGTGGGTTATCCTATGAATACGAATGTTATTATTAATAATAATAATATTCATGATTTCTCTATCGTAGGAACCGGTACTGTAATTCTAATGCAGCCTACAGCCAATTCAACGGGCGTTTGTAACGTTCAGTATAATACGTTTAATAATATTACGCGTTCAGGAGCTAATGGCGCAACCTATGGCGTTCTTGCAGCCTTCAATGGGTCAGGAACACGTTCGATTTCATATAATACCTTCAATAATATAGCATACACCGCCACTTCTGGAACTACCAGTGTGTTATGTCATTTAATTAATACAGGTAATACCAGCACACTCGCCACAACAACAGGTAACAATCCTAGCTTATCATCACAAAGTGGTGAAGTGAAGGGGAACGTATTCGGCACCGTTAATATTGCGGGTACTGGAACAGGAACACACAGTATTTATGCTATCGTTAATGCCTTCACTTTCGGTAACTTGAATATTGATTCTAATATGATAAACGGTTTTACTATTGCTACAGCTAATGCAAACTTTGCAGGAATATACTGTAACAATTTGTTGACTGCTACAACTACAATCTCCCGAAATAGTGTTTCAAATATTAATAAGTCGGTATTGTCTACTGCTGGTGGTTTAACCATCGACGGTATTGCTATTTTAGGAACAGCCGGTTCAAGAACTTTGATCAACAATATGATCTCAAATATTGTTTGTTCGGCTTGTCATTTAGATAATAGTTTGAAAGGAATTAATATTACCGGTGCGGTTAATACGAATCAAATTTATAACAATACTATTTACTTAGGTTCTGCAGGAACTTTAACGTCTTCAGCCACCAATTTTGGGGTTTCAGGTATCTCATTTTCGCTGGGTTCAATTGTTGATTTTCGAAATAATATCGTAAACGTCAATGCCACACCAGCCGGAACAGGTATTGTGGCCGCAATCCGAAGTGCCGATGCGGGTACTGCCGGAACCGTACCTTCTGGTTATGGTAGCACCTGTAATAACAACGTGTATTACGCACCGAATGCTGCGAACTCTTATTTCTATGCTGAAGGTTTAGCTTCTGGTACAATTGTAAATGGTTATAGCTTAACGAACGATCCTATTGTAAATACCGGATGTAGCGCATTTAAGGCGTTTGCAAGCGGTCGTGAATCAGCTAGTTTCGTGGAAAATAATCTGAGTGCTGTTACCGCTACTACCTTTGCACCTTCCGGAACAAGTTTTGCGGAAAGTGGCGGACAAACCTTGGCTTTAGTTACAAATGACTATAACTCTGTTGTAAGAAGTATTCCACCGGATATGGGTGCCCTTGAATTTGCCGGTACTGTTACCGATGCAGCGCCTCCAACGATTAGTTATTCAGCGCCATATTACAGTTTCCTTTGTGTTGGCTTACCTTCTATCAGTGTTAATATTACCGATGTTTCCGGTGTAAATAATACCGCTGGTACAAAGCCACGTTTGTATTATAAGAAAACAACGGATAACGATGCTTATGCAGGAAATACTTCTGCCGATAACGGTTGGAAATATGTAGAAGCTTCTAATAGTTCTTCACCATTCAGTTTTACGTTTGATGGAAGTATCTTGCAAACACCTGCTGTGGTAAATGATGTTTTACAATATTTTGTTGTAGCACAGGATAATGCAACTATACCTAATTTAGCAGTAAGCTCAGCAGCCTTTGCAGCGGGTTATTGTCCGAGTTCGGTGGCCTTAACAGCAGCGGCTTTCCCAACACAAAATACCGTTGCAATTAATACCATTTTGTTAGCGAATTATGGTTTAACCACCTTGGTTCCTTCAGCCAATCCGGCGAACGCTTGCTTAGGCGGTTCAACTGTATTAACCTTGTCTGATACCATTCTTGCTCCGGGTAATATGCCAACAGGTTATTATAATGCTCCATCGCAAATTACAGGTACTACGAACGAAGATATCCGTCGCGTACAAATTGTTGGAACAAGTTTGAATAACAGTTCAACATGTGCTACGACCGGAGGCGGAACGGCGAATGGTTTGCCGGGTTCAATCTTAAATCGTTACTCAAATTATACGGCTACTGTTGCTCCGGTAACCTTAACGAATGGAACTAACTATTCCTTCAGTTTAGATATATCCAATTGTACCGCTACAACAAGTACTGGTACAGCGGTATTCATTGATTTGAATAGAAATGGTTCTTTTGAATTTCCTGGTGAACGTATTTACGGTTCAACCACAACAAGTTCAGTAAATAATTCAACGGTTACTACCATCACATTTAGTTATACTATTCCTGCTGGTACAACGAGTGGTCCTACCTTAATGCGTGTAGTAACTATTCAGAATGTTGCTGGAAATACAATTACAAATACTTCAACGAGTGCAAACGGAGAGGTGGAAGACTATCAGATCTACCTAAATTCAACTCAAGTTAAATTGGTGAATAGTTTAGCGAATAACTCTTTTGTATGGACACCATCAACGGATATCGCAACGAATCCGAATCGAACCGTTAATGCTAATAATATTACATCAACAACAACCTATACGGTTACATCAACCGACCCGGGTGGTTGTACTGCTTCGGCTACTATTACCGTGAATATGGCAACTCCAGTAGTAGCTACTGGTATTACAGGTAACATTTCATATTGTAATTACGCTGGAGCCAATACTACTTTAACTGTAACTACTGCAAATGGGTCAACACCGATTACAGCTACGTGGACTGGTGGCCCGATCCAATCAACATCCGGTTTATCAGCTACCGTGAATCCTCCTCAAGGAATAACAACATACACTGTAACTGTAACCGATGCATGCGGAACTTCTGCAACAACTACTGTAGATGTAGAAGTTAAACAAGTACCATCGGTAACATTTACACCAGGAAGTGGCCCGGCATGTTCTGGTACAACATCTAACCAAACTGCTGTTGGCGTAGGCACTAACCCAACCTATTTGTGGATGCCGGGAAGTCTTACTGGCGCAAATCAATCGTTAGCACCAACCATTGCTACTACGTATACGGTTACAATTACTTCAAATGGTTGTAGCTCAACGAATACGTTTACACTTACACCTTCCACTACACCAACCATAACAAGCATAACGCCTAATCCTACTTTAGCTTGTGTGGGCGATTCGGTTCAAATAACTACTGTGGCTACTGCAGGGGTATCCTATTCATGGTCTCCAACTACAGGGTTAAGTAATCCATCCGTTCAAAACCCAAAGGCAGCACCTTCGGCACCAACGATTTACACGGTTACCGTAACTACTGCCGCCGGTTGTACAAAAACAAATAACGTTTTGGTGAATGTGCATCCGTTAATAACCGGAACTAAGGGTATAACACCATCTTTAATTTGTGCCGGACAAACAACAACCGTAACGGCAACAGTACCATCGCAGTGTGGAGGTACCACTGCAGGTTTCCAACAGGGCTATGCACCTGCTAACTGGACGCTTAGTCAAACTAACTCTAATGGAACTGTTGTAACTACCGGAGCTCCTGCGAATATTCAACTTAAATCAGGAACTATCGGTAATGGTAATCCTGGTTCTACCAACTATGCTATTACCGTAGGTTGTAGCGGAACAATTTCCTTCAACTGGAGTTATAGTACACCGGATTTTGCTTATAACGATTATCCAAAATATAAACTAAATGGTAATGCCGCGGTTATCTTCCCAACCTTTGATATCAACGGAGGAAGTACACAAAGTGGAACCTTTAGTTTAGCGGTTAGCCCAGGCGACGTATTTATGCTTCAAATGTACACGGAGGATAACGATCCGTTCCAGGCAACAACTACCTTTACTAACTTCTCCGGTCCTGCCGCTCCGGTTAGTGGAACTGCTTCCATTTGGACTGCAAAAACAGGAGGAACAAACCTTGGTACGCCACCGCAAACCTTTACACCTTCAGCAACTACGAAATACTATATTCAATATACACAATCCGGAACAGGATGTGTGAATCCTTTCCGCGATTCAGTAGAGGTTACAGTTAATCCATTACCTACCGTTACCGTAACACCTAATCCAGGTGCGGCTGTTTGTTTGGGTAATCCGGTAACATTACAAGGAAGTGGTGCTTCAACATACACTTGGAATGGTGTTGCTTCATCAGGTTCTGATACTACGATTGCTCCTGCAGTAGCAGCAACCTATACCGTTGTTGGTACCGATGGCAATGGATGTACAAATTCAGCCACACAACAAATTACAATTAATGCGCTACCAACGGTAGCGGCTTCGGCTTCACCGAACGATACCGTATGTATTGGTTCTAATGTAACCTTACAAGGTTCAGGCGCAGCAACCTATACTTGGAACGGAATTGCAACCAGTGGTTCAGACACTTTATTAGCTCCGGCTACAGCCGGTAGTTATACTGTTGTTGGAACAGATGCCAATGGATGTTCTAATTCGGCAACTCAAGAAGTTTGGGTGAATAATCCTATCGTAACCGCAACTGCTAATCCGTCTACTGCTATTTGTTCAGGAAGTCCGGTTACATTACAAGGTGCTGGTGCCCTAACATATACTTGGGATGGCAATGCCGTAACAGGTTCTGATACCACGTTGAACCCAGCCGTAGCAGGTACATATACCGTTGTAGGTACCGATATAATTGGCTGTACTTCTTCAGCAACCATTGCTATTACAATTAATGCCTTGCCTTCCGTTACAGCCTCTGTATCAAATGCAACACCATGTGATAATAGCTCTGTAATCTTTACTGGAGGTGGTGCAACCACTTATTCTTGGACGAATGGTATAACCGATGGCACACCTTATATTCCAACGGCGGCTACTTATACAGTAACCGGAACAGACGGTAATGGTTGTAGTGCTACCGCTTCAGTGAGTGTATCGCCTAATGCTGCAAATGCTGATTTATCGAACGCAACAGCAGGTAATACGTCATCCTTGACCGGAAATAGTACTGGAACTGATAACTATGTACCAGGCGGTAACCAAAACTTTTATACGGGTTCATGTAATCTGATTGCCGGTGTTTATGCTCTAGGTAGTTTAGGTTCAATTACAGCTGATGTAACGGTTGATGGGTTAAGTCCGTACCCAACACATAATGGTCAACCTTATGTTCGTCGTTGGTTCCAACTAACGCCAACAACAAACGGACCAGCTACCGTTACTTTCTACCTTACCCAAGATGATTTCGATCAATACAATACTTATGCTACAGCCAATGGATGGCCGTTGTTACCAACAGGACCTTCTGATGCAGCCGGTATTGCTAATTTAGTGGTTACGAAAAATGATAATACTGGTTTGGGCAATAACCCTATCGTAATTGTACCAACTTCAGTTAACTGGAACGCAGTATCTTACTATTGGGAAGTTACTTTGAATACACCTTCTTTCAGTCAATTCCATTTTCATGCTGTAAACCCTGTGAACGCTGCACTCTCTGTTCAATTGGCTAACTTTAACGGTGATAAATTAGATCAGCAAGATGTACTTACTTGGACTACTTCTTCTGAAACCAATAACGCTTATTTCAACTTGCAATACAGTGTTGATGGTAAAAATTATACCACATTATCACGCGTGAATTCTAAGGCTAATCAAGGAAATAGTAGTGTAACGTTGAGCTATAGCGCAGTGAATACACAGCCTAAAGCCGGACATAATTACTACCGTTTACAACAAGTGGATCTTGATGGGAAATCAAGTATTCATAGTAAGGTTATCGACTTAATTCGCAACAACAATGAGAATGTGGTAAGCATCTATCCAAATCCGGTGCAACAGATTTTGAATGTTGAAATCTATACGCCGAAAGCACAACAAGTGATGGTTCGTGTGATGGATATGAGTGGACGCATTGTGAAACAAGTTCAAGCGATTTCTACCGAAGGAAACAATGTAATCAGTTTAACCATGAATGATGCTGCACAAGGGTTATACACCTTGGAAACACTCATCAATGGTAAATCGGTTCAGATTAATAAATTCACTAAAGAATAAAATCAATTTTCAATAAATAGAAACCCCTCTAGCAGGGGTTTTTATTTTATAGCTCAAGAATATGAACAAACATCTTTTCCTTTTATTCTTCCTCTTAGCCGGAGGATTTCTTCAAGCGCAAACAAATTATAGTTTGGAAGACTATAAAAAGAAACCCTATTGGATTTCCATGATGGATGAAGCTAACCCAAATTATTTTGAAGTGCAGAAGGCCTTCACCGCCTATTGGGAGCATCATACCATGCCGGAAGGCGAAGGCGATATGAATATCAAAGAAAAGGAGAAGAACAAACGACGTTTCAGCAAAAAAGAAATTCGAATAGCTCGTGAAGAAGCCGCTATGCGCATGGCTATAAAAAAATATCGCTGGTGGATCATGAAAATGGAACCCTTTGTTCAGGATGATGGAAGTATAAAAAGACAATAAGTATGAAGAAAGTAAGTGTTTGTTTTATTTTGGTTTGTTTGTTTTGTAGCAATCTTGTTGCGCAACAGTGGACGGAATTGGGTCCCATTCCTTTTCCCGTAAATGTAAGTGGTCAAATAAACGGTATCGGCCGTGTTACCCAAATGGTTTTTCATCCAACTTTAGCGCATAAACGCTATGCAACCAGCGCCAGTGGAGGATTGTATTACAGCAGTGACACCGGGTGGCATTGGCAACGACTTGGAACAGATATGTTCAACCCCTGTAACCTCGCCTCGGTTTGTGTGGATCATGTGAACGATCAGGTATTATATGTTAGTACCGGCGATCCGAATTATTATAGTACCGACTATGGTATTTATAAGTCAACCAATGGTGGTGCAACCTGGGCTCCGGCTAATAGTGGTATGGGCTCGTTGATGGCGGTAGATTTATGGATGCACCCAAGTAACAATCAGTATCTTGTTGCTGCCACAAATAATGGTATTTGGCTTTCTACTGATGGCGCCGTAACCTGGAATGTGGTTAAAACAGGCGGTGCTTTCACGCACATGAAACAAGTACCAAATACTTCGGTACTGCTTGCTGTAACAGCTAGCTCCGTTTGGAAAAGTACAAATAACGGAGCCACTTGGAATCAAGTAAACAATATCACGTTTGGCGCAGGAGGAAGCAATGGTATGCGGGTAATGACAAATAAAGTGGCTCCTCAAACCGTTTATATCATTAGTAATGGAAATAACGGACAGATTTATAAAAGTACCGATACCGGAACCTCGTTTACAAGCATCTATCAGAGTACTACCGAGTGTTTAGTATGTTACGATGAAGATCCGGTGAATGCCGGACAAGGTAATTACGATTTAGCCGGTGAAGGAGACCCCTTGGATCCAAATCATTTATATGTAGCAGCACACTGCCTTTGGGAAAGTTCCGACGGCGGTTTAAGTTGGCAACGTAAAACCGATTGGTGGGCACACCTTCATACCGATCATCATCAATTTGTGTTCGACCCTTACAACAATCATAAACTCTGGAGTATTAATGATGGTGGAATATGGTTACGACAAGGAACGAATGATAGTTTGTGGAACCCAATGAGCGATGGTATTTCTGCTACAGAAATTTATCATGCCGCCAGTTCGCCAACCGACAAGAAATTAATAAGTATCGGAACACAGGATAATGGCGAGTTATATAAGAATCATCAAGGTTGGTTTACCAATCGTGGTGGTGATTGGACCAGTACGATGTATTTCGATTATAGTTCACAACACCAAGTATACTACATGTCAGACGGGGAACGACGATCGTTTGGAAGCTCACCGGGTACAAGCGATTATAATAGCCCGTTTACACCAACGAATAATTCTCGTATTGCCTTTCAAAAATCGTTGCCAGGTTTGGCCATTTTAGCCAAGGATACCATTTGGAAAACAACTAATCTGGATGCCGCAACGCCAACATGGTCTGCTGTTTTTGCCATAACAAACCCTATTCGAGATATGGTTATCTCCACAGCCGATTCGAATCGTGCTTTTGTAATGCACAATAATAAAATTACCAGAATAGATAATCTACTCACTTCACCAACCGTAACCTCTTATAACCTACCCGCCTCCGCTTCTGTTCGGGGAAGCATCGCCTCCGTACGCTCCAATATCGATCTGGTTTATATGAGTTGTAATTCAAGGGTTTATCGAAGTACGGATGCCGGTGCAAATTGGGTTAACGTAACCTATAACCTACCTGCCACGAATATTCTAAAAATCTATCACGATGATTATTCGTCGAACGAAAGGGTGTTTGTATGCAGTGGTTATCGAATATTTACAAAAACGGCAAGCGATACTGTTTGGCAAGACATAAGTTTCAACTTACCAACGATAGCTAATTTAACCGATTTCATGCTCATTAACGACGGAACTATTGCCTCTAAATTGCGCGTCAGTTATTATGGTAGAGGTGCCTGGGAATATAAATTGTATCCGCAATTACCTCCAATAGCCGACTTCCTTCCTCTTAATTCATATATCTGCCCGGGCGATACGTTGCGATTTCTCGATAAAAGTTTCGACGACAGTTTGAGTTATGCGTGGAGTTTTACAGGTGGAACACCTGCTACTTCAAGTGCTGCAAACCCTTTCGTGGTCTATACTACACCCGGAACTTATCCGGTTAGTTTAACGGTAACCAATGTAAATGGTAGTGATACCAAAACGGTAACGGCAGCGGTTACGGTTAGTACCGGTCAGGGCGGAATAGATACAAGTGGTCCAGGTAAAGCAATTTATTTACAAGGTGGAGGTTCATCGTATGTTACCATTGAACCCTTAAAGTTGAATAGTAATCAGCTTACCTTTATGTGTTGGATTAAACCAGATGGTGTGCAGCATGATTGGTCGGGTTTGATGTTTGGAAGAGGAAACGGAACAACGAGCGGCATGAGTATTAAGGATGATTATGAAATTCGATACCATTGGAATGATGAAGAATATTGGGTAAGCACGGGTTTATACGCAACACCAAACGAATGGAACCATTGTGCCATGGTGGTTAGTCCTAGTGAAATCCGAATCTACGTGAATGGTAAGGAATTCATACAGAATGGAAACTATGTAATACAAGAGTTTAATAACACGTTTGCCCTAGGGGCTGATTTGAACGGAGGATCACGAAAATTTAAGGGATGGATTGATGAGGCAGTGATTTATAAAAAGGCACTGAGTAAAAATGAAATCAGAGAAAAAATGCACCTCATTAAATTTCCGGTACAAGCCCAAGATAGCCTGTTTGCCTATTGGCAATTTAATAACCTCAGTGCCGGTAATACGCTCTTGAATAGTGTTCAATGTAAGTATCAAGGACAATGGAATAACTCGGTTCAGTTAGTTACAAGTAGCGGTCCGTTCGGACATGGAAGTAGTCAGCGTGTTACGATCAATTCTGGAACCTTGTTGAACCTTTCACAAGCAGATTTGCAATGTAGTTTTCCGGTTTCCGGAACGAGTCCGGATGGTGATGTCGTATTCACCCATCTTAGGAATAATCCGGATGTAATGCCCATGGCAAGCACCGAATATTCCGGTAATTATTGGATCATTGATAACTATGGAAATAATGCCTCGTTTTCCGGTTTAGATTCCATCCATTTCTTTAATGCCGGTACCATTTTAGGACAGGCAGCCGATTATCAACTATTCACGCGCGATCGTAATGCCGATGGTGCTACTTGGGGCAGTGCCATAGCTACGGCCGGAGCGGTACTAAGCGGAATGAATGGAAGTATCCATTACCCTATTATTCAAACCCCGATTTCACAAGATGGGCAATTTGTAAGTAAAGGCCCTTATTATCCTCTTGGTATTTCTGCAATCAAGGAAGTAGAAATAGCCTGGATTTACCCAAATCCTGCTTCGAATGAGATACATATTTTTCTACCTTCAAATCAAAAAATGAACTTGCGGGTCATGAATCTTCAAGGAGAAGTTGTTTTAGAGCAGGAGAATATAATTTCAGAAGAAATAGTTTCTATTCGCCATCTTGCTACTGGAACGTACCTGTACACCCTTCGAAACGAAAGTAAATCGGTGAATGGTCGCTTTGTGAAAGAATAGGCATACATCCTACGGTCAATTTAACATTGACTTAATAATTACTCGGTAATTCAGGCCTAATTTTAACGACCCAAATTTCCTGCCAACTTTTAACCCTTGAAAAAGTGAAGCATCTTTAATAAAATAACTTATTGAGGAGGCTTGACCCTGACTGATTGAATTGAACTTTTTAAATTATACGTACAATGAAAAAAATCTATCAACTCGTTTGGATGTTCGTAGCCATGCTATGTGTGCAGCGAGCCGGAGCGCAAATTACCACGGTTATTTCCGGAGGTAGTTCAGCGGCAGGTTCATACACCACATTTAGTGACGCCATTACAGCTCTGAACGGATCCACCATTTCGGGGCCGGTTACTGTAGATGTAACGGCAGGACAAACCGAAACCCTAAGCGGAAAAATAACATTAACCGCAACGGGAACCTTGGCCAATCCAATCGTGATTCAAAAATCAGGAGCGGGTGCAAACCCTAAATTAATTTCCTATACCGGAACCGTGGCAACACCTTCGGTGATAGCTGATGGTTTCTTTGTTTTAGCCGGGTCGGATTATGTAACAATAGATGGACTTGATTTAGAAGAAAGCGCTGCGAATACTACGGCAACCACCGTAATGGAATTTGGCTATGGCTTGTTTAAAATGTCCGTTACCGATGGATGTCAGTATAACACAATTAAAAATTGTACGATTACTTTAAATCGAGTGCAAATAGCAGGTTGGGCGGCTCCGGGTCATCAAGGGTCAACAGGTATTTCTGTAATAAATTCATTACATACTGCGTCGGCACCATTAGTAATAACCGCCGTTAGTGGATCTAATTCTTATAATAAATTTTATAGCAATACAATTCAAAATTGTAATAACGCCATCACGATTAATGGTCGTAGTACAGCTGCAATTGCAGCTCCTTATACCTTTACTGCTGGTGGTTTTGGCGATACTGGCAATGATATTGGAGGAACTTCAGCCGCTACCGGGAATACCATTCTTAACTTTGGAGGTGCCACAGGCTCAACCAATGCTGCCACAGGAATTTGGGCAGGCGACCAATATGATCTAAACATTTCGTACAACACAATTAATAATAATAATGGTGCCGGTGTAAATCATCCGAGTACGTTACGAGGTATCTTATTAGGAAATCCTGTAGCACCTGCAGCACCAACAGCAAATGCAACGGTATCCTATAATACGATTACCTTAAAAGGAGGCGGTACAACATCACAGGTTACAGGAATTGAAAGTTCTATAGGAGCTTCCGCAACAGGATTTACGAATACATTGAATTTCACTAATAACACGGTGAATATTGAGTATTTAACTGCAACAACAGGGGTGGTTTACGGTGTTTATCATAATACATCGGTGCCTACGAATCTGAATATGAATTCTAACGCAGTAACCATAACTTCTGCAGGGTCTGGAGCAATTAATGGCGTTTGGAATTCTACGGCTTGTACTAACTTAAACATGAATAGTAACACAGTATCTGTTTCAGGTATTTTAACCAGTGCAACAGTAAATGGTGTTTATGTGAGTGCTGCGGTAACCGGGGCTTTAAATATGAATAATAATATTTTAGGGCCATTTAACTTTACCAATACAGCTTCGAATTCAGTAGGATTTAGAGGTACTTATATCAGTACAGGAGCAAGTACAGCAACTATAAACATGAATAATAATAGCATTTCAGGCTTGAATTATTCTGGAGCGAATACCGGTTTTATGAGTATGTTCGGCTCAAGTGGAACTGTTTTAAGTGAAACCGTCAATAATAATTCAGCTTCGAATATTACAATTCCGTGTACAGGTACTTTTCGTTTTTTAGATGTAAGTAACTCTTCTTCTTCAATTACAATTTCGGGAAACTCTCTTACAAACTTTACCAATAATGTGGCTTCAACAGCGGCATTCCAATTAATTTATAATTTTGGATCACCAACCGGAATTGCCAATCTGTTCAACAATACGTTTACGAATATTGTATTGAATCGTTCCGCAACAGGTTTTATTTCTAGTACAGGTGTAGCAGGAATTTTTTGGGGAACTTCCGCATCGGCAACCCATAATTTTTATAATAATACTATAGATGGAATGACTAATAATGGAGTGGGAACTTTATCGCCATTATCTATAGGTTATGGAGCCAATGCATCTGTATATAATAATACAATTAAGAATATTTCTTGTGCAGGTATTGCATTGGGAATTAACTATGGTAATAGTAGTTCAGTAAATGTGAATGTATATGGAAATACAATTTCATCTATTACTTCAACAGGTGCTGCCACGAATGCCTATGGTATTTTAGTTGGTACTTCAGCAACACTCGGACCAACAGGAACTGTAAACCTCTATGGCAATAAAATTTGTGATGTTTCGGCAACAGGGGCAACAGGTTCTGCGGAGGGTATTAGAATGTTCCGCGGAGCAACTTCAAATATTTACAATAACCTTATTGGTGGAATTACTGCGGCAAACTCTACAAACGGTACTGCAGTTGCAGGTGTTAATATTGTTGCTACAACAGCTTCAGATGTTTACCGATTGTATTATAACACCATACATTTATTAGGTACAGGAGCTACTAATTTCGGTTCTTCTTCCGTGTCAACAACTACAGGGCCTACGCTAGATTTACGAAATAATATCTTTAGTAACATGACTACGCCAACCGGTACTGGTTTGGCCGTAGGTCATCGTAGAAGCTCTACCACATTAACGAGTTTCTCTTCAAGTTCAAATAATAATATGTGGTACTCTGGTACACCGAGCGCCACAAATTTGATATACTATGATGGTACAAATTCAGATCAAACCTTAGGAGATTATCAAACACGTGTAGCAACACGTGAAAGTGCTAGTTTTTCAGGTGATATAACTTCTAATCTATTAAGTACAACTTGTGGCAACGCAACCTTTTTACATATTGACCCAAGTGTACCAACGCAACTGGAAAGCGGCGCTACGGCAACGGCTATTTCTATCACAACAGACTTCGATGGAGATACTCGTGGTGTAATTGGAGATGTTGGTGCCGATGAATTCAATGGAACAACGCCTGCACCACTTATAGTTTTAGGCAATATTTCACCAGCTTTAACTACGCAGTGTGCGGCAACCGCTCGTGATATTTATTGTGATGTTACAACTCTTGGCGGTACTATTAATACAGTAGAAATTATTTATAGCTTTAATGGGGTGGCTCAAACGCCAATTACCATGACCAATGTTAGTGGAGATACTTACTATGGCACAATACCTGCTGCGGCTCCAAGTTCAGCCGTAGTTACTTGGTCGATTAAGGCTACTAACACAATTAGTTTGGTAACAAGTTTACCAGGAACCACATACTATGATGATATTCTTAGCGGATTAAACGTAAGTGCTACCGCTTCTGTTAATCCTGTATGTAGTGGATCTCAAACTGTGTTAACGGCAAGTATCAACTACCCGGGTGGCGATAAAATTCTTGGTGCTGGTGCTTCAACTTCAGCAACCTATTCAAATCCATTCTACAGTTTATTTAGTAATACGCATAATCAACATTTGATTTTAGCATCTGAATTAACAGCACTTGGAATGTATGCTGGAAACATTAGTGCACTTGGTTTGAACATCACCGCTATTGGTACACTTCCAATGTTGGATTTCAGTTTGAAAATTGGTTCTACAACAGCAACTAGTCTTACGAGCTTTGTAACAACACCACTCACACAGGTTTACACAAATGCTTCTTATTTGCCGGTTGCAGGTGTTAACATGATGAACTTCACTGCACCTTTTTATTGGGATGGTGTAAGCAATCTAGTTATCGAAATTTGTCATGGTAACCCTGCTAGCACAGCTACTATGAGCCGTACTTGTCAGGTTGATAATACAACCTTTATTTCAAGTATTCATACCCATAAAACAGTTGCAACAGCAGGAACAGCACAATGTTCCGATAATACAACGAATCTATTAACCTACAGTCTTCGTCCGAGATTTTATTTCACAGCGGCATTAGCAACAAGCAATTTTGTTTGGAATGATGGTGCAAGCAATATCGGATCAACAGCCTCTATCACGGTTAATCCAACTTCAAATACTACGTATTCATGTTCAATGGATGCGTTAGGTTGTAGTACTTCTGCCTCGGTTTCGGTAACAACTTTAGCGGTACCTACCCAACCATTTGCAACCAATAGCACACAATGTGGTTTAGCCATTCCAACAGCTTCAGTTGCTTCAAATGCTGGTGTAGACGGAACAGGACAATACTATTGGTATGATGCGCTTACAGGAGGAAACTTGTTACAAGGCCCTCCACTGGGAAATACGTTAGCAACGTATTACACTAACGACTTCAGTTCTGCTACCTTAACCAATGCAAGTATTGCAGGTAATGCAAGTATAACGAGTGGTTATTTACAATTAACGCCGAATGCTACTTCACAAGCAGGTGCCTTTACAGTAAATGCACCTTCAACGTATGCTCCTACCATGTTACAAGTTGAATTTGACGAAACAAATAGCCCAGCCGGTAATGCGGATGGTTTTAGTTATAGCTTCTGTGATGATGGTTCTGCAACAGGAACAACACCTACCAATGCAGAATATGGAACAGGGTCTAAATTGCGTATATCATTTGATACCTATGGAGCCGCTGCTGGCGCAGCTGGAATTTATATTCTATACGGTACTAGTGTAATTAATAGCCCAGGTCAAGTAGCAGGAACGAATGGCGTAGTTGCTTATTCGAGCGATGTTACTTGGGTAAATGCTTCTAATGTTCATGTGATAATTTCAGTAGACGCTGCAGGATTATGTAGTGTAACTGTAGGTGGTACACCTATATTTACGAATGTTCAGTTGCCGGCAGGTTACGCTTCTGCCAATAAAGCAACATGGTCGCATTTCTTTAAGGCACGTTCAGGTGGAATAGCAGGTAACTTTATTCTTGATAACGTAAATATCCAAACAAATGCACCAGCTGCTGGTTCAACTACTTGGTTGAATCAGGTAGGTACAACCACCACTTGGTATGTATCTGAGAAAGCCGTAGGTGGTTGTCAAACACTACGCACACCGGTTACTGTAACCGTTGCTACACCACCATCCTTAACTGTTTCGAATTCTAAAACTGTATGTAATAATTCTATTCAAGAATTAACAGTAACGTCGTTTGTACCTGATTATACTACATATAGTTGGGCACCTACAACGAACTTATTCATCGATGCTGCTTGTACAGTTCCTTATGCTGGAGGTAGCACAGAAACTGTGTATTTCCAATCAGGAACAACAGGTGCTTACACCTATACATTAAGTGCTTCTGAGCCGATCAATGGTTGTCAGAACCAAGCTACTGTAACCATGAGTGTGTTACCATCATCTGTAACCGTTTCATCTAATCCTCAGGACTTATGTTTGTCGGGAAATTCAGTAGTTAGCTTTACTCCTACAAGTAATTTATACAATGCTACCATTCAATGGGCA
This sequence comes from Chitinophagaceae bacterium, assembly GCA_016787065.1. Taxonomy (GTDB): domain Bacteria; phylum Bacteroidota; class Bacteroidia; order Chitinophagales; family Chitinophagaceae; genus OLB11. The sequence goes on from JAEUVD010000002.1 coordinate 423,687, forward strand.
TCCTCTCCAACGAATAGTGGTTTTACTCCAATTTCTGGTGCCAACGGATTAACGTATAGTGCAACAGGTATTACTTCAAGTACCTATTATCAAGTGAATATCATTGATGGAGATAATAATGTTTGTTTATCACCAAGCACACAAGTAGTAGTGAACAATCCTTCAATTAGTTCAACCACTCCAGGTACTCGTTGTGGTACCGGTACTGTAAATTTAGGAGCAACTGCATCAGGTGCTGGTACAGTGAAGTGGTATGCTAACGCAACAGGAGGAACTCCTCTTGCTTCAGGAACTAGCTTCACCACACCAAGCATTTCAAGTTCTACTACCTATTATGTTTCTTCAACTGAAGGAGGTGGCGGCAGTCAACAAGTAGGTAAAGCAGGCATAACTTCAGCGGCAACTGTTGTTGGAACGTACTACATGAACTTTACCGTTTCTGCACCAGTAACTATTCAATCGGTGAAGTGTTATTTTAGTACCGTTGGAACCAACTATGTTTTGAATATTCGTAATGCTTCAACCCTAGTATCGGTTTATACCGTGTCGGGTGTAACAACAACGAACGGAACAGTAACAGGACAAACAGTGCCCGTTGGTGCAACGTTAGCTCCAGGAAATTATCAAATGGGTTGGACTACCGATCCAGGAACATATCGTGAATCCACAGGAGCTTCTTATCCTTACACAATTCCGGGTGTAATTAGTATAACCGGTAATACCTTTAATGATGTGAATTATTATTATTATTTCTATGCATGGACAGTAACTTCTGGTTGTGAAAGTAGCCGAACTCCTGTAGTTGCTACAGTTACAACAGCACCAAGCATATTACCAACGGGTCCTGCTCAAATTTGTGAAGGACAAAGCGCTACCCTAGATGTAACTAGTCCTAACGATCCAAACTATGAATATACTTGGACACCGGGTAATTTAACCGGCGCAAACCAAACAGTTACACCAACGGTTAATACAACGTATACAGTTACAGCATACGATCCTAATACACAATGTCAATTATTTGCAACCTTACCTGTTGTAGTAAATACAAACCCTACGTTGAGTGGTATAACTGCAACACCATCTTCAGTAAACCCAGGTTGTAATACAGCGGTAAGTTTAGAAGCAACTACGAGTGCACCATTAAATCTACTCGTTGGGAATGCAAGTTCAACTACGGTAACCTCAACCGCTGGTATAACACCATATAACAGTAACTGGGAAGGTAGCCGAACACAGTATTTAATTCTGGCTTCTGAAATGACTGGTCTAGGATTTTCAGCAGGTAATATTTCAAGCTTAGGATTTGATGTTACAGCTCTTGGTACTGGAACTTTTGCACAAAGTGGTTATACTGTTAAAATGGGTAATACTACAGATGCTGCTTTTGCAGGTGCGTACCTAGCACCTCCATTTACCACGGTTTATGGACCGGTAACTCAACCATTACCATCACTAGGTGTTAATACCTTAACGTTTACAACACCATTTAACTGGGATGGCGTATCGAATATTGTGATCGATATCTGTCATGATAATGATATTTCTAATACATGTGCAAGTTGTTTCAGTAGTTCTTCTACTGTACGTTATACGAATACTACATTTAATTCAGTTTATGGCCGATACAACGACAATGCACAGGCTTGTGGTACAAATGCAGCTTCTGTAATTACTACATTTACCAACCGTCCGAATATGTATTTGAATGGAATAGCGGGTCAGCCAACGGATAAAGTATGGATGCCAGGTTCATTAACAGGAAGTCCTGTAAGTGTAACACCAACGGCTACATCCACATACACGGTAACATGTACCAATGCAACTACAGGCTGTACTACATCAGGTTCAGTAACTGTAACGATGAATGCGAATGCCGATTTAACCGGATTAAGTGCAAGCTACTTAACAACGGATGCAGCAGTAACGATGACGGGTACACCTGCAGGAGGTGTGTTTAGTGGTCCTGGTGTAACAGGATCAACGTTCGACCCAGCCACAGCAGGCGTAGGAACGCATACGATTACATACTTACCAACAGGTTATTGCGTTCCAGCAAGTGTAACGGTAATTGTAAATCCGGCACAAGCGTTAGTACCGGTTAAATGTTTCTTACAAGGATTTTACTTAGGATCAGGAACAATGCAACCCGTGTTGAATAATCAAGGGATGTCAAACCCAACCACAGATTGTGATGATGTAACGGTAGAG